>CAVWTS010000007.1:0-200203 GCA_963757995.1 uncultured Solirubrobacterales bacterium
GCGCGATGCGACTCAAACCCAGCCCGAGCAAGACGAACAGCCATGCCTCAAGCCAATCGTCCTGATTCGGCATAGTCCCATTGGCCGCGACGCCCACCATTGCTACCGCGACCGCGCCGACGGATACGGCGCTGACGACCGGCACCATCCCGTCGAGCAGCAGCGCCCGCAAGCGCGAGCGATAAAGGCCGCGCAAATAGAGCAGCAGCAGGGCAACGGGAGGCAGCACGAGCAGCGGAGCCCGCACGGCAGATACAGAGAAAGGGGAGCCGATTCCGCCGAGCGCGGCGAACACGCCGACATACATCAGCAACAGATCCACGACGGCCGCAGGATGCCCCAGCCAACCCCCTCCAACAGCCACTGCAGCGGGCCCTTGAAGACACCGCGGTGCAGGCTGTGCGGGAAGGGCGCGTCGCGCCTGACAGGCAGCTGGCCTGTAAGCGGAAGCGAGGTGGATGTCTGGCGAGAAATCTCCATTCGGCGATGGCTCGAGGGGGTCCTAGTGCTCTATCGGTCGCTCGGCATTAGCTCTGTAGCCGGGAAAGCCGCAGGGTAAGCACCGCCACCAGCCCAAGCGTGGCAAGGATCCCAACCAGTAGGAGCACGTCGCCGTCGATATGCCGGTCAGGGGCGAGGCGCTTGCGAGAGAGCCCTGAGAGGTCGGGTAGACGTAGGCGCTCGCTGCGCCGCCACGACGCCCGTCGATCGCCTGCTCCGCGGAGCTCGCGAGGTGGGCCCGCCCTTGGAAGCGGTGCCCCGCGAGCCCGAGCCAGAGCCGCATTTGCGTGCCTACACTTCGAGCCGCGGGCCGATCCCGAGCCTGTCGAGGACGTCCCTCCTACGCTGCTCGTCGACGCTCCCGCCGAGCCTGAGAGGCTCGCACCGCCTGAGCCGCCTGAGCCCCCGATCCACTCGGCGCCCCCGCCTCGGGATCCCCCGATCAGCGTCGAGCCGAGGATCGCCTGTTCGCCCGCGCCCGGGCCTCCATAGCCGCTCAGCAGCGGGCTGCCGGCAAATGCCGTCGTGGGAGCCAAGACGAGCATCGCGGTCGTCAGGGCCAGAGCCGATGAGATCCATATCTTGCGAGTCATTCCCAACCTTGGGTTCCTTTCATCGGCGTGAGCAGCGGCGGCTGCTCTCCTTGCCTATCTCCTTGCTACATGGATCAGGCCATCGGTCCCGATGGTGTTCGATTTTTGGGTCGACCGACGCGCCTTCGAGCTATTTCGCTCGAGTCGGCCGAGCCGATCACACGCTAGCGAAGCCAGCGCCAATTACATAGTCAATAACCCGCAAACCCAAGATGTTTACGCAAGTTGCTCAGCCTTGAGCAGGATTGAGCGGTTTAGCGCTTGCACGCTCACGCGTTGCCAGCGCGCACGGTAGCCAAGGCTTCGCGAGCGAGTGGATCGCGTGGGTCGAGGCGCACCGCTCTTTCGAGCAGCACGAGCGCTCGCGCCCGCTCCCCGACTGCGAGGCGATCGCGCCGAGCTCGAGTGCGGCGTAGGCGTCGTCGGGCACGCGCACGAGCGCTCGCGAGAAGGCGTTCTGAGCGCGAGCCAGGTCGCCGTAGCGCAGCGCGATGCTGCCTTCCACGAGGTAGGGCCGATCGCTCAAGGGGTTCAGCTTGGCCGCCTCTCCCAGCCGACCATAGGCCGTCAGAGGCGCCCGCGGCCAAATCTGGGCGGCACTCTGGATCTGGCGTTCGCTTAGCCAGGGGGCATCAAGGAGGCCGCGGCGACCAGCGCGAGCAGACCGGCGAGCCGTCACAAACACCAACGGAACCCTGCGCGTCCGCCAGCCCGCCGTCGCGGAGGCCCTTCGCGAAGGGGCGTTCTGGAAAGGCCGATCCGGAGCACCTTCAACTCTCCCCAAACCCCGATGCCCCCCGCGCGCGCGGGGGGCATCCCGCTTTTGGACACCCCGAACCCCCGTCAGCGAGCAGGCGATGCCGAGCAGCGCAAACGCACAGGAGCCGAGGCCCGCGAACTCCCAGAACCAGTCGAACGAGCCATGGACAGCCCAATAGGCAAAGCCGGCGAGCGCCGCGGCCGCGACCGTCCGCGCCAGCGGGTCGGAGCGGCGCATCGCGCGCCAGCCCGCCAAGAGCGCCGCGCCAAGGCCCACGACAGCCAACAGAGCGCCGAGCAGGCCCGTCTGTGACAGCGTGCGCAGCTCGACGCTGTGCGGATAGCGCGGCGTCTCGTCGCTGCGGCCGTGGAGCAGGTACTGCTGGGCGAAGTTGTCGGCGCCGATGCCAAGCACAGGGTGAGCCACGAATTCGTCCAGCGCCACGCGATAGAAGTCGTAGCGGTTGCTGCCGAGACCGCCAAGCAAGCGGTTGTTGCCGGCCGCTTCGGCGGTGTAGCCGCCCTTGAAGCTGTCCCAGGCGTGACGGACCCGAGTCATGGGATTCACCCACCCATTGCCGGCCACCGCCAGGCCGCCCACGACGACCGCGAGCAGCGTCGCCAAAGCGACGACGGCGACACCGCGGCGCAACCCCCTAGCCACTCCCGGCGAGACGGTCCGGCGACTCTCGAAGGCCGCACCGCGCGGCCACGAGCAGACCCACGAGCAGCGCGGCGGCGAACATCGCGAGCACTGCCGTGTGCGTGGCCGCATGGGCGCTCTGCCCGGCGCGAATGCGATCGCCGACGCGCAAAACCAGCGGAGCCGTCGCACCAATACCCAGCGCGACCGGCACCGCCGTGGCAAAAGTGCGCAGGCGCTGCGGCACAAGCGCGAAGACCAAAACGATCATCACCGGCGTCGCGTACAGCGAGCCCCTGCTCAGGCTGAACAGCGCCACGTCGGCCAGCACGACCGCGCCGCCGGCCAGCAGACCGCGCAAAGCCCACGGCAGACTCGTCCCGCGCGCCAGCAGCAAGGCCGGCCAGAAGGCCATCAGCCACTGCGCGGCCGTGGCGTTTGGATAGCCCACCGGATAGGTCAGGCGTTCGCCGGAGAACAGCGCTTCAAAGCTCTTGCCGCCGGCAAGGTCCAGACGCAGCGCCACATACGTGGCCAGCCCGATCATGGCAAGCGTCCACAGGCCGAGCAGCAGGGCGGCGCTTGCGCCACGTCGCGGCCACAGCGCGAACAGCGCGAACACGAGCAGGTAGAGCAGCGTGCGGTTGGCGCCTTCCCACGCTTCAGCCGGTGCGGCCGCCCACAGGATCGAGAGGAAGCTGAGCGCGGTGTAGGCCGCCAGGCAGGCGAGCGCGAGCTTGACCGCCACGGGGATCTCGGCAAAGCGCAAAGGGACTGCCAGGAGCGCTATCGCCAGCAGCACCAGCACGATCAAGGCCCCTGGAGCCCAGTGGGTGAGCGGATAGCCGGCCTGGCTGGTGGCCCACACCACGAACAGCACGATCGCCGCCAGCGCCGGGACCGTGGCCGGCGTCTCGCGCAGCGACACCGTGGGCCATCGCGTCATCGTCGTGAGGATATTCGTCGTGACTGGCGATTCCCCCACAGACGACCTCCGATCCGTCAAGCCATCATTCCGCTGCGCAGATTTCCAAGGACTGGCTGTCCAGCCAAACCACGGCCCAGAGGAGCAGAGCACATGGCGAGCACAGCTACAACACCGGCGAGCGAAAACATCGGCAGCCTGCCGGTCGACGCCGTCTCCTACGAGGACCTGTATGCGCGCTGGGAGCGCGGCAACTGGAGCGCTACCGAGCTTGACTTCAGCGAGGACGCCAAGCAGTGGCAGGAGCGCTTCACCGAGTTCGAGCGCCAGGCCGCGCTTTGGAACTACTGCGCTGTTCTTCTGGGGCGAGGACGCCGTCGCCGACAACCTCTCGCCCTACATCGACGCGGCGCCGCGCGAGGAGCAGAAGTACTTCCTCACCACCCAGCAGGTGGACGAGGCGCGCCATGCCGTGTTCTTCAAGCGCTTCATGCAGGAGGTGTGCGGGATCGGGACAGGCTCGATGAAAAGCGGGCTGGAGGCGATCAAGCCCCAGCTGACGCCCGGCTTTCGCAAGATCTTCGACCGGCTGGACACGATGGCCGACGAGCTGCGCAAGGATCGCTCGCCCGCGAAGCTGGCGGCCGCGGTCACGCTCTACCACGTCGTGATCGAGGCGTCGCTCGCCCAGCCCGGGCAGCACTTCATCTGCAGCTACCTGGAAGAGCGCGACGTGCTTCCCGCGTTCCGGCAGGGGATGCAGAACATCGCCGCCGACGAGCAGCGCCACATCGGCTTCGGCGTGAAGCTGCTGGCCGACCTCAAGCGCGAAGACCCCGTCGGCGTGCCGAAGGCCGTCGCCAAACTGTTGCGCGAGGTGACGCGCTACACCGCGCAGGTGCTGATGCCGCCCGGCTGGGACGAAAGCTACATCACGGTCTTCGGCGCGACCTACGACGAGGTGGGCGTCGAAGGGCTGACATCGATGACGACCAAGCTGCGCTCGGCCGGGCTGGCTGCGGAGACGCTGCCCGGGCCGGCGCTGCTGCCGCCGGGGCTCGAGCCGATCGAGATCTCCCAGCGCGGCCGCGAACTGGCCAAGGCCGGGATGATCGGCGTGCGCGAGGGGCCCAGCAAGCGCGATCCCGAGACGGTGGCGCTGCTGTTCGACACGATCCGCCGCCAGGTCAACCCCAACCACGGGCTCAAGCGTCCGACGACCTTCCAGTGGGAGTTCACGGATCCCGACGTGGCCGCTTGGCATCTGCGCGTGGACAACGGCTCGAGCACCGTCGAGCAAGGGCTCGCGCCGAGCCCCGACCTGCGCCTGAAGGTCTCCTACCAGGACTTCGTGGACATCGTCGGCGAACGGCTCGATCCCGCTGCGGGCGATGGCCACCGGCAAGCTGCGCCCGCGCGGCAACCCGCTGGCGATGAAGCGGCTGACGCAGGTCTTCCCGCGCGCCTGAGCGAGCCGAAAGGTCATTTTCGGGGCTGAGCTGGGCCGCACCGGGCGGAGCTGGTTCGTAGGAGCTGAAGTCTCGGCCGGCCGCGCAAGTGCGCTATTCAAAGCCGAATTCGCCCGCGGGCGAGCTCGCGCGGACGCGGCGCCGTGCATTGAGCTGGCGCAGGGCCGGAGGCCCGCTCGGGACCGAACTCGCGTGCGGCCGCTTCGACGCTGCGAGCCGTGGACCGGCGCCGCACGTCGATGTGCGCCGCGCGAGCGGCGGTATGGTCTCCGATGTCGGCCGTGCGCTCGACGTGCGCGCGCTGAGTGGCACTGCAAATGGAGCTTGCGAGAGCACCGAGGTGGCGATCGGCGCGGCATCGAGCGCGCCATGCGAAGGACGGCCGCCGTGGCTGGCATGAGCATGGCTTCCAAGCGCCGCATAGCCCGCACCGACGAGCGACGATTGCCGTGACCGCGAGCTTGGCGGTGAGCGAGCCGGCGACGCCGCTCCAGCCACCGCCGCTCCGCGACCGAGCCTGCCTGCGCGGCATGCTCGCCGTCAACGCCGCGGTGACGCCAGCCGCGTGTCACCGCCGACGCGCCACCGTGCGACCGCGAGCCGCGGCAGCAACGGCAGCGGCAGCACCGAGGCCAGGCCACGTAGCGAGGCTACATGGGCGCGGCAGGCCGGGCACTCGCGGCAGTGGGCCACGGCCAGGGCGTGGCGCTCGCCGTCGGGGTCGAGGATGCCGAAGGCGTAGGCGCGCATCAGCGAGGACTGCTGCTCACACCAGCCGCCGGCCTTGATCGTCTCGAGCAGCTCTCCCACCTTGCCGGCGACTCCCGGCCTTCCGGGGCCGGCGCCCTCCATCAGCTTGCGCATGCGCGCCTCGCTGACGCCCATGCGCTCGGCCGCCTCGGCGCGCGAGAGGCCCTGCAAGTAGCAGAGCGAGGCGGCTTCGCACTCGCGGGCGGAGAGGCGCGAGCGCAAAGCCTCGAAGACATGGCGCAGGCGCGCACGGTCGTCGAGCTCTGAGGCGAGGTCTGTGCGAGCGGCGTCGAATCTCGACGGGTACGAACCAATTTCCCCTCCAAACCGACAACCCCGGCACGACCGGCGGCGCGGTGCTCGTCGATCGCGCGCCTGAACGTCACGAGCACGAGCCAGGCCGAAGGGTTCTCGACCTGCTCGCCTTCCAGCACCGTCGCGTAGAGACCGTGCCAAGCCTGGGCGTAGCAGGCCTCGAGATCGGCCGGGTCGAGCGCGATGCCCTTGGCGCGCAGCTGCCCGCGCACGATCGCGAGCACCTTCGTGCGCAGGCCGGCGAAGTCCTTGCGCAGCAGACGCTCAGCCCGGTAGCGGCTCAGGCGCGACCCCCGTGCCGGGGGGCAGATGGGCTCATGCGCCGCGCCGCCGGGGATCGCGGCTGGCACCCGACGACATACGCCCGATGCGAAGATCACGAATCGTGCGGATCATCCAACGAGATCCATCGGATATGCGCGCGCAAGGGCGCAGTCCGCGGATAGGCTTTCGACCAATCTCCGGTTCGGCGCCACAGCGCACCTCGCCTGACATCCGACCATCCTCCTCACCCATCGTCGAGCCAGCCACATCCAATCGCCGCCCTCGCCGCCCGCGCGCGCCGAGATCCTGGGCATACCGCTTGGCGATCTCCGACTACGACGAGGTCGTCGCATGGATGGACGCGATGGTCGCCGCGGATGCACGCGGCTGGCTTACGGCGGCGGCGGTCAACCTGGTCATGTCCGCCAACGACGATCCGACCACGATGCAAGCGGTGCTCGGCGCCACGCTGGCGGTGCCCGACGGCCAGCCGTTGGTTTGGGCGCTGCGCCTGCTCGGCCATGCGCGCGCGACACGCGTGTACGGACCCGACCTGATGGCCCATTACTGCGCGCACGCGGCGAGCACTGGCACGCCGATCTACCTGTACGGCGGGCGCTCCGAGCGGGCACTCGAGCTGCTCACCAAACGCCTGCGCGAGCGCTTCCCTGGGTTGCGCATCGCCGGGGGCTGGTCACCGCCGTTTCGTCCGCTGAGCGCCGAGGAGCAGGCGCAAGTGGTCGAGCGGATCGACGGCTCGGGCGCGCAGGTCGTGTGGGTCGGCACCGGCCAGCCCAAGCAGGAGCTGTGGATGCATGAGATGCGCCCGCGCCTGGCGGCTCCGCTGCTCGTGGGCGTGGGTGCCGCGTTCGACTTCCACGCCGGCATCGTCTCCCAAGCGCCTGGCTGGATGCAGCGCAATGGGCTCGAGTGGCTATACCGACTGACGCGCGAGCCGCGACGGCTGTGGCGACGCTACGCCTCGCAGAACCCGCGTTTCTTGGTGGGCTTTCTGCGCCAATATCTGCTCGAGCGGCGGGGCGGACCTCGGCAAACCTAAAGGCGTCATGTCGAGTATATTGACTTTTTCCTAACTACCATTGTAACTACAAATAGTAGTTACAAAGGTAGTCAACAAAAAATTGAATACACCACCCCCGCGCCTGGCGCGGACACCTGCATCGATAACCTCTGCGCTGCCCATGCCAGACCCAAACACCAGTGCCGACGTCTCGGTGATCGGCCTCGGACGCGTCGGCCTGCCACTGGCGCTGTCGTTTGCCGACCGCGGCCTCAGCGTGATCGGGATCGACAACGACCCGGCACGGCTGGCTCGCTGCGCGAGGGGACGATGCCCTTCCAGGAGACCGGCGCACAGGAGCTGCTCGACGCGGGTGAGCGAGCAGGCGGCGCTGACGCTGTCCGAGCGCGTCGTCGACGCCGCCGCCGCCAAGCACATCGTGATCACGCTCGGCACGCCCTCGTTCTCGCACATCGAGATCGACATGCGCGACATCCGCTCCGCCCTGGACGACCTGCTCGGCGCGCTGGAACCCGGGCATGCGCTGACGCTGCGCTCGACCGTGGCGCCCGGCACGACCGAGTTCGTCGCGGGCTATCTGGCCAAGCACCGTGGCTTTCAGGTCGGCGAGGACGTGTACGTGGCGCACGCCCCTGAGCGGATCGCGGCAGGACGCTTCTTGGAGGAGATCGACTCGCTGCCGTGCATCGTCGGCGGCGTGGGCGCCCGCTCAGGCGAGGTGGTCGCCGAGCTGTTCGAGCGTGTTCGACGCACCGATCGTGCAAACCACCCCCGTGCAGGCAGAGCTGGCGAAGATCTGGGCGAACATCTTGCGCTACACGCTGTTTGCGCTGCCCAACCTGCTGATGATGGACTGCGAGCGCTACGGCGCGAACGTGTTCGAGGTGATCGACCTCGTCAACCGCGACTATCCGCGCGGCGGCCTGGCCCAACCGGGGCTGACCGCCGGAACGTGCTTGCGCAAGGACTTCGCCTTCTCCGAGGAGCGCTCCAATGCACCCGGAATGCTGCTCGCGGTCTCACGTGTGAACGAGTCGGTGCCTTTGTTCCTGGTGGAAGGGATCAAACGCCGACTAGGCCCGCGCGGCGGGGACCGACCCGGCACCTGAGCAAGGCAGGAGTACGGTGGGGTCTAGTCTGGGTCGCTGGCGGGGCGCAAAGTCGCCGTGCTGGGCTTGGCCTTCAAGGCCGACACCGACGATGAGCGCGACTCGCTCGCGCACAAGCTGATCCGGCTGTTGGAGCGCGAGCTGGCCGACGTGGTCGTGCACGACCCGCACGTGGCCACCCCGACCGTGTCGTTCGAGGAGGCCGTCCAAGACGCTGACGTGGTTGTCGTGGCGGCCAACCACCACGAGTTCCGCGAGCCCGCCGCGCTCGCCACGATCGCCGACCGCGCGAAGCGAGGACTGCCTCGTCGTGGACCCGTGGAACTGCTGGGGCGCCGGCCAGGTGTTCGCGTATGCGGCCGAGCTGGTCGCGCTCGGCCGGCCGAGCGCGTGACCCGCGTACTCGTCACCGGCGGCGCCGGCACGATCGGCGCCGCGGTCGTCAGACGGTTGCTGGCCGACCCGGCATACGACGTGCGCGTCTCCGACCAGCGCCCGGCGCCGCAATGGATGCGCGAGGGCTGCGAGGTGCACACCGGCGACCTGCGCCAACTGGAGCAGGCACGCGCAGCGATGGACGGCTGCCCGCTCGTGATCCACCTGGCCGCGATCGTCGGCGGCATCGGCAACTTCCACAAGCTCCCGCACACGCTCACCGAGGTCAACAACGGCCTCTACAACGCCGTCTACCGCGCCGCGCTCGACCATGAAGTCGAGCGCTTCACCTACGTGTCCTCCTCGATGGTGTTCGAGCGCGCCACGGAGTTTCCGACGACCGAGGCGCACCTGCCCGACTGTCCCACGCCGCAGTCGGCCTACGGCTTCTCAAAGCTCACCGGCGAGGTCTACGCGCGCGCGGCTCACGCCGAGCACGGCCTGCCTTTCACGATCTGCCGACCCTTCAACGCCTACGGCCCCGGGGAGATGCCAGAGGACGAGCCGGGCATCGCGCACATGGTGCCCGACCTGATCAAGAAGGTTCTCTCCGGACAGCGGCCGCTTGAGATCTTCGGCTCCGGCGAGCAAACACGCACGCTCACCCACATCGATGACATCGCCGACGGCGTCGTCACGGCGATGTCATCGCCCGCCGGCCTAAACGAGGACTTCAACATCTCCGCCTCGCACGAGCTGACCGTCGCCGAGACGGCACACATCATCTGGAAGGCCTGCGGCGAGGACCCGAAGAAGTTCGAGCTGAAGCACCTACCCACGTTCGAGGTCGACGTACCGCGGCGCTGGCCGTCGGTCGAGAAGGCCAAGCAGCTGCTCGGCTGGGAGGCGAAGATCGGGGTGGAGGAGGGCATCGCCTCGACCGTGAGCTGGCTGCGCCAGCTCACTCCGGCAAATATCGCCTGACTTCCTGAAGACGGCTGTGCGCAGACAGCCCGGCCTAGCCCGTCGGCGCCGAGACACTCTCCGGCGCGACCGTCTGACGGCGAGGCCAGATAGGGTCCCCACCATGAACAACAAACGCTCTGCGCTCGTCACCGGGATCACCGGCCAGGACGGGTCCTACCTCGCCGAACTCTTGCTGGAGCACGGCTACGACGTGCACGGAATGGTGCGCCGTGCCTCCACCGAGAAGTTCGACCGCATCGAGCACATCCGCGACCAGATCACCCTGCACCAGGGCGATCTGCTCGACCAGCGCTCGCTCGTCGACGCGATGCGCGCCGCCAAACCGGCTGAGATCTACAACCTCGCCGCGATGTCCTTCGTTGCGGTCTCTTGGATCCAGCCGACGCTCACCGCCGAGTTCACCGGCACCGGCGTAACGCGCATGCTCGAGGCGATGCGCGAAGTCTGCCCAGAGGCGCGCTTCTACCAGGCCTCCTCCAGCGAGATGTTCGGCAAGGTGTTGGAGATACCGCAAACCGAGACGACCCCCTTCTACCCGCGCTCGCCCTACGGCGTCGCCAAGGCCTACGGCCACTTCATCACGGTCAACTACCGCGAGTCCTACAACCTGCACGCGACCTCGGGATCCTCTTCAACCACGAGAGCCCGCGCCGCGGCCTGGAGTTCGTTACGCGCAAGATCACCTGGCATGCCGCCGCGATCAAGCACGGCCTGCGCCAAGGAGATACGTCTGGGCAACCTCGACGCCGAGCGCGACTGGGGCTACGCCAAGGACTACGTCGAGGCGATGTGGCTGATGCTGCAGCGCGATCAACCCGAGGACTACGTGATCGCCACCGGCGAGTCGCACTCGGTGCGCGAGTGCTGCGAAGTGGCCTTCGACGAGGCCGGCCTCGGCGACTTCGAGCAGTACGTCACGATTGATTCGGCGTTCGTGCGTCCCGCCGAGGTGGACCACCTGATCGGCACTCCCGCTAAGGCCGAGCGCGATCTCGGCTGGAAGCCGCAGACGACCTTCGAGCAGCTGATTCGCCTAATGACGCGCTCCGACATAGAGCTGCTCGGCAGCTGAGCGCCGGTCATCAGGTGAGCGCTCAAGCACGATCGCAGAGGAGCCGGGGATCGTCGGAACGGCCGTGAGCGTCCCCCTGTTTGACACTTCGACGGCGCTTGAGCCGCTACGCGAGGAGCTACGCGCGGCAGTCGCGCGGGTGCTCGACTCCGAGCGCTACATCCTCGGCCCGGAGGTGCAGGCGTTCGAGCAGGAATTCGCGGCCTACTGCGGCGCGAGCCACGCGGTGGGCGTGGCCAACGGCACAGAGGCGATCACGATCGCCCTACGCGCGATGGGGGTGGGACCGGGCGACGAGGTGCTGGTGCCCTCGTTCACGTTCTACGCCTCGGTCGAGGCGATCGCGCCCACAGGCGCAACGCCGGTCTTCTGCGACGTGGACCCGCAGACGTTCTGCATCAACGCCGAAACCGTCGCTGAGGCGCTCACCCCGCACACGAAGGCCGTGATCGCCGTGCACCTGTTCGGCAACCTAGCACCGGTCGCTGAGATCGAAGCGCTTGGCGTGCCGGTGCTCGAGGACGCCGCGCAAGCCGCCGGCTCGACAAACCACACCGCACACCGTCCGCCCCGGCGCGCTCGGCAGGGCGGCCACGTTCTCGTTCTTTCCATCCAAGAACCTGGGCTGTTTCGGCGACGGGGGCATAATCGTCACCAACGACGCGCGCCTTGCAGGCGAAGCGCGCGTGCTGCGCTTCCACGGCTCGCGCGACAAGGTTTCCTATGAGCTGCTCGGCTACAACTCGCGCCTGGACGAGCTGCAGGCGGCGATCCTGCGCGTGCAGCTTCCGCACCTCGACGACTGGTCAGACGGGCGTCGTCGCGCCGCCGCGCACTACGCAGAAGCGGGGCTCGGCGAGCTCGTCACGCTGCCGCGCCCCACGCTTGGCTCGGCACCGGCATGGCATCTTTATGTCGTGCGCCACCACGAAGCCGATCGTCTTGCAACCGCGCTCGCCGACGCCGGCATCGGCTGCCGCGCCTACTACCGCACCCCCGTGCACGAGCAACCCGCGATGCGGGCTTGGGGCGAGGGCCTGAAGCTGCCCGGCACCGACGAGGCGGCGCGAACGCATCTGGCGATCCCGATCAGCCCCGTGCTCTCAGGCCGTCAGGTCGAGCAGGTCGTGGCCGCCGTGCGCGCGGCCGGCTAGCGCGCCCGAGAGCGCAGACCACGACAATGGCCACTGTGACCACCGATGTCGAGAAACCGAAATCGCGTGCGAGTTCGCTCGTCGAGCTCGTGGTGGTCATCGCGGTGGCGGTGGGCCTCGCGCTGCTGATCCAGGCGTTCGTCGTCAAGCCCTACCGGATTCCCAGCAGCTCGATGGAACCAACGCTGATCGTCGGCCAGCGCGTACTTGTCAACCGCGTCGCGATGGACTTCACTGAACCGCATGTCGGCGGGATCTATGTATTTCATCCGCCTGCGGATGCCGAAGAACAGATGTGTGGGCTGAAGCCCCACGCGGTCACGCCCGGTAGCGCTGCGTGTGCGACGCCTGAGCCGAAGGAGGCAAGCGTCAATTTCATCAAGCGACTCGTCGCCGGCCCTGGAGACGAAATCTATATCAAGGACGGACATGTCTTTCGCAAGGCAGCAGGCACCAGCGGCTTCGTGGCTGAGAAAGACTCCTACATCGCCCCTTGCGAAGAAAATTCAGAGTGCAACTTCCCCACCCCGATCAAGATCCCGCCAGGTCACTGGTTCATGATGGGTGACAACCGCGGCGAATCCGACGACAGCCGCTTCTGGGGTCCGGTTCCCACGGGCTGGATCATCGGGCAAGCGATCGTCACCTACTGGCCACTCGATCGGATCGGGATTCTCTGAGGTTCTAAGAAATAACCGCTTGCACGCCAGACACCCCCTTGCGTGGATCTGAGAGATTTATTTAGGTACCAAGTCTTTATCTTTGGTTTCGCGCAAAAGGGTTTCGCAAAAGGGGGGGTGTTAAGGAGATGGCACCAGTGGCGTCCGCGCCGACCCACCTTCAGTCGAGTTCCGGAACTACCGATCTCCCAGCCGGCAAGCAATCGCCGCAATCAGCGCCAACGCTCGAGCAGATCCTGCTCGCCCACTTCGCGGACTACGCGTGCCGGTATGCCCATTGCTACTGCACGGGCGGGTACATCGCGCGTAACGACAGCACCGGCCGCGATGAATGCCTCTTCGCCGATCTCAACACCGGGTGTCAGCACCGTGCCGCCGCCGACGCGGCACGCGCGTCGCAGTGTCGCGCCGCGCAAAGGGGTCTCCTCGCCGTGACGAGCCATCGTGTCGTCGTTGGTCGTGGTCGCTCCGGGCCCGACGAAAACATCGTCCTCGATCTCTGTGAAAGCCGTCAGGTAGACGCTCGTCTGCACTTTCACGCGGGCGCCCACGATGACGTCGTTATCGACCACGCTGCCGCGTCCGATCACAGAGCCTTGACCGATGCGCGTGCGCTCGCGTACGTAGGACTGGTCACCGAGGATCGCTTCGTCAGCCACACTCGCACCCGCGAACACCACAGCACCGGAGCAGATCGTCACGCGCGCGCCGATCTCCAGAACACCTACCTCACCTTGTGCAGAGGAGCCGCGCGCCAGGCGCGGGCGCTTGCCGAGCACGGCGTGATCCTCGATCAAGCAGCCGTCGCCAATGACGGTACCGTCGTGCACAACGACGTGCGCGCCAAAAGTGACGCCCTCGCCGATCTTCACGTCCTCGCCGAGCACAAGGCCGGGGGCGCGATCGCTCATGAGATCTCCTTAATTTGCCCGAGCCTGCGCCCGGAGATGGTCAACCTCGCGCTCACAGCCGCACCACGTTGCTTGCCTGGCTCCCGCGTGTCACGCCACGGAGGTCTACCACGATCGGCGCGTGCTGGACGAGCAGCTCGTAGTCCACGCCCGGATGCACGGTCACGACCAGTGCGAGGTCGGCGCCGTCCAGCGCCTGCTCCGCCGAGACGCTCGTGAGCTCAAGCTCGGGGATGTCCGACACGTAGGCGTCGTGGTAGCAGAGCTCGGCGCCGAGATCGCGCAGCAGCTCCAGGATCTTCAGGGCGGGCGACTCGCGCACGTCGCCGACGCCCGACTTGTAGCTAACGCCGAACACCGCGATGCTCGAACCCTTCACCGCCAGGCTCGCGTCGTTGAGGGCGCGCTGCACCAACGCTGCGCAGTGGTAAGGCATCTGCTGGTTGACCTTGCCCGCAAGCTCGATGAACTCGGTGCTCATATCGAACTCGCGTGCGCGCCAGCTCAAATAGAAGGGATCTACCGGCAGGCAGTGACCGCCCATGCCTGGGCCCGGCTCGAAGCGCATGAAGCCATACGGCTTGCTGGCGGCAGCCTCCACCACCTCCCAGATGTCGATCCCCATGCGGTCGGTGAGCATCGCCAGCTCGTTCACGAGCGCGATGTTGACCGAGCGGAAGATGTTCTCCAGCAGCTTCGTCAGCTCTGCCGCCTCGGGACTCGACACACGCACGATCTGGTCGCACACCAGCTCGTACAGTGCCTGTGCGCGGTCCGCGCAGGCCGGCGTCAGCCCGCCCAGCACCTTCGGTGTGGTGCGCAGCGTGAAGTCGGTCCGACCGGGATCTACGCGCTCGGGGGAGAAGGCCAGGTGGAAATCCGTGCCGGCCGTGAGCCCAGACTCTTCCAGTAGCGGCGCCACGCGCTCACGCGTGGTCCCAGGATATGTGGTCGACTCAAGTACGACCAGCTGACCGGCCTTCAGCACGCGCGCCAGCTCGCGCATGCTCTCGACCAAGGGGCCGAGATCTGGCTCGCGATTGACGCTCAGCGGCGTGGGCACACACACGAGCACCGCCTGTGTCTGCCCAAGCTCCTCGTAGTTGCTCGATGCGGAGATCCGCTCGAGCACGGCCGCCAGGCGCTCTGAAGAAATATCGCCGATATAGGACTGCCCCGCCGCGATCGCCTCGATCTTGCGCAGATCGAGATCAACCGCGACCACGTCGGATCCCTGCTCGGCAAAGGCCACAGCTAGCGGCAGCCCGACATAGCCGAGCCCGATGATGCCGACGGTCGTCATCTGCCCCGCAGTCTAGGCGCCGACCCCGATGACCGGCCCTTGGCCGGCAAACCATCGGGTCCGCGGGATCCTCCTACCCTCGACCCCACGCGCGGGCCGTGCTAAGCGTGGCCGGTTCTAAGGGTGGCCGGTTCTACGCCTGGCCGGCCACGGCTTGCAGCTCGTGCAGGTCCGCGTCGACCATACGCTCCACCAGCTGCTCGAAGCTGAGCCGCGGCTGCCAGCCGAGCCGCTCGCGCGCCTTGCGCGGATCGCCGACGCTCGCGGTCCGCTCGGGCTCGCGCATTAGCTTCGGGTCCACACGTACGTAGCGCTCTGCTTCCAGGCCCACATAGGCAAACGCCGTCTCGGTGAGTTCTGCCACCGTGTGTCCCACTCCACTGGCAAGCACGTAGTCCTCGGGCCGCTCCTGCTGCAGCATCAGCCAAGCCCCGTACATCACGTCTCCAGCGAATGACCAATCGCGCACGGCACCCAGGTCCCCCAGCCTTACCTCTTGGGCCAGCCCCAGCTTGATCTGTGCCGCCGCACGCGTCACGGTGCGTGTCACGAAGCGCGGCGGCCGGCGCTCGGACTCGTGGTTGAAGACGATCCCCGAGCACGCATACAGACCGTCGTGCACGCGCATTGCCCCCACCAGCTGGTGTGAGGCAAGCTTGCCGATCGCGTACGGCGAGGTCGGCCTGCAAGGCGTGCTCTCGTCTTGTGGGCTGTGGCGTACATCTCCGAATATCGCGCCTGAGGCCGCGACCCAGACACGGGTCTGCTGGTCGCTGTCGCGCACAGCCTCGAGCAGCACCGCCGTCGAGCCGACGATCGCTCGCATCGTGTCCGCGGGCTTTTCCCACGAGGCGGGGATGAACGATGGTGAGGCCAGGTGATACAGCTCGTGCGGCTGGGCTCGCTCGATCGCTATCCGCAGCGATGCGGGGTCGAGCAGATCGCCGCCCAACACCGCCAAACGCTCGCGTAGATGCTCGGAGCAGCCGAGCGAGCGCTCCTGCGGATCACCGTGTACGAAACCGGTCACTTCGTAACCCTTCTCCAGCAGCAGCTCCGCCAGGAACGAGCCGTCCTGGCCGCTGATGCCTGTGATCAGGGCGCGTCTTGGGTGTGTGTCCACGCCGGGAGCTTACGGTCTCGTGCGCTGAGGCCGGCGCTTAGGTAGATCAATCCGGATTCGACACGGGACCGGGCGGGTCTGCGAGCGTGGACTGGTCTGCATGTCCAGCGAGCGGGTCGAGTCGTGGGCCCGCCTCGCGGGCGCGCAGGTCGAAGTAGAGGACCGCCAGCGTAAGCGCTCCGAAGGAGGCTATGAGCGTGTAAACAACGATCCCGATCAGCACCGAGGCGACGCTCGTGTTGTCGCCACCACCCGCTAGTGCGGCGGTGATCGCTGCGATCAGGAACGTCAAGAACCCGATCGCCAGCAGCACTCGGAAGATGTGCCAATAGTGGCCGGCCGTGAGCTGTGCGCTGCGGCGCAGCGCCGGCATCCAGCCTTCGTGGTCCACGGCCGCCGTCTGGGCGACCACCGACCAGCGCAGGCTCAAGATGATTCCGGGAACGATCAGGGCGATGAAGCCGAGGCCGATCAGGACACCGGCGACGATCTCAGCGGCGACAACGACCGCAAGCACGCGTAGTCCCCGTAGCGCTACCTGGCCGATCCGCGGTCTGCGGCCCTCGCCGATGTCGATTACAGCATGCACATGCAATGCCGAAATCAGTGGACTCACCAGCACGTAATAGATCAGCTCAAAGGAGAGGAACGTTCCCTCGTTCCCCACCTTGCCGCTACCAAGCGGGCCCACGCCAGTGACCGCGAGCCGGGCCAGCTCAAACGGTGCGATCACGCCGATAGCCAGAGTGGCGAACAGCAGCGGGTAGCGTCGGTACATGACCAGGGCCGTACGCAGAATCTCAAGGGCCGAGCGTTCGCGCCCGAGATCGATTGCCGACGATGCCTCCACCGCGACGGAGCCTAGTGCCTACGGTTGACGGCCGGCCTATCTCCTCGTCCCATACACCGTCGCCAAGCCTTCGGCCACCACGGGCGGCGCACACAACTCCCGCAGGCGCACTCGCCCACGCTCTGCCGCGGCCACGTCGCGCCAGCGGCGCCCGATCGCCTCGGCCAGCGCGGTGGCATCGCCGGGATCGACCAGCCCGTCCTGCTCGACGAGCTCCGGCAGTGCGCCGATGCGGCTCGCAACCACCGGCACGCCTGCCGCCATCGCCTCGGCTGCCGCCATCCCGAACGTCTCGGCCGAGCGGGACGGGACGATCGCAAGGGCAGCGCCCCTTCGCAGTCTTGCCAACTCCGCGTCAGCCACGTGTCCAACAAAGCGCAAAGCGCGATGCCCCCCGCGCGCGCGGGGGGCATCGGTTGTTTTTGCAACTCGTCCCCGGTTTGCAACCTGTCCCCGGATGTCTTCGAACGCGGCGCTCTTCCCCGGCGTGCCTACCCGTTCCGTGACGTAGGGAGGCCCCGTCGAAGGGCACGGGGAGCCAAACTCGGGGTGTCCGGCTCGTGCCTCCAGATCCCCCCGCTCCGGACCGTCTCCCGCCACTACCAATGGGACACCCGCCATTTGGCATGCCTCGATCGCCACGTCAACTCCCTTCTCAGGGGCAAGTCGCGACACAACCAGCGCATAGCTGCCTGACTTCGTCTCCGCGACATCCTCCGCCAAGCCCACCGGCGGCGGGAGCACGTGCACGCGCTCCCAATCAAGCGGCGCTCCCAGCTCGCGTAGGCGTTCGCGCGCGAATTCACTCGGCACGATGAACGCGTCCGCCTGCTCTATCAAGCGCTGTTGCCATAGCGCGAGCGAGGTCCCATACGCCAATGCCTCGGCGCGGCTGCCACGGCAATTGCGCACCATCCCAGGCAACGTGTTGCGAGCATGGCAGCGCGTGCACTCCTGACCCCCCGTGAAACACACGCCCGTGGCGCACACGAGCCGGTACTGGTGCAGATGCAACACCACACGCGCGCCCTGCTCACGAGCAGCTGCCAACGCTCGCCAGCCGAACAGCGGGTTGAGGTTGTGGGCGTGCACGACCCGCGCACCGCTCAGTCGTACGGCCTTGGCGACCTCGCGTGGCGCTATGCCGCCGCGCAACAGACCTGTCGCCGCGCTCAGCTTGCCCAGATCAGCCGAGTCGCGCTCGAGTAGCTCTGCCGGCTCCTCCAAGCGCTCACGCACGAGCGCCAGCAGGTCGTCCACCACGCGCTCCTCGCCGCCAGTTGTGCGATAGCGGTTGTGCAGAAAGAGAACCATCGCTCCTCCAAACCTAGACTGTTCGGATCATTACCTCCAATCTCAACCCACCGTCGGCCTCGATCGTCGTTCCCACGCGTGCGCGTCCCGACTATCTCAGGGTCGCGCTGAGCTCGATCTCGGCGCAGGCGAGCAAGGCCGGGGTCGAGCTGATCGTCGTGGACGACGCCGGGCCCTCCGAGGAAGCTCGCGCCCTGGCCGAGCGCTTTGGCGCTCGCTATGAGCCGCATGCCCGGCCGCTGGGCCTCAACGTTGCCCGCAACACGGGGGTCGAGCGCTCGACAGGCGAGTTGGTCGTATTCGTCGACGATGACGTGGACGTCTGCGACGGTTGGCTTGACGCGCTGCTCACAGCCGCTCGCGAGCACACCGAGCGCGAGGTCTTCACCGGCCCGATCCTGCCGCGGCTGGAAGGCTCACCTCCCCACAGTTGCGGGCGCGAGGGTCCGCCTATCACCGCTCTGGACCTCGGTCCCGACGACGCTCCCACGGGCTTTGCCTGGGGAGCCAACATGGCGATCCGCCGCGCTGCATTGGAGCGTATTGGGCCCTTTGACGTGTCGCTCGAGTATGGCGGCGACGAGCAGGAGTGGCAGGAACGGCTTCGTGACGAGCCGGCCTCGCGCAACGGTTCGCAGGATAGGGCCCACCAGCAGGCTGTCGGCAGTGGCAGCGCGAGCGAAACCGCTCTATATGTGGCACACGCGGCGCTCCACCACCGGCGCAGCGCCGCCGACGCGCGCCTGCGGTCACTGTGCCACGCCGCCTTCGCCCGGGGCAAGGCCGCTCGACGCTTCGACGCATGGCGTGGTGCAGCGCCATCGCTCGGGCGCGAGCTCACTACGCTCGCGGGCTGTCTGGGCCACGTTCTGCGCTACCGCTGCCCCGCGGGGCTGACGATGGTCAGCCACAGCTCTGGGCGGCTGCTGGAAGCGCTGCGCGCGACATTTCTCCTGCGCGCGCAAGGGGCAAACCCAATCGCCGCAAATACAGATGACCCCGATCGGGCAGGGTTGGCCCGGAACTTCCAAACCTCCGCTGAGGCGGCCACATCTGATGACTTTCTCTCCGGCGAAAGCGGCACTGTCGGTGGGCTTGACGGCTTGCGCCGGGCCGCGCTCGACATCCTCGACGATGCGCTTGATGTCGCATCCACGCGCCGGCTGCGCCTCGACATCGCCGCGCGTCGAGCGCCCAGGCCGCGGCGGGTGCTCGTTTTGTGCGTTGCCCGCCCCGAGCACAGCGCGCTGGTGCAGCGCATTAGTGACGAGCTGGCGCGCTCCCGTCATCAGGTCGAGCTTTGCGTCGGCTTGCCCGCTGACCGCGGTAAGTTTGAGAACCTCAACCAGCTACTCGATTCACATCCCGCCGACGCGTACGACTGGCTGTTGGTGGTCGACGACGACATCGTGCTTCCGCACGGGTTTCTCAATCGCTTTCTGCTGCTTGCCGAGCGCTTCGAGCTCGATCTTGCGCAGCCCGCTCACCGCCGCGCTTCACATGCCGCCTGGCAGGTGACTCGCCGCAGGCGCCACAGCCTGGTGCGCGAGACGCGCTTCGTGGAGATCGGGCCCGTGACCGCGTTTGCTCGTTCCACCTTCTCCACGCTGCTGCCGTTTCCCGACCTGCGCATGGGCTGGGGCCTTGACATGCACTGGGCGGCGCTGGCGCGCGAGCACGGCTGGCGTTGCGGCGTGCTCGACGCCGTTCCGATCCGTCATCGCGTGGCGCCCACCGCGAGTGCCTACTCGCGCGAGCAGGCACTCGAAGAGGCACGCAGCTTCCTTACGAGCCGTCCGCATCTGAGCGCAAGCGAAGCCCAGCAAACCCTCGTCACACATACGCGCCTGTGAGCACCCACCCCCACAACTCCACCATGCCGCCGCAGGCGGCATGGGAGGAATCGTGAAGGTCCTCGTCGTCTCGGAGTTCTACCCACGCCAGGGCGACCCCGTGCTGGGTGTTTGGGCTCATCGCCAGGCGCTCGCAGCTCGCGACGCTGGAGCTGAAGTTCGCGTGGTCGTGCTCCACCGGCTCGTTCCCCCGCGCGCATCGCTATCGGACGGCCCCGGTGGCGCTGGGCGCGCTTTGCGCGCGCTTGCCAGAGAGCCCAAGCATCAGGTTCACGACGGGCTGGACGTGACCTACGTGCGCTACGCGTCTCCGCCGCGCTCCAGTTCCTATCCAGCCTGGGGGGCGTGGGGGGCGCCGGCTCTCGGGCTGGCCCTGCGCCGACTGCGCCGCTCGTTTGCCTTCGAGCTGATTCACGCTCACAACGCGGTGCCGGCGGGCGACGCGGCGCGGCGCACACATGCCAAGGTGCCGTTGATCGTGTCTGTCCACGGCGGCGACGTGCTCTACACGGCGCCACGCAGCGATGCCGGCAGCGAAGCCGTGCGCTGCAACCTCGAAGCGGCCACGACGGTGTTGGCAAACAGTCGCGGCATCGCTCAGCTCAGCCGCTCCTATGGCGCCGCGGACGTGCGCGTCGTCCATCTTGGCACCGATCTTGCCTCGCCTCGGCCGCGAGGCGCAGCTGTCCGCCGCGACTCGAGCCCATCGCTGGTCACGGTCGGACACCTCGTTGCACGCAAGCGCCACGCCGACGTGATGCGCGCGCTGGCGGTTCTTGCCAAGCGCCATCCCAGCTTGCGCTATGTGATCATCGGCGATGGCCCCGAGCGCGTCGCCCTGGAAGGGCTTGCCGCCCGGCTCGGGGTTGCGGAGCGCGTGGAGTTTCGGGGCCAGCTCGCACCGGCGCAGGCAATCGAGCAGGCACGCCGCTGCACGCTGTTCGCGATGCCCTCGACCGAGGAGGCCTTCGGCGTCGCCTACATCGAGGCGATGGCCGGCGGCGTACCGGCAATCGGCTGTCGCGGCGAGGCTGGGCCTGAGGAGATCGCGGCGGCCGGCGACGGTTTCATGCTCGTCCCGCCCGGTGACATCGAGCGGCTTACACAGCGCATTGACGAGCTGTTGTCTGACCCGCAGCGACTGCGCGAGGCCGGTATTCGCGCGAGGGAGACCGTTGCCGCCAACTTCAGCTGGAAGCGTTGCGGTGAGCAGACCGTCGCCGCCTACGAGCACACGTTGCGCGTTTCTCCGCCTGCACGTAGGGGAACCAGCGGATGATGTCTCACGCCTCAGCCACGACAGGTGGCACCATCGCCTGGCCGCCGACGAAGTCTGACGCCACGCACCGATCGTCACCGGCGTTGCCACCCGCGCACCGATGAAGCCTGTCCTGTTCGTCACCGGCCACGCGCCGGCGTACCGCGTAGGCGCCTTCCAGTGCCTGCATGAGCGCGAGAACGTCGAGCTCGCGCTGTTCGGCGGACGCCTCAAGCACGGCGGTGGATCGACGGCCGAGGATCTCCCGTTCCCGCACCACCACGTACGCGAGCACGAGCTTTACGCACTTGCGGCCAGCGGTCGTTACCGCGCCGTGGTATGCCCTACGGGCGGGCGTGTCGCGCCGCTGGCAAGTTGGGCTGGAGCGAGACGGGCACGCGTTCCGCTGATCCTTTGGGCGTCCTTGTGGGCGCACCCACGCAGCGCTGCGCACGCGCTCAGCTATCCGGCGCTACAGCGCCTTTACCGCAGCGCCGGTGCCGTCGTCACTTATGGTCCGCACGTCAGCGCCTATGTGCGCTCGCATGGCGCCAAACGCGTATTCGTCGCGCCGCAGGCGGTGGACAACGGATTCTGGAGCTCGTCCGATGTGAACTTGCCGAACGATCCTAGATGGCCGTCAGAAACCGAGGTGACATTTTTGTTTGCCGGACGGCCTACACGGGAAAAGGGACTGGGGGTGCTCGTGGAGGCTTGGAGTACGTCGGGCCTGCAGGCACCAACCGCCGCGCTCGTCCTCGTCGGCGCGGGATCCACCCCCCCTTGGGTCCCGGCCGGCGGCGCGGTGGTGGGCCTGGACCCGGTGCCCCAGAAGCATTTGCGCAACTTCTACGCCGCCGCCGATGTTCTGGTGGTGCCGTCGATTCCGACGCGCACCTTCCGCGAGCCGTGGGGGCTGGTGGTGAACGAGGCCATGAATCGTGGACTTCCAGTGATTGCAAGCGACGCCGTTGGGGCCGCCGCCGGGGAGCTCGTCAAAGACGGGCGCAACGGTCTTGTGGTGCCTGCCGGGGAGCCGGTGGCGCTGGCCGCCGCGCTTAGAGAGCTCGCCGGCGATCCGGCGCTGCGGGCGCGCATGGGGGCCGTCGGACGCGCGGACATAAGCTCCTACACGTACGACGCCTGGGCATGCGGCTTCTCGGACGCGCTCGCTGAGCTCGGCGTGTCGGGGGGACGGTGAGGTAGCGTTGCGCTCCTTGGAAGGGCTGCTGGTCAAATTGTGGGAGGACGCTGTCTTGGCGAGGAACGGACGGGGCGTCGCGACGGCCCGTTTGGTGACGCTTGGGCTTGTAACGCTCGCCATGCTCGGGCTTGCCTCCACCGCCGCGGCAAACCAGGCTCAGACGATCCTCGAAAAGTGCGGCCATCACGAGCCCTTTAGCGGCTACAGCCAGCAGGCTTATCGCGAAGCGCTCAAACAGATGACAACCACGGGGAGCCAGTACTCCGCATGTGAAGAAGAAATCCGCAAGGCTGAGGAAGCGGCGGCAGGAGGCGGCGCCGGCGACGCGGCCGGTACAGCCGGCGCAAACGTCGCCGTGCCGCTTACTCCCACCGAGCGGCATGCCGTGCAGAGCGCCCATCGCAACGGTTCGGCGCCGGTCCAGGTTGGCGGCGAACCAGTGCGCCCGGGCGTCGTACACGCCGACATCGCCTCAGCCGTGAGCACTTTGCCCCACTCGCTATTTGCCGTGCTTGCCTTCATGGTGGCAGGCGCGGTCGTGCTCGCAATCGTGGAGGTACGCAAGCGTGTCCGCTCACGCCGTGACAGCTGAGCATCGAACGGTGGAGATCCCGCTCGAGGGGTTGCAAGAGCCGCTGCCTGGTGTAAATCGAACGCAGCGGCAGGGCACGACGACGTTGGCGACGCTTGCGGTCGCCGGCCTACTCTGCTTCGCCACGTTCCTCGCCGGCGGCGGGCTGAACCTCGCACCGATGACGACTGTCGAGCTGATTTTCACGCTGCTCGCGGGGGTGCTCGTGGCGGGCGTACTCGTGTTTGCGGCAACCGGCGTCCGCTTCTACGGTCTGTGGCCGATTGGCCTAATGCTGGCCTTCACCGCGCTCACCGGCCTATCGGTCGTGTGGTCGGTGGCACCGGACGCGAGCTGGCAGGACGCCGGCAGGATGCTGGCCTATAGCGGCGTGTTCGCAGCCGCCGTGACGCTTGCCTGGCTGGCGCCCGGCGGCTGGCGCGCGCTGCTCGGCGGGATCGTGCTGGCGGCCGTGGTGGTGTGCGCTTACGCGCTGCTCACGAAGGTGCTGCCGAACAAGCTGGCCGTCAACCCCGAAGCGAACTTCTACGCACGCCTACAGGAACCGTATGGCTACTGGAACGCGATCGGCCTGACCGCGGCGATGGGCGCGATCGGCTGCTTGTGGCTCGGCGCGCGACGCGCTGGACACGCACTTTTGACTGCACTTGCTTATCCCGCGATGGGCCTTGAGATCGTCACGTTGCTGCTTGCCTACTCACGCGGCGCGCTGGCGGCGCTCATCGTCGGTGTGATCTTCTGGATGTGTGTCGTGCCGCTGCGCCTGCGCGGCGCGCGCATACTGCTCGTCGGCGGGATCGGCGCCGCCCCAGTCGTCGGTTGGGATTTCTCCAGGCATGCGCTCTCAAGCGAAGGGATTTCGCTGACAATGCGCACCACCGCCGGTCACCAGCTCGGCGTGCTGATCGGCGCGATGCTGGTCGTGCTTGCGCTCGTGGGAATCGCGATCGGCTTCTTCGGCGACCGTCGCGCGCCATCTCCCGGTGCACGCCGCGCCGCGGGGATCACGCTGGCGACCTTGCTGGTGCTTGTCCTGTTGGCGGGGGTGGGCGGCCTGGCGGCCAGCAAACGTGGGCTCACCGGCACGATCTCGCACGATCTCTCCTCGCTTGCAAATCCCAATGCGCCGGTGCCGGCAAACACGCCAGGGCGCCTGACAGCCGTGGGCAGCGTCCGTGCCCGCTACTGGAAGGAGGCGCTGGAAGTCTTCAAAGCCCATCCTGCGCTTGGCGCTGGCGCGGCCGGCTATGGCACGGCACGGCTGCGCTACCGCACCCAGAACCTCGACGTCCGTCAAGCCCACGGGTACGTCCCGCAGACGCTTGCCGACCTTGGGATCCTCGGCATGGCGATCACGTTGGCGTTGCTGATCGCTTGGATGGTCGCCGCCGGACGCTCTACGCATCTCCTCGATCGCCGTTGGCGCGCCCAGCGCTCTCCGCCGTCCATCGCTTGGCGCAAGGAGCCAGTCGCCTACACGCCGGAGCGGATCGGCATGCTTGCGATGCTTTGCATCGTCATCGTGTTCGGCGTCCACTCGTTCGCCGACTGGACTTGGTACGTGCCGGGCGACGCTTTCGTGGCGCTGCTGTGTGCCGGCTGGCTGGCTGGACGCGGGCCGCTACCTGCCGGCAGGCTCGGCGTACCGGCGGGCTCACCCGCGGCGGCGCTCCCGCTCGATCCGCTGAAGCCAGATCGGTCCGCTGAGAGCACAGCTGGGAGCGCGATCCCCTCCTCGGGCGAGCCGGTCGCCCTCCCCGAACAGGACGCCTCACGCCTACGCCGGCCTTCCGCGCATGTTCCAGTCCGGGGGCGGACGCTAGGGGCGTTGCGCATCGGCGTGGCGATTGCCGTTGTTGCCGGCGCGCTACTCGCAGCTTGGACGGAGTGGCAACCACAGCGCTCTGTCGAAGCATCCGAACAGGCGGTCGCGCTGATCAAGCAGAACCCACAAGCGGCGCTGCGCGCGGCCCAGGCTGGGGTCGAACGCGACCCACTCTCGGCCGTGGCGCTGTTCAGGCTCTCCTCGGTCGAGCATGCAATCGGCGAGAGCGCACTTGCGCGAGCCACGTTGCAGAAAGCTGTGCAGATGCAACCGTCGAACCCGGAAACTTGGCTTACCTTGGGCGAATACGACCTGAAAAACAACCCGAGAGCCGCCGTCGCGGAGCTACGTGCCGCCGTATATCTCAACCCAGAGTCGATCGCTGCGCAAAACGCCTATGTGCAAGCTTTGCGGGCATCCCCGCAGGCGAGCGCAGCAAACACTGACCATGCGGGTGTTGCGCTACGGACGGGCCACAGGGGCGTCCGTAGCGCCGCTCAGAATCGCTTGCGCTGAGCGCTCGCCAGCAGAACACGGCGCGCAAGCGGCAACCCACCCGCGTTCTTGACAGCTACATCGGCAAAGCCGAAGTCGGTGAGCAGCTCAGCCAGCAGCTGGCGCGTATAGAAGCGCAGGTGGTCCGCGCACGGGTCGAAGCGCGCCTGGAATGCGGCTCGGCTCAGCCCGATCCACAATCTCGACAGCGGGCCGTGATCGGGGGTGCTGATCAGCAGCAGACCGCCCGAGCGCAGCACACGGCGCAGCTCTGAGAGCCACTGCGCGGTGTCGGCGACGTGCTCGATCGTCTCGCCGGCCCACACAACGTCGAAGCTCGTGTCCTCGAACGGTAGCTTTGCTTCGGGCTCCACCAAACGCAAGTCCAGCGCGGGATGACGCGAGCGTGCGCGACTCAGCGGCTCGGCGGCGACGTCAGCTGCAACCACCTCTGAGCCCGCCCGCAGCAACGCTGCGGCGAAGTGACCCTCGCCGCAACCGATGTCCAGTACACGCGGGACGCGTCCAGCACGTTCGCCGGCCACCGCGACGTGGTCGAGCAAGAAGGCTTCGCGTAGGTGTGCGTCAGCCGGCGGGAGCCCTTCGGGGATGGCCTCCCACAGGCTCTCGTGGTAGGCGCGTGCTGGCATCGCGAGGCAAGGCTAGCGTGGCCGGGAACGAGCCGTTAGGACAACACGTGGTCATGGACGAACCGCGACGGGCCGCCACAGCAGCACGCAATTCGTCCTGCGGCCGCAAGCCATGGGACGGCACAGCGCGCAAACTTCGGAAACAGCGTGGGCGATTCGTTGCCGATCTACACAACCGGCGGTCGGACCGACTATGTTCTGAACCAGTGCGCGTGGGTGGGACAGACGTTAAGGCGCCTCGTGGTCTGAGCTCCCGGACCGGGACGAGCGACGTCATGAGGGTCGCTTTCGACAGCCGGCCGGCGGCCGACGTGCGCGGCGTCGGGCGTTATACGCGCTCGCTGCTGACCGCGTTGCGCGAGACCGGCGCAGGAAGCGTGGAGATCGTCGAGACCCACCGGCCGCGCCGTGCTGCTGTGTTTCATTCGCCGTGGATGGAGGGGGCGATCCTGCGCAGCCCCTGTCCGATGGTCGTGACCCTGCATGACCTCTCAGCGCTCAAGCGCGCGAGCGAGCATCTGCGCATGGGCGTGCGCCTGCGTTTGCGCCAGCTCGCGGTGCAGCGTGCGGTGCGCGTGATCGTGCCGACCGAGGCTGTTGCCGGCGACGCGGTGCAACGCTTGGGCCTGGAACGCCAGCGCATTACTGTGATCGCCGAGGCGCCGGACCCGACCATGTTCGCGCGCTCAGAGGAGGAGATAGCTGTAGTTCGTGAGCGCTTCTCACTACCGGAGAACTACCTGCTGTGGGTCGGCTCGCTGCGCCATCCCGACCCGCGCAAGCACGTCGCCAAGCTTGCCGCGACACCGCGCGAGTTGCCGCTCGTGCTCGTCGGCCCGACGCGGCCCTGGGCGCACGAGCTGCAAGGCGTAATCCTGACGGGCGAGGTCTCCGACGAGCATCTGGCCGCCATCTACAGTGGAGCGCACGCGCTGGTGCTCGCCTCCGAGGACGAGGGCTTTGGGCTACCGGCGGTCGAGGCGCTCGCGTGCGGGACGCCGGTCGCCGCTTGCGAAGTGCCGGCACTGCGCGAGGTCCTTGGCGAGCGCGCCGCTTTCGTAGAGCGCGGCGACCTGCGCTCCCTGATCGAAAGCGCCGAGCGCTCGCGCCGTCCTGCTCCAGCGCCGCCACCGTGGACCTGGCAGGACGCAGCACGATCGACTTGGCGCGTCTACCAGCAGGCAATCAACTTCGCCGAGGACGAGTCCCGTCCGGTTGGCTGGGGCCTGGCCGAGCCTCAGGCTGAGTAGTAGCAGTCGCCAACGCGTACTCAAGGTCCGTGAGTACCGTCCGATGTATAGGACGTATAGACTGGACATAAGCATGGACAGTCTCTAGGGACATTTTAGGCATCGAAATTATGGGGTAGCTGTGGCCGACGTCAGTCGCGAGTACGAGAAGACCCACCCCTACATCGAATTCAGGCTGCGACTAGACAAGCCAAACGTTGCCTTGTGGCTCCTCTTGGGTGAGGCCAAGTCCAAGAGCGCCCATATCGCACGGACGCTGCTACATCCCCACCGCAGTCACGAGCTCATGCAGGTCTTCCTAACAAAGGGGGTGCTTGCCACGACGGCAATCGAGGGGAACACCCTGTCAGAGGACCAGGTTCGGGGAGTTATCGAGAATCGAGCCGATCTGCCTCCGTCAAAGCAGTATCTGGCGCAAGAGATTCGGAATGTGATCGACGCTTACAACGAGGTGGTTGACGCCGTCCTGGACGCTCCCGATGCCGAGCTAACACCGGAGCTATTCAAGCGTTGGAACGCGTTGATCCTAAACGATCTCGATGTTGAAGAGGGCGTTAGGCCTGGGGAGTTTCGTGCCAACAGCGTGGTGGTCGGCAACTATCGGGCACCGTCGGCTACAGATGTCGGGCTTCTGATGCAACGACTCTGCGACTGGCTCAACAGCGACGACTTTAAGGCACCCGATCAACGTCCCGAGCTACGAGCAGCTCTTGTCGTGATCAAGGCGGTAGTCGCGCATCTCTACCTTGTCTGGATTCATCCGTTCGGCGACGGCAATGGACGAACTGCGCGACTACTCGAGTTGCAACTTCTACTAGCGGCCGGATTCCCCACACCGGCCACGCAGCTTCTCAGCAACCACTACAACCAGACTCGGTCTGAGTATTACCGGCAGCTGAACGCAGCTGGCCGCACAGGCGATCCACTACCTTTCATCACCTACGCACTTCGTGGGTTCGTAGACGGTCTTGCTGAGCAGCTGGAGTTGATCTTTGGATGGCAGCGGGAAGATCGCTGGGAGCAGTATGTGTACCAGCAGTTTGGAGAGCTACGCACCGAGGCGGACCGCCGCCGCCTGAGGTTGGTTCTCGAGGTCTCTAGAAAGGCCCGGGATGCTGATGAGCCCGTCCCCAGAACTGAAATGCGCTGGCTGACGCCGAAGCTCGCGATGGCATATGACAAAAAGACCGACAAGACATTGACGCGCGATCTCAAAGAGATCAGAGAGCTAAATCTACTTGTACGCGAGGGTCGCGGTTATAGGCCCAACGAGTCAGTGCTTCTGGGACTCTTGCCGGCGTCGGTCGACGGTGTTCTCATCAACGAGCGTATGTCGTTAGTAGACAAGGAAATGCACGTAGTCCTTGGATCACCGGACGAACTTGCTCAGTAAGCCCCGCGCTGCATGATCACAGCGGGAATCGTCTTCAACAGAATCGCCAAATCGAGCGCCAGAGACCAGCGCTCCAGGTAGATGAAGTCGAGGTGCACGAGATCGTCGAAATCAAGCTCTGAGCGCCCCGACACCTGCCACAGACCGGTGATGCCGGGTAGCACCAGGTAGCGCTTGCGATGCCAGTCCTCGAGCAGCTTGAAGTCGCGCTCGGGCAGCGGCCGCGGGCCGACGAGCGACATCTCACCGCGCAGGACATTGACGAGCTGGGGCAGCTCGTCGAAAGAGAAGCGCCGCAGGAAGCGGCCCACGGGCGTGAGACGGGGGTCGTCCTTGATCTTGAACAGTGCCCCGGAGGCCTCATTGAGCTCCTCCAGCGCTCCCTGGTTCTCGTGCGCGTCGCAGTACATGGTGCGGAACTTCAAACAGGCAAACGGCAGCTGACCGATACCCGGTCGCTTCGAGCGGTAGAAGATCGGCCCACGCGAAGAGACCCGTACGGCAAGCGTGATCGCAGCAAGCAGGGGACTGAGCAGCACAAGCAGGAAGCTCGCGCCGAGGAGGTCGAAGGTGCGCTTCAGGGCGAAGTCGATGCCCTCGAACACGGGCGGCCCAAGCTCAAACAGGGGCACCGACTGGCCGGGAACGAACTCGGCGCGATGGATCAGGATCTCCATTGTCGAGGGAGCGATGCGCACGCGCACGCCGCGACGATGACACTGGTCGACCAGATCCACCGCACGCTCCTGGGGAAAATCTGGATCGGCGATGATCACCTCGTCGACGCGCTCGGAGACGATCACGGCCTGCAGGTGAGCCAGCGTGCCAAGACAGCGCACACCGTTGGCAGGCAACGGCTCGGGCGAGACGAAGCCGACGACTTCGATCGGCGAGTGCGGCGCGTCGGCAAGCGCGTGGGCGACATCGTGAATGTGCTTGCCGGTGCCGACGAGCACCGCGCGGCGCTGATAGCCGGCCGCATGCAGGATCGCGCCGGTGGCCCGCTCGTAGAGGTAGCGCAGTGAAGAGATGTAGAACAGCGCAAAGCCGAGCGAGCCGTAGAAGATGTAGTAGCTGGAGAAGTGTTCGCCGCTCACCACCGCAAAGATGAGGGCGACGAAGGCGACCTGGAAGAGCGAGCCCACGATGCGCGACAGGCCCGGTCGCTGCGAGCGCTCGGCATACAAGCCCGAGCGGGCGAACAGCAGCGCGGTCAGCAGGTAGGCAAACGCAAGGATCGAGCGCGTCCCCTCGTAGACGCTGTGCGCGTCGACGCTGGAGAGCAGAACCTCCTTGAGCGCGAGCGCCGTGAAGATCGCCAGCGACACCCCGAACAGGTCGAGCACGAGCAGCGAGAGGACTCGCAGACCACGACGCATCGTGTCCATGCGCAGCAGGAACGAGAGCGCAGGCGGGCGCTTGCTACGCACGTCACGGTCGCTGCGCGGCACATCGCGGTCGCTGCGCGGCGGCGAAATCTCCTCAACAGAGGGCCTGCCGGTCGAGCCCGCGCGAGCAGGCAACGGCGTCCTTGCGGGACGACTGGTGCGCGGCGCGTCCGGAGAACGAACTCCCATCTCGGACTTCACAACAGTTGAGTTTCCCGTATGTAGCGGTCAGAAACCAACGGGGAAGATATGTGCGCGCCAAGGCGCGCACATGTTTGGGCGGCTGTTAGGCGGTCAGAAACCGTTTGGGAGAACACATGCGCGCCAGGACGCACGTGTATTTGGGACATTGGGGGGCGGCCAGATTCCCACGGGGAGGACATGTGCACGCCAAGGCGCGCATGTGCTTGGGGAGCAGTCAAGCGCTCGGGAACCGTTGGCAGCCGCGACTCACCCAACCAGCTGCTCTATGCCGGACGTGTCGATCGTACGTCGCAACCCGTCCCGTAGGGATACCTCGGGCGCCCAGCCAAGCAGCTCGCGCGCGAGCGTGATGTCCGGCTTGCGTTGCTTGGGATCGTCGACCGGCAGCGCCTCGAACAGGATCTCCGAGTCGGCCCCTGTGATCTCCTTGACAGCCTCGGCCAGTTCGAGCAGCGTGTACTCGTCGGGATTACCGATGTTCACGGGATTGTGGTAGCCGGACTCGGCCAGCGCGATCAGCCCACGGATCAGGTCGCTGACGAAACAGAAGGAGCGCGTCTGTGAGCCGTTGCCAAAGACGGTGAGCGGACGGTTGGCAAGCGCTTGGCGCAGGAAGGTGGGAATCGCGCGCCCATCGTGCGGGCGCATGCGCGCCCCGTAGGTGTTGAAGATGCGCACGATTGCCGTGTCCACTCCTTGCTGGCGGTGATAGGCCATCGTCAGCGCCTCGGCGTAGCGCTTGGCCTCGTCATAAACGCCGCGCGGCCCAATCGGGTTGACGTGCCCCCAATAGGTCTCAGCTTGCGGATGTTCCTTGGGATCGCCGTACACCTCGCTGGTAGAGGCGATCAAAAAGCGAGCCCGCTTGGCCTTGGCCAGGCCGAGCGTATGGTGAGTGCCGTAGGAGCCGACCTTCAGCGTGTGCAGCGGCAGGCGCAGATAGTCGATTGGGGAGGCAGGCGATGCCAGGTGGTAGACGAAATCGACAGGCTCGTCGATCTCGTACGGCTCGATGATGTCCACATTGACATTGCGGAAGTTCTCAGGATCGCGAATGTGCTCGATGTTCGCGAGCGAGCCGGTCTCGAGGTTGTCGACGCAGATCACACGGTTTCCGCGGGCAAGCAGCTCGTCGCAAAGGTGCGAACCGAGGAAGCCAGCACCGCCTGTGACCATGCACGTTGACATCGCACGCCAGTATAAGGCTGCAGGCAGTTTCTGCTTGGTGCGAGGCGGGCCCTCGTGACCGGTCAGGGAAGCCACGATTCGGGCCGTCTGGCGGATCTTGTCTCCCAAAAAAGACGCTCCCTGGACGTCGATGCGCCAAGTTCCGTCCCATCCCAATCCATATGATCCAATGCAAGCCATGAGCCAGCACAACCAAAGCGAGCAGGAGGAGCGCCTGACGGTTGCCCCGATAGTGGGACCTGAAGATCCGCGCCGCTTCACCGACTCGGGGATCGAGATCGAGCCGCTCTACAACGAGGATGACCTGCCGGCGGAGCTTGACCTGGGGACGCCCGGGGACTTTCCCTACACGCGTGGCGTGCACCGTGAGATGTACCGCAAACAAACGTGGACGATGCGCCAGTACGCGGGCTATGCCTCAGCCAAGGAGTCAAACGAGCGCTACCGCTACCTGCTCTCCAAGGGTTCGACCGGCCTCTCGATGGCCTTCGATCTGCCCACGCAGCTGGGCCTTGACTCGGACAATCCGCGCTGCCTGGGCGAGGTGGGCCGCACAGGAGTGGCGATCGACACGATCGACGACATGCGCACCGCCTTCGACGGGATCCCGTTGGACGAGGTCTCGACGTCGATGACGATCAACGCACCGGCGGCCTGCCTGCTGCTGCTCTACGACCTTGTCGGCGAGGAGCAGGGCGTGCCAAGCGAGAAGCTGCGCGGAACAACCCAGAACGACGTGCTCAAGGAGTACATCGCGCGCGGCAACTACATCTATCCGCCGCAGCCGACGATGCGCCTGACGACCGACCTGTTCCAGTACTGCCAGGAAAACGTGCCGAAGTGGAACACGATCTCGATCTCCGGCTACCACTTCCGCGAGAAGGGCTGCTCGGCCGTGCAGGAGGTGGCTTTCACCTTGTCCTCGGGCATCGCCTACGTGACGGCCGCGATCGAGAAGGGCCTCGACGTGGATGACTTCGCACCGCGCTTGGCGTTCTTCTTCAACGGTCACAACAACGTCTTCCAGGAGGTCGCCAAGTTCCGGGCAGCCAGGCGCATGTGGGCGCACATCATGAAGGAGCGTTTTGGCGCAAAGAACGCGAAGTCGACGATGCTGCGCTTTCACACGCAGACCGGCGGTGTCACGTTGACCGCGCAGCAGCCGGAGAACAACATCGTGCGTGTGGCTTTGCAGGGCTTTGCTGCCGTATGCGGCGGGACGCAGTCGCTGCACACCAACGGCTTCGACGAGGCCTTGGCCCTGCCGACCGAGCGCGCTGCAAAGACGGCATTGCGCACCCAGCAGATCCTCGCGTACGAGTCGGGGGCGGCCGACACGGTGGACCCATTCGCCGGCTCCTATTTCGTGGAGTCACTCACCGACGAGATCGAAGCGCGCGCAAACGAGCTGATCGCGAAGGTCGATGCGCTTGGCGGGTCTGTAAACGCGATCCAGTTCATCACGGGCGAGATCGACGAGTCCGCGTGGGGCTATCAGGAGCGCTACCGCATCGGCCAGGACATCGTCGTGGGCGTCAACAAGTTCGAGGAGGACGACATCGAGGTGCCCGACCTGCTGCGTGTGGATCCCGAGTCAGAGCGCGAACAGGTGGGACGACTGAAGGCGTTCAAGGCCAACCGCGACCAGCAACTCGTGGACAAGCGTCTGGAGGAGCTGCGCGAGACCGCGCGCGGCAACGACAACCTGCTGCCAAGCATTCGCCAGGCGCTGAAGGACCGCGCTTCGCTCGGCGAGGTGTGCGGGGCGATGCAGGACGTCTTCGGCAAGTACGCACCGACGTTCTGATTCTCCTCGTGGGACGACCAACCGATCGGAGATCGGCCAGCATGCGACATGCGCCCGACCCGTACATGTACGGGTCGGGCGGGCGGCACATGTGCCGCCCGGTCCAATAGGATTTTGCCCGTGATCGCGACGGTGCAGTTCTTCGAAGTGGTCTTGGCCGTGCACATCCTGGCCGTGGTCTTCGCCTTCGGCGCGACCTTCGCCTACCCCGTGATACTCGGGACGGTCAGCAAGGCCGACTCGCGCGCCCTGCCGGCGCTGTACCGAGCAATCCACGCGATCAGCGTCAAGGTCATCATGCCTGGCCTCGCGATCGTCGTGATCTGTGGCATCTACCTCGCGTCCAAACTGCACGTTTGGAGCGAGTTCTATGTGCAGTGGGGCATCGGCGTGGCACTCGTGATCGGCGCCATCGAGGGCATGTTCCTGAGCCCCAACGAGAAGCGCCTAGTCGAGGTAGCAGACATTGACCTCGCCGCGGCCGGTGACGGACCGGTGACGTTCAGCGCCGAGCACGACACGCTCGTGCGCCGCATCGGCGCCGTGGGCGCCACGATGGACTTGCTCGTGATACTCACGATCTTGTTCATGGTCCTCAAAACGTAGGCCGGCGCTGGCCGTGAACGCCACCGGTGTGGAACTCGACGTGATCGTCACGGCGAAAGTGTCCATGCCTTACGGCTACGTCTATCGCGCCCAAGGCAACCCGGCGCGGCGCATCCTTAGCGGCATCTCACCGTTCGGTGAAACGCTCGAAGCGCAGTGCCTCGCCTTTGTGGTCCGCCACCCCTTGGCCGGCACGATCCTGATCGACACGGGTATGCACCGCGACGCGCGCGAGAACCCACGTCGTGACTTCGGCATGCCTCTGAGTCTGATGTTCAGGGGCCTGCATCCGGCCCAGGAGCCGTTCGACGAGCAGTTGCGCGCACTCGACATCGAGCCGGGCTCTGTCAAGCAGGTGGTCATGACCCACCTCCACCTCGACCACACGAGCGGCATGCGCCTACTGCCAGGCGCCAAGTTCATCGCTTCAGGAGCAGAGTGGGCGGCGACCCGTCGCAGATTCCCAGCCGGCAAGGGCTATGTCCCCCACCATCTGCCTGCCATCTCACAGATGCAGCTGCTGGACTTCGACCGCGACGGCGAACCATATGCAGTGTTCAAGCAGAGCATCGACCTGTTCGGCGACGGCACGATCCGCCTGATCTCCACTCCGGGTCACAGCGCAGGACATCTATCCGTGCTACTGCGCTTGGCCGGCGGCGACCAGGCCTTGCTCGTCGGCGACGCCGCATACACGCTCCGCAACATCCACGAGGAAATCCTGCCGATGCTCACTGACGACGACGCGACCGCGCGCAGATCGATCGGAGAGATCAAGGCGTTCGCGCTCGCCAATCCGCAGACGACCCTTGTGCCGTCGCACGACCCCGACGCTTGGCGTGCGCTCGCGGGCCCGAGCTGATTTGGGAGCGGCGATCGTTGCGCGTAGACGTGACAATCGTTGCGCGTAGACGTGACCTTTGGCTGATTCAGGTTGACTCAAATTGATATGCCCCCCGCGCGCGCGGGGGGCATATCCGAAATCTGACTACCCGTCGAGCACCAGCCGGGCATCAGCCATCTGTACCCTGGATAGCGTTATGAGCCAGGGCTACAGAGTCGCCGTCGTGGGCGCCACCGGGCAGGTAGGCACGCTGATGCTGCAGTTGTTGCGCGAGCGCGATTTCCCCGCGCGCGAGATCGTGCCGTTTGCCTCCGAGCGCTCGGCCGGTCGCGCGCTAGAGGGCGTCGGCGTGGTGCAACCGCTCAGCGAGGAGACGATCCAAGGCTTCGACTTGGCGCTGTTCTCCGCCGGCGGATCGACTTCGGGCGAGTGGGCACCGCGCTTCGTGGAGGCCGGCGCCGTCGTGGTCGACAACAGCTCGCACTGGCGCATGAACGACGATGTGCCGCTTGTCGTCGCAGAGGTCAACCCGGAAGCATTGGCTTCCCACCAGGGAATCATCGCCAACCCCAATTGCTCCACGATGCAGATGGTGGTAGCGCTAGGGCCGTTGCACAACGCGGCCGGCATCGAGCGGCTGGTGATATCTACCTACCAGGCCGTCTCCGGCACGGGCAAGAAGGCGATGGACGAGCTGCTCGACCAGTCCCACGCGCTGCTGCACGGGATAGAGATCGAGCCACCACAGACCTACGCGCATCAGATTGCCTTCAACGCGCTGCCCCACGCCGGCTCGTTCGCGCCCGGCGACGATCACACCGACGAGGAGCGCAAGTTGATCAACGAGACCCGCAAGATCTTGGGGGACCCCCAGATCCGCGTGAGCGCGACCTGTGTGCGTGTACCGGTCATCAATGGCCACTCTGAGGCCGTCAACATGCAAACGCGAGACGATCTCAGCCCTGAGCGAGCGCGTGAGCTGCTACGCGCTGCGCCCGGCATCACCGTGGCCGACGATCCTGACGCCTCGCTCTATCCGTTGGCGACGCAGGCCACCGGTCATGACGAGGTATTCGTCGGGCGCATCCGCCGTGACCCGGGCCACGAGCGCGCTTTGGACATGTGGATCGTCGCCGACAACCTGCGCAAGGGCGCCGCTACGAATGCGGTCCAGCTGGCGGAGTTGCTGGACCGTCGGTCCTTGATCGTGGCGCAAGCGGCGACAGTTGCTTCCTGGGCTTGAAGTTCTCGGGAGTGCTTGAGTCTCGGGAGTAGCTTGAGTCTCGGGAGTAGCTTGAGTCTCGGGAGTAGCTTGAGTCTCGGGGGAGCCCGAAGTCTCGAGAGGAGCCTGGGGCTCTCGGGAAGGTAGGACCGGAAACACTAGGAAATTGTGGACCTGTGGTGGATGGTTTGGTACCAAAGTTAAATGGCTGGGCACAGAACAGGGGGTGTCTAGCGAGAACCACCGGAAGGACTCTCGCCACGACGCTCGAACCTCGGAGCGATGAGCGTCTCGACCGAGGTGCAACGCACCCTCGTGAAGTCACCGCCTGAGTTGTGGTCGGAGTTGAGCAACCCAGATGCGCTCGCCCGCCATCTGTCCGAGCTCGGCGAGATCCGCATCACCGCTGTCGAGCCCGAGACGAAGGTCGAGTGGGAGGCAGAGGGCTCAAGCGGCACCGTGCACCTCAAGCAGTCCGGCTGGGGCACGAAGGTCACCCTGTCGGTGACGCGTGTCGCACCGGCCGGCAAAGAGACGCCGTCCGAGCCCGAGGCGATCGCAGAGCCAGAGCCAGCCGTAGAGACCGAGCCGGTCGCTGCAGCTGGGCCGGAGCCCGAGCCGAGCTTGCTACACGGCCCGCCGCAGCCGAGCCAGTAGGCGAAGTCGAGCCGGAACAGAAGACTGCCGCGGAGCCCACCGCCGAGCCGCTGGGAAAGGTCGCGCTCGAGCCCGAGTTGGTCACGAGCCCGAGTTGGTCACTGCGGTCGCAGAGCAAGAGACGGTGACAGAGCCGGATACTCGCCCCGGATTCTTCGCACGGCTATTCCGCCGAGGTCACGCAAGGCGACGCGCGCTCGCCGAGGCGCTGGCAGAGTTCGACGCAGTCACAGAGCCTGAGCCGAAGCCCGAAGATCGAGATCGAAGTCGTGGCACTGGCGGCACCCGAGCCGATCTACCCGGAGCGGCCCGTCGAGACGAAGCCTGAGGTCCTCGAACCGGCCGAAGACCTGGCCGCCGAACTGGCCTCGGTGGAAGTGCAGATGACGGCCGAGACGACCGAGCTGTTGACCGGCGTGCTCGACCGACTTGGTGCCGCGCACCACAGGCCCTTCTCGCGCGGATAACATTGCGCGCCGATGCGCGCCAAGGCCCCGGAAACATACGAGGAGAAGCTCGCCGAGCTGCAGGAGTTACGCGTGGCCGCGGTCCACTCCGCGCCCGAGGCCGAGGAGAAGCAGCACGCCCGCGGTAAGTACACGGCGCGCGAGCGCGTGGAGAAGCTGCTCGATCCAGGCTCCTTCCAGGAGCTCGACACGTTCGTGCGCCACCGCACCTACGACTTCGACATGCAGAAGAACCGCCCCTGGGGCGATGCGGTGGTGACCGGCCACGGCACGATCGACGGGCGGCGGGTGTGCGTGTTCAGCCAGGATTTCACCGTGTTCGGCGGCTCCTTGAGCGAGGTCATGGGCGAGAAGATGTGCAAGATCATGGACCTGGCGACGAAGATCGGCTGCCCGGTGATCGGCATCAACGACTCAGGCGGGGCGCGCATCCAGGAGGGGGTCGTCTCGCTCGGTGCCTACGGCGACGTGTTCCTGCGCAACGTCCGCTCCTCCGGGGTCATCCCCCAGATCAGCTTGATCATGGGCCCGTGCGCGGGCGGGGCGGTGTACTCGCCGGCGATCACCGACTTCGTGTTCATGGTCAAGGAGACCTCGCACATGTTCATCACCGGCCCCGACGTGATCAAGACCGTCACCGGCGAGGAAGTCGGCTTCGAGGAGTTGGGCGGCGCAATGTCGCACAACACGAAGTCAGGGGTGGCCCAGTTCGCCTCCGAGGACGAGGACGCCTGCCTTGAGGACTGCCGATACCTGGTGAGCTTCCTGCCACAGAACAACATGCAGACCGCGCCGCGCGTGCAACCTACCGACGATCCGCTGCGTATGGATCCCGAGCTCGACCACGTCGTTCCCGACAACCCCAACAAGCCCTATGACATGCGCGACGTGGTACGTCTGATCGTCGACGACGGCGAGTTCTTCGAGGTGCACGAGCACCACGCCAAGAACATCATCTGCGGCTTCTCACGCTTGGACGGCCACGCGGTGGGGATCGTCGGCAACCAGCCCAACCAGCTGGCGGGCGTGCTCGACATCGACGCCTCCGCCAAGGCAGCGCGCTTCGTGCGCACCTGCGACGCGTTCAACATCCCCTTGATCACGCTCTGCGACGTGCCCGGCTTTCTGCCTGGCACCGCCCAGGAGTGGGGCGGAATCATCCGCCACGGCGCCAAGCTCCTGTATGCGTTCGCCGAGGCGACGGTGCCGAAGATCACGATCATCACGCGCAAGGCCTATGGGGGCGCCTACGACGTGATGTCCTCCAAGCATCTCGGCGCCGACTTCAACTTCGCCTGGCCCACCTCCGAGGTCGCCGTGATGGGCCCGGAGGGCGCGGTCAACATCATCTACCGGCGTGACATCGCCGGCAGCCCGACGCCCCAGGAGCGCCGCCAGACGCTGATGGACGACTACAAGGCGCGCTTTGCCAACCCCTATACAGCCGCCGAACGCGGGTATATCGACGACGTGATCATCCCGCACGAGACGCGCCCGAAGCTGATCGCGGCGCTCGACACGCTGCACACCAAGCGCGAGCCTGGCCCCAAGCGCAAGCACGGCAACATCCCGCTTTGAGCGACTACGATCGCGATGGTGAATTGACGAGCAGACCGCCGCAGCTAGCCAAGATGGTCAATCGCCGCCCCCAGCTGATGATCGCACCCTCGGCCTCACCGGCCGAGGCGGCCGCGATCGTGGCGGCGCTGGAGCGCTTCATGCGCGATACAGCGCCCCAGCTGGCGCCGACCAACCGAGCAGCTGGACCCGTGGACGCGCGCGGCTATGCTCGAAGGCGTGGGGGCGCACGGGTCTCGGCGACGAGCCGGACCCTTGGCTAAATACCTAAAAGCCGCTAGGCTTTAGCACCAATCCCTTTGCCGGTCGCAAAACGATAAATCCGGGATCCCCAACCCCAACCCGGACCAGGAGGTTTCGCTAGATGGAGCCAGTTTCGATACCCGCCGAGCGGTCCGCCAAAAAGGGCTCGCTGGAGGATCCTGAGGTCCTGCAGAACGTCCCCGGGCACGTGATCCCGATCCTGCAGCGGGAGTACGACGACTTCAAGACCGAGGCGACCAAGTTCCTCCAGGGCGACATGCCCGAGGACGAGTTCATCAAGTTCCGCCTCAGGCAGGGCGTCTACGGCCAGCGCCAGCCCGACGTGCAGATGATCCGTGTGAAGCTGCCCTTCGGCGGCGTGACGCCGGAGCAGATGGACAAGTTCGCCGACGTCGTCGAAAAGTACGCGCCCTTGGGCAAGGGCCACGTGACGACCCGCCAGAACATCCAGATGCACCACATCCCGCTGCCTGAAATCGAGCAGGCGATCAGGGAGATGGGCGAAGCCGGCCTCTCGAGCCGCGAGGGCTGCGGCAACACCGGTGCGCAACGTCACCGGCGATCCCTGGGCCGGGGTGGCCGCGGACGAGCTGTTCGACCTCACCCCCTATGCCGGTGCCTATGCGCGCTACTTCGTCAGGCACCCCACCACACAGGGGATGCCGCGCAAGATCAAGACCTCCTTCGACGGCTCGCCCGCGCGACAGGGCGATCAGCGGCATCCACGACATCGCCTTCCGCGCGCGCATCAAGCAGATCGACGGCAAAGAGGTACGCGGCGCGGAGATGCTCGTCGGCGGCGGCACCTCGATCATGCCGCGTGTGGCTCCCGCGCTGTACGACTTCGTGGAGCTCGACAACGGCGACTACCTGAAGATCTCAGAGGCCGTCTTCCGCATCTTCGACCGCCAAGAGTGGCTGCGCGTCAACCGCGCGCGCGCCCGCATCAAGGTGTTCGTGGACAAGTTCGGCATCGACGAGCTGCGCAACCAGGTCGAGCAGGAGCTGAAGGCGAGTGGGTCAAAGAACGCGACTTCTCGATCGAGCATCGCCTGTTCCTCGACGACGAGCGCGAAGCGGCGCCCGCGCCTCCGACGAGCTATGGCTGCCCCAACGGCGACATCTCCGAGTTCGAGCGCTTCAAGCAGGCCAACGTGGCCGCCCAGAAGCAGGAGGGCTTCGTGACTGTCGAGGTGAAGATCGTGCGCGGCGACCTCACTCCCGAGCAGTTCCGGGGGCTCGGGCAGATCATGCGCGAATACTCCGGCGGCTACGCGCGCACCACCGTGCAGCAGAATTTCGTGCTGCGCTGGGTGCGCGAGGAGAGCGTCTACGACGTTTGGAAAGCGCTCAGCGCGCTTGGCCTCGGCGATGCCGGCTCACGCGAGATCACAGACGTCGTCTCCTGCCCCGGGACCGACTCTGCAAGCTCGGGATCACAAGCTCGATGGGGCTCAACCAGGCCGTGCAGGAGCGCATCGAAGCGATGAACATCACCGATCCGCTGACGCGCAAGATCCACATCAAGATGAGCGGCTGCCCCAACGGCTGCTCCCAGCACCACGTCGCCGACATCGGCTTCTACGGGGCGTCGATCAAAGTCGGCGAGCACACGATCCCCGCCTACATCCCCCACGTCGGTGGCGTGTACGAAGGCGGCGAGGTCAAGTTCGGCACGCGCCTGAAGCTGCGCCTGCCGGCCAAGCGCGCGCCCGAGGCGATCGAGCGCTGGATCCGCCACTACGAGGCCAACCGCAACGACGGCGAGGAGTGGGGGGCGTTCGTAGAGCGCGTCGGCACTCCCGAGCTCGAAGGGCTCGTCAAGGAGCTGTCGCTGCCTGTCGACTTCGGCCTGGAGACAATGAACACATTCATCGACTGGAACCGTGACGTGCCGTTCCAGGTGATTCGTGGTGAGGGCGAGTGCGCGGTCTAGAGGACAGCCCCCTTGAGCGCGATCTCGCCTCTGAGGCCGCAGCGGCAAGTCTCGTAGCTGCGAGCGTGCCCCTGGCGACGCCTTCCAGCGGCACGAGCCGGACGAGCTCGCGCACACCCTGAGCGAGACCTTGCGCGAGGCGGTCGAGCGCCACGGCGAGCAGGTCGTGCTGCTGTGCTCCTTCCAGAAGGAGGAGTCGGTGTTGATCGACGAGCTGCTGCGTATCGGCGACGGACAGACGCCGGTGCGGATCGCGACGATCGACACCGGCGTGCTCTTTCCCGAGACGCTGCAGACCTGGAAGGCGTTCGAGGAGCGCTTTGGGATCGCCGTCGAGGTGCACGACGCCAGCAGCCCGAGCGCGCCTTGGAGCGGGCCCGAGCACTGCTGCTCGGTCGCGAAGGTGGCTGCCCTGGAGCAGGCGCTGCAAGGCGCCGAGGGCTGGATCACCGGCATCAGGCGCGAGCAAGGGCCCTACGCGCGCGAGCACCGAGCTGATCGAAGTCGACGCCAAGCGCGAGCTGCACAAGTACAACCCGCTGGCCCTGTGGAGCGAAAAGGACCTGTGGACTCGTATCTTCGAGCGCGACCTGCCCTACAACCCGCTGCACGACCAGGGGTACTCCTCGATCGGCTGCGCGCCCTGCACTCAGCCAGGCACAGGTCGCGAGGGCCGTTGGGCCGGCACCGAGAAGACCGAGTGCGGACTGCACGTTGGTGTGTCATGAGCGTCGCCGAGCGTCCCCAGCTGAGCCATCTGCGCGCGCTTGAGTCCGAGGCGATCCACGTGATGCGCGAGGTGGCCGCCGAATTCGAGCGGCCCGTACTGCTGTTCAGCGGTGGCAAGGATTCGATCGTGCTGCTGCGGCTGGCCGAGAAGGCGTTTCGTCCGGGGCCCTTTCCCTTTCCGTTGATGCACGTGGACACCGGGCACAACTTCCCTGAGGTGATCGAGTTCCGCGACCGGCGCGTGGCCGAGCTCGGCGAGCGGCTGATCGTGGCCTCCGTGCAGGAGTCGATCGACAGCGGCCGGGCCGTCGAGGAGAAGGGGCCGCGCGCATCGCGGAACCAGCTCCAGACCGTGACCCTGCTCGATGCGATCGCCGAGCACAAGTTCGACGCGGCCTTCGGCGGCGCGCGCCGCGACGAGGAGCGCGCGCGAGCGAAGGAGCGCGTGTTCTCCTTTCGCGACGACTTCGGCGGCTGGGATCCCAAGAGCCAGCGGCCCGAGCTTTGGAACCTCTACAACGGGCGCATCAAGAAGGGCGAGAACGTGCGCGTCTTCCCGATCTCCAACTGGACCGAGCTGGACGTGTGGGAGTACATCGACCAGGAGCAGCTGGAGGTGCCCTCGATCTACTTCGCCCACGAGCGCGAGGTGTTCAAGCGCGACGGCATGCTCTACGCATGGCGCGAGGGGACGGAACTGATCGACGGCGAGAGCGTGTTCTCAGAGACGGTGCGCTACCGCACGGTTGGCGACATGAGCTGCACCGGCGGCGTGCGCTCGACAGGCCGCCACACTGCAGGAAGTCGTGACCGAGATCGCCGCGACACGGATCACCGAGCGCGGCGAGACGCGGGCGGACGACCGCGTGTCCGAGGCCGCGATGGAGGATCGTAAGAAGGCCGGGTACTTCTAGTGAAAGCGGTTTTTTTGGCTGCGCCGGCCCACGCGACGGGACGTGCAGCCCGATGGAGCGGAAGCTCGCCCGACTCCGCTGAGAAGGCTTGGCGATGACGCTCGACCTGCTGCGTTTCACCACCGCCGGCTCCGTGGACGACGGCAAGAGCACCTTGATCGGGCGGCTGCTGTACGACACCAAGCAGGTGTTCGAGGACCAGCTCGACCATGTGGCCCAGGCAAGCGAGCGGCGCGGCGGCGAGGGCGCGCTCGACCTGGCGCTGCTGACAGACGGGCTGCGCGCCGAGCGCGAGCAGGGGATCACGATCGACGTTGCCTACCGCTACTTCGCTACGCCCAAGCGCCGCTTCATCATCGCCGACTGCCCCGGGCATCAGCAGTACACACGTAATATGGTCACCGGCGCCTCGACGGCCGACCTGTCGGTGATCCTGCTCGATGCGCGCAAGGGCGTGCTGGAGCAGTCCAAGCGCCACGCATTCATCAGCGCGCTGCTTGGCATTCCCCACCTGGTCGTGGCGGTCAACAAGATGGACCTGGTCGATTATTCCCAGGAGCGCTTTGACGAGCTCGTAGCCGAGTTCGCGGGGTTTGCCCAGAAGCTGAAACGGGATCGGCACAGGGACCGGCATGGGCCGCGACATCACCTACATCCCGATGTCCGCGCTCAACGGTGACAACGTCGTGGATCGCTCGCAAGGGATGGAGTGGTATTCCGGTCCGACACTGCTCGATCTGCTTGAGCAGGTCGAGGTGGCCTATGACCATCCCTACGACCGACCCGCACGCTTTCCCGTGCAGTGGGTGATCCGCCCGGCGACGAACCGGTCTCCACCCACCCACAGCGACTACCGCGGCTATGCGGGGCAGGTCGCAAGCGGTGCGTTTCGAGCAGGCGAGGAGGTCGTGGTCCTGCCAAGCGGCCAGCGCACGAGCATCGCCGCTATCGATACCTATGACGGTGAGCTGCCCGAGGCGCTCGCGCCGATGTCGGTGACGCTACGACTGAGCGACGAGCTGGACATATCCAGGGGCGAGACGATCTGCCGTGCCGAGCAGGCGCCTACAGTGGCGCGCGAGCTCGAAGCCGATGTGTGCTGGATGACCGATACGCCGTTGCGACAAGGTGGGCGCTACCTGATCAAGCACACCACGCGCGAGGTGACCGCAATCGTTGACGAGCTTTGCGACCACGTCGACGTGCACACGCTCGAGCGCGCCGACGCGCCACAGGAGCTTGGACTCAACGACATCGGCCGTATCCGTCTGCGCATGAGTGCTCCGCTCGTGTTCGACCCGTACGAGTGCAAACCGCCGCACCGGCAGCTTCATCCTGATTGACGAGGCTTCCAACAACACTGTTGGTGCCGGCTTGGTCGTAGACCGAGCCTGAGCCGCATCTGCCGTTCGCAGGACTATCTGCAACATCTGTCGAAATGGCTTGACAGCGGTGGGGCTTATCAGGAGACTGCCGCGTTCTCCGTGACTGGACGGCGGAGTCCAAACCGATCGACAAGGGGTTGTGCATGCCGAGGCTTCGACGTGTAGTTCGTATCTGTGTGCTGGTAAGCGCCTTCACCATGACTGTGGGCGCGAGCGCTGCGTCGGCGTCGACGCTGTTCGTCAACGGTGCAACCGGCAACGACACGAACCCGTGCACGAGCGCGGGAGCACCTTGTAAGACGATCAACGCTGCTGTCGAGAAGTCTCAGCTGATATTGGGCAATGCCACGATCGAAGTCGCGGCCGGCACATACAAAGAAACCGTCGAGCTCAACAGCTCAGCCGATAACGGGATCACGATCAACGGCGCTGGTAGCGAAGGCTCAGGCACCGTGATCGAAGGCTCCGCCGGTAAAGAACCCACGTTCGAGCTCGACTCGCCCGGGAACACTGCTGTGCTCTCCAACCTCCGCATTGTCGCTGCCGTCGGCCAGGAAGGCGATGGAATCGAGAACGCCGATGGGCTGACGCTCAACAACGTGCTGGTGGACATGCGCAACGCCGGCAAATACGAAGGAATCGAGAGCGAGGAGATCGGATCGCTCACGATCAATGGCGGCGGCGTCACGATGGAGACCGGCAACGAAGGAGTGGCGCTCGCCGACGAGGGAGTGCCACTCTCGCTCAACGGAGTCCAGCTCACCGTGGCCAATGGAGCCAAGGGCACGGCGCTTGAGGGAGGGCTCGCGGCGATCTCGCTGAGCAACGTGACCATCAGCCTTGGCGACACCGCGGTCAACTCAGCTGTCGAGATGGAGTTCCCAACCTCCTTTTCCGTCAACGGCCTCACGATCTCCATCGCGAACCCCGCAGACACTGACCCCGCGGTGGTACAGGAGTTTGGCTCATCCACATACGATCACCTTCAGATCGGCGGCACGTGGACCGGGCCCGGGCTGGAGACAGAGGGCGGCACGACCACCCTCATGGACAGTCGACTGACCACCTCTGGAACAGGACCCGCCGTCGCAGTCGTCGAATCCGGCGAAGGCCCGGGACTGACCTTCCAGCGAAGCATCGCCGACGTGCCCCCCACGGCGATGGCGGCCATATACGCGATCAACAGCAATGCGACGCTTGACTCCTCAGAGGTCCTTGGAGGTAAAAGCGCGATCACCCTCGAGCAAAACGCCAGTAAGCAGCGCACGCTCACGCTCGCGGGCTCAACGATCGACGCGGGAGTGCTCGGCGAACGCGACGGTCCCGGCGTCAGCGGAGTGAGCGTCGAATCCATCGGGGCTGCCAGCGTCTCGAGCGTGAACATCGAGGGATCGATCCTGCTCGAGCCACAGGTAGCAAAGGTCGCTCCAGGCGGCGCCACTGCGACCGTCAACTGCGCCTACTCTGACGTGCCCAGCCAAACACAAGCCGCCACAGGCACCGAAGGCACCGTCAATTGCGCAGGCGGCGTCGCCGGCAACACCACGATCGGACCGCTCACCTCGCTGTTCACGACGCCGGTCACCAGCTACAACCTGCTCCCCGGCACCCCCGCGATCGACAGCGTGCCCGCCTCGGCGATATCGCTGCCGTTCGGGATCACGCCGTCGACCACCGACCTCGCGGGCAACCCACGCGTGGTGGACGGCAACGGCGACTGCCAGGCCCTGCAGGACATGGGCGCACTCGAGCTGCAGGGCCACTCGGCCACCTGCCCGAGCCCGCCACCACCGACGCCGCCGCTCGCCAAAGCCGCGCTCGGCATCCTCACCCACCTGCAGATCTCCCCCAGCTCATTCTTCGCGGCCCCGTCTGGAGCCACGATCTCCAAGGCGTCCAAAAAAGCCAAGAAGACCTACGGGACAAGCGTGAGCTACAGCGACTCACAGGCTGCGACGGCCACATTCACCGTGCTCAGCGAGATACCCGGACACAAGCAGGGCAAAGCGTGCGCGAAGCCAGGCAAAGCGAACAAGCACGGCAAAAGCTGCACGATCCTCAAGGCCATCGGAAGCTTCGTGCATACCGACACTGTTGGGGCGAACAAGTTCCACTTCAGTGGGCGCCTCGGCGGCAAACAGCTACGCAAGGGCGTCTACAAGTTGCAAGCGGTGCCTAACGACGCCGCCGGAAACGGTGCCGCGACAAGTGTCACGTTCAAGATCGAGGGCTAGACGGGTTCTTGGGGGCCACCGCAAACTGTGGCCCCCAAGGGTCGTCTTGACACCTTCGGGCCAGTAAGCGCCGCCATTGACTAAGCTCCCGCCTCGATGTTCTCGAAGGTCCTAGTAGCCAACCGCGGCGAGATCGCCGTCCGCATCTTGCGAGCCCTGGAGGAGATGGATATCGCCTCCGTGTCGGTGTACTCCGAGCTCGACCGCGACGCGCTGCACGTAGCGCGCGCCGACGAGGCTTTCAACCTTGGCGACGGGCCCGCGGCCGATAACTACCTGAACGTCGAGAAAATTCTCGACGTTGCCAAACGGGCGGGCGCTGAGGCAATCCATCCCGGCTATGGCTTCCTTGCCGAGAACGCACCCTTTGCTCAAGCCTGCGAGGACGCGGGGGTCGTGTTTATCGGTCCCCCGGCGAGCGCGATCGAAGCGATGGGCTCGAAGACGCGTGCGCGCGAGCTGATGAAGGCCGCGGGAGTGCCGATCGTGCCCGGTACGACAGAGGCCGTGGCGACGGTCGCGGACGCGCTGAAGATCGCAAAGCAGGAAATCGGCTTCCCAGTCGCCGTAAAGGCCTCTGGCGGCGGCGGCGGCAAGGGCTTCCGCGTGGCGCTAACGGAGGATGATCTGGAGGGCGCTTTCGAGGGTGCAAGTCGCGAGGGCGAGAAGTTCTTCTCCGACGGGACCGTGTACCTGGAGCGCTATCTGCCCGATCCCCGCCACGTCGAGGTGCAGGTGCTGGCCGACACGCTCGGCAACGTGATCCACCTCGGCGAGCGCGACTGCTCGATTCAGCGCCGCCACCAGAAGGTGATCGAGGAGTCACCCGCGCCTGAATGGGTAGTCGATGAAGCGCTGCGCGAGCGCATTGGCAAGATCGGCGTGGAGGCAGCCCGAGCGGTCAACTACGTCGGCGCAGGCACGATCGAGGGCTTGCTTTCTCCCAAAGAGGACGGCAGCGCCGAGTACTTCTTCCTGGAGATGAACACGCGCGTGCAGGTCGAGCACTGCGTGACCGAGATGACCACAGGCGTGGACATCGTCAAGGAAGGCATACGTGCGGCGGCCGGCGAGGAGCTGGCCGTGCGCCAGGAGGACGTCGCTCTGCGCGGGCACGCGATCGAGTGCCGCATCAACGCCGAGGATGCTTCCAAGAATTTTGCTCCCGCCCCCGGCAAGATCGGCGCTTACTCCGAGCCGAAAGGGCCCGGCGTACGGGTCGACTCAGGCGTTGGCGCCGGCGGCGAAGTCTCGCCGATGTACGACCCGATGGTCGCCAAGTTGATCGTTTGGGACGCCGACCGTGAGCAGGCCACCAAGCGCATGCTGCGGGCGCTCGAGGAATACGAGATCGAGGGACTTAAGACGCTGATCCCCTTCCACCAAGCGCTACTTCAAACAGAGCAGTGGGCTAAAGGCGAGACTTGCCGCGATCTGCTCGAGGACAAGGACTGGTTGAAGACGCTCGCGTTCGAGAAGCCTGCCCCCAAGGGGGAGGACGAGGGTGAGCCGGAGAAGGTCGAGCAGAGCTACACGGTGGAGGTGTCAGGCCAGCGCTTTGACGTGAAGGTCGTCGGTCCCCCACTCGGTGGTGCAGTGGCGCTCAACGGCTCCGTACCAACCGGCCAGTCCGCGCCCAAGCGTGCAGCCCGGGCGAAGTCGGCCAGCGCCGGCGGTCCAGACACGCTCGAGTCGCCCTTGCAAGGGAACATGTGGAAGGTGCTCGTCAAACTGGGCGACACCGTCACCGAGGGACAGATCCTTTGCATCATCGAGGCGATGAAGATGGAGAACGAGATCACCGCGCACAAGGCAGGCACGATCGCCGAGCTGCCCATCACCGAGGGTGAGCCGATCAACGCGGGTGCGCCGGTCGCCACGATCAAGAGCGAGGCACCGGCCAGCGAGAGCTGAGCCGAGCTGGCTCCTGAGCATCCGGGCCGAGCAGCGCCACTCACACAAACGAGAGCACGGAGGAGAGCATGTCAGCAGTGGACTACACCGCCGTCGCCGCCGGATTGAGCCAGGCGATCCCGTTCAACGTACACCTGGGCTTGGACACGATCACGGTCGCCGAGGATCACGGCGTTGTGCGACTCCCGGACGATGCGCACCTGCGCAATCATGTCGGCTCGCTGCATGCGGGCGCACTATTCGCCGCTGGCGAGGCTGCCTCAGGAGCGGCGTTCGTGGGGGCTTTCCTGGACATCATGGGTGAGATCACGCCGCTGGCCGAGTCGGCACAAATTGCCTACAAGAAGCTCGCCAAGGGCGAGATCACAGCCACCGGGCGCTTCACCGAAGACAGCGACGCCCTGAAGGCCAAGCTGAAAGAGGACGGGCGCATCCGCTTTCCCGTCGAGGTCGAGATGACCAACGCCGAGGGCGCTGTCGTCGCCGAGATGACGGTCAACTGGTACGTGCGTCGCAACGATGCGGCGCGCTGAGCGCCTGGGAGCTGGACCGGGCCGCCTCGTCTCCCTTACCAGCCGCCTCTCACCTCTTCCGCCTCGCCCAGTCTCGCGTCGCGTCGCGTCGTCGCGTGTCGTCTAAACCTATCTAAGCTCGCTCTACGTTCTCTGAATGGATGTGACGTTGCGCCTTTGTGCGCCGCCCCTCCGGCAGCTCCACAGTTGCCCCGTGCGCGCTCAGGGCCCTCAGATAAGCGGTGTCCTCCTCGAGCACAGTCGCGGCGCGCGTGGGGTCGAGCACAGGGCCGTGGCCCGGTACGACATGTTTGGCGGCTGAGACGAGCGGGCGCAGACGCTCGAGCGTTGCCAGATACGCCTCTATCGAGCCGCCCTCACCAAGCACTGGTATCTCCACGGGCGAGAGATAGTCGCCCGCAACAAGCACGCCGGCCCATCCGATCCACACGATCATGCCGTCGGAAGTGTGGCCCTCGGCGGGATGGAGGGCCAACTCGTGCGGGCCGATCTCGCAACTACCGGGCGCGTCGAGTGCCTGCACTGCCCCGAGCGCGAGCGGCACTCGGCGCGACACGTAGTGCTGCTCGTCAAATGCGCGCAGCTCACGCTGAGCGGCGCCGGGGGTAGAACGCATGCGCTCGGCACTCGTGACCGCACAGCCAAGCGTGGCTTCAGGAAAGGCGAGACGTGCGAGCAGGTGGTCCCAGTCGGCGTGCGTCGCAAGCAGGCCGCTTGGCAAGGGAAAGCGCGCTTGCTCTAGCAGGGCGGGCAGAATTTCCAGCTCGTCGGGGAGGATCGGGGAGTCGATCACAAACGTCTCGGAGGGCGGAGCCGGGCCATCGGACATGTGCACCGTGAGGGGTGCGGACGTGTCCACACTGACGGCCCCACCCACATCCGTGGCGGCGCCGGCGCCGCGTACGATCGTGCAGGTGGTCTGCCAGATGCGACTGGTAGCTAGGAGAACGTCGGGATGGAGCGAGACGACGCGCACTTATCGGTGATCTCGGCCCAACAGTTCGGCGGACTTGACCTTTTAGGCAATCCCGAGCAGCTTGGCGGCCTCGCGCAGGTTCGGCACTTCAGCAGTGGGCTTGCGCTGCGAGGAGTCGAGCGTCTGCTTGTTGCGGTTGATCCAGATGACCGGGATACGCGCCTTGATGCAGGGGGAGACATCGGAATGATGGGATGCCGCCACATGTACCCAGCCCTTCTTGGAGCCCAGGCGCCGTGCGCACTCGACGAAATGTGCTGGGTCTGGCTTGTAGGAGCGGACCTGCTGAGCGGTGACGACGAGGTCGAAATCCATCGGGATGTGCCGGCGCGTCTGGCCGAGCAGCTTGTCGTCGATGTTGGAGATCAGCCCGAGCTTGTGCTTCTTGGCCAGCTTGTTCAGTTGTGTTGCGGTCTCCTTGAACGGCTTCCAGCGCTGCACGGAGTCCGGGAGGAACCCGGAGCGAGAGGGTTCGAGTTTCCACTCCAGGCGATCCGCGATCTCGATCGCGGTGCGGCGCAGCACCTCGGCGTAGAGCTCATATGAGCCGGCCTCGATTTCCTGGGAGATCTCGTGGAACAGCGGGATCAGGACGTTGCGGTCGATCTCGAAGCCGTCGCGCTCGGCCTCCTTGGCAAACGCCTCGTAGATGCCTGTCTCCCAGTCGATCAGGGTTCCGTAGACGTCGAAGGTGACGAAGGTGATGTTCTTTGGAATAGGCATTGGGCGGGCATTATGCCTCGCCGACGCCTCGGCGCGCGTTGCGCCACGCTCAGATGCCCGCTCGCCGCGTGCGACTCGCGGCGCGCAAAAGCCGGTCGCGGCACCCCTTTGGCGCGTGTCCCGCCCGCTTCGGCTAGAGTCTCGCGCCGCGTATGGACCTACTCGAGTACCAAGGCAAGCAGCTGTTCGCCCGGCACGGGTTGGAGGTTTCCGACGGCAGGGCCGTGACCACAGTCGAGGACGCTGTGGCAGCCGCGAACGAGATCGGCTACCCGGTCGTCGTAAAGGCACAGGTGCTGATCGGCGGGCGCGGCAAGGCTGGCGGCGTAAAGCTTGCCGACGACGAGGCGCAGGCGCGCGAGCATGCGACCAACATCCTTGGCTTGGACATCAAGGGCCACATCGTGCGCACGCTGTGGATCGAGCATGCGAGCGATATCGCGACCGAGTACTACGCCTCGGTGTTGCTCGATCGCTCTGCCAAGCAGCCGATGGTGATCTTCAGCGTCGAGGGGGGCGTCGAGATCGAGCAGGTAGCCGAGGAGTCACCCGAGAAGTTGGTGCGCCATCACGTCGACGCACTGAAGGGGCTTAGCCGCGAGGAGGCCATCCAGATCGCGACCAAGGGCGGCGCCGACTCGGATGTGATCGAGGGCGTGGCCGACGCGCTTGTCGCGCTGTATGAGGTGTGGCTCGAGGAGGACGCCACACTCGCAGAGATCAACCCCTTGATCGTGACACCCCCTCCCCTCCGACGACGTGAGTACCCCCGCCGGGGGTACTCACGGTGGGGGTGGCCGAAGGGTGAAGGCGCTCGACGCCAAGGTCTCGCTCGACGGCAACGCGCTCTACCGCCATCCGGAGAACCAGGGATTGTCCGACAGCGAGAACGAAGATCCGATCGAGCGCAAGGCTAAGGAACAGGGCGTTCAGTATGTGGCGCTGGACGGTGACATCGGCATCCTCGGTAACGGCGCCGGGCTCGTGATGAGCACGCTCGACGTGGTCGCCCAGGCTGGCGGCGCACCGGCCAACTTCCTGGATGCTGGCGGCGGCTCGGACGCCGGCAAGGTCAAGCAAGCAGTCGAGCTGATCCTCGCCAACGACAAAGTCAAAGCGGTCTTGTTCAACATTTTTGGCGGCATCACACGCTGCGACGAGGTCGCCAAGGGCTTGATCGCTGCCTTCGGCGACATCAAACCGAGCGTTCCTTTCGTCGTGCGCCTCGACGGCACCAACGACGTGCAGGGACGCCAGCTTTTGCAGGAAGCGGCGCTGCCGAACGTACATGCGGCCAGAACGATGAACGAGGCGGCGGAGAAGGTAGTGGAGCTGGCCAGCGCATGAGCATTCTCATCGACAAGGACACGCGCCTCGCGGTTGCCGGGATCACCGGCAAAGAGGGTTCGTTCCACACGCTCAACAACCGCGACTACGGCACGAACGTAGTCGGCGGCGTGACGCCCGGCAAGGGCGGACAAGACGTCGAGGGCATTCCCGTATTCGACAGCTGGGAGCAGGCCGCCAAAGAAGCGCAGCCGAACACAGCAATGATTTTCGTGCCCCCCCGGTTCGCGGCCGATTCGATCCTCGAGGCGGCAGCGGTCGGTGTGGAGCTAGTGATCGCGATCACCGAGGGCATTCCCGCACATGACGAGCTACGCGTCTACAACACGATCAAGCGCGACTTTCCGGGGACGCGCTTGATCGGCCCGAACTGTCCTGGCATCCTCTCACCCGGCAAGGCCAATGTCGGGATCATCCCCGCTTCCTTCTTCAAAGACGGCAACGTCGGCGTGGTGTCGCGCTCGGGCACACTCACCTACCAGATCGGCAACGAGATCGCCCAAGCCGGCTTCGGTTGCAGCTCGATCGTCGGTATTGGCGGCGATCCGGTGCCCGGCTCCTCGTTCGTGGACATCATCGAGCTGTTCCAGGCCGACGAGCAGACCGAGCTGATCGTGCTCTCCGGCGAGATCGGCGGGTCTGCCGAGGAGGAGGCCGCCGAGTACATCGCCGAGTACGTGAGTAAGCCAGTTGTGGCTTACATCGCCGGCTTCACCGCGCCCGCCGGCAAGCAGATGGGCCATGCCGGTGCGATCGTGTCAGGCTCAGCCGGCACAGCCGCAGCCAAGGCGCAGGCGCTCGAAGCCAAGGGCGTACGCGTTGGGCGCACCCCCACCGAAGTCGCGGACTTCGCGATCGAGATCCTTGGCGGAGTCCCCGCCAAGCAAGGCTGAGACGCTCGCTGAGCGCCAGGCAGCGCAGACGTTCACTCAGCAGCTACGCTAAGGCACATGGACCAGGAGGTCGCCAAGACGCTGGGCGAGCTGGAGATAAAGCTCCAGGAGCTCGAGCGCGAGCTGACCTCGATCGGCAAGCGCGACGCGCAGCCGAGCAAATTGCAGACACCAGGCAAATTGGTCGACGAGGCAGTCGAAGGCGACGGCGATACGGCAGCGGCCGCCGGGCAACACGTGGGCGGCGGATTGAATCCCGGTACGGCGATAGCGAACGCTTGGCAGCAGACCGCCGCTGACACGGGGGGTGCCCAACAGAACTATGCCGGCGGGACAGGCGCCAGTATGAATACCGGCGGGACAGGCGCCGGTCTGGATGCCGGCGGGATGGGTGCCCGCCTGGACGATGAGCAAGCGCACGCCGTGGATAACGCATTTGGTGGGCCGGCGGTCTTCGGCGGTGAGGAATTGCCTGCACAGCCGACGATCGAGACTCGCTCGTCGTTTCCGGTAAGCGAGACGGCTTACGGCGAGATCACCGCCGATTCGCCTCAGCCTCCAACCGCATCGTTCCCATCGGGGTGTTCTCCCCTGCTACAGCGCAAACGCCTGGGACGCCCCCGCCCGGCCCGCCAATTCCTCCACCCGGCCCACCACCTCCCGGCCCGGCGCCGACACCACCCACACCCACGCCGCAACCACCGCCGCCTCAGCCAATCGACAGGGCCGAGCTTGTGCGCTTCAAGGAAAAGTTGCAGCGCACGATGGAGGAATTGGTCGACGAATACGGCAAGCTGCTGTTGCCGAAGCCGCCAGCATAGGATGTCGTCCATGATCTCCTTTGCGCGGGGCGCTCCGTCGCTCGACATCGTTGACGTGCAGGGCCTCAAGGACGCTGCCGTGCGCGCGTTTGAGAGTGACCCAGCTGGGAGCACCGGCTATGGCACTTCGATCGGCTATCCGCGTCTGCGTGCCTGGATCGCCGACAAGCACGGCGTCGAGCCTGAGCGTGTGCTGGTCACGAACGGGTCGATGCAGGCCGACGCATTTCTGTTCGAGCAGCTTGTGAAAAGTGGCGACGAGGTGATCGTCGAGCGGCCGACCTATGACCGCACGCTGCTGTCATTGCGCGAGCGTGGAGCGACGCTGCACCCGGTGGAGTTGCAGCCCGACGGGATTGACACAGAGGCGCTCACCGCGCTGCTTGACGGGGCTGTCTCACCAAAGCTCGCGCATATCATTCCCAACTTCCAGAACCCCGCCGGCTACACGCTGTCGCTCCCAAAGCGAGGAGCCCTGCTTGAGCTGGCGGCCAAGCACAACTTCCTCATTTTCGAGGACGATCCGTATGTCGATCTGCGCTTCAGCGGAGAGAAGCTGCCGACGATGCTCTCACTAGATCGCGAGCGTGTCGTGTACGCGTCTTCGTTCTCAAAGACCGTATGTCCCGGGATCAGGGTCGGCTACCTGGTGGGTCCGACAGAGTTGATCGCACAGATCGCCAAACTGGCGACGAACACTTACATCTCACCGAGCATGGTCTCTCAGTCGATCGTGTACGAGTTCTGCGCTTCTGGCGCGATCGAGCGCTCAATCGAGACGGTGCGTACGGCACTTGCTAAGCGTGCGCGGACGCTGGGCACGGCGCTCGAGCGGGAGCTTCCAGAGGCCGAGTACGTGGCGCCGGAGGGCGGCTACTTCATGTGGGTGACGCTGCCGGAGGGTACCGACGTCAGCGCTCTGTTCAGCCTTGCCAGCGAGCTGGGAGTGGCATTTGTGAAGGGGACCGACTTCCTGCTCGACGGCGGCGAGAACACGCTGCGCCTTGCCTACTCGGGAGTCACACCCGAGCAGATAGACGACGGCGTCGGACGCCTGGCCGAAGCGTTCCGGTCGCTTTCTAGCTCCTGACACGCTCGATAGCCAAACGAGGCAAGGATTGAAGGTCCATCCACCCGCATGGCGTGCTCAGCACGCTAGCGGCCGAGGACGCAACCGATCAGCGATCGATACCCATCCGGGGCACGCGGCTTGATCGCCGATCCTCCAGCGCCGGCTACAGACGTGTCAGCGACCGTAGCGCTGCCCGAGCACCAACTGCTCGGGCAGAGCCGTACGCGGCGGCGGTGAAGGGTCAGCCGTAACTGAGACCGTCTCGGCGACGGAGGGCGTGAGGACGCATTGCTGGCCCTCGGCGATCTCTACAACCACCTGCTCGTCGTCATGGTTTACCAGCGTGCCTTCGAGCCCTGGTTCGATGCCGGAGGCCTTTAGGTAGCGCAGGAGATCCTCAGCCTCGTTCTCGAAGCGCAGGATGCGCACCTGTGCGCCGATCTCAACGTCGGCTAGCGGCACACCTGCCAGTCGTGCCCCGGCGACGATTGGATGGCCGTGAGGGCAGGTCTTGGCGTCGCCGATCGCAGCGAGCATGCGTTCCTCGAGCACCGGCGACATGGCGTGCTCTAGGCGCTCAGCCTCCTCGTGTACCTCGTCCCACGGCACACCAAGCACGTCCGTGAGGAAGCGCTCGATCAGGCGATGGCGGCGGACGATGCCCTCGGCGTGCTCAGCGCCGGTGGGAGTGAAAGCAATCGTGCGGGAGGAGTTGCGCGTGATATAGCCATCGCGCTCCAGACGGCCCACCATCTCGTGCACGGTCGGGGCCGATAGCTGCATGGCCCTGGCCACGTTTGCGCCGGTCATCGGTAGACCGGCCTCCTGGAGCCAGAAGAGGATCTGCAAGTACTCCTCCTCGGCCACGGTGGCCGTGGCAGCTGCCTCTTCGCTCATCTGACCAGCGTATCTAGCTTTCGAGCTGATCGATCGTGCACTCGCGTGCAGGCTTGTCCTCGCGCCAGCGTTTGAGCTTGGCGCCATGGCGAATGCGCCCGGCGGAGACGTGGTCGAAATCGATCTCGATGACCAGCTCGGGGCGCAGCGCGACCCACTCCAAATTGCGCTCTGCGCTCCAGCGACTAGGCTCCGAGGAACCGCGGTCCCCCGTCTCATATGGCGCGAAGAAGTCGACCAGCTCACGCTTGACCTTCGCCGTCAAACCGGAGCAGTGTCCGACGACGCGCAGCTCATCGCCGTCATAGAGGGCCAGGATCAGCGCGCCAACGGTGTGCTCCTCCTTGCCCGGACGCCAGCCGGTGACCACGGCATCGATCGTACGCGTGCGCTTGACCTTGACCATGCCCTTGCGCTCACCCGGCAGGTAGGGAGCGGAGCGCTCCTTTGCGATCACGCCCTCGGCGTCCGTCAACCACGGCTCGGCTGCTTGCGGCGTGTCGACCGAAACCATCAGCTCGACCGGGGCATCGGCAAACAGCTCCGCCTCGAACAGCCGCTCCAAGCCGGTGCGACGTTGGGCGAATGGTTGCTCGAGCCACGAGTTATCCTCGTAGGCAAGTAGGTCGAAAGCGATGAACACCGCTGGAGTCTCGACCGCGAGACGCTGCACGCGCGAGGCTGCCGGGTGGACTCGCTGGCCGAGCGCGTCGAAGTCCTCGCGTCCGGAGGCGTCGCGCACGACGATCTCCCCATCGAGCACGTATTGGCCGGGCGGAAACCTCAACTCTGGGAAGTAGCGGCCGAGCGGTCTGCCGTTGCGCGACTGGAGGAACACGTCCTTTCCGTCGACAAAAGCGATACAGCGGAAGCCGTCCAGCTTGACCTCGTAGACGTAGTCCTCGCCTGTCGGTAGTGCCTTGCGCGAGAGCGCAAGCTCGGGCTTGAGCGGCGGGGTGAGCGGGAGACTCATCCCGGACCTCTGGCGCATCTCTGGTTCTCCCCGGGGCTGATCTGGTTCTCCCCGGGGCTGATCAGGTTCTCCCCGGTGTTCATCAGGTTCTCCCCGGCGCCCATCAAACTTTCCCTAGCGCGACATGAGTCGTCGTCTTGGCGCGCATGATCCATCAACTCTTTGGGCGTCCCTTGGCGCGACTCGGTTGCACGCGGCTCGGCTCACCTGTCTGCTTGCGAAAATGGGGCGGCCAGGGGGCGTCGCCCAAGCCCTCGCGCTCGTCGCGTGCGGCAAGCTCAAGCAGAGCGGCCAATGAGCCTGGGTTATCGTCGATCGTGGCGGACGGGTCGCCGCGCTCCCGCAGCCGTGCCGGGACCGTGTCGATACGCAACTCGGCCGGCTCTACGTCGGCGACCTCGTCCCACTCCAGCGGACAGGACACGCGCGCGTCGGGTACCGCGCGCACCGAATAGGCCGATGCGACGGTGCGGTCGCGGGCGTTCTGGTTGTAATCGATGAACACTCCCTCGCGTTCCTCCTTCCACCAGCGGCTTGTGGCCTGCCCTGGCATGCGTCGCTCGACCTCGCGCGCCAGCGCCAGCGCGGCGCGGCGCAGTTCGTCAAAGCCCTGCTCGGGAACGACGCGCACGAACACGTGGATGCCGCGCGAGCCTGAGGTCTTTGGGAACCCGAGTAGCTTGTGCTCCTCGAGCACCTCTCGCACCGTGAGCGCAACGCGACGCACAGTCGCGAAATCTACGCCTGGACCTGGGTCGAGGTCGATGCGCAGCTCGTCAGGATGGTCCAGATCTGAGCGGCGCACCGGCCACGGGTTCCAATCAATCACGCCGAGGTTCGCTCCCCAGACGAGATGCGCGGCGTCGTTGGGCACCAGCTCGCGTGCGTGACGGCCGCTGGGGAACGTGACCGTAGCGGTCTCGATCCACTCTGGTGCGCCGCCCGGAACGCGCTTCTGGAAGAAGGGCTTGCCCTGCACTCCGTCGACCCAGCGCTTCATAACCGTGGGGCGCTCGCGCAGGTGGCGTACGACGGCCTGCTCGCACTCGATGTAGTAGGCGACCAGATCGAGCTTCGTAAAGCCTCGCTCGGGAAAGAAAAGCTTCTGCGGTTTGGAGACGCGCAGCTCGCGGCCGCAGACCCCGAGCATGACATGGCCTCCATCCTCGCCGGCCTTGCCCTTACCGCCAGCCTTACCGGCATCGCTGCCACCGGCGCCGCTCCCCGACGCCTGCTCCTTCTCGGTTTCGTCGGATCCCGACGTGTCGATCTGCTTGCGCGGCACACCTGAAAGGATGCCAGTCGTGATCTCGAAAGCCGTGCTCGTACTTGCAGGACCATTTCAGGAGCGATTGGCCGCCACCAGTGTTGCCGCCGCGATAGCCCGTGGGATGACAGCCGATGGCTGTCTCCAGTGCGATGCGTGCCCACTGGAGGACGACCTCGGCGCACGCACCGCCAACGCATCGAAGCCGCTCGAGGAAGCCGACTTCGACCGGCGCATGCGAGCGGCCAGGGCGATCGTAATCGCTTGCGCGCAACTCGACGATCGCACGCTGGCGGGCAGCATCGCCTTCGAGGCCGCCACCCGCGCGCGGCAATCGGGGGTACCGGCTTACGCGGTGACGGGGCGCGACTCGCTCGACCCGTTTGAGGCACGCATCGTCGATCTACAGGCGATCCTCGAAGCGAATACGACGCGAGCACTCCGCGTCGCCGGGCGCAAGCTTGCAGCGTTGGTGTAGCACTCGCGCTACGTCGCTCTACGTCTCAAATGTCCCTCCAACAGCGAGACGCCAAGGCATACGCCGACTGTGCTCTCACAAGAAGCACTTGCCCTCACCACGGTAAGTCGCGACCTCCTCGAGGATGCGATCGCCCTCGATCAAACGCAAACGGTCGAAGCGCTCGCACAGCTCACCCGCCTTGGCGTGGCGAAACCAGACACGGTCTCCTACTCGCAGCTCGCGAGCGGCGGCGCCGATCAGCGGTGTCTGTACCTCCCCAGCGCCCTCCTGCTTGTCGAGGGACAAGCCCATCGGCAAGAAGGGAACGGGTAGGCGCGCAGCATCGGCTGGGCCAGAGGCAAGGTAGCCGCCACCGAGCACCGTTACCACGCCAGGGCTCGGCCTGCGCACAACCGGCAGCGCAAACAGCGCGGCCGGCTCAGGCTGGAAGGAACGATAAGCGTCGAACAGAGTCGGCCCGTAGAGTCCCGAGCCCGCGGCGATCTCGGTAACAGCCGACTCAGTAGTGGTCAGCTCGAGGCTGCCCGTACCGCCACCGTTGACAAAGCGCAGCTGTTCGGCGCCCGCGACACGAAGCGCCTCTTGCACGGCGGCCACCACCTCAGCGCGGCGCCCTGCGAGCTCGCCGGCGGATCGTCGCTTTAGTGCTCGGATCGTGGCTGCGCGCACACGCCGGCCCGGAGGTGAGTCGCCAAGGCCGGCTATCTGCGACTCGTAGGCCATGATCCCGACAAGCCGCAGGCGCTCACGCGCGAGGATCTCCCGGGCAAGCACGGCGGCCTGCTCAGGCCTGTGGACGGGCGAACGCTTGGCGCCGACACGAACGCGCCCGTTGAGCAGCCACAGGCCCGCGTCGACATCGATGCAAACCTCGATCGGCGCGCCCGCGATCGGACCAACAGCCGACTCGATCAAGTCGAGTTGGGCGATGCTGTCCACCATCACAGAGATGTGCGTTCCATGCTCCTCCCCAGAGAGCTTTGCCAGCGCACGCAACGCCTCGTGATCGGCCGTTGGATAGGCGACCACAAGATCCTGGAAGCCAAGTTCCGCCAACCACAGCGCCTCCGGCAAAGTGAAGGCGAGCGTCCCCCCAAAGCCTGGGCGTTCAAGTACGCGTTCCTGTAGGGCGCGGCAGCGCACCGACTTGCTCGCCAAGCGGATCGGCTTGCCTGCGGCGCGGCGTTCCATATCCGCTGCATTGCGCCAGAAAGCGTCGAGATCGACGACGGCGAAGGGCGGCTCGAGCCCCGCTGTGGCTCGCTCCAAACGCTCCAGCAGTCCGTCAGCCATCACCACATCCAGTCATCGCGGCGCCCCTCCCATGGACACCCAGACCGATGGCCTCGTCTGCCATTCACGCACTACACCCAAGGAAGCAATCAGTCTCATTACCCGTTAACCGAGGGCGTCCCAACTGGCCCGAGCACACGCTCGCTCCATGCGTTGGTGAATCGCGCCTCGGGGTCCAGTTGCGCGCGCACCGCCTGGAAGCGATCCCACTCGGGATAGCGCAGACGCAGCGTCGCGGCGCTTTGAAAATGGCGCTTGCCCCAGTGTGGTCGCCCGTCGAACTCGTCCATGATCCGCTCGACCGCCTGGAAGTAAGGGCGCCACTGCATGCCTTGGTACATGTGCACGGCGACGTAGCCACTCTCGCGCCCGGCAGCCGTGCTGAGCAGAGCGTCGTCTGGGGCGACCGTGCGCACCTCGATCGGGAAGGGGACGGCGAAACCACCCCTTTCTACCGACTCCAGGACGGCGCGTACGGCATGTGTGGTGTGCTCGCGTGGCAGTGCGTACTCCATCTCGGTGAAGCGCACGAGACGCGGACTGGCGAAGACACGATCAGAGCGGTCGATTCGCTTCGAGCTTCCTGCGAGGCGTGTCGCGAGCCTGTTTATCTCAGGGATACGACTGGGTATCCGCTTGCCGACGCGACACAGCAGGTCGAAGGCGTGATTGGTTAGCAGCACGTCGTTCGCGTACTCGAAGACACGCCCGCGCGGGTGCGGCGGTCTCTCGACGCGATTGTTCGTGCGCGTGAGCGCACGCTCGCAGTGAGGAAACACATAGAACTCGAAATGCTCGTTGCCAAGCGCGGATTCCTCGAAGTGATCGAGCGTCTCCTCTAGCGGCGCCTGGGCATCGATCGCACACAGCGTGAACGCCGACACGCAGCGCAATGTCACCTCAGCCACCACTCCGAGCGCACCAAGGCCAACCTGTGCCGCACGAAACAACTCGGAATCGAGCTCGCGCGAGCATTCGAGGGTGGAGCCGTCGGCAAGCACGAGCGTCACGGCCACGACCTGTGAGGGAATATTCCGCAGGCGTGCGCCAGTCCCATGGGTGGCGGTGGAGATCGCGCCAGCGATGCTCTGCACGTCGATGTCGCCGAGATTCTCAAGCGCCAGGCCGTGCGCGGCGAGCTGAGCGTTCAACTGCGCGATCGTGATGCCGGCCTGCACCCGTACGAGGCCGGACCCAGGCTCCACCTCGAGCACGTTCTGCATTTGGTCGAGCACGATCAACAGCCCGTCGGTACAAGCAATGTCGCTAAAGGAATGACCGGCGCCGGCTACACGTACGCGTAGGCCCTCGTGTGCCGCACTTTCCATGGCCGCGGAGATCTCGGCGACCGAGCGCGGGCGGACAATCGCTGCGGGACGGCAAGCCTCATCGCCGGTCCAGTTGCGCCACTCCACGTCGCTTCTCTTTAGGGCAGTAGGCTCGCGCATGATGACCGAGCCCGAGGCTACTCCGAGCACCGCTCCAATGTCAGCGCCGGCTGGCTCCGGGGCCTCGGACCCAGACATGGCGTCGATCCAGACGGCGCCCTCCTCGCCGGGGCCGGCCGAGACGCCGGTACGAGCGCGCGGCCGCACGCTTCCCAGCCCTGGAGCCCGTCGCGCAACGGTGATCGGCGCCGGCTCCTTCGGTACCGCGTTGGCGGTGCTGCTGAGCAGGGCCGGCTTGCGCACGACTTTGCAGACGCGCAGCTCCGAGCAGGCGGCGCTGCTGGCGGACGAGCGCGAGAACAAGCTCTACCTGCCCGGGGTCAAGCTACCCAGTCAGCTGCGCGTGGAGCCTGTCTCAGCTGGAGTAGCTCGTGCCGACTACGTTTTCTTGGCGGTGCCTTCGCGCGGGCTGGGACAGGCGATCGCGGCCTTGCAGGCCAGCGAGCTCGGGCGCCGCACCGCGATCGTGTCTGTTGCCAAGGGCCTCGTCCCACCCGACGGGCACCCACCGACGACGGTCTTGAGCGCGATCTTTGGCGCACAGAGGGTTGCTTGCGTCGGCGGCCCCGCCCACGCGCAGGAGATGGTGCGCTCGGGCGCCGGCCTGGTCGTCGCGTGTGGCGACGAAGAGCTGGCGCGCACGCTCGCACAGATGTTTACGCGCGCCGGGGTCGTGTGCGAGCAATCGAACGACCCTATCGGCGTCGAGCTAGCCGGTGCGGCCAAGAATGCCGCAGCGTTGGCGGCGGGCGCCACCGAGGCACAGGGCGCCAACGCGGCCGGCGCCGCCGCCGGGCACATCTTTGCCGAGGTGTGGCGTTACGCCGAGGGCCTGGGCGCAAGACCAGAGTCGATGATCGGACTCGCTGGAATCGGGGATCTGGTCGCCACGGCCCTGGCGCGCGAGAGCCGCAATCGCCGCGCCGGCGAACTTCTCGCCGAGGGTGTCGCGGCGCTCGAGATACCGACGCACATCGGCCAGGCGGTCGAGGCGCTCGAGTGGGTCCCATTGCTTGCTCGTACGCTCGAGCAGGCCGGTGTCGAGGCGCCCGTCACGAGCGCGCTCGGACGTCTGATTTCCGGCGAGCTGCCACTGGATGATTGGGTCGCGCTCGTGCGCACCACCGTCCCCCCACCAGCCCGCTGGCGACGTCGCCCAGAGCCTGGTTTCTGGCGACGACTGTGGCGCGCGCTCGTTCGTGAGCGGTAAGAGGGCAATCGGGTAAATCAGGGGACGGCGCCACACACCAAGCAGAGAAGTCGTGATGCGATCCACACTCACGTGAGAACCCCTTCTGCTCGATCGCCCTCTCTGGTGATCGAGCGTCGCTGTGTGGAGACATCTTTTCCAGATTTACGATAGTGGCTACATATTGCTATTGTATAGATTTGAGTAGTCACTATCGTAATTTCGAGAGGAGGTATACATATGCCCCCCATCAAGAAGAAAGCTCAAACGAGCCAAGACAAGGCTGACTTCGATGCGTCCATAGAGAGGGCAGGAAAGAAGTCAGAGGAGCGATTCGAAGCCGAACTGGCTGCCGCCCACGAGCAGGAGGAGCAGCGTCGCAAGATCCCGAAGGAGGCTCTCGCGAAGGGCCGCACAACACCGATCGCCGTACGCTTCGACGAATTCACGCTCAAGCGCCTGCGTGTGCTCGCGGCGCGCCGCAATACCGGCTACCAGACGCTGCTGAAGGAGTTCGTCGTCGAACGCCTCTACGAGGAGGAGAAGCGCGAGGGCATCATTGATTGACGAGGGTGCTGACTACAGCCTCGTAGACGCCCGCACCGTGGGCCGCATCGGCGACGCGCACGTTGTCGAAGGGCACAAGCGCTTCACGGATCGAGGGATCTCGCTCGACAGCATTGGCGACTAGCCAGAAAGTGCCCACGTGCACCGCACAGGCCAGGTCCTCGCGCGAGTCGCCGACGGCCAGCGTCTCCTCACGTGCATAGCCGCGGACTTGCCGATGAAACGCGACGGCTGCCGCCTTCGACGCCGTGGCGGGCACGAGGTGGTAGCCGCGCACGTGCGGTAGCTCAGCGAGCGCATCAGAGCGGCGGTTGACAACCCCGTTGTCCACTAGACGCAGATCCTTGTGGCCATGCTCGGCAAGCAAGGCGTCGACCTCTGAAGCGTCGACAAAGCCCCGGAACAGGTGTGAGACTTCGCGGTTCAGATGCCACGGCTCGTGGTACTCGAGCCGACCCTCGTAATGATCGAGCAGCAGCGCGGGCGCACCGCTGCGGTCTATCTGATCGGCGATCGAAAGCTCATCCGGAACCATTTCGCCCGTGAGCCAGTGCTCCTCACCGCCGGCCGGAGCTATGCCAGGCCGCACTGTCGTGGGCGCGCCAGGGGGGGCGAGCGATCCCGCGCCCAGCACTACGCAGGCGCCCGCCTCGAAGATGTAAGAGCTTTGGCCGAGCAATCGGGCGTCCTCCGCTACCTGCTGGCGGCGGCGACCCGACATCAAAACGATCTCCACGTCGGCGCGCAAACACGCCTGTACGGCGCGCATTCCCTCCAAGGAGACGTTCCCTTCACCATCGTGTACGAGCGAGGCACCGCGCCCGAGCAGCGTGCCGTCGAGGTCGAGATACAGGCAGCGCACGCTCATCGATTCCTCACCAGCCGGAGAGAGCCACGTAGAACAACGCAAGGCGCGGAATTTCGCGGGCGTCGGAATATCGAGGTAGAGCATCGGCTCTACTATCGCAAGTGATGGCCGTGGAACGCATGATCGAGCCGTGGAGCGCTGTGCTCGACGAGGCGCGCGAGGATGGGCGACTCGTGCGCCAAGCGCACGAAGGCCCGGGAGAGGCGACGTTCGTCGAGATCCCCGGAGAGTTGCACCCCGACGTGATCGCTGGCCTGCATAGGGTCGGGATCAAGCAGCTCTACTCCCATCAGGCGCAGGCGCTCGAGTCGGCCTGGGAGCGCACGACGATCGTCACGACTGGGACGGCCTCGGGCAAGTCGCTGTGCTTCAACCTGCCGACACTCGACACGCTCTGCCGCGACGCGTTCGCGCGCGCGCTTTATCTCTACCCGACCAAGGCACTCGCCCAAGATCAGGCGCGGGCGATCAACGCATTCGGACTGACCAAGCAAGTCCGCCCGGCGATCTATGACGGCGACACGCCGCGCGATGCACGCGGGGACATCCGCCGTCGTGCCAACGTCGTGCTCACCAATCCCGACATGCTGCACCTCGGCATCCTGCCCCACCACGACCGCTGGGAGCGACTGTTCAGCCACCTGCGCATCGTCGTCGTCGACGAGGCGCACGTGTACCGCGGCGTGTTCGGCTCACATGTCGCCAACGTCCTGCGCCGCCTACTGCGAGTCGCGGCGGCTTACGGCAGCAACGTGCGTGTGCTGCTCGCCTCTGCCACGATCGCCAACCCGCTGGAGCTTGCCGAGCGCCTGACCGGCCTCGGCGACGTCGGCTTGATCGACGGCGATGGGTCCCCCACTCCCCGCCGGCAGATCGCGATGTGGAATCCACCGCTGACCGACGAGGCAATCGGCGCGCGTCGCTCGGCGATCGGCGAGGCCGCCGATCTGCTGGCGCGACTCGTGCGCGAAGGCTCCCGCGCGATCTGCTTCATGAAGTCGCGCAAGGGCGTCGAGTTGCTGGCGCGCATGGTCCGCGAAGACCTGGAGCGAGGCGACCCCGAGCTGGCCCGGCAAGTCGCTCCCTACCGCGCCGGCTACACCGCTCAGCAGCGCCGCGAGTTGGAGGCGCGTTTGACCAGCGGCGAGCTGCGCGCCGTAATCACGACCGATGCGCTGGAACTGGGGATCGACATCGGCGAGCTGGACGTCGCCGTGGTGGTGACCTTTCCCGGCACCGTCGCGGCACTGCGCCAAATGTGGGGTCGGGCCGGGCGCCGCGGCAAGGGTCTGGCCGTCTACGTTGCCGGCGAGGACGCGCTCGACCAGTTCTTCTGCCGTCATCCCGACGAGTTCCTGGAGCGGGCGGTCGAGGCTGCGATCCTCGACCATGAGAGTGCTCAGATCCACCAGGCGCACCTGCTGTGCGCCGCGTATGAGGGCGGGGCGCATGGCCTCAGCCGAGACGACGCCGAGTTCTTCGGCCCACGCTGGGAGGCCCATGCTGAAGCGCTCGTCTCCGCCGGGCTGCTGCGCAAGCGTGCCGTTCGGCGTTCCAGCGGCGTCGGAGGCGACGCGAGCGCGAATGGCGCCACGAAAGCGGAAGAGTCGGTGCGGCAGGTAGGCCTAGATGTCGTATGTCTTGCGGCACTCCGACGATTACCCGGCCGCGAAGGTCTCGCTGCGCTCATCCTCGCCCGACAGCTTTGCGATCGTGGACGTGTCCTCCGGCGAGCTGCTTGGGCAAACGGAGGCCGCGCGTGCACACTCCACCATCCACGACGGCGCGATCTATCTCCACCAGGGCCGCTCCTATGAGGTGCGCGAATTGGACCTGGAGCACCGCCGGGCATTGGTGGCGCCTTTCGATGGCGACTGGTACACCCAGCCCAAGCGTGAGACCGACACCAACATCGAGCGCCTGCTCGACCGTCGTGAAGTGCTTGGCGTGACGCTTTCCTTTGGCGAGGTGTCGGTTACGGAGACTGTCCTTGGCTACCAGCGCAAGCGTCTCGCCGACCATGCTCAGGTGGATCTCGTGATGCTCGACCTGCCGCAGACATCGTTCTCGACGCAGGCGCTGTGGTTCGAGCTGGACGGCGCCACGCTTACAGGCCTCGCGGGGGGAGTACCGGCGAACGCCGACGGGGCGGGTCGAGACGATCGTCGCGAGGTGACCGTCAACGACGGGACCATCCCGATGGACGCGCTGCTCGGCTCTCTTCACGCCACCGAGCACGCCCAGATCGCGGTGCTGCCCCTGATCGCGATGTGCGACCGCTGGGACATCGGCGGGCTATCCACTAACGCCCACCCTCAAACAGGGAGGCCGACGATCTTCATCTACGACGGCCACCCCGGCGGCATCGGCATAACGCGCCTGGCCTACCAGCGCTTTGAGGAGCTGTGCCGCGACGCCCACCGCTTGATCGCGGAGTGCCCCTGTAAAAGCGGCTGTCCCTCCTGCGTGCAGTCACCGAAGTGCGGCAACCTCAACGAACCGCTGTCGAAGGCGGGAGCCCGGGTTTTGCTCGATTCGATGCTCGCGCCGGCCTAAAGAGGGCTCCGCGTAGATATCGATTTTTTACAATTGCCAATAGTAGCTACGAAATGTAGTCACTATGGTGAATTGCGCAAAAAGCATATACCGGCCCGCACCTCATTTGGACTGATTCCCCGCGGCGATCTTCTTCAAATCGATCGTGGCGTCGTACAGCTTGGCGTTGACCCCCTCCTCGAGCGCGATCTCGCGCAGCGGACGGCCGGAATCGGTCGCCTTTTTGACGATCGCAGTGGCCTTGTCGTAGCCGATCGCGCCGTTGAGCGCGGTGGCTACCGCGAGCGTGGCGCCCGCCGAGGCTTCGCAGCCTGCCTTGTTGACCTGGATGCCGTCGACGCACTTCTCGGCAAACACGCGTGAGGCGCTCGTGAGCAGGCGCAAGGACTGCAGGAGGTTGCGTGCGATCAGGGGGATTCGGACGTTGAGCTCGAACTGACCCTGCATCCCGCCGACGGTGATCGCGGTGTCGTTGCCGATCACTTGCGCTGAGACCTGCAGCACGACCTCGGGGATCACCGGGTTGACCTTGCCGGGCATGATCGAGGAGCCCTTTTGCAGCTCGGGCAAAAGCAGCTCGCCGATACCGGCACGCGGGCCTGAGCCCATCAGCGCGAGGTCGCCGGCGATCTTCGTCAATGACACGGCGATCACCTTGAGCGCACCGGAGAGCTCGACGAGCGCGTCGCGGTTGGCTTGCGCCTCGAAAGGATCCAATGGCGCCGAAATCTGCTTGAGCCCCGATTCGCGCTTGAGCCGTGCGCGCACCTTCTCGGCAAAGCGCGGGTGCGTGTTGAGACCTGTGCCGGTGGCGGTGCCGCCCAGTGGGATCTGACCGACGTGCACGAGCGCGCTCGAGACACGCTCCTGCGCTAGCGCCATCTGGGCGGCGTAGCCGGCGAACTCCTGGCCGAGCGTGACGGGCACCGCGTCCATCAGATGGGTTCGCCCGGACTTGACCACACCGGAGAAGCGCTTGGCCTTGATGGCGAACGAGCGCTCCAGCAGCTTGAGCGCGGGCAACAGCTCGTTCTGGGCGACATCGAGCGCGGCGAGGTGCACTGCCGAGGGGAACACGTCGTTTGAGGACTGCCCCATGTTGACGTGGTCGTTGGCGTGCACCTTCTCGCCGGCGAGCGTCGCGATCACCTCATTGGCATTCATGTTCGTGGAGGTGCCCGAGCCGGTCTGGAACACGTCGATCGGGAACTGCGCGTCGTGCTTGCCCGCGGCGATCTCGCCGGCCGCTTTCTCGATGCGCGCGGCGCGGCGCTTGTCAAGCAGCCCCAACTCGCCGTTGACGGCGGCGGCAGCGCCCTTCATGCGCGCCAGCCAGCGCACGACGGACACCGGCACCGTCTCGCCGGAGATCGGGAAGTTTGCGACTGCCTTGGCGGTCTCCCCGCCCCAGAGCTGCTTGTCGATCATCGGTTCTCCTCGCGTAGGTGGGCGCGTCAGTATCTCATCCGCAGAAGGCCACGAGCTCCCGTGCAACACCCACCGGGTCGTCGTAGGTCATCAGAAAGCCCGTTCCGGCAAGCACGCGCAACTGTCCACGCGGCAACAGTCTCAATGTCTCTTCCGCGCCGGCTAGCGGATGCACCGGGTCGTTGTCAGCCCACAGCAGCAGCACCGGCATGTCGAGCTTTGGGTAGAGCTCGAGCAGCTGCGTCTGGGCGCCACGCGGCCAGCGTCGCGCGCACTTGGCCCACGAGCGGGCTAGATTCGGATTTCCCGGAACGTCACCAAACGCGTGGCGCATCAGGTCTCCCGCCGCGGGTGCGTGGCGCTCGGACATACGCATGCCGAGCTCAGGCGTGAATACCAGTTTGGTGGCGTGGCTGAGCACGCGATCCATGCCTGGGAGCGAGCCGCCGAGCGTGGCCAGCCGCCACGCTTCACGCCTGCGCACATACTCGACCGGCCGATGCAGGCGGTTGGGCATCAGCACGAGGCGGCTGGGCTTCAGCGCTCCGTACATGACCGCGTGCATGAGTATCTCGGCACCCGCGTCGTGACCGGCAACAAGCGGCTCGGGGCCGAGTACGTCCGCCGCAAAGCCGCTCATCACCTCGGCAAACCAGTCGATTGTGTAGGGGTGGTGTGGACGGTCCTCGGAGTCGCCGTGCAGAGGAAGGTCGGGGATCACGACCCGGTGGCGCTCGGCGAGGCGCTCGACGACTGGCTCCCACTCGCGATGGGACAACAGACCACAGTGAAGCAACGCCAGTGGCGGGCCGGCGCCGACCTCGCGGTAAGCGACTCGTGCACCGTCATGGTGGTGGTAGAGGCGAAGCCGCATCGGGGGTGTCTCGCGCACGGGCACGACATCATCGTATGGAGGGGCAGAGCGTTCATCGCCACAGCGGGTGCACTGTGCGGCAGGGCCGCACAGTGCTGCGTGCCCGGGGCCTGTTGGCGTATGGGATGCCGCGCATCCAGCCGCGTGCTCTGTTTGGCGTATGGGACATAGCGTATTCAGCTGTCTGGCCCGAGCCTGTTGGCATATGGGCCGTCGTCCCGCATGGCGCCGCTCCTGCCCGTGCAGGCGATATCCCAGGATGCAGCGCAGCTTGCGGGCCTTGCGAGCACGCTTGTCAAAGCTCACCATTGCTGCAGATGAGCGTGATTCGCACAAACGCCGCCGCTGCCCTGCTCGGCGTGAGCTCCAACACTCTTCGCAGCTGGGAGAGCCGCTTTGGTTACCCCAAGCCGCAGCGCACCGAGGGTGGTCACCGTCAGTTCGACCTCGCCGAGATCGAGGCGCTGAGACAGGCATATGCTGAGACTCAGGACATTGCCTCGGCGATCTCGGTAGTGCGCGAGCGCGGCGAGGGCCCGTCGACCCCCATACGCCTATCGGCCGCGTTCTCCGAGTTCAGCGAGGAGAAAGCCGATCGTCTGATGGAGGAGAGCATGGCGGTGCGCTCGGTCGAGCGCACGGTCGAGACGGTCTTGTTGGCGGCCATGGAGACGATGAGTCCCGGCTCGCCTGAATACTGCTTTGCCTGGCGCTACGCCAGCGGCTGGCTGGCGGCCGCCCAGCGTGTGGCGCCGCCCTCCTCTCGCGATCAGGGCGTGTTGATCTTCGACGCCAGCCAGAACATGGACATGGACGGCTTGTATGTGCAGGCGCTGGAGTTGTTCCTTAGGCGCGCGGGCCTGCGCGTGTTGACGTTGCCGGTCGAGCTCGACAGCACCCGTGTTGGCAGCGCGCTGCGTGCGCTGCAACCGCAGGCGATGGTCCTGGGCGGACACTGCGCATCGCTGGACGCAGTCGGGCGGGTCGTCTACGCGACACGCCAGAGCGGCGGCGATCTAGAGGTGCTCGACTACCGGAGAGCGCTGCCCGAGACCGGAGCGAGCACCGTCGCGCGCATCGGTCCAGGGCCTGCTGAGGCGGTGCGCATGTTGCGCGAACGATTGATCGGCATCACGCCAGCGACATCCGGGAGATTGTCTGTCGCAGCGCACGCCTCCTGAAGCATGCGTATTTCAGGCCATGCTGAACAGGCGTACGGAGCCACCGTCGCTATAGATTCGAGCCTGAAATTGGATCTACAAACGCAATATAGGGCTTATAACCCCTAGGTTATCGAGCGCAAGATCGGTTTTATAACTTAGAGGTTATAAGTCGGGATAGCGCCCACGACACACAACCTGCGGGTCCTCGTCAGGTTTGAAATAAGGGTTCCTGACTTACCCCCTGTCGTCGGCAGATGCTGACCGGCACACCCCACCTACAATGGGCCGCCCAATGGCCGCCACGAAAAATCGATTGATACCGTCGCGCGAGGTGGACGCGCGCCAGGATCTGCCCGAGCTCGAGCAGGAAGTGCTGAAGCGCTGGCGCGAGCGCGACGTATTCGGCGAGTCGCTGCGCAACCGCGACGGAGCCGAGCAGTGGGTCTTCTACGAGGGACCCCCCACGGCCAATGGCCGGCCCGGCTCCCACCACGTGCTCTCGCGCGTGTTCAAGGACATCTACCCGCGCTACAAGACGATGCGCGGCTATCGCGTCGAGCGCAAGGGCGGCTGGGACTGCCATGGGCTGCCTGTGGAGATCGCGGTTGAAGAGAAGCTCGGGATCAAGAGCAAGACCGAGATCGAGCAGTACGGGATCAAGGAGTTCAATGAACAGTGCCGCAACTCCGTGTTCGAGTTTTTGGAGGAGTGGAACCGGCTGACCGAACGCATCGGCTTCTGGGTGGATCTCGAGCACGCCTATAGGACGCTGGACGAGAGCTACATCGAGTCGGTGTGGTGGGCGCTGAAGACGATCAGCGACAAGGGGCTACTGTACGAGGGGAACAAGGTGGTGCCCTACTGCTACCGCTGCGGCACAGCCCTCTCATCGCACGAGGTGGCACTGGGGTACAAGGACGTGATCGATCCGTCGGTGTACGTGCGGCTTCCGATACCCGTCGATCGTGGCCCGCTGCGGGCAGGCGACGCGCTGCTGATCTGGACGACGACGCCGTGGACCTTGCCGGGGAACGTCGCGGTGGCTGCGGGCCCAAACATTGAGTACGCACGCGCAAAACTGGGCGATGAGACGCTAGTACTCGCGGCGGCGCTTGTCGAGAGAGTGCTCGGCGAGGACGCGGAGATCCTCGACCGTTTCCCGGGCAGCGATCTGATCGGCGAGCGGGTCGGGCAGCGCGACGAACGCGACGATCCAGGCAGCGAAGAGGAAAATAAGGAGACAGACGACGTGCACACGGGCGTGTTCTACAAGTCGCCGATCTTCCCCACCGACGGGCGCGACAGCGGTGGCGCGCCGATCATTGCCGGCGACTTCGTGACAACCGAGGACGGCACCGGGCTCGTGCACATCGCGCCCGCGTTTGGCGAAGACGACTTCCGAGCTGCCATCGCGGCTCACGTGGGAGCGATCGACCCGGATAAGCCGCACAGTGTCTTCAACCCGGTAGCCCCTGACGGCACATACGGGATGGACGTGCGCAGCCACGACGGCGGCTCCTACAAGGGCCGGCTCGTCAAGGACAACGATCTGACCGAGGAGCTGATCGCAGACCTTGACGCACGCGGCCTGCTGTTCCGCCGCAGCGACTACGAGCACTCCTATCCCCACTGCTGGCGCTGCGACACGCCGCTGATCTACTACGCGAAGCCCTCCTGGTACATCGCCACGTCAAAGCTGCGCGAGCGGATGATGGCGGCGAATGAGACGATCAACTGGTACCCGCCGCACATCAAGCACGGGCGCTTCGGCGACTGGCTGTCGAACAACGTCGACTGGGCGCTCTCGCGTGAGCGCTACTGGGGCACGCCGCTGCCGGTGTGGCGCTGTGAGGCCGGGCACACGCTCACGATCGGGTCGTTCACCGAGCTGGAGCAGCTCTCGGGCGCGACTCTAAAAGATCACCACAGGCCTTATGTGGATGAAGTGGTGCTCCCGTGCCCCCACGGGCACGACCCTCTATCCATCCCATCGGCCGACGGCGCGTCACACGAGCAGCCGGGCGCGTCCGCAGGCGCGGTGTGCGGCGAGCCGATGAAGCGAGTACCTGAGGTCATCGACGTGTGGTTCGACTCCGGCTCGATGCCCTTCGCCCAGCATCACTATCCCCACGAGCACGAACAACAATTCCAAAAAGAATTTCCCGCGGACTTCATCTGCGAGGCACTCGACCAGACGCGCGGCTGGTTCTACTCACTGCTGGCCGTCTCGACGCTGCTGTTTGACAAGTCTTCGTATGAGAACGTGGTCTGCCTCGGCCTGATCCTCGACGCCGACGGACAGAAGATGTCGAAGTCCAAGGGCAACACCGTCGAGCCCTGGCAAGTCTTGGACAAGTACGGCGCCGACGCGTTCCGCTGGTACTTCTTCACCTCCAAGCAACCGTGGGACGGTTACCGCTTCTCCGAGGATGCGATCGGCGAGGGCGTGCGCCTATTCCTTAAGCAGTTGTGGAGCACATATTTCTTTTACACGCTGTACGCGAACGCAAACGCGGATGTGCTTGCGGCAAATGCAAACGCAAGTCTCGATCCCTCGCCAAGCACGCAAGGCATCGAGTCGATTGGGGCTGAGGGGGCCAACGCGACGGGACGCGAGGCGATCGGGAGCGGCATTCCGCCCGTCTCCGTAAGCGATCTGGATCGCTGGGCGCTGTCACGCGCGGCGGGAACCGCGACAGTGGTGGCCGAGCGCCTAGATGCCTACGACGCGACCACTGCCGGGCGCGCTATCGCCGAGCTCGTCGACGACCTGTCCAATTGGTACGTGCGCCGCTCGCGCCGACGCTTCTGGGACGGGGACCACGCCGCGTTCGCGACGTTGCGCGAGTGCTTGCTGATCGTCTCCAAGCTACTCGCTCCCTTCTGCCCGTTCGTGGCCGATGAGATCTACGACAACCTCGACAGCACGCTTGCAAGCGTGCACCTGTGCGACTTCCCTGTCGGCGATGCCCTGCCGGTGCGCGACGAGTCGCTGGAGCAGGCGATGGCGATCGCGCGAGAGACCGTGCGCCTCGGCCTGGGCGCCAGGGCTCAGGCGAAGATCAAGGTACGCCAGCCTTTGACGGAGGCGGTTGTCGTGGCCGACGGCCGCGAGCGCACAGCGATCGAGCGCCTGGTGGAGATCGTGCGCGAGGAGCTCAACGTGCGCGAGGTGCGTTTCGTGGAGGCCGCGGACGAGCTGGGTGAGTACGAGCTCAAGGCCAATTACCGAACGCTGGGCCCGCTGTTCGGCAAAGACATGCCGCTCGCGGCGAAGGCGATTGCGGCGCTCGATCCGGCTCGTGTTGCGGCCGCTGTGCGTGGTGGTAGCGGCATCGGGATCGCGGTTGGCGATCGTGAGCACACGCTCACCGAGCAGGACGTGATCCTCACGATGAAGGCACCTGAGGGCTACTCCGTCGAGCGCGAGGGCGCCCACGCAGTGGCGCTCGACTTGACGATTGACGATTCGCTACTGCGCGAGGGGCGCTCACGCGAGATCGTCCACGCCGTGCAGAACGCTCGCAAGAACGCGGGCCTGGATGTCGAGGACCGCATCGAGCTGGTGCTGGGTGGCGACGCGGCACTCATCCAAGTAGCCGACGAGCACGAGGAGTATGTCAGCGGCGAGACGCTTGCCGTCAGCCTTGTCTTGGGCAGCAGTGACGCCGCCGGGATGGACTACCGCGAGCAGACCAAGATCGAAGGCCTCAGCCTCGAGATCCGTCTCAGCAGATCAGACCGCGCAAGCCTCTGAGACGGCCGAGGACCAAGCGACACAAGGACGCAGGACCCGCAGTGTGCCTTGCACACAAGGGTCCGAGGACGCCGTAGCGCGCCGGTCATCGGCCGTCTCAGCTACGCGGCCGTAAGCACCGAGTCAAGCTCTGACTCGATCTTCTTCTTGGGGTACGCCCCGACGACCGTCTTGACGGCGTTGCCGCCCTTGAACAGGATCATCGTCGGGATCGACAGCACCTGGAAGGCCGCTGCGGTCTGCTGGTTCTCATCGACGTTCAGCTTGACGATACGCAGGTCCTCGCGCTCGGAGGCGATCTCCTCCAGCACGGGGCCGACAACGCGGCAAGGCCCGCACCAGGGAGCCCAGAAGTCAACGAGCACGGGCTTCTCCGACTCGACGACCTCGGCCTGGAAGTTGGCGTCGGTGACTTCGTTGAGTGTGCCTGCCATGGGATCTCCTAATCGAGGGGGCGCTATACAAAGTGAAGTATACAACCAAAAAGATCTCTATTGGACCTTGATCGTGAACCCTTCCCAGTTACCCAAGATCGGCGCGTGCAAGCCGGTCAGCGAGGCAAACAGGTGCGGTGAAACGTACACCTCGATCAACGCTGCGAGCACAAGTATCGGCAGCGCAATCGCGACCGTCACGACGGTCGCCGCGAGCAGCTGGTCCCACTCTCCCCTGCGGCTGGCGATGATCCAAGCAGCAAGCGGCAGGAACAACGCCATCAGCTCGGGGATCGCGTGCGGCAGCACTCCCAGCAACAACAGCGCCGGGGAGACCCTCATGAAGTGGGCGACACCAGCGAGCGTGTGCCCAAGCACGTATGCCTGGGCGGACAGCGAGAAGGCCGTAGCGCAAACGACGAAGGCGATCGCCAAACGTCCGCCGTGCTCGTGCACCCACAGCGAGACCCCGCTCTTGCCCTCGGCCTGCAGCGGCAGCGAGCTGCCGGCGATGAAGCCCGCGACGCATGCCATTGCGTGTAGGGCGAGCACGAGCAGGTTGTGGGAGACGACGCGCGCCACGTCGCCAAGGTCGCCAACCGCAAACGGAGGCTGCAGTTCGACCGGCTGGACGTAGTTGGTGAACAGCTCAGAGATGACGAGCACCGCCAGCAGCAGGCCGACGGCCGCGAACAGCGATCCCACTACCCAATTGCCAAGCACCGGCAGCGGCCGACGCCGCCAGGTGCGCAGCGTTGTGCGGGTACGGCGAACGCCGTGGTAGAGCGCGTATGAGGAGGCGTCCACGCCTCTCTATCGACCGCTCAGCGCATCCACCTGAGCGGCCTGCTTGACCCGCGCCGGCGGCGGCTGGGGTCCGAAGCGCAGGCGTGGCACCAGCCACATCGCCTCCGCCGCGATCCACCAGGACATCTTGCTCTGCCCGAGCTCGCGGTCCTTGAAGAGGATCGGCACCTCGACCACCTTGAAGCCGGCGCGCGAGGCCCGATAGGTGAGCTCTACCTGGAAGGCGTAGCCCTGCGAGCGCACGCTGTCAAAGTGGATCGCTTCGAGCACCTCACGCTTGAAGCACTTGAAACCGCCAGTGAGGTCCTTCACACCGAGGCCCAGCACCCAGCGCGCGTAGGTGGAGCCGCCCTGGCTGATAAAGCGTCGCAACAGGCTCCAATCGACCACACCGCCACCAGGCACGTAACGCGAGCCAAGCGCTAGATCGGCACCGGAGCGCACCGCCGCGAGCAGCCGCGCGAGGTCGGCGGGATCGTGGGAGAAGTCCGAGTCCATCTCCATCACGTAGGCAGCCCCATGGTCGAGCGCGTAGGCGAAGCCCGCCAAGTAAGCGGGGCCGATGCCGTTCTTCTCGGTGCGGTGCAGCACCTCGACCTGCTCGTGCTCAGCCGAGAGCCGGTCAGCAATCTCACCCGTGCCGTCAGGTGAGCCATCGTCAACGATCAAGACCTTGTAGGCATCGTCGTTTGCCCCCGACAGCACCCCGCCGGCGGCCGCGACGATCGCCTCGATGTTCTCCGCCTCGTTGTAGGTAGGCAGGATCAGCCAGGGGACGTCGCGCTCGGCATGTGGATCGGCGGGACTCACGGATGCGTACCCTAAAGCGTGGCAGGTGGCGATGCGCCTCCCGGCGAAACACACTGCCTGGCGCAAGATGCGCCTCAAGTCCATGATCCCGAGGCCATTCATTGCGGTTGCGGCCGTCTCGCTCCTTATCGCCCTGCTGTGGGCAGGCACAGCGTGGGCAGATGAACCTCAACAGAGTGTGAGCGCCGGCGAGCTAAGCAGCTACATAACGTCAGTCGCGCGAGCATGGGAGCCCTATACGACCGCCGACGGGCGCGTCGCCGACCCACTCGATCCAGCCGATACAGGCGATAACTACGGCGTGATCCTGCTCGCCGACGTGATGCTCAAGCAGGCCAAGCTTGACAGCGACAGCGACCTGGAAAGCGCCGGCGCGCGCATCCTCAGCTCTGCTTTGACGCTGCCGATCCCCAACGATCCGTTCAACCTGCTGGCGATCGCCGCCGTGATCCACGATGGCGAGCAGGGCCTATTCCCCGCGAGCGCGTGGGAAGCGCTGCAGGCGCCGCTTGCGTGGCGTGCCGGGCAGATCGGACCGCCCACGGAAAGCAGCTGCCTCACCGAGCCAGGCTGCTACGGCAACTGGCGCCTGGTGTGGGCGGCCGGCGCCGCCCTGCTGCTAAGCGACCACATCGAAGGCGAGCCGGAATCGCTGTCAGTCACTCCCGCCAGAGTGGGGGCACAGATCCGGACTAACCTCGAACTGGCCGTCACGCATGCCGGCGCGGCACTTCAGAGCCTTGCCGAAGGCGAACCGCGCCCCCGTGCCAAGGCCGAAGCTCCCGTCGCGCTTACGAGCGCCCCGGCGGGAGGGACTCGCGCGCGAGCTTTCAGACCCAGGCTCCGAGCCCGTCGCCTATGAGCTCTTCTCGACGTTCATGCTGGAGAGCGTCGGCGAAAGCGACCCGCAGGCGGTCGGCCCGATGGTGGCGAAACTGCGCCGTCAAGCCGACCGTTATGCGCTCGAGCTGATGGCACCTGACGGGCAGCTCTCGCTCTCTGGCCGTTCGCTTGACCAGTCATGGGTGCAAGCCGCGGCGGCGGCGCTCGGCGCTCGGCGCGCTGCGATTGAACCGGCGCACGGTGCGGCGTGGCGTACATACGCTCAGCGCGCGGTCTCCTACCTGCAAGCCGCCTACCCACTACGCCCAAGCGGCCTGCTGCCAATCGTCCCCGGGCTCGACTTCGACTGGAGCCCGTCGATCATGGACGGGTATGCCGCGTTGAACCAGTACGAGGGCCTAACGTTGTGGCTGCTCTCCGACGCGCTCGCCAAGTGGCCGCAGGCCGGGGCCCCGCAAGCATCGCTGCCGGCCGATAGCCGTGAACTGCTCGTCGACGACCTTGCCTCCAGCGGCCTCGTGTGGGGACGGGCGGGAAGCGTCTGGTGGCAGCTTGCCGGACGCGCCACGAGCAGTGATCCGCGCGCCGCACAAGGTCTCCTCGCCGTGAAGCTGAACGACGCGACCGGCTGGCACGACCTGCTGGCATTGCGCCCGATCCACAGCAAAGTATCGAGCACGTGGACGCTCGCCTATGCCAACGGCACAGTTGCGACCCCCACTTTCACGGGCGTGCATGGCACGGGTCGCAAAGTGCTGTTGCTCGGCCGCTACAGAACCGCAACCGGTCGCGAGCGCGGGCGCGTCAACTGGAAGCTGACTACCTCCGCAAAGGGAATCGAGCTGAACATGAGCATGCCCGCCAAGACGGCCCTGCATACCACTGTCTGGCTCACCCCCGAGCACCAGCACCTCGCCGCCCCCGGCGCCACGATCACACACGGGACATGCACCGTGACCGCCTCGGGCGCCGCTTGCCCGGCGACCATCTACTGGCGCGAACGGCGTACGGCCACGCTCGAAATCGACTCGTAGGTCCCACTCGCCTCGGCGAGCGGAGCCGACCCGGGGTTCGGCGGCTAGGCGCTCCTCAGAAGATCTTCGGAATCGATTTCTGGATGCTGCGGTGAAGTTCGCGCGCGACCACGTACAACGCCGGGCGCGCGGCGCCGTTGGCCTTTATGAGCCCGGCATCCCAAGTCGCCTTCCTTGCCGCCTTGGCCGTTGGAGTGCCCGGCGAGCGCCAGTGGTAATAGTAGATGCGGGTGATCCTCGGGCTGAGCTCGGCGAGTTTGAAAATGTTTTCCGCGGCCCTGGCAGCAAATGCTTCGCCGTGGTCGATCAGCTTGCCTTTGAAGCGCCACCAGACGACTCCACCGATCTCGCTGAACCACACCTGCCCGCGCGTCGCCGCGAGGAAGCTTTCGATCAGGGCGGAGCTATCGGTGCTGACGCTGCTGTAAGGGTTAAACGGCCAGATCTTCGGATAAGGATGTGCCCGTTCGAGGAACGAGGCGACCCAAGCCTCGACGTTGCCGTCAGAGTCGAGGATGTCCGGCGCGGTGATCTCGCAGCCGCGGCAGTTGGCGGCAAGCGCGTTGTAATACTCAGCGGCAAGCCAAGGATGGTGAGCGGTGGGCTGTGTGGCGTGGGTCGCCTCATCCCACGGGACGAACTCCGTTACCCAGGGAAACAGCTTGCGGAAGCGCTTGAAGGCGTTCAGGAACTGACCCGGGCTCGGTGCCCGCCCATTGTTGTCAGCGTGCTGAAAAGTGATCAGCGGAATGATGTGGTAGGCGTGCTTGACGGCGTCAAGCCAAGCCGTGACCTGCGCGAGGTCGCGCTTGTTGAGTGCCGCGTTCCAAGGCACGACGTCGCGCGCGAGGTGCACTCCAAGCTCGGCCACGCGTGGGTCGGAGAATGTACTCGGTTCGTAGTCGGAGAGCCCGAAACGGTAGGACACGCTTGCCTTGCTGCCCCTCGGAGCAGGACTCTTCGCGGCGGTCGCAACCGTCGCGAGCAGACCCCCGAGAGCCAAGCACGCCAGTAGTACCGCAAGGCGGCGTGTGGCACGAGTAGGAAGCATTCGCACGGTTATCATAGGCGGCGATGAGCTGGTGGCGCGCCACTCTGTCGGCGGGCCTGCTCGTCGTGGGAATTCAAATCTTCGCCGTAGAGTCGGCTGGCGCGCAGCATTCCAGCTCGCCTCCGGGCGGCTTGTTTGCCTCTGGCCGCGCCAAATCGCTTTTGGCGCGGCGCGGTGTTTCGCTTGCCTCTGACCACCACGCGTATTCCACGGCCGCCGTCACGGGCTCATCGACGGCCATGACCCATTCACTCCCTCGCAACGCACACGCCGCGCTCGTGCAGCGCTCGCCGTTTGGGCTGTCGTTCGAGTATCCATTGATGGAGAAGGCGCTCGGCTCGGGGCCCTGCCCCAGCCCAGCGCTGGTGGCGACTTTGCGCGAGCTCGGCTCTCCCTCGCTGCGCATCGGCGGCGACTCGCAGGATCTTGCCGGACCGACGGCCGCCTACCGCTACTTCATACCCCCTTCCTTTTGGACCACGCTCGGCTGCTTGGCACGCCAGAGCAACGTGCAGATCACCGTCGGGCTCAACTTCGCGACGAGCCCACTCGCCGACGAGCTCACGACGATTGCCGAGGCACAGCAGGCAATCCCCGCCTCGCAGCTCAGCTTCTCGCTCGGCAATGAGCCCGACCTGTACGGAATCAGCCACATCTTTCCCGACGAACCGGGAGTTGAGATCCCCGCTTTTCGTCCGTCACCTTGGACGGCAGCGCAATACGCAAGCGAATGGCAGAGCCGTCGGGCGATGCTCGGTCAAGTTCGGATCGAGGGCCCCGACCTCGCCGGGATCGGCTGGCACACGACAATCGGCCAAATGCTGCGCAGCGACCCGTCGGACGTGTTGGACGTGCACGCTTATCCGACCTCCGCGTGTGGGGCGCCGCTGACCACGGCGGGCCGTCTGCTCGCCGAGCACGCAAGTATTGGGCTGATCGAAAAGTACGACTGGCTGTTGAGCATCGCGCAGACCCTGCACAGGCCGGCGATCGTCTCCGAGAGCAACAGCGCTTCCTGCGGTGGCAAGCCGGGGGTGTCGAACACGCCTGTGGCGGGCGTGTGGGCCGCGCGCTATGTGGTGGCCGCGCTGCTCGGCGGTTTCCAGCAGGTGCGCTTCCATTCCGCCGGCGGTAGCTACGACCCGCTCGTGTTCAACCCAAACGGAACCATCACGCTACAGCCACTCGGGCGGGCACTGCTGTTCCTGCACCGCTGGATCCCTCTCGATAGTCGCATCAGGCCGGCCGCGCGCGTTCCGGGCGTGCTCGCCGCGACAGTGTCTGCAGGGGTAAGCGCGAATACGGCCGGGGACAGGAAAGCCGGCGCACACCTGAGTGTCATCGTCAGCTCCTTCTCTTCAAAGATGCTCTCCTACGTTGTCGAAGTTCCTGGTGATGCGCAGCGCGTTGGCACGGACACGCTCACGATTACACACCCTGGCGAAACGAGGGCGTCGGTTGCGGTTCATGCTCACAGAGCACGTCTGATGCTTGCACCGGACACAGTCGTCGCGATCCGGTTGAAGTAGTGTCGCGCAACGCTTTTCCTCAGCTGACTTGCAGCTGGAAGACTCACCGGATGCTCGGATCCGAACGTTAGTCCCATGGCCGGAGAGCTGCCCAACTCGGCGATCGCCGAAGCGCTAGAAGAGCTTGGCGACCTGTATGAGCTCGACGGCGCGATCGTGCACCGCGTGCTTGCCTATCGCAACGCTGCACGCGCAGTGCGCGAGGCGCCGGTGTCGGTGGCCGAGCTGGCGCGAGCTGGCCGCGTTACCGACCTGGCCGGCATCGGCGCGACGCTCGAGCAGAAGATCCTCGCGCTGCTCGACACGGGCACGATTCCGGCGGCGGAGAAGCTGCGCGCGAAGGTACCGGCCGGGATGATCGCCATCGTGCACCTGCCCGGCCTTGGGCCCAAGCGCGCGCGCCTGCTGCACGCACAGCTCGGGATCGACTCGCTCGATTCGCTGCGCGAAGCGGCGCTCGCGGGGAAGCTACGGACGGTGAAGGGACTTGGTAAGAAGTTCGAGGCAAGCGTAATCGAAGCGCTGGAGCGAACGCCCACGGATGCTGGCATCGAGCATCGTGCGAAGCGGTTGTTGTTGCCCGATGCTCTGGAGCTGGGTCAAGCGCTCGCCGAGGGACTGATAGAGCGTGAAGGCGGTGCACGGTCTACAGCGTCATACAACCAAATGGTTGCATATGCCTCTGTTTCTGGACCGACCGATTTCGATATCAACAGCGGCTGCACAAGCGCAGACACAGGCGCACAGGTGCTGATAGCCGGCTCGGCCAGGCGTATGGTCGACAGCGTCAAGGACATCGACCTGATCGCGGTGACGCGCAAACCTGTGACGCTCGCCAAGAGCCTCGCCTCGCTGCCACAGATCGAGAGTGTCAGCTCTACGAGTAGGAGCGGAGCGAAAGGACGCACCCATGCCGGCACAAGCGTTGATCTGCGTATCGCCAAGCCCAACCAGCTTGGCAACCTGCTGCAGCACTTCACCGGTTCGGGCAAACACAACGCAGCCTTGCGCGAAATGGCGGTGCGCAAAGGCTTGCACGTATCCGAGTACGGCGTCAAGGACGATGCAACCGGGGCAACGGGTACCTATGCAAGCGAGCAGGAGGTGTATGCGCGCCTTGACCTGGCCTATATCGAGCCGGAGTTGCGCGAAAATCGCGGCGAGCTGGCGGCGGCCGCGTTCGGCCTGCCCGCCACGGAGAAACACACTGCCAACAAGCGCTCCGGTCACCGGGAGGACCCTGCCGCCATAGCTCACAATGGGCTCCCGGAGCTGATCGAGCTCAGAGACATCAAGGGCGATCTGCACTGTCACACCGTCGCCTCCGATGGGCGCAACACTGTCGAGGAGATGGCGCTTGCCGCGCGTGCGCGCGGCTACGAGTACGTGGCGATCACCGACCATTCAGCCTCGCACGGGTTTGGCAACGATGTCTCCCCCGAGGAGCTGCGCCTGCAGATCGAGCATGTGCGCGAAGCCGACGCGAGCATCGAGGGGATCAGGATCCTGGCCGGCAGCGAGGTGAACATCCTGCCCGACGGCTCGCTCGACTATCAGGATGAGCTACTAGGAGAGCTTGACTGGGCGATCGCCAGCGTGCACACCGCCTTCGGCATGAGTGAGGAGAAGATGACCGAGCGCATGATCACGGCGATGGAGCATCCGCTCGTCGACGCGATCGGACATCCGACCGGGCGTCTGATCGAGCGACGCGAACCCTACGCGCTTGACATGCACGCCCTGATCGAGGCCGCGGTGCGTACTGGCACGATGCTCGAGATCAACGCCAACCCCAACCGCCGCGACCTGAACGATGTGCATGCGCGTGCGGCCGCTCGCGCTGGGGCCACGATCGTGATCGACTCCGACGCCCATGGCACCGAGCGCTTCGCGGTGATGCGCTGGGGCGTGGCGACCGCGCGTCGCGCTTGGCTGAGCGCAGCCGATGTGGCCAACACGCGCTCGTGGGAGCAGCTCAGCGAGTTGCGCAAGCCGGCGCGCGCCCGCTAGGGAGGATCCCAATCCTCACGATGATCCTCGGTCCGCTACCAATTAATTCCTGGCTTGGGTCTCATGAGATGGCTGACTGTAGTAGCGCGGACGATGAGATGGGCAATAAAGTTCAACCTTCCCAGATCTGGAATTGAGCCGTAACACCCACACTCCCGTCCCGTCGCCCAGGGTCGTACAGGTGGGTGGCAGGCCTCGCGATATTGCCTGATGGACAAGCCCCACCACGGCCGTACTCGTGCTCAAAAGAGCCGGTTCGACTGAGGGTAACATTTTGGCGATCATAAAAAGAGGAATAAGACCTTCGAGCCCGAATTCCGGTCCCTCACTCTGACTGAGGCTGAATACGACGACGTCGGCCCCCTCATTTTTCAGCGCCTCCAGCAGACCCGGCACGTCGCCATCGCGCCGCGGGCCTGCTACGAGAAATCCCGCATTTGAATACAGCACGATCCGGTCCGGGTACGCCTCGGTATTTGGGGGAGAGCCGACAAGCTTGACTTCCACCGGTTTCCCCACCCCGAAGGTGGTTGCCAGGGTATTGGCTACCACGGCCAGTACCAGCACGCTGGCCGCCAGCAGCCGCGGGACACGGGACAGGTGAACGATCCAGCCGGTGCCGATCACAGCCAGATAGGGCATCAACGGCATGTCGTAGCGAATGTCGTGATGAGGCGTCAGGGTGATTGCCAGCCAGGCAACGAGGCCTCCCACCAAGAACTCCAGACGAGGCCCTCTGGCTTCCTCTCGACGCAGGATCGCGAGCACTGTCCAGAGCGTTCCGCCCAGAACGAACACGAACATCAGGGCAAACAGTTGCGAATTGAGTGTGCTCCAGAAATACCAGAGGAGATTTGTCACTGAAAGCGTCGGCGGCTGGTTACCCGCGACAGCGCCGGATTCCGTTCCGGCAAGTCTTGTGATTGTAGAAAGCTCGGAGAAATGGTCGATGTACCAAGGTGCTCCGATCACAAGCGCGACCGCAACGAAGGCAGCCAGGCCACGCCAGTGTCGCCATCCGCCGCGCGTAAGGGCGACGAGCACTATTCCCGCTAGGAAGAAAGGGAATTGCACCTTGACAAGTAGACCACAGCCAATCGCCAGGCCCGCGAAGGCCGCGACACGTACACGACTGAAGTCCTCACTGGCGAGCAGTAGCCACATCGATATGGCGACAAGCGCGGTCTCTGGGGCATCGAGCATGAACACATGGAATTGCGCGATCAACAGTGGTGAGCCGAGTACGAAGATCGTGGCAAGTAGTCCCGCTCGAGCGCCGAAGAGCAGTCGGCCTGTCTGATAGCAACCGAGCGCCAGCAACGAGACAAAGACGATGTTCTCGGCGATAATCGGAGTGGCGACGTTCACCCCTCCGATGAACATCGCGAGCGCTCCCACCAGATGGCCCAATGGCGGGTATTGCGAAGTGTTGTTGAACGGCTCCAGCAGATGACCCATCGCGAGCTGTTCGTGAAAATAGATCGCGGCGCCCAAATGGTCTCCGGCATCGAAGATCGGGATACTTCGATCTTGCGTGAGCCACCAGCAGGTGATTCCGATAAAGGCAGCGGTTATGGAGATCGCACCCCAGGCGGAGCCGCTCCAACGCGAGACATCGACGCGCGGCAGCATCCGCGACCGTGGGTAAGCTTGAGCCCGAGCAGTCGCTGACATCCACTCAGTCTAAACGTAGTTTATTCCAAATGCTAGTGAAGTCGGGGTAAATGGATCATGCGGTCAGCGTTCCGCACAGCAAGCTCGGGGGCTTCTTACCGCCATACCTATACGGCTAGCGGAACGCTGCCATTCCGGCTAGCCGACCGGGATCACTCGATCGGCTAGCGGGCACCACACTCTCTCTGTGTTTGAGCTCAGCCGCGAGACGCTCTAGGAGTTGAGCAGTGCAGGCAGCAGTTGCTCGGCCACAAGCCTATCCACCGCTACTCGCCGGAAGGAACCCAGCGCTTCCAGCGCGCGGCCCGCATAGCCGGGCGACGGGTCATCAAGCGCGGTACGTAGGGCCGCGCTCAGATCAGCGACGGCGAGATCCGCTGTAACCAGACGGCCGTCAAGCTCACGAGCGAGCGGTAGCGCTGCGTACGGCCCGGGCGATGGTGTGCTCACGAGCATGCAACCATCCGCCAGGGCCTCGAGCTGGGCGATGCCGTAGTCCTCGCGACGGGCCGCGCACACGTATGTGCGCGCGCGGCGCAGCAGTGCGCGGTAGTCCTCATGGGCCAGCATCCCGACGACGCGTACGCCTGCTGCAGGAAGCTCATAGCCGAGGCTGCGTAGTTCGCGCTCGTCCACTCCTGCCACCAGCAGCTCCTCCCCAGGCCTACGAGCTGCTCGCCAAGCATCTAGCACGATGTCGAGACCCTTCTTGTTGGGGTTTGCCGCGTATGTGATTGCGGCGATGTCACGCTGTGATGCACTCGATTGGCGTGAGTCATCCGCAATGGGTGATTCACCTGTCTCGCCTGCTTCGCCCGAGTGTTGTGATGCACCCGATCTGCCTACCTCTCGCAAGGGGGGTGATTCGTGCGGTCCAGACGGCTCGACAGGCACCGCCAGCACAAGCGCGTCCTCGCCCGGACGGGCGTCGCGCACGGCCGCCGGTACCTCTAGCAGCGCACCCTGGCTCTGCGCCAACAAGAGCGGCGCTTCAAGCAGGCGACGACGCTCCAGCGGACGCTGCCACAGGCCGTGGCGTCCAGGGCGGTTGGCCGCGGCAGGTGCGTCGAAGCGAATCGCGCCCGGGCGCGGCCACAGCAAGGCCGCGGTGGTAGTCGAGTAGATCAACGCGCGTGCAGAGGTGTGCGCAAGCTCGGCCATGACTGCTCGCCTAGCGGCGTACGCCCAGCGCAGATCGGTGAGCATCAGCGTGCGCACCGGTGCCGGCGGCTCTGGGCGCACGATTGCGGCGCTCGCACCCGCCCGAAGCAGCGAGGCGAGCAGCTCCTCATCGACAGCACGCAGGCCACCGGTCGCGCCCAGCGAGACGATCAGGACGTCGAGAGAAGCAGCGACGCCGGTACGGCGCGCTTTAGGCTTGGGACTGGAGCTCACTTCGCGCTCTGTCGCCTCAGGTTGTGGCGCCGCCTACGCGTTCCGGGCGCAGGGCCTTGAAGCCAGGAGTGCGTGCCAGCGCGATAGAACGCAGCGGGGAACTGCGCAGGACGTGGAAACGCACCCCGTCGCGCTCCTCGATCGCAGCTACAGCGGCGTCTTGACGACGCCACCACAGCGCTACCGCGATCGCGAAACCTGCGCCGATGCCTGGGATCTGCGGGGCGATGAAAGCCAGCCCGCCGGCCACCACTGTGAACAGCAACAGTGGCCACAGACGGTTGAGCAGCGTGGCGCCCGGGCGATATTCGGGTAGCGCGGTGCTTGTCTTTGCCTCGCGCAGCAGACGCGCGATCGGCGGGTGTACCTCGGCGCGGCGGCCAAGCCACAGGCCAATCGCGGCGGCAACCACCCACCAACCGACTGAGATCGGCACGATTGTCGGGTCTGAAGACGGTGCGGCGGAGAACACGGTGACGATTACCAGCGCTGTCGCGGCGGCTGCGCTGAGCAGGACGGTGGCCCTGAGGAAGTCGACGAAGTGCACGCCTCGTTATCGCGTCAGTGCGCGTTCCGCAGTGGACAGGTTGGCAACGACGGCGATCCTCACAAGAGAGCCTGGAGTAGACCACGCACGCCGCTCTGCCCGTCGATGATCAGGTCGGCCTGCTCGGCCAACTCGGGCGGCGTCTCCTCTGAGCCGACCGCGACGCGCACTGCCAGCTCCAGCCTGCCGGCATCGACGAGGGCACGCAGAGCGCGGAAAGCGTCGATGTCGGTGCTGTCGTCGCCGACGTAGAGGGCGGTCTTGATCGGCATGCCGTCCTCGCGATCTGTGGCGCTCTGCAAAAGCGCGCTTACACCCAGGCCCTTGTCCAGTGCGACCGGCGGACGCACCTCGAGCACCATTCGGCCCCAGTGGACGGCAAAGCCCTCATCCTCTGCTCGCTCGGCGATTTCATGCACGAGCGCCGCGGCCGACTCCTCATCGGGCGCGCCTCGCCAGTGAAAAGCCGCGATCGCCTGCTTATCCTCGCTGCGCACACGCGCACGCTGCAGCTCGGGCGTGAAGGCGCGTCTCGCGAACTCTCGCACTCTCTCTGCCCAGGCGGTCAACTCGGGGTCGAGCTCGGGACGGGTGGCTCCGGGGCGCAGCAGCTCACCGCCGTGGTTGCCGATGTAAGCAATGCTGCCGATCGCGACGATCTGGCGTGCAGTTGCTGCTTGGCGTCCGCTGACGCAGCCGACAAGTCGATAGCGCTTAGATATCTCGATCAGCAACGTGCGTGTCGCCTCGGGTACATGCGCATCGGCGGCATGGCGCACGATCGGCGCCAGCGTGCCGTCAATATCAAGCAGCACGGCTGCATGATCGGGGTCGGAGCGGAGCGGCTCAAGCGCCTCCACAAGCAGGGCTGCCGGGGACACGACCTTTAGTATGGCGCTCTGTGGCGGCGGACCGGTCAGATCTTGCACATGACCGCTGACGGCGAGCTCGAGCCGAGCAGCCATAAAGCACTCAAGCTGGCTGTAATCGGTAGCGCCGCAGGTCTCTTCAGCGGGCTGTTCGGCGTCGGCGGCGGGACGGTGATCGTGCCGCTGTTGGTGCTGTGGCTCGGCTACGGGCCACGCGAGGCTACCGGGACTTCGCTCGCGGCGATCGTGTTCATCGCCGGCTTTGCCGCCGCTATACAGGCTGCCTATGGCAACGTACACGTACTCGATGCAGCGTTGGTGGGGGTCCCAGCCGTGGGCGGCGTGCTGCTCGGCACATGGCTGCAACAGCGCCTTGCGACCCGCTCGATCTCACTGCTGTTCGCCGCTGTGCTCGTGGCAAGCGCTGTGGAGCTGCTGGCGCAATGATCGTCGCCGCCCAGCAGCCCCACGCGCGATGCGCGGATCGTCCGCGGAAAGCCGATGCTCCCCGCGCGCGTGGGGGGCATCGCTCTTTTCGATGCCTCCCGCCGGGCACAGCGAAAGCCTCATCGCAATGATCGCCGCGATCGCGATCGGACTGTGCGCAGGCATCATCGGTGGGCTGCTCGGCGTAGGCGGCGGCGTGCTGTTCGTGCCCGGACTGGTGATCGTGCTGGGCCTTGGACAACACCAGGCGGAGGCCACTTCGTTGCTTGCGATCGTGCCGGTGGCGATCGTTGGCACGATCAAGCAGGATGGTTATGGCAACGTGCGCCGCAAAGATGCGCTGCTGATGGGGCTGTTGTCGGTGGCTGGGGTCGCGGCCGGTGTGGCTTTGGCAAATGCCTTGTCGGGCAGCGTGCTGCGCGTCGGCTTCGCGTTGTTGATGTTGCTCGTGGCGTACCAGCTTGTGCGCAGGGCGATCGGTGAACACGGAGACGCCGACCCCCCGCAAAACCAATCCTCACGCGGAAATCACCCAACTTCCGCCAATAGCGCCTAGACTGATGTGAATGGGACTCGACAATCCCCTTCACATCATCTTCATCGTGGTGATTCTGTTGCTGCTGTTCGGCGCCAAGCGCCTGCCCGAGATCGGGCGCTCGCTCGGTACCGGCATGCGCGAGTTCAAGCAGTCGGTGACCGGCGAGACGACAGACCGTAGCCACAACACGCAGCAGCCTGGCCAGCAGTCGACGTTGCCGCCGGGAGCGGCGCAGCAGGCGCCTGCACCTCCGCCTGCTCCGCAGCAGGCCGCACCACCGGCGCCCGTGCCCTCATCGGCTCAGGCAAGCGCCCAAGACGCTTTCGCCCAGCGCGACCCGGCGTCGACCGAGCAGCGCTAGAGCAACGCAGGCGATCTACCGCCAGGGGCCTGTGAACCCCACTGCGGCATGCCTAGATCGAAATCGGGACAGACACCACATGGCTCCGTCCGAATCCGGGCGTCCCGCACCATGCACAGCGAAGCGCTTCGCCCCTATCCGTGGCGCAAGATCGGTCCTGTGCTGACCGCTTCGAACTCCGAGCCCGGCACCCGCTTGAGCTGATCGAGGTCTTCGTTGTTCCAAGCTGGGTTTGGAGCGCCCGTTATGTACCAAGGGCTGCCGTTGTCGGCAACGATCAGGCCATAGCGCTTGAGCGCTAGTAGGACCACCAAAGCTTGGCCGTGGTAGCCGGCGAGGTCGAAGCCGGCCTTCAAGCGCAGGCGCAGGCCCATCGGCGGCAGCGCCGGATCGGAGCTGCTGGAGGCGTAGTGGGTGGCCGGATGGATGTAGCCGCGCTGGGTGGCCGGGACTGTTACTCGTAGCGCATGGTCGATCTGGCCTGAGCGCACCTCCGGATAGCGTGCCAGCAGCGGGAAGATCGGCAGGCCCGCCGCATCCGCGGAGGTCCAGCCTTCGGGGCGCAGCTTGTTGCTGCGCAGGTTGAACACGGCGCCCGAGGCGGCGTCCCAACCCGATGCCGTCCGTTCGGCCGCGTACAGCTCGTATAGCTTGCAACTGCCCTCCTGCAATACGAGCACATGCCGGTCGCCTTCTTCGCCCGCGCCCTCCACCGGGGCGTTTGGCGGGATCGGGTAGGGGCCCGGATTGGATTCTTCGCCGTATTCGGTGAAATGGATCGAGACCTTTGGCTGGTGCGAGCCGGCAACCACATAAGGGATGCCGTAGTTCAGCGGCGTGCCGAAGTCGGCATGCAAGTGAATGTTCGCGCCGATGCTTTCGATGTATTTGGCGGAGTTCGGGTTGACCGGGGCGTGGGCGATTTCCTGGTTGAGCGGGTTGTTGGCCGGGAAGATCGGGCACGCGCCTTGTTTGGGAGGGACGCTTACTCGCCCGCGCGCCCGACGACCCGCCGACCTACCCACCCACCCTCTCACCGGTCTACCCACCGGCGCCTTTGCCCAGGCGACCGTAGCGGCCGTCGCGACCAGAGCCACGATGACGAGAAGCAGACTCCCTCGGCGTAATGCCACGAAGGCGATGCTACAGCGCGAGCTTCAGGCCGAAGGCGTTTGCGTGGCGCTGTCCTGCGCGAGCACCGCCGGGCGCGCCTCTACCTGCAGGCTGGCTCCGCAGTGCCAGCAGTAGGCGGCACCTCGACTATGGACTGCACCGCAGGAGCGGCACTGGCCGTGGACTCCCGCCTCGGCGGCGCCCAGCAGGCGTTCCACCTCGCCCAGCTCGGCGTCTGCCTGTTGTAGCTCCGCCGCTCGGCGGCTGAGCACGTCAAGGCGGTAGTGATCGCGAATCGCCATCTCGTAGGTGAGCCCACCAAGATCCCAGGTCAGCCCGGCTACACGCTCGGCCAACGCCAAGCGGCGATCGCGCAGCTCGGCCAGCGAGCCACTTGGAACGAGAGACTGCTCGGCCATCAGCCGCCCGTTTCGATCGGTTTGTCGCCGGCGGTCAGCTTTTCGATTTCCTGCTGGTGGGCTTTGCCCTTGGAGCTGCTGAGTTTCTGGAGCGTGGCGGCGCTTGGTTTGCTCGCCGGCTTTGGCTTTGCCTTGGCCGTTTCGGCTTCTTTCACTTCCTTGACTTCCTGCGCTTCGGTGGCCGGCGCGCTTTTACTGGTGGCTGTTTTTGTTTGGCTCGTTGGCGCAGAAGTGGGAGATGTCGTCGTTGGAGCGGATGTCGCCGCGGCCGCGGGCAGGCTGCCCTCGATCTTGACGATCGATGGGCCCGACGCTTTGGACGGTGCCAACCAGTGGCCGACGAGCAAGCCGGTCAAGCCACAGATGAGCAGCACGGCAATCAGACCGAATAGGCCTGAATAGCGACGCAGCCAAGCGAGCGCTCCGTCCTCTACGGGCAGTGGCGGCAAGTAGCCGGCGGCCGGCGGCGCATACGCAACGGGGGGCCGGCGCAGCTCGCTCTCGGCCTGCAACACATCAAGGAACGGCAATCGCACCGGCGAGCAGGGCTGGCCACAAGCCAGGCAGTAGCGCTGGTCGGCGGCGATTTGGGCGCCGCAGTTCGGGCACTTGGCGCCGTCGCTCTCGGGTGGGGTTTGGATCGGGAAGACGTTCATTGGGCTATCGGTAAGGGCTGGTCAGAGGTTCGCGGCCAGAAGCGCTCATCCGCAACGAGCTATCCGAAGGCGCCGCGCACGTAGTCGCGCGTACGCTCGGCGCGCGGCTGCTCGAATACCTGTGCGGCCGTGCCGTACTCGATCAGGTCACCTAGGTACATGAAGGCGACCTTGTCCGCCACGCGTTGGGCCTGTGCGAGATTGTGCGTGACTATCACCACGGCCAGCTCTCGGCGCAACTCGTGGATCAACTCCTCGATCACTCCAGTGGAGATCGGGTCAAGCGCGGAGCACGGCTCGTCCATCAGCAGAACCTCCGGGCGCATCGCGATCGCGCGTGCGATGCACAGTCGCTGCTGCTGGCCTCCGGAGAGGCGAAGGGCCGGGCGGTCGAGGTCGCCGGCAACCTCGTCGTAGAGGCCAGCGCGGCGCAGCGCATCGATCACAAGCGGCTCCAGCTCGCGCCGGCGCGGCTTCTTGCGCGACTGTTCGCGCAAGGCAAATGCCACGTTGTCGAAGATCGACATCGGGAAGGGGTTGGGCTGCTGGAAGACCATCGCCACTCGCGAGCGCAGCTTTGTGTCCTGCAGAGCATGGACGTCCTGGCCGTCGAGCATGATCGCGCCCGAGCGCGAGGCGCTTGGGGTCAACTCGGTGAGCCGGTTGAGCGTGCGCAGCAGGCTTGTCTTGCCGCAGCCGGACGGGCCTATCAGGGCCAGCACCTCGCCCTGATGGATCGACATGGAGACGGAGTTGACGGCACGCTTGCCGCCGTAGTAGATGCTCACATCGTCCAAGCGCAAGCGCTCCGGGCCCTGCGCCGCCAGCGACTGGCGGATCGACTCGCGCTCCTGTGGCGGGACGACCGCCGTCGGCTCACGGTCGAGCACGATCGTGCGCACAGGCGGGACCACGTTGCTCTGGGTTGCCTGAGCCAGCCCAGGTCCGGGCGGGACGATGCCGGTTGCCCTGGCCTCTGCCGGCGATGGCGGGATGATGGAGGCCGTCCTTGCGTCGACGGAGTCCCGGGTCGACAGCGGCTGGGTGATCCCCGGCGTCTTGCCGTTCGTGCTGGCGGGTGCAGCCAGTACCTCGTTCCAGCCTTCTCCGAGCTGGCCCCAAGGGTCGAGCAGTGTCTTGTCAGCGCTCATCTTCCACATTCTCCATCGAACCAGTCAGGTTGGTAACCAATGGGGCCTTTGTCAAAGGCTTGATGCGTCGCTCACAGCCGCGTAGACGGAAACCCCTCGAAACCGACAGCCGGCGATCCGCGAAGACAGGGCTCATGTCCTTCCTCCCCCGCCTGGAAGCCGCTGGAGTGTGCTTGCCTGCGGCTGATGCGACCGACGGCGATGTTGAGCAGCAGAACGAACAGCAGTAGCACGAACGCAGCCGCGTACGCCTTGTCCGCGGCCTTGCCTTCGCCGGCCGGCGAGTTGTCGAACACGTAGCTGGTCAGGGTCGAGCCCGTACCGCGCAGAAAACCCACGATCGGCGTCGAGTTGAGCGGTTCGTTGCGCAGGGTCTCGCCAAGCACGATGACCACGATCGCCGTGTCGCCGACGATACGGCTGATTCCCAGCGTCGTGCCCGTGGCGATGTTGGAGCGTACGCTCGGGATCACGACACGGCGGATCGTGGCGATGCGGGTCTTACCGAGCGCAAAGGCTGCCTCGCGCAGGTGCGCCGGGACCGCCTGCAGCCCGTCGCGTGTGGCGGCGTAGATGGGCGGCAACGCGATCAGCGACATCGTGAGGCCCGCCGCGATGAACGAGGTGCCGGTGACCACGCCTGTCGGCGAGCGGCTCGACAGCGGCGCGAGCACCCCAAGTTGGAAGACGGCGATGCCGACGATCGCGATCACGATGTCTGGTGTGCCGGCGACGATCTCGATCGCGGACTCGACCAGCCGAGCGAACCAGGAAGGCCGACCGTACTCGATGATCCATACGGCACTTGAGACCCCCAGTGGTAGCGCCACCGCCAGCCCTATCGCGGTCAGCACCACCGTTCCGATCAGCGGGTCCAGGATGCCGCCTGAGACGCTTCCGTCTTCGGCGATCTGCGGCCTTGTGACGAGCAGGTCTGGGCGCAGGTATTGAAAGCCGCGCACGCCCATATAAACGACAATCGCCCCCGTCACGAGGCACAAGCCGAGCCCGGCCGCCCACGCGGCGCCGAGAACGATCCGGTCGAGCAAGCGCCATTCTCGCATCGAAGAGCCGCGACCACGTGTGGGGGGCGGCGCCTCTGGCTGCGCGGTAGGGAGTGCGGTGGGGAAGGTGCTCATCACTTGAGCTGGTAGCGCCGCAGCGGCAGCTTGATCAGATAGGAGCAAATCGACAGCCCGATCGCCGAGAGCAACAACAGCAGGCCGAAGGCGTACAGCGTCGAGTTCACCGCCGGCGAGCCGCCGAAGCCTTCCTTGTTGTCGACGATCACGCTGGCGAGCGTGCGCAGCGGCTCATAGAGGAAGATCAACGGTCCGTGGTCCAGGTTCGGGGTAAACGAGCGCGAGCCCGAGACCATGAAGATCATTATCGCCTCGCCGAGCGCCCGGGCGCACGCGAGTGCCGCGGCCGCGACGATTGCCGGACGGATCGCCTTGAGGCTGACCGCCAGCGTGGCGCGCAGCCGATGCACGCCGAGCGCCATCGCCCCCTCTCGCCAAGAGGCCGGCACTCCAGAAAGCGCCTCGCTGATCAGCGCGACCATGATCGGCGTGATCATTACGGCGAGCACCACCGACGCCACGAGCAGGCTTGCACCCGTCAACTCGACGGTGTCCTGCACAGAGGTCTTCTGCGCACCGGTAACCAGATGATTGCCGACGAACGGCACGAGCACGAGGATCCCGATCAAGCCATAGATCACCGACGGCACCGAGGCCAGCAGGCGCACGATGGGGATCATCACCCGCCTCAGAGTCGACGGGGCGAATTCGACGATGAAGATCGATGACAACAGCGCGAGCGGCAGCGCGATCAACAGCGCGATCGAGGTTGTGAGCAGCGTTCCGTAGATGACCGGCCACGCTCGCAAGTGGTAGGCAGAAGCCGGCGGATGAGCGCTCGTTTCGAACATTCGCTGCAGTTGACTGTCGAGATTGCCGCCTGAGCCAAGCCAGGCAAAACCGCCGTTGTGCTCGATCGTTGGCCACGCGTGGACCGCGACGAACACAACCATCCCGACCACGATCAGGCACACCAGCAACGACGCCGCGCCGAGCGTGAGCTCGGCGCGGCGGTCTGACCAGGGTTGGCGCAGACGCGCCAATGGGCTTGTTACTTGAGGGAGATCCACTGTGTGGAGATGATCTTCTGCGCGGCCGCGCTGTTCTCGATCCAGCCGATGAGCGCGGAGGCGGCACCTGTTGCTTTGCCCTTCGTTACCTCGTAGAAGCGCGCAACTCCGGCGTAGCTTCCGGCGGTGGCGTTGGCGAGCGTGCAGCCGACACCGTTATAGGCGACGTCGTTTACACCCTGACTGGCGAAGTAGCCAGACAGGAACCCAATCGAGTTCGGGTCTTTTTCAATCGCCTGGCGCTGCAGTCCCTCGGAGGACTCTTCGGCTGCCAGCGAGGAGACTTTCTTGGCGCCGATCAAAAGCGTCGTGAAGTTGCTGAGTGTGCCGGCCGTGGAGTTGCGACTGATCAGGTCGATCGGCCCTGTGGCAGTAGCACCGGGAACCTTGCTCCATTCGCGGGTCTTGCCCGTGAAGATCGCTTCGTCCTGGGCCTGAGTGAGGTTGGCCAGCTTGTTGTTGCTGTTGGTGACCACGCACAGGTAGTACTTGGCGACCGGGTAGAAGTTCAGACCTGCTGGATCGGTCGGCAGCGGGTCGCGCGACACGTCGGCGATCGAGTCACGGCCAGCGGCGACGTTGTTGATGCCGACCTGCGTGCCGCCCTGTGAAAGCTTGATTTTGACCTTCTTGTTGAGCTTCTCGTACTTCTGGACGAGCAGCGAGACGAGCGGGAACGACGCGGTCGCTCCGCTGATCGAGAGCGTGCTCGTCGCGAGAGCGATCGATGGGACCGCTATCGAGAGCGTGAGAGTCGCCGCGACTAGGGCGGCGACACGGCGAGATCGGTGCATTGAAGTAGGGGCTCCGTTCGAATGGTTGACAGCGTGTTGTGCGGCAGCCTAGCATATTCTTCATAAATAAGATCAGGATTAGCTATTTTATGAAGAAGGCCACCGACCCCTCGAACACAGAGGGTCGGCAAAAAGAGCGCCGAGCCCGACACAAGCCAAGCGATGACTACCGATAACAACCAAACCCCCCCTGCCACACAAGGCAGCCCAACGTCCTGCGAGCAGTGCGGGGAGTATGGTGCGGCGCTCGTCGAGGACCAGCGCTATTGCCTGCAGTGCGGGGCGAGACGAGGCAAGCCACGCCTCGACTTCGTCGCCTTTTGGGGACCACTGTCTCCGACCGATGGCTTTGGTGAGCGCTCCGGTGTACGGAACGCCAACGCAACGACGGAGCAACCCAGGGGGCAGGACTCGGTGGGCGCAACGGGGCAGCCGGACGTGCGGATCGGCGGCACCGCAACTGGACAGCGGCACAGCTGGTGGGCGAGCGCCTCCTTCCTCGGCGCCGGAGCGCCCTCCCGGGGCATGGCCGCCGCGCTGGCAGCTGGAGTGCTCGCCGTGGGCATCCTCGCGGGCGTCGCGCTTGGGCCTGGTCCGGCCAGCTCGCCGGCCGACAGCGCCACGCTCGCACAGCGTGCGCTTGCCGCGCTCGTGGCGCGTGCCGGCAGCGACTCACAGACCACCTCGACGAGCACCGAGCCCGCGCCAACGCCACCGCCGATCGCAAGCGAACCCACCCCAAAGCCCGCAGCGACAAGTGGCGCTGAGGCCAAAGCCAAATCGGCGCCCGTCTCGAGCGTCACACCGGAAAGCTCCAGCGAATCCACCACGAGCGGCTCCCCGGAAGGCTCCCCCAAATCCTCGAAAGGCTCGGACGAAAGTGAAAAAACGCCGCCAGGCACGCCGATCAAACTGCCCCCGATCAAGCACGTGTGGGTGATCGCGCTCTCGGGCACGAGCTTCAGCGCCGCGCTGGCAAACCCCACAGACGACCCCTACCTGGCCAAGCAGCTCGTATCCAAGGGCACGCTGCTCAGCAATTACACGCTCAGCTCGAGCAGTGCGCTTGGCAACGGGATCGCACTGCTCTCGGGGCAGAGCGTGAACCTTGACACCGAACAGAACTGTCCCACCTACAGCGCCCTTGAACCGCCGACCGTCAACGCCACGACCGGCCTCGTCGAGGGCGTTGGCTGCGTGTATCCGGCGACCGTCAAGACGCTCGCCGACGAGCTGACCGCCGGGTCGCTGACTTGGAAGGCATATGTGCAGGACATGGAAGAGGGAGCACCTGCGAGCGGCGCGGCGCCCGCCGTCGGCACTCAGAGCGGCACGAGCGCCACGCAGGGCGTCGGCGCCTCCAGCGGCACAAGCCAGACAGGCACTCCGACGCAGACCAGCGGCTCGGTCAATGACACGGACACGACGCCCGGTACACAATCCCAGCCCACGACCGCGGTCACATGCCGCCGAGCAGAACTGGGCACGCCCGACCCCAACCACACACCCGCTCCCGGCGACCCCTACCTCACTTACCGCAACCCCTTCGTGTACTTCGACTCACTGCTGAGCGGAGGCGCATGCGCGAGCAACGACGTGGACCTGTCGCAGCTTCAGACGAGCCTCGCGACACCTGCCGACACGCCGAGCCTCAGCTGGGTCGTGCCCTCCGCTTGCAACGACGGCTCGGCCGCTCCCTGCGCGCCGGGCTCCCCGGCCGGGCTGGCTCCAGCCGACACGTTCCTGAAGGAAGTCGTGCCTCGGATTCTCGCGACCAGCACCTACGCCAAGGAAGGCCTGATCGTGATCGTGCCCGACAGCCCGCCTGCCTCACCCGCGAGCGCCGCGAGCAAACCGGTCGGCGCGCTCTTGCTCTCCCCATTCGTGCACAGAGGTGTACGGGTGGCCGAAAGCTTCAACGACTTTTCGCTCTCCAAGAGCATCTCGCTGCTCTTTGGAGTCCTCCCCTTGGGCCATGCCAACGACCAGAGCACCGTGTCATTCGGCGCGACGGTCTACGGCGCAAGTGGAAAAGCGGCCAGTGCCGCCTCCACGGCCAAGAAGGCGGCCCAGGCCGCATCAACACAACCGCGGCACCGACCGCTCCCGGATCTGCTCGATCAGGGAACGCCTGCGTCGCTCCCTGGCGGCTGAACCTCCGCCTTCATGTCAAACAACGAACGGAGACCCCCGTTGCATACACATCGACCCGTCCACCAGCGAGCTTCCCTTTGGCTCAGCGCGATCGTGGGCTCGATCGTCCTCTCGATGGCGATCGTCGCCTCGGCTCACGCCGAAGCCGTCGGTATCGAAGGAAGCCCGAACAACCTCACCTGCTCCGGTCACATATCGGCCGGTACGCCGGAACTCGGAAGCGAAGAAGTGCAGGCTCGCTACACGTTCTTCTGCAACGGCCCGATCACGGGCTACCAGCTGCAGTCAAACGTGCCGCTCACCGGCTTCGAGGCAGCGCCACTGGTCACGAGCAACGCGACAAACCAGCCGCTCTCGGACACGTTCTCCTGCGGCGGCGAATTGCCGGGCTGGGCGGATAACTGCGAGGGCTCGACCAAGGCCGGCTGGGAGACGATCACCGGGCAGTTCTCGATCGGCAAGGCGCTTTGCGCTGCACCGCATCTCGACCCGCTCCTGACGGTCACCGACATCTACCTCGAAAAGGCCGTCCCGACGCAAGCGATCTCAGGTCCGTTCGACCTGGGCCGCCCGCTGCACTGCGCCGCCTCCTCCTACGTGGGCGGCACGCGTCTGGAACCGGCGACGCCACTCCCGTCGAAGGACAAGCAAACCGGCAAGCACGGCAAAGCCAAAGGCAAGAAAGCCAAGGCGGGGAGTAAAGCCAAGAAGAAATACGAACGGCCCGGGCGCCGCGGCGTGGCGTCGGGAAGAAGGGCAGAGGGAGGTAGGGAATGGGAAGGAGGAAAGGGAGCGGCCTAAGAAAGATCTAACCGACTGACCCAGTCGGCAGCGTACGCTTGGCCGGATGCGTGTCATCCATTCGGCCAAGCCTCGCTGGCCCCATCCACGCAGATCCCAACGCCGCGGAGCACTACTGCTGGCGGTACCGGCTGCCCTGGCGCTCGCCTTCACCAGCTGTGGCACGAGTGCAAGGAGCGCCTCAGCGATCCCGCCAACGGTTGCCTCGGCCCCACCACAGTGCGCGGACGCAGTTGCCAGAGCGCTCGGGACGATCTCCGAAAACGTCTATCGCGAGCTCGCGGGCGGACGGATCGCTCTGCCGGCCGCCGAAAGGGTGGCGAGCTCACCGGCGCTGCTCGCCGCGATCCAAGCCAAAGACCCCGCAGCAGCACGCAAGGCGCTGGGGCCATTGCTGCGCGGCCAGCTCGTGCGCTTGCGCGTGAGCCTCGCCGGGCACACGTTCGTCGAATACGGCAGCGCCAACGGGATCGCCCCGGTGAGCGCGCCGTTGAAGAATCTCGAAGGGCGCACGATCGGCACTGTCACGGCCGCCGAGGAGGGGATCTTTGGGTATGCCGGCACGCTGTATGCGATTACCGAAGCACAAGTCTTCGCGCGCTCAGGTGGACGCTCGCTGGGCGGCTCGGGTAGTCCCGCCCCGAACAGCATCCCCAACAAAGGAGAGATCTCCTATAAGGGCAAGCGCTACGCCGTCTACTCGTTCTCCGGTGCCGGCTTCCCCCAGACGAAGCTGCGCGTGTTCGTGCTTGCCCCGGTCCCACCCGCGACCACGTGCGCTGCCACACCGGCGGAAACGGCTATCGACGCGATTGGCGAAACCGCCAAGCGGATCTACCGCCAGGAGCAGTCTGGTGCGGCGACGCGCGTCGTCGTGCGCGACTTCGAAAATTCCCGCCCCTTCCAGGAAGCAGTCGCAAACGACAACCCGATCGCCGCGCGCGCGGCGATCGTGAAGTTCTTCGAAGGCACACTGCACGTCGTGCGCGTACGCGCCACCCTGGGCGAAAAGCTCGTGGCCGACATTGGCGGCCCGCATGTGCTGGCGCCGATTCGGGGCGATGTGCGCGACGCGCGAGGGCGAGTGGTCGGGCACTTCCTGCTGTCGGTGCAAGACGACCTCGGCTACCTGATCCTCGCGCAGCGCTTCACCGGAGTACAGGCGTTCCTCTACGAAGACAAGCAATTGCTGCTCGGCAGCTCGATCCCAGCGCCACTGTCGATCCCAAAGCACGGCGAAATGCTGTTCGACGGCATCCGCTATTACACATACTCATTCACGGCCGAAGCATTCCCGAAGGGACCGCTTGAAGTCTCATTGTTGATTCCACCTGTGCGCGGAACCTACGAGACGCCCGCGAGAACGACCGGCACGACGCGCGGTTCAAGAGCGGCGCCGAACCTCACAAAACCGGCGCGCGAGCACTGAGGGAACGAACCTATCCTCCAAGACAACCTCCCGAGAAGCCCAGCCCCACAGGGCTCAGATCATGCTCGTGGTCATCCGCTCGATCTCCGCGATCGATGTCTGACCGGCGCGCACCTTGGCGATGCCGTCGTCGCGCATGCGCCGCATCCCCTGGCTCATGGCTGCGGCAGCAATGTCGTCGACCGAGGCGCGGGCGAGCACCAGTGAGCGAACCTCCTCGGTGACCGACATCACCTCGTAGATGCCCATGCGTCCGCGATAGCCGGTTGTGGCGCAGCGCGTACAGCCAACTGGCTCGAACGCCTCGGACTCATACAGCCCATACTCGGCAAGCAAGGACTCCGGCGCTTTGCTCGGACGCTTGCAATGCGCGCACAGGGTCCTCACCAGACGCTGTGCGACTACGCAGTCGATCGCGGAGGAGATCAGAAAGGGCTCGATGCCCATGTCGATCAGTCGCCCGAGCGCGCTGGGAGCATCGCGTGTGTGCAGCGTCGAGAGCACGAGGTGGCCGGTGAGCGCAGCCTCTACCGCGATGTGCGCGGTTTCGCGGTCGCGGATCTCGCCCACCATGATCACGTCCGGGTCGGCACGAAGCATCGCGCGCAAGCCGCCTGCAAAGGTCATGCCGGCCTTAGGGGCAACCTGCATCTGCTTGACCCCGGCGATCCGCGACTCGACCGGATCCTCGATCGTCAAGATCGAGCGGCTGCCGTCATTGACCGCGCCGAGTGCCGCGTACAGCGTTGTGGACTTGCCGCTGCCGGTCGGACCCGTAACGAGTACCGCGCCGTTGGGGCGCGCGATCGCGTAGGCAAAGCGGTCCTGCTCGGTGCGCTGCATGCCAAGCGACTCCAGTCCGCGCACGGCGACACCCTTGTCGAGAATGCGCAGATAGGCACCCTCGCCATACACGAGCGGAAGCGTCGTCACGCGCACATCGACGCGACGCCCGGAGACCGTCAGAGCGAAACGCCCGTCCTGGGGAACGCGCCGCTCGGAAATGTCCATCTCCGACATGATCTTTATACGCGAGATGATGCTCGTGGCCATCGAGCGCTTGAGCGTCGACGTCAGCGAGAGCACGCCGTCAATGCGGAACGAGACGTGCATGTCGCCCTCGCCCGGATCGATGTGTATGTCCGAGGCGCCCTGCTCGATCGCGTCCGCGATGATCGAGTGCACGAGCTTGACCACAGGAGCGTCCTTGTCGGCCTCGTCCATGATGAACTCGGACTCGCTGTCGCCGTCGTCCTCCTCAACGATCTCTTCGACGGATTGCTCCACGCGCGAGAGGCGCATGATCAGGATGTTCAGGTCCTCGATCGAAGCCGAAGCCGAGCGCACACGCCGACCCGTGAGCATCGCAATGTCATCGATCGTCAGCACGTTCGTGGGGTCCGCCATCGCCAGCATCAGCGTGCCGTCCTCCAGGAAGCCGACCGGTACCGCCTGATAGCGACGGATCGCCTCCATCTCGATCAGGTTCACGGCACTCATGTCCAGCTCGTACACGGACAGATCGATGTATTCAAGGCCAAAGCGCTCCGCTACCACACGCGCCAGCTGGTCGTGGCGCAAGATGCCCTGCTCGACGAGGATCTGTCCGGTGGGCTTGCCCTGAGCCCGAGCGATCTCCACGGCCTCCTCGACTTTCTCGCGCGTGGCGAAGCCGAGATCCACGACCACGTCGCCAATCAGACGGCCGGGACGGCCATCGGCGAGCGCTTGCATCAGCGCGTCGCGCTGGATGGTGCCGCTACGAGCAGATTCGGACGGCCCCACGGCAGGACGCAGCAGCGAGAGCTCGCTCACGGATGCACCGGTTGACGTAGGTCGATCCCCCACGCTTTGATAATCGGCATCCGTGGACGCGGACTTGACCGATTCTGCGGGGTTTCTCAGCGAATGATCAGCGGCCGAGCCCGTGCTCGAAGGCGCCCTTGACGCCGGCGTCGAGCGCGTTCAGTCGCTGCAGGGCAAGCGCCTCGGCAGAGGCCGGGCGCTGGGCGCTTGAGCCCTCAGCGCCGTGATGGCAGAGCACACAGTGCTCAAGCGCCATACGTCGCTCGCTGGGCAACGTCGTAGGTGTATGGGTGGCGATCAATCTCAGCCCCAACTCGATGTGCCCCAACATGCGCCCCTCCTCCGTGCGGGTGATCTCCGCACCATAGGCGTACTCGCGCGTCTTGCCGATGTCGTGCACAAGTGCCGCGCAAAGCAGCAGATCACGATCCAAGCGTGGGTGCACCGCGCACAACTCGACCGCCAGCGTGGCAACCGCCACCGTGTGCTCCAGGAGCCCACCGAGGAAGGCATGGTGCGCCGAGGATGAGCGACCCGGTCCGGCGGAGGGCAGCGAGCAGGGCGCGCGGCGCAGCTCGGCACGCAGCTCGCGATCGTCCAGCAAGCGCTGCAGCAAGCCTTTGAGGCCGGGATCGAACACCTCGCGCGCAAGGTGCTCGTAGAAGCCCTCCAGCTCCTCGATGTCGCGATGGGAGACGGGCAGGAAGCGCGCGGCGTCCTCGTCTGTCAACTCCACCCGAGCGATCTGCTCGACCGTGAGCTGCAGTTGCTCACGAAACAGCTCCGCACGCCCCCGAACCCGCACGAGCTCGCCACGCTCGAAGCGCCCGGCGAATAGATCGGCGTCGCGGAAGACCCTGCCCGAGAGGCTGCCAGACTGATCGCGCAATTCTATTGCGAGGTAGGGGTCGCCGGAGCGGGTGATGAGCCGCTCCTTACGCACGCACGCGAACACGCGGTCCACGACATCGCCGGCACGCAGGGTGGCAATTGTCTGCGCATCGGCCGCATCCCCGCCGCTCACAAGCCCACGGGTGGAGGCCGATCCGATCGGATCGAGAGTTGTGTCGGCGTGCGCGCGTCCATCGCCAGCCACGATAGTTCCAGTGTGCGTTGTGGACATGTGGCGTCCATGATGTACGGTGGGTCGGATGCAGCCACTGATCTGGGATCGTCGCCCTGACGGCTTGCGGGCCCCGGCCATGGTGTGCTCGTTTCAGGGTTGGAACGACGCCGGCGACGCAGCCTCGACCGCGACGGGCTTCCTCGCGCAGGCACTTAGCGCGCGACGCTTTGCAAGGATCGACAGCGAGGAGTTCTACGACTTCCAAGCCAACCGCCCGCACGTCAAGATCGATGAGACCCAGGCGCGAGTCATCTCATGGCCCTCGGTCGAGATCTTCGAAGCGCGTGCTCCGCGCGCCCACCGCGACCTCGTGATCGTGCAGGGCACCGAGCCCTCGATGCGCTGGCGCTCGTTCAGCTCGCTGATCGTCGACTTGGCCGAAGCGCTCGACGTTCAACTAGTGGTGACGCTCGGAGGGCTGCTCGCCGATGTCCCGCACTCACAGCCAGTGACAATGACCGGCTTTGCCTCTGATCCAGCATTGATGGCACGACTCGCATTGAATGCCAGCAGCTACGAGGGCCCAACGGGAATCGTGGGCGTGTTGCATGCCGGCTTCGGCCAGACGGGGCTTCCGTCAGCGAGCATTTGGGCAAGCGTGCCCCACTATGTTGCAGCCGCCGCCAGCCCCAAGGCGGCACTCGCCTTGCTGCGCAAGCTGGAGCTGATGGTAGGGGTCTCCGTCGATGTCACAGAGCTCGAGGAAGCCGCCGCCGAGTACGAACGCCAAGTCGGCCTAGCCGTGAGATCGGATCCGGACATCCAAGCGTTCGTCGACCGTTTGGAGCAGCGTGCCGTCGAGGACGGGCAGGCCGAGATCAGCTCGCAGGACTTGCCTTCTGGAGACCTGCTCGCGCGCGAATTCCAGCGGTTTTTGCGCCAGCGGGGGATCGAGAGCTGAGGTTAGAACCCGCGCCCGCGCTGGGGCGCTGGGGCGCTGGGGCGCTGGGGCGCTGGGGCGGAGTATAGAGCGCCAAGGGCTTCCCCTTGCACAAGACAACGCCCGGAAAGCGGCTATCGGGCCTCCTAGCGCGAGGCGATTCCGTAGGTCACGGCGGCGGAGCCCATCAGCAGTTTGTGCGACCCATACTGCGCCTCCGCGTTCGCCGGCTGGAAACCCGGCGAGAGTTGGAGCTTTTTGGAGAGCGCGTACATGACGAACTCGACCGTGTCGCTCTTGCCCTTTGTTGGGCAGATCGCTGAGTAGGCAGCCTTGCCGGCAGTGTTAGTGCCGACGATGCCACCGGCAGGCACCTTGCCCGCCGCAACGCCGGTGGAGCTCGGTTCGATCCCACCGACCACCCAGCGGATGCCACCTTCTGAGCCACTGGAGTTGTCATCGATCACGAACAGGAAAAGTTCAGCGGCCTTAGTCGGTACTTTCTGCCAAGAGAGCGCCGGGGAGATGCCAGCGCCGGCACAGGTATAGGAGACGGGTATCGCGCCGTTGCGTTCGAAGGCTGGGCTGGAGATCGAGAAAGCGCCAGGTGCGGTGTAGACCTCGCCGCTTGCGTTCGAGTCGGAGGAGCTCGATGAGGCACTGCTAGACGATCCCGCGGAGTTCGAAGCTTTGCTGGAGGATTTAGCAGTGAGGTCTTCTGACTTGCCTTTGTACTGCTTGCAGTCTTCCATCACATAGCCGGGCTGACAGCTGGTGTAGTTCTTCCAGTGCGCATGGAATGCGTTCTCGAAAGCCGCAAGTGAAGCGCTGCGCTGCGCTGCGCTTTTGCCGGCACTGACCTTCGCCCCGATCTTGGAGGCCAGCATTTCGACCTTGATGCGCGCCAACAGATCAGCTTCGGTTTGGCCGGACTTGGCAAGATACTTCTGCATGGAGCCGGCCTTGGGGAAACTCTCGTGCACGAGCTGGGCATAGCGCTGCTTGACTTCGGCTTCCGAGACGCTGACGCCGCGCGCCGCGGCCTCGCCCAGCACCCACTCGGAAGTAATCAGAAAGCCAAGCGCCTGATGGGCCGGCGAGCCGGCAGCTCCAAGCGCTGTCTCGACCGCCAGCCAGTGTTGGTAGATCGCCTTGGAGATCGGTGTGTGCGATACATAGGCAACGGCATCGACACTTGAGGCGGTGCCCTGTGTGGGGACCGCCGCCGGAGAGCTCGGCACCGATGCGATATTCGTGGAGGAGGCCCCTCCACCGCAGCCGGCCATCAGAGCGGCGGCGAGCATCCCTGCTGCTAGCAGCAGTAGTGCTGGCGCCGGCGCGCACTCGCTTGCACCCCTCCGCATACGCGAGACCGCCCCTCCCTTCAAGACACTCCTCTTCATCCTCGCGAGAAGGCTATCCACTCGGCCTAAAGCTCAGCGAAAGTGAGATCTATCGCTCCCAAGCGGGGCAAGCGATGCGGTAGTCGCACAGCCCGCAAACGCTCGGTGAGGGCGTTGGCTCGAAGCGCTGCGCCATGATCGCCTCACCAACCTCGGCAACCACGCGCGCGATCCAATTTGGATCCATCTCTGCGCTGGGTACGGGAACCTTGAGATCGTCGAGCACGTAGTAATAGGAGAGGCGCTCAGCCTCCACCTGCCAGGACTCGCGAGCGCCGAGCGCATAAAGGGAGAGCTGTACGTCGTCGGCAAGCTGCTCCGCGGTCTTCGGACGCGAGGTCTTGTAGTCGATCAGCTCGTAGGCTCCGTCGGGGAGCTTGTCGACGCGATCGACACGCCCACGCAGATGATGGGGTCCGAGCTTGAATGAGAAGGAGCGCTCAAACCAAGCCGGCTCGGCCTCGTGGACCTCGAGGCGTCGGTGGTAGAGCACAAGCGCCGCGCGAGCCTTTACGTGCAGCTCGCGCTCACGGTCACTGTCACCGAAGCCGCCACGCCGCCAGCAGTTCTCGAACAGCTCCATCATCTGCTCGACCGTCGTGTGCTCGGCTGCGTGATAGCGCTCTAGCACCTGATGTACGGCGATTCCAAAGCGCTGGTGCAAAGTCTGCGCCGAAGGAATCTTCAAGACGCGCCCAAGCTTGTAGCGCAGGGGACAAGCGCGATATGTGTCGATGTCAGACGCTGAGAGCACAACTCCATCCCCCCGCCTGGGCAGGAAAGCCTGTAGCGAGGGTTCCTCGCGACGTGCGAATGCGCCAAGCACGGGCGGGGCGACGGCGGCTTTGGGAGCGACCTGTGCGCCCACCCGCTCGAGCTCGTCTTCGCCGGGCCCATGCACACCCGAGCGCCCTTCGCTTCGTTCAAGCTCATTGGCGGCGGCCGGGCTTGGCTCAAAAGCCTCGCGCTTGCTGGCAAGCAGCGCCTCGTCCAACGTCGAAGTCTGGAAGATCTCACGCTGCAACGGTGTGCAGGCGGCGAGTAGGCGCTGGTTGATGTCGGCAAGCGCCTCGCCCAGACTCTGGCCAGACGGGCGGTCCTTGAGCGCCGCCAGCTTCACGAGCTCCAGATAGCGCACGACCCCGTGCGAGATGTCCAGATCGGTGTCTAGACGCAGCTCACCCAGGCGCCCAGCGATGCGCAGTGCACCGCCGAGCACCTCCTCACGCATCAGTTCGACCGTGGCCTCTAGCGTCTGCGCGCGCGCCTGCGAGAGCTCCTCACCGCCGAGCAGCCTTGCCTCTGAGGCAGCCGTCACCTCCGCCGCCAATTCCTGCGGACTGCCGCTTAGGCGCGGGCGCAAAACCTCAAAGGCGGCCTTCGCTTCCTCGTGCAACGCCTGGAAGTGCTCGATCCGCTCGCGCGCCTCAGGCGGCATCTGCGGCGACTCGATCGCCGGCCCAAGCGCCGCCACCATATCCAGCTTGGCTTTACGGGCCACCTGTACCACGCGCGCGATGTCCACCTGACGCAGCTCGATCGGTGGACGCCCAAGCGCACGCACCACCGCCGAGGAGTCGCTCGGATCGGTAAGCAGACGCAGCCAGGCCAATACGTCGCGCACGGCCTTGCGCTCGAAGAACGTCCCCGCCGTCTCCACGTCGCCCAGGCTTTCAGCCGAGGAGACAAACGCGGTTCGAGAAACGGCCACAGATCAAGGATACGAGTGCGTGTTGGCGCGAGCAGTCCGAGCGGGCATAAGCACGAACCGAGTGCGCGTGGGACAAACCCTACGAGCACCCAACGGCACGAACTTTCAATCCAAAAACAGCTGTTCGGTAAGCACCCCTTTGCACGGGGCGTACGCTCTAGCGATGGACGGTATCGACTGGAACGTGGCACAGCGCGTCGGCGAGATGCTTGCGGGGGATACGCCGTACCTCGGCTCGGACGCGAACGGAGTGCAGCCGCTGGCCGAGCGGTTTGCCGCGCGCGTCGGCGCCTACACCGGCCTGCAACCCCCGGAGCATCTGCCAACGCTGGAGCTGATCGACCGTCCCCGCTGGATCGAAGCCAACATCGCCACGATGCGCCCGCTGCTGGATCCGCTGACAAAGCGGCTCGGCGGCGGCAGCGGTCCGCTCGCGCCGGCGATGCGCTCGATCACCCAACTCTTGCTGGGCGCACAGGTTGGCGCAATCACCGGGATCCTCTCCCAGCGCGTGCTTGGCCAGTACGACGTCGCGCTACTAGACCCAGAGCAACCGCCGCGGCTCTTGCTGCTGGCTCCTAACCTCGCTCAGGCTGCCCGCAACCTGGGCCTCGACCGTGAGGAGTTCACCGCCTGGGTCGCGATCCATGAGGTGACCCATGCCGTCCAGTTCGGTGGCGCCCCGTGGTTGCGCGAGCACCTCGGCGGCATGCTGCGGGAGCTGATCGACGGCATGCAGGTCGGAGTCAAACTAGGCGCAATCGCAAAAGTCCCCGATCCCTCGGATCTGCGCGCGCTCGTAGGTCGACTACGCGGCGGCGAGCTCTTGCGCATCGGGCTGGGCGAGGATCGCTGGGCGTTGGTGGAACGCATGCAAGCCACGATGTCGCTGATCGAGGGCCACGCCGAGCATGTGATGGACGCCGTTGGCGCGGAGGAGCTGCCGAGCATGGAGCGCATGCGCGTCGCGATGAACCGCCGCCGGCGCGAGCGCGGCTGGCCATGGCGCATCCTCGAGAAGCTCTTGGGCCTGGAGATGAAGATGCGCCAGTACGAGATTGGGCGGTCCTTCTGCGACAAGGTCGTCGCGCAAGCCGGACCGGGCGCACTGACGCTCGCCTGGAGCTCAGCCGAGATGCTGCCCAGCATGAGCGAGCTGGAGGATCCGGCCGCGTGGCTGATACGAACACGCGTTCCGCTACTACCAAGCTGAAAGCTCTTTCCTGGCCTCGAGGCGGGCGCCTCGAGGTCTCATAGCTTTTCTTTACAGCGTGTTCACCCCGAGTTGAGATTGGCGTGTAACCATCTTTCTAGCACGGGTTAGGAACATGTGTTCGGTGCTAAAGTCGTACCGACCAGAACAAGTGTGCCCCCCAAAATTAGGAGAACGTCTCCCAAATGGCAACAGCCCAGTCAACACCAGCAAGTAGCGCCAAGCCGCGTCGCGCCGCCGCCCCCAAGAGCGCGAGAGCGAAGACCGCTGCACGTGCAAGCACGTCGCGCGCAAGCACTTCCAGCGCCTCCAGCAAGCGCTCCACCACGGCCGTCAAGAACCCAACGGTCGGCTCTTATGCCGAGCGCGCCGTGCTGATCCCCGTCGGGGCGGCACTGATCGCTCGTGAACAGGTAGTCGCACGTGTCAACGACACGATCGAGAGCTACGCAAGCCCGTCAAAGGCAAACGCGCAGCTGCGTAAGTTCGAGCGTCGTGGCAACACCGCCCGCAACCGCTTCGAGCGCGAGGTGCGCAAGACCCGTGTCCGTGTCGAACGCGAGGTGCGCCAGACGCGCGCCAGCGTCGAGCGCGAGGCACGTCGTGTCCAGCGCGAAGGCGAAGATCTGGCCAACAAGGTGCAGGAGCGCATCCTCAACCTCGTCTGAGCACAACCCTTCCCCCGTCCCAGGCCGGAGAGGCTGGAGACGGGAAGGTCTGCCGGCCTCATATCCCGCCGGTAGTAGAAGCACCCTCTCCTCCCTCGCCGCCGGGCGGTCCCCCTACCGCCCGGCGGCATTTTCCGTTCTCTGCGAGAATGCGAGCAGACATGAACCGCGATGAAGTCCTCAAGGCGCTGGAGGTCGTGATCGACCCAGAGCTGCGCCGCTCGATCGTCGAGCTCGAGATGGTGCGCTCGATCGACATCTCCGAGAACGGGGTGGTCGACGTGACGGTCTCACTGACCACCGCAGGCTGCCCGATCCGCGGCCACTTCCAGACATCGGTCGCCGAGGCTGTGTCCGCGCTCGAGGGCGTCACGCACGTGAACGTCTACTTCGACGTGCTCAGCGACAGCGAGAAGACAGCTCTCCAACAGAAGCTCGGACGTGGCAACCTTCCGGCAGGCTCCCTGGCGCAGGTCTCGAACGTGCTGTGCATCGGCTCGGGCAAGGGCGGCGTCGGCAAGTCCACGCTGACCGCCAACCTGGCGGCCGCGCTCGTGGCCGACGGCAAGCGCGTGGGCATCCTCGACGCAGACGTGTGGGGCTACTCGATCCCGCGCATGTACGGCCTCGGAGCAACCCGCCCGCCCGTCTCGCCACAGCGCAAGATCGTGCCGCTGGAGTCCCATGGAGTGAAGGTCATGTCGATCGGCTTCTTCTTGGAGGAGGACGCAGCAGTCGTGTGGCGCGGTCCGATGCTGCACAAGGCGCTGGGCCAGTTCCTGCAAGACGTCGAATGGGGCGTACTCGATTACTTGCTGATCGACCTGCCTCCAGGCACCGGCGATGTTTCGATGACGCTCGCCCAGATGCTCCCGCAGGCACAGTTCGTGATCGTGACGACACCACAAGCAACGGCTCAGAAGGTCGCGCGCCGCTCAGCGGAGATGGCCAACAAGGTGTCTTTGGAGATCTGCGGAGTGATCGAGAACATGTCCGGCTTCACCACGCCAAGTGGCGAGCGCTTCGCGATCTTCGGCGAGGGCGGCGGCAAGGAGCTGGCCGACGAGCTCGACGTGCCCTTGCTCGGCAAGGTGCCGCTGACGATGCCGCTGCGAGCCCAGGCCGACAGCGGCCTACCGCTGGTGATCGAGGACCCAGACGACCCGGCCTCGCAAGCTATCCGCCAGGCCGCGCGCGGCCTCATAGCGATGGCGCCGATGGAGCTGCCAACGCTGCCGCTGGTCGAAGTGGCGGCTTCGGGCCTGCCAACGCCGCCAGCGGCGAGCCCAAAGCCCGCCGGCATGTCTTTGCCTATGGCCTGAGAACGTTGCTGATGGCATTGAGAACGTGTTGCAAAAACACGCTGCCCGTTCAGGCCCCCCTTTTACGGACAGCCCACTTCTTACGTCCGCCGCCTCCTTACGTCGTCCAAACTTCCCTCGAAGTGACGCCGGGATCGTTTCGCGCCAAAGCCAAGGCTTACTTCGTGTTGGCGAAGTACTCCGCGTTGATCGACGCGAACTTCTGCCACTCGTCGGGCAGCTGATCCTCGGCAAAGCACGCATCCACCGGGCAGGCCTCGACGCAGGCGTCGCAGTCGATGCACTCCTCCGGATCGATGTAGAGCATCTCGGCCGCGTCATAGCCGGGCTCGTCGGGCGTCGGGTGGATGCAATCCACGGGGCACACCTCGACGCAGGAATTGTCCTTCGTGCCAATGCACGGCTCAGCGATTACGTAGGCCATTCGCTTCCTTCTCGATTCGTTGGTCGGGGACTACAAGTTGCGGGACGACGAATAGTAGCGATGCGGCTCAGCCAAATCCTGGGGATCAGTCACACAGCGACCGGCCGGCCGCGGTGGCACTCCGCTAGCTTTGGGCGATGCTCTTGCTTACCGGCGCCACCGGGCTCGTCGGCTCCGCCCTGCTGCGCCGCCTGATCGCACAAGGACAACCGGTCCGCTGCCTCGTGCGCGACCCGCGCCGACTCGGCCCGCAGCGTGTACGCGTGCAGATCGCGCTCGGCGACCTGGCCGACCCGCCATCATTTCGCAACGCGATGCGCGGGGTCGACACGGTCGTGCACCTGGCAGCCTCCACGCGCGACCAGCCACGCGGCTCGATCGAGGAGCTGGCGGCGATCGCGACCTGGCGGATGGTCGAGGCGGCCCAGCGAGCCGGGGTGGAGCACTTCGTGTTCTTTTCGGCGCTCGGCGCCTCCACACATCACCGCGCCCGCTTGTTCCGCGCCAAGGCGCTGGCCGAGCAGGCCGTGCGCGAGTCGGATATGCACTCGATCGTGATCGCACCTTCGCTCGTGTATGCGCCCGGCGATCGCTGGCTGACGCTGATCGAACGCCTGTCGCTGCTGCCGGTGGTGCCGATCTCAGGGCGAGGTCGCGCGGTATGTCAGCCGATCTGGGTGGAGGATGTGGCCGGCTGCCTGGTTGCCGCGCTGGGTAGATCCGGCGACAACGCGCACCCACGAGCGCTACGAGTTGGCCGGCCCGCAGACTATGACCTACAACGAAGTCCTCAACACGGTGCTGCACTCAGTCGATCGCGAACGTCCACTGCTGCCGATTCCCACGCCGATGGTCTCGCGCACACTTCGGCTAGCTGAGCGAGCTATGCATCAGAGCACGCCCCATCACATGGGACGAGGCCGAGTTGCTGGAGGCGAATATGGTGGCTAAGGGTGGACTGCCGATGCGAAGCACTGGCATGACGCCTGAGCCGATGCAGCGTTTGCGAGATGAGCTGCCTGCAGTGTGCAGGTGACTCAGCTCGTCGCGGTCCTTCTCACCACGAAGCTAGGAGAGTCAGTGTTAAGCACCGACGCCCCGCCCAGGGCGCAGCCGCCTCAACCTGCGCGGCAAGCGCCAGCAGTGCCGCCTCGCCCGCGGGCCGACCCACGAGCTGCACACCAAGCGGCAATCCATCCTCGCCTTGATAGAGCGGCAGCGATATACCAGGCTGGCCGCTCGCGTTGAAGATGGGTGTAAACGGCGTGAACAAGCCCGAGCGCGTGAACGTTGACATCGGGTCGGGCGCGGATGTGTCGAGCGTGCCGATCGGCAACGGTCGCTCTGCCAGCGCGGGCGTGAGCAACACGTCGTAGGGGGCCAGGAACTGGACAAGCTGGCGTGTGAGCGCTTGCAGCTGGATTTCCATGCCGAGACCCACGACTGAGTTGAAGCTCTCGGTCATCTTCAGGATCGCCCAGCTCATAGGCTCCATGTCCTCGGCCCTCGGCTCGTGCCCAGCGACCATCCCGGAGTAGACGATCTGCAGTGCGATGTGGATCGAGAAGACGGCACCGAATAGCTCGGAGAGACCCTCGATGCGCCAGGGAGGGTCGACATCCTCGACCTCGTGCCCTAGCGAGCGCAGCAGCTCGGCGGCATCTGTGACCGCCTGTGCGCAGAGCGGGTCGACAACGGCGTCTGCGATCGGTGGAAATGTGGTCGCCGCGATCCGCAACGGGGTGGGCGGGACCCCAATCCCGCCCGTCGAAGCCGCGAACGGCTCGGAAGGGGGCGGCGCCCAGGTGGCGTCGCCCAACTCGTAGCCCGCGAGCACGTCAAGGATCGCGGCCGTGTCACCGACCGTGCGCGTCAATACCCCGTCGACGTCGAGTGGCGCTTCACCGCGTTCGGGCGCTGCTGATATGCGTCCGCGCGCTGGCTTCAAACCCACCAGCCCGCAGCAGGCGGCTGGTATGCGGATCGAGCCGCCGCCGTCGTTGCCGTGCGCAACAGGCACCATGCCGGAGGCGACCGCCGCCGCAGCCCCGCCCGAGGAGCCCCCAGGCGTGCGCTCGGTATCCCACGGATTGCGCGTGGGGCCGAACAGCCGTGCCTCACTCACCGGCAGGATTCCGTACTCGGGCAGCGTGGTCGTCCCCACGATCACGAAGCCCGCCTCCTTGAAGCGGCGCGTGACGTTGCAGTCATGGGAGGCCACGTAGTCGGCCAAGAGCGAGCAGCCGATCGTCGCCTTCAAGCCCTCTACAGGCCGGTTGTTCTTGATCGCGATCGGCACGCCCGCGAACGGGCGCTCGTCGCCTGATTTGATCTGCTCGGCAGCCGCGAGTGCACGCTCGCCATCGATCTCGACAAACGCGTTCAGCTTGGGATTCAACTGCTCGATGCGAGCGAGCGAGGTCTCCACCAGCTCACGTGAGGACACCTCACCGGAGCGCACCATCGCGGCGAGCTCGGTCGCGGGTGCGAACATCAGGTCACTATCGGTCACGGCGTTCCTCCTCATGGATGACCCGGCACGGCACCATCAGATTTGATGGGCTGAGAAACTTCCCGCGATCCATCTCGATCACGGTGCGATCCGTCGCCCGCCGCAGCGGAGCCTACCTGGAGGATTCCTGCGACGATATGAGCCTGCCCACAAGGCAGCCGGGTCGATTCCAGTGCAATCCAGTGGGGTCGACTCTCAACCGGTCATCTCAAGCCTGAAAGCGAGTGCCCATGAGCGAGGTCACGACACAGTCGCCGCCCGCGTCGTCCCCATCCAGCGAAGTCCAGTCAGGCCTCGAGGGCGTTGTCGCCTTCGCCACCGAGATCGCCGAGCCCGACAGGGCCGGAGGGTCGCTGCGCTATCGCGGCGTAGACATCGAGGATCTGGTCGGCACAGTCCCCTACGAGCAGGTCTGGGGGCTATTGGTGGACGGCCACTTCAAGCCCGGCCTGCCACCAGCCGAACCGCACGTCTTGACTGTGCGCTCCGGCGATCATCGCGTCGACGTGCAGTCGGCGCTTGCGATGCTGGCCCCCGAGTGGGGCTTCAACGCACTGATCGACATCTCCGACGAGCAAGCCCGCGACAACTTGGCAAGGGCCTCGGTTATGGCGCTCTCGTTTGTGGCCCAATCAGCGCGCGACGCCGGGCAGCCACCTGTGCCGCAGTCGGAGGTGGACAAGGGCGAATCGATCCCCGAGCGCTTCCTGATCCGCTGGCGTGGCGAGGTCAACCCCGATCACGCCAAGGCGATCGACGCCTACTGGATCTCCGCTGCCGAGCACGGCATGAATGCCTCGACGTTCACCGCACGCGTGGTGGCCTCCACGGGAGCGGATTGCGCCGCCGCTCTATCGGCGGCCGTGGGAGCGTTGTCGGGACCCTTGCACGGGGGCGCCCCATCTCGTGTGCTGAAGATGCTCGACGAAGTGGAAGAGACCGGGGATGCCGATGTTTGGGTCAAGAGCGCACTAGACCGTGGCGAGCGCTTGATGGGCTTCGGTCACCGCGTCTACCGCGCCGAAGACCCGCGTGCCCGCGTTCTGAGGCGCACCTGTCGCGAACTGGGCTCGCCCCGTTTCGAGGCGGCCGAGGCTTTGGAGAAGGCGGCGCTAGCAGAGCTTATGGCGCGCAAGCCCGACCGCGTACTCGCCACCAATGTCGAGTTCTGGTCGGCGGTGGTCCTCGACCTGGCCGAAGTCACGCCCGACCTGTTCACACCGATGTTCACCTGTGCGCGAGTGGCCGGCTGGTCGGCGCACATACTCGAGCAGAAGCGCGAGGCCAAGTTGATTCGCCCGACCGCGAAGTACGTGGGCAACGGTCCGCGGTCAGTGTCCGAAGTTGAATAAGGCGAGGGCCGACGTGGGAAAGGCGCAGATGCTGTTGTTCATTTTGCGTAATTTACAATAGTGACTACAAAATGTAGCTACTATCGACAATTGCGCAAAAAGTAATATAGAACCTACGGCCCCGTCCGCCAGACGGGGCCCCACATAGACGAGGGCCCGGCATCCTGCCGGGCCCTCTGCACACCTATCGACCGAATACGCGTGCGGCTGGAGGGCCGCACGCGTCGATATCGGTCTGACTACATCATTCCGCTCATGTCCGGCATACCGCCGCCGGGCATACCGCCGCCTTCCTTCTCCGGCACCTCGGCGACGATCGCCTCGGTTGTGAGGATGTTCTTGGCGATCGACGCGGCGTTCTGTAGCGCCGAGCGAGTGACCATCGCCGGATCGATGACCCCGGCTGCCACGAGATCGACGATCTCGTTGGTAGCGGCATTCAGGCCATGGCCCTTCTTCGCCTTGCGCACGTCGTTGACGACAACCGAGCCCTCCAGGCCCGCATTCTCGGCGATCTGACGCAGAGGCTCCTCCAGGGCACGCAGTACGATGCGCGCTCCGGTTCGCTCGTCGTCGGAACCGTCGGTGGATGCTCCGTCGCCATCGACCGAGACAGCCGCCGATGCCTGCAGCAGGGCAACCCCACCACCAGGCACGATGCCCTCCTCGAGCGCCGCGCGAGTTGCCTGCAAGGCGTCCTCGACACGGTGCTTCTTCTCCTTCATCTCCGTCTCGGTAGCCGCGCCGACCTTCACGACGGCGACACCACCGGAGAGCTTGGCCAGACGCTCCTGGAGCTTCTCGCGGTCGAAGTCCGAGTCGGTGTTCTCGACTTCGGCCTTGATCTGGTTGATGCGACCCTTGATCGCCTCGGCGTCGCCGGCACCGTCAACAATCGTGGTGTTGTCCTTGCCCACGACCACACGACGAGCGTGCCCGAGCTGAGACACCTGCGTGTTCTCGAGCTTGAGACCCATCTCCTCGGTGATGACCTCTGCTTTGGTCAGGATCGCGATGTCCTCGAGCATGCGCTTACGGCGATCGCCGAAGCCCGGAGCCTTGACCGCGACACCCGTGAAGGTCCCACGCAGCTTGTTGACAACAAGCGTCGCGAGCGACTCGCCCTCGACATCCTCGGCGATGATCAGCAGCGGCTTGCCGCTCTGGATCACTGCCTCGAGCACCGGCAGCACGTCGCGCACTGAGCCGATCTTCTGGTTGGCGATCAGGATGTAGGGGTCCTCGAGGGTTGCCTCCATACGGTCCTGGTCGGTGACCATGTAGGGCGAGATGTAGCCCTTGTCGAACTGCATGCCCTCGGTGAACTCGAGGTCCATGCCAAACGTCTGGCCCTCCTCGACGTTCACAACGCCGTCCTTGCCGACCTTCTCGATCGCATCGGCAATCACGTCGCCGATCTCCTCGTCGCCGGCGGAGATGGTCGCGACGCGCGCGATCTGGTCCTTACCGGAGACCTCCTTGGACTGCGAGGCGATATTGGCCACGACCTGGTCGACAGCCTTCTCGATACCACGCTTGAGCGCTAGCGGGTTGGCCCCGGCTGCCACGTTCTTCAGACCCTGACGAACGATCGCCTGAGCGAGCACCGTGGCTGTTGTCGTGCCGTCGCCGGCGACGTCGTTGGTGGCGGTGGCCACCTCGCGCACCAGCTGGGCACCTTGATTCTCGAAGACGTCCTCGACCTCGATCTCACGAGCGATTGTGACACCGTCGTTGGTGATCGTGGGGGCGCCGAACTTCTTGTCGAGCACGACGTAGCGGCCCTTAGGGCCGAGTGTGACCTTCACGGCGTTGGCGACAGCGTCGACGCCGGCCTCCAGAGACTTACGCGCCTCGGAGCTGTACTTGAGTTCCTTGTGAGCCATATCTATTCAGATCTCCTTATGCGACCTTGGCGAGAACATCGGACTCGCGCAGCACGAGCAGATCCTCACCGTCGAGTTTGATCTCGGTGCCGCCATACTTGCTGTAGAGGACCTCGTCGCCCTCGGACACGTCGAGGGGGATACGCTTGCCGGCATCGTCGAGCTTGCCATCGCCTACGGCGAGGACCTTGCCCTTCTGCGGCTTCTCCGTGGCAGTATCGGGAAGGACGAGACCGCTGGCGGTCGTCTGCTCCTCCTCGATGGCCCGTACGATCAGACGATCGCCTAGGGGCTTAAGTTTCATGCTGAGAACCTCCGTTTAGAGTGTGCTTCCTTATCGGTGCCCTGCCCTGAGGCGACGGCACAACAGACCTGATTGGCACTCTCGTGATGAGAGTGCCAATGGCCACGATCAATATATAGAACAGATTGCGCGCGTCAAGGGAGGTTTGGCACTCTCGGGCTCGAGTGCCAAGCAAATTTTAGGCGCTCACCCTTACGCGCTTGCCTGTCTCAGGCTCTAGCGCCTACGACAGCTGGCCGGCGACCAGTTGCTCGACTTCGGTGCCTTTCTTCGTGAGCACCCAAGCATTGGGGGCTCCGCGAACCTGTCCGACGCCGTTGTTGTAGACCAATCCGAGCTTCTCCAGTCGGGCCAGCAGCTTCGATATCTGGCCCTGATCGTCTATCCCCGCGGCCGCCCCGACCTGCCTATTGGACGTGCCCGGATTGGCGGCGATCGCGAGCAGCACGCGTACCGTTCGGTAGGTCAAACGCATCTGCAGATCACGCAAAGGATCACCGTTTATGCTCCGCGACGGAGACCTGCGTCTCGGAGTCGGGCGTGCCGCCTCCTTCGCGGCGGCCGCCGGGCCAAGGTAGGGGAGCACGATCATCGCCATCAGCGCACCTGTCAGCTCGAGCATGGAGCCGGGCCGTTGGCCGGGCGACCCAGGACCCTTTACGCGTCGTATGCCCTTTGTACGCGCCGTGCCACCGTCGCTCATCGTATGGGGCACGAGGCGCGCATGTAGAACCGATAGCACGCCTCCGACCACCCCTTCGCTGGTCAGCGGCGGCAGCGCGCCCGCGGACCTCGACTGTTTGCGCCCTTCGTCCACTGCGGCAACCACGACATCCAGGACCGCCAGGCGCCGCTGGTGCACCCTCAGACCGGCGCCGAGTGTCTCAACGATGCATAGACGTCCCATCGCCGGCTCGTCATCGAGAAATTCCAGCAACCCCCACAAGGCAGATCTGATCCGCGTGCGCCACGTCTCAGCCGGGTCATAGGCATCGAGCACATATCGCGAAATCTCCGCGAGCGATTGATCCAGCGCCGCCAGGAAGCAGTCTTCGAAGTCCTCGAAGACCTCATAGAAGGTGCGACGCGATACGCCTGAGCCGGCCACCACGTGTGCCACTGTTGCATTCGCGCGACCGCGCTGTGAAACGACGTCGATCATCGCGGAGACCATGCGAGCACGCTGAATATCGGCTACGTGGCTACGCCCAAACCCGTCGCGCTCGGGCGTAGGAGTACGGCTCTTTAGACTGGCAGTTTGTCGCTTGGTAGGCATTAGCTGGGCACCGACAATCCTCCGCCTAAGGCGGCCCGGTTTCACCCTCTGTTTCCCACTGGTGGGATTGGCGGCGCTGCGGGGAGCGCTCGTCCAGCTAGTTCTGCGCGCCGCCGAAGCCCTTCATCGCTTCGGTCATGGCTGTAGGCGTATCCAGAATCTGGGAGAAACGCACGACCGTGACGATGTCATCCGTCGACACCGAACGTCCGTAGATCTGTTCAAGGAAGTTGATGAGCTCCTCGTGGCGGCGGAACTCAGGGTTGTCATGCTTGATGTCTCGCGGCGAGAGCTCTGCGACCTTCATCACCTCGACCTGGTCTATCACCGCTTCGAATATCCGCTCGCGCGGCGAGTACTGGTAGCCGATCGTCACGAGCACCGCCTGATTCTTGCGGTACTTGCTCGACTTGTCGCCGAGCCTGATCGTGGCCGTCTTGCGGCCCTTCTTCAGCTCGTCCGCAAAGATCGTCGAATAGAAATTGAGTACTTGCACGACGCGCAGGCTATCGGTCTTGCTCACAGATGGCTAGCGCCCGTGCCACCATCTCTCGCTCGCCGGCATAGCTAAGCGCCTTATGCGCCTCTGAAAGCCCCATCCAGCGCGCCTCCAACACCTCGTCGTCGTGGTCGGCAAGATCGCCGCCAAGCAGTCGGAAGAGGAAGAAGTGGACGCTCTTGGCCACCCTGTGCCGATCGCGCATGTACCAGTAGCGCACCTCGCCAAGCTCTTGTACCGGCTCGACCACCATTCCTGTCTCCTCGTGTACCTCGCGGGTGGCTGCCTGCACGATCGTCTCCCCCTTATCGAGATGCCCCTTGGGCAGCGCGAGCACTTGCGAGCCATCGGCGGCCCGCCTGGTGGGCACGATCACGAGTACCTGGCCGTCGTTGACCACGACACCGCCGGCCGAGACCTCACGTTCAGAAGACATACCCGTCGAGTGCGCTCGGATCGTGCACCACAAGACGACCGCGACCTTGTGAGATCACGCCCGCGCGCTCAAGAACCGCAAGGAAACGTGAGGCCGACTCGCGCGAGGAGCCAGCTAGCTTGGCAAGGTCCGCCTGGGTAGCCGTGAGCAGCACCTCCTGCGCCGGTGCGCCGGCAGCGACCGCTTGAGCGACAAGCTCGCTAAGTACAACGGCCACGCGACTCTGCACGGTCTGAAAGGACTGTTTGGCCAGACGATCGTTGGTCTCACGCAACCGACGCCCAAGCGCGACGACCAGGCGTATCGATATTTCCGGATGCTCGACCATCAGCCTGCGCATGTCTGGGCCTAGCACGGCCACCACACTCGTGTCCTGCACCGCCTCCACGGTCGCCGAGCGCAGCTCGTCCTCGAACATCGCCAGCTCGCCAAAGATGTCCCCTGGCCCGAAAGTGGCGAGCGTGATCGTGCGCCCGTCGGCGTGCTCGCGAATCGCACGAGCGCGGCCTGAGCGCACGACGTAGCACGTATCGCTTGCGTCGCCCTCTCGGAACACGATCTGCCCCGGCTCAAAACTGCGCGGCACCGCCAGTTGTGCGATCCGGCCGAGGTCGTCCTGCTCGAGCGTCGAGAACACCGGCACGCGCCCGAGTAGCTCCACTATCTCCGCAGCCTTGGTGGGAGTCATGCCCTGGAGATATCACAGGCGGGCCTTAACCCCGCAACTTGCGGGCATCCGACGCTATCTTCACAGTATGAGCCCGTTGAGGTCGATCGCGCCGTTCATGCTCGCCGCCGCTTTCGCGCCGACCCAGACGCACGCGCTGCTGCACTCGCACGAACTGTGGGCCACAGTAGATGTGTGCAACCCCAAGGACCAACCGAACACGGTCGGCATTCGCGGCTCGATGCCCGGCAACAGCAACGCCAAAGACATGATGTACATGCGCTTCCGCGTTCAATACCTGGATGTCTCCAGCAATCAGTGGATCGATCTCAGCAAGGAAGCAGACTCAGGCTTCGTAAAGGTAGGCACCGGTCAGCTAGCACGCCAAGCTGGGCGCAGCTTCACGTTCGCTTCGAGCACTTCCAAGTCCGCGTTCACCTTGCGTGGTCAAGTCGTCTTCCAGTGGCGCAAGGCAAACACAGTGCTGCTGACGACCACCATGCCAACCAGCGCGGGGCACACGAGCCTCGCCGGCGCCGACCCGAAAGGGTTCAGCGCCGCGATGTGCAAGCTGACGTAGCTCCCGCCTGGGTCAGAGCCCTGTTCGGCTGGGCCCGGCATCACACGCGCCTATGGGTCGTCAAACAGGCGCGGATCGTTGGTGATGATGCCGCTCACCCCGAGCGCGGTCAGCTTGGCGATGCGCGCGGCGTCGTCAACCGTCCATACGTAGAGCTCGCCCCCCTCGCGCTCGACCGCGCTCACCAGTGCGCTCGTGACGACCCGCCAGTGGGCCATGATCGCGTCCACCATCCCACTTCGCAATGCCTCGCCTGCGCGCCGTGGCAACAGCGCCCGATAGCCGGTGAGAATCGCAAGGGCCGGGATCGCAGTGAGCAGGTGGCTTGTGTAGTCGCGCCTGACGCGTGGGACCGACCAGCCGAGACGCAGCGTCGGCTCGGCTATACGTACGCGGGCAAGCGAGGATGGGTACATGCCGCTGATTAGAGCCCTCGAGGTGAGCCCAGCCTCGCGTAGAGCGTCCACCACGCGCAGCTCATACCCAGGCAGCTTTACGTCGACATCGAAGTCAAGACCGGCAAAGCGCCCGCCGGCAAGATGCTCCAGCGCCTGCTCTAGCGTGAGCGGCGTGCGCGAGCGCATGTCCTCGTAGTCGTGGGCAACCATCAACTCGCCGCTGCCGTCAGGGTGAACGCTCAGAACGTCGAACTCGATCATGTCCACCCCATGGGCGAGCGCCGCGTCAAAGCTAGCCGGAGTGTTCCCCTGCACGAGATGCGCCGCGCCCTTGTGACCGACCCGTCGCGGGCGCCCGCCTGCACGGATGATCTCGTCAGTAGCCACCATCCGCAAGGATAGAGGCGAGCCTGGAATCTAGGAGACCTTGAGCTGCTTGCGCCGGAAGCTGGCTGCTTCGATTGCCTCGACGGCGGAACGTGGACCGACGTAAGGCGCGAGAATCAGGAATGCCAGGTGATCGACCAAGCACGGCAGATAGCGCAGACGATCGTGCGGGGCGTAGCTTGAGAGAATCGCCCAGATCGCCCCCATGATCGCCTCGCTGGCGACGGCAGGGGCCCGCTGGTGATCAGGCACTCCTCGGGTCATCACCTTGATGAAGCCGTCGAGCACGCCGCTGACGCGCGCGACCATGCCATTGCCTGCGTCGAACAGGTCGATGAAGGTCAGCTTTACCAGCCCAGGATGGGCAGCGCAGTAGCCAATCAGAGCCTCCACGCCTTTGTGCACTCCTTCGGCCCACTCGGTGTCGTTACGAGTGGCGCGCCGCACGGCGTCGTGGGCTTCGGCGGCGAACTCATTGACAACTGCCAGCAGGCACTCTTCCTTATTCGGGAACTCTCTGTGGAACGCTTCGGTTGAGACGGCTGCGGCACGCGCAATTTCAGCGTCGGTGATGTTCGTGTAACCCTCCTCGAGCGCGAGCTGCACCATCGCGTCCATCACGCTCGAACGTCGATCTTCGCGTGTCAGGAAGCGTGCGCGTTTTGCGAGGAGATGGGGCGGGCGCCCCGAGCCAAGCGTGCGTAGACGAGTCACCGCCGAGGAGCGGTATGAGTTGACCCAGTCGAGCAATTCGTCGGTGAGCCCCGCAAGCTCCTGGTGGCGGCCTTCACGCACGCGCCTGAGCACCACGAAACGCACCCCACCCACGATCGCACGCGGTGCAAGCGGCGGCAGCGTGATCCCGTCGGGCGTCAGGCTGAAGCCTGTCGCGACGACGCGCTCGAAGGCGGTGCCGGTCAACTGCAGACGGTCGTGGCCACGTGGCCCGATCCCGATCGACTCTACGAGCACCAGATTGGCGCCACGGGGATCGCCGGCGATACCTTCGAGGAACACCTGGGTTGCCGCATACAGACGGTTGGCCCAGCCACGCTCGCCCATCCATGCCTGCAGGACTCGTTTGCGCGAGGCGCCGACAAGCGCATCGTAGGTAGCCAGGAAACAGTCTTCCTTGTTGGAGAACTGCTCATAGAAGGCACGTCGCGAGACGCCCGCCAACGCGATCACATGCGCCACGCTCGTGGCCCCATAACCGCGCTGGTAGACAGACTCGGCCATACCTCCGTACAGGCGCGCACGCTGGTGGCGCGCGACGGCCTCGCGACCGAGGCCATGAGGCCCATGCGGCAGACGCTTATACAAGGGCGTAAGTCCGTCATAACGACTCGTCGGGCCGGCGCCCAGCAACAACTCCTCGGCTGAGACCTGGGTGTAGACGGGAAGCTCTGGACAGTCCTCTCCAGGCAGAATCATCGTCGACCCAGCAAGAACAGTCTCCCTACTACTTGTTCCATTGGTCCCCATCATTCGGGAAGATAATTCAGGGCTGAACTATTGGCAAGCCACCGCATAGCCGCATCGAACGAATGTTTCTGACTGTCGTGGCCAGATGCAACAATTTGGCTCTTCCGCATTGTGCGGAGCGTCGAAGACATCACCCTCTCCCTTCTACCCCATCCCCAGGACCTGCTTGTTTACAATTTGATGTTATTCGAGAGGGTCGAGCGATTCAAGCTCGGAGCGTAAGTCTCCGCGGGCCCTGGCGAAAGCCGAGCTCGACGAGGGCGGACTCCAGATCCGAGCCGATCGCCGACTCCCCGTCGATTCGCTCGAGCGCCACCGTGTCTACGCGCCCGGCGTGTACGGCGTTAGCCAGCGCGCGCAACGCTCGCGCAAGCGACGTCGACTCGGAGGTGAGCGTCAGGATGCCACGTCCGCCGCGCTCGAGGTAGAGCGCTGGCTCGTGGGCGACGAACACAACATATGCGCCGGCCACCCGCGCCGGGCGGCGTGTCTGTGCGGCACGCCGTGGCCAGGACAGCACCGCGCCATACGGCTGGGCTGGGTCGACGGCCGCGAGCACCAGTGTCGCTGTCTCCCCCTCGCCTGCTCGCGCGCGCAGACGCTCCACCGCTCCCGGCAGCGCGAACTGCGCGCCACCTAGACCCTCGACGAAATAACCACGCCGGCACACCCCCAGTGTCTCCAACTCTGTGAGCGCACCGTACAGAGCCGAGAAGCCACCGGCGACGCCCTCGGCGGAGACCTGCTCACGCGTTAGCACGCCATAGCGCTCGAGCAACAGTTCTGCAAGGGCGCGGCGGTGCGCGCGCAACTCCTCGATTGCGGCCGGGCGAGCACCCTGCTCATGCGCAGTTTGCTCACCAAAAAATGCAAGCGTGAGCGACCAGCGGCCCTGAACCTGGGCGCTCGTGCCAAAGCGGCCCGCGCGCAGCGAGCGCCCGCCAAAGCGCCTTCCCGAGCGCAGCCCACCTCCCCGCGCGCGAGCGGGGCCCGCAAGCGCATGCGCGGCAAACGTCTGACGTGGGGCGCGCAATGGTGCCCAGGCGTCGTTGGTCACCTCGCCGGCCCAGACGAGGTCCCATAGCGCCTGGGTGAGCACGGCGCCTCCCAGCTCCAACTCGGCAAGTAGATCTGTAAAGAAGCAGGGTCCGGCAGCCAGGCGCTCGCGTAGCAGTGCGTGCTCGGGCTGCTCAGGCGGCTCCCCGCGCGCACCGACAGACGAGCTGGGTCGGCCCAACAACGCGGCGTCCTCGCGGAAATAAAGCGCCACGCGCCCCGAGTCGCGTCCGAGGGATCCAGCGCCGACCCAGACGACCTCACCGCCGGCGCACAGACTGTCCAGCCAGGCTGGGGAATAGGAGCCGGTACGAGAGGCAAGCACGTCGCGCTCCCACGAGGCCACAGGCAGCGCCAAGCCTTGCAAGGGAATGAGCACTTCGCGCAGGCGCTCCACCCCGCCGCCGCCTCGCTCAGAGCCTGGCCGCCAGCGGTCGACGCCCTGCCACGAGGGCATGAACGCACTCAAGGCACGCTCGTCGACAGGCTCGATCTCCTTGCGCAGCGTCGCAAGCGAAGCGCGCCGCAGACGGCGCAGTACCTGGATGTCGCACCACTCGCGACCCGCGCCGCCGGGGCGCAGCTCTCCTCGCACCAGCTCGCCTGAGCTCTCAAGCTCACGCAACGCTGAGGAGGCGTCCACGCGGTAGCGCTCACGGAGCTCCTCACTGGTGAAGGGGCCGTGCGTACGCGCATAGCGCCTCACCAGCTTAAGCAAAGCATCGGGCACATCACCCAGAAACACCTCAGGCAGGCCACCGGGCGGCGGGCAGCCAAACGCATCGCGATAGAGACCGGCGTCATCGGCGGCGATCAGCCGCTCATCTCCGGCGATACGTATACGCACCACGCGCCGTTCGTGCTCCAGCGCAGCCAGCATCTCCTGCACGTCCAGACCAACGAGCACGCGCTCGCTCAGCTCCGCTACGCGCAAGTCCCCGACTGCGCGCAGCACATCTCCGAGCGCGTCGCGGCTCGTGGCCTGGGTGCGCTGTGAGCGGTGCTGGAGATCCTCCTCGATCTGCTCCAGCGCGGCGGGATCGATCAGCTCGCGCAGCTCCTCCTGGCCGAGCAACTCGCGCAACAGATCGCGGTCGAGCGACAGCGCGGCCGCCCGACGCTCGGCGCTGGGCGTGTCGCCCTCATACATATAGGTGGCCACGTAGTCGAACAGCAGCGAGCCCGCAAACGGAGAAGCGTGCTGTGTCTCCACCTCCACCAGCGAGACCTCGCGCGCCTGCAGGCCGCGTAGGAGCTCTTGCAAGCCGGGCAGATCGAGCACATCGCGCAGGCACTCGCGATAGGTCTCGAGCACGATCGGAAAGTCAGGGTAGCGACGAGCCACCTGGAGCAAGCCCTGGGCCTTCAAACGCTGCTGCCACAGCGGCGTGCGCCTGCCAGGGTAGGCACGAGGGATCAAGAGCGCGCGACCGGCGTTCTCGCGAAAGCGGGCTCCGAACAGCGCCGAGTCGCCGAGCTCGGCGACGATCGCCTCCTCCACCTCCTGCGGGTCGAGCGCCACCAAATCGGCATAAGAGGCGGCACCGGTGGCGCCGGATGACTCGACGCCACGCGAATCCCAGTGCCGCGGATCCGCGGCACTGGACTGGTCGCCGGCCCTTGCTGAGCACTCGTCAGACCCCGCGTCCAGATCCATGTCGGGAAGACGCACGACGATGCCGTCATCAGACCAGATCGCCTCGCCGTCGATACCGAAGCGCTCGCGCATGCGGGCTGAGATCGCGAGACCCCAAGCCGCGTGCACGCGGCCGCCATAAGGCGACAGCACGCACAGGCGCCAGTCGCCGATCTCATCGCGAAAGCGCTCGAGCACGATCGTGCGGTCGCTCGGCAGTACCTGTGTAGCTGCCTGCTGCTCGCGCAGGTAATCGAGCAAGTTGGTGGCAGAGCGCTCATCGAGGTCGTAGTCGCGCACGAGCAAGTCCGCGTCCTGGTCGACCGCCCAGCGCGAGAACGCGCCGATCGCCTTGCCCAGCTCCTTGGGTCGGCCGATGCCATCGCCCTTCCAAAACGGCACCGCGCCCGGCACCCCGGGAGCGGGCGTCACGATCACACGGTCGCGGCCGATCTCCTCGATCCGCCAGGAGGAGGCGCCGAGTAGGAAGACCTGCCCGGGCCTGGCCTCATAGACCATCTCCTCGTCGAGCTCACCCACCCGTCGTCCGTCTGGCAAGGTCACCGCATAGAGGCCGCGATCGGGGATCGTGCCGGCGTTTGCGATCGCCAGCTGGCGAGATCCCTTGCGCGCGCGTATACGACCCGCGACGCGGTCCCAAACGATGCGCGCGCGCAGCTCGCCGAACTCGCTCGATGGGTAGCGCCCGTCAAGCATGTCGAGCACGTTCTCAAGCAGCGCGCGCGGCAGCTCGGAGTAAGAGTGGGTGCGCGTGACGAGCGCATATAGATCCTCGACGCCAACGCCGCCGTCCTGGTCGTCGTCCACGGGCTGCTGTCCGGCTTCGGCGGAAGCCGCTATCGCGACTATCTGCTGAGCGAGCACGTCGAGCGCGTTACGGGGCACGACGGTGGGCTCGATCGCGCCTTCGCGCATGCGCCGGCAAACAACCGCGCACTCGAGCAGATCGCCTCGGAACTTGGGAAAGATGCGGCCCTTGCTGACGTCGCCGACGCCGTGACCGGCACGCCCAATGCGCTGCAAGCCCCGTGCTACTGACTTGGGCGACTCGATCTGCAGCACCAGATCGACAGCGCCCATGTCGATTCCAAGCTCAAGCGAGGATGTCGCCACCAGGCAAGGCAGCTCACCCGCCTTGAGCTGCTCCTCGATCGTCGTGCGCTCCTCACGGCTGAGCGAGCCGTGGTGGGCTCTTGCAATCTCGCGCAGCGCCACAGGCTCAGGGGGATCTAGCGGCACGCCCATCAGGCCGCCCCCAGGGGCGGCCCCATCCAAACCATTCCCTGCACCCTTGGAGCTGTCGGTGTCATCTGTCTCGGTAGCGGCCAGCTCGTTGAGACGCAGCGCGACACGCTCAGCTGAGCGACGGTTGTTGACGAACACAATCGTGGAGCGATGCTCGCGCACCAGCCGCAATAGCTCTGGGTATATAGCCGGCCAGATGGAGTTGCGCGTGGACTCGCTGCCCTGCACAGGCTGAAGCGGATCGTCGCTCTGCGGGCCGGCTGGCCCGGCCAAATCGCTCATCGACTCGACCGGCACGTGGATGCGCAGGTCCAGCGGCTTGCTTACACCTGCATCGAGGATCCGCACCTTGCGCGTGGGCCCCACCAGAAAACGACCGACCTCCTCAAGCGGGTTCTGCGTCGCCGAGAGGCCCACACGCTGCACACCGGGAGCGTCGGGGCCGCGAGAGCTGCGCACCTGCTGCTCGAGTCGCTCGAGCGTCAGCGCCAGATGGGCGCCGCGCTTGACCGAGGCCACCGCATGAATCTCATCGACGATCACCGTCTCGACCGTGCCCAGCATGGCGCGCGCTCGCGAACCGAGGATCAGGTACAGCGACTCCGGAGTCGTGATCAAGATCTCCGGCGGTTTGCGCGCCATCGCGGCGCGTTCGGCCTGGGAGGTGTCGCCTGTGCGGATGCCAACGCTCACGCTCGCCCCGATACCGCGGAGCGGCGCACGCAGGTTGCGCTCGATGTCGTAAGACAGGGCCTTCAGAGGCGAGATGTAGAGGACACGGACGCCTCCCCCGGTGCGCTGGGTGTTGTTTGGGTTTGGATTTTGGGGCGTGCCGGTCGGTGTGCGCGAACCCATCCCATTTTCGGGCGCACCGAGGCCCTGCGCTGGGTTGGCGCCTCCTTTATTGCCGATCCCCCCCGCGCGCGCGGGGGGGATGTCGCTTTCGTCAGTGCCAACCCGTGCGCCCAGCCGGTCGAGCGCCCACAGAAACGCGGCGAGTGTCTTGCCCGAACCTGTCGGAGCCGCCAACAGCACGTGCTCGCCGCTGGCAATCGCCGGCCAAGCCTTTGCCTGGGCGGGAGTGGGCTCGGCAAATGAAGCCTCGAACCATGCGCGCGTAGGCGGGCTGAACGCAGCGAGTGGATCTGACTTTGCGGTTGCCACGTCCGCCGAGGCTAGCGCGCAAGCGCCGATCGACTCGGGCGAGAAAGGCTGACTCAGGTTGCTGGAACATCTCCGAAGAGCGCACAAGCTCGCCTCTCGGGATTGTTCTATTAGACTGCCGCTCCGTGGCCGACGACGAAACGCAACAGTTACCCACTGGGCGCTCATTCGGCGGACGCCTGAGACCCCGTGCGTGGATGCGATGGCTCACCGACGCAGCGGATCGCAAAGCGGCACAGGATGTGCAAGACAAACAAGCAAACAACCACTTCAGCGTGGACGAAACCCTGCTTGCGCTCCCCACGCTGCTCGACGGAGCAAACCTGCCCGACGGCGTCGTGGAGCTGGTGATCGAGGACTTCGAAGCGTCGAGGAGCCAGCTCCTGGACATCCACGACGGTCACGTCAAGCTCGCCGAGCCCGGCCAGTGCGTTCCCTGGGCCAGCATCGCCGGCCCACCCACCGCCTGGGCGATAGCGCTCGGGCCACAGCGCAACACCACGCAGCTGCAGCTCACCGGCGACGAGGAGCTGGCGCTCCGCGTGCTGGCGGCGCTGCCACGGCAGCCCTAGGAACTGTTTTAGCGAGCGCCTATCTAGGCCTTGCCCGACCCACCGCGACTACCGCTCAACGCGACTCACTCGCCACGCGCTCAAACGCGTCGAGCACGCGCTCGATTGTCTGCTCGTCCATCGGCGTCGAGGTACACATCAGCCCATTGCCGGCGATCAGCACCCCGGCCCCATACAGGCGCCACCACAAGCCCCTTGGATCCTGAGAGCCGATCTGCAGCAACGAGCCACGTCCGGCAACCGACCAGCCACGCTCGCCCAGGCCCACTCGCAGACGCTCGCCGAGAGCATCTATCCGGTCGATCTCAGCTGACCCAAAAGCGTTCAATGACGCGAGGCCTGCGCGCATCGTGACCGGGTTAGCGGAGAAGGTCCCACTCTGTGCCACCGCATCGGGCCGCCGTGGATCGAACACGTCCATGAACCGCTTCCGGCCTCCGATCGCGCCCACCGGCAAGCCGCCGCCAACCATCTTGCCGAGCGTGATGAAGTCGCCCTCAATGCCGTATAGCGAGTGCAGTCCACCCGGTGCGAGCCTGAAGGTGATCGTCTCGTCGATCACCAAGGCGATCCCGCGCCGCGCGGTCTGCTCGCGCACAAGCCGCACGAACGACTCTTCCAACGGCTGCAAGCCGGCGCGGTTGGGCATCAGGTCGAGCAGGACCGCCCCAAGCGCACCTTCGTGCTCGTCAAGTGCCGCCACAAACGCCTGAGCGTCTCCTAGCTCGAGCGTCAACACGTCCCGCTGAGCCGCGGCCGGCACGCCGTGGGAGCCGCGGCGCACGACCGCATCCCAGCCGCCGTGGTAGCAGTTGGCAAAGCGCAGCAGCCCGTCGCGCCCGGTCGCGGCCCGGGCCCCGCGCACCGCCATCATCACCGCCTCGGTACCCGAATTGACAAAGCGCCAGTGCTCCGCCCAACTCACGCGCTCGGCCAGACACTCGGCCAGCTCGATCTCCGAGCGAGTTGGCAACCCGAAGGCCGAACCATCGGCCAGGGCAGCTGTCGCGGCTTGCACCACCGGCTGGAAGGCGTGACCGTGAATCAGCGCCGTGTAGTTGTTTTGCAAGTCGATGACGCGATGGCCGTCCACGTCCACGATTTCGCAACCCTCGCCGCTTTGCGCATAGGGCGGGTGGGGTTCCACGAACAGTGTCGAGCGTGCGTTTCCACCTGGAAGGCTGTGTAGCGCGCGCTCGTAGAGGGCCTGCGCCGCGGGCATCTCGGCGGTGGCGATCGAAGTCTGCTCCATCGGCTGCCATGTTGGCATCAATTCATGCTCTATCCGGGGGGCATGCCGAGCTTTGAGCCAAGTTGTCCCGCATAGCCCTTCCTCATCGTGCGCTGTCAGACGCTCCTCATCGCACGCTCCAAGCCGCCGCCATCGCGTGCCGCAAACCAGCGGCCGGCGTGCGGCCCATGCTCATAGAGACAAGTATGCGTGGCGGATCTCGGCGTCGGCGAGTAGCAAGGCCGGCTCTCCCTCAACCCGAACCAAGCCTCTGTCAATCACATATGCGCGGCTGGCAAGCTCGCCGACAAGTCCGACGTGCTGCTCAGCTAGCAGCATCGTCAGGCCGGCGTTCTTAATGCGGAGCAACTGTTCTGTCAGCGTCTCCACGACACGCGGCGCCAGGCCCTCGGTGGGCTCGTCCAACAGCAGGATTCCGGGGCTCGAGATCAGCGCACGCGCGATCGATAGCACCTGCTGCTCGCCGCCGCTCAACCATCCCCCCTTTGACTTGCGCACCTTTGCCAGTAGCGGAAACACGTCGAGCAGCTCCTCGAGCGTCCAACGGCGCCTGTCACGGCCCACGCTGGAGCTGGCAGGGCGGATCCCCGCGCGTAGGTTCTCCTCGACCGTGAGATCGGCGAAGATGCGCCGCCCCTGGGGCACCAAGCCGACGCCGAGACGCGCGATCCGGTGTGAGGCAAGACCGATCGTTTGGCGCTCATCCACAAGGACCGACCCGCTGCGGGAACCGATCATGCCCATCACACAGTGAAGCGCAGTCGTCTTGCCGGCGCCGTTGCGCCCGATCAGGGCAACCGTCTCGCCGTCCTGGACGTGCATGTCCAACCCGAACAGCACCTGGCTCGAACCGTAGCTGGCATTCAACCCGCTGATATCGAGTCTCATCTCTGGCTTCCCAAATAGATCTGCTGCACGTGTCGGTCGCGCCTCACCGCCTGCGGTGGTCCATCGGCGACGAGCACCCCACGGTCCATCACGACGACGCGCTTAGCGTGGGCGAAGACCGTCTCCATGTCGTGCTCTGTAAAGAGCATCGTCAGCGCCCGGCGGCCCACAGCAGCCATCACGAGCTCCATTATCTGCGCGCGCTCGCCCACGCCCATACCGGCGGTCGGCTCATCCAGCAACAGCACCCGCGGCTGTAGCGCAAGCACCATCGCAAGCTCCAAGCGCTTGCGCTGCCCCTGCGACAGCGACGACGCTTCGAGCTTTGTCTGCTCGTCCAAGCCGACCTCCTCGAGCGCCAAGGCCACGTCCCGCTCGGAGCCTGGTGCCGGCTCCGAGCTACGCAAGCGGCGTGTGCGGCGCACACGCGCGAGTAGGGCAATCCGCACGTTCTCCTGCACGCTCAACCCCGAGAACAGACGCGGAGTCTGAAATGTGCGCCCGAGGCCGAGGCGACTGCGTCGCTCGGGCGAGTAAGCGCGCATATCGCGACCGTTCAGGAGCATCTCGCCAGAGGTGAGCGGAATCTCACCCATCATCAACGCGAACAGCGTGCTCTTGCCTGCACCGTTGGGCCCGATCAGCGCGGTCACTGTGCTCTCCTGGATCGTGAGCGTCACTCCGTCGACGGCGCGGATGCCGCCAAAGTGTCGCTTTACCTCGCGCAACTCCAGCACCGGGCGGTCGGTCGCACCGTTCTCCAAACCATCGTTGTCCATGCCACCGTTGTCCAAACCATCGTTGTCCATGCCACCGTTGTCCGTGCCATCGTTGTCCGTGCCACCGTTGTCCAAACCATCGTTGTCCGTGCCACCGTTGTCCGTGCCACCGTTGTCCGTGCCACCGTTGTCCGTGCCACCGTTGTCCATGCCACTATGGCCCGCGCCATCCACGTCCAAGCCGTCGTCATCAATCGAGCCGCTCACGCCGCTACCCGGGGGCGCCGGCCCGGGCGCCTTTTGCCTTGGCGTACAGACGACGGATCAGCGTTGCCGGCGCCGCCAGCAAGCCGCCTCTACCCACGGCGCCGACGCCGCGCGGAGCGATCAGCACGACGGATAGCAGCACGATTCCGTCGACGAGCAGCGTGTTTGTGGTGAAGCGCCCGACATAGAAGTCGATCAAACCGAGTAGTACCGCGCCCAATACTGGGCCGGAGAACAAGCCGACCCCTCCTAGCAGCGTCACGATCAGCGCACTTGCCGATACCTGCCAAGCGAAGACGCTCGGATAAACGATCTGAGCAGAGAGCACCGACAGGCCGCCGGCCAGTCCAGCGACGGCGGCCGAGAGCATGAACACACCGAGGCGCCGACGATCGACGGCGATACCCAGCGTGCGTGCGCGCAGCGCATCTTCACGGATACCGCGCAACACTAGCCCAGCGCCTGCTTTCACGAACGCGAAAGTAAGCACGAGAGCGACCGTAGCCACAGCCAGAATCGCGTAGTACACACTATTGACACCGACGATTATGTTCAGCGAGTCGGGCAGATTGGCGATCGTGCCGCTGTCGCCGTCGGTCAAGCCGCGCGCGTGGCCGGCAATGAATTCAAACAGGTCGGCGAGCGCAAATGTCAGCATGATGAAGGCGATCGGCTCCAAGCGCACCAACAGCACTCCACTCACAAGTGCGACAAGCACCGCCGCGCCAACTCCGGCCAGCATCGCGGGGTAGAAGTCGACTCCGTCGTTGAGCAAAAGCACGGTGACATAAGCCCCCAGACCGTAGAACGCCGCTTGACCAAAAGAGAACATCCCCGCATAGCCGAACAGTAGGTTGAAGCTCAGCCCAAGCAGCATCGTCACGACCATGCTCATCCCAAGCAGCACGTACTCGGTCGAGACCGACGCGGGCAGGAGGGCTGCGATGACCAGCAAGGTGACCGCCGAGGCCCAGTCGGGCACCGGACCAAGCCAACGAACAAGAGGACTCATCGCTCTCCGGCGCGCTGATCGAACGCGCAATCCAGCTTGTGAGATGGATGCCTCACCGCGGCGCCGGCGTCCTGGTCGAGATCAGGCCGCGACCAGTGAGAGCACGCACCAGCAACACGAGCGTCATCACCGCATACGGCGTCAGTTGAGCGTAGGTGGGGCTCTGCAGGGTGAGGAAGCTCTCGATCACGCCGATCGACACGGCGGCGATCAGCGCTCCGGTCATGTTGCCGAGGCCGCCCGTCACCACCACAATGAAAGCCGGCACCAGCGCAGCCGTTTCGAGGTTTGTCGTGATCGCCCCGTTGGGTGCATCGATCACTCCGCCAAGCGCCCCCAGAGCGATCCCGAAGGCGAACACCGCCGTGTAAAGACGGTTCACGTTGACCCCGAGCACCGAGAGCATCACACGATCGTCGACCGCCGCGCGCGTGAGCAGCCCGATACGCGTCCAGTACATCAACCCCCAGATCACAGCCGCGACCAGCACTCCGAGCACAATCACGACTGCCGTGTACTTGGGCAAAGTGGCGCCCAGCACGTTCCAGCTGCCGTTCAACGATGCGGGCAGCGCGACCGTGCGAAACCCGGAGCCATAGAAGCACGATGCCGCCAGCCAGCAGGTAGGAGAGCGCGAGCGTCAACATGAACTGCTGGTTCTCGTCGTGATCGCGGTAGGTGCGCCGCAGCAGCAAGATCTCTGCCAATGCCCCTCCGAGCGCGGCCAGTAGCGGCACGATCGCCAGTGCAAGCAGCCAGCCGAGCGCCGAGGCGCCGGTACGCCCGATCACGGTCGTCGCCATATAGGCGCCGAGCATGTAGACAGCGCCGGCAGCGAAGTTCATCACGCCCAGCACGCCCCAAACCAGATTCAGGCCGGCGGCCGAGAAGAACAGTACGAAACCGAGGCCAAGGCCGGCGAACAGCTGATCCAGGAAAGTGGCAAAGCTCACTCGGACAACCTATCCCTGAGCTGCCCTCGCCGCCACGGCAGACTGCCGCGGCGGCGAGCGGTCGGCCCAATCCGGTACGAGCACGCCGTTGGCGCCCCGCACCGAGACCGGCCGTACCCTCAGCAGGTGAAGTACTTGTTCGTATCCACGATGTCGATCGGCGAGAAGTGCGCAAACGGCAGCGCTTTCGTTGCTTCCACCACCGGCCCCATCGGGATCGGCACGGCGGTGAGGTTGTTGCATTCGTGGATCTTCACGCTGCCCTGCACCATCTGCACTGTGGCACCGGAGAGTGCATCGCGCACCGCGGTCGGTTCGACGGAATGGGCCTTCTCGATCCCCTGCGCGATTATCTCGATCTGATTGAAACCGTCGCCGGCGCTGCCGCTGTTTGCCACTTCGAGACCGAGCGGTTCCAGCTTCCTCGCAAGCGGCGTGTTGTAGATCGACGCGACCGGATAATAGCCGTAGCCAAAGGCCCCTACCGGCGGCTTTGACATCGCGTCCAGCGTCACATAGTCGAGGGGCCCAAACAGCTGCGTCACCTTGAACAGCCCCAGGGGAAACGCCTGCTTGACGAACGTAATCATGTCTTCGGCGATCAGCGTGTTGTAAACGACGTTGGCTTTCTCGGCGACCAACTTGCTGATGTAGGACGCATAGCTTGACGCGCCCGAAGGAGCATATTCCAGACTCACAATCTTCTGAGAAGAGCCCTGCATGGCCTTGCGGAACGCCGCGGTGACTTCGTAGCCATAGCTGTAGTCCTCGCCGAGGACAGCCACTGTTTTCCACTGCGGATGAGCCTTCACGATGGCGGCGGCGTTGGCACCCTCCACGTTGGCCGTGGGAATAGTGCCGAACACGTAGCTGTTCGACCCGGTGAAGATCGTCGGATCGGCTACACCTACCACGTAAGGGATGTGGCTGGGATTAGCCACCAGTCGTGTGACACTCTTACCCACGGCGCTCGTGCATGTGCCGGCAAGGAACTTCACATGTTCGCTCAGAACAAGGTCACGTGCCTGAGCCACGCCCACATTCGGTTCGGCCTTGTCATCACGTACAAGTAGTTGCAGCGGGTGTCCGAGCACGCCACCTTCTGCATTGATCGTCTTTACAGCCTGCTGCGCGCCCTTGACGTAGTCCTGCGAGAAGCCCGAGCAGAAGCCCGTTAGCGAGGCCAGGTAGCCGATCTTGACCGGCGCCCCTGACGCAAGTGACGCTTCTTTGCTTTTTGAAGAACCGCAGCCTGCGCCGGCAAGCGCCAGCACAGCGATCAGACCGCAAGCAAGCAGCGCGCGCGGTCTCCTGACCTGTTTGCCAACCATCATCTTCTCTCTCCTCCCCGCGACCGCCTATTCGGCGGACCCGTGATCGCCACTGAATGTCGCGGCCGCCTCCACAACCGCCAACCTGAACCTGATACGTGATCGGTACTGCCAAGCCCCATTCGGTCTCTACGATTTCGTGCAACCATCGATGTGCTTCAAATGATCGGGCGAGGATACAGCGCAGGCGAACGGTGACGAAGGCTTGTCACGCACTTGCGCCCAACGCGGGCGCATAAGTTGCCGGCAGCGGCGGCTGGACTCGCAAATCCTCAGCCGCTCGCAACGGCCAATAGGGGTTCGCGAGCAGGGGCCGACCGACGGACACAAGCGCCGCACCGCGCTCACGAACGAGCTGCTCGGCGGCATGACCGTCTGCGATCCCGCCACCAACAGCTACCGGCAAGCGCCCTGTCTGCACCAACGCTGCCGCAAGCTCGAGCACCTCCTCGCTCGCCGCACGCCTGCCCTCAAGTACAGGCGTGCCACCGGTGATGTCGATCAGATCGGCGCCTGCGTCGGCGCAAAGCTCGGCGCACTCGGCCACCTCCTCTATGTCAAGCCCTCCGGGCTGGCCGTCGCCTGCCGGGAGCCTGACGAACAACGGCACTCCCACCGGACATTGCGCGCGCACCGCCGCCACCACCTCCAGCAGCAGGCGACGGCGACCGACGCCGTCGCGCCCGTAGGCATCGACTCTGAAGTTTGTCAGAGGAGAAAGAAACTGATGCAGCAAATAGCCGTGCGCGGCGTGAATCTCGATCGCGTCGAAGCCAACGCCCAAGGCCAGCCTCGTGGCCTCGGCGAACGCCCGCACAATGTCCTCGAGCTCTGGTTCTAATGCCTCGTGCGGAGCGATCCAACCGGGCCCAAACGCAAGCGAGGAGGGCGCAATGGCATCCTCCCCACCGTGGGCGTCGGCAAACGCCTTGCGTCCGGCGTGGGCGTCGGCAAACGCCTTGCGTCCGGCGTGGGCAAGCTGCAACCCCACCGCCGCACCCTGGGCATGGCAAAACGAGACGATTCGCTCCAGGGCCGTAGCCTGCTCATCCCTATAAAGCCCAAGCGCGGTGTGGCTCGTGCGACCGCGTGCCTGCACGGCCGTGTCCTCGATCATCACCAGGCCGCATCCCCCGACGGCCCGTGAGCCGTAATGCACAAGGTGCCAGTCGGTCGCGCATGCATCCTCGCCGGCCGCACGCTGGCTCATCGGCGACATCATGATCCGATTGCGGATCTCCAGCTCGCCGAGCTTCACGGGATCGAACAGGCTCATCTCGTCATCGACGTCGTCATCCGATCGACGCGTTACTCGCGGCACTGGAGCGTGTCATTCATATCGCCCAACCGCTCACCGGAACCCCGGCATGATCTCTTTCGCGAAGAGTTCCATCGAGCGAACCACCTGCTTGTGAGGCTGGCCGACGTTGTGCCACGCCGAGAACATGTCGACGCCGAGCTGGTCGTAGCGGGCCAGCTTCTCGCGCACCTCCTCGACGACGCCAAAGGCGATATTGGCATGCATTTCCTCGAGCTCAAACTCGTCCTTCTTGACAGGACTCTCAACCGCATAGTCGCCGCCACTGACCCGCTCGACATTGGCCAACTGCTGGTCGACGACGCGATTGTTCATCAACACATAGCGCAAGACATCGTGTGTGTCGTGAGGCTCGCCTACATAGGTCATACGATTGACGCCGAACCGGGCGCTCGAACGCGGCCTGCCCTGCTCGGACATCGCGCGTAGGAACCCTCCATAGACATCTTCCACATGCGAGAACGGCTCGCGAAACGGACTGAAGATGAAGTCCGAGTCAAACCCGAGCTTTACCGCCCATTCCATTGAGCGTGCCGACAGAGCGGCAATCCACAGCGGTGGGTGCGGCAGCTGTAGCGGCGGCGGCAGGACCGTCGCGTTTGGATAAGAGAAGAAGCGACCGTCATGGGAAAGCGCATCCTCCGCTGTCCATTGGTCAACCATGATGTGCAGGTGCTCGGCGAACCGCTCCCTGCTGTCAGCCTCCTCGAGCTCGGCCTGAAACTGGCGCATCTGGTAGGGCGATGCACCCCGCCCGACCGCCACGTCGAAGCGCCCGCCGCTCAGCTGGTCGATCTGAGCGATCGCCCCCGCGAGCCGTAGCGGATGATGGAACGGCAGCACGAACACGGCGACACCGATGCGAATCCGCTCTGTGCGCTCTGCGATCATCGCCGCCAACTGCAGTGGGTCTGGCGCCGCTAGAAAGCTGACGAGGTTCTGTTCGGCCAACCAGATTCCGTCGTAGCCAAGCCGCTCAGCGAGCACAGCCTGCTCGAGTAGCTCCTCGTAGAGCTCGCTCACAGGCTTCTCGCGGTCCCACCATTGGCCCGGGAGGAACAGGTAGAAGTCCATCAGCCAATCTTCCCGCATACGCGGCATTCACGGTGGCCGATCCGTGCCTGATTCATGCCGGCGCCCGCGCCCACCTGGGAAAGCCCATCTCAGCCGCCAACCCGGTTGGCATCGTCAAGCCCTGAGAAGTTCACGACGGCGTCACGCAGATTCTCGCTGGCGCTATAGACAAGCTTGCCGTCGACGATCGTGTGCGCGACTTTCAGCTGCGCGAAATCTTCGTCGCCTACCTCGTCTATAGGTTGCTCAAGCACGACTATGTCGGCCAGCTTACCCTCCTCGAGCGTCCCACGAGAGTCCTCCCAGTAGCCGGCGTGAGCGGCGTAGCGTGTGTACATCGTGAGCGCCTGCTCACGAGTTATGCGCTGTCCTGGGTCGATCGTGCGTCCGGTGAATGTCTTACGCGTGATCGCACACCACATGTTGTGAAAGGGATCAAGCAAACGTGGGTCGCCGCCCGTGGTGTCTGAGCTGCTGGGAATCTCAAATCCCTCCGCCAGCAAGCTGCGCAAGGGCACGCAGTCGTGGCTGCGCTGCGCACCAAGCGCTCGCGGCCAAAACTCGCCGTAGTTGTAGATAAAGCCCAGGTTTGGCACCGGCAGCACGCCGATGCGCTTGCACCAGGCTGTGCGCCGAGCGCTCCAAGCGGTGTTGGCACCGTGCTCGATGCGCGGGCGGAGATCGTCCTTGAGGCGCACGCCCGCAAGCTCGAACGCGGCCAGCGCGATGTCCTGTGCGAGGTCGCCCGCGGCGTGCAGGGCGACCTGTGCGCCCGCGGCATGAGATTCGCGGATGTAATCGGTCAGCTCCCCCAGCTCATAGGTCAGCGCCCCGCGCTGACCCGGAGCATCGAGGTACTCCTCATAGAAGGCCGCCGTGTGTGAGGAGGTACCGCCGTCCAGAAAGAGCTTAACGCCGCCACCTTCAAACCAGTCCTGCTCAAGCGGCACATCGGCAATCGCACCGCTGGCGACTTCCGCCACGCTCCCCGCTAGCGGAACCCAGCCGAAGCCGCGCACCCGCAGCGGTACATCTCGCGCTCGCACCTTGCCTGCAAGCAAGCGCATGACCTGTGCCGAATCCCAAATCTCCTGGATCGAGGTGACACCGTGCGCCAGATATTGCTGCCAAGCAACCTCGACGACCGAGTCCGCGAGCTCGCCGTCTGTGGGCTTGGGGATCGGGAAACGGTCGAACATCTCGGCGAGCACGCCCGTGGGCTCTCCGCCTGAGTCGCGCTCGATGCGGGCACCTGCGGGCTCGGGAGTGTCGCGCTCGATTCCGGCGAGCTTCAGCGCACAGCGGTTGACCACGAGGTTGTGGATGCTCGAGCGGTACACGATCGGCCGATCCGCCGAGACGCCTGTCAGCTCCTGCGGAGTGGGGAAGCGACCGTCTGTAAGCAGCTCGTCCTGGAAGGTGGTGCCCTGCAGAAGAATCCAGGTGCCGGGAGCCGCAGATCGCGCGCGCTCTGCGGCGCGGTCGAGGATATCTGCGATGCAGCGAACGGGAGGCGTACGGCAGTCAACCGCGGTCGCCATCGAGCGGGCGACATGACCGAAATGCCCATGCGCATCGATCAAGCCCGGCAGCACCGTGGCACCGCGAGCGTCGATCGTTACGGTGTTCGGCCCGCGCAATTGCTCCAGCTCTGTGACCGTGCCGAGCGCAACAATCCGCCCGGCGCGGGCCGCGAGCGCTTCGATCGGTCCCACCTGCCCGGCGAGCGGGCTCATGGTACGCACATCAGCACCGAAAATGATGATCTCGGCCGGCTCGCTCATGGTTGTCCAGGCACTAGTCCGTTGCCTCCGTCAGGCGCTGTTTTCTGCCTGAATATTCAGTTCTGAGTAGCTTCACCGAGCCGCGCGAAAGCTCGCAAAAACAGGTATTGCGTGTGGGTTCGGAAAATCCCGTATAGCGGGCAAGACCCCAGTGACTATGCGCGATGCGCAATGTCAGATGAGTGAAATTTGAGGCGGAAAGCACGAGACAAAGGAACAAGCTGGCGAGAACCAAACATCGGCCCGAGGTTCGAGATGCTGCTCTCGATTGAGAATGTCGGCATTCCCAAGTATGATGACTGTTCAACTGAGGTGCACCCATGTAGAGGCACCTCTGGCACTATCGATAGGGGCCTTAGCAGAGATGCCTAGAGTAAGCTCGAATTCTTCCAAATCAGGCCAAGAAGGCGAGTGGTCGATACCAAGCCTTCGCGAGCCACGATACTCCCAGTCGCTTGAGCGAGGGCTTGCGATCCTCGGTTGCTTCACGCCGGAGCGTCCCGTACTCGGCATCGCCGACATCGCCGACGACCTCGGAATGAGCCGCTCAACGACGCACCGCTACGTGATCACACTTGTCGCGCTTGGCTTCCTCGAGCAAGGTGCCTCACGCAAGTATCGCCTCGGGCTGCGCGTCACCGACCTGGGTATGTCCGCACTGAACTCGACGGGATTGCGCGAGCATTCACGTCCCTACCTCGAGGAGCTGCGCCAGCGCACCTCCTACACCGTCAATCTGTCAGTGCTCGACGGTCCTGAGATCCTCTACGTCGACCGCGCGCGCAGCTTCCGCCGCGGCCAGAACAAGATCGATCTGAACCTGCGTCCCGGCTCGCGCCTGCCTGCCTACTGCACGTCGATGGGCAAGGTCTTGCTCGCCAACCTGCCAGAGTCAGAGCAGCGTGATCTGATTGGCAACATGACGCTTGCGCGCCGTGGACCGAACTCGATAACCAGCAAGAAGGCTCTACGCACCGAACTGGAGCATGTACTCGAAGAGGGCATGGCCGTCAACGACGAAGAGCTTGCCCAAGGCCTGCACTCGATCTCAGCGCCGGTTCGGACCGAGTCGCGCGAGGTTGTGGCAGCCGTGAACATCGCGGCCCACAGTTCGATGATCTCGCTCGAGGAGCTCGTCGACGCGCTTGGACCGCATCTCGTCGCCACCGCGGACAACATTTCCGCTCGTCTCGGCTACCGCCGCGACGACGAGCAGAGCTAGAAAGCCGGGAGGCTTACGCCACTAGGCCGCGCCGGGAGCTGGAGACAGCATCCGGCGCTGTCTTTCGCGGGCCTGGGGCTCACAGTCGTGAGCTCCAAAGTTGAGCGCAGACAGCACAGTGTCCGCCGCTCGCATACGCTACCGGCGATGCTCATGCCCCTTAGAACGTGTCTCAGGCCGCTCATCGCCGGGATCTGCGCGCTAGCGCTTGCCGTCGGCGTCAGCGCTTGCGCCGAAACGGCGTCTACGGGCAAATTCAGCGGCGAAAGCCACAACGTCGCCCAGACGGTCTCCAACTTTCAGACTGACGCCACCGCGGAGGACGAGAAGAAGCTCTGCGACAACGACCTCGCCGCGACGCTGACGACCAAGCTAGCTCGCGTCGGCGGGTGTCAAACAGTGCTAAAGGCTCAGTTGCACGAAATCGACGCGCTCGGCTTGAAGATCGAATCGATCCTCGTCAGCGGCAACAATGCGTTGGCCCATGTAAAGAGCACCCACTCCGGCAAGAACCGAGTCACAGCACTCGCGCTGGTCAAGGAAGGCTCGCACTGGAAGATCTCCGGTTTGGGCAGCGCTTCGCACTCCTGATCCCTCGGCATTACGTTCAGACTACTGGCGGGGCCGAGTGCCAAGCAGAGCTTGGACTCAGGCGAGCGCAGCGCGCTAGACGCACGTCAGCGAGTGAGGACGCAACTCACGCCGGCAATCGGTCACGCAAGCGTTCGGCCGTACTGGCGCTCGTAATACGCCCGATAGTCGCCTGAGCGGATCGGCTTCCACCACCACTCGTTCTCGCGATACCACGAGACGGTCTGCTCCAGGCCCTCAGCGAAGCGCACGCGTGGCTCCCAACCGAGCGCCCTGACCTTCTCCGAGGACAGCGAGTAACGACGGTCGTGACCAGGGCGATCGGTGACGTGCTCGATCAGCGACTCATCCGCGCCGGTCAACTCGATGATGCGCTTGACCACCTCGATGTTGGCGCACTCGTCTGGACCACCGGCGTTGTAGACCTCGCCATGTACACCGTGCTCGAGCACATGCCCGATGGCCCGCCCAAAGTCGGTGGCGTGGATCCAGTTGCGCACCTGCATGCCGTCACCGTAGATAGGCAGCGGATCGCCGTGAAGTGCGTTGAGGATCATCAACGGGATCAGCTTCTCTGGGTATTGGTAGGCGCCATAGTTGTTCGATCCGCGGCAGATAGTGGCCGGCAGACCGTAAGTGTGGAAGTAGCTCTCTACGAGCAGATCGGCGCCGGTCTTCGTGGCCGAGTAGGGGGAGGACGGGCGTAGGGGAGAGTCCTCGGTAAAAGAGCCATCCTCGATCGAGCCGTACACCTCGTCGGTTGAGACCTGCAGATAGCGAAGCTCGCGCTCGCGGGCGGCCTCCAGCAGGACGTAAGTTCCCTGAGCGTGGGTGCGTACGAACGCGTCGGGCTCGGCGATAGAGCGGTCGACGTGCGTCTCGGCGGCGAAGTTGACGATCGCCTCGATCGCCTCCCCCGCTCGTGGGCCTCCGCCATCGAGCGCGCTCACCACCGCCTTGGGGTCCTCGATCGCACCGTGCACGAAGCGAAAACCTGGATCGTCTGCGAAGTCGTGGAAATTCTCTTCGCGACCAGCGTAGGTGAGCTTGTCGAGCACGACCACCTCGTCGCCGTTCTCGCGCAGGCGCAGGCGCACGAAATTGGAGCCGATGAATCCCGCGCCACCGCAGACGAGCAATCTCATGCGCACATCATCCCATCATGAGCGCGCAGAGCGGCGTTGGACGGCGTCCTCACTTGCTTATATGCTGGCCGATTGGCGGTCCTATCGACCGTCAATCGGTACACGGCGCGCAGCTGCCTGTGCCCCGAATGGGGTACATCCTTGCCCAACTTGCCCTGTTCGCTCATAAACGCTCGCCGTCCGCACTCATCGATTGACCCCAATGCGTGCCGCGAGGTAGCCGGCAAGACCGTCGCGCCAATCGGGCATCGGCAGGACGTCCTCGCGCTCGGACTCCATCGCAGACCATGCCGGGCGCGGCGCGGGACGGGCCATTTCCGCGGAGGTGGCAGCCTCAACGCGACAGTCCAGCTCTGCCTGGCGGAAGATCTCCTTGGCAAAACCATTCCACGACACCGAGCCGGTGCCCGTGAGATGCACCAGTCCGCTGACCTGGCGTTCGAGAAGTCCCAGGATCGCCGGCGCCAGGTGACCCGACCAGGTGGGCGAGCCGATCTGATCGTCGACCACCTGCACCGCCTCGCGCTCGTTCGCCAAGCGCAGCATCGTCGCGACGAAGTTGGGGCCGTCGATTCCGTAGAGCCACGCCGTGCGCACAACGGCGTGGGCCGGCGAGGCAGTCAGTATCTGGCGCTCGCCGGCGAGCTTGGTCTCTCCATAGACCGACCGGGGCCCGGTTGCATCGGACTCCACATACGGCCGTGGCCGACCGGCAAGGTCGAGCGGCGGCTTACCGTCGAAGACGTAGTCAGTGGAGATGTGCAGCAGCGGACTGTCGATGCTGGCTGCAGCGCGCGCCAGGTTGCCGGCCCCCTGCGCGTTGACAGCCTGGGCCGACTCGCGATTGCTCTCCGCGCCGTCTACATCGGTCCAGGCAGCGCAGTTGATTGTGGCCTCGGGTCGCTCACGCTCGTAGAAGGCGATGACCGCTGGCTCGTCGGTGATGTCGAGCTCGGGCAGGTCGACCAGGATCAATTCGTGCCCGGCACGCTCACTGACGCGCCGCACGTCGTGTGCGAGCATTCCTGCGGCGCCGGTGAGGAGAATCCGCACGCCCGCTGCCTAGAGGATCGAGATGTCCGAGTTGTCGCCGACCATGAAGCGATAGGCGCGTGGCTGGCGGTCGCCGCGGCGCACTGTCACGTTGCGGCCCAACAGTGAAGACTCCATGCGCCCGTCGAGGTCGCACACGGAGGAGCCGTTCAGCAGGATCGAGTGCTCCACCTCGGCATTAGATATACGGCAGTCCCTGCCGATCGCGGTGTAGGGCCCGATGTAGCAGTCACACAAGTGAGCACCTGCGCCGACGATCGCCGGGCCGCGCACGGTCGTGCGCTCCAACCGTGCGCCCGGCTCGATCACGACGCGACCATCCACTTGCGAATCGATCAACTCCCCCTCGACACGCTCGCTCAAGTTATCGAGGATCAGCCGGTTGGCCTCGAGCATGTCCTCAAGTCGTCCGGTGTCCTTCCACCAGCCGCGCACGATGTGCGGCTCGACACGACGGCCGCCGTCAACCAGGTATTGGATCGCATCGGTGATCTCCAACTCCCCGCGCGCAGAGGGCTCAATCGCACGGGCGGCGTCGTGGATGGCCGCGGTAAACATGTAGACGCCCACAAGCGCCAAGTTCGTGGCCGGCTCGGGCGGCTTCTCGGCCAGGCGAACGACGCGACCAACCTCACCCTCCGGAGCCGACGCCAACTCAGCCACTCCGTAGTTCTCGGGGTCAGCAACCGGGGTGAGCAGGATCAGGGCGTCGGGGACGCTATCGCGGAAAGCGGCCACGAGGTCGGAGATGCCCCCCTGCAAGAGGTTGTCGCCGAGGTACATCACGAAGGGGCTGTCGGCTAGGAACGGCTCGGCGGTCAGCACCGCATGAGCGAGGCCAAGCGGCTCGTTCTGGACGATGTATTCGATTCGCACCCCGAACTGGGAGCCGTCCCCGGCCGCTTCTCTGATCTCCTGGCCGGTCTCGGGCGCGATGATGATGCCCACCTCCTTCACCCCAGCGGCGGCCATTGCCTCAATGCCGTAGAACAGCACCGGCTTGTTGGCCACCGGCACGAGCTGCTTGGCGCTCGTGTGGGTGATCGGGCGTAGTCGTGTGCCCTTGCCTCCGGAGAGGATCAGTCCCTTCAATGACTCCATCGGTCGCCTAGCCTATATCGAGTTGGCCCGCTTGCGGGAGAAACTTCGCGGGATGAATACAGCTAGTGCGCAGGTTCGAGCAGGGATTAGTAGACCCCGGCGAGCTTGCGGTGGTCCCAACTCGCGCGACGCTGCTCGATGAACTGGAGCGCAACGCGCTTTGCTGCCTGTGACCGCACCATCGCGCCAACCTCCTGCGGCAACTCCTCGACTGGCGGCTCGCCGCGCGGGGTCGCATAGCGCATGAAGATCTCATGCCCGAGCGCGCCGACGGTCTCGATATCGCGGTGGATGATCACGTCGCACTCGAACATCACTCCACGCAGCTCTTGGTATTGCTCGCCGGCCTCGACCTGCAAGCTTGCGCGCGGGTCGCGCTCGAGGTTGCGCACCTTCTGGGAGACGGCATATGTCCAGGCCCAGATCTGTGGTCGTGAAGTGATGTTCTCGTCGGCCGCACCAGCTTCTGTGCTCTGGTTAGAGGGCTCGGATGCGCGCAGCACATACCAGAGCGGCATCAAGTGCGGCCAGCCTCGTGGCCCCGTCGTGGCGCACGTCACCGTCCGCTCTTCTGCCAGGAACGAGGCCACCTCGGCCTCGCTCATCTTGATCTGATCGCGGCGACTCATCTGCTCGCACGGACGAGGCAAGCGGGGTGCGCCCTGCGCTCGCGAGCACTCACGAGACGCCGGCTGGGACCGCGCGCAGCTGTTGCACTGCGGCCAGCACCGCTTCGCGCGCGTCTGCAGGCTCGAGCACGATCGCATCGCCGGCCTCCTTTAGCACCTCGCGAACCAGCCAGTCGGTTCCGGCAAAGCTCAGCTGCACGACGATCGACCCGTCCACGAGCTCATCGACCACCCGGCGCTGCTCGCGTGCCCAGCGTGCCCGCTCCGGCGATATCCATACGCGCGCGGCGCGTGAGGCCTGCACCTCACCTGTGCGCATCCAGCCCTCCACTTCGGCGCCAGGGTCAACCTCTGGGCGCGGCTCGAATACCTCGTCGGTCACGTGCGCACGTCTGATGCGATCGAGGCGGAAGTGACGCATCTCCTGCTTGGCGGGATCGAACGAGGCCACGTACCAGCCCTCTTGTCCGTTTGTGAGTGCGTAGGGCTCGACGCGGCGCAAGGAGAACTCGTCCTCGTTTGCCTTGTAATAGTCGAGCTCCAGCAGACGATGCTCGACAATCGCGCGTGAGACGATACGGGCCACCTCGGAGTCGTCGCTGGTGGCGTGGGCAACCTGCAAGCCCTGTTCCATCGGGTCCTCGCCAAGTGCCGCAACGATCTTCTCGCGCGCCGAGGAGAGCGAGCCCTCGGGGATGTGCTCGCCCACTAGATCGATCGCGGCGACAAGCGCCTTGGCCTCGACCGGCAACAGCCGGGCAGGTCGGTCGAAGTTGTCGCTGTAGGGCTCTGGGTCGACGTCGATCTCGCCCTCCTCCTCGAGGATTTCGGCGTAGAGCACATACGACCCTCCACCGAAGTTGACGACGTTCAGGACGTTTATGTCCTCGCGCAACTCTTCGTCTGAGAGCTGCAAGCTCTCGCAAAGCTCCGCGATCTTCACGCGTTCGCTGCGCCTGCCTGCATGGATCAGGATGCTCGCCAGCGTCACGAGCCGCGCAAAGCGCTCTGGTCGAATCGCTGCTTCGGCTTGGGGATCGCGCTCGCCCGCCGCCGCCCGACGGTCCGCGCGCCCCCGCCATGGGGGACGCCACCGATGCGGCGGAGCGAGTTGGGGCTCCGAGCGGTGGCTCCTCGATCCCAGGCACGCTGTCAGCTAGCTCCTGACCCTCACTGTGGCGCTCCTCCAGCAGCGCCAAGCGCCGGGCAAGTTCCTCGACGAGTGCAGGCGGGCCGAGCAAGCGCGCGTTCTCGCCAAGCCCCAGCACCCAGGAGACGAGCATCCGGGCATTCGAATAGCTGGTGCGCAATAGTCGATCGCCTGGGTTGTGTCCTTCGCCATCGGCGGGTGTCATCTCTCCGTAGCGACCGAAATGGCGTTCGATCTGCCATGCGATGCGCTCAGACAAAAGCACAACGGCTGACCCCTGCTCGTCGCCAAGCTGCCACTCGGCGCGCCCCGCATACTCACGTGGATCGAAGTCGGCGGGCCGCCTGAAGTCGTGCTCTGCCTTGGTGGCATAAGAGACCTTGCCGCGAATGCGCGAGAGCCGGAATACGCGGATCTGCTCACGCTCGTGCGCATAGCCAAGCAGGTAGAACTCTCCTCCCTGGAACAGCAGGTGATAAGGGTCGACACGTCGCGATCCGGTCTCGTCGCGCGCCATCGTGTAGTACTCGAAAGTGATCGTCTTATTGCGGAAGATCGCCGTCTCGATCTTGGCCAGGCGAATCGACAGCTCGTGACCACCGGCCGATGCGGTGATGCCCAGTGCCGCCGAGCGCTGCTCAGGTGCGCGCAACGGGCTCGGACGCCCCCAGGTGATCTGCTGCAACGCAAGCCGCAGTGGCTCGGCATAGGCGAACTCACCGTCGAGTAGATGCAGCGCAGCCTGCAGTGCGGCGAGCTCTTCGTCTGAGAACTCGATTGCCGGTAGATGAAAGTTCTCAGGCCGCAGCGAGTAGTTCTCTTGCTCAGCGGCACCGTCGGCAGGACGATCGACAGTGAGCTGGATGCGCAGCGACTCGAGCTCTGAACGATCGGCATAAAAGCGACGCGCGAACGCGTCCTCGTTCATGCCGCTGTAGCCCTCCACGTCGCGCCGGATCTCAAGCGCCGTGACTGGCCGGCGCTCGGCCATCAGGTATGAAATCAGCGACAACTGGCGGATCAGCTTCTCGGTGTCCTTGGCCATCCACCTAAGAAGATAGAACCCAGTGGCGAGACGTATTCGCCCCAGCGTCAATCCGCACGCAAATTGCGGCTTTTACAGGACTACTTTCGAGGCTTTCACAGCGCCAACGCGACCGACCGGGGCGTTGCGTTCAGGCGGCTTCGCGCGCAGGCTCTGCGACGGACTCGCCGACCTCGCGCGCGCTGAACCACGCACCCGATCCGATCGCGCGGTCGAAGTTCGACCAGCGCGCTCCCGGTGAGAGCTCCTTCTCGATGCGATCGAAGCTGCCGAGACGCCCACCGAGATTGTCGATCATGTGCACGAGCGTAGCCTCGCGTGTGCACGGCGTCACGGGACTACCGTGCTCGAGCGAACCGTGGTGGGAGAGGATGATGTGCAGCACCGCCCACGCAAGCTCCCGCGGGAACCCCTCGATGTCCTCGATCGCGCGACGGATGCGGTAGTAGCCGAGCGGTATCTCGCCCTGTAGCCGACCCAGATCTGTGAGATCGATGCTCTGCGCATCGTCGGTGTAGGCGTCGAGCTTGCCGATGTCGTGCAGCAGTGCACCCGTAACCGCAACGTCACGGTCGATACCGGGGAAGGTTGCGGAGATGGCGCTGACGCCCTGGGCCACTCCCAGACAGTGCTCAAGCAGCCCGTGACGGTAAGCCTGGTGGTAGTACTTCGCGGCCGGTGCTCCTTGAAAGCGCGCCCATAGCGGCGAGTCCTTGCCGAATACCCGCTCGAGCAGAGTGCTGAGGTATGGGTTGCGCACGGTCGCAAGCAGCTCGCGCAGGTCCGCCTCCATCTGCTCTGGAGAGCGTGGCGGCCCGTCGAGCAGGTCGCTCAGCGCAAAGCTTCCCGGCTCAGCAGCCGTAAGCGTACGGAGGTTTATTTGCGGCCCGAAACGCGGATGCACGGTGTAGCGGCCGGTTATGTGCACGGGCGTGCCCTGCGTCGCGAGGCGCTCCATCTCGGCGAGCTCCTCCCAAACCATTGAGACCACAGCACCGGTGCGGTCGCCCAATTGCAGGCGCAGGTACTCGCCACCGTCCCGGCGCGAGCGGCGCTCAATCGCGCGCACCAGCAGGACCTGGTCGATCTCCACACCGTCTGTGAGCTCGTTGACGAGCATGCTTTGGAAGGTAGAGCGAAGTGCGGACGGTACGCGGCCGGGAGATCGGAGAGGTTCGCCGGTGAGGCGAAAGGCGGTGCGCGGAAACAGGGGTGTAACGCGACATCGAGAAATGTTGCACCGCACACCGCGCGGGCGGTGCGACAGGCATGACACAAACAGGGCTGCCTACGGCTCTAGGCGGTTCGGACCGCGATACAGGAACGTGACCTCACGCACGTTGTCCTGTCCGAGCATCTGCATCAACAGACGCGTCAAACCGAAGCCGAAGCCGCCGTGCGGGGGTGCGCCATAGCGGAAGAAGTCGAGGTAGTACTGGATCGGCTCAACCTCGACCTTCTTCTCTTGCGCTTGTGCAATGAGCTGCTCGTAGCGGTGCTCACGCTGAGCTCCCGTGGTGAGCTCGATGCCTCGCCACAACAGGTCGAAGCTCTTGGTGAGCGTCGGCTGATCCTCATGGCGCATGTGGTAAAAGGGCCGCACCGATGTCGGGTAGTCCGTGACGAACACGAACTCGCTGCCGGACTGCTCGGCAATAATTGCCGACAGTGCCCGCTCGCTTGGCGGATCTAGGTCGTGGTCCGGATCGAGGCCCCGCCCACCCACATCGTGGCCGTGCTCGGCCAACAATGCCTTTGCATCGGCGAGCGTGATACGCGGGAAGGGGATTGGAGGCCCACCCACCCCACCGACCTCGACACCGAACGTGCTCGTGATCTGCTCGCCGTGCTCGCGAGCCACGACGGAGAGCACGTGCGCGAGCCAACGCTCCTCAAAAGCCATCACGTCCTCGTGCGAGTCGATCCAGGCTATCTCGACATCGACGCTCGTAAACTCAGTGTCGTGGCGCGAGGTGAACGACGGGTTGGCGCGAAACACCGGCCCGATCTCGAACACCTTGCCAAAGCCGCCGGCCATCGCCATCTGCTTGTAGAACTGAGGGGATTGGGCCAGGTAGGCGGTGCGCTCGAAATAATCGACCTTGAACAGCTCGGCTCCGGACTCGCTGGCCGAGCCCATCAGCTTGGGCGTGTGGATCTCTATGAATTTTTGCTCGCGCCAGTACTCGCGCATCGCGTGCTCCACGGTCGACTGCACCTCGAAGATCAGGCGCCTGTCGGGACGGCGTAGATCGAGGTAGCGCCAGTCGATGCGCTTGTCCAAGGCCGAGTCGGGCGTGACGGGAAGTTCGGGCTCAGCCGGCGAATCGACGGTCAGAGACGCAAGCTGGATCTCAAGGCCACCCAACTTCACGCGCTCGTCGGCCACCACGAGCCCGGTGACCGTGACCGCCGACTCGGGCGTGAGCGCGGAGATCGTCTCGTTGAGCTCGCTCGGCTGCTCCTCCTTCCCGAGGATCAGCTGGGCAAGGCCTGTTTCGTCGCGCAGCACCACGAACTGCATGCGCTTCTGGTCGCGGATGGCGTGCACCCACCCGCGGAGCTCGACGGTCTCCTGCACATGGGATTTGAGATCGACTATCGAGGTGCGCGCCACGAGACGGGCAATGCTATTGCAGCACCGCCCCCGCCCGCTGGTCGGTCTCCTGACCAAGGGCCAAGCCATCCGGAGGATCTGTTCTTCGATCCGTTATCTGCACCCCGCGCGATTCGCGCTCGGAGCGGTGGGTCGGGCAATAGATACCGCGCACACCCCCATCGCGCAGACCGTAGGCAAGCCACTCGCCGTGGCGCCATGTGAAATTAAAGAAGCCCTCGACGGTGCCGTTGAGCTGCATCTCACGTTGCCAGGCCTTGATGACGACACTCGCCGGAATGCGTGAGCGGCAGTCGCGATCATTGTGGGGATAGCCACTCCATACGCACTTCAACGGCACCGGCGTCGGCGCTGAGGAGCTGACCTCGGTGAGGTGCCGCGAGCGCGGCTGCGGGGAATATGGCTCGCTGTGCGGTGGCTTCATCGGCTGTCTCCAGCCCTCAGGTCCCTTCGGCAGACACGGATGTCGTCCTTTGGTCTACGAGGTTTCTACCGTTCTCTACGGCAGTCCCTTATGGGACGATGCGTCCACATGTCCGCATTGGACGATCGTTCTAGACGCGTTTTAGACACATAGCAAGGCATTACGCACGCGGAAGGCCAGATCCGGGCGTGGCTCTAGGCTTCGCCCGACGACCGCGATCGAGGACGAGACAAGGCAATAGACAGGAGCAACATGAACGACACGGCGAATGAGCCTGAGCCTCCCTATCACCTGTTCCTCGACACAGACGAGGTGGCACCCACGATCAGCGCGCTGCGCCTGTTGATCACCGACGAGGCCCACGAGCCTGAGATCCGTGGACTGGCTCGCGAGGTGATCGCTAGCTTGGATGCAGAGCCAGACGAGCGCGGCAAGCTGACCGTGACGCTCAATCCTGGGCAGATGAAGATCACCCACACCGCACTGAAACTGCTACTCGGCGACCTGCAGCGCGGGCAGGCAGACGAGCGCGCGATCCTGCGGCGCGTCATCGACAAGCTGCCCGACGAGCACACTATGCGGGCGATCCTGCTGCCGTAAGCCAGTTAGGCTTAGCTCGCTTTGAGCACGAGCCAGCCACGCAACGCCGACGAACTACGGTCGAGCTTTCTCGACTTCTTCGTCGCGCGCGATCACCGGCTCACTAGCTCGGCCAGCCTGGTTCCAGAGCATCCCGCCGCACCGTTGTTCACGAACGCCGGCATGGTCCAGTTCCTGCCGGTGTTCTTCGGCGAAGAGCCGCCGCTGTCCTCGCGCGCCACCTCGGCGCAGAAGTGCTTGCGCGTGCGCGGCAAGCACGACGACATCGAGATCGTGGGGCGCAGCAGCAGCCACCTGACATTCTTCGAGATGCTCGGGAACTTCAGCTTCGGCGACTACTTCAAGGAAGGGGCGATCCAATACGCCTGGAAGTTTCTGACTGAGACGCTCGGCTTGGAGGGCGAGCGCCTGTGGGCCACGGTGCACACAAGCGACGACGAGGCGGCCCAGATCTGGCAGGAGCTTGTAGGCCTGCCGTCGGAGCGCATCCAGCGCATGGGCGAGGACAACTTCTGGGAGATGGGCGCGACGGGACCCTGCGGTCCCTCCTCGGAGATCTTCTACGACAAGGGGTCCGAGCACGGCTCAGGCGGCGGTCCGGCGCGCGGCGGCGAGGAACGCTATGTGGAGATCTGGAACCTGGTGTTCATGGAATCCAACCGCCTGCAGGACGGCAGCCTGACGGCGCTGCCCAAGCGCAACATCGACACCGGTGCGGGACTGGAGCGCATCCTGCCGATCGTTCAGGGCAGCACGTCGGTGTTCGACACCGACGTGCTGCGCCGTCTGATCGGCTCGGCCGAGGAGCTCACGCGCAGTGTCTACGGGCGGGATGAGGAGGATGACGTGAGCCTGCGCATCCTGGCCGACCATGCGCGCGCCGTCACGTTCATGCTCGCCGACGGAGTTGTGCCGTCGAACCTGGAGCGCGGCTACGTGCTGCGGCGCATCATCCGCCGCGCCATCCGCCACGGCCAGCGGATAGGTGCACGCGAGGGGACGATGGCGGCAATGGCTGCCTCCGTGACAGAGGTGATGGGCAACGCATATCCGGAGCTTGGCCGCTCGCTTGGCATGGTCAGCGACATTTTGGAGCGCGAGGAGCACCGGTTCATGGAGACGCTCAGTCTCGGCCTGGGCATGTTGGAGGATTTGATACTGGAAGACGTGCCCGTAATTTCAGGGAGCGATGCCTTCAGGTTGCACGACACCTACGGGTTCCCGGTCGAGCTGACGGCCGAAATCGCCGCCGAGCGAAAAGTTGGATTGGACATGCAGGGCTTCGAGCATGCAATGGCCCATCAGCGCGAGCTTGCACGCAGCGCGGCCGGGGGTGAAACCAGCGACGAGCTGCAGAGCCAGGCGGCAAGCCGCCTTGTAACGGAGCTTGCCGGGCTCGGACCGACAGAGTTCCTCGGCTATGAGCAGTTGCAAGCGCAGAGCAAGCTCTTGCGTGTGCTCAAGGCCAAGAGCGAGGACTCCGAGCACCCGACGCTCGAAGTGTTTGCGCAGCGGACTCCTTTTTATGCCGAAAGCGGCGGGCAGGTCGGAGACACCGGCACGATCGAAAGTGAGACCGGTACAGCACGCGTTATCGATACCGACAAGCCCCTGGAGGGGATCATCCGTCACCGTGTGCGGCTGGAAAACGGCACACTGCTTGAGGGTCAAGAGGCGATGCTGCGCGTCGACGAGGACAGGCGCGAAGCGATCCGCCGCAGTCACACCGCAACTCATCTGCTGCACTGGGCGCTGCGCACCACGTTCGGCTCGCAGCTGCAACAGCAAGGCTCGCTGGTAGAGCCCGACTATCTGCGCTTCGATTTCAACCACCACTCGCAGCTAAGCGACGAGGACGTTGCGAAGATCGAAGAGCTTGTGATCGGCGACATCCTCAGCGACGAGCCCGTACAGACGACCGAGAGCACGCTCGAGGCCGCCCGCGCCGAGGGGGCGATGTCGTTCTTCGGCGACAAGTACGGAGAGATCGTGCGCGTGGTGCATGCAGGTGAGCATTCGGTCGAGCTGTGCGGCGGCACGCATGTGCCGGCGCTCGGGCGTATCGGTGGCTTCGTCGTGCGCAGCGAGTCCTCCGTTGGCGCCAACCTGCGCCGTATCGAGGCGCTGACTGGCAAGGCGGCACATGAAGATCACCGCCGTGCTCGCGGGCTTTTGCACACGGCAGCCGAGTCGTTGCACGTTACGCCGGACTCGGTGCCAGAGGCAATAACCCGCCTGCAGAGCACGCTCAGCCAGGAGGAACGCCAGCGCAAGGTGCTCGCCGCCAGCGCGGACCGCGAGCTGGCAACCTCGCTGGCCGACTCCGCCATCGAGGGCAGCGTGGTGGCACGGTTGGACAATCGCGATCAACAGGCGCTGCGTACGATCGCGGCGGAGCTCGTCGGCCGGGCAGACGTCCGCGCTGTGGGTCTGATCGGCTCCCCCGACGGCGAGGCGGTCGCGCTTGCCGTGGCATTCGCGGACGACTCCGGCGACGCGCCGGCTGTGGTGCGTGCCGTGGCCAAGATCGTCGGCGGTGGCGGTGGCGGCAAGGATCGGCGACTCGCCGTTGGTGGCGGGCGCGAGGTGGGCGCGATCGACAGTGCACTCGACGCTCTGCGCGACGCACTCGCCGACTCGCGCTGAGCAACCATCCAATAATTATGTTATCTGATCTGATAACATAACATTATGGAGCCTTCGCTGGACGATGTGTTGGAGAAGGCCGCCCAACTGCAAGAGCTTGTCCCCGGCGCCGTTCTGGTGGGGGGCTCCGCAGCCGCGCTCTACGCCCGTCACAGGCAATCGTTCGATCACGATCATGTGATCGCCGATCTTGGGGAGCGCTTCGACGCGATCCTTGAGAATCTGGAGGCGCTCGGGGACTGGTCCATGACGCGCGCGCAGCCGGGGAAGATCATCCTCGGCGAACTCGGGGGTATCGAGACCGGCGTACGCCAGTTGCTTCGCAGCCGACCGCTCGAGACCGCCGATACAGAGATACGCGGCAAGCAGCTCGTCGTACCGACTCTCCCAGAGATCCTGCGGGTCAAGGCGTGGCTTGCACTCAGCCGCAACCAGACGCGTGACTACCTCGACATAGCGGCACTCTCCACTCAGATCGGACTCGACGAGGCCGCTGCCGTATTGGCAGGCATCGATGACTACTACGCCGACATCAATCCTCGTCCAGAAGCGATCTCCACGCAACTTGTCAAGCAGCTCGCCGACCCTCGGCCGCGCGACGCCGAGGTCACCACACAGCTCGCGAGCTACAAGGCACTAGACCCCCGCTGGCATGATTGGTCCGCTGTCAAGGCCGTACTTGAAGATCTCGCGCAGAGGATCGTGCGATGACACTGCGCTTTCGCAACCTCGACTTCGACATCACCCAGCCGATGGACCATTGGCCGGCCGAGGCGATCGAGACCGTCATCGACCGCGGCTCCCTGTCCGACTGGCGCCGGCTTGCCAACGCGATCCGCCGCAACCCCTGGGGGCCTGCCGCACGCACCGCTGAGACAGTCGTCGGCTGGGGCGAGCATTACGGCGTAGATCCACTGATGACCAATGTGATTCGTCGTGCGCGCGAAGACGTCAATCGGCGAGGCCGAGCCGAGTATGCCGCCCAGATCCGCTTCTGGCGCATCCGGAGCGGGATGACACTCCGTCAGTTCGCGCTCGCAGGCGGCACCTCCGCATCAAGGCTCTCGGACTACGAGAACGCCAAGGTGGCACCCACTACCGACGTGCTAGGTCGACTTGGTTACGTTGCAGGGATACAAGTACGAGACTCGGCTTGAACATGAGTCGGGTGCTGGCCCAGCATTGGATACGAAGCGCGCCCTGTGGTCAGGTCGACCGTGGAGTAGCGACTCGTTGGACGAAGTTGGTGAGGAACGGCAATGCGCCCCGTCGTTCGTAGAGACGCATCGCATCGGTGTTCGTCGTGATGACATCGATCACCATGTCGTCTATCCCGAGCGCCCGCAGTCTTGCTTCCACGGCGTCCAGCAGAACCGAGCCGACGCCTTTTCCGCGAGCCTCGGGCAAGACGGCAAGGATTGCCAACTCGGCCAGTGGATCCGATGCGCTCCACGACACAGCGAAGAGAGCGTCGGGACGAACTCGCACGAAGGCATAGCCGAGATAGCGACCGGCCTCCTCCGCTCCCAGCACAAACGAGTCCGGCTCGGCGGCCAGCCATTCTTGCATGAGCCGCTCGTGCTCCTTCCAGGCTTGCTCGTACGGACGCGCCCGATCACGCAGGTGCGGCGTCAATGCCATGTGGTGCTCGTACAGCGCGCGCCATAGCGGCTGCAGGTCGTCCAATCGATCCGTTGACACCGAAACGATGGTGAAGTCGGTCATGCCAGAAGACTCGCACAACATGAACCGCCCCTCGGCCGGACTTGACGAGCAGGGCCAAGCCTGGCCGTCTTATAGTTGGCCTACAGGACTGGAAGTCGATTACAGCAATGCGCGTCGCAAGGCGCATCAAGGACGAAACCGAGCGCATGGCTTCTGCGATGGCGCGGCCCGAGGACTCTCAGATGACTGCGATCGAGAAAGTTCCCGTGAACGAGGGCTATTGCGCTCCCGCGAGCCCAGAGGTGCAGGCGATCGACTGGCGCGCACACATACGCGATGTGCTGCTCGACGGGCGGCGCGTGCGCTACGTGGATATCGGCGAGGGCACTCTCGGCTTCGTTTGCGTGCACGGACTTGGAGGGTGTTGGCAACACTGGACACACACTTTGGCGATGCTCTCCGAACGTGGGCGAGTGCTTGCCCTCGACCTGCCGGGCTTTGGAGCTTCGCAACTTCCCCGTCGGGCGATCATGCTCGAGCTGTTCGCCGATACCGTGGCGCGACTGGCCCTGCTGGCCGGCTTGGAGCGAGTGGTCTTCGTCGGCCACTCGATGGGTGGACCGATCGCGTTGCGCTTTGCCACACGTCATCCCGGGCTGGCGCACAAGCTGATCCTTGTGGCGGGGGCGGTGGCGAGCTTCAGCGCCCTACTCGGCCTGCGCGACGTGCGACACATCGCACGCACACGACCGATCGAGACGCTTGCTACCTATACGGAGGCGCTGACAAGCCCGCTCCCCCTTCCCCGGTCGCTGAGACAGACGATCGCCCAGGACAGGCGGCTGCGAGCGGCGACGCTATGGCCATATGTGTGGAGCCCCCAGGAGCTGCCACCCGCGACCGCCGAGCTGATCCTCAAAGGCGCGGGAGCCAGAGGAGGGCTGCCAACGGCGCGAGCGATCGGTAAAAGCAACCCGTATGAAGGCCTGGACAAGGTCGACTGCCCGATCCTCTCTGTTGGAGGGCAGCACGATCGGATCGCACCACAAGCTGATTTCGAAGCTTTTCAGCGGATCGCGCCAAGAATCAAGAGCGTATTGCTGGAAGGGGCCGGGCACATGGTGATGCTCGAGCGCCCTAATACGTTCAACGAGCAGATCCGAAGTTGGCTTTAAGTGCGCCCGGCGGGAATCGAACCCGCGGCCTGCGGTTTGAAAGACCGCTGCTCTTTGGCTCCCCGAAGAGAACCGTTGACCACTGAGCTACGGGCGCGCGAAGCTGACGATGGTACTACTTGCGGGGCTCTCGATACGGCCCCGGCGACGGTCCTTTCTGGAGAGCTCGGTAGCCGTCCTCTACAGGGAAGCCTCGGGCAGTGGCGATGCCACCACTGCGGGCTCCTGGGCCTTGTCCGCCTGCGCCAACGGGCCACTGTAGGGATAGGCCTCGCACAGCAACAACAGGTAGCCGTTAGCTTGGGCTGAATAGCGCAGCGCGAGCGTGCCGGCGTTGCGCATCCCCACAGGCATGCTGCCATCGACCATGCAGGCAAACCAGCCGAGAAAAGCCACGGCCCACAGCAGGCTGCCATAGGCGCTGTTGAGCAGGAACGTAGGCAGCGCCAGGAACACACGGAAGAACACCTTCCAGCGATTTTGTGGGCGCGGGGGCTCGATGCGGACTTCGACGGGATAGCTGCCGGCCCGCCCGGTGAAGCCCGGATACGGGTCGGAGATCAGAAACAGGTAGGCATAGACGTGGTTCTGGTAGCGCACGTAGGCAGCCAGAAAGCGGTGCAGCGCGAGCGGCGCGACGCCGGTGATCAAGATGGAGAACCAGTTGACGATCGCGGCGAGGTAAGCGACGAGCGCCCACAGCGTCAGCCAGATCAGATGCGGGATCGCCAGCAGCAGGCGAAAGAAGACGGTCGGGCGCGAGCGCTCCAGGCCGGCGCTGAGCTCCAGCTCGATCGGGTCCTCGGCCCGCACCGGCAGATCCGCGAGCGCGGTGAGCGGGTTGCTGTCCGGATAGACGTCTGTGAGCAAGAACAAGTAGGCGTCGAGCTGGGCAGAGTAGGACAGTCCGTAGAGGACCAGGTCACGCAGGCCGCGCGGCAGGCGAGCCTGCGCAAGCGCGACAAACCAGCCCAGAAAGGCCGCGATGCCTGCCAAGCCGTAGCTGTAGTTGAAGCCATAGCTGCGCGCGCTACCGGACACGAGAGCACTGGCGACGATCAGAGCCGGGATCGCAAGGACGATGCGAAAGCCGACCTTCCAGCGGTTCTGCGGTTGCGAGGGCGCGATCGTCACGTCCACCGGATAGCCGGGCTTGCCGAGGAAGTCAGGAAACTGCTCGGCAGCGAGCAGCACATAGGCGCCGACGTGGATCGCGTAGCGGATGTAGGCCGCGAGAAAATCGTGCAGCCCGTCCGGGGATCTCCCTGCGATCAGCGTGGCGAACCAGTTCACGATGACCACCGCGGAGGCGAGAATCCCCCACAGCCCCAGCCAGATCAGATGCGGTATCGCCAGCAGCAGGCGGAAGAAGACGGTCAGGCGCGAGCGTTGCAAGTCGTCGCTGACGATCAGCTGTACTGGACGGTCGTTCACAACAGACACCTCTCTCCAGAGGACACACGGTTTTGTCAAAGCATCGAGGCTATTGGTACCCACAACAGCGGACGACTAGCGACAAAGGCCACAATTCCCTTTTGGACGGCCGATTATTTGGATTTGGGGCGTGCCCGTAGATGTACCGCCGCCGATGCCATGCTCGCCGAGCGGGGACAACCGGTCGGGGCGCGGCTTTACTCGGCGGACGGCTCTGCCTCGACCTCGCGCAATGTGCCGCTCTCGGGGTCGAACACAAATCCCCTGACACGATCGCGAGCGGGGAGCTCGGGGCTCGAGCGCAGGCGCGCAAGGCTGTGGCGCAGAGTCTCCTCGACATCCTCGAACGCGCCAAGGCGCCAAGTCGGCAGGACTCCGTCGGCGGCGAGCGCCTGTGCGAACTCGTCCTCGGAAGCGCGATGCAGACCGCAGCCGTCGTGCATGACGACGACGATCTCCTCGGTACCGAGCTTGCGTTGCGAGACGCTGAGCGAGCGCAGCGCATCGTCGGTCACGAGGCCGCCGGCGTTGCGGATGATGTGCGCGTCGCCGCGCTCCAGGCCGAGCATCGGAAAGAGATCGATGCGTGTGTCCATGCAGGACAACACGGCCACCCGGCGGCGCGGCTTCGGGCTCAGGCCGGGCGCGGCCAGCTGCTCGGCGCGCAAGCCGGCGACGGCAAGCATGTCGTCGGCATTGCTCATCCAGTCGTAATCGTACGTGGCTCGGCGCGCGAATCGGCGAAAGCAAGCATGTCATCTGCGCTTGTCGTCATGTCGCGATCGTACGTGCTGAGAGCGCAGATCGCGGCTAGGGCACGAACTTTAAATCCTCTCTCTACCCCGGTCGAAGTTGGAAGCCCGTGTTCATACGAGCACGGGAAGCGTGGTCGCACGCCATTTCCGCGAACCCGTAAGCCTTTTCTAGGGCGTGGGCTCAGTCTCCAGAGCGGGCTCCTCCGATGGCACCCCGGTGAGCTTGAGGCTCATCTTGATCGCCCGGACAGCCCCCGTGGCGCCCGCTTGCAGCGTGAAGCCGAATACCAGCAGGACGATCCCCGGGATCAAAAGCACCTTGGACCCGAGCATCAGAATGCCCAGGCGTCCGAGCAGATAAGGAGGCGTACACACGGTCGTGCCGAGTGCAGCGCCGAGGGCCGAGGCCGTCAGCTTCTCGCGTCGGGAGCGCTCCGGCTTGACGCCGATCAGCCGCGAGGGCACGGCCACGTAACAGATCATCATCAGGCCTATGACCGCGCCAAGGGCAAGGGCAAACCAGGGGCTACCCCAGCGGGGAGCAATCGTCGTCGCGACCGCCAGCAACGCGCCGACCACAGCCCCTGAAGCGAGGATCGGCTGCAGGTTGGAGCGCGCCAGGTCGTAGGCCGGTCTGATCTTGGGCGGCGGCGGGCGCGTGATCGAAAACGCGAACAACGCGTTGAGGAAGAAACAGGCCATCGTGATCGCGATGATCGCGATGGCGATCGGGATCAGGACCGGGCCACGCAGCGCGGGGAATGACTTGTCGCGCAGGACTCGTGCCTTGAGATCGAACATCGCTAGCCAGATCCAGACAGCGGGAAGGATCTGCACGAGCGTCAGCCGCCAGTTGGACAAAAGCAGCTTGAGGCCGTCGAACAGCATCGCAAACGCCCCCACGGTGAAAGCAAGCGGAGCGAATAGGCGGCGCGATTGGCTGAGGCGGACGATGCTCTCCACAACCGCCTCGTCTTCGTCCTGGATGGCGCGCACCAGCCGCTCGATCCGGGACGAGAGGCTTGCAAGCTTTTGGCGCGGACTGGTCATCGCTAGCGCGAGCATTCCACAGGCGCGCCACTTGTCGTGCTTGCGGGTTGCAAGCCCGCGGCCGTCACGGCGCAGCACCGGCGATTCACGAGCGTCGAGCAGCTACCCTTAGGCTGGGATGAGGGGACGTATCGCAATGATTCTCACGATGTCTTTGTTCGCGGTTGCTCCGGCCACGGCCGTAGCCACACCACAGGACATCGCCTCAACGCACGCCTACATTCGCGCTAACTATGCGCTCAATCGGGCCACGCAGGCAAAGGTCAAAGTCGCACAGGCAAGCATCGAGGCAACGATCCACAAGCTTGGCCAGGAATGCCCGAAGCTTGGTGTCGGCTCGCCCCAGAACGAAGAATCCCAGCACCTGAGCTACGAGGTGGTTGTGGCGCTTTGGTCGACTTCCTACACCATCGATGCCGGCCCGATTCGCAAATTCGCCCAGGCGGTGCGGCACTTGCACTGGAGCAACCCGAAGCTCACCCACATGACTCAGCGCTACGCGACCGATCTGCAGGACCTCGCTAGCCTGCAGATGCCAAACGTCTGCGGAGACGTGACCGCGTGGAAGGAAACCGGTTTCAAAGCGGTCCCGACGACATCGATCCAACTCGATCAGCGCGTGGAAGCGATCGAACCAAAAGCGATCCCGCCGTCCCTACTGGCTCCGTATGAGCAGCCGGCAGACAAAGCGATCTTGGCAACCACGACACGCATCGAAAGCCATCTCCAGCAGGTAGAAACCGTGGAGGGCTTCAACGATTGGGACCAGGCGCTGGAAACGGTGGGACTCAATCAGTAGCGGCACAACTGCTGCTAGCGTGGCCGCATCTTGAAGTCGACTCCGCACATACAGGTAATCCTCGGCAGCACTCGCGAGGGACGCTTCAGCGAGAAGGCGGGCGCCTGGGTCATGGATCGACTCGGCGCTCGCGAGGACCTACAGGCGGAGCTGGTCGACCTGCGCGACTACCCGATGCCGTTCTTCGAGCAGGGGGTAGCGCCGGCATACGGTCGTCGCGAATACCCAGAGGATGTCGCGCGCTGGGCGAGCAAGGTCGAGCAGGCAGACGGCTACCTCATCATCACCTCCGAGTACAACCACGGCTACCCGGCTGTTTTGAAGAACGCGCTCGACCAGATCTTCCCGGAGCTGAACCGAAAGCCTGTCAGCTTCGTCGGCTACGGCAACACCGGCGGAGCACGCGCGATCGAGCAACTGCGCCTGGTAGCGGTGGAGCTCGAAATGGCTCCGCTGCGCCACGCGGTTCACATTCTGCCGTCGGTGATGATCGAGGCGCGCAACGCTGAGCAACCGCTCGACCTAGAGATCTTCGCCTCGCTCGACCAACGCTTGGACACCGCGGCGAGCGATCTCGCATGGTGGGCGCAGGCGCTTGCGCAAGCACGGGCCGTAGATCAACCTGTCTGAGACTATCCGGGCTCCTCCAGGCCCACATGGTGTTTGCTCGGATCGCGCCAGCCGTTACTAGGTCATGATGACTGCGGCAGTTTGACCGAACCTCGCTTGACAGGCTGGACGGAGGGCGGAGGGACAAGCGGTCCGATGTCACCGTCTGGGGCCTCGTCCAGGTCGACGATCACGGGAGCGTGATCGCTGGGCTTGGTGCCCTTGCGCGCCTGCCGGTCCACCCAAGCCGCCCTAGCCCGCTCGGCGACCGACGCGCTGGCAAGTATCAGGTCGATCCGCATCCCTAGGTCTTGATGGAACATGCCGGCGCGGTAGTCCCAGTAGGTGAATACGCGCTCGGCGGGCCAGCGATCGCGCACGACGTCGTGCAGTCCCAGCGCCTGTAGGCTCGCCAGCGCCGCTCGCTCCGGCGGCGTGACGTGGGTCTGGCCGACGTAGGCTTTGGGGTCGAACACGTCGATGTCGGCGGGGGCGATGTTCATGTCCCCGCACACGATCGCCTCCTCAGGCCCACTGCGAACCAGCTCTCCTAGAGCTTTGAGCCAAGCGAGCTTGTAGTGGTAATGCTCGGAGTCGGGCGTGCGCCCGTTCGGTACGTAGACGCAGTGCACCCGAATTCCGCCGCATGTGGCGGACACGGCACGCGCCTCTTGGTGGGGGAAACCCGGCCCACCTGGGATCCCGGCAACCGCGTCGTCCAGTCCCACACGCGAGAGGATCGCCACCCCGTTCCACTGCGCCTCTCCGTGACGCGTAATCTCATAGCCTCGGCTTGTCAGCTCCTCACCGAGCAGTTGATCGAAGGCTTCGTCGGCGAGCTTGGTCTCCTGTAGGCAGACGACGTCTGGCCTGCGTTCGTCGAGCCACGGCAGCAAGCGTGGCAGACGTTGCTTCACCGAGTTCACGTTCCAGGTGGCTACTCGCATGGGCGTACGGTAGCGGGCGTCCCGCCCGGCACCACGGTCTTCATCGAGCACGAGCGGGCCGCCCGTGGCCTACCTCCTGCTCGGACCATGACAAAGGTTGTCCAGCACCTGCGAATGACCTTAGTCTCGAGAAACGAAAGCGCCTGCCATTCTCGAGAAGCTGTTCGAGAGTCCCGGCGACGTAGTCTTGATCGAGCGCCGCAGCGACTTGCCTCCGACGAGCGCACACTTCCCAAGTCAACGACGAGGAGAGAGAGCGATGAGCATCGACGTCAGCGCCATCAAGGACGGGCAGCGCAGGATGTGGACGGTAGGGGACTATCCCGAGATCGCACGCATGCTCACGAGCGCCGCCGAGGCTATCCTCGAGCGAGCCGAAACCGGGCCGGGCATGAGCCTCCTGGATGTCGCGACCGGAGCTGGCAACGTTGCGATCCCCGCAGCCCTCGGTGGGGCTACCGTGACAGGCCTCGATCTGACGCCAAAGCTGCTGGAGGTGGCTCGCGAACGCGCCGCGGAGGCCGGTGTGGAAGTGAACTTCATCGAGGGAGACGCCGAGGAGCTGCCTTTCGAGAGCGACTCTTTCGATCGCGTAACGTCCTGCTTCGGCGTCATGTTCGCACCCCGCCAGGAGCTCGCCGCCGCCGAGCTCGCACGAGTCGCGCGTCCCGGCGGCGTGATCGTGCTGGCGGCGTGGACCCCCGAGGGGCTAAACGGGCAGATGTTCAAGACTGTGGGTTCATACATGCCCCCGTTGCCGCCCGGGCTCGAGCCTCCGGTGATGTGGGGTACGGAGGACCACGTCCGCTCGCTGTTCGAGCCCACAGGCGCCGAGCTCGCATTCGAGCGTCACATGGTCACCTTCCAGCACGAGTCCGCGGCGGCCTGGCTCGAGTACAACGAGCGCGTACTGGGCCCCACGATCATGGCCAAGGCCGCACTCGAGCCGCAGGGTAGATGGGACGCGTTGCGCGAGGAGCTTGTCGAGCTATACACAAACGGCAACGAGGCAGAGGACGGAACGTTCCGCGCGCGGGCAGAGTACCTACTCACAGTTGCACGCCTACCGGCCTGACCCTTCAGAGGAACCCGCTCGAATCGAGCTCCCAATGAGCTTTGTGTGCTGACAGTTGGTGGTCAGGCGTCGACCGCCTGACCGTTGGCCGTCAGCGCTACCTCGATGTTGCCGCGGGTGGCGTTGGAGTAGGGACAAACCTGATGTGCCGCACGGACCAGCTCTGCTGCCTGGGCGAGATCGGTCACCGGCGGAAGCGTCACATTCAGCCCGACGCTTAGGAAGAAGCCACCCTGCCCATCGGGGCTGAGACTGACGCTGCTGTCAATACTGACCTCGCCGGTGTCCACCTTGGCCCGTCGAGCCACTACACCGAGCGCGCCCTCGAAGCATGCGGCGTATCCGACCGCGAACAGCTGCTCGGGGTTTGTGCCTCCTCCTTGCCCGCCCATCTCCGGCGGCAATCGCAAGTCAACCTCCAGAGCGCCGTCGCTGCTCTTGCCGTGACCCTCGGCGCGACCGCCGGTTACGTGGGCCTCTGCGGTGTAGATGGGATCGGGCATGGGGAAACTCCTTGTTGGTTGGGCCGAGGCAGGCGCGGCTGATTGTCTCAGTCTGATGCTAGAAGCACAGGGGGATGCCTGACGTAGCCTGGGATTGGAGCCGTGTTCTTGGTTCGCGTCCCACCCGGCACTTGGCGAGGCTACGAGCGCGGGCCAGAGGGCCTTGAGATCCTCGTCTTCGGTGCGCCCAACCTCGGCGAGAATCCGCGCGACAACGTAGTGGGTCAGCGCGACTGGTGGATTGACTAAACGCCCAGTGGGATAACGTCAGAGGTTCGAATCATCTCGGGCGCGCCACGAAAGCCCCGCTATACGACGGCCTTATGACGCGAGTATCCACAGCGCCGAGGGCAGAAAGATATCCGATAGTCGGAAGAAAGCCACTAGGATCGGCTGTCCTCGTGGCTTATCTAACGGCAGCGGCTGCCTAGCTCAGCCCACGAGCTTTGTGATCAGATAGAAGATGGCACTTGCGAATATTCCGACAAGAATGCCACGTGTGTCTGCCGCGTGGTTGTGAAAGAAGAGCAGAGCGTTGGCGGTAAGATCGCGGAGGCGACGTCCCTGAGGTATCCATGTCCGATAGATGCCACCATACGGTACGGCATCCATGAGTTCATCGTGTAGCTCGACGGTGGGATGAATGGATAGCCCGAGCTCCCGAACGTGCTCGGGTGATAGCCAGAAGCGGATACCGCAAATAATCAGGTAATAGCGCCCCGTCTCGGAGCCAGCCACGACCGTGCCGTCCGGAGGTGTGTCCGGGATGCGAGCCAGTTGTTCGGCGGGCACATCCACAATCTTGCCGCGAGGGGCTAGCTTGTTGAGCAGCTTGCCGCTCGGTATTCCCCAGCGAGTCCCCCCTAAAACGAGCCAGACGGCTGGGCTGCCTTCGGCCCTAAGCAAGGAGCCATCTGCGAGCGCAGGCTTGACGGCGGTCATCTGCCTGTCTTGCTCTTTTGGTTGCAGTGACATCCCTTCGCAAGAGCTTACCGGCATATCGGGCCTGTTGACCCAGTGCCCAAGGGCTACCACACCCCACGCTGCTATGGGGGAGGAAAAGGGCCGCTGGCGGGCATTTGCATGGGATATCTCAGCAGGTAGTAGACGGACCAGGCGGCATACCTGTAGGGACGTGATTGACCAATAAACGACCGCCAGAGCGAGCGTCGCAGGAGCCCGATGCAAATTAGGACCAGGATGGCTAGTGCTCGTGGTCCTGATGCTGAGGTGAACTGGACATGCCGTTGATTGCTGGCGGCCCAACGCCGGAAGTGGATGGACCCACGTTGCGCGCCGCCAACCCGGTGATAGACATTGGTCGCACCAAGCACACCCAGTCGATAACCAAGACTTTGCGCACTGCGTCCCAAAGCGACGTCCTCGTCGTAGAGAAAGTAGTCGGTCGGGAATCCTCCAATTCTCAGAAACGCCTGGCGTCGAAACAGGAGACAAGCACCACTCAGCCAATCGATCGATACTACCCCTGATGGTGGAAACACAGATCGCCATATCTGGCGACGGACAAGACACCTCGAAGGGGCAAGCGCAAAGACCAACGCGTTTGTAAGAGACTTCCGTGCACCTCCGGCATTAGTCTCAAAAATAGTGTTGCCGGGTGCCAGGCTCGGTCCGATTCCAGCGAGTCCCCCCTCGGAGCGCAGCACGGTTACGAGATTTCTAATCGTCTGGATGTCTGCGTACACGTCTGGATTTAGGAAGAGTATAAACGGAGTTTTAGTAGCCGATGCACCTCGATTTGCCGCTGCCGCAAAGCCGACGTTCTCTGTGCTAATGATAACTTGCCAGACGTTGCTGCTCACTTGATGCGCCTGTGGTCCGTTGTCAACAAAAATTGCATCGTAGAAATGTGGAGCAAGCTCGTTCATACGATTGATGTCAGACGCCGTGCAGTTGTAGCCCACGACGACTAGAGTGACATCCGCAAGTAAGTCATACTCGTCCCGGCGATCGGCCATGTAGCGTATCCCTTTCGTGCTAAAGGTGGTAGATAACATCATGCCCGGTCTTTCGCTCCTCGGCGACTCTCTAGGCTCTATTTACTCGACGCCCGCTTGACACGCAGCCGCCGACGGAAGCTCTCGCCTCCCCCGGCAGTGGAGGCGATGACCTACGCTACTGCTTGGCGGAAGGCTCGCTGTTGCCGATTGGTGAGCGGGGTTCAATCGTGTCAGAGCGACACGCGGATGTTGCCCTCATAGCGCGTGACGCGGCACCGTTAGGTCATCGTTCGCCTCGCGCTCCTTGGCTTGCGGCTTGCGTGTCCTGAACATGCCTGCTCAGGATGGGTGCGTGTCTTTTGCCCACTCGACTCGCCTCGCTCGCCGAGCCCCGATCAAGAGCAAGGCGATTCGTCACCGTTTAGTTCTTCCGTCTCGCCTCAGACAATTGTCTCATGGAGCTAGCCGGACTCGAACCGGCGACCTCCTGGGTGCGATCCAGGCGCTCTCCCAACTGAGCTATAGCCCCGCATGCTCCACGCGTGGGCGTGAGCGACGGTCTGAGAAAGTGTAGTGGGCAGCGCGAATCGCAGAGGAACGGGTGGACTCAAGCTCGCAGGCGGTGTCTTGTGGGTCCAACGTATGGACCGAACTTGGGTCGGAGATGTCCATCTGAACAAGCACGCGGGCGAGCGCAGTATGGTTTGCTGGCGCAATGGGATTGCTCGATGACGCCATACGCGAGCACCTGGAGCTCAAGCGTCTCCGGGGAGCCGACCCTGGTGTAGTGGCTCGGGAGGCACAGGACGCACTGGGACCGGTGCCTCGTCGCGGCGAGGCCGCGTACGGAGATGAGACTGATGACGGCCCAGGAGCGACCCACGAAGACGAGGATCTCCCCGTCCTCGATGCGGAGTCGACGGCTGATTTGGTCGATTCTGGGTCTGTCGGTCAGGAGACCGTCGAGATCAATATGGAGGCCGAGCTTGCGTCCGAGGGCGACTTCGAACCGTCGTCAACCGCGGATCGGGATACTCGTGCAAGGCCTGCGACCCACCCGGCCAGTGCCCGTGCCATCAGCGACGAGTCGCTTGAATGGGAGGTGCCGGTAGACGAGGTCGAGGATCCCGCTGGACGCACCAAGTTCGATGACGCAGAGGAGAAACCGGATGTTGGTGAGGTGTCCGACCAAGCCGATCCGGTCGAGGACGTGCTCGAGGAGACTCCCGATTTTCTTCGCGAGACACCCGAGCAGGAGCGCCTCTGGTTCGAGCAGCGTCCGCCGCGCGACTTCGACTTTAACGAGTAGCGCACTGCCCCTGGGCTTGGGTGAAGTCTGGACTTCTGCGCGAGGATAGTTGCTGCCCTAGACTCCTGGCGCGGGGCCATAGCTCAGTTGGGGAGAGGCGCCTGCTTTGCAATGACAGTGTCTCTACCATCTCGAAGTGGCCTTAGGCCTCGCGTACGGCTCGGCTGAGCTAGCGGATTTGCGCAGCTTCGCGCGTCCGGACTCAGTGGCCGGACGCTTGAAGGCGACTTCGCTCGCGCTTGTGCGCCACCCAAGCCGGGCGCGAACGTTGCTGTCGCTGCGAGAGCTGCCGATCGTCGAGCTGCGCCTGTCGGCTGCGGAGCATGATCGTTGGCGGCATGCTCGGTGGCCCGCCGGCGGCGAGTCACTATTCGACGGTCACTGGGCACAAGCAGTCATCCAGACCTCGACTAAGGAACACGAGTACCTCGCCGGGCGACACCGTCAGGCGGTACGCACAAACATCCGCCGCGCCCAAGAACTGGGCATTATCGCCACGCGGCTCGATGGATATGAGGAGTTCGCCGCTGTCTCCGCGCCGGTGTACCGCAGTCGCAGCGGCGGCGACGCGGTTCTGGTGGCGACGCGGAAGCCGCCGCCATCGGACAAGTTTGCCTGGTACTCCGCATCCACAGTCGCTCATGAGGTACCCATCACTGTCGCCGCAGTAGCGTTGTTTGGCGACTTCGCCGTACTCGCGGTGATGGTGGGAAACCAGGACTATGCACGCATCGGTTACGCCCGCTACCTCCTGCACACCTTCGTCCTCGGCGATCTCGCGGCGCACGGGATCCGACACCTCATCGTCGGCTCGGTCCTGCGGGAGTCGAACGGTAATCAGTACTTCCAGAGGCTGCTGGGCTATCGCATATGCAACGTGCAACCGATCCTGCTCCCCTCGACCAGCGGCCGGAGGGAGAACGGCGGCGGCGCGCTGCGGCGGCTACTGATGACCGGGCCGGCGGTTGAGCGACCTACCACTCCTCGCACAAACGACGCTCAGAGGGTCACGCCACCGCCGTCCGCGCGTGTCGGCCGCCATGAATGGCCAACAGATAGCGGCTATCCAAGTACCCCCAAGGTCACGGTGACGGCAGGCGCCGAGAAGCGGGGATCCGCCCCGTAGCGCGTATATTGAATGCTCCAGGGGCCATAGCTCAGCTGGGAGAGCGCCTGCTTTGCAAGCAGGAGGTCGCCGGTTCGATCCCGGCTGGCTCCATTTGAGAATCACCTGCAAATAAGCCATTTTCGCCAGGCGGTTAGGGCTATGGCGGCGAAAGATGTTCCCTAGGCGTGTTCCCTGGCTCCCGGTGAGCGTCCCGGTTGGCAGTCACGATGGAGTTGGTGATCTTGACGACGCTCGCGACGAGCGGGTCAGGATCGGTTGCGTTTGTCCTCCTGATGACAAGGTAGGTTGCTCCGATGCGGGCAAATGTCTACGTCGACGGCTTCAACCTCTACTACAGTGCGCTCCGGCGTCGCTTCCCGGACTGCAAGTGGCTCGATGTCCGGGCACTTGCTGAGACGCTGTTCCCGAATGACGAGATCGCGCGCGTCCTCTACTTCTCCGCGCGTGTCATTGCGCGCGATGACGACCCGCAGGAGGCCACACGACAGCAGATGTACTTTCGCGCACTGGAAAGCAGGAACGTGGACATCTTCCTCGGCCAGTTCCGTAGCGGCACGCGCTGGATGCGCCGGGCCGAGCCATGCCCACGCGGCGCCGACTGTCCTGTCAGCGAGGACAACATCCGCGTGTGTCTACCGAGGAGAAGGGCTCCGATGTCAACCTCGCCTCGCATCTGCTCATCGATGCATTCCGGCACGACTGTGAGATGGCGATCGTGCTCACCAACGACACCGATCTCGTCGAGCCTATTCGCATAGCGCGTGATGACCTTAGGCTCCACCTCGCGCTACTCAGTCCGAGCGACAGTCCTGCACGGAGCCTCCGCGGCACCGTCGATGTCGTCAAGAAGGTTCGCCACGGCCCGTTGCAAGCAAGCCAGCTCCCTGACCTGCTCCGAGATGACCGCGGCGAGATACACCGTCCGCGAGCGTGGCGATCCCTTAAACGCTGAGGCCCGACCGAAGCCGGGCCTCGCACCCAGCCGCCGAAGCAACTGGGGGGATCATGCCCTCAGTATAGGGCGGATCGGCGATAGATCACCTAACCGTTCTCAAAGCCGCTGCTCAACGCGGAGGATGATCAGCCGGGCAAGACGCAATGTTCCGGAAAGAAGGCGAGGCACGCTCCCATTGGAGGTGCCTCGCCCACCTATTACAACCTAGAGTATGTCTATTCTGGTGCGCTCTTGCTTGAATTGGGAAGCGGCGAGGCGTGAGCCGTGTGTTCGACCACGCTTGCAACATTCACCGTATGAGCGGCTTCACCGGGCAGCGCATAGTTCACTGATGCAAGGTTGGCGTCTTCAAGCGCAACAACGTTTTTGATGACACTTACCAGATGAGATGCACCATTTCTGTCCGTAAAATCGACGTTCTTGACGCTGTTAGGGACCAGTGCCACTACACGCAATGTCGCTCCAGCACCTTCCCCTTCTTGGTGTATCCCAACAATGCCTTCCCTTTCAACTTCCGAAGCATCACCACAAGATGCTCCGCCGCCGCCACCGATCTTAATATTCAGCACGCAGGTTTCCCCGCTGGCTCGTTGCCATCCATAGATTTCGATGCCGTCCATAGTCGCTCCGAGGACCGCGCTCGGTGGTGGACTTACCCCGCCAACTGTGGCAGTGTGTGCGCGCGCACTATGTGGCGCGGAGAAGATTATCAACTGGGACTTAGCCGGAGCATGATTAGTGGTTGCGGCTATCGCTGCGCTCACCATCATAGTGCCTGCGGCGGCTGCAATTATTACACCTAGCATAAGGATGCAGCGGATCATAAGAGGCCCTACTGGTTTGATATTTTCAGACATAATTTTCGACTAACCCCTTATTCGCAGCCTTTAAAGTTATCCTGGCGTCCTCCCAGGTTGGCATTCCCTGAGATCGCTTCAACCTCACCGTGTCCTTTGACTTCACTGCCGGCACACGCAATGGTCGTGAAGCCTCCCGTACTACATTCTTTTGCAACCTGGTTGAAGTTGCCCCCGCCGTTGTTACGCCAAACCGCCGAGCAAACTCCTTTACGGGTAAAGTTGGAGGCTTCGTTATTCTTGACAAAATTTTCTTTACCGCTCACTTCGGCGCATTCCGCGCCCGGGCATTTATAGCTTTCGTTTGTTGCCAGGGCTGGCTGGACAGCGCTCAGCGCGGTAACGCTCGCTGTGGAAAGTCCTGCCACTAGTAGCAGCGGAATAAGTGCTGCGTATAGTTTTTTGGACATGTTCGATTATTGCTCCCAGAGTTGATTGTCAGTTATTTGTCGACCCGCAGACCCCCTGCTCCCAGCTATATTTGAGCTCCGGTTGCGAGCGAATACCGTCGATCGACGGCAGGCTAGCAAGTTCGGCTAGCGTTTGCAAGTCAGTTGGGTGGAATCCTGAAACCACCCTCTCGGCTAGGCTAACGCGGCCGGCTCCGAGCCCCGAACCGGGAGTGATCGGGCCCGACGTTAGCTGACTGGCTCCCATCGAAACCGGCATGCAAGCCGGACTCTCGGAGCAGGCCAAGTCGCTGAGTTTGTCTGCCTTGGCCAGGTTGCTACGGCAAGGCGGACTTACGGTGCCACTCTGCCCGGCTGATAGAGATCACGAGCAAAGTATGTGCACACTCTCAACGAAGTCGAAGTCAATGCGAACCGCTTTGCGCCGCTCCCCCGGCAGACGTCGCTTTTAGCGGTCTATTATCGGCGTCCTGATAGACAGGACGCTCAGCCGTCCAGTTGTACTCGACGACATCGCCTCCGACTAGAAGCTGGCGGAGTTGCTCGTGCTCGGGACTTCACGATCCGGCCGTTCCTGCCAGCGCCGCTCCATCGCCCGGAGCATCTGCGGGTAGACGACCCAGTACCGGAACGGCTTGATCGCGGCCATGTAGGCGTTCCCCAACAAGCCGTTCGGCCTCACGTAGACTGCCATCTGGCCCCGGTAGCCGCTCCCCTCGGCGACCCAGCCGAGGTGCAGGACCCCGTGCATCGTTTGGTTTGCGATCTCGGCGGCGAACTCGTTGGCGGTGAGGTAAAGCGAGGTGAATGGGAGGCTCTCGAATGCCGGCCCGGTTGTGGCGCGCAGGTCATCGGGCAACCGCTCGCGAAGCGTCGTCACTCTCGACCCAAGCCCCGAGCCCCGATTGTCCAAGCCAAATAGGTCGCCGAGCTTCCACCGCAGCGACCACAGCGCCCGCGCCGCGCTAGGCAGGGTCTTTGCCGGATCGGCTGAGGCGAACCCTTCTACGAGGATCGGGAACTCGTCGGCTGCACCAGGCGTCGGCAGCGCCCAGACATCCTCGAGCCGAAAGTCGGGAACGATCTCGTGGATACGCCAAGGCTGGGCGGTGTGCGCACTGCTCGAAAGTCTCGCTTGCTCTTTATACATGTGATGCACCGTGCCTGATTACCGCACTCGCGCCGCGCTGCGTACCAGGGCGAGCGCCACTTGACGGTGGATCAGGGATACCGGAGGCCAGACGTACGCTGCGAGCCGTCGGTCGTAGCGGAGAGAGAGGGTCGAGGTGTTGGGGTGAGGCCGTGGACATCAGTCTGCTCGTGAGAACGCTACCATACATACGTGTATGTATGTACTGATACCAAACGAACAGTCCAAAGTCGATGAGCGTCGCGCAGGCGCCGACGTCCTCAGCGCAAATACGTCCTACTCAGGCTGAGCGCCGCGCCCGCTCGCGCGGCGCGTTGCTCGAATCCGCCGCGCGCGGTCTCTCGCGCTACGGCTACGGCAACCTGGCGCTCGAGGAGGTGGCGCGCGAGGCCGGCTATACGCGGGGCGCTCTATACCACCAGTTCAAGGACAAGGCGGACCTGGCGCTGGCCGTGATCGAGTGGGTCAACGAGAACTGGATGCGCGAGGTCGGCGAGCCGGCCGCACAACAGGCCGACCCGGTCGCCGAGCTGCTCACACTGGCACGCGGCCATGCCGTCTTCTGCCGGCGCGACATCGCCCGCGTCGTGATGGCGCTGCGCTTGGAGTTCGCCGGTCAGGACCATCCGGTGGGGCGCGAGACCGAGCGAATCTGGGAGACCGGCGTCAAGCGCTGCGTCAGGCTCATCAACGCCGGACGCAAGGTCGGCTCGATTCCACCGGGACCACCAGCCCGGTCGGTGGCGCTGGCATTGCTGGGCGCGCTGGAGGGAGCCGTGATCGCACTCGCCGGTCATACGCCCCACGACGAGCTTCTGGCCGCATACGCCGTTGCGGGGGTGCTGGGGATCGACAGTCATCGAGCCGAGAGCACGCCATACCTACCGACTATTCCCCCTTCTTAAGCGACATTCCTCCGCGGGTAGCCGTGCAAAGCGGTTCGCGTTGAGTTGGGACTGGAGGTACTTGTATGACACCTGACCGTACACTTCCATCTGTGAGGAAGAGTGGAAGGTTCAGCGAGAGGCGTCCCCGTCATGCCTTCAAGAGACACTCGACGCTGGTTGGCGGACTTCTGGCTTTGCTCTTCGCGCTCGCGTTGCCTGTCGTTGCTCAAGGGTCCACGAGGACACCTCCTCACGGACCGCTTTCCGAGAAGCCCACCATCAAGGCACACAAGAGGCCGGCGCCGAAAAGACTAGTAGTCAAGGACATCGTCAAAGGCGCGGGTCCAAAGGCAAAGCGCGGAGATGTGCTGACGGTCAACTATGTTGGCGCTCTCTACGGCAACAACAAAGTCTTCGACAGCTCGTGGCGTCGCGATGAACCGTTTACCTTCACGTTCGGGCAAGGCGAGGTCATTGAAGGCTGGGAACGAGGCATCGTGGGCATGCGCGTTGGAGAACGACGCGAATTGATTATCCCCGCCGCCCTGGCTTACGGTCGCAGGGGTAGCCCACCGCTCATACCGCCAAACTCGACATTGATCTTCGTGGTGGACCTGCTAGCCGCATAGCTTCTGTCCGTTCGACGGCAGCGAATGGGCCGGCCCCCAAGTGCGCGAACCTCACACGGCGGGCGACGTCACCAGCCCGAGCGCAAAGCCATCGTGCCCCTTGGCGCCAACCGTCTGGATCGCCGTCGCGCTCACACGAGGCTCCACGGCAAGCATCTCGTAGAAGCCTCGCACACCGGCCGCGACTCCCCCATCCTCGGAGGAATTCCCCGAGTCGAGGATCGTACCGCCGCGCACGACGTTGTCGCCGATGATCAGCGTGCCAACGCGCGAGAGCTTCAGCGACCACTCTAGATAGCCCGGGTAGTTCTGCTTGTCGGCGTCGATGAAAATTAGGTCGAATGGGCCCGCCCCTTCGCTGTGCATCGCGGGCAGCGTCTCCAGTGCTGGGCCGACCCGTAGTTGCACCGTCTCCGCCAAGCCTGCGTTGGCTATGTTCGCGAGCGCGACATCGGCGTAACGGGGCTCGCGCTCGAGCGTGATGAGGCGTCCCCCTCCGGTAGCGAACGTGCAAGCCAGATCGTGCTGTAGCCGCCGAGCGTCCCCAACTCGAGGATGCTCCTTGCATTGTGGATGCGCGCGAGCAGTTCCAGCAGCTTGCCCTGGTTGGGCGTGATCGCGATCGGCGGCAAGCCTGCAGCCTCACTGGCGGCGACGGCAGCGTCCAGAGACGGGTCCGGCGAGAGCAGGTGCTGGACGATGTAGTCATCGACGGCGTTCCAAAGGTCCTGGCTCATGGACGAAGAGGATAAACACTTCGCGGCTATCAGCGTTCAACACGTCCGCATGCGCCTCTCGAACTGAGCCCGCCTCCCGTCCTTGTGTAAACGCGCCCTGAGATCCCGTCGCGAACACGACTACAGGAGATTACGGTTGACATCCTCCAAGATTCATGTTACCGTCGGTAAAGTGAATTTGTAGGAGAGGTTCGCCATATACGGGTCACGCTCGGCCGGCGTCGCGCGCGCCGGCCGATATTAGGAGGTGGGGTAACCGATGACGCGCAAAGTCCGGCTCCTGTTTGGGGGTCTCCTCACCTGTGCGTGTCTGCTGGTGGCCGCGGTCGCTTGGGCGACCAACACACTCACAGTCACCGAGGCCTTCACCCCCGACAAGCTCGGGGCGCCTACCAACCTCTCGATCACGGCGCAGTTCGCCTCTACCACCGGCAAGCCGCCCTCGCCGATCACCAAGCTCACTCTGTATGCGCCCGCCGGACTGGGAGTCGCCGCGCGCGGGGCAGGCACCTGCAGCGAAGCGACGCTGCGACTACACGGCCCACAGGGTTGTCCGGCCACCTCGCGCGTCGGCTTCGGTGGCGGCGTCGGCTTGATCGAACTCCCTAAACAAGTGATCCGTGAGCGCTTCACGATCGACTTCTTCTTTGCTCCGCGTGAACACGGACACCTGGCCCTACTTGCCTACGCCAACGCTGTCGCGCCCGTAGCTGTGGAAATCACCGTGATCGCCAAGGAAGTACCCGCTCCCAAGCCCTACGGGCTCGGCTTCAGCGTCGAAATACCGCCGATAACAACGATCCCGGGGGCGACGCTTGCCTCGGTCGAAAGCGCTTTTGCGACATTTGGCTCGCCCAATGTTGCCTACTACGAGACCACCCACGGCAAACGCACCCTCGTACACCTCAAGGGCGTCGTCGTGCCCAAGACATGCCCGCGCGGAGGTTTTCCCACAGAGGGGACGATCGACTTCGCCGACGGCAGCACGCTCACCGTCAACCCAACCATCCCATGCCCACACGGCTAGCCCCCCGCATATATAGGCGCGGTGCGCGGACCAGCGCAAATCGTAAACACACAAATCTGACGCGCGTGCGCGTCGCGCGGGGCATCCCCGGCCGTAAACACATACAACTGCTCGCTTCGCCACTGGTATTGCTCCTCGCGATCGCCGTCTGCGCCTCCCCAGTCTCGGCAGCCCAATCGAGCACGACCGCAACCATCACACCCACACTCTCGCCCGACCGGCTTGGCGCCGAGGGGGCTTTGCGGCTGACAATCAATTACCTGAGCAATGAATCGGCCGTGCCGCTGCCGGTCAGTGGCACAGTCTTGCGCTTTCCAGCTGGGTTGGGTGTGGAAATACCCCATCTGCGCAGTTGCTCACCCACACATTTGCGCGCGCAGGGACCCAAAGCTTGCCCGCCGCAGTCACTACTTGGCCACGGCCACGCGATCGCCGAGGCGCAAGCCGGGTCGCAGATCGTCAGCGAGGGTATCGACCTCACCCTGTTCGTCGGCCCCTTTCACAACTTGCAACCCACTTTCGAGATCCTTGGCCAGGGCTATACACCGTTCGACGAGCGCGTCGTGCTGACCGGCACCGTGCGTCCAGATAATCCTCCCTACGGAGAAGACCTGGTGCTCTCCATTCCGCCGATTCCGACGCTGCCGCTGGAGCCCGACGCCTCGATCCTCAGCATGTCGCTGACGGTCGGCACTGTCAAACCTCGCCACCCGATTACCGTCAACACTATCGTCGTCCCTCCTAGCTGTCCCACAGGCGGCTTCCCCTTCGCCGCCGAATTCACCTATGCAGACGGCTCTACCAGCAGCGCTCTTACCAGCGCTGCCTGCCCCTGAGTAACGAGAGAAAGCAGGTAACCAAGATGCCTCAGCAAAATCGCCTGTCGCGGAACCTGCGAGGATTGTTTGTTTCCACGCGCTCGCACAACCGCTTGTCGCGACGGCACCGAACACTTGCGTCTTCGATCGCGCGCAACAGCACCTCGCGCAACCGGCGAGTGCTCGCCTCGGCCCTCGCCAGCGCCGCCGTCTTGATGCTGCTCGCCGCACCGTCAGCACTTGCCTCGAAAACATTTTCGCTCAACGAGAACGGCAACCTTCACTTGACCAGCAAGCAAGGTTTCACCCTCAACGAGCAGGGGCCTGCTTCCGGAACCGTCGGCGGCACGCTTTACGTACACCTGAAGATCGTCTCCAGCACACGCGTCACCGCCGAAATCAGCCTCTATCCTCACGGTGGCTCGATCACGTGCTCGGGTAGCGCCAGCTACAAACGCGAGGGCTCCACCGCCAACTTCTCCGGTGGGCTGTCGATCGATCGCGGCACCGGCCCCTACGCCAAAGCACACGGGTCTGGGTTGAACTTCAGCGGCACGATCCAACGCTCCAACGACGCTATTGCCGTGCACGTTGGCGGCACGGCCTCGGACTAGAGCCAGCAGCCCAAGAGGAGGCGACCGTAATGCTCGAGTTGCGCGATCTAGTCAAGCACTATCCCGCCGTCGGCGGTGAGACGGTGCGCGCCGTGGACGGCGTCTCTCTCAAAGTCGAAGGCGGGGAGATGGTCGCTCTGTACGGGCCCAGCGGGTCCGGCAAGACGACTTTGCTGTTGATGGTCGCAACATTGCTAGCGCCGACGGCCGGATCGGTGTTGATCGGCGGACGCGACATATCCTCGCTATCCGAGCGTGAAGCGTCCAACTTCAGGCTCTCCGAACTCGGCTTTATACGCCAGAACTTCGACCTCCTGCCTGGCGTCAGCGCAATCGATAACACTGTGCTGAAGCTGTTGAAGGCGATGCGCTGGCGCGATGCTCAGCGCCATGTAACACCTCTGCTGGAGCGTTTGGGCATGGGCGAGCGTTTGCACCATCGCGCCGAGACGCTCTCGATGGGCGAGCGCCAGCGCGTGATGATCGCACGGGCGCTCTCGACTGAGCCGAGCATGCTGCTCGCCGACGAGCCGACCGGCAGCCTCGACACGCAGCGCGGGCGCGAAGTGCTTGAGTTGCTACGCGGGTTGTGCCGCGAGCGCGGTGTGGCCGTGGTGCTCGTAAGCCACGACCCAATGGCCGCCGAATACGCCGACCGCGTACTGGCGCTGCGCGATGGGCAGCTATCCGCCTACCAGCACGAGCAGGGCCCACAAGCCGTTTCACTGGCAACAAGCGAGGGGTAAAGGTGAAGCTGTCAAACGCGCTGCGCCTCTACCGGGTGCGTCTGCGCGCGCGCTTTCTGCAGGAGTGCTTCGCCGTGATCGGCATCGCCGCCGGCGTCGCGTTGCTATTCGCCTCGCAAGTGTCGAGCTCGTCGCTGCAGGGGTCGGTCGCCCAGCTTTCGCGTGCGGTTGTCGGCAAAGCCAATCTGCAACTCGTGGCGCGCGATTCGCACGGCTTTCCCGAAAGCATTCTCGCGAAGGTCCGCAATATCCCCGGCGTACGGGTTGCAGCGCCTGTATTGGAAGCTAATGCAAATGCTGTTGGGCCCCACGGCCGCGAGTCAATCGAGCTCGTAGGAGCGGATTCCGCTTTGTCTGCACTCCGAGGCACCCTCCTCGCTCACGCCAACCTCTCGCCGTTCGGCAATATCGGCGCGGTCGCACTTCCCGCTCCCTTGGCGAAGGCGATCGGTGTCACTAAATTCGGACAGGAAGTGCGTTTGCAAATTGCCGGGCGAACAGTTAACGCGCCACTATATGAACAGCTGCACGAACGCCAGATCGGCGGGCTGATCGCCACACCGCTCGCGATTGCGCCGCTGTCCTATGCTCAAGAAATGGCGGGCATGGGTGGTCGTGTGAGCCGCATCCTCGTGCAGAGCGCCACCGGCTCGCAGGCCAAGGTGCGCGCCGCCTTGATGGTGCTTGCTGGCGGCCACCTGAACGTAGAGAGCACCAGCTACGACGAGACGCTGTTCGCCAAGGCGGCTACCGCCAGCAACCAGTCCACGGCTTTGTTCTCGGTCATCAGCGCACTTGTCGGATTTCTTTTTGCGTTCAATGCGATGCTGCTGACCGTGCCGCAGCGGCGGCGGCTGGTAGCCGACCTGCGCCGCGACGGGTATACGCCGCTAACGGTGATCGCCGTGCTGCTGCTGGACGCGCTCGCGCTCGGCCTGATCGGGTGTGCGCTCGGGCTGGCCCTGGGCGAGGAGCTCTCGATTCACCTATTTCACTCAAACCCGGCCTTCCTGTCCTTGGCGTTTGCCGTGGGCTCGCAGCGCATCGTCAGCTGGCAGAGCGTCGCGATCGCGGCGGGCGGCGGAATGTTGGCCGCGACCGTAGCGGTGCTGAGCCCGCTGCGCGACATCCTCTCGCGCGACCCGCTGGCCGCGATCAGCCCGCGCGAAGGCAGCAGCGGGACCCGCACCGGCCGGCGCAGGGCACTTGCTGGTCTTGCCTGTCTCGCCGCCGCCACGACATTGCTGCTGGCCAAGCCCGACGCCGCCATTCCCGGAATGGTGTTGCTGCTCGGCGCGCTGCTGTTGGAGCTGCCGATCGTGCTCAGCGCGACACTCGCAGCCGTCAAGCGGATCGGCTCCTTGTTCGTCAGCCCTATCCCGCACGTCGCCGCGATGGAGCTGGGGGCCGCACGCGCGCGAGCTGTGGCGATCGCTGCGACAGGCGCCGTTGCGGTGTTCGGCAGCGTCGCGATCCAAGGTGCCCACGGTGACTTGCTGAGAGGGCTCGAAGGCGCTGCGCGCGACACGAACGCCGCCACCAACGTTTGGGTGTCGCCCGCGCGGGTCCTACAACCTGCTAAACACGACGTCCTTCACCCCAATCACGGCCGCCCGACTTACGCGGCTGCCCGGGGTGCGAGCGGTACAGCTGTATCGCGGTGGCCTGCTCGACTATGGCTACCGGCGCGTGCTCGTCGACTCACCGCCGCGCGAAGCCACACCGCTGATACCGGCCGACCAGATCCTGCAAGGCAATGTGCGCGTGGCCGAAGAACGGGTACGCGCAGGTGGCTGGGCTGTCGTCTCACAAGGTCTCGCCGAAGAACAACACCTGCACATCGGCCAGGCCTTCACCCCGCCGACACCCGATCCAATGCGCCTGCGCGTGGCGGCACTGTCCACCAACCTCGGCTGGGCACCCGGAGTCGATACTCCTCAACGCAACCGACTACGCGCGTGCATGGGGCAGCCAGGACCCAAGCGCTTACGGCGTGGTGGTGAATCCCGGCGTCTCGCCGAGACTCACCGCCCAAGAGATAGCGCATGCCTTGGGGCCTGATAGCGGACTTACGGTGCAGACCGCCGAAGCGCACGCGGCCGAGCAGGTAGCGCTCGGCCGCGAAGCGCTCGAACGGCTAACCCAGATTGCCACTTTGATCCCGCTTGTTGCGGTACTCGCGATGGCGGCGGCCATGGGGGCGATGGTGTGGCAGCGCCGCCCGCGCCTGGCCAAGCTCAAGCTGGAGGGGCTGCCACGTGTGGAACTGTGGGGCACGATCCTGCTGGAGAGCCTGCTGCTACTCGGCGCCGGCTGCCTTACAGGGGCCGTCTTTGGCCTGTACGGTCAGCAACTGGCCGACCGTGCGCTCGCGCATGTGATCAATTTCCCCGTCGTCTATTCCGTCACGGCTCTACCCGCGCTGCAGAGTTTGGCGCTGGTGATCGCCACCGCACTTGCGATCATCGCGATCCCAGGCTACATCGCCGCCTCGGTACCGCCCGCGCTCGCTCTACAAGACTGACACAGCGATGGCCAAGGCAAGCAAGCGCGAGCGCGAGCAGACCCGACACGCCAAGGCACAAAGTGCGACAGGTAGGGGTAAGCAAGTTGAACGCGCCAACCAGGAATCGACGCGTAAGAGGAGTCAGGTCGAGCCCGCCAACCAGGAATCGGCGCGCAAGGGGAATCAGGTCGAGCCCGCCGACCAGGAATCGGCGCGCAAGGGGAATCAGGTCGAGCCCGCCAACCAGGAATCGACGCGCGAGTACAAGCAAGTCGAGCGCGCCAAGGCACAGGAACGCACGCGCGAAGCGTTGATCAAGGCGGCGACTGACGAGTTCTTTGAGGGCAATTGGCTGAAGAGCACGCTCGACTCGCTCTCGCACAAAGCGGGCGTCACCAGGCAGACATTGCTGCGCCACTTCGGCTCCAAGGATGGCTTGCTGATGCAGTCGCTGATGCGCGGCGCCGCACAGGTGCGCGACCAGCGCTGGAGCACTCCCACGACCGACATCTCAGGCGCCGTCGAGAACGTGATCGAGCACTACGAAGAGTGGGGCGAGCGCTCGGTACGCATCGGCGCCTGGCAGCGCGGCCCTACGGTACTCGCACTCTTCGCGAACGCCGCGCGCCAGATTCACTACGACTGGGTCGAGCACGCATTCGCGCCGTGGCTGGATGGATTCGACGATGAGACACGGGCAGAGCGTCAAGCGATGTTGATCGTGCTGTGCGACGTGCAAACCTGGTGGATTCTCTCCAACGACCTCGGCCTGCCCCGCCGCAAGGTCCACGCGATCTTGACCGATCAGATCGAACGCGCCCTGGAGGATAAGTGAGCTCCTCGCGCGCATTTCGATCCTCGCCGCTACGACGCCCCACCGACAATCGAGCACATGCACATGCGGCAACCGAACTGGTCACGAGGGAGACGACCATGAAAATGGCGACGCGGGCAGACCACCGCTGACATGAAGGTTCTGGCCTACACCTCCCCCGCCCGCGGCCACCTTTACCCGGTCGTGCCGATCATGTCTGAGCTCGCTCGGCGCGGCCACAGCGCGACGCTGTACTCGCTCGCCGGCGAGCTCGGACAGCTGGCGCCGCTTGGCATCGAAGGCCACGCGATCGACCCGGCGATCGAACACATCGAGATCGAGGATTACCGCGAGCGCTCGCAGCTCGGCGCGATCCGCTCGGTATTCAGAGCATTCTTGAAGCGCTCCGCGAGCGAGGCCCCGGACCTCGAAGGAGCGATTGCCGAACACAACCCGGACGTGCTGCTGATCGACATCAACTGCTGGGGCGCCGCGACCGTGGCCGAGGCAAGCGGACGTCCCTGGGCGATGTATTCGCCCTACCTACTGCCCCTGCCATCCAAAGACGCTCCGGCTTACGGCCCTGGGCTGCGTCCGCTGGGCGGACCGCTCGGGACCGTGCGCGACAAGATCGTCAACCGTGTCGGTGAGCGCATCTCCTTTCAAAGCACGCTGCCGCGGATCAACACGTTGCGCTCCGAGCACGGCCTGCCCGCACTCGCGCGCTTCGACGACCTGCTGGCGGCGCCGAGCCTGCTGCTGTCGCTGACCGCCGAGGGCTTTGAGTACCCTCGCAGCGACTGGCCGACGAACGTGAGACTCGTCGGCCCGATGAATTGGAGTCCGCCGTTCGACGACGGCGCGCACGACAGGCCCGCACGCGGCGGTGCACTTGATGAGGGCTCAGTTCCCCAGCCACACTCTCCCCAGCCACACTCTCCCCAGCCACACTCTCCCGAGCCGGCTTCCTCCCAACGTCCCCTAGACGCCCCCACGTGGCTGGACGAACTGGCCGACCCACTGGTGCTGGTCACCTGCTCGACCGAGCTACAACGCGACAAGCGGTTGCTGCACGTAGCGCTTGAAGCGTTGCCGGCGGCGGGCATATCAGTGCTCGGCACTACCGCGGCCCATGATCCCGCCAGCTTCGCCACCGCGCCCGGCAGCAAGGTGGTGCGCTTCGTCTCCCACGATGCCGTCCTCGGGCGCGCCGCGTGCGTGGTTTGCCACGGCGGCCTCGGCATCACACAAAAGGCGCTAGCAGCCGATGTCCCGGTCGTGGTCGTGCCCTTTGGACGCGACCAAGCCGAGACGGCCAGGCGGGTCGAGTTCGCCGAGGCCGGCGTGCGCCTCCCGCCACGCCGCCTGACCCCCGAGCGGCTGCTCGATGCTGTGCACCGCGCGATGGAGTGTCGCGAGGGCGCGCAACGTGTGAGTCGCGCTTACACTGCGGCCGGTGGAGCAAGCGCCGCGGCAGACGCCATGGAGGCGATCACGAAAGACGGCTGAGAGATGCTCGGCGTCGTTCACGTAGCGCCGGGCACGTTCTTCGCTGTCATCGCCGCTTCGGCGCTGGCCGCCACGATCGCGACTGTCGCGGGCGGTCGGGGTTTGGTCGTGCCGGTCGTCGTGATCGAGCTGCTGCTCGGAATCGTGCTCGGCCCATACGTGCTCGGCCTACACGTCAACCAGTTCATCCAATTCTTCGCGGACCTCGGCCTCGGCCTGCTGTTCTTCTTCGCCGGCTATGAGATCGACATGCAGCGGATCATGGGTCTGCCGCTGCGCCTCGGTCTGATCGGCTGGCTGCTCTCGCTCGCACTCGCCTACACGATCGGCGGTGTGCTCGCCGCATCCGGGATCGTGCTGTCGCTCCTCTATACGGGCTCGGCCCTCTCGACCACTGCGATCGGCACGCTGATCCCGATCCTCTCGGACGCCGGCGAGATGCGCACCCGCTTTGGCACCTACCTGCTGGGCGCCGGCGCTGTCGGCGAGTTCGGGCCGATCCTGCTGCTGACGCTGATCCTCTCCACGCAGAGCACAGCGCACAACGCGGTCATCCTGGTCGCGTTCGTGGCGCTGGCGGTCGGGGTCGCGATCTTCGCTGTGCGCTCCTCCGAGCGCACGCTGCCGCTGTTCGAGCAGACGATCGAGGCTAGCTCGCAGCTGGTCGTGCGTTGGATTCTCGTGCTCGTGTTCGCGCTTGCGCTATTGGCTTTCGAACTGGGCCTCGACCTGCTGCTGGGCGGCTTCGCTGCCGGGATAATCACCCGTCAGGTACTGAAGACGCGCGAGCTGCCGGCGTTCGACTCCAAGCTGACGGCGGTCGCGTTCGGCGTGTTCGTGCCGTTCTTCTTCGTCGTCAGCGGCATGGGCCTCGACATCCATGCGCTGTTTGCAAGCGTCTCGGGCGTCTTGAAGATGCTGCTGTTCTTCGTGCTGTTCCTGGTCGTGCGCGGCACGCCGGCGCTGGTCCTGTATCGCAAAGTGCTCGACTCACGCGCACGCCTGGCGCTGGCGCTGATGAGCTCGACGCAGTTGCCGCTGGTGCTTGCGATCACGGCGCTTGCCACATCCAGCGGTCACATGCGGCCCTCCACTGCGGCCGCGCTGGTTGGAGCCGCGGTCCTCTCGACGCTCGTCTTCCCCTTCGTCGCTCTGCGACTACGCGGCGACCTGGACGAAGAGACGGAGCCTCCGCTAGCCACGGCCGTACCGCCTGGCGATCCCGCCCCGGCATGACGGCAGCGACACCCGCCCCGGCCAATGCCAGCCCCGGCATGACAGGTCAGCGATGCTCACCCGGGCAAATACCGGCCTCCGCATAACGGGTCAGCGATGCCCACCCCGGAAATACCGGGCCCCTGTATTACGGGGCGGCACGGGGCGGCGATGTCCTCCCCGGCGCGTGTCTCCCGGTGCGGGAAACCACGCTTGACACGCCCGCCTCGGACGGCAAGGATTGGCGCGTTGCCACCGCTAGCCAGGAGCATTGAGCCGTGACCGGAGTGCTGTACGGACTGGCAAAGTTCTGTGTGCGGCATCGGCTCGTGACGATCGCGGTGTGGCTGGTGGTGACGGTCGTGCTCGTCGCCGTCTCGCACGGCTTGGGCGAAAACACCAACGACAACCTGTCGCTGCCCGGAACCGACAGCCAGCACGCCACCGACACGCTCAACCACTCGTTTCCCGACCAGGCCAACGGCACGAGCCCGATCGTGCTGCATGCCGCCAAAGGCAAGCTGACCGAATCCAAGTACGCGAGTGCCGTCAATCAAGCGGCGGCCGACGTGGCAAAGGCCCCGCACGTGGCGTCGGTGGTCAACCCGCTCACCCCCGAGGGGGCCGGAGCCTTGAGCAAGGACAAGTCGACCGGCTACCTGTCGGTGACCCTGGCCGTCTCACCAGGCGAACTGTCCGTCTCCGAAGTGCAAACGATCATCGACGCGGCCAACCCGGCCAAGGCAGCTGGGCTGGAGGTGGAGACCGGCGGCCAGCTGGGGCAGAAGGTCTCCAAAACCTCGACCGAGTCCAGCGAGCTGATCGGGATCATCGCGGCGATGGTGATCCTCACTTTCACGTTCGGCACGGTCGTCTCGATGCTGCTGCCGATCCTCAATGCCGTGCTCGCGCTGCTCTCGACGCTCGCGATCATCCGCCTGCTCGGCCACGTGATCAGCGTGCCAACCGTGGCCCCTACGCTCGCGACGATGATCGGGCTGGGCGTGGGCATCGACTACGCGCTGTTCATCGTCACGCGCCACCTGCGCGGACTGGCGAAGGGCACGACGTGCACGAGTCGATCGCGCGCGCCGCGGCGACCTCCGGCGGGGCCGTGTTCTTCGCCGGCTGCACCGTGACGATCGCGCTCGTATCGCTGGCGGTGGCCAAAATCCCGCTGGTCACGACGATGGGCCTGATGGCAGGCATCGCGGTGGTGGTCGCGGTGCTGGCCGCGCTCACGCTGATGCCGGCGCTGGTCGCGACAGCCGGCCCGCACATCAACTCGCTGCGCGTGCGCACGCCCCCCTCGGACGCGCAATCCAAGCAGGGCGCCTGGGCCAAGTGGGCCGCCGACATCGCCAAGCACCCGGCGCTCGCAGGCCTGGCGGCACTGGCGATCCTGCTGCCGCTGACGATCCCGCTGCTGTCGCTGAGCCTCGGGCAGGAAGACGTGGCGGCGCTGTCCACTTCGACCACCGCGCGGCGCGCCTATGACCTGATATCCGCGAACTTCGGCCCTGGAGTAAACGGCCCGCTGATCGTCGCCGTCACGCTGGGCACGCCGGCGCAGGCACCCCATCGTCGGGGTCAGAGTCATTCCGACTCCACCGCGAGCGGGACAAGCACCTCCGGCTCCCCCGCGGGCGGGACGAGTTCTGAGTCCTCCACGAGCGGGCCGAATAACTCCGGTTCTGCCTCGAGTCAGGCTCCTCGTCCTCACAGCGACCCGCGCGCCGCCGACCCGCGCCTGGCGACCTTGCAGAAGGACGTCTCCTCGACCAAGGGTGTCGCCGCGATCACCCCGATCCAGATCGACAAGGCAGGGACCGCCGCTTATTTCAATGCGATCGCCACGCACCGGACCAGCTGAAAAAGCGACGCAAGAATTGGTCGAACACTTGCGCTCCAGCGTCATCCCAGGTGCCGAAAAAGGCACGAACATGCACGCCGACATCGGCGGCAGCACGGCGGGCAACATCGACCTGGCGACGCAGATCTCCAACAAGCTGCCGCTACAGATCCTGGTCGTGATCGCACTCAGCTTCGTGCTGCTGATCCTCGCTTTCCGCACCGTCGTGATCCCGCCGCAGGCGGCGCTCATGAACCTGCTGTCGATCGGCGCCTCCTACGGCGTGCTGACGGCCGTCTTCCAATACGGCTGGCTCAGCGGCCTGATCGGCCTCAGCGGGCCGGTGCCGATCGTCTCCTACGTGCCGCTGTTCATGTTCGCGATCCTGTTCGGGCTCTCGATGGACTACGAGGTGTTCCTCGTCAGCCAGATCGAGGAGCACGTGCACGCCGGCGAGGACAACCGCGGCTCGGTCATCTCCGGCCTGGTCACAAGCGCACGCGTGATCACGGCGGCGGCGATGATCATGGTGTTCGTGTTCGGCAGCTTCGTGCTCAACGGCTCCCCGACGATCAAGCAGTTCGGCGTCGGCCTGGCCGTGGCGGTGATCCTCGACTCGACGGTCGTGCGCTGCCTGCTGGTGCCGGCCTTGATGATCCTGATGGGCAAGTTCAACTGGTACATGCCAGGCTGGCTGGACCGCGTCACGCCGCACCTGAACATCGAGGGCGCCGAGTTCTTCCAGAAGCGCGACGCGCCGCCAGAGGCCCAGCCAGAGGCGTTGACCGAGGCCTGAGCGCCGCGCCCGAGGCACAGCCGATCTTTCGCGCCGCGGCCTGAGAACGTGTCCAAATGTGCGCGCGACCCTTTCAAGCGCGCTCCGAGCGTCCTCACAAGGGATGAAGCGAGATCCGCTCCTGGGGGCATGCGCAGTGTCAAGCCGTTGAGCCCAAATAAACACCGCCCGAACAGCACCACAAGCAGAACTGGCCGGCTAGCCAATTCTTCGCTGATCGCGCTACGCTCAAGGCCCCCCAAGAAGCCCCCAGCGAGACGAAACAGGAACGGAGCCCCACCGTGAACAGCATCCTGGAGAACCGTCGCATCATGCAGCAACTTCCCCCCGGGCCCGAAAGTGCCGGCCAGCGTGCAGATGGCAGGCTCGTGGCTGCGCCCAACGAGCGTCGTGGTACGCGCCCGCGAGCGCTACGGCAAGCGCTTCTCCGTGCGGCTGCTCGGTCAGCTGCCGTTCGTGGTCCTCTCAGACCCCGATGAGATCAAGGAAGTCTTCCAAGCGCCCCCGGAGGTGCTGCACCCGGGCGAGGGCGCGCGCATCCTCGAGCCGATCGTCGGCCCCAACTCGGTGATCCTGCTCGACGAGAAGCCGCACCTGAGCCAGCGCAAGCTGATGCTGCCGGCCTTCCACGGCGACGCGATGCAGGCCCTGGCCGAGCTGATGAGCGAGCTGACCGAGCGCGAGATCGCCACCTGGCCGCAAGACGAGCCGGTCGCGCTGCACCCGCGCCTGCAACAGCTGACGCTCGAGATCGTGCTGCGCGCGGTCTTCGGGCTGGAGCAGGGCGCCCAGCTCGACCGCTTGCGCGACTTGCTGACGCAGCTGCTCGAGTTCGCCGAGAACCCGATCTCGCTGTTGCCGTTCGCGCAGCGCGCGCTTGCCGGCCGCGGCCCGATGGGCCGCCTGGAACGGCTGGGCGAGGAGACCGACCGGCTGATCTTCGAGCTGATCGACGAGCGTCGTCGCGAAGACGCCCACGGCCCAGACGTGCTCACGATGCTGCTGGGTGCCGAACACGAGGACGGCTCGCCGATGAGCCCGGCCGAGCTGCGCGACGAGCTGGTCACGGCGCTGGTCGCCGGTCACGAGACGACGGCTTCGCAGCTGGCCTGGGGCTTTGAGCTGCTGGCGCGCAATCCGCGCGTGCGCACAGCGCCTGCTCTGCGGAGCTCGACGCCGACCCGGACTAGCGCCTATCTGACCGCCACGATCCACGAGATCATGCGCCGCCGCCCGGTGCTCATGAATGCCGAGCCACGCCTTGTCAAGCAGCAGGTGGAGATCGGCGGCGTCAGCTACCCGCCCGGCGTGGTGCTGATCGCAAGCGCCTACCTCGTCCACCACGACCCCGACATCTACCCGCAGCCATACGCGTTCCGCCCCGAGCGCTTCCTGGAGAGCGAGGGCGGCAAGGCCCCGGGCACCTACACGTGGCTGCCGTTCGGCGGCGGCCGTCGCCGTTGTCTCGGCGCGAGCTTCGCGATGCTGGAGATGAAGATCGTGCTGCGGCAGGTGATCGAGCGCAATCTCGTGCTGCCGGTCGGCGATCGCCCGGAGACGCGCACGCCGGCGCTCGATCACGATCAGCCCGTCGCGCGGTTGCGAAGTGGTGCTGCGCGCCCGGCCGAGAGCGAGCCCGGAGCCGATCTCGCAGGAGAGGGTCCCAGCGCTGGCTTGAGTCGGCTGGGTATGCCGAAACGGGATGCCCGCGCGCGCGAGCGCAGGGCCTGAAAGCACGGCCGCTGCTTGACAGCAAGACCCATAATCGTTTGACCGCGCGCCCGCCCGGGTACCACTGTTAGATCGGTCCGGGCGGGGCGAAAGGGGTGCCTGCCCGGCAAAGCCATTGCGCAGCAGGGAGGCAGAGATGTTCGGTCGGCTTCGGTTTCATGTCCGCTCGCACGCGTGTTTCGCGGTGCTCGCAGCGATCCTCACAACGATGTGGCTGGCCTCGTGCCGCCGGCGCGTTCCCAGGACAGCGCGACCACTCGAGACACGCGCACTCGAAGCACGGCGGCCCGCAGATCGGCCATCAGGCGCCCGGCCACGGTAGTCCTCCCCACGGCCAGAAACAGCCAGGGCACGGTGGCCCTCCTCCCGGCCAGAAAGGGCCTGGGCACGGCTTCCCACAAGCCAGCTACCTGGCGCTCGGCGACTCGCTTGCCTTCGGCTACTCGCAGGCCAAGTTCGAAAGCCTTCTACCGAACGAGACCCCAGCCGCCTACAACACGGGCTATGTGGACGACTTCGCCCACCTGCTGAAGTTCGGCAACCCCAAACTTCAGGTCATCAACGACGGCTGCCCAGGCGAGACGACCGAATCGTTCATCAAGGGCCCGTGCGAATACCAGTTGGCCTACCCGCTGCACCACCCTTATGTCGGCGGCCCGACATCGTCGCAGCTCTCCGACGCGCTGGCCTACCTGCAGGCCAACCCCAACACCAACCCGATCACGCTCGACATCGGCGCCAACGACGCGCTCGGCGTGATCGAGCACACGTGTGAAAAGAAAGTGGAATGTGTAATCAAAGAAGCCCCGGCTCTGTTCGCGCACATAGCCGCGAACCTGGGCCTGATCCTCACCGACCTGCGAGGAGCGGACCCGCACGCGACGATCATCGTGCTGGGCTTGTACAACCCGTTCGGTGAAAAGCTGCCGGGTGGCAATGCGTTGACTGCCCAGCTCAACGAAGTCATGGACAAAGTCGCCGAAGCGGTGGGTGCACGCTTTGCCGATCCGCTGCCGGTGTTCAACCCACCGGGCGCGCTGGAAGAACCGACGATCTGCCTGTTGACGAACATGTGCAAAACGCCGGAAGACATACACCCGACGGATTTGGGCTATGGGGTGCTGGCGGGGTTGATTGCCAAGCAGTATTTCTTCTAGGAGCCTTGCGCCGGGGCCGCGGCACTCAGGGCGTTGGCCCCGGCGCAGGTGATCCTTGATGGCGCACGCGCTCGCGCATATCGGCGTAGCGGGTGACCTCGTAGACGATCAGCAGGCTCAAGCACCGCAGCAAGGATCGCGAGCGTCGACAGCGATGAGGTTTTCAGCGCCAGCGTGATCGGCACCAGCGCCAGCAGCACGAGCGAACACACGAGCCGCCGGCCGCTGAGCGAATGGACGTTGCGCAGGCGGAAAGCGACGTGCGCGAGCAGATAGGCGGCGGTGCCGCCGAGCAGCGCCACCGTGGGCACGAGCTTGAGCGGATCGCCGTCGTGCTCGATCGTCACCTTCAAGCCGACCGCGAGCAGGGCGATGCCGGCGACCATCGGGAAGTGCAGATAGGAGTAGGAGTCGCGCGCCAGCTCGTTGCGCTCGCGTCCCTCCTTGGCATTCGACAGGCGCCGCTCGGCGACGAGCGCGGTCACGTCGAAGTACACCCACCACAGCGTCGCGGCAACGATCACACCGAGCACGGCCGCGACCACAACGTCGGCGTCGATCGTGGTGCGAGCCCCCACCCCGAGCGCGACGATCGACTCGCCGAGGGCAATCAGCACGATCAGGCCGTGTCGCTCGGCGAAGTGCCCGGGCACGAGCTTCCAGCCGTCGGCGCCGAACAGGAAGGGCCCGCCGGCGTCGAGCACCAGCGCAAGCCCCCACAGCCCGAGCTGAAGCGCCCCGCTCGTAGCGGCCGCGACGAACAGCAGCCCTGCCCCGATCGCGGTGCTGTAGGCGAGGCCGGCGACGGAATGTCTTAGCGCCGGATCCTCGCGGCTGGCGATCGTGAACAGCGCGATGTGCGCGCCACGCACAACCGCGTAGGCGCAGGCGAACAGCAGCGCCTCGCTGCCGAACGCACCAGGCACGCACAGCGCCGCGACGAGCATGGCCGCCATCGCCGTGAAGATCACGAGCCGCACGCTGCCCTCCTCAGGGTCCACGACGCTCGTCAGCCACGCATAGCCGGTCCAGGCCCACCAGAGCATGCCGAGCGCAAGCACGCCTTTGAGCAGCCCGATCCAGGTGGGCGTGCGCGCCATCAGGGTCGTGCACTGCGTGAGCGCAAGCACGAACACCAGGTCGAAGAACAGCTCCAGCGGCGTGACACGCTCGCCTTCGCGCATGACGGCAGTCAGCCGGGGACTGCGCTCCTCAGAGGCGACGCTCACTTGTCCAGCTTCGCACAACCATCTAAGTGGCCAGTCCAAGTAGATCAGCGCCTTCGCGCACAACAACATCTGCAACTGTCAGCGGCGTCACATCGATGACATCCAGCTCCGGCTGAGCGCGATCAAAAAGCGTGAGGTTGATCAGGCTCGCCTCGATAGTTGACCACCAGCGCAATCCCAGCAGCTCTGGATACGTCTCGAAAAGACGCAATGCATATGACTGAGTGACGGGCCTCATCCCAGTTGCAACCTCGGACGGACGAAGCTCGGCATCGATCAGAGTCCGCGGATTGTCTAGGTCTATTAGTCCACTCACGTGCAGCTCAAGCTGAGCAAGCGCCAACCGCACCCCTGCGCGCATGAGCATGCCACTCGTGAGCATGGGTGCACCACGGAAGGAAGCCAAGCCCTCGACCACAACAGAGACCGGGTTCTCGCTCACGTATAGACAGCCATAGCGATCAGGGTTGTCGTGGCGTCCTGCTCCTTGTAGCTCTCGCGGGAACCACAGGGCACCTCCGGGACTCCTCGAAGGAGCACCTGGCTGCCAGGGCAGCAAACGCCAAACGATCACGCGAAGCTGCCCGCGCGCTCCTGAGCTATCGCGTCGAGCAGCTCGCGCGCGCGGCCCGCACGTACGAGATCGATCGGCCTGCGCCCCCTGAGGAAAGGATTTAGACCTGTAAGCCACAACTCGGCCGTCTCGGGGAGTACAGCCGCAACAGACTCGACATCACAAGCTCGAGCAAGTCGACTCTCTGCGCATTCAGCTCGTCGATCCCCTGTCCACGGCGCCAGCGCGTAACCTGGGCAGGGCTGACACCCAACAGCTCAGCCAGCCTGCGCTGGGAGTGGAAGTCCTCGCTCAACGCGGTGACCTTCTCGACTGTGCTTACAGGCATAGTCCTATTCTAACGCAACGAAAAATGTTGCGCGCTTTGTTGCGATACTCCCTTCTCGGCTGGCCGCCCCACACAGGCTCGTCCTACGCTTGAAGCAATGGACCTGGCAGGCAAACCGCACTCGTCACCGGCGCCAACCGCGGTATCGGCCGTGCGCTCATCGAGCGACTTGCCGAGCTGCCGCTGCGTACGGTGCTGGCGGGTGTACGCAACGTCGAGAGCTTCGAGGTCGTCAAACCGTCCCGGCGGCGCGCAAGAGGTGCGCGCCGTGCACATCGACCTCTCCTCGCAAGCGAGCATCGAGCAGTGCTGCGCGGAGCTGGGCGCGCAGCTTACCCAGATCGACCTGCTCGTCAACAACGCCGGTCTGATGACCGGCGGGCTGCTCGAGGAGCAGGCGATCGACGAGATCTACGCGATGTTCCAAGTCAACCTGGTGGGGGTTACGCATCTAACGCAGCGGGTACTTCCTGGGATGCTCGCGCGGCGGAAGGGGACAATCGCCAACAACGCCTCGATCAGCGGCTATGCCCACTTCCCCGCGGCGAGCACCTACGCCGCCTCGAAGGCCGGGATCGTCGGCTTCACCGAATCGCTGCGCCGTGAGCTGCGCGGCACCGGCGTGCACGCCATGCACCTCGTCACCCCCGGCGTCGCTACCGATATGCTCAGCGCCACCGACGAGGTGTACGGACGCCACATGGACACCTCCGGCTGGGACCGTATCCCTCCCGAGGAATGGGCAGCCAAGGTGGTGAGCGCGATCGAGGCCGACAAGCGTGTGCTCGGCCCTGGCGGTCGCTCCCGCTTGGCGATGCTCGCGGCGCAAGGACCGACGTTCCTGCTCGACGCGGTGACCGCCCGCTTGTTCAGCCGGCAACCACGTAGTCAAGCCTGACCCAGAGCGCACCGGCTAAGGAGGCGATCGGCGCTGCTGGATGCCGCGGCAATTCAGGCAGTCCTGCTGAGCGCAGGAGTGACCGCCGACTGCACGGTTTGCGCGGCGCGCCAGCCCGGCTTGGCCAGCAACACCTGCACATCGCCGATGCGCCGCTCGGCAAAACCTGCCTCGCAGTAGGACAGGTAGAGCCGCCAGATACGCTGGAAGCGCTCGTCGTAGCCGAGCTCAGCGAGCTTCCCTAGGTTGGCCTCGAAGTTGGCGCGCCAGTGGCGCAGCGTCTCCACGTAATGGAAGGTGATGTCCTGCAGCCCCGCGACGCGCATGTCTGTGCGCTGATTGACGGCACGCTCGATCACGCGCATCGAAGGCAGACAACCATTCGGGAAGATGTAGGTGTTCATGAAACTGCGCGAGGCCTTCTCGACCTCATAGGCGCGATCGTCGATCGTGATCGCCTGCAGCAGCATCGCGCCGTCGGGCGCGAGCAGCCGCGAGCAGCAATCGAAGAACGTGCCGAAGTGCCGCCAGCCGACAGCCTCGATCATCTCGATCGAGACGAGCTTGTCGTAGCGTCCGCGCAGGTCGCGGTAATCCTCGAGCAGCACCTCGACGCGATCCTGAAGACCTGCATCGGCGATCTGCGCGACCGCATGCCGATGCTGCTCGCGCGAGATCGTGGTCGTGGTGACGCGGCAACCGCGCGTGCGAGCCGCATACAGAGCAAACGCACCCCAACCGCTGCCGATCTCAAGCACATGGTCATCGGGCTGCAGGTCGAGCTTCTCACAGACGCGCTCGAGCTTGGCAAGCGCCGCCTCGTGCAGGCTCATCCCGGGTCGCTCGAACAGGGCGCAGGAGTAGGTCATGCTCGGGTCGAGCAACAGCTCGAACAGCTCGTTGCCGAGGTCGTAGTGGGCGGCGATGTCGCGGCGGCGGCGGCGGCGGGTATTGGCGTTCAGCAGCGTGCGTGCGCGTTGCGCTGGAGCCAGCAGCGGTGCGAACACAGCGCGCAAGCGGTCGAGCGCGTCGGCGTTGCGTGCGGCAACACGCACTACCGCGGTCGGGTCAGAGGAGTCCCACAGCTCCTGGGCATACGCCTCCGCGAGCCCGTTGCTGCCGCGCAACAGCTTTCGCCAAGCACGCGGCGAGCGTACATGCACGGTCGCGTGCGGCGCGCCGCTGCCGAACGTCGCCTGTGCACGACCGTCCTCGAGCACGGTGAGGCTGCCCGAGTGGATACGCCGCAACAGCGCGTACGCAATCGTGCGTGCGATTCGCGTTGTCATACCGAGCCTCCAGAGATCGGCGATGCGCGGCGCCTGCTCATTCCAGGCCCTCCTTGGGATGGGGGTGTACCGGCACGCCCATCAGCTTCAGACGCAGAGCCTGGGCGTAGATCAGCGCGAGCATCCGCAACGCACTCGTCGGATAGCGTGCGCTCATGCGCGTAAGTGTCGCGTTCGTGAGCTCTCCTCGACGCAGCGAGAGCGTGGCATCAAACGCTATGTCTCCTTTGCGAGAACTCGCGATGTGCACCGACAACGTCTCGCCCGGCACGCTCACACGCCACTCGTAGAGCTGGTCCATGCCCATGAATGGCGAGACGTGCAAAGCCTTGGTCGAATTTCCGGCGAGCACCGCGTCGGCGGTTTGGGCGGATGGGCGATCCTCGCTGCCGCGTGCGAGCACGTAGGCGTGGCGCTCGCCCCAAGGCGTGTTCGTCACCTCGGCGACCACCGCCTCCACCGACTCGGCGGCCTCGTCCATGCAGTAGTAGAAGCTGACGGGATTGAAGCAGTGCCCAAAACTGCTCAGATTCGTAAGCACGCGGACCGGCCCTGACGGCCGCACGCCGGCCCGATCGGCCACAACGTCGCGCACCGCATCGGCCAGCGGCATGTGCTCGTCACCGAGATAATGGCGACGACGGAAACGAGCAGGCCCGGGCCGAGACGCAAGCAGGCGCCCGCCCAGCAGCATGGGCAACTCGTCGAGATCGATGTAGGCAAGCGCGAGCCGATAGCGGAACTCGTGTGTGGGCACGCCGAAGCGCCTGTGGCGAACGCTGCCGTAATACAGGGCGCTGGCCGTCGTGGAGTCCTGAGCAGGTGCGGTAGCCGCAAGGATGCTGTGGGTGACGCTTGTGTTTTGAGCGACCGCGGCCTCCCCGTTTACACACTTTGTGTGGTCACTAGCCATAGATGAGGAGCACATCGCTCATAGCCCTACCCCGAAATGCTCGCCTACAGCAAGCGCGCTGCGCACGCCGTCCTCGTGAAAGCCCCAACCCCAGTAGGCGCCGCAATAGTGCGTGCGGTTGCGCCCACTGATCTCGGCGTGGCGCGCTTGCGCACGTACGCCCTCCGGCGTGTAGACCGGATGGGCATAGGGGATCGTGCGGATCACCTGCTGGGGATCGATCGTCGCTGTCCTGTTGAGCGTCACGCACAGCTCACGATCGGCTTTCAGCGACTGCAGGCGATTCATGTGGTAGGTGACGGTGGCGCGCTCGGTGGGGGTCTCCAGCAGGTGGTAGTTCCAGCTCGCCCAGGCACGACGTCGACGGGGCAACAGGCGCGTGTCGGTGTGGAGCACCGCCTCGTTTGCCTGGTAGGGCATCGCCCCGAGGATTTCGTGCTCGCGTGGGTCGGCATCGGCGAGCATCGCGAGCGCCTGATCTGAGTGGGTCGCGATCACGACCTCGTCGAAACGCTCTGCCTCGCCACCACGAGGCTTGACCATGACCGCGTCGTCGCGGCGTTCGATCGCTTGCACCGCTGCGCCCAGCCGCAGGCAGTGGCGCCAGGGTCCGATGAGGGCGCGCACGTAACTCTCAGAGCCACCTGTGACCGTACGCCAGCGGGGACGGCCCGTCAGCCCAAGCATTCCATGGTTATCGAAGAACTCGGCGAGAAAGCGTGCCGGAAAGCTGCGCATCTGCTGGGGGTCCGCGGACCAGACGGCTGAGACCTGCGGAACGATCAGGCGTTGCACGAAGGCCTCGGAGAAGCGCTGCTCGGCCAGCCACTGCCCAAGCGAGATGTCGCCGCTTGAGCCCCTGGAGAGTTCGCGGGCTGTGCGGTTGAAGCGCACTAGGTCGGCGATCATGCGGTGAAACCACGGCGTCAGTAGATGCGTGCGCTTTGCGAACAAGCCGTTCGGCGAGGCGCTGTTGTACTCGAAGTCCCCGCGCCCGTCGCTCACGCCGAAGCTCATGTCCGAGCTTTGCCAGGCCACGCCGAGCTGGCGCAGCAGACGCTCGAAGTTTGGGTAGTTGCGGTCGTTGAACACCATGAAGCCGGTGTCCACGCTGTGGGTCTGCTCGGGTGTATCGACGCGGATCGTGTTGGCGTGGCCGCCGGCAGACTCGCCAGCCTCGAACACGACGATCTCGTGTCTGGGATAGAGCAGGTGTGCCGTGACCATGCCCGAGACGCCGGCACCGACGATCGCGATCCTCATGGGAGTGGCACGATCCTCGCGGGAGATTTAGATAGGCCCATACAGAGCATTCGCTCAAGCGCCGCGCCTGGATCAGAACCTCAGATTGTGGGATGCCTCAAGACTCCGTGCGCGGCAGGCAGCCTCCCGCGCGCCTGAGTCGGCGACGCGTTCAGACGACTTGTGCGAAGTGAGCGTCCACGCCGTCGAGCAACTCCCAGTTACCTTGCAATGCGGCGGTTGCGCGCTCGACCATGCGGTCGGCCTGGGCTCGCGCCTGCGCCTCGTCCTCGCTCATCAACTCAGCGATCAGCTCCCGCGCTTGGCGCGCGTGCTCGACGTCGAGCTTTGCGTGCAGCTCGAAGTACTCGACCGCCGGGCCTTCGGCCGTGTAGCCGTAGCGCTCGACGAGCCCCTCGAGCTTGGTCTTGGCGATCGCCGGCTGGCTTGCCTCGATCGCGTACAGCACGGCGAGATGCTCCAGGGCGTCAGCACCCGCGGTCCACGCCCGTGTGCAAGCATCCGTCTCGCTGAGCGGGCTACGCTCGCAGTCGCAGCCCTCGCCGGCCGGCAGCGTCCGCGAACGCATCCCACAACGCGACATGGCTGTGCTCCTCGGCCGCGTGGCGTTCGAGACCGGCGCGACGATCCGGATCGGCCTTGGCGGCGACGCTGTCTGAGGCTTGTGCCAGCGCGACGACGGCGTGGCGGTACTCGCCGGCGTAGAAAGCCAACTCCTCGGCGCTCAGCTCGCCGGCGCTCCAGCGCTGGTAGAACGGGTGCTCGAGCACGTCGCACTCGCGCCTGGCCTGGTCGATCCTGGCAATCACATCCATCCCGCGGCTCCTTCTGGTTCGTGTGGGCTGGGAGCGCCCAAAAGGGCCCAGCAGGCAGGCACTCCCGATACCGGCGAAGTATGGCGGGCGCGGCGGGCGACACCGCCGTCGCCTATTGGACGGTGAGCTTGCCTTCCATGCCTGCCTGCCGATGACCGGGAACTGAGCAGTAGAAGACGTAGGTGCCGGGCTTCAGATTCAGTGTGAGCGTCTTCGCGCCGCCTTGGAAAGTGGGCGTGGCTGCCAGCACAGTCGTTCCTTGGGCGATCGTCATGTTGTGCATCAGCGGAGACATGTTCTTGAAGTCGATCGTGACCTTGCCGGCCGTGGCCGAAAGATTCTTGGTGGTGTAGCGCAGCTGGCCTTCGGGGTCGGCTTCCTCGGTCAGCGAAGAAGCTGCCGGAGCCAGAGGCGGCTTCGCGGCCTGTCTGGGTGATCGGCGCGATCGTCGCCTTGGCGCTCGAGCCGCCTGAAGTGACAACCGCCATCGAGACGGTCGCCAGCACGAGCACGGCCGATGATCGCCATCACGGCGCGCTGTCCTCCGAGCGAGCCCGGGAAGTTCGGGTTGCGTCGCCCCAAGACAACCGACACGAACAAAGCCCAGCCGACGAGCAGGCCGCCGGCGATGTAGTACGGCACCTTGCTCTTCTCGGCTGCAAGCACAGGCCCGAAGTGTGCTATTGCTGCAAACATCCCGCCTGCGAGCCTAACCGATCCTCCGGTGGGTATGCTCCCTCGCCGATGACCGACGCGGTGCGCACCCCGGAGGAGCTGCTGGAAGGTCTCCCCGATTTTCCCTTCGAGGCGCACTATCGCGAGCACGACGGACTGCGCCTCGCCCATGTGGACGAGGGCGAGGGCGATCCGGTGCTGTTCATGCACGGTGAGCCGACCTGGTCGTTTCTGTGGCGCAAGGTGCTCCCGCCGGTCAGAGACGCCGGCTTCAGATGCATCGCGCCGGACCTGCCCGGCTTCGGGCGCTCGGACAAGCCGATCGACATCGACTGGTACTCCTACGACCGTCACGTCGCGGCGGTCGCTCCCCTGCTCGAGGAACTGGACGTGCGCAAAGCCACGATGGTGGTGCACGACTGGGGCGGCCCGATCGGGCTGCGCCTCGCGGTCGAGCATCCCGAGCGCTTCGAGCGGCTGGTGATCCTCGACACCGGGCTGTTCACCGGCCATCAGAAGATGACCGACGCATGGACGGCGTTCAAGGACTTCGTGGAGCGCACCGAGGACCTGCCGGTCGGGATGCTCGTGCGCGGCGCGTGCAAGAACGACCCGGGCGACGAGGTGATCGCCGCCTATGAAGCGCCGTATCCGAGCGTCGCCTCGAAGGCTGGCGCGCGGGCCTTTCCGCTGATGATTCCGCGCGAGCCCGACGCGCCGGGCGCCGAGGCGGGGCAGCGCGTGCTCGACGCGCTCAAGGACGACAAGCGTCCGACGCTGATGCTGTGGGCCGACTCGGACCCGGTGCTGCCACTCGCCACCGGCGAGCGCTTCGCCGCGGCGATCGGCCGCGAGACGCCGCGCGTGATCAAGAACGCCTCGCACTTCCTGCAGGAGGACGCGGGGCCGGAGATCGGTCGCCAGATCGCTGGAGTGGCTCAAGACTGGTTGATGGGTGCCTACGTCGGCTGCCGCGCATTGGCTGCCCTACGTGCAGGGCAGCCCATTGCGAATCGGCGCCTCGTCCGTGACTTAGCTGCGCCGTCGGTCAATTGAGGCTTCTCCGGGACCGGCGCCAAGGCTGGCTCAGACTTCGAGGCACGCAGTTCGTAGCCACGCCGTGCGGTCGCATCCGCTCCCGCCAGCACCTGATCGGCCTTCAAAGCCCGCGCCATACCCTCCGAGAGCCTTCGCGGCAGCAGCACCCCGAGCGTGCTGGTGCGCTTGGCCGACTTCGGCACCCACACTTCAACGCGGCCAGTTTGCAAGGCCTCTACGATCGCGTCCGCCACTTCGGTCGGCTGTAGCACCTTCATCCCACGCGCCTCGCCAAGCCCGCCACCCAGTTCGGTGTTGACGACGAACGGCATCACGTAGCTCATGTCGACGTTGGCTTTCATCAAGCGCAGCTCGCCGCGTACCGCCTCGCTGAGGCCGACGACTGCATGCTTGGTCGCCGAGTAGGTGGCACCGCCAGGCGCCCCGAACTTGCCGGCCTGGGAAGAGATGTTGACGATGTGGCCGCGGTTACGCGGGACCATCCGCTCCATGGCGAGCTTCATTCCCAGGATCACCCCGTGCAGGTTGATGTCGACCATGCGCCTGGCGGTGAGATCGTCCTCGTCGATAAAGCGCCCGATCGGCATGATCCCAGCGTTGTTGACGAGCACGTCGATCGGACCCAGTTGCTCTTCGGCCTTCTCGAGAAACGCAGTGAACGATGCGCGATCGGTTACGTCGAGCGCTAGCGCCACAGTGCTCGGCCCGAGCTCTTTTGCGGTCTGCTGGGCTGCGGCAAGGTCGACGTCGCCGATCGCCACCTTCATTCCCTGGCGCAGGAGTGCCTGCGCAGTCGCCTTGCCGATCCCGCGCGCCGCGCCGGTGATCGCTGCTGTCTGCCCAGCGAGGATGCGGAGCTGCTTGGCCATGCTGTCTCCTCCTGAAATTGGTTGCGCAGCCAAAGCTAGCGCGCGAACGCAAACACCGCATCTTCCGGGGCGCTACGGGGTTCTACGTGCAGACCATCCCATCAGGCCTGTGGATGGTCCCGGAGGGGGGCCGGACCCGGACGATCCACGGCTTCGTCCGGGTCCGCGTATCGGACGTCACGCGGGTGGGGGGCCCGCGAGACGCCCGTCGATGCTCCCTTGAGCGTTGCCGTCTCAGGACGCTTGAGCGTTGCCGCCTCAGGGCGGGTCGTGGCATAGCCCACCGCCCCGCACGCAAAGGGGGGTGTATTTCTGAACATACGTATCGTGGGATCGGAACAGACTGAGCACGGGCTGTGCACACTCCGCCGCGCTAGGCTTTAACGGTGGCGTCGTTCCTCTTCCATCACCAGCGCATCGCCTACACGGAGTTCGGTGGGGGCCCGGCGGAGCTGAAGAGCGACGGCACTCGGGGCAAGACGCCGCCCCGCGCAAAGGCCGCCAAGCGGCCCATAATCCTCGTGCACGGTTTGCTGCTCTCCCAGAAGATGCACAAGCCGCTTGCCAAAGAGCTGGCGGCGCGCGGGAACCGTGTGATCACCGTCGACCTGCTCGGCCACGGCGAATCCGACCGTCCCCGCGACATGTGGCGTTATTCGATGCACTCCTTCGCCGAGCAGCTCGTGGCCTTGATGGACCACTTGGAGATCGAAGAGGCGGTCGTGATGGGCACATCGCTCGGCGCGAACGCCGCGCTTCAAGTCGCCGCAACTGCGCCGGAGCGACTACGCGGGATGGTCATCGAGATGCCCGTGCTCGACAACGGGCTGCTCTCAAGCGCCTTGACCTTCACTCCGATCCTGGTGGCGCTCACTTTCGGCGAGCCGCTGATGAAGCTCGTCTCAAGCGGCACTCGCGCGCTGCCCGGCGGCTGCTGCCTTACTACGGCAACGTGGTACTCGACTTGGTGCGCCAGGATCCAGGCCCAGGCGGCGCGCTACTGCAAGGTCTCTTCTTCGGGCGGATCGCGCCGCATCGGAACGAACGGCGCACCTTCAAGACGCCCGCGCTCGTGCTCGGACACAGGCGCGACCCTGTTCATCCCTTCTCAGATGCTGGCATGCTGGCCGAAGAGTTGCCCGATGCTCGCCTGATCGAAGCCGACTCACTGGTCGAGCTGCGGCTTCGCCCAGAACGGCTCACCGACGAGATCGCCGGCTTCCTCGACGAGGTATGGGCGACAAAGCCGAGCCGCGCCAAGTCGACGCGTGCCGCACGAGCGAAACGCGCCACTTCGACTTCATCCTGACCAGCCGCCCTGACGGCCAGGGGGCAAGCCAGACAAGGACGCACCGACCGCCGTGTGCTTCAGCACACAAGGGAGGGAGGACGCAGTATGGCGCCGCTCCCTGGCCGTCAGGAGGCTACTTCGGTGGGAAGAGTTCCCATTCGTTGATGGAGACGCTGCCCGGGTTCGCGGCCGTCGAGCTAGCCGGAGCCTTGGCCAGCCACAGCAGGATGTAGCGGTAGCCCTTGCCTTTGGTCTTCAACTTGAGCGTGGTGCTTTTCTTCTTCAAAATTTTCAGCCCGACGATGCGAGCCCAGGCCGGATCTGAGATCGAAGTCGGGGGATCTGCCGTTCGTTCCATAGACTTCCACGGTGATTCCCGTGGTCGTCGTCTCCACGACAGTGCTTCCTAGCTTCTGTGGGTTCTTCAGGTCGAGCAGCAGTCCCTCAGCCATCTTGGGGGCGTTTTCGGCCTGTACCTGGGCCGTCCAAGCGGTACTCACTTCCCCGTCGATCGCGAGACTGGGATCGCCGAATAGCGAGGCCGGATAGTTGTAAGGGTTGTAGACGCTGGCTGCGTTCGTGTCGAGCAGGATCGGACTCGGCGCTTCGGATTCGGCGCTTGTGTTCGTTTCAGTGCTGCTTGTTTCTTTGCTTTCGCTCGTGCTTTTCGTCGGTTCGCTCGTGGTTTTGGTGGAGGTGCTACTGGTGGTTTTGGTGGTTTTCGTTTCGGGCGGGAATAGCGCGTTGTTGGCTTCGGAGTCCGCGCCGCTCGTCGATTTGGGCGTCGGCGTTTGCAGCGGGATCTTCGGCGGGGTGGCTTTGACGGTCGTGGGCGTTCCGGGGACCGAGGCGGTACCCGGAGTCGAGGCGGCGCCCGGAGTGGTGGGCGTGGGCGTGGCCGGTACACCCGACGCCGAAGTTTTTACGACCAGTGCCACGACCGAAGGCTTCGGCTTGGTCTTGTTTAGTGCTGCATACGCAGCCACAGCCGCGCCGCAAACGAGCACCGCTGTCGAGCCAAGGATCGCGATGCCCGTGCGCCAGCCCGGACCGCCGCCGAAAAGGCGCGGCTTGGCCGTGCCGCACTGCAGGCACCAGTCCTGGCCCTGCTGCATCGGCAACCCGCATTTCGAGCACTCGTAAGGCGTGGGAGTTGGGGCCGACCCGTTTGGGTCGAGACCGTTGGACGCCGACGACTGCTCGGAGGAGCCCTCAGACCCTGGCTTCGTAAGCAAGGAACTCACTATCGACCATTCTTACATCTCAGAGCCGATCAACCCGCCGGCAGGATCTGTTTGTCGGTCGGCTGCATCCTCTGCGTCCAGCTCCAACTGCCAGTAGTAGCGCGTGAAAGTGACATCACGGCGATACTCGCCGACGTGCGGGGACACATCCTCACCGGCGGCCATACGTACGATCAGCTCGGGGTAGGAGCGGCCGGGCAAGGCTGCCAACGCCGGTGCGGGGAAAGCTCCACCGAAGCGCGTATTGACGTCGGTGATGCGCACGCCCAGCTCGGGATCGCGAAATACCTGGATCGTGGCGGGACCGCGCACTGAGAGCGCCTGCATCACACTGCTCCCCAACTCGACGAGCTCGGGATCGTCGATCACGGTGCCCTTGATCGACTCGCCGCCGCGCGACTCGAGCATCGTGCGCGGGATCGCGTTCAGGCAGCGGCCGTCGAGATCGCCGAGGCAATCGATCGAGAGCTCCGGCCCTCCCATTGTTTGCTGCACCATCGTGGGCTCATCCACGTAGGTCACAAAGAATTCGGCCTGCTCTGGGTTGTGCGCGAGATGGATCGAGCGCGCTCCGGAACCCTTCCGTGGCTTGACCATCACCGGGTAGTGCAGGGTATCGAGGTCGTCGTCAGGTAGCACCGTCGGAGGCGAAGGCAGACCGAGGCGCTCGAGAGCAAATGCGCCTCGTACTTGTCATAGGTGGCATGCGCCACCTGTGAGGAGGGGACGAGCGCCGCAAGCCGGCCTTGCTCGCGCGCAAGCGCGAGCGTCTCGATGTCGAGGTCTGTCAGCGGCAGCACCGCGCCAACCCTGTGCTCGGCGCACAGGCGCGCCAACTCGGGCACATAGCCTGGGTCTGTGATCGGCGGCGGGCTGGCACGCACCTGCGCCGCGTACTGAGCGGGGGCCAACGGGTTTGGATCGACCGCTACCACTGTCGTGAGCGCGGCGAAGCAGGACACGATGTCGTAGCGCTTGCCGACGCCTGTGAGCATGATGCCCGCGGTCATTCCCATCCTCCCGTCTGGCCCTAATAGAGGCCCGAGCCGCCTAGCACGATCGCCACCGTGCGCCACAGGATACGTGCGTCAAGCACGAGCGAGCGGTGCTCGATGCAGTAGAGGTCGAGCTCGATACGCTCGCTCCATGGCAGCGAGGCGCGGCCGTTAACCTGGGCCCAGCCGGTGATGCCGGGCCTGATCGCAAGCCGGCCGCGCTGACGCTCTGTGTACTGGGCCACCTGTACCGGGATTGTCGGCCGCGGACCGATGAACGACAGCTCGCCGCGCACCACACCCAGCAGGTTGGGCAGCTCGTCCAGCGACGTCCGACGCAAGAAGGTGCCCACTCGCGTGACTGGGGTCGTTCTCGTTGACGCCTAGTCCCGCGCCCACGTGCTCGGCGCCGCTTGACGTCGTGCGCAGCTTGAGCAGGTCGAACTCTTGACCGTCCTTACCGACGCGCCGTTGACGGTAGATCGGGTGCCCGCGCGACTCCAGCCTGATGGCGAGCATTGCCGCCGCGATCACGGGCGCGGCCGGCGATCAGCGCGAGCGCAACCGAGGATAATGTCGACCGTGCGTCGGATCATGCAAAGAACGCTCCGTATTCGTTCATGTGATCCATAGCGGAGTCCATCTTGGAGTTGTGTGTGAAGCACACAGCGACACTCCTTGAAGACTGTGCGTGAGGGTGCGCGCTCGGCATCTCGCTAGCGCGTCCCCTCGGCCGCTTCCCACGAAGGGGCGGTGCCGTGATGTAGCCAGTCCCACAGACCTGCGGCGGCAGAGAGTGTCGTGAGGAAGTAGTAGCGCGCGATCAAGAAGGGGCGCAGACGCACCAACCCGCCGAGGCCGGCGGACGCGAAGAGGACGACCTGCACGATAAGGGTGACTCTGTAAAGGCCAGCAAGCACCTTAACCGAACGAAGTAGGATGCAACATAG
>CAVWTS010000008.1:0-100461 GCA_963757995.1 uncultured Solirubrobacterales bacterium
TCCTGCTGTTGATCCGGTTCCTACGCCAACAGTGAGGGGAAACTGATCCATCTAGTTACCGGAACGTGATTGCGCCAGAGACGACGACTCCGCCCATCAATCATAAACCCACGCTCCCCAGCCAAAGGCGCGCGGCGTGGCGCTGAGATACTTTGCGACGCTGGGTGCTCGATGGGTGATCGTATAGGTAGCTGCGGCCGGATCCGCTGCCTCAGTGGCAAATAGCTGAAGCTGACGCGGGCCGATTCGACAGACTGCCAATCAAAGAAGTCAGGAAGCCCATTTCCCAGCTTGCGAAATACGGTTGTCCGGCCACCAGGAGCGCCGATGTACTCCCAGTCCGAGCTGTTGCGCAGATACCTGACTAGCATGTTGACGGTCGGGATATACGAGTCATCTACCAGCAGTATCCCACCCTCCCGCAGCTTGCTTTGAATCTCAAACCAGTCCAGCACGGGATATGGGAATCCATGAGCACCATCGATGAGAGCGAGATCAATCGGCTCAGTCTCGCGAGCAAGCGCCGTGTGCGAAGACTCAGCAATGAAGGTCACCCCGCTTACGTCGATGCCCTCCCGGTCGCAGTAGGCACAAATAGCTTCATGCTCGGCGGCCCTCGGCGAGATAGCAGTATGACGGGAGGCGCGCGATGCGAATACGATTGTTGAGGCACCGCTGCCCGTCTCAATGGTCCTCATCGAAGGTTCGACATGATCCTCCAACCACTGAAGCGCCTCCAGCGACAACGAGAAGCAGTATGTCTGCCGCTCGCCGTGCATAAGCGGCGCGCGAGACCACACTGTACGTGCAACTCCTGACTGCATCGCGCAATACTACCGCAGGTTCCCAGATCCAGGCCTGTCATCGACGCAACGATTCCGCGCGCAGACTTCTGGAGGCTCTAGTCAGCGGGAGTTAGACTATCCTAACGTTTTTTGGCTCTTCCGATTTCGGCTCCAGCGGAGGGTGGGGGCAAGGTCGGCGGGAGGCGCGTGGGCCGCACGGCGCTTGCCGATTGGCTTGGTTTCGCCTCTTCGAACCGTGCGTACGGTTCTCCCAACACGGCTCTCCGACGTTCTTCACCGCCGGCATACAGCGTCCCGGCCGCCGTGACCTGTTGGGTCATGGCACGACGATGGTTCCGTTGAGGCCCATCAGGCCCATACAGTTCGGTGATTGGTAGACAGTGATCCACCAGCCGTACCGTGTGTAGCGCGCTTACTACACTTGGCGATAAATCCCGCCAAGCGCATCAGCACGTATCGCATCATCTTGTCGAAGAACTGGGCGGAGTTTCCATGACGGAAATAGGCCGCCCAACCGTGCAGGAACCGGTTGAGATTCTGCACGATGATCTCGGCAGGGACTCGTAGCCGTGAACGCGCCGTGATCTGACGAATACGTTCGCGGGCCAGCTCCCATCCTTCAATTCCCACGGCCAGCTCGTCGAGCAAAGTCGATGCCGGTCGCACCCCGATTATCGCGCACCGACTCCCACGCCTGCTCCAAGACCCATAGCCCGGATGTCCGGTGTCGCTCTTGGACGAGAATGCAGCTGATTCGATGTGGGAGTCCGCACGGCAAGTAGTAGTATTCCCTCTTCGCAGGGTCCATATTGGCCTACTAATGTCCTTTGGAGGAAACATGAGCGAAGTCAGTAGTGTCAATGGACAGACTGGAGTTGTAATCCTGACAGCCAGCGACGTTGAAGCTCGTCCCGCAATCAGTCAGGATGATGCGCTTGACGCTCAATGGAAGCGGACGACTGGTGGAAGTCAATTGCCGGGCTCGGTCGAAGGCAGCGGCGCGATCGCAAAGGCAAATGCGCTCGTGGAGGCAACGACGTGTATCGTTACAACGACCGAAAATAGCGCCAGTCTGGTGGGTACCGGCACCGCTTGGACCAGTCTTATGGTAGGTCAGTGGATGAATATTCCCGGCGGCGGAGAACACGAAGAGGATCTACTCGCCGAAATTACTTCTGTAAAAAGTGCTACAGAACTAACCTTGAGCGTCGAAGCCAAGAGCTTGGCGACCAACGTCACGGCCACTGTTGGAGTGGATTGCTCCCTTCTGCTAAATGAAGGTTGCTCGCTGGGGGCGACAGCAAAAGGGCGATTCTTCGTGCCTGGACTGACGCTTATGGTTGCTCATGCGGTAAAACATGCAGGGGGTTCTCGAAGCGCATCCTGAGGCCGCCTCGGCGGGTTATGCCGTTTGTGGCATGAAGTACGCACGATCTGGTGAAATACTCAGGTTTCGCTCACGTAGCAACACCGGCGGCGCACGTGTGGGATCCGGTTCCTTCACACGACGCATAAGCGCTAACAAGCTCACTACACTGACGAACTCGACCTCAGGGGAAGACTCATACGGCAAATACTTCCTCAGACAAACCAACCCTTGATCCAGTGTAATACAAATGCGATCGAACCCGTTACGCCTGGCACCACCTATTGGGCAGTTCTGACTCTCAGGGGTACGTTGCCAAGCGAAGTTACATTCAATTCTGAGAATTCTAAAAGGGAAGTTGTTAGTACGACCGTCGGTACGCCCTTTGGTAGTGGCTATGGTGCCACTGAACTGACCGCATCGCCGGTTGAAACTGAACCTGTGCAGATCGCGTTTTCCTCACTGTACCTGCAGCGGGAGAAGCCGACGCATGTACAGATATCACTAAAGGGATACACAGGTCGAAGCACCAAGCTGTACGGTATTGCCTTTGCTCCTGTGTCCGCCGTCCCGCAAAGCGCGTTTGCGATATACCGATCCCTTATCGGGGGTTTACATTCCGACAATTTGGCCAGCTATCCTGGTTGACGGCAAGTACAATGAATCCAGGTCGGGCGTATAAGAAGCTTGCATTGGTTGACTCCAATTTTCACCCCGATGGACTACGCATTATGTTTGGTCTAGACGCGGGAATGAGTTTTTCTGCCGGCCAGTCGGAAGAAGAACGAAAAAGGACACCCGACAGCATTGACTAGTACTGGACTGGAACGAGCCGAGCACGTTATGGCACTCACGTATGCAATGGGGCTCACGGTAGTGCCCGTACTTCTCACGCCTGTACGCGGCGGCACTGGTGACGAATGGGCGGTGACAAATCGCGAAATTCTTACCAGCCCTGAAGTTCGTGCCGCCTATATAGAACGCCTTAAGGAATGGGTAGCTCGCTTTGAGCATTATCCACACATTGCTGGTTGGGGATATAGTTTATGAGTCTGCGTTTTCGCTGCTACAAAATCGTGGTGGGTCTAAAAAATATAACCAAGCGCAGATCGCTACGGCGATCACAGAAATCTTTACTGAAGTTAGGAAGGTTACTGCGAAGCGCTTGATTTTGTCGCTCGCGGATGGCGGTGCAGCGGTCCATCAGCGACTACTCCTAGCCCAGGACCTATATGACATAGCTGACCAACACAGCTACGGAGACATCGCCAAATGGGACCTTCCGACAATGCAGCACGCTTTGGTGGCCCTTGAGGTTGGTCCCGCTAAGGGGAAGAAACTGATGAAGGGATGGCGGAAAAGGTGGCCCCGTTGATCACGACAGGAGCCAATGTTGTTTCTGCTGCATGGATGTGGATGGAAGGGTGGCTAATTACAACAGGGGTTCCTCAGTTGACCTCCAACAAGCACTATATAAATCTTGCCAAGCGCTATTAGACCTGGTGGCGTGAATGGTCTCACCAGAACCTGTTTATCGGTCCACATGGTCTACGCGTCCATTACTCGGGACCCAAGCCAGGTGGACTGAAAAACAGGGCCGTTCGATAGATCTAGTGGCGATCTCTAGTAAAGATTGTGTTTGGCATAGAAGGCCTCAACTGCTGCACCGTATGGGCTTGGGGAACCTTCGTAGTTCGTGACGAGGACTGGTTGGGAGCATCCACCGCCATGTTGAAGGTTCCAGGCCCACGCCAGCATCGAGAAGCCTATTGGCCGCGTATGACATCCATTCGTTCAGCCACGCGATCGAGCAGGATCGCCACACTGCAACTCCCCGAACTCATCGGCAACCAGCGGTACATGCGCAGCAAGCGGGAGCAACGTCTTGTTCCAGCACGATTCTTCAGTGCACAGCGTGTGTTCGTAGTAGACGTGGAATGTCGCGGCGAGCTGATGTAGCGGGTCGTGTGGCTCGTACTTCAGCCACTCGGAGTCGTCGGATGCCCAGCCGAGACCACCAAGCAGGATCACGTTACGGGCGCCCGTTGAGCGAACCGTGGTTACGAGACCACTCATCCCCGCATATTCGCCACAGCCCGTGCTCCCAACATCTCCACTGTTCCTTCGGTGGTTTCACCGAGCCCGTGCGGCTCGTTGTAGAGATCGAAGAGCACCGCCGGATGCGCCTTGAAAGCGGTCGCGAGGCTGCGCCAGAGCGTATAGCCATGACTCGCGTCGAGCATTTCGCGCTGACCGACGGCCTTTGTTTTGCCGGGCGCGTTCCAGTGTACGTCGAGGATCACGTAGAGCCCCGCAGCGTTGAGACGGCAACATAGGCCTCGATCGCATACCGGTAGGCGACACCTGAGTCGGCCAGGTTCAGGCCATTGATGCCGAGCCAGCAATCCTCGTTCAGCGGCACCCTGACCGTGTTGATGTGCCATGACTTCATCGCCGCGATCGAAGCGGGCATCGACAGGACCGTCGAAGACGCTGCCATCAGCACGCACATGTACTGACTGCCGGAGCGGTTGACACCAACCAGACGAAGCGTTTCGACCATGAGCATTCACGAGACGATTGCCTCTCACGCTCACGGCCAAAGATACAGATTTTTGGGAGCTGGGGCGTTGTTTGCGCTTATGGCCCGCGGAGCTCGCGCGGAACGTCGGCCACGCGGCCTCGTAAACGCAACGGTCGGCGCCAGGATGACCAGTAGTCCTACCATTACCGCCAGGGACGATCAGGGCACGGTGACGCACTATGCACGATCCTCGTTTCGAGAGGCCATCACAGTCAGCCGTACCTACCCCCAGACGCTCGTCTCGAATCCCAGCCATAGCCGCTCAAACCTACCCGACGGTAGGGCGGCATAACCCCAGCTCGTCGCCTCGGTGGCTGGCGTCTTGACGTGACTGCACGCCAATTGCGAGTCGCCCCTCGAAGATTGAGCCATGCGTCCAGGTTCACTGAGCAGCTCAACAGTGGCGTGATCCTGATCGACACAATACCGAATGGCACGTTACCTGTCCGCTCTGCAGCGGTAGGCGCGCTATTTGGTGATCGCCATGTTCGTACTGGCTTCACCCGATAGCGGGCTGGCTTCCGGGCGCCATGTCCCCGAGGTCCTCCTCGGCACGTCATTCTCGGCGCCACCGCCATGGCAGCAGACAGGCGACGCCATACGCGCAACGCCAAGGGTACCTCCGCGGCCCAGCACAACAAAGAAGGCCGCAGCGAAACACAGCCGGACCAGCGGCCCAGCGACAGCCACTCGCCGCCGCGCCACCTAACTCGACCGCCCAACATCTCCCGTCTCGGGTCATTTCCCCAAGAACTCCTTCCCGCTCAAGCCCCGACCCCAAAGGACTCCACCCCGAGAAACGCCCCCCAAACCTCCGGCGCCTGAACAGCCGACCAAAAGGACTCCGGCACCAAAAGAACCGAGCAAACCACCCACGCTCGAAGAACTCGCCAAAGCACCTGCACCAGAAGAACCCGTAACGAGCCCACCCCCGAAGAACCACAAAAACCTCGGGGTCGAAGAAAAAACGAAAACGCCGCTGCCCGAAGAACCCGCAAAATCTCCCGCTCGAGACCGAGAACCCGCCGGAAAAGAACCTATGAAGACCCCGGCCCCGAAGAACCGACCACAAAAGAAGCACCATCCGAACCCAGCGCCCCAAGCAGAGGAAGCTGATCTGGTCCGATGAATTCAACGGAGCCGCTGGGGCGTCCCCGGGCTCTCAGTGGCAATTCGACACGGGCGGCAACGGGTGGGGCAACGAAGAGCTCCAGTCCTATACCTCCCGCGCCGCAAACGCAGAGCTGGACGGCCAGGGTCATCTGGCGATAGCTGCCCGGGCAGAAAAATACACAGGCAAAGATGGGATCACCCGCAACTACACCTCGGCAAGACTGCAAACGCTCAAAACCTTCCAGTTCCAGTATGGGCGGGTGGAAGCCCGCATCCAGGTGCCTGCTGGACAAGGGCTTGTGGCGCAGTTCTGGGCACTCGGCAACGAAGCCTACGAAGGATCCGAAGCATGGCCTGCGTGCGGCGAGATTGACACTGCGGAGGTCTTGGGCTCCGAACCGAACATCGTCAACGGCACGCTGCACGCACCATGGGCGTGGGCGCCGACAGGAGTACAGGGCCAGGCGGAATCGGCCACGCCCCTGTCTGCCGGCTTCCATACATACAGCGTCGAATGGGAACCTGAACGGATCAGCTTCATGCTCGACGGCTCGGTTTACAAGACCATCACCCCTGCTGATCTGCCTGCGGGCGCCGCGTGGCCATTCAAGCATCCCTACTTCCTGCTGATGGATCTCGCGGTCGGCGGGGAATGGCCTGGCTCGCCGAATGCCTCAACCCATTTCCCCGCACAGATGCTCGTTGATTGGGTGCGCGTTTGGCAATGACTCGTATAGGATCGACGCTCTCAGATGAGCGAAGATCAAACCGAGAGACTGACCAGCGGCTATCTCCCCATAGCCGCGTTCCAACATAACGATCCCACCGCCATGGGAGTGGTGGATCTGGATCGATCGATCACGCTTAGCTCACCAGACGGCCGAGGGTGGGACCCCGAGCCAGCGCGACGGCCTGCTGCTAATACGCTTGCACGATCAGCCACTTGCGGTCGTGCACATAGAGCACGATCTTGCCGACATCACCAATGAGCGAACTGGCGACCGAGATCTGGCGATCTGCAGGTACGGAGATCCGCCGACACATCGAGCGCTTTGAGTGCGTTGAGATGCCACATGAGTCCGGCGCACTCGTTAGGGGCTTCAATCGTCCGCGCTCGGATGTCCCGGAGGCAAGCCCGCCCACATTTGCCACCTCGGTGGCGGTAATCATCTCCACCGCCGGCAGAGAGGAACAGCTCGAGCACTGCATTCGCTCGCTGCTTGCACAGAGGCGAGCCGAGCTCGAGGTGGTCGTCGTGGACAATCGACCGGCAACGGGAGAGACGTTGCGTACGTGGAGCCGATAATGGCGGAAGACTCGCGCGTCCGCTACGTGCGCCGAGCCACGAGTCGGTCTGTCTGTGGCTCGAAACAGAGGGGTCAGCGAGACGAACGCCGAGTTGGTGGCCTTCACCGATGACGACGTGGTCGCCGATGAGGGCTGGCTGGAGTGGCTGACCGCGCCTTTCGCCGAGCCAGACGTGACCGTCGCCTGTGGCATGGTGTTGCCACTTGAGCTGGAGACCGAAGCACAAAAGCGCTTCGAGCAGTATGCGGGCTTTTCGAAGGGGATGGAGAGACGTTCATATGATGCGCGGTCCGGACCAATCGCCGGTCGTTTGTTTTATCCGTTCGTGAACGGGGTAATCGGAGTCGGCAATAACATGGCGTTTCGCCGTGCCGAGATCATCGCCAGCGGCGGGTTCGACACAGCCCTCGGCGCCGGGAGCGCCGCTGGTTCGTGCGAGGAGACCTGGGCGTTCAGCAAGGCGATCCTACGCGGCGGACGGATCGTGTATGAGCCGCGCGCACTATGTTGGCACGAACATCGCAAAGATGGCGACGCGCTGCGCGATCAGATCTTGGGCTATGGCATTGGTCTAGGCGCGGTATTGACCAAGGCGATGACGCACGACCCACGCTTCTATCCGAGGGCTGCAAGATCTCTTCAGATCGCACTCGGACTCCAGCTGCGTAAGCGTTTTTTGGACCAACAGCGGACTGACAGGGTGCAAATTGCGATCAGATCACGCGTCCCGACGAGCTACTGCGAGCCCGACGCGAGGGAGTGATGCGCGGCCCACTACGTTATGCAAAGGGGCGTACTGCGGTCGCGAAGAACTTGATCTTGGGAAGGTGATCCACGGAGGCTAAGACCACAAGTGCAAGATGGTGGCGCTCACTCGCTGGAGATGCCACCCGCTGAAGCACCTGCCCGACCTTCTCGCCGCCGGTACCGTCGGATAGCGATTGAGACGCAGCAACGGCCACGTGAGCGCGGTGACCTTCGCGAAGTCGGCAAACGGAAGTTGCGTCTGCCACTCGTTGTCAATGCGCACTGGCATCCATCCTGTACTGGCACGCATCGGGTTCCCCGAGAATATGTGATGGTCACCGAGCTTGACTTCTTTGCCTCTCAGATGGGACTCGGAGGGAACCAGAGCCTCGTCGGTAAAGACACTCAACTTGTTGAGAATCGCGCGAGGATCAGCAACAAAATTCTCGTAGGTGAACCTTAGATAAGGGAAACGAGCGGCCGAAAGGACATAGCAACCCGCGTTCCACGCCAACCACTTGATCGCGGTCTCGGTGGGGCTCGACTGGGGCATGAAGACTTGGTCGCCGATTGGGCTCGGCATTCGCCTCTTGCGAGTCCATGAATATGCAACCGCGCGACTATCGCGAACAAGATGTACGACGCGCACGTCGCTCCCTGGTATGCGCCTGAGCAGACACGCAAAAGTCGGGTCCTTGCTCATCTCGATGATCATTTTCGCACCGGAAACTCGCGCGATGGCAGCGTACAGCGCGGCGAGATAGTCCACATATTCGCGGATCTTGCTCGGTCATACCAGGACGCAACCACGGCGCCCAGTGGAATGGCAATGCCTGAGGCAGATTTGTTACGCGATCAATCTCGGTGAGATGCTCTGCATCGACGCGATCCCAGCCGCCAAACGCCTCGTCCCCAACAGCGCTCCAGAATGGGCATGAGCGGAACGGCTGTCCGCAGCCACAGTCCACATTGTTGATGAGACCGCGACTCCACAGGAAACGAGTCTCCCCAACACAAATCATACCCTTCGGCTCGCCCAGCACACGACTGATCAAGGTGCTGCCACTGCGTGCGTAACCGCCGACATACAATATCTTGACCGACGAATCGTCCATGCGCCCGATCATACAACACGCACAAACGCAACAAAGTAGCGTACTGAACACGTCAACGACGGCGCGGTAGATGCAGAGTTGTGAACACCGACGGATATATGCCCACCTTGCGTACTACAAGCCAGTAGAGCGACCCATTCCACAGCAAAAACCCGACCGTGGAGCCGAGCGCGGCGCCCACCATACCCAACGCCCATACTCCGAGAACGGCAAGCAGGATACAAGCGAGCGCACTGAGTCCGAGCGCGCGCGTCGGCTTCGCGATGATGGCCGGTCAGGGTCAAGAGATAGCCAACCGATCCGGCGGCGGCGTTTATAACTTGACCCACCAGCAGAACAAGCAGCGCCGGGCGAGCTGCGGGAATTCGGGACCGAAGAGGCTGAGCAGCGGCCCAGCGAGAGCTGCGATTCCAACCGCGATCGCCAGAGAAGGCCAAAATATCAAGCCGGCGAACTTTGTCACCAAGCTGCTGGAGCTCCTCGACACGCCCAAGCGACCATAGAGACGCGAACTGAGGGGCGGCGGCTGCGTTGACCGCCATAATCACAAAGGTGACCAGCGTGGCCGTCTTGCTCGCGGCCGCATAGATGCCTGCGTCGCGTGCGCCCAAAAAGCCGCCTACGATGACGATATCGACCTGCATCAAAGTTGTGATGAATACGCTGACCGACGAGCAGGTTGATGCCGACGCCAAACCACTCTCGCAGCTCAACTACCTGCTGACGCTCGATCTTGGGAACGTCGAACAGATGTCGGGTAAATGCGTATTGGAACGCCAGCACGGCATAGGCGGATACCAGCGTCGCAATGAGGGCGCTGCTCGCTGAGAGCGCTTCCACTCAGAAGGAAGAGAGCTGCCGCAGAAAAGCCCCGATAAGGGCCGGCCGCGCGATTTGTGGCGGAACGAATGCCATGCCGACCCGGTTGTCGGCGCGCGCAGATTTCGGTGTAGAGCATCGAGCCTGCAAGCGCTGGGACGATCAGCGCGCCGATCACGATGACCGACGGATGCGCCAGCAATCCGGCGGCGTGAAGCACCTCGACACCGACTGACCCCGAACAGTGCGATGGCGACGGCCGTCAGGAGAGTGATCTTCGAAGTCGAGCGTACAAAGCCCTGAATTCGAGGCCAATCCTCTTTGACTCTGTAGACAGGAAGGAAGCGGACACTGGCCGCCGGGAAACCAAGACCGGCGATTAGCGAAACGAAAGTCACCCAGACAAATACATATGTGTAGATGCCGAAGTCCGAGGCGCCGAGCAGACGTGCGAGGAGCACCTGCAGCCCGTATGCCAGTCCGGCGCCAAGGACCTGGACAACCAGCACAATGCCCGCCCTGCGCAGCAAGGTGCACCGAACCGGCGATCAGTCCCTCCTCCAGAAGGGGAGGCCACCTCGACGTCCACCCCTTGCGAGCTCGGCCTCACCGCGCTCGGAGCAGCGGCCGCCGAGCGATCATTGGGTCGCGTCTGCGCTATGAAGGGAAGCAGTCACCCTCGGTGGGCCTCACGAGCGAGGCCCGAGCTGCTCGAGCACCGCGTCGGCGTTGTCCGCCCAAGAGCTTGCGTCTTCAAAGCGTCGACCGCGCAGCGCCATCGCCTCGCGCAATCCCTCGTACAGAGCCTCCGGGTCGGCTCCCGGCACAAGCACGGCACCATCGTATCCGTGAACAGCCTCGGTGAGACCGCCCACATCGGTCACGACTACAGGAAGACCGGCATCCATCGTCAGATGCAGCGGCCCGCTTGCAGATGAACGCCGATACGGCAACGACACAATGTCGGCACCGGCAAACCAGCGGCTGACCTCCGCGTCCGAGACGTAGTGGTTGACGAGCGTGATTCTGTCTCGATACTTCGACGCCTTGATCATCTCGATCGGTTCGTGTCCAGTCTTCCCAGGTCTCGCCGACCACCGTGAGCCAGCAGCTCTCGTCCTCGCTTGCCAGCAACTCAAACGCCTGCACCAGATCCTCGAGCCCCTTGTAGGGCCTGATGGTCCCGAAGAAGAGGATGTTGCACATGCCCTCAGGCGCCTCGCGCAAGCGCGTGGACTCAGCGACCGCGTAATGCGAGAAGGGCCCATGGCGTACGACTCTGACCGGACGTTGCCCGATGTCGAAGCTCTTGCCAAGCGCCTCGCGGTCGAACTCGGAGTGCACGATGTAAGCGTCTGCCATGCGCATCAGCCGACGTCCAAAACGCTGAACGTAGGAGCGCACCGGCGCCAGTTTCGCCTCTCCGGTGTCCTGGATCTCGTGGATCTCGATGATGATCCGCGCTCCTTGCAGGCGTGCGGCCAACGCCAGCAACACGTAGGAGTGCAGCACGGCGCCCGTCCACCATTGGAACAGCACCGCCTCGGGCCGGTTGCGACGCAATAAGCGCAGCGCTCCCAGCATGCTGGGAAACCAGTACCAGTCGACCCCGTCGAAGACTTCCATCTCGGGGGGATAGTCCTCGTCCGTGAGCGTTTCGTCGCCGACCCTAGCTCGCCCCGGATAGAGCGCTCGCGGGATCAGCCTGCGCATCAGGATTACCGAGACGGGTGTGCGCTCGGCAAGCGCCAGTGCTACGTAGCGGGTGTAATGACTCACACCGCTGATGAAATGTGTCCCAGAGCCAACCACGAGCACGCCTCCAGCACGTTGGCCCCGGCACCGGTCGGCTGCGTATTGCTCAGATCCGTCGAATTGTCAGTCGGTGCACTCTCCCGACGAAGAGCCACCTCTCCGACCAGGTAGCCCGCGACTGTCGCGGTCAACCCGACGACAATCGAGGCGCTGCGAGCAATCCCGGTGACATCGCCTCTAAGGCCGGCCGTCACACCTCGCACAAACCCTCGCGGAAGGATCCGAGCGGTGTAGAAGCGCTCGGCCGCCAAGCCGTCGCGTCCACCGACGAACTCCACGATCGATGCCTTGGCGATGCCCTCGTCGTAACAGCGCGAGACGAAGTAGCTCAACCGCGATCGACTCCGCGACACTCTGTGTCTCACCGCAACGGCAGGGTCGTGGAGCCAGATACTCTCCGGCCAGCGCTGATTGGCCCTGATGCAGAGGTCTGTCTCCTCGGTGCCGGAGCGTGTCCCGGTCTTGCCAAAGCCGGCCCGAAAGCCACCGAGCTCGAGGAACGCCTCACGCCGCACAAACATATTCGCGGCGATCAGGTTGCGGATCGGCGCCGGCTCGGTTGGCAGCCCGGGATAGGTGCAGCCCAGAGTCCAGTAGAACTCCTCGGCCATCCAACGCGGGCGGCCCTCCTCCCAGATCGGCTCGATCGTTCCGCCAACTCCGATGACTCGCGGATTCTCGAATGCGGTCGTAGCTCGCTCGATCCACTCAGGCGTCGCCACGGCGTCATCGTCGAGAAACGCGATGATCGAGCCACTGGCAAGACCTACGGCGCGGTTGCGTGCCTGCCCCGCTCCGCTTCCACCGCTGTTTTCCTCGGCGATCACATCGGGTAGAGCCTCGCGCACACGCGCCAAGAGCGCCGGATTGTTGTCGATCACGACGATGATCTCCCTCGCCGCGACCGACTGCCCTTGAACCGATCTGACCGCGGCCAACAGCTCATCCCAGCGCTGCTCGGTATACGCGCATATCACAACCGAGACCTCGGACGAGGTGTCTGAAGTAGATTCTGATGGATCTAGAGACATATGTTCAGTTCATCCCTGTACGATCCATCGGCGAGCATCCATGATCGAGAGTAAGCGCGGGACCCGAATGCGTGAAGGCGTCCCGGGTAGTGGAGCCTACACAACGGTTGAACCCAAAGGGGGTTTTCACGTGCCAGGCATGTCGACCGCCAACAAAAGAACCGCCGACGCCGGACACTCCCGCGACACCGAGATCGAGAGGCCGGACGCCGCTCTTCCGGAGAATCCTCCACAGGGATGGCCAGGAACACAGCCCCAACGTTCGCTGGCAGCGTACTGCGCTCACACGCAGTCAGCGTTGGGAGTCGCTTGGCCACGCCGGCGCCACGATCTGGTTCACCGGCCTGCCGGCCGCCGGCAAGTCGACGATCGCGGCTGCGCTCGAGGAGCGCCTTGTCACCTCGGGGCGCCCAGCTTTCATGCTCGACGGTGACAATCTGCGACATGGCCTGAACGGCGATCTCGGCTTCAACGAGGCCGCCCGCAGCGAGAACGTGCGTCGCACCGCACACGTCGCGAGGCTGCTCGCCGAGTCGGGCACGTTGGCGATCGTCAGTCTCGTCAGCCCATACGCCCAGGACCGCGAAGCGGCGGCCTCCCTGCATGCCGACGCCGACCTGCCTTTCCTGGAGATCTTCGTCGACGCTCCGCTGCGGCTGTGCGAGGAGCGCGACCCAAAGGGGCTCTACGCGCGCGCCCGCGCGGGCAAGCTCGCCGGCCTGACGGGAGTGGATGCTCCGTACGAGACGCCTCTAAAGCCCGATCTCACTCTGCACTCAGGCGAAGAGTCAGTCGAGAGCGCCGTCGAGCGTGTTGTTCAGGCGCTTGCATAGCGCGTGCCAAGTGCCGGGTGGCCGCGGCTCTTCCTCGGCGCACTGAGGACTGCGCAGTCCGTACTGCGCCCGGCTCGCTGGCGTCGGGAACGCTCAAGCATTGACACGATCGTGGCGATGCGGTGGTGATGCTACGACGTTCGCTCAGACTGATGTTCTGCGTATCCCTGCTTGCTGGGATGGCGGTTGCGGTGCCCGTCATGGCACGACCGGCCCGCAAATCAATGCACCCAGAGCACCTAGCGTAAAGGATCACGCCTCTCGGGCAGGGCGTGCTCACCGCCGCCATCGGCGGTCTCGGCCTACCGGTCAAGCACAAACGGTGGCATGGCACGACGAAAACCAAGGGAAACCGAAGAGCGGGCACCGTGCTCGACACGTACGGAACAGGCGTCGCCGCAGCCACGATGGACCCAACGTCCAAGGTGCCGTCGCATCTGATCTGGTCCGAAGAATTCAACGGACCGGCAGGCAGCAGCCCTAACCCGAATAACTGGAACTTTGATACCGGCGGCAAGGGCTGGGGCAACGAAGAGCTCGAGTCCTACACCTCAAGGCCCCAGAATGCCGAACTCGACGGGAAAGGCGATCTGGACATCACAGCTCGTGCCGAAAGCTACACGGGTTCCGACGGCATACCCAGGCAATACACCTCCGCCCGCCTGCAGACGCTGCACAAGTTTCAATTCCAGTACGGACTGGTCGAGGCGCGCATACAGGTGCCGGCCGGCAAGGGAATGTGGCCAGCGTTCTGGCTGCTCGGCGACGAAGGCTATGCAAGCGAACACGCGTGGCCCGACTGTGGCGAGATCGATGCGATGGAGGTACTGGGATCAGAACCCAATGTCGTCCATGGAACCCTTCATGCCGCTTGGCCTTGGGCGCCAAAAGACGGCGTCGGCGGCAGGGCCGAATCCCCTACGCCTCTCTCGGCCGGCTTCCACGTCTACGGCGTCGAATGGGCGCCTGAGCGGATCAGCTTCCTGCTCGACGGAGCCGTCTACCAGACGATCACGCCGGCGGACCTGCCTCCGGCGCCGCCCTGGCCCTTCGACCATCCCTTCTTCCTCCTGCTGAACCTGGCGGTAGGCGGAGATTGGCCGGGCGCGCCGAACGCCTCGACCCAGTTCCCCGCGCATATGCTGGTTGACTGGGTGCGCGTTTGGCAGTGATCGGCTCGTCGCACAATGTCCTCCCGGCATGCTGGGCATGCGATGCAAGGAACCGCTCAAAGCGCAAGCCAAACGCAATAGGCGTCGTTTGTTTGTCTAGATGCTCAGATCGATCACCAGCCGGTGGGCGACGACAGCTGTTGCCGCAGTTTGCATAGCTCTCGCAGCTTTCCTCGCGGTCACCGCCCTCGGCGTCGGTCGCCATCACGCGCGGCCAGCCGCAAGTGCGCCGTACACGCTGACGCCGTTCGCAACCTATGAGGCGCGCGCCCCACACGTACTGAGCACAACCGTGGTCAATTCCGCTCAGGGCGCGGTCCAGGGAGCCGCGGCGACACCGCCATCCGTCCTGCCTCCGCTGCCGGCATCCGCCTTCAACAGGCCGACCGCGCAATATCGCGCTTACGCCGTCGGCCAACTCGGCCTGATGGAAAGCCAGGTGAAGCGCTTGCAGAGCGCGCTCGCCGCCAACGACCGCACGGGCGCACAGGTTGCGTGGCGCGCGGCATACGCCAGCTATCTGCGCCTCGGCGCGGTCTATCTGGTGGGACCTCTCGCAACCCTCGACCAAGCGATCGACGGCAATGCGAGCGGCCTGCCCGGGGGCACGGCAAGCCCCCAATTCACCGGCCTGCACAGGATCGAATACGGGCTCTGGACTTCGACGGAACCGCGCACGCTGCTCAGCCAGGCACGCCTGCTCAACCTCAACGTGCGCCGGCTGCGCGGGGTGGTCGGGAAAGTCTCGATCGAACCGCTTGAATACGCCACGCGCGCACACGAGATCCTCGAGGACGCGGCGCGCGACCTGCTCAGTGGGGCTGACGTCCCATGGAGCCAGGAAGGTGTGCTGGCGACCAACGCCGGACTGCAAGCGACCGAAGAGGTGATCGCGACGCTGCACCAATTGCTGGTGGGACGCGAGAACACGATCCCGATCGTCAAGACCGAACTCGCAGCCTTGCGTTCGGTGATGGCCTCGCTCGCCGCCGCCCACGGCGGGCGCCTGCCGAGCAACGCTCAGCTCACCCAGGCTCAAACCGTGCTGCTCGACGGCACGCTCGGCGGCACGCTCGAGGCGCTGTCCCAGGTGCCCGGGGCCCTGGAGACCGAACTCCCGCCGCAGATTCCCCAGATACCAAAGCGCGACGCGCGGATCGAACCATGAGCGAGCTCGACCGCCGCACATTTCTAACTCGCTCGGCTGTGCTGCTGGGAGCCGGCGGTGTCGGCGGAGCCGGCGCGATCGTGCGCGCCGCCACAAAGACCGAAGAGGCGACGGCGGTCCCCACCGAGCCCACAGCAGCACAGGAATGGAACGTCTCCCAGGCACAGCTCGCCCAGCGTGAGCCCTTCGACGGCCCCCATCAGGCAGGCATCCTCACGCCCGCACCGGCGCAAGCGACGTTCGCGGCACTCGATTCGCTCGCACCCGACCGGAAGACGCTCGAGGAAGCCCTCAGGGCGCTGAGCCTGCGCGCGCGCGAATTGACCGACGGTGCCCCCACCCCGCTGCTCGAGGTCGACGACCCACCTGCTGACTCGGGAATCCTCGGGCCGATCAACGATCCCGACGTGCTGACCGTGACGATCGCCTTCGGAGCATCGCTGTTCGACAAACGCTACGGACTCGCCTCGCAGCGCCCACGCGAGCTGATCAAGATGCCCACGTTCTCGGTCGACGACCTTGATCCGGCTCAGAGCCACGGCGATCTGCTGCTGCAGATCTGCGCCCATCAGCGCGACACCGTCGTGCACACCCTGCGCGAGCTGCTGCGCACCGTGCGCGGCACGCTCCAGCTGCGCTGGAACATCGACGGCTTCTCCGGCGCCGCACGCGGCCCCTCCCCGCACAACAGCCCTCGCAACCTGTTCGCCTTCCGCGACGGCACCGCCAACCCTCCTACCAGCGACTCGGCGCTCATGAACAAATTGGTGTGGGTCGCAGACGGCGAGCCGGCCTGGGCAGCTGGCGGCACTTACCAGGTCGCTGCGCATCATCCGCCAGCACGTCGAGTTCTGGGACCGCGTCGGCCTGAACGAGCAGGAAAACATGATCGGGCGCGTGCGCACCAGCGGAGCGCCGCTCGGCGGTACCAGCGAGTTCGAGGAACCTCGCTACGACCTCGACCCGCACGGCAAGCGGATCCCCCTCGATGCGCATATACGCCTTGCAAATCCGCGCACCCCAGCAACCGAAGATCAGCGCATCTTGCGCCGCGGCTTCAACTACACGCGCGGCTTTGACGCCGCCGGACAGCTGGACCAGGGCCTGATGTTCGTCGCCTTCAACCAAAGCCCTGAACGCCAGTTCGCGACGATCCAACAGCGTTTGTCCGCTGAGCCGATGATCGACTACATCACGCCGGTCGGTGGCGGCTACTTCTTCGCACCGCCGGGCGCGCGCAGCGAAAGCGATTGGGTCGGCTCGGGCCTGTTCGCCGCCTGAGCAGCCCGCAGGACACCGCTCTCATCCAAGCCGCGACATCACCCATTGCCGTATGTTAGGCCGCTTGCCCAGCCCCGATCTACCGGTCTCTCTCTCGGCACCGGCACGCAGCGATCTGACAGTCGTCGGCGGAGGAATCGTGGGCCTCGCCGTGGCTCGCGAGCTGGCACGACGTTTTCCATCCTCATCTATATGCGTACTGGAGCGTGAGACCGAGCTGGGCCAACACCAAACCGGCCACAACTCCGGCGTCATCCACGCGGGCGTCTACTACAAGCCCGGCTCGTCCAAGGCGCGCCTGTGCGTGCAGGGAGCGGCGGAGCTCTACGACTACTGCGAAGAGCACGAGATCCCGCATGAGCGCTGCGGCAAGCTGATCGTCGCCGCGAGCGCTCGAGGAGATCCCGCGGCTGGAGGAGCTCCAGCGACGGGGCACGCTCAACGGCGTGAGCGGGCTGCGCCGCCTCGACGCCGAGGGCATTCGCGAGTATGAGCCGCACGCACATGGCGTAGCGGGCCTTTACTGTCCGCCGACCGGCATCGTCGACTTCCATGCCGTCGCCCTCGCCTACGCCCACGACCTGCTGGAAGCCGACGGAGCGCTCGTGACCGGCTGCGAGGTTCGCGCCGTCGAGCCCCGGGGTCGAGGTCTGCGCCTGCTGCACGCACACGGGTTCACGGACACCACGCATGCGATCTTCTGTGGCGGAGCATGGTCGGACCGTCTCGCGACAGCGGCCGGCGCCGATCCAGACCCCCGCATCGTGCCCTTTCTCGGCAACTACCTGGCCTTGGCCACAGAGCGTCGCAGCCTCGTGAAATCGCTCATCTACCCAGTTCCCGACCCCTCGCTTCCCTTCCTCGGCGTCCATTTCACGCGGCGCATCGACGGCGAGATCCTGATCGGGCCAACCGCCCTGCTTGCCGGCGCCCGCGATGCCAGGCATCCCGCTCAGCTGCGTCGCAGAGACCTGGGCGAGACCCTCAGCTGGCCCGGTTCGTGGCGCATGTTCGCTCGCTGGTGGCGCACAGGACTCACCGAGTTGCACCACGCGGCATCGCGCCCTGCGCTCGTCCGCGATGCGGCCCGCTACGTACCGGAGATCACCGCAAAAGATGTGAAGCCATCGTTCACGGGCGTACGCGCACAGGCCGTCGCGCGCAACGGCGACCTGGTGGACGACTTTGTCTTCTCGACCACCGAGCGAGCCTTGCACGTCCGCAACGCACCGTCGCCCGCTGCGACGGCATCGCTTGCCATCGCGCGCGAGATAGCAGACCGCGCGCAGCGCCTTTTCTGAGCTCTAAAACGAGCCAAATGGACAGCTCGATCGCCTCCCCCGGCTGTCCTAGTCGGAGATTTGTAGGCAGTAGTCCGGCGATTTACACAAACATCTTTACCCATCGACAACAAGCATGGACGTCGCACATGAACGCTCATGCGAGGCACGAAAAGCCCAGCATTCATGCGGAATTTGCGAACCTACAGCTCGGGCCAGCGATCATACGACGCCACCCGTCACGTGGTGGGGATCAGCGTTCATCGCCTGAACGGAGATAGCGACGAACGGGCCATTGTGGGAATGGATTGCATTACCCATCATCGATGCACACAAACCCCTGCCATACGGATTCGCAGGGGAAAATATTCACCGCCAACAACGGGGAACACATATGCATCGCCGCCTCAATGTCAAGGATGGACACGTAGGCTTCCGTCGCCGTGCGACTCTGGACGATTCGCCCGAGACAGCACGCGAAACACGCCTAGCTATTGCGCGCACGAAGGAGGGAGACCGAGACGCACTGCGGTTTCTCTACACGCGCTACTCGGACAACGTATACGGCTACATCTGCAGCATCGTGCGAGACGAGCAGGAGGCTGAGGATCTAACTCAGCACGTCTTCATGAAGCTGATCACCGTGATCGTGCAGTACCAGGATCACGGCATCCCTTTCTCCGGTTGGCTGCTGCGCCTGTCGCGCAACGTCGCACTGGACCACCTGCGCCGCCGGCGCCCAACGCCGACCGAAGAGGTCTTCGGCGCAAACGAGCTCGTCGATGACGAAGCCAGGGACCGTGCGCGCGACCTGCACAGCGCACTTGCCTCACTGCCCGACGAGCAGCGCGACGTGATGGTCATGCGCCACGTCGTCGGGCTGTCTCCCGCCGGAGATTGCCGAGCAGATGGGTCGTACCGAGAGCTCCGTCCACGGCCTGCACCATCGTGGCCGCCGGGCGCTTCAGGAAGAGCTACGTCGACTTGGCTCCTCGCCGTCGGTCGCCTACGGTCAGTTGAGCGCGGCATGTTGAGCGCGGGGCAGACAGACACCACCACGCGCCCCTCTGTGCCGTTTGTGCGCATGGACAATGCCGATCCGCAGCTGCTGGAGGAGCTGATGGGAGAGGTGCGCGACATCGCCTCGCGGGGCGCTTTCACACTGGGCGAGCCCGTTGAGGGCTTCGAGCGCGAGTTCGCCGCCTACTGCGAGACCGATTTCGCGATCGGCGTCTCCTCCGGTACCGAGGCGCTTGTGCTTGCCTTGCGAGCGCTCGAGATCGGACCGGGCGACGAGGTGATCGTGCCCACCAACTCGTTCATCGCCACAGCTGAGGCGGTGAGCGCGGTGGGCGCCACCCCGATCCTGGTCGACGTCGATCCCGACTCGCATCTGATCACCGCGGAGATTGTCGCGGCCAGCCTCACACCGAAGGTGCGCTGTGTGATTCCCGTGCATCTGTTTGGTGCGACGGTTGACCTTGACCCAATCCTCGAGATCACGCGCGAGGCAGGCATCCACGTGATCGAGGACGCCTGTCAAGCTCACGGCGCCCGCTACAACGGACGTCGTGTCGGAACGATCGGCGTGCTTGGCTGCTTCAGCTTCTATCCGACCAAGAACCTCGGTGCGTGGGGCGACGGCGGCGCGATCGTCACAGCCGTTCCCGAGCTGGACGAACGCATTCGGCTGTTGCGTGCACACGGCGAGCGTCCGCGCTACCACCACCGCGTCGTGGGCACCACGGCTCGGCTGGACGCGCTGCAGGCTGCCGTGCTGCGTCGCAAGCTCACACGCCTGGACGATTGGAACGATGCCCGGCGCCGTCTGGGCTCAGAGCTGCGGAGCCGTCTGAGCGGCTTGGCGGATGCGGGAGCGGGCGAGGCAATCGAGCTCGTCGAGCTGCCGTTTGCCGAGGCCGATCACGTCTACCACCTGTTTGTGGTGCGCAGTGCCAACCGCGACGCGTTGCGTGCTCATCTCGAGCAGCACGGCGTCGCCTCGGCGGTTCACTACCCGACGCCGATTCACCGCACCGAAGCCTATGCCCATCTTGGCCTGGGCCCGGGAAGTCTGCCGGTGAGCGAGCGACAGTCCGAGCAGATCTGCTCGCTGCCGCTGTTCCCGACGATGAGTGACGAGGAGTTGAGTCAAGTTTCTGAGGCAATGCTCAGCTTCGCAAAAGACGGCGCAGTCGCACAACGTTAAACGAATATATGAATTCGACTTCCACTTCAGGGGCTATAAACGATGTTTGATTCGTGGAACACAACAGTAGACGGACTACGACGTAACCGTCGCATCGTGCCCCGTGAGATGCCGATCGGCACCGCGGTCGTAGGGTGCGGCTACTGGGGCCCGAACCTCGCGCGCAACTTGGCCGAGCGCTCGGAGTTCCAGCTGCAGGCACTGTGCGACCGCGACCCGGCGCGCCTCGGCCCGCTGGCGAGCCGTTATCCCGACGCGCTCGCGCTTGGGGATCTGGAGGAAGTGCTCTACGACGACTCGATCGAGGCCGTCGTTGTAGCCACTCCCCCAAAGACTCATCACGCGATCGTAAAGCAGGTGCTGGAGGCAGGCAAGCACGTGCTTGTGGAGAAGCCGCTCGCTACGCGACTGGACGACGCCCAGGAGCTTGCCGATATTGCCGAGGACTCAGATCTCGTGCTGATGCCAGGTCACACTTTCATTTACAGCCCCGCGGTCAATGCGGTGCGTGATTTGATTCAGGACGGCACGGTGGGTGACATTCATTTTGTGACCTCCGCACGTATGAATCTCGGCAAGTACCAGAGCGACGGTGTCGTCTGTGACCTCGCCCCGCACGATCTTTCGATCCTGCTCTATTGGCTGGACCAGCCTGTCGTCGGAATTGCCGCATCGGGCAGCAGCGTCTTCAAACAGGACGTGCCGGAGACGGCTTTCTTGACACTCACATTCGCGGGCGGCTCGACCGCCAACGTGCAGATCTCCTGGCTGGCGCCGTGCAAGGTTCGCCAGATGATCGTTGCGGGCAGCAAGCGCATGATCCAATACGACGACACTGCCTCGGACGAGCCGATTCGCGTGTATGACCGCGGCATTGACGAGGGTCCGCCCCCGGCGAACTTCGGTGAGCACCAGCTCATCTACCGCACCGGTGATGTGATCAGCCCGCGTGTGCAGCCTCAGGAGCCGCTGAGCCTGGAGCTGCAGGACTTTGCGCGCGCCATCCGCACAGGCTCTGAACCACGCTCGAACGTGGCGCTGGGCTTGGACATCGTCGCGCTGGTGGAGCTGGCGGGCGAGTCGATGCTCGCGAACGGCATGCCGCTCGCGATGGCCCCGCGCCTCGAGCGCGCCGCCGCCGCCTAATTCGGTCAGGTCAACGCATCAGAGGTCCGGCGCGCCACCGTGCCGGACCTCATTGCGTGTCCGTCAGCGCCTCGACCAGCTGAGCGTCGAGCTGCCTGACCTGCTGTAGGTATGGGCGAAGCGTGGCGTGCAGGTCTCGCACCTGCCAGTCCTCGTCAACGTCCTCGTCGGTGATGACGATCTCGAGGCGATCTTCCAGCGGACGCATGTGGACGCCTTCGAGGACGCCGTGAAATTGCGCGGCGCCCTTGTTGCCACCGCGGGTTCCATAGGTGACGGATGCAGCCGGCTTGTCGTGCCACTCGTAGTAGAGGAAGTCAAGCGCGTTCTTCAGCGGCGCCGGCAGCTACAGCGGCTTCGTGTTCGTCTACCCTCAGTACAACTGGTGGCTATCTGATCAGCCGGCTCCAGGCGCGGGTGTGCTCGTGCTCGTATTCGCGAAGTGCCGGCTTCAGCGGCTCGTCCAAAAACGGGAGGTTGACCTCGACCAGATCGATCAGCTCGTAGCGCAGAGCACTCTGCTCCTGCGCCATGTCCCTGATCCACTCTGCGATGCCAGGACAGATCCGCGTTGGACGGGTACCGCCGATCACGACCCCAACGCGCTCGCCCTCACGCGGGCTCTCTATGTGATCCGCAGTGCGATCTGTTGCGTTGCTCGACTCCGTGCCTGGGCTCATCTGGAGATCCTCTCATGGGCCGACACGAGTAAGCGCATTGTCACGGCGGTCCCGCACGAAAGCCACCCCCTTGTCCAGAACCGCCTATTCACTTGTGCAGAGGCCCCGATTGGACTGGGTCTAGCCCAAGACGCGCACTCCACCTAGCCCAAGACGCCCACTCCACCTAGCCAAGAACGCGCTCCACCTAGCTCGAGAAGCGCACACGCACTGCCGCGAGCCGCTGCCCGACCCGACTGAGGCCCTTGTTGGCCGGCACGATGCGCGTAATGATCGAGCGCTGACTGCGCCAACTCTCCGGAAAACCGAGGCGCAGCGTCAGTAGATACGGCGGGATTGCCACGAGCCCGACAGCAGCCAGCCACAGGATCGCCGGCGCGCCGATCGCGGTCAGTCCCATGCTCACCGGCAAGGCGACGACAGCCAGGCCTACGCAGGAGAGCGTGGCAGGCGCGATATCACTCAAAAGCCTTGGTATTGGGCGTTCTTGTGAACCATTCAGCATCATCACGTAAGCCACCACCAGGAACAGTGTGTGAACCACCGCCGCGTCGATCGCGACGGCCACGATTCCGTAGTGAACGACCACCAGCACCGTGAGGCCATATACGAGGAAGTGAGCTATGCCGTAGCCAAGCAGCGCGCGCGCGCGGCCGGTCGCCATGAACACCGTGCCGACGGCATCGACAACGAGCGTCGAGGCGCCGCCCAAGGCGAGGATCTGGACCGGCACGACCGCCGGCGTCCACTGCGCCCCGAACAGGAACGGGACCAGCACGGGGGCTGTGATCGTCAACAGCACGAGCAGCGGGAACAGCAGGATCGTCAGGGTGCGCACCATCTGGCGGTACAGCTGGCTCAGCTCGGCGGCGCTGCGTGTGCGTGCCAAGACCGGGAAGCCGACCTGGCTCATCACGACGCTGATCTTGCTCTGGTATTCGACCGAGAGCGTGTAGGCGCGGAAGTAGAAGCCGGTCTGCAATGCGCCGAGGCGCGCGCCGATGATCGCGTAGTCGACGTTGCTGAAGCCGATCCAGCTGACCGAGGCCAGCGACACCGGCAGGCCGTAGCTCAACAGCTCGCGTGCAGCTTTGCGATATAGGCGCGGCGCCGGGGGTGGTGCGCTGACCCAGGCAATGACGCCCGTCGCCAGCGAGCCGGCCAGCACGCCGAGCACCAACGCCTCGCCGCTCATGCCCGCCAGCGCCAGGCCGATGCAGACGACGACGCGCGCGAGGGTGCTGAGCACTTCGATCTCGCTCAGGCGCCTGAAAGCCATGTTCCGGCGCAAGGTGGCGGTGGGCACGGTGCTGAGCGCCGAGACCAGGCACAGCGGCGCCATCAGGCGCACGAAGAAGGCTGTGCGCTCGCCGAAGATCGGCGCCACGATCACGCTGGCCGCGATCAATGTGACCACGGCAAGCGTGAGGCCCGCGAGCAAGCCAAGCGCCATCCCGGTCTGTTGGTGTTCGCGATCGATTGTCTTGCGTTGGACGAGGGCGCTGCTCAAGCCTCCGGCAACCATCAGGTAGGCCACTTCCTGGGCGATCAGAGCGATCGCGTAGCGGCCGAATTCCGCCGGCACGATCAGCCGCGCGAGAATCACGATCGAGCCGAGCTGGAGGATCTCGACGGTGGGACGGGCGATCGCCGACCAACGTACGCCGTGCGCGGCGGCGTCGCGCAGCTCGTTGGCTGCCCGATCGTCTGCCGCGGCCTGTTGCTCTGCTGGAGTCGGCCCAGCGACCGGCGTCGACTCGGCGGACGCCAGGTCTGGGGATGCTGTGGATGCCGGCTCGGCGGATATCGGCTTCATGGGGTCCTCAGTCGGTGTGGACTCCTCGGCCGTCACGAGCACTTCGGCCGTCATGGTTCACCGCGAGGCCGGCGAGACCAGCGTGCGCCTGATCGATACCAGCCTCTCGGCGAGCCGGCGACGGTAGCGATCTGGCATCGAGAGGACGAGCACCCAGGCGAGTAGACGGGGCTGAGAGCCGCTGTCGCAGGGCGGCTACGAAAGTCGCTCGTGCCTCCCGTGGACGGTCTTCGTCGCTGAGCTGTCGCGCGATGTTCGACAGGTCGCGCGCCTTTACCCTGCGTACCAGCCGTGCGTCGCCGACGAGATCGGCGTGCCAGTCGTGGGCGATGTACTCAGCTCGGTGCATGCGCAGCAGGTTTCCGGAGACCTGGTTCTCGTGGGTGCGGTAGTTGATCAGCACATGGGGGTCGTAGAAGAAGACGGCGCCGGTCGAGACGGCACGCAGCCAGTAGTCGTAGTCCTCGCAGTCGAGCCCTTCCACGAACGGCCCGAGGCGCTGGTGCAGGCTGCGCCTGACCATCGTCGTGCCCGAGCAGACGAAGTTTGCTCGATAAAGATGCTTGGCAAACTTCTGCAAGTCGAGGATGCCGGCGCCCGAATAAGGTGCGCGCGGGCCGTCGCTGCCGCCGAAGAAGCGGGCGCCACCGAAGGCGATGTCGACTGCAGGGTGGGCGACGATCGCCTCGATCTGGCGCTCGAGCTTGTCGAGCTCCCAGATGTCATCGGCGTCGCACTTGGCCATGTAGTCACAGCGCGCCTCCTCAAAACAGCGGTTCATCGCTCCCGCTACGCCGAGGTTGCCTTGCCTGACGACGCGGATCTCGCCGCGGAAGCGCTCCAGCTCTCCGAGCGTCCCGTCGGTCGAGCCGTCATCGACGACGATCACCTCATCGGGGGGGTGCGTCTGGGAGAGGATCGCGGTCAATGCCTCGGCGACATAACGCTCGGTGTTGTAGACCGGCATCACCGCGCTGATCGTCGGGGTCTTCACGGCAGCACCGGGTCGCGCCCGCCGCGCAACGCGTCGATCGCGCGACTTGTGAAGGTGACCGCCCGTCCTGCGCCTTCGCGCACGCCGCTTGGCAGGCCAAGGATCACAACCCATGCGAACGCCCTGATATTCGCCGGCGAGGCGCTGTGCCGGCCGCGCCGTAGCGACTGGCGAAAGGCCTTGCCGCGCCTCGCGCGGGCGACCTTCGTCCACCAGGCGCCTGCCGATCCTGAAGAGATCGTCTGCGATCGCGCGGTCGCTCACGTCGGTTTCGTACATGCGCCGCACCTGATCGCCGCACTCGTCCATCCAGGCCGTGCGTCCGGTGAGGTTGTTCTCGTGCTGGCGCCAGCTGAGCAGCGGGCGCGGGTCGTAGTAGAAGTTTGCGCCGGCGCGCAGGCAACGGAACCAGTACTCGTGGTCGTCGGCGCCGAAGTTCTCGATGAACGGGCCAAGACGCTCGAACAGTGAGCGGCGGATGACCACTGAGGGTGCACAGATGCAGCACTGGCGATAGAGAGCGTCCTTCAAAGCGCGCGCTGTCGAGGACACCAACGCCCGGCGGGCGCGAGTACTCGCCTTCGCTGCGGCCGAACAGCACGGCGTGGCCGCAGAGCAGATCCACCTGCGGGTGTGCGCTAATCGCCTCGAGCTGCCACTCGAGCTTGCGCGGCTCCCAGATGTCGTCGGCCCCACACAACGCGACGAAGTCGCTGCTTGCCTCGGCAAAGGCGGTGTTGAACGCGGCTGGGCAGCCGCCATTCTCCCGATGAACAACACGGATGCGTCCCGCAAAGCGCTCGAGCTCGCGTGCCGTGCCATCGGTCGAGCCGTCGTTGACGACGATCACCTCGTCGGGGGGACAACTCTGGTTGAGGATCGATTCGAGCGCCTCGGCGATGAAGCGCTCCGCCTGGTAGGCCGCTACGACGACTGAGATGGATGGCTTGTGAGTGTTCGTCATATCGCTGTATGAACGTGCAGCGGCGCGCGATTCTCGCATCGCATGCGGGCATGAAGAGACATCAAAGGCCTGGTGGCGGAGACACCGCACACAAGTGTGCAGAGCGTTCCCTGCGTGCAAGGTCACCGAGCCTCGCCACGTTGTTGTGTACATGAGGACGAGCGACCGGCAATGGCAGGGGTCCGCCGAGCGGGGCGAGTCGCGATGAGGGGCTCGGGGCGTCTCTCATCCGCGATTCGCCAAGCTCGGATCTGGAAGTACCGTGCGCTGTCAGATTGCATACGCGTGAGTGGTAGCCCGGTCGTACTGCAACCTGTCCTGTTGCTTGGCAAGGGCGCGATCTCCTTCGGAGGTGAAGTCGAGTTCGGCTGGCCGACCTCGATGCAGTTCTACAGCGGCTACTGCCACGTCGAGGCGTCGACCGCGGAGTCGAAGATCGAGTTCGGCGACGGCGTGCAGGTCAACAACAACGTCTTCATAAAGAGCGAGGGGCCCGGCATCCGCATCGGCGCGAACGCCCTGATCGGCTCTTGCGTCGAGATCCTCGACAGCGACTTCCACGAGCTGCATCCTGAACGCCGTCGCGGTGGCAAACCACAGATGGGGGCCGTCGAGCTTGAAGAGAACGTGTTTGTCGGCGACGGCGCCAAGATCCTCAAGGGCGTGCGCATTGGCGCTCACTCGGTGATCGGAGCCGGCAGCGTCGTCACCAAATCGATCCCTGCTGGAGTGATCGCCGCCGGCAACCCGGCGCGCGTGATCGGCGATGTTCCGCTCGATCACAGCCAGGGCCAATCCCCGCTGCCTGGCGCCGAGCGCTGGCAAATTCAGTTGCGCGTGGAAAATCCCGCCTCATTGACCGTTGAGTGATCATGAGTGCTCACAAAATGCTCGGTGAACGCGTACTGATCACAGGCGGCGGTGGGGCGGTCGGCTCCAACATCGCTGACCAGCTGGTTCAGGCTGGCGCGCAGGAGATCGTCGTGCTCGACAACTTCGTGCGCGGTCGTCGCGACAACCTCGCATGGGCCATCGAGAACGGTCCGGTGCGCTTGGTCGAAGGAGACATCCGCGATCGCGAGCTGGTGGTCGAGCTGACGCAGGGCATCGATGTCGTCTTCCATCAGGCGGCCCTACGTATCACCCAGTGCGCGGCGGAACCGCGACTTGCACTCGAAGTGATGGTGGACGGCACCTACAACGTGATCGAGGCCGCGCTCAATGAGAAAGTGCGCAAGATCGTGGCTGCTTCCTCCGCCTCGGTTTACGGACTGGCCGAGCAGTTCCCGACCGATGAGTCTCATCACCCCTACGCCAACGACACGCTCTACGGCGCCGCCAAGACTTTCAACGAGGGGCTGCTGCGCAGTTTCACCGCGATGCAAGGACTCGATTATGTGGCGTTGCGCTACTTCAACGTGTACGGACCGCGCATGGATATTCACGGCGTCTATACCGAGGTGCTGGTGCGCTGGATGGAGCGCATCGAAGCCGGCGAACCGCCGCTGATCCTCGGCGACGGCTCACAGACGATGGACTTCATCTACATCGGCGACGTCGCCCGCTCGAACGTGCTTGCCGCCTCGGCGGACGTCAGCGACGAAGTGTTCAACGTCGCCAGCGGCAGCGAGACGAGCCTGCTCGAGCTCGCCCAGATGCTGATCGAGGTGATGGGTTCAGGCGTCGAGGTCGAACACGGTCCGGAGCGCTCGGTCAACAAGGTTCCACGGCGTCTGGCCGACACGCGTGCGGCTCGCGAGCGACTGGGCTTCGAGGCCGAGGTCGACCTGGGAGAAGGTCTGCGTCTGTTGGTGGATTGGTGGCGCGCCGAACGTGCTTCGATCGCATCGCCCACGCTCAGCGCCACACCGTGATGGAGATCCCGATCACGCGCCCGCACCTCGCGGGCGATGAGCAGGCGGCAGTCGCCGAGGTGATCGCCTCCGGCTGGATCTCCCAAGGTCCGAAGGTGCGAGCCTTCGAGGAGGCTTTTGCCGAGCGCGTCGGCGCCGCCGACGCGGTTGCCACAACGAGCTGCACGACCGCTCTTTCACTGGCGCTCCACGTCTCGGGCGTGGGCCCCGGCGACGAGGTGATCGTGCCCTCGCTGTCGTTCATCGCCACCGCGAACGCCGTCTGGCACTGTGGCGCGCAGCCAGTCTTCGCCGACATCGACCCGCATACCTACAACCTCGACCCGGCTGCCGCCGAGCGGGCGATCACGCCCCGCACGAAGGCGATCATGCCCGTGCATCAAGTCGGTCTTCCAGCCGACATGGACGCGTTCTTGGAGCTGGGTCGCCGCCACAAAGTGGAGATCGTCGAGGACGCCGCCTGTGCCATAGGCGCAAGCTACAAGGATCGCTCGATAGGCTCGCTCGGGCCGCTTGCCTGCTTCTCGCTGCATCCGCGCAAGGTGATCACCACAGGCGAGGGCGGCATGATCGCCGTGTCAGATCCCGAGGTCGCTGAGAGGCTGCGGCGTTTGCGCGCGCACGGAATGGATACCTCCGACCTTGCCCGCCACTCCGCACGCGACATCGTCGTCGAGGCCTATCCCGAGCGTGGCTGGAACAGCCGTATGACCGACATGCAAGCCGCACTTGGACTCTGTCAGTTGCGCGTGCTGGATGAGATCCTGGAGCGCCGCCGGCTACTCGCCGAGCGCTATACCGCAGCGCTGGAGCGCATTCCACACCTCGAAGCTCCCTATGACCCGACATATGCGCAACGCACATGGCAGTCCTACTGCGTTCGCGTCGCGCCCAACGCTCCGCTTGAGCGCACCGATCTGATGCGCAGCCTCTTGCAGGACGGCATCGCCACGCGCCGCGGTGTGATGGCAATCCACGAAGAGGCCTCTTACGCCGATCAAACGCCGCAGGGCGCTCCAGATCTGCCGCACACCGAGGCGGCGACCCGCGAGACCCTAATGCTGCCGATTTTCCCGGACCTCAGCGAGGATCAGCAGGACTACGTCCTGGAGCGGCTCGAAGCCTGCATGCTCGCGCTGGTCGCCTGACGCCGGGCATCCGTCCTCGCTTACCTGCAACAGCCCGCAAATTAGGGCTCAGAAGGACGAAAGTTGGCGACTTTCCGCGCGTTTCTTTGGTGTGGCAAGTAGCGCTATCGATCGACAGGCAGCTTCGCTTGGTCCAAGCGTCGTCCCGCGCAGCGCGCTTGACGCAGCTTCCGGACAGGCAGCCAAAGGTTGGCTGCTGGACTTCAGCTGCCGGACGCTGGACATCGTCGGCTCGGCGGCCCTGCTGATCCTGCTCTCTCCCCTACTCGCCGTGATCGCGATCCTCGTGCGCTTGGATTCGCCCGGCTCGCCGATCTTTCGCCAGCGCCGCGTCGGGCGCGACACCGTGCCGTTCACGGTCAACAAGTTCCGCACGATGCACGACGGCGTCCCGCACGATCGCCATCGCGAGTACGTGCTTGGTCTGATCGCCGGCGAGCAGCGCGAGCACACTACGCCTGGACCACAATTCAAGATGACCGGCGATGCGCGCGTGACCCGCTTCGGCAGGGCGCTACGGCGCTCGAGCCTTGACGAGCTGCCGCAGCTGTGGAACGTGCTGCGCGGCGAGATGTCACTGGTGGGACCGCGACCGGCGATCCCCTACGAGGTTGAGCACTATCCCCCGCACTGGTTTGCGCGCTTTGCCGTGAAGCCCGGCGTCACCGGCCTGTGGCAGGTAAATGGCCGCTCTACGGTGACGCTCGAGGAGATGGTGAGCTTGGACGTTGAATACGCGCGCCGGCGTTCGGTGTGGCTGAATATTGCGATTCTGGTGCGTACTGTGCCGGCAGTCCTAAGTGGAAGAGGAGCATCATGAAGACAGGCCGACTATCTCTGACAGGGCTGCTGCTGGCCGCCGCCGCCACCCTGATCGCCTGCCTTGGCATGCTCGCCACGAGCTCCCCTGCGCTGGCTGTAACCGACGAATGCGCCTCGGCGCCCAACCCGAATGTCTGCGAGAACGCGCTGCCCGGCGATCCTCAAAGCGACTGGGGGGTGGAAGGCGTCGGCTCCAGCACGATCCAGGGCTACGGCACCTCGATGAGCGTCAACGTCGGCGAAACCGAGTCGTTCAAGATCAGCACGCCCTCGACCAAGTACCACATCGACATCCTGCGCCTCGGCTACTACGGCGGCGACGGAGCGCGCATGGTGCAGGCCGGTATCAAACCGACCGCGACGCTTCCCCAGAAACAGCCCGCTTGCCTTACGAACTCCGCCACCGGCCTGATCGACTGCGGCAACTGGGGCGTCTCGGCATCGTGGACGGTTCCGAGTAACGCCGTCTCGGGCGTCTATATCGCGCACCTCGTTCGCGAAGACGGCAGCGGCGAAAGCCAGATCCCGTTTGTCGTGCGCAACGACTCCAGCCACTCCGAAGTCCTGCTGCAGACCTCTGACGCTACCTGGGAGGCATACAACGACTACGGCGGCAACAGCCTGTACACGTGCACAGTCGCTTGTCCGCCCGGCGAACCGGAAGCCTATAAGGCTGCCTACGCGGTCTCCTACAACCGGCCGTGGGAGGGATCGTTTGCCGTGGACGGCGGCGCTTCCTACCTTTGGTACGCCGAGTTCCAGATGATCTACTGGCTCGAAAAGAACGGCTACAACGTCAGCTACACCAGCGAGGCCAACGTCGACCAGAACGGTGCGCTGCTGAAGAACCACAAGCTCTTCATTTCCAGCGGCCACGACGAGTATTGGTCTGAAGGCCAGCGCGCAAACGTCGAATCTGCCCTCTCCGCAGGGGTCAACCTTGCCTTCTTCAGCGGCAACGAGATGTTCTGGAAGACGCGCTGGGGGGCCAGCACCGAAGGCACCAACACGCCCTATCGCACGCTCACCTCCTACAAGGAGACGCATTTCAACGCGCCCGTGGACCCACAGGACCCGCCGACCTGGACTGGTAGCTGGCGCGACCCGCGCTTTAGTCCGCCCGCCAACGGGGGCAAGCCCGAGAACGCTCTTACAGGCCAGTTCTTCCTGGTCAATGCAGGTACCTCCGACATCACCGTGCCTTCCCAGTACGCCAAGGACAGGCTCTGGAAAAACACGGCTGCCTCGACGCTGAAATCCGGACAGTCGCTGACGCTTGCGCCCGGCGCCGGCACGCTCGGCTATGAGTGGGACGAGGATGTCGACAACGGCTTCCGCCCGGCTGGCGAGTTCGACCTCTCCTCCACGACCGTGAGCGGGCTGCAGACATTCAATGACTACGGCAGCCGTCTCTCCGAAGGCACGACCGCGACACATCATCTGACGCTGTACAAGGCTCCCAGTGGTGCACTTGTGTTCGGCGCGGGCACGGTGCAATGGTCGTGGGGCCTTGCCAATTTCAACGCGTGGGAATCGCCGAGCACCGAGCCTGGCAAAACGGTGCCAGACCCCAACCTCGAGCAGGCGACCGTCAACCTATTCGCCGAAATGGGTGTCCAGCCTAAGTCCTTGACCACCGGCCTCGTAGCGGGGACCAAGTCGACCGACACCACTCCGCCAACATCCACGATCACCTCACCGACGCAGGGCGCGACGCTCCAGGACGGCAGCGCCGTCACGATCACCGGCAGCGCTACCGATACCGGTGGCGGCGTGGTCGCGGGCGTCGAAGTCTCGACCGACGGTGGCGCCACTTGGCATCCGGCGACGCTCACCACGCCTTCCGAACTGACGGTCAAATGGTCATACGTGTGGGCTGCGCATGGCAATCCCACGACGACGATTCGCTCGCGTGCGGTCGATGACAGCGCCAACCTTGAGAAACCGTCTGCGGGTATCACCGTCAGTGTGTCCTGCCCATGCTCGATCTGGGGCTCAGCTGTCACACCGGGCACGCCGGACTCTGGCGATGCGTCCTCTGTCGAGGTCGGGCTCAAGTTCACATCTGAAGTGTTTGGCAGCGTCACCGGCGTACGCTTCTACAAGGCCGCCGCCAATACCGGCACGCACGTCGGCAGCCTGTGGAGCGAAAACGGCACGTTGCTTGCCTCGGCGACCTTCACCTCTGAAACGGCCTCGGGCTGGCAACAGGTCAACTTCTCCACACCCGTCCAGATCTCCCCGAACACCACTTACGTGATCGGCTATCTCGCACCTAAAGGCCACTACTCGGCCGACTCCTACTACTTCTACTCGCCCTCGCCGACCGGGCCGAAAACGCTCAACAGCCCGCCGCTGCATGCCGTCCCGGCCAGCGCCACGACGAGCAACGGGCTCTATTCCTACGCCTCGGCCTCGACATTCCCGACGAGCACGTTCAACGGCACCAACTACTGGGTGGACCCGGTCTTCTCGCCGGCCGCTCCTCCTGGCCAGGTCACAGGCGTCAGCGCTACCGCCGGCGCAGGCTCGGCGCGCATATCCTGGTCGGCTCCCACTACTGGCGGCGTCGTAACCAGCTACACGGTCACGCCCTACATCGGTACGGCCGCACAGACGGCCACGATCGTCAACGGATCGCCACCAGCGCTCAACACCCGCATCACCGGTCTGACTCCCGGCACGACATACACCTTCAAGGTGCAGGCCTCCAACCCCAACGGGTCCGGGCCTGTCTCGGCAGCCTCAAACCAGGTGACGCCGCAGACCTTTGTGGCACCCGAAGCGCCGAGCAGCGTCTCGGCAAGCTCTGCGACTGCACAAGCGCTTGTGAGCTGGACCGCCCCAACCGAAGAAGGCGGCACGCCGCTCACCGGCTACACCGTGACGCCCTACATCGGCTCGGCGGCGCAGCCGGCGACCAACGTCAGCGCCTCCAGTACCTCGACCAAGATCACTGGGCTCTCCAACGGGACTACCTATACGTTCAAGGTCACGGCGAGCAACGCCGTGGGTGCCGGCGAACCGTCACAGCCCTCCGGTGCGGTGACGCCACAGGACACGATCTTCGACTTCGCCACGCCCAACATGATCGACTCTGGTGACGGCAACTCGGTCGAGCTCGGTGTCAAGTTCACCGCCGAAAAGGGCGGGTCGATCACCGGAATCCGCTTCTACAAGGCCGCCACTAATACCGGCGCACACATCGGCAGCCTGTGGAGCTCCACAGGATCTCTGCTCGCCTCAGCCACCTTCACAAACGAAACCGCCTCCGGCTGGCAGCAGGTCACGTTCTCTAAAGCTGTGAGCATCACAGCTGGGACCACCTACGTGGCGGGCTATTTCGCTCCCAACGGGCACTACTCCGCTACGCCTGCCGCGTTCGCCTCCGCCGGCGTCAGCAACCCGCCGCTGAAGGCGCTCGCCAACACGACCAGCGCCGACGGTGTCTACGCTTACGGGGCGGCTAGCGCCTTCCCCTCCAACAGCTTCAACTCGACCAACTACTACGTCGACGTGACCTTCGCGCCGACGCCGCCGTCCGGTCCGCCCACCTCGCCCACCGGCGTATTCGCCGCCGCAGCCACGGGCCAGGCATCGGTGAGCTGGACCACCCCAGCCGAAGAAGGCGGTGGCCCGATCACCAAGTACACCGTGACGCCGTACATCGGCTCGACCGCGCAAACGCCGGTCAGCGTGACGGCGCCCGCCAACTCGGCCACTCTGACTGGCTTGACGAACGGGACCGCCTACACCTTCAAGGTGAGCGCCACCAACTCGGTCGGGACAAGCGCTGCCTCTGGCGCATCCCCTGCCGCGACACCCGAGGACACGATCTTCGAACTTGGCACGCCCGCGATCGCCGATTCCGGCGACACGAGCGCGGTGGAGCTTGGGGTCAAGTTCAGCGCCCAGGAAAAAGGCACGGTCACCGGCATCCGCTTCTATAAGGCTGCGGCCAATACCGGCACGCATGTCGGTAGCCTCTGGAGCTCGACCGGCACACTGCTCGCCTCCGCCACCTTCACTAGCGAAAGCGGCTCCGGCTGGCAGCAGGTTACCTTCTCCAGCCCGGTCACCGTCAAGGCCGGCACCACTTATGTCGCCGGTTACCTTGCTCCCAGCGGGCACTATTCGGCGACATCTGCCGCGTTCTCACCCCTGGGTACTAGCAACCCGCCGCTACAGGCGCTTTCGAGCGAAACGAGTGCCAACGGCGTGTATGCCTACAGCGCGACGCCTACTTTCCCCAACAGCAGCTTCAACGCGACCAACTACTGGGTCGACGTGCTGTTTGCGCCTTCGGCGGCCGCCGCGCCTGAAGCACCCGAAGGCGTGACGACAAGTCCGGCAACGGGACAGGCCCTGGTGAGCTGGACGGCTCCGAACAACGACGGCAGCCCGATCACCGGCTATACGGTCACCCCATACATCGGTTCGACCGCGCAAACCCCTGTGAGCGTGGGCGCCTCGGCACAGAACGTGGTGGTTACCGGGCTCACGAACGGCACCAATTACACCTTCAAGGTCGCGGCAAGCAACGCCCTCGGCACCGGGCCACAGTCGGAAGCATCAAGTGGGGTTACGCCGCGTAACACGATCTTCGACTTCACCACACCGGAAACCCTCGAAGCAAATGATCCCAACTCGATCGAGCTCGGCGTCAAGTTCAGCTCGGAAGTAAACGGGTCGGTCACCGGGGTCCGCTTCTATAAGGCCGCTGCCAATACTGGTACCCACGTTGGCAGCCTCTGGAGTTCGACAGGGACGTTGCTCGCTTCCGCCACCTTCACAAATGAAACCGCCTCCGGCTGGCAGCAAGTGACCTTCTCCGAACCGGTGCCGATCACAGCCGGCACCACCTACGTTGCCGGCTACCTTGCGCCCAACGGACACTATTCGGCAAGCTCTGCCGCATTCAGCTCCGCCGGACTGAGCAATCCGCCGCTGGAAGCGCTTGCTAACGGCATCAGCCCCAACGGAGTCTACGAATACGCTACAAGTCCGACCTTCCCCAACAGCAGCTACAACGCCGCCAACTACTGGGTCGATGTACTGTTCGCGCCGGGCTCGTGAGCGCCGGCGCTGGCCGTCCTGGCCTGCGAACGGGGACGCAAGTTCCCGCGACTCAGGTCCACAAGATGGAGATTCACTTGACTCCGCACACGGCTCAGACCGGCACAACGCAAGCTCACGCCCAAGCCACGCACCCTGGTCCGCGTGCCAGCGGCCTTGCTCGGGCAGGAACGGGCGTGCTGCTAGCCGCAGTCGCTGCACTGCTGCTGAGCGCGTGCGGCGGCTCTTCGACCAATAGCTCCTCGACCACGACTGACTCCGCAACGGCCGATAACGGACATGCGCCGGTACAGACCGCGCGCGACGTGCATCCTGCGCCCCAGGCGCTCGGGGCCGGCAAGATCATCCCCAGCCAGAGTAGTCCCGTCAAAGCACGCCAACCTTCGGGGAGCGTCGACGACGAGGTCAACGCATCGGGTGCAAAGACGGTTGATCCCTGCACGCTCGTCACACGCGAAGAGGCTCAGACGATCGTCGGTAAGCCCGTCGGCAACCCTGTCGACGCGCCCCAAGGGCCCACCTGTGTCTATAGCGTCCAAGGCGCCAAGGCTCCCGTCACGCTTGCGGTGCAGTCTCTGCACTTCTCGACCGTCAAGCCGCAATCGCAGCTACGGGACCGGATCACCCTAAGCATCGCCGGCCATAGTGCTTACTGCGGCGTGGCCGGCACCCCGACATTGATCGTACCCCTGAGCGCCGGACGCTTCCTCAGCGTCGTGGCACCCTGCCCGATCGCCGCCTCGTTTGCCACCAAGGCACTCGGGCGTATCGGCTGAGGCTGAGGGTCTGAAGAAGCAAAGGGTCCAGCCCGCGAGGGCCTCCACGCTCCCAGACACCACCCCGAAGGCTCGAAGACCAACCCGCAGGGCCGCCTCGACGCCGCGGGGTCACCTCACCAAGACGACGCGGCGGCGGGCTACCCCGCGAAGACCCTCTTCTTCGGGAGGGTCTTCAAATGGTGGGTACGAAAAACACTGGTAAAACTGAGCACGCCCGAATGCTAGGTGCCTAAACCACCAGGTGCATAACCTCTAGGTTGTATCCAGCTGCATAACCTTTAGGTTGTATCCAGTTTTACTGGTCTTTTTTGGAAGTACGTTTTTAGATACCCGACACGCACACTCCCGAACGCCTGGGCTCATACCCACGAGGGCACCCGGGCAGGCACAGACGCAATGCCTACCCGCGCACATGCACATGCACACCACGCTAGAGATGCAGATGCCCACGCGGCAAACAGGCCCGAGGCGCCGCAACACGCACTCCCCAACCCCGACACGCACGCGCATGGCGCCGGCCTAACCTGAGCAGCCGTGCGCGTTAGCTGGTGGCCTGGTCGCCGGCGCCGCTACGTGCGTAGGTCGACTCTGAAGGAGAGGCCGGGCCGGGTTCGCGTACCAGCAGCCAACCGCTGACGAGCGGAATGCGTCGGATACCAAGCTTGGAACCCTTGCCGGGACGTATGACGATTCCACGCACGCGCTCGCGCAGCGGCTGCACGTTGCCCTCCGGGCCGGCCGAGGCGATGACCGTCAACGCCGCGATGAAGAAGAACATGTACGGAGCCTGCGGGAACGAGAAAGCGTCGAACAAAGCGCTGACGACCAGATAGGCGATACAGCCCGCCGACGAGGCCAGCGCAAGCGATGCTACGTCCGGATCTCGGCCGCGGATCGCCCTGCGCGCAGTGAACACGGGCGCCAAGATCATGAAGATGTAGGCGAGCAGGCCGAAGGCGCCCACCTCCCAGATCTCGTCGATGTACTCGTCGTCGTTGATGCGGAATTGGGTCTCCAAATCGGAGTCCAGCGTGCCGAAGCCGCGCCCGAACAGGGGATGCGCGTACACGTCCGGCGTGACGTCGCTGAAGTCGCCGAGGCGATGTTCGGTGGAGCTGCTTTGCAAGCCTGCCGTTGGCGTGAAGATCGTACCCAGCGCACCCGGGGATGCTACGTGCACCAGGCCGACGAGCAAGACGAGACCAAGCGGCGCGAGCTTCAGCACCTGGCGCGGGCGATAGCAGGCGATGTAGAGCACTAGCGCGACCGGCACCAGCAACGCTGTCTTGCGATCGGTGGAGGCAGCCGCTGCGAGCATCAGTACGAACGCGAGCCCGTTTAGCAACCACGACCTTCGCGATTTGGCGTCGAACATTCGTATTAGCGCGAACGGCATTACCAGTACGAGCATCGTCGTTGCCGCAAGGCCGTGGATCGTCGGGCCGACAACCGTGACACGGCCGTCGCTGCCAAATGCTGGGTGGATGACGGTCGGAGACGGCGCGACTTTGGCGATCGGGTCGAGGACCTTGGCGCTCCAGTTGTAGAAGACGTTGTAGCCGGTGTGGCGCTCAACGATCATGCCCAGCGCCATGGCTGTGGCCAAGCCGATCAAGTAGGTCGAGAAACCACGCAAGTCCTCGAAACGCAAAGCGGTGAGCGTGAACCATGACAGGACAAGGAACGAGCCGAGCAGGCCGAAGCGCTTCTCCGCCAGGCTGAGCTCGCCGACGTTGAGGATTCGACCGACGCCGAGCAGGACACTCGCGATAGCCAGTCCCAGGAATACGCATACAGCGCCGACATACAGCTTCGAGCGGCGCGTGCGCAGGAAGGCACGCTGGTCACCACCAAAGATGACCCAGGCCATGACCATGCCCACAATCGCGAAGCGGTCGATGTCCGAGCCGACCGGGAGGCTTAGCTTCAGTTCGGTGGAGTCCACCGGGACGATGAACAGCATCGCCAGGAACGCCGCCAGTACCCACGGCAACGGACGGCGTGTATGCGGGAAAGCGTCGCGCTGGTCGTCCTTGGCGCTCATCGGCCCCAGGCCTCCCTACTTCACTGTCTGTGTTGTGAGGGCGAGCGCAACGCCGCCAGCGTCGCCTCCGTGGCATGCTCATCGTCGTGGGCAGCGCCACCGTTGGAGCTTGGGCTACTGGGACCCTCGCCTTTGCGAGAAGCGCTCCGCGCCTCATAGACATCCGCGGTTGCGCGCCAGCTCTCGACGAAGCGTCCGCCGACGAGCACCAGGACACACCACAGGAAGAAGACGACGACGAACGTCAGGAAGGCGATCGACTTGCTGATGCCGCCGTCGACCACGCCGCCGCTGGCACTACCCAACTGACGGATCACGACTCGCTGTGCGGGCGGCGTATTGCCGGTTTTCGCGAGTGTCGCCACGTATTGCGCGAGAGCGGCGGCGAAGGCGTTTGCAAGCGCCATCGCCTGGCGAGTGTTGGGCGCTTGCGCAAAGATGCCGATCGTTGGAAGATTTGGATCGTCGTTGAAGTTCAACCGGTAAGGGGTGGATTCTCCGGTTATCTCCACGTTGCGCTGCACGGCCGTCGGCTCCTCGACCACACGTGGAACGGACGGATCAACTGGGCCGGCGGCGTAGATCTGGCTGCCTGGGATTCCGGACTTTTCGCCGACCAGGGCGAGGAACGTCGGGCTCGCCATGAAGTTCGCGTAAACCGTCGCGCGTGCTTGCAACGGTTCGAAGGATGGCTGCAGATCGCCAAGGACCGAGGAGGGGGTGTCCACGAATACCTGCGTGCTGGCGCTCGAATATTGCAGCGAGCGCGCCTCAAGTCCCGTGGACGTCAGACGGTAGACGCTGAGAATCGCGGCGACCAGCGCTACGACGACGCCAATGCCGAGCGCTGCTCGGCGTCTGGACAGCTCTCGCAATATCAGCGCAAACTCCATCTGGCCTGTCCTTCCTGCTTGGTTACGTACCTCTACAGCCCACCGTGGGCGATTCAGAGGGCCATGACAATATGCCTCATTTGACGGCCTCGGCGACCGTATGAAGCCGCATCACTAGACCGGTCGCTTGTGGTCCTCACTGCAAGCAACGATCACACCCCGCTGTTTTTTGCGGCACGAGAAATTCCTCATCTGGGCGAGCGCTGGGGTGGAGCGAAGCTCGCGCTCTCCCGCTCTCACGCACGCCTGCCGATCGGCTCCCACGCACGCCTGCACGACCGCCCGACGCGAGAAACGTCGGGCGGGTCCGTTGCTTTTGGTGAATGAGCCCGAGCGATGCCCCAGATCGCCCCGATCTCAGTGTGATCGTGGTGACGCACAACCGGCCCGAGCTGGCGCTGATGACGCTGCGCTCCGCCCTGGCCGCGATTGGGGAGCTTGCAGTCGAGTGGATATTGATCGACAGCGGCTCCAGCGACGGCACTCCCCGGGCGATCGAAGACGCCTACCCAGAGATGCACGTGCAGCGGGAGCCTAATATCGGCTTTGCCGCGGCCAACAACGTTGGCCTTGCGCGCGCCCGCGGACGCTACGTGTTGCTGCTCAATCCTGACGCTGAGACGATCGCCGGCAGCTACGACGAGCTCGTGGCCACGCTGGATGCACAGCCAGAGATCGGCGTCGCGAGTGTCGTGCAGAATGCTCCCGACGGGTCGCTGCAATACTCGATCCGACGTTTTCCCTCGGCCTGGCTGTCGCTCGGCGAGGCATTTGGCGCGGCACGCTTGAGCCCCTTGCGCAGTTGGCGCGAGGAGGAGCCCAACACCGCGCGCTATCGCCAAGAATCCTCGGCGGACTGGCTGGTCGGGGCCTTCCTGATCGCTCGCGCCGAGGCTGCCGCTCAGGTTGGCGGGCTCGACGAGCGCTTCTTTCTCTACTCGGAGGAGACCGACTGGTGCTATCGCTTCCACCAAGCCGGTTGGAAGGTGGCCCACCTACCTACGATGAGCATCACCCACCACACCGGGCACGCTCCTGGGGCCGACCTCTCGGCCCAGCTCAGCTACGCGAAGATTCTGTTCGCGCGTAAGCACTACGGCAGAGTCCATGCAGTCGCGATCCAGGCCACATTGGCCTTGCGTCATGGACTACGCGCGGCCTTTGCGGTCGGCGCGGGCAAGCTGCGACCGCGATGGGCCCCGCGGGCCGTCGTCGAGCGGCGTGCGCTTGGGGTCGTGCTTGGGGCCAGCGAGCCTCCGTTCGCGCGCAAAGCCTAGATCGGACAAGCCCTCCACCCGCACAGCCGCGGACGCGAAAAACTGGGTCCCGTAAAAGTTGGGCTTTACGAGCAAAGGCATATGCGCAAAGCCCTACTCGGAAGTAAGCCCTGCTCGGAAGTAAGCCCTGCCCGGAAGTCCCCAAGGGGTCCTCGCGCCCAAATCCCACACGAACGCATGGACCATTCGAGAGAGCCCACCTCGCGGCCTCGGACGCCGGACCTCAAACGCCTACTGAGCGAGGCGCTGATAGACCGCACGCAGCGCAAGCTCCGAATGGTCCCAGGTCAGCTCTCTTGCTTGCTCGCGGGCGAGGCGGCCCAGGCGCAAGCGGCGCTCGCCGTCGCTTGCTAGCTCGCCGATCAGATCCACGAACGCCTGAGGCTCTCCGCAAGGGGCGTATAGCGCCGCATCGCCTGCCGTGCGGCGTGTCTCACGCAGGTCATAGGCCACCACCGGCCTTCCGCAGCCCATGTACTCGGCGACCTTGATCATCGTCGAGCCGTGATTTAGCTCGGTACCCGGGGCCGGGTCGATGCCGATGTCGGCCTCCGCGATCAACACGGCTACCCGCTCATGGGGCACATGGCCTGTGAAGGTGACACGGTCCTCGACTCCGGCTCGACGACAGCGCGCCTGCAGCTCCTCCAAGGCCGTGCCTTTGCCGACGATCGTCAGGTGTGCTGTCTGCAGCGCACCCGCGCTTAGGATCTCGGGTAGCTCGAGTACCCCGTCTTGGACGTCCAGCGTCCCGACGTAGACGAGCTTCGGCGCCTCAAGCGAACCCGCAAGCCCTCTTGGCGGATCGGGGAACTCGCTGACACGCGGGCCATTGCGCACGACCGTTACGTCCTCCGGGGATCGTGGCCCGCGCGCTATCGCCAGCTGACGCTGGGTCTCGTTGGTGACAATCACCTGATTGGCACAGCGGATTGCCGCCTTTTGCGCCAAGCGCAGAGCCCGCACCAGGGTCGAGGAGCCAAACTTGGCGTCGAACAGCTCCGGCGCGGATCGTGCATGTCATAGACGACCTTGCGGCCCATCAGCCGTGCGAGCAGGCCGGCGATGGCCAGCGTGTCTGGAGGCCCGTTGAAATGCAGGACGTCCGCCCCACGCACAAGTGCTACCAGCGAGCGCGCCAACAGCTGGGCGTGGGCGATTCCATACTCCAGTAGATATGACCATGGCGAGCCCTCAGCCCACACGATGCGATAACGCCGCACCTCGACGCCCTCGATCCGCTCACGGGCGCTTTGGCCTGGGCCACGTCGGAGCGAGCACGGTGACCTGGTGGCCGGCACCGGCCAGCGACTCAGCCTCATTGCGCACGCGTGTGTCCTGCGGGTACGTGAAGTTCTCGAGCAGGATCACGACGCGCTGCGATACTGAGCGCCTACCGTTGCTTGCCGCGAATGATTGCTGACCGACCACGAGAGATAAACGAGGAGCCGCTTGACCGGCTTTCATAGCGACGCGGAGTTCGGGCAGCCGCGCAAGCGGGTGAGCGTGCTCGCCGCGCGGGGGGCTGCGCGTCCGGCGTCTGCTGGACTGGCTAGAGCGCGTCTATCCGGTGCGCTTCGAGATCGAGGGAAGCGGCGATCCCGCACCGTCGACGGCGTGCTCGTGCTCGAGGGCGCTCGCTTGGACGAGGCGCCCGAGCACCTCCCGCGCCTGGTCATCGCAGCGGCCGTGCGACGTGACGATCGGGCCATGCACTCGCCGGCCGCGACCGTGGACGACGCGCACTCAACCACCGGGCACGCCGCGCATTCAAAGGTCTGGCACGATGGCGCGCGCTCCGCCGCGGTGCAGGAGTGGCACGCCATCCCCCCCCACAACAGCTCGCCCTCATCCACCGTGGCGCTGGCCGATGACGAGCGCTTGGCGAGGCCCTTGCGCAAACGCAAGATCGCCGAGCACACGCGCGCGGGAGAGCTGGCGCTCGAGCCACAGAGCACGCGGGACATCCTCGCGCACGTGAACGAGCGGGCGGTCTGGTGGCAGTCGAGCGACGGCGGGCTGCAGTGCAGCCTCTATCCCCTTGCCGAGCTGGGCGAAGGACAGACCTTGCGCGACCATCTGTGCCCTGGCTCCTTCATGGGGGTGTTGCCGTTGCTGCACTTCCTCGAGACGCTGCTCTCAGACCAAGGTTGGAAGCTGCCCGCGCCACGCGCGGCGTTCGTGATCGACGATCCCAACCTGCACTGGCCTTCCTATGGGTTCTTGAAGTATCCCCAGCTGGCAGAGCACGCCTCGCGCCACGGCTACCACCTGGCCTTTGCGACCGTGCCGCTCGACGGCTGGCGGGTGGATGCTCGCGCGGTCGCGACCATGCGCGAACATCCCTCCGCGCTCTCGCTGTTGATCCACGGCAACGATCACGTTGCGCGCGAGCTCGCTGGGCTTGGCAGCGACCGTCAGGCGGAGGCGGGCATGGCACAGGCGCTGCGACGAATCGCGGCGCTTGAACGTGCCTCTGGGCTGAGCGTCGCTCGCGTGATGGCGCCGCCGCACGGCGTCTGCTCTGAGGAGGCGCTGCGCGCGATGTTCAGGCTTGGCTTCGAGGCCGCCTGCATCAGTAGGCCCTATCCCTGGCGCGACGGTCTGCCGGCACCCTCGCCGCTGGCCGGCTGGCATCCTGCCGAGCTGGTTGCCGGCGGGATCCCGTTGCGCCGCGCCAAGCTCTGACTGCGTCCCGCGAGGAATTGGTCTTCCGTGCGCTGCTCGGCCAGCCGCTGATCCTTCACGGCCACCACGGCGACTTCGCCGACGGGCTCGACCTGTTGGAGCAGGCCACTGCCGATATAAACGATCTGGGCGAGGTGCGCTGGGGGCCGCTGGACGGTGTGGCCGGGGGGGCATATGCCACGCGCCGGGTTGAAGGCATGTTGCTCGTGCGGATGTACGGGCGCCGGGTTTCGATCGATATTCCGCCGGGCATCGACGCAATGCGCGTGCTTGCTCAGGAGCCGCTTGGCGGAGCCGGCTGGCACGAGTTGCGCAACGGCGACGACGTTGTGCAAATGAGCTTCAAGGAGGGGGTTGGCGTGTCCGAGATCGGTTGCCGTTGGTGGCGGCGGGACGTTTGACCTGGAGCTGGTGGCTGAGCATCCGCTCGATCCCCTGCAGGTCACGGCACCACGACGCAGAACGTGGCCACTGGCCAGACGGCTGCTTGTCGAGGGACGCGACCGACTGCAACCGTTGCTGTAACCGTCACGGCCCTCAGCCTTCTGTGGGGCTCATCCCGAACTGGCACGTCGGTCATCCGAACTGGCACGTCGGCTCGCCCGAGAGGCCGCATCTATACAAGTTCGGTCCGGCAACGGGCGTTTAAATATGCATGAGCCGTCCCACAGTGCGGCAGCGCATGCTGCAGACTCGCCGGCTGCTTCAGGCCGAAGGGTATGCTGGTGTCGCGACCAGGCTACGTGCTCGTGTCGCTGATTGGGTCTCTCCTGCCGGCAGCGTGCCGCTCCCGGTCGCTCGTGAGGATCTGGTGCGAGCGGCGGAGATCGCGGGCGCCGGTTGGAATCTGCCCGCGCCGCTTGCCCTGCGCGATGGAGAGCCGCTGGAGGTGGCCTGGGTGTGCGTGCCCCAGAGTGCCGGGGCCGGTGGCTTCACCACGATCAGTCGACTCGCCTGTGCGCTCGAGAGGGCTGGCCATCACTGCACGATCTACCTGCAGGATCGCCATGGCTGGTCGATCGAGCAGCATCGCCACACGATGCGCGCGTGGTGGCCTGCGCTGAAAGCCGAGATTCGCGATGCCGCCGAGGGCATCGCCGACTCGCACGCGATCTTCGCGACTTCCTGGGAAACCGCCTATCCGGTCCTGACCTCGCCCGCCAAGGGGGCGCGTATGTATCTGGTGCAGGACTATGAGCCGCTGTTCTACGCGGCCGGAAGCAACGCCCTGCTTGCCGAGGCCACCTACCGCTTCGGCTTCCATGGGCTGACCGCCGGGCGCTGGCTTGCCGGGATGCTCGAGCGCGAGTACGGGATGAGCACGGACTGGTTTGACTTCGGCTGCGACCTGGAGCGCTATCGGCTGGACCCACACGCTCAGCGCACTGGCGTCTGCCTATACTCGCGGCCCTCTACTCCCCGCCGTGCGTTCGAGCTCGCTTCCGCCGCACTGGACTTGTTCGCCGAGCGCCATCCCGAGGTCGACATCCACCTGTATGGCGAGTCGCCGCGCGGGCTTCCGTTTGCCGCTACCAACCATGGGCTGCTTGCCCCGGATGAGCTGAACGCCCTCTACAACCGCTGCGTCGCTGGTCTCGTTCTCTCTGCGACCAATGTCTCGCTTGCTCCCCACGAGATGCTCGCGGCAGGGTGCATTCCCGTGGTCAACGACGCCGAGCAGAACCGGATGGTGCTCGATAACCCCGAGGTTGTTTACGCGCCGGCGACGCCCTTTGACCTGGCCAACGCTCTCTCGGCCCTGGTGGAGCGGCCCGCCGAGGAGCGTGCCGCGGCCGCACGACGGCGGCAGCGCAGCGTGGCTGGAGCGTCTTGGCAGGACGCCGGGGCAGACGATCGAGCGCGTGATCCGCGACGCGGTCCTGCCGCCGGCCATACGAGGATCGCCCGCAAGCGTGTGATCTGCCGACGCGTTGCTTTGACGATGCCCGAGACGCTGGATACACCTGCAATCAAGGCCGACTCGCTCCGCTCCCTCACGAGCGGGCAGGCCAGCGGCTGCTGTTGATCTCTCCTGTGCGCAACGAGGAGGCATATCTGGAGCTGATCGCCGACGCGGTCGCGGCTCAGACGCGTCCTCCGGATCTGTGGATCGTCGTGGACGACGGCTCCACCGACCGCACGCCGCAGATCCTCGAGGGCCTGGTCTCAGCGCATCGATTTCCTGCGCGTGCTCGATACCTCCAAGCTGCCCAAGATCGGCGCCGTGCCCGACCGTCTCGCCACAGCCGCGGAGGCTCGGGCGTTCAACCTTGGTCTGAACAGCGTCGCCTGGGAGGACTTCACGCACATAGCCAAGCTCGACGGCGATACCGAGCTGCCTGCCGACTACTTCGAGCGGGTGCTGGGCGAGTTCGAGCGCGACCCGCAACTTGGTCTTGCCGGAGGCGTGTACGCCGACCCCGATCCCAACCCGGAAGGGACCGGTTGGAAGGTGGTCGGCATTCCCTCCGAGCACCATGTGCCTGGCACGCTGAAGTGCTACTCGCGCAGCTGTCTGCAGGCGGTTGGGGGCATGCAGGAACGGCTTGGCTGGGACACGATCGACGAGACCTATGCGCGCCTGCGCGGCTACCGAACTCGCGCGTATCCGGAGCTGATCGCCCATCACCACCGTCCCTGGGGCAGCGCCGACGGCACACTCAGAGGGCGGGCACGTCATGGCGAGTGCGCCTACATCGTGCACTTCACGCTTCCGTGGGTGACCCTGCGAGCTTTCAAGTTGGCGCTGTCGCGTCCGCGCGGGCTCTCTGGCGTCGCTTTTCTCTACGGCTACTTGCGCTCAGCCGTCCGGCGCGTTCCGCGCGTGGAAGATGCCGAGTTCCGGCGGTTCGTGCACGGCGAGCTGCGCGCGCGGATGCTGGGTGCGCTTCGCCCAGGCACAGCACCGGCTCGATAGACGCAGCTGACCCTATCGCCCCCGGCCAACCGTTGGGCGTATGCAGCCTCCCTGCACGCAGCCCCGCCTCGACCTACTCGCCACGACCACAACCCTCGGCGCGACCGGGGGCGCTCTCAGCTCAACCTCCGGGCATCGGGACGGTCTTCGAGCGTTTCGTCCCAGACGTTGCCCGACCAAGCTGGTGACCGAGTCGTTCGAGGTACGAGGCGACTCCGTAGTAGCCGCCTTCGGGGTAGTACTTGCGGCTGAAGCGATTGCCGGTGATCGTGACCGGACCCGACGACTTTGCCGCCGCTGCCGCTGGCGCCGCCGTAGATCATGTAGCCGCCGCCCGCCATCAGGTTGTTCGTGATCGTCAGCGTCGTCTGATCGCCGAAGTCGACGCTGGCGAACACGATCGCCGTCTGTCCCTGCGGGTTGAGCATCGTGTTGTGGTTGACGATCAGTGGGCCGGCGCCGCCTCCGTAGTAGATGTCCTCGTAGTGTTCTTCGGGGATCACGGCGCCCGTCTCGTCGATGAACGATTCCGGAGGTCCATCGCTCCGGCCAGACACTCCGTGCAGTAGTAGGCGTGCAGGTGTTCGATCGTGGTGTCGGAGTCGTTGTTCATGATGCAGTACTGCGTGACGTTTACGCCGGTGGGGCGCGCCGTGGCAGGTGACGTTCTTGATGACCGTGCCGGTGACGCCGGGCTTGATCCAGATTCCGCGCCCACCGCGGATTTGCCGCACGTCTGGGTTCCTTCGACCGTGATTTCGGAGTCTTCGATCGTGGTGTTGTTGGCTTCGACGCTGATTTCGGCGTCGAGAGCGATGTCCTTGATCGTGGTTCCGGCTTTGTTGACCGAGATGTTCTGCGATTCGCTTGGTCAACGCGGTGCCGGCCGGCACGCCGGTGTTGGTGGCGTCTGGATAGCCGCAGGCTGAGGGGACTTTGATGCAGTTGGTCTGCTGGCCACCCACGCTTGTTTCTTTGGCGACAGCCGCTGTCTGGGCGCTCGTGGCCGAAGCTTTGCCGACGCTGTTGCTGGCGGTGACGAGCACATCGAGCGTGTGGCCTACATCGCTTACCACCGGTTCATAGGTCGAGCCCGTCGCGCCTGCGATGTTCGTGGTGCCGTCCTGCTGCCACTGGTAGCTGTAGTTGATCGGTGTGCTCCCTGCCCAGCTGCCGGTAGTCGCGCTCAGCGTTTGGCCAACTTCGGCGGTGCCGTTGACCTTCGGCGCCGTCGTGTTGCTGGGCGCGGTTGGTGGGCGGTGGCGGTGGCGGTTCGGGGGCGACGGTGACGTTGTGCTCGACCGTGGCCGACTGGCCCAGCACGTTGGTGACCAGCACGCGTATGTACTGGATGCCGGCGGTCGAGAAGGTCAGCGAGATGCTCTGCCGTTGCCCAGCGGCGTCTGTGGCGGGATCGGTTGACTCGGGCCGTCATCGTTGGACCATTCGTACGTGCAAGGCCCACCCGGGCATGTCGAGCCGGAGGCATTGAACGTGACCGACTGGCCAACGGTGGGCGAGCTGGGGCTGTAGCTGAAGCGTGCCACCGGTTCTTGCGGTGGTTCTTTGGGTTCTTTGGGTTCTTCCGGCGCTTTAGGTTCTTCCGGTGTTTTGGGTTCTTCGGGTGCTTTAGGTTCTTCCGGCGCTTTGCTCACCGTGGCTCCGGAGGCGTAGAACGAGGCGGGCGAGTTGTCGTAGGAAGCTCCACTGCCCCACGAAGAGGGCAGTTCTTCAAGCGAGTGGGACCTGCTTTCCTGCGTTGGTTTGCCGCCACTTTCCATATCCGCGACCGCGAGCTTGCCGCTTGGCGCCAGCGCTGCCAGCCAATATTCCGAGCCGGCACTCACGCTGACCGGCAGGAACTTCGATGCTGTTCCAAGCGTTCGTGGTCGGTTCTTCGATCGTGGCGCTGGTCAGCAGCATCGCCGGGTGGCCAGCAGCGTTGCTGTAGAGCCCGACGACGATCGAAGGGGCTGTACTCGCCTGAGGCACATAGAGGTCGAGACTCTTGATGGTGCCGGCAGCCTAGGCCTTCGTACTGGAAGGCTTCGGCGGAGCCGGCGGTATCGGTGTCGACGTGAGGTTGCAGCGTCGTGCTGCCGATCAGAGTGCCGTGCTTTCAACCGGCGGAGTCGTTTTTTTGCCAGGCGATTCTTTTGTGGGTTCTTTGGTCGGTTCTTTGCTGGGCGGGACTTCTTTGCTCGGCGGAAGTCGGTTCTTCGCTTGGCGGAACCAGCTGAAGTACCGGCGGATTGGCCCCTGCCGCTACGATTGCTCCTGTAGCCGAGAGTCGCGAGCACCGCCACCGGACGGCTGCGGTGCCCGGGGCGAAGATGAAAGACCGTGCAGACCACAGACCTGCCTTTAGTGGCCGAGCGACGGCTAGAGGACTTGCCCGAGGCGTGCTTGGACTTGACCACGACGCAGCGGGTGATCTTCGTCTGTTTGTGAGACGCCTTCTTCTTTGCGTGCGCCTGCCTGGCCGTTGTGCTCGCCGAGGCGCCGCCGGGCGCTGCGAGCAGCACGAAGGTGGCGATCGTGACGATAACGATCGTCATGATCGCCAACAGCACGCGCATCCTTGCCGCCACGGCGGCAGGTGGGTGGCACTCAGGCACTGTTCCAAATGCTACTGCATGGCGAGGATGTTTTTCGCGGATCTCAAATTCGCGTGCGAGCACTGGGCTATTGCGAACGTTTTGTATGGGTGCAAGTCAGGGGTGTCATTCTGATCCCTCCCGCGGCCCGCTCTACGGGACCGTGGCTGGACGCTACCCGCACAACCTCGCTGCAGCGGATCGCCAATCGGCCGATCGTCTGCCATGTGCTCGACGCTCTGACGGCGGCTGGCGTGGAGGAGGTCGCTGTTCTCGCGCCCGCGGAGCTGGTCGAGGAGATCTCGATCTGCATCGAGAGCGATAGTCAGCCGCGCCCACCCGTGCGCTATCTGACCCATCAAGCGCAAAGCGATCCGGCGGACTTGTTGCGCTCGATCGCGCGGTTCGCTGACGGCGCCGCGACGATCGTGCACCGCTCCGACGGACTCTTGGGTCAGCCACTGCGGCCTTTTCTCGATGTGCTGAGCGAGGAGGGCTCGGATGTGGTGCTGCTCGTCGCGCAAGGCGCTCGCAACTCCGAACCTCTGGGGCCTTCCACACAGCAGGTGCTTCGCGTGGCCGAGCTGGATCCCAGCAACTCGGCGCTTGGGATGGCGGGCGTTTGCATCCTGGGAGCGGGCGCACTCGAGGGTTTGCCCTACCCCTCGACAAGCCCTGGGGTCGAGCTGGGAACTCTCGCCGAGTGCTTGATCGCCCGAGAGAACGCGCGCATGCAGGTGCGCGTCGTGCGCGAGTGGCGCACTTTTCTTGGCGACCCGATCGACCTGCTCGACATGAACCGCGCGGTCTTGGACGGGCTCGAGCCGCAGGCCTCGCCTCCCTCAGCGCGACGGCAACCGTTTTGAAGGACGCGTGCTCATCGACCCAACTGCGTCGGTGACCTCGAGTGTGCTCTGTGGGCCGATCATCATCGGTGCCGGTGCCCGCGTGGTCGACTCCTATATCGGCCCGCATACCTCGATCGGCGAGCGCGTGCACGTCGAGGGGGCCGAGATCGAGCGCTCGATCCTGTTTGCCGGGGCAAGCGTGATCCACGTGGGTGGGCGCCTGGTGGGGAGCATCGTCGGTCGCGAGGCCCGGGTCTTCCGGGATTTCTCGGTGCCGCGGGCGATGCGCCTCCAGGTCGGCGACGGGGACAAGGTCGCTCTCTGTTGAGGTCCGTAGCCCCACTTCCTTCGTCGAGGACTCACGTCGGCCTCCGTCGACTTCGAGCGTAGGCGGGAGCTGTAGAGCGTAAAAAGGGGGCGACTCCTGACTTCGAGCCGCCCCCGTGTTGCTGCCTTGCATTTCGAATCCGTCTTAGCGTTCGACGCTCTTCAGCGTTTCGTCCCATACGTTGCCTGACCAGGCTGGTGACCGCTTCGTTCATGTACGAGGCCACACCGTAGTAGCCGCCATTTGGATAGAACTCACGACTGAAGCGGTTGCCGCTGATCGTGACAGGACCTACCACTTTGCCGCCGCTGCCACTTCCACCCCCGTAGATCATGTAGCCGCCGCCCGCCATCAGATTATTGGTGATGGTGAGGGTCGTCTGGTTACCGAAATCTACGCTGGCGAACACAACCGCCGTCTGGCCTTGCTGGTTGAGCATCGTGTTGTGGTTGACGATCAGCGGACCGGCACCACCTCCGTAGTAGATGTCCTCATAGTGTTCTTGAGGAATCGTCGCGTCGCTCTCGTTGATGAAGGAGTTCGAGAGGTTCATCGGTCCCGCAAGACACTCCGTGCAATTGTAGGCATACAGCTGCTTGATGGTGGTCGCCGAGTCGTTGCTCATGATGCAGTATTGGGTGACGTTGGCTCCGGATAGCGCTCCGCCGTGACAGGCGACGTTCTGGATCAACGTGCCGGTGACGCCGGGCTTTATCCAGATTCCCCGCCCACCACAGGATTCGCCGCATGTCTGGGTCCCGTTTACCGTGACATCGGTGTCTTCGATTGTCGTGTTGTTTGCTTCAACGCTGATAGAGCCTTCCAGGGCGACGTCCTTGATCGTCGTTCCAGGCGTGGTCACACTGATGTCGTTTGTTTGGGATTTCAATGTAGTACCGGCCGGTACTCCTGTGTTGGTCGAGTCCGGATAGCCACAGGCAGACGGCACTTTTATGCAGTTAGTCTGACTGCCTGATTCTTCTTTCTTTACTTCTTTAGGTTCTTCTTTGACGACTTCTTTCGGTTCTTCCTTAGGCTGTTCTTCGACTACTTCTTTTGGTTCTTCTTTGACCGGTTCTTTGGTTTCCTTGGGAGCTTCTTTGACCGGTTCTTTAGTGGTTTCTTTGGTTTCCGTAGGGGGAGTAGAAGATTCCGCGGCGACCGCAACGTTGTGCTCCACCGTCGCACTCTTTCCTGCCGCATTAGTTATCACCAAGCGCACATACTTGGTTCCGGCTTCGTGGAAGGTAAAGGACATCGTCTGTCCAGCACCGAGTGGCCAAAGAACCGTCGCCGGTCGAGCACCGGATCCATCATCGGACCATGCGTAGGTACAAGGGCTATCCGCGCAGGTCGAGCTGGCCGCGTTGAAGGCAACCGCTTTACCTACGGTCGGTCCGCTTGGCGCGTATACGAATCCCGCGGTCGGCGCCGGGGTGACTTTTTCGACGGGGGGAGTCTTTGCCGGAGGATCTTTTTCTACCGGAGGAGTCGTTTCCACCGGTCCAATTGGCGATGGTGGATCTGAGATCAAGCTCGCTCCGCTCATATAGGCGGAGATCGGGCAGGCCGAGGATGTCTCACCTACGCTCCAGGACAAAGCCAGTGCCTTGAGGCCGGACTGCGCGTCGGTCTGACTTATGCACGGGCCAGCGCTACGGTCGCGGATTCGGAGTGTCCCATTTCCGCCAAGTACGGCAAGCCAGTAGGTTTCACCGCCGAGCAGAGCCGTTGGCGCGAGCGACACCGTGTTCCAAGCGCCGGCCTGAGCGTTCAAGATCGTTCCTGTACTCAACAACGAGCCCGGGTTACCGGAGACATTGTTATACAAACCGACGGTCAGAGTGCGTGCCGCGTTGTGAGAGTCGACGTAGATATGCACCAGTTCGCCACTTCCAGAGACAGAAGCTTGGAAACTGAACGCCTTGGCATGGCCTGCCTTGAGAGAGTCGATATGCGTCTCCACCGCGCTGTCCCCGAGTAGCGTTGTCGTGGAGATGGTCGCCGCCGCGCGCGAAGCAACAGTTGGGGCGATACTTTTGTGACGAGGCTTGTGCTTGTGTTTCGCTCCGCGGCGGACTGCGCGGGAGTGTGCTGCACGAGATGTTGCATGATGTGAGGATTTAGCCGCCAACGCCGATGGTGCGGCGAAGGCAGCCAGTAGTGCGACTACCGAAAAAGAACGTATGAGAAGCTTGAGCATCAACCGCCTCCGGAGGCATGGATGGGCATGTGCTCACCCTTCGGCGCGACCCCATCTCCTCTTTACTCCTAGGGCCACATTCCGGACGTCTTTCCCTCAATTAGGGTAAATCGCCGTAGGGCAGCATCAGTCAACTGCCCACGTATATGTCCGCCGAAACCCCCAATCAGCCACGCAGGGCTCGATTCGACTATGTTCGGCCTGTGAACAGTTCAGGCAATACCCTACGTGTCGTCCTCGCGGACGACCACCACTTCTTTCGCGAAGGTCTGCGCGACATGCTGGAGAGTGCCGACCTGAGCGTGGTGGGCGAGGCGAAGGACGGAGCCGAAGCGGTGGCCCTGGCGGGCAAGCTTGAGCCAGACTTGATCGTGCTCGATCTCGACATGTCCGACACGCCCGGCGCCGAGGTGCTGCGACGGATCGCGACAACGTGCCCTCAGATCCGCATGGTCGTTCTGACCGCCTCGTTCGAGGCGGCCGATGTGCTCGAGGCGCTGACCGCTGGCGCCTGCGGCTACATCCTCAAGAGCACACCAGCAGATCAGCTCATCGACAGCATCCGTCAGACGGCCGGCAGCCACGTTGTGCTCTCTCGGGAGGTCGTGCACGCCCTTACGAGACATGCGGGCCCCAGCGATCACGCCAGCGGGCAGATGCGATCCAGCATCGATGGACTAGAGCTGACCACGCGCGAGAAGGACGTGCTGCGGCTACTTGTAGAGGGAGCCGACAACGCCGCCATCGGGCTGGAGCTTTCCATCAGCCGGCATACAGTCAAGCAACATGTGACGAACATCTTCGAGAAGCTTGGGGTCCACAGCCGCGTCGAGGCCGCCGTGTTTGCCGTGCGGGCCGAACTCGTCTGAACTGCACCCTTAGACCCGCGCCTCAAGCAGGCGCACGACCAATAGCTGTAAAGACTCCTAGCCGGCGGCGGCGAGAGGCTCGATCGCACGTATCGCGGCGTCTCGGTCAGCGACGCCGAGCTTGGCCACTCCGGCTGAGATGTGGCGACGAACGGTGACCGGCGAGAGCGAGAGCATGTCAGCGACCTCGATCGTGGTCAAGCCCGAGCCGAGCATTCGCAGGATCTCCGACTCCCTCGGCGTCAGCTGCACATTGCCCACGCGCACGGGGCTTGCACCCGTCGCCACCGTGAAAGCACGAAACTCCTGCAAAACGCGGCCTACGAGTGTGCGCGGCAACGCAGCCTCGCCCTTGAGCACACCACTGAGCGCCGCCGGAAGTCGGTCGGGGCTGGTGTCCTTGGGCAGATAGCCGACAGCTCCCGCCCTCAGCGCCGCGAGCAGATCCTCGGTATTCGTAGAGACAGTCAGCATGACCACGGAGGTTGCCGGCGCCGCCTCGGCAACGCGGCGTGCCGTCTCGATACCGCCACCGGGGATGGATACGTCGAGTAGGCACACGTCTGGGCGCTCGCGTATGACGGCGTTGACGGCGCCATCGCACTCGGCCGCTTCGCCGACAACCTGGAAGCCTCCCCGCATTAGCGCCATGCGCACCCCGAGGCGGCTCACCTGCTGGTGGTCGGCGACCACAATCGTTGGTTCTACGCCGCTCATGACAGGTGCTCCACACGACAAGCACGGTTCACGGTGCGAAAAGCCGTCCATTCAATGGCCCACAGGGCGGGCTTTCCTACAGTTCGTGCGGCGCCCCGGCCAAACTCAGCCCACCCTGGCGCGGCATGAACTCGTCCTTGGTTCCCGCTTGCGGCGATCATTCCGTGTATGTCCTTTTCCTTGGGCTCCGTCCCGATATGAGCGGCTCTAAATGGTGTCGGCCATAAGCCAACTATCCATTAGGCCCGAACTCCTGAGGCCAGCTATTTTCGAGTTATTCGAATAGTCTGTCCCAAATCGTCCGGAGTGAGCCGGATGATACAGATTTTTGTTTGAACGCGCATTTTGCGGGTAGTTTCAGGCAAAAATTGCGTAGTTTTCCGCGGAGATTTGCCCTAGTCCGAACCCATTCGAAGCGCTGCCACGCCTTATGGCGGACGCGCTCCTGATGATAGATGGTGTACGGCCCGTATCCGGAAATCCGTCTGGTCGACTCGCCGAGGCGCCGCTTACAAAAGCGCTCAGGTGGCTCAAGCCAGTGTGGGAGTCTTCACGCAACAGCCATCGATGATTCCGGTGCCGCTACCGCTGTAGTAGCCATCTGGCTGGACCTGCAGGCGATAATGAGCGCGGGTGCCGGAGCGATACTCGATCGTGCAGGACCAAGGATTGCGCAACGGCCCCGGGCCTTCTGGCTTGCAGTTCACTCGAGCGGGAGGAGTGCGTCTGTCCTTCGCTACCGGCTCGGGGGCCTGCGCCACCACAGCCTCAACGCGGGCCGCGCTCAGCACCGTTGCGCTCCTCGAGCCAAGCGAGCGAGCTTGTTCGACGCGGAATAGATCCTCGCCGCCACGATTGCGAAGGACGACGGCTGTCGCGGCGATCCCCACTAGGATCGTCAGCCATACGACAACCGCCGTCGTCCGCTTGCCCATCAGGCCGGCCTAGCGATGGCCGCGACTGCCTTTGTTGCCGTAGCCCTGGTTGTCTTTGCCACCGTAGCCACCGCCTTTGTCGCCGTAGCCTCCACCTTTACCGCCTTGGTAGCCGCCGCCCTGGCCACTGCCTGGGTAGCCGCCGCCCAGGCCGCCTTTATCGCCGCCCTGACCGCCACCTTGACCGCCCTGGCCACCTTTGTTTCCTTTGTCGCCCTGGCCACCTTTGTCGCCCTGACCGCCTTGGCCGCCCTGACCGCCCTGACCGCCTTGGCCGCCTTTGTCTCCGCCTTTACCGCCCTGGCCACCTTTGCCACCGCCGCCCTGGCCACTTATCGGATGGCAGCTGCCTTCTTCGAACAGGAACCCATGTGGGCACCGGGGGACCGGGATCGGAATGCAGTTGCGGCCCTTGAGTTCATAACCGGACGGACACGTCGGAGGCGGTGTAGGAACGCACTTGCCGCCGCTCACTTCATAGCCTTTGGGGCAGCGCGGAGGCGGGATCGGAATGCAGTGGCGACCCTGCAGCACATAGCCGCTTGGGCATTCGGGCCGGTACTGGCTGAAGCTGGCGCTGCCACCGCCGTCTTTGCCGTTGCCGCCGCCGGCCAGCGCCATCGTGCCGCCGGTTCCGAGGACGAGAAATCCAACCGTGAAAAGTGTCGTCAGGTGTCGCTTCATGAAAGATCCCTTGTGTCGTGAGGATGTGGATCGCCGAACCGCGCTCATCGCCCTGAGCTTCACTCGATCCAGTGCAAGCGGGTCGAGCGTGGGGCGCTCATTACGGAGCGCGTCTGCGACGTGCCGGAGGTCGTCGGGGAGATGTTCGTCTTCGTGTGAGTGGCTCATGCAACCTCATACGAACGAGCGTCCGGATTCCTGGCTGAAGCTTGCCCGGCTGGACAAAAGGACGATAGGAGAGCTGGTGCGGGGCATACGCGATGACGGATTCGAGCAGCTCTACGAGGAGCATGCTCAGGGCCTGTTCGCCTTCCTCAGATATCGGACGGGCGATACCGTGCTGGCCGAGGAACTGCTGAGCGACACGTGCGAGCGGGCACTTCGCGCCCGCAGGCGCTTCGATCCGCGCAAGGGGAGCTCCAAGACTTGGCTATATGCGATCGCGCTCAACTGCCTCTCAGACCACGTCCGCAGAAAGGCCGGCGAGGGCAGAGCGCTCGAGCTCCTAGCCACCGGCCCTGGCTTCATCTCCAGCGAGGAGCTGGAGATCGACGAGCTGGTCGAGGACGAGCTCGACGGCCTTGCCGATCGCGAGCGACTTGAGCGCGGTCTTGCGAGGCTAAGCGGCGTGGAGCGCGAGGCGATCTCGCTGCGCTTCGGGGCCGATCTCACTGTGCCCGAGATCGCAAAGCTCACCGGCGAGCAGCTCACTACAGTCGAGAGCCGCGTCTACCGGGCGCTTGAGAAGCTGCGCGATGTGATGAGCTAGTAGGACGACGGGACGATCGAGAGATCGTTGCTCTTCAGCGCCGCCGCTCGCACGACACCAGCCCGCTTCACCCATCCCGTAGGGCTGGAGCCACCAAGCTGCTTGGCCGCCTCGCGGGTGAGCGGCTCCCGCGGATCCATGCGTAGAGCCTGCTGAACGTTCGCGCGTGGGTCGATGCCGGCCGATGCTTGCGCGATTGCAAGCGCATAATAGGTCTCCCAGCTTCCGGGGTCGTGGCTGCGAGCCTCATGCATGGCTGTAATAGCTAGACGAGGCCGGCCACGTTGGATATCGCAGAAGCCGACGATCTCATACGGTTCCGGGCGCACATCGAGCCAACCGATCGAGGACAGCGCGGCCGGTGTCGCGGCAGCACAATTAGACGCGTATAGCGCATGCTCGGCCTGGCCAAGCCGCGTCTGCGAGCCGATGATCGACACTGGTAGGACGACCGTGGCAAGACACAGCAGAGCGAGCACCAGGCGCATGTTGTGGCTTGGTATCCAACCGCCGCCTGCCTGCCCGCTTGAACTCAACGCAAGACCAGCGATGGCGAAAAAGCCGATCGTTACGACCGGCATCTCCCAGTCCCAGTCGACGCCGGCATGCAGCACCCATACAACCGCGGCCGCCAGCAAAGCTCCGTAGAGCGTGCGCTGCCGCCCGCGCGCTCGCAACCCCAGGCCGAGGATCGTCGCACCCACGAGCACCAGCAGCAGCAAGAGGCCCGGGACTCCAAGCTCGGCCATCGCCTGCAGGTACAGGCTGTGCGCATTTATCACGTAGGCGAACTGGGAGCGCTCTCGATCCCAAAGCGTCTGGTACATGCCGGCGCCGGCACCATGAAGCGGCGAGTCGCTGAAGCTACGCAGAGCAACCCGCCAAAGCGGCGTGCGCCCGTCATTAGAGGGATCTGTCAAGCGCCGGCGCAGATCGCCGCCTCTGACAGTAGTGGACGCGCCGCCGATGAAGCGATCCCAGTCGTGAGCGAGCGCGTGGGGCGCTCCAAGTGCAAAGAATGCGACAGTCCCGGCCACGACCGCAGCCAGCATTGCCCCGCGTTTGAGCGACGCGTCGAGTCTTGGCCTGCGCGCCGAGCGCCTCAATCGTTGGTCGAGCACTGAAATGAGCAACAACCGTGCAGCCATGCTCACAAGCACGCACACAGCTGCCGCCAGTGCCAGGTGGTGGCCCTGAGCGACAGCTCGACGGGTCGTTGGATCGAGCGTGTCCAGCAGGTTTGCGCGATAAGCAAGGAGGATCAAAACTGCCGTCGTTGGAATGACCGCAATTACTGCGCTAGGCAGGCCTCGGGGGCGCGCCACGAGCAAGTACGACACCACGCCTATCCCACAGGCAAGCATCGCTCCTCGGGAGAACGTGAAGAACAGGGTGAGCACGAGTAGCGGTAGCACGCCGGTGGCAAGCACGCGCACAACGCGCCGCTCGCTGAGGCTGCAACTGAGATGGAAGGCAAGCACAATCCCAAGTGACGCCAGCAAACCCAACGTGTTCCAGTAGGTCACCGGGTAGCTCAGACGCTCGTTGGAAACGCCTGGAGCGGTGTGCCACACGTTGGGGAGCAATCGGGTGGCCAACCCCGAGACACACACAATCGACACTCCGAGCACCAGGCCCCTCACCAGCCAGCGCATGTTGTCCGTGCTTGCTTGCACCGTCCCGAACAGCACGAGTACCAGCAGGTACAGCCAGGAGCGATCGAACTCGATCAGGGCTCGACTCATCGAGTGCGACCAGATCCCCGAGACCAGCGTCAACACTGCGTAGCAGGCGAGTGCGCCTATCGCCACAAGCGTTATCGGTGCGAGACCTCCGAACGGATTGCGCGCTTGCACGATTCGTACGAGCAAGATCTGCGTCAACACGAGCGCCGCAACCGCAGGGGTACCGGGAAAGTACCCGCCGGCATTGAACCCCAGGAAGACGATCAACGCACCGGGCAGCAGCATCAGGCCGATGAGTCCGAGTTCGCCGAAGGAAACGACGGACACCTCCTGTGCGCCGCGCGCGTCAGCCCCAATTGCTACGCCATTGGCCACCGGCGCATCGTAGTCGCGACTCCTGGGTCGCTGGACGAGTGTTCGAGCGGTCCAGCGGTCGAGTGTTCGAGCAGTCCAGCGGTCCAGCAGTCCAGCGGTCCAGCAGTCGAGTGTTCGAGCGGTCCAGCAGTCCAGCGGTCCAGCGGTCGACTAGGCGTACGACATCTCAGCGTGCATAGCGCATGGTCCATCGACCGTATCGTCCCAGCGCCCTTGGGAAGGTCGTTTGGTGGCTCGCCCACTCACGCCCGCGGCCGGACAAGCGTGGCTCCTAGCAAGTAGAGTCATTCCGATCAACGAAAGATTGGAAATGTCGCCCCAGATGGATCTGATGCTGTACCCTTTGTTGGGGTCGGATGTGGGGGTCCAGGGGGCTCCGCATCTTGTTAAAAGCGAGTCTTGAATGGGCATCCTCGCGAATCGCAAACCTGGGCCAAGCCGGTCCTTTTGCGACTATGCGAGTTCTCATGATGAGGAGGAGGATCTATGAGACGTGACACTGGGGCGATTCCGGCTGTAATGACGATCACGATTTGCGCACTAGCGCTTCTCGCGACCATCGCCGGGCTCGCGCCGCGCGCCTCGGGTGCCATCAGAGGCCCGGTAGGCGTGCAAGCAAAGACTGTGGATCTCGTGGAGAACGCCAACCTCAAGCTTATCAGCGAAGAAGGCGCTGCCCTTGTCGAGCATGGCCATGCTACCGGCACATATAACGCGCCCGTGACCGCCACTTTTACGATCCACCCCAAAGCAGTGATGGCCACCGTCACGGTCTACCCTCATGGAGGCTCGATCACCGGCGTTGCCCAGACCAACTATGTCGTACAGAACAGCACTGGCTACTTCGGCGGAACACTTACGATCACACGCGGCACGGGCAGCTTCAAGGGCGCTTCCGGCAAATCTGTCGGGATCAGCGGAACAATCAACCGCTACAGCTTCGCCATAACAGTAAAAGCTCATGGCGAGGTCAGTCTGTAGCCGGAGGGCGCATAAATGAGAGCCATCCGAACGCTCGCACTTGTACTCGCCGGCTGCATGGCGAGCGCGACGGGTGCGGCAAGCGCGGCGCAGACCGCCAAGCTGCAAGTCTCGCTCGATCCCGACGTAGCGGGTCAGCGCACCACGATCGAGCTCGCGATCCATATCGCCGGCACAGGCGGCTCTCCCCCATCCCCGTTGAGCAGCTTTGACTTTCGCCTGCCCGCCGATATGGGGATTGCCACGACGACGCTGGGACAGGCCAACTGCCAGCCCATTCGCCTCCTCGACGCGGGTTTGGACGGCTGCTCGGTAAATGCCCGTATCGGGTTCGGCAACGCCACTGCCGTAGTGCCGGTCGGCTCCCAGAACGTTCGCGAGAGGGCATCCTTGAATGCTCTGATGGGGCCGGCTGTCGAAGACCACCTCGAAGTGCTGTTCTACGTCGAAGCACTGGAACCGGTCTCCGCACGTCTAGTACTTCCCGGCGGCGTGGGCGAAGACGTTCCGCCATACGGCGAACAACTCGACACTTCCGTCCCCCTGATCCAAACCTGGCCCGAAGGCCCGGATCTCGCCATAGAAACCTTCACCTCGACGATTGGACCACTGCATCTGACCTACCTTCGAAAGGTAGGCGATAAAACAGTGAGGTACAAGCCACATGGCATCAGAATCCCGCAGGTGTGCCCCGCCGGGCGGCTATCCATTTGCAGCCACACTCAATTTCAGCGACGGCACTCATACCGCCGCCCAATATCGAGTTCCTTGCTCCTCGACGGCGCCGGCACATGCAAGTGAATACGAGATCAGATCCAAGCAACCGTCCGGCCGATGACCGACAAGGCCAGAGCCCGTGCACGCTGCGTCGTAAGGAGCCGGGTCCTTGCTCTCTATGTGGGAGCCATCTCCATTATCGCGTTCGGATGTGTCGCTGTCGTGCCCGCAACTGTCGCGAGCGCACAAGCCGCGCCGCTTGGGATCGCGACGTTTGCGATGCAAACAACTGAACCCGATCAAGAAAACGCGCTTTTAAACGAGCCATACCTATTCACCCAGTCGGCTGGCCATCCATCTGGACTGACGACCACCATCGACTTCACAACTGAGGCCGGCCCCAACGATACGACAACACCGACACGCGATCCTAAGAATGTCATCATCGACCTGCCCCCGGGCCTAGTGGCAGATCCTCAGGTTGTACCGAGCTGCTCAACACAGGCTGCGCAGTGTCCAGCGGATACACAGGTGGGGGTATTTGTTATTCGTCTTGTGTTCGACGGCGAACAGACCGCGATACTCGGTCCTATCTACAATCTGACAACAGAAGGCAACCAGGCCGTCAAATTTGGCTTTGAAACGCCGCTTGGACGACTCCTGCTGGATGGGCATATCGTCCACACAACCCAGGGTTATACAGTCGCGCTTGTTGCCAACGACCTGCCGCCCTATGGCATAACCAGCATGCAAACAACGTTCTGGGGTGTCCCGGCAGCCCAGGTCCACGATGCCCAGCGCGGCCTCTCTTGCATAACAAGCGTTTCCCGCCCGGAATCGAGCTGTCAGTCGGGTGCAGGGACCCCGAGCAAGACTGAACCGATCCCGTTCTTGACGATGCCAGACGATTGCTCGGCAGCCGCACAGAACGCGACAGTCTCGGCCGACTCATGGGAGGAACCCGAAGAATATGCACAAGCACAATCGGCGCTACCGGCGGTGACTTCTTGCGACCGCTTGCCCTTTTTCCCAGAAATCGATACAAGACCCGACACCCCGCTCGCCAACGAACCGGTCGGTATCGACCTGAGCCTGCGAGTTCCCCAGATCAACTACCCCACCGCCGAAGTGGCGACACCAGAGCTACACAACGCCACCGTAACGCTACCTACGGGCGTCTCCATCAACCCTGGCGCTGCCGGGCAGATTCAGGCCTGTCAGAGTGGCCCTGAAGGGATTGACATCCCCACCGGCTTGGACAGCCTGGGCAGCGTGACCAAGCCGGGCGAAGCCGGTGACGGCGAAGAGTTGAGCCTAGGTGAACCTCAACTGGCGCCGGGGCACTGTCCCTCCTCATCGATCATCGGGGCAGTCGAAGCGCATACTCCGCTGCTCCCGTATCCGATCGCCGGACGCGTGTATCTGGCCTACCCCGAATGCGGCTCTCCTGGCCAGGAATTGTGCACAGAACAGGACGCCGCCGGCGGAAAGCTCTACCACATATACATCGAACTGGGAGGCTTAGGAGCGAAGGGCACAGCAGCAGAAGACATCGTCATCAAGCTCGAAGGCCGAGTGTTGGCAAATCCGGCGACGGGCCAGCTCACGTTCGAGCTGCCGGAAAACCCACAGATACCACTCAGCGAATTGAACATCAACCTATTCGGCGGGCCGGGAGCGCTACTAGCCAACCCTTCGACATGTGGCCCAGCGACCACGACCTCTGAGCTCCAACCATGGAGCTCGGCCAGCACACCCACCGCCTACCCGTCCGCCTATTACACCGTTGTAGGCTGCACAAACCCGACCCCATTTGACCCGCAATTGGTGTCCGGTACCGACCTCGCTGTCGCGGGAGCCTTTAGCCCGCTTACGATCAATCTCACACGCAACAACCAAGAACAGTACATCTCGACGATACAGGTGTCTACACCACCGGGAATATCGGCCGAGCTCTCAACTGTGACGCCATGTCAAGAGCCGGCAGCGAGCAACGGAGAATGCTCTGAAGCCTCTCGGATAGGCGATTCGATTCTCGCTTCCGGCAGCGGCTCGAAGCCCCTGTACCTGAAGGGAAACATCTATTTGACTACGGGATATGGAGGCTCCCCGTTTGGCCTAAGCATCGTCACGACGGCAGTCGCCGGGCCGCTGAATCTCGGACGAGTCACCACTCGCGCCAAGGTATATATAGATCCGCTGACAGCCCGGCTCACAATTGCGAGCGAACCCCTGCCACAGATCGTGCTCGGCGTGCCGCTACGCCTCCAGAAACTCACCCTCGACATCGATCGCCCAGATTTTGTTTTCAACCCGACCACATGCGAGCCACTGCAGATCACGGCAACGATCAGTGCAGTGCAGGGCGCTAACGCGAGCCTATCCAATCATTTCGAGGTAGGTGAATGCCATAGCCTCTCCTTCAAGCCGAGGCTCACAGCAACCACCAGCGCACACACCAACTACGCCGAGGGCGCCAGCTTGGACATCCTGCTTGCGTTCCCCAATACAGGTCATGGCACCGAGGCAAATCTCGCCAAGGTCAAGCTTGCTCTGCCCAAGCAGCTGCCCTCGAGGCTCACCACCCTGCAGGGCGCGTGTCCGCAGAAAATATTCGAGTCAAATCCGGCTGCCTGCCCAAGGGCATCGATGGTCGGCAGCGCGAGCGCCTATACACCGATGCTGGCCGGCAAGCTCACCGGGCCCGTGTACTTCGTCTCACAGGGCAGCAAAGCTTTCCCCTCGCCTGTGGTCGTGCTGCAAGGTGACGGGGTGACCCTCGAGCTGGTAGGGGCCACCTCGATCGAGAAAACAGGTCTTGCCGCCATCGTATTCGCCACCCTGCCAGACGTGCCTCTCGATAGCTTGGAGCTTTCCCTGCCCCGAGGTCCGCACTCAGTATTGAGCGCCAACGCCAGCCTATGCGAGCTGAGAAGAACCGTCGTGATCAAGCACGAGGTCATCGGTCGTGTCCACGGACGTGTTGTGCGCCGCCCGGTAGAGGTGCGCAAGCGGGTTCGCGCGAGCCTGCTAATGCCCACCGAACTCGTCGCCCAAAATGGCGCCGTCATCCATCAGAATACGAAGGTCACCGTGAGTGGATGCGTGGCGCGCAAAACGAATACAGCTGGCAAGACACCGTCGCGCAAGACCTAGCCGACGCTTACCGCCACTCGTAACTTGGCAACACGGCCGACGTCGATGTGTGGCGTAGCCTCAGCCAATCCGTATCGGCTCGCTATAGGCAGAGACGTGCGAGCCGTCGAATACCTGAACGAGCGCCTAATACACGCCGGGATGGCGTATACGCACGACTGTGCTGAAGCTTGAGACTGTCGGCGTACCGGACTTGACAATAGTCCCGCCCTGATTGATCGAGGGAGCGCCACGGCGCAGCAACTGAAAACCAACGTGCGCGCCCAACTCGGCCGGAGTGATCGTGCCGTAGAAGCGCACGAACTTACCACGATGTGGGCGGTGCACCCGACGAGCGTGCAAGGTGACTTGCACCGCTACACCCTCGACTACAACAGGGCTCGTGACATAGGGGGCGGCGGTAGTCACAACGCGCAACTGTGTATTGGTAAGCAAGCCGACAACCGGGAAGGAGAAACTTCCGGTCGAGCTCGTGACCTCGAAATTCCCGAGCGTTTTAAAGCCCGCGACATATGGAAACGGGTTGGCTTGCAAGGCCACGACACGGCCCGCACCGCCGGTGCCCGTCAGCGTGCCCTGCACAGCAAATGGATCCCCGAAAGGCACAGGGTTGGGGGCTCCCGCGATCTGAAGCGATAGCGGGACCTTGGGTGTCTTGAAGGTGCGGTCCACGCCGGGGGTTGCGCCACGCGCGCTCGTGGCAAGAATCCGGTAGTGGTAGGTGGTGTTCGCTTGCAGACCGCCAATCGCCTGGCTGACCTGGATCGTGGACGACGCCTGGCCTCCGGGGGCCAGGGGAGTTTGGCCACCGTAGAACTTGGTTGCTCCGTATTGGAAAACGTAGTTCGTCGGATAGGTCTTTGCGTTGAGCGACCCATGTAGAACGGCAGAAGAAGGGGTCACGCTGGACACGCCGCCGGTAGAGGCGCCAGGCAACGGTTGAGCGGCGGCGAGAGCGGAAGCCGCAAATGCGCTCGACGCCGCGAGGGCCGCCAACAGTCCAACGACTGCGCGACGGCCCACGCGAGGATGCTTCGAATTCGCTGTCAAACTCCTCTGCATGCCCGTTGAGTTACCCCTCATGCTTCTTGGTAACCCCAAACTCCGTCCAGAGTCGCGCCCGAGCCTCTCTTTTTGAGCTCCTAGAGGATCAGGTCAAAGGGGAAAGCCGACGGCAACAAGCGCGAAAGCCCGTAGCCCGTCCCGATCTCAAACGGGCTGAGCGTGCGATCGAAGACCTTGACTTCGTCGATACGGCCGTTGAAATCGGTCCCCGAGCATCCGGCGTAGTCGCCGATCAGGAGATTGTTCGACGTGTACAGCCCGTAGGCGATCGGCGCCGTGTCCGGCGTTCCCAGCCCACTTCCCGCCCGTCGACATAGAGTTTTACGCTTGAGCCGTTGTAGGTTCCCACGACGTTGTGCCACTGTCCGTTCCAGACGCCCGCTCCAGCGTCGGGCGAGATCGTCCACGATAGACCCGTGTTGCTGGCGACATAGAACTCGAGTCCGCCGTTGGCGCCCGTATAGAGCCCGTAAGAAGCTGCCAGACAGCCCTCCGCGCCCTTGGCCACGATGTACTTGAAGTCGCCCGGACTGCTACCAGCATTTACCCAGGCGCTGACGCTAATGGTCGAGGGTTCAAGCGTTGCGCTGTTGGGCACCACGACCGCCGCCGCGTCGCCGTTGAAGCCAACGGCGCCCTGAAAGCGTCCGGGAGCCCACTGAGCGAGCCCTTCGAGGTGGCCTTCGTTGCGATGACCCGATGAGTCGCGCGCGATCGTGCCCTTGCCTTCGTTAAAGGACCATGAACCGACCGGTAGGATGTCCGCGCCCGCAGGTGCGGCTGCCGTCAAGAGAATCGCCGCCGCGAGTCCCACGATTGCCTTGGCCGTCCTCATCAAATAACCTCCGTGTCGCCTTGGGTTTTGCTGCACCAGATGTGCCTACTCACCCAGACAACGTGCTTCAGCAAATATTCCTTTTGCGTGCATCCTTGCGTGCGTGCTTGCGCGCACACGCCAGCTAGGTCCCGTCGGCATCAGCCCTTAGCCGTTGGCACCGGCGCCTCAGGTGAAACACCGCTTGGCGAGACGAGTACACCGGGCGGTTGCTCAGGCTTGGCGGGAGCGTAGTCATAGCTGTAGCCATAGCCGTAGGAGCCGAGCCGACTGGCCTTGAAGCCGTTCGCGACGACCCCAAGTAGTGGTGCTCCGGCAGCGACCAGGGTCTCGTGCAGGCGCGCGGCAACATCTCGCCGGTTGCGCCCGACACGGCCGACGATAATTACGCCATCGACCTTACTCAGCAGCGGAAACGCATCAGACACGACCGTCAACGGGGGCGTGTCGATTACGACCAGGTCATACGTGGATCGCGCTCCGTCCAGAAGATTTTCCATAGCTCTGCTCTCGATCAGCTCCGCAGGATTCGGCGGCAGTACGGGTCCCGCCAGAAGGACGTCGAGTGTCCTGGAAGTGTCGTTGCCCGACAGATCCAGGGAGATCGATTGAACCGCGTCGTTCATCGCGACCGCACCGATCAAGACGTCCGAGAGACCCGCCCCGGCATGGATTTCAAACTGCTGTGCCATCGTCGGACGACGCAGGTCGGCCTCGACGAGCAACGTACGCGCGCCCATTCTCGCCGCGGCGCTTGCCAGATGCCGAGCCACGGTCGTCTTTCCGTCGCCGGGGACGGCCGAGGCCACCAGCAACGTCCGTAGCTCCTTGTCGACGTTGAAGTAGCGCAGGTGCGCGCGGATCAGATGGAAGGCCTCCGCCTCACTAGCGATCAAGGCTCTACCCGAGGCTGTCCCTCGCGCAGAGCGCGATAGGGCACCACTCTCTGGCACCACTCCAAGCAACGGCAAGCCATAGACCATCTCCAAATCCTTGGGCTCACGGATCCGTCGGTCGAAGCGCTCGAGCAAAAAGGCAATACCCAGACCGAGCAACAGGCCAAGCACTGCACCCAGGGCCGTGTTTCTCGCCGTCTTAGGCGAGGATGGAGATGTCGGGACAGATGCGGCCTGTGCGATCTGCACATTTCCATTGCGTAGTTCGGCGAGAACCCCGAGCGATTGTGCGCGACTCTCGAGCGCCAGACCTGAGGTGCCGGCCCTTTCCGCAGGCGTTAGCGCCCCGAGCTGCTTACTCACGAGCGCAAGTGCAGAGGCGTAGTACTTGTGATTGCTTTCCTGTTGCTCAAAGACGAACCGCTTTGCGTAGGTATTGGCAATGGCCGCCGCCAGTGTGGGCGAGGCAGCGGTAGCCGCCACGTTCACGACGTTGGATTCACCTAGAGCGCTGATGCTCAGAGCTTCTTTTATCTTTTCCTTGGTCTGTCCTTGACCCAGACGGCGCGCCGTCCTTTCGGCCATGTCGCCGAGCTGTACCAGCTTGAGGTTTGTGTTCTCTTGCGCCTGTTGATTGTTGACGCTCACCGCCTGCAGGCCGGCTGCCTGCTGGTTGGCCTGACTGTCATTGAAGACCAGCGAAGCGGTGGCCGTGTACTTCTTCTGCTCACGCCTGGAAAACCCGTAGGCCGCGCCTGTGACAAGCACCAGGCAAAGCAAGATCCACGGTGCCCTCCGACGCAGGCCACCCAGAGCAAGCTCCAGGCTTTGATTTGTCTGCTCAGCGTCCATCACAGCTCCTTTACAGTAGATCCTGCCCAACCGTCGGGCCTACGGGCCATTTCGCGAGCATCTTCGAGAGCCGCCAAATAGGCTCTCGACACATCAGCCCAGGCGTACCTCCTACCCACAACCGCACGACCATGCCGGGCAAACCGGCTTTGAACTGTGGGATCGCTCAAAGTAGTTACAAGTTTCGCGGCGAGTGTGGGCGCCTCAGGCGGGAATAGCTGCTCACCACGCTCAACCACCTCCTGGTTGAATTCGGTGTCGAGGGCGAGAGTGGGCGCCCCAGCCCCAAGCGCTTGTAGCAACGCTGGGTTGGTTCCCCCGACCGAGTGTCCGTGCACATACACACCGCAGTTGGCCCATAGTTGTGTGAGCAGCTCTTGGTCGTGCACGTGTCCAAGCCACTTGAGCTGTCCACGGTCGTCCAGCTCACGCAAGCGAGCCTCGAGCGGCGAGGGATAGTTGGCCGAGCCCACAATCACTGCCTGTGGTCGGGTGCCATCTAGGAGCTCCAAAGCGTCCAGGGTCAGCTCGACATTGTTCTCTGGGATCAGCCGCGCGACAACCAATGCATATGTATGCGGCGTGAGCCCCAGCGAGCGAATCCGATCGTCCTGCACTCCGTCGAGCACGTGCGCACCGTATGGAATGAATCTCGCCGACACGTCGAACAGTCGCTGCCAAATACGTGCGATCGCCTGTGAGTCCGCGATCAGCACATCCGCATGACGCGCCGTCATCGCAGCTCCGCGATAGAACACTTTCTGCGCCGTTTTGCTCCACTTCCCTCGCTCCCACTCGATCCCATCGGTGTTCACCACCGTCGGGATGCCTCGTGCCTTTAGTAGCGGGAGATAGAAGCCATTTGCCACATTCAACACCAGGGCAGCGTCGTACCCACGCAGGGCCGCATCGACATGAGAGCTGGCGCCAAAGCTCAAGGTTGACCAGCTCTTCGAGTCAAACCCAGGCGTCCAAATGCAGCGCACACCTTCGACGGAGGTCGATCGACTGCGCTCGGAACGCTGGCGACCATAAACAGTCACCTCGTGACCTTGTTCGACCCACTCCGGCGCAATGTGCCGTACCAACGTCTCATATCCACCGTAGGTACTCGGGAATCCGCGACTTCCGATGATTGCCAGCTTCATCGCCTGACCGCCTCCCCCAACTCGCGCCGCGCGGGATCCTCTGCCATGCCAAGTCGATCGAGCAGAAATTCCGCCTTGGCTTGCCAGGATGTCTCCGCGGGCAGTGCAACCGGCTCGCGCGGTATCTCTCCCGCCTGGCGTGCACCGATGAGCTCCGTGAGAATCTGCACAACCTCGCCCCTGGGCACGGCGCGAACGCCCTCCAGAGCACGCTCCCACCCGATCACGCGTGTGGAGACCGTCGGCAGGCCGGCCGCGCGGTACTCGTACAGCTTGATCAGGTCTCCGCCAACCTCGAACTCTCCGAGCCGGTGTGGCGCCCAGGCCACATCCCACCTGCGCATGATCTCTGGATACCGGTCGTAGCGTACATCCCCCAGCAGTGAAACATTTGGAATTCGGCGCAGAGCACGAGCCTGCTCCTTGGAAAGCACGGGGCCGGCGAACTCAAAGCGCACGTGGGGAAGTGCCTCGGCCGCCGAGCCGACCAGCTCGACGTCGACACGGAAACCAAGCTTGCCGCCGTAGCCAACCGTCACCTGCTTGTGCGCGCACGGCGACAGCGCGAAGCGCTCGGCATCGACGCCATTGCGCAGCAAAAAAGCGTCGTCGCGTCCGAACCTACGGGCCAGAGCCAAAGTGGCCTCGCTGTTGGCGCTCACGACAGATACGCGATTGAACAGCGTCTTGTATGCCTGTTCGACTTGCTCTGCGATACGCACAAAAGCGGGGTGCACCAGCCAATCGTCAAGCAGATCGAAGACCACAGGGACATCTCGCACCCTCTGCTCCAGCATTGCTGCGCCCGCAATCGGATTCCAAATCACAGCCGGCAATTCGTCAGACCAGTTGGGCATGTAGCGCATGCTTTGAATCCACCAGTCGCGCCGGTGGCGGACATTGGGGATCGTCTTCGGCTGAGGCGAGATGAACGACAGTTGCTCAGGCATCGACGCGCCCCCGACGCGCGCGAGCGTGACGCGCGGCCATGGCTCGGGCCTGCTGTACACAGCAACCCGGGAGTCCGGGCGCAGCAAGCTGAACCATTCCAGCAAATGCCCGTCGCGGGTCCGCAATCCCTCCGCGCGCAGCTTCACCTCGCCATGCATAGGCGCAGCCGCGATGTTCTCCGCAGCCGCGATGTTCGCTGTGTCTAGGGCCGCGCTAGTCGCCATAGGCCATCGGGGATATGTGCGCTTGATATGTAAGTGCCTCGCGGGCCGGCAGGCGACGTGCATTGTGCTCCACGAGCGTCACGCCGCCAAGCCAGATCAGATAGCCCACGAGCGTCAGAACAGCCGCCGAGGAGGTCCCATAGTGGGGGGCCAGGGCCAAGTTGCCGGCGATGTTGACGGCTGCGGCCGTGAGGGAGACGACCGCCACAGCTCTGCCACGTCCATGGGCGATCAGTGATACATATGCCGGTACCGCGGCAAGCATCGTCATCATCGCAAACGCCAGCACGGCGGACATCGCGAGGCTCGGGTGATAGTGACCGCCGGAAATTATGGATATCGCGGTTGGGCCGGCCGCCGAGCAGGCCACTCCGAGCACCACCAAGAACAACCAAGCGCGCAATGTAAAGAGGTCGGGCGACTCCCTTTTATGCGCATGGCTGATAAACGCTCGCGGCAGTCGCTGTTGTATCTCTGCATTTGCAACCGTGCGAAATATCCGTTCGAGCAGCCCATAGAGGGCCGCATAGGTGGCAAGTGCAGCAAGCGCGTAATGCGCGAGGATCAGCCGATCGCCTGAGGCCAAGATCCACAGCGCAAAGTTGGCTATTCCCACGCCGGAGATGGGTGCGCCTGATCCGTGCTTTTGCGCACCGGCTGTGAATACCACGCCGCGCACGCCAACCAGATAGACAACATAGGGAAGCGCCCCTACAGCCGCGGCCGCCAAGCAGACCGCCAACCGCTCGGAGCTTGGCAATAGCGTCGCCGCGGCAATGACTGTCCCCAACCACAGCACCATCTGGGCCAAAGTCAATTGCGCATAGGTCCAATAGCGACGCAGCCCCAGCGGATAAGCTCCACCCAGCTCGGCGACGAGGATCCCCAACATCCCGATCGCAGCCGCCAAAGCGACCACTGGATCTATTTTCACAATCAAGGTCGTGGCCGCCGCCACAAACAAACATCCCACCACCGGCGGAAGGTCTCTGCGCAGATTGAAGACGATATGTCGATGCCCTTCCGCACTAAGTCCCTGGATCGCACGCGTGCCGATCGTGGTGCCCACCAGCGCATTGGCAAACGCGTATGCCGCCAGGACGGCTGCGTAAGTGGCGAAAGCGTCGACTTGTAGCGATCGCGTGAGCACCGACACCAGAAGCAATGAAGACAGTGCGTTGACACCTTGTGCGATCCACGTCGGCCGCGCGAGCAGAAGCCGGACCAATCTGGCCGGATGTATACCGTCGATTATGAGCGCTCGTCCCGTCAAGCTGAGCCCACTTGCGCCATCTTGTGTGCCTCACGGGGAACCTCGATTGTGCGCAGGAGCTCGTGTAGGCCCCCGACCTGGGCCTCGAGTGCCAACTGCTGTTCGAAACGCGCCAGCGCGGCCTGGCCGAGAGTCGATCCGTCGGTGTGGGCCTGCAAGACCTTGGCCCGCACCTCATCCAGCGAGCCCCAGTCACCGACATAGAGGACGGTATCGGCGCCAGCCTCGATGATCGCCGCCGTAGGGCTCGCAAGGATCGGCTTGCCAAAGCGCATGGCATCGAGCAGCTTGGCCGGCAGCTGTGCCTGCGCGCCGGGCGAGCGATCTTGCGGCAAGACTACGACGTCTATCTCCTCATAGAGATCCTCCATCGGCGCGTCCACGTCGTGTTCGACCAAGCTCGCGTTCAAGCGGTCTCTGGCCTGAATCGGCAATGCTCCACGGAAGACGTGCAATACATAGCGAGAGTCCCCCACGACGAGGGCTTCAATGTCACCCAAGCCCTTATGGCGACGCACGGTCCCGAGAAAGCCGAGATGAATCCGCTCGGACGACAAACGCGAGCGCGGCGAGCGCAAGGAAACTTGGCGGTGTGTCGGGACTTGACCGCGTGGGTGCGCGACTTGGCGACGTGGATGCGCGACTTGGCGACGTGGATGCGGGACACACAGCGTGGGACCGTCGAAGTCGATCCCGAGCGCGCTTCTGAGAGCCTCACTCGCGTAGGTGACCGCATCGACTTCGCCGAGCGCGCTCGCAAGTGTGTTACGGATTCTGCGCGGGTTCAATGGGTTCCAGGGATGCAAGCGAAGGTGATTGGCAAGCGATGCATGCCTGAATTGATTGGAGAGCGCCTCGTCGGCGTCGTCGAGATCCAACACCGTGAGGCTCATCGGCAGCGCACGCTTGATCGCCTGAGCTGCACTCCACGAGCTGGACAAGGGCTTGACCACCCAAACAAAAAGAGACCTGTCATCGCACCCCAATTGGGCTCCACCGTCGAGCTCAAGATGCACTTGGCCCTCACTCTTCAACTCGGCTACAAGCTCAGACGGTGAGCCAAAGCGCCGCACCGGCTGGGTCGCGCGCTTGGCTCCCGACCACAGTTGACCGTCTTCTGGGGCATAGAGATGCACCGAATCGAATATCTCCGAGGCAAGCTCGGCAAGACACATCGCCCGCCCGAGTGCATTCGTCTTGCCGCTAGGAGATATCACCAGAGCACGCTTCTCGGTCATGTATGAGGGCTGATCCGGCCTCATCACGCCCCGAGCCTCGCTGGGACTCTCAGACCCAGCAGAACACACAAGAACAGGCTTATCGGCAACGTCTCGAAAACGTTTCCGGTGAAGGCAAACCCGAACAACGCCAAGGCTGCGGCACACGATGGATTCGAGATATCCAGCAGCCCCGTTGAGTATCGGGTAAGCGCCCACAATGCCAGCAACACCACGATCAGCCCGATCACACCGCCCTCTACGAGGAGAGCCAGATACTCGTTGTCGGAGGTGACATGCTTTTCGAGGTGGTATTCGCTTCCCCCGAGCGCGGCTCCAGCGGAACCGGGACCGAGCCCGACGACCGGCGATTCGCGAAAATAGCTGATGGCGGTGCTCCAACTCACGAGCCGCGTGTCAGCGCGCTGTTCTTCGCCGATGCCCGAGGTAGAGGAAAGCTCAGAGAGCGAGCTGAGCGCAGCATTCTGACCGAGAGCGCCGCTAGCTGCCAGCAGCAGGACGACACCCCCGGCTGCAAGCGTCTTCCAAAAGTTGCTCGCCCGCGGGATTCGCTTCGGAGGACGAAGCACGAGTGTCAGCGCTACACCGAGTGCGATCGTGACAAATGCGGTGCGAACGTCCGCCTCTACAACGACGATAGCCCCGAGCGCCATCAGACAGAAGGCTTGCCATCTGGGTCGTCGTATCAGCAGCAGGTGCCAGCCGCGTAGACAAAGGAACGTGCCAAGCACCGCAATGTGAAACGGGCCGGCGTAGATCCCCTGCAGGCGCAATTTGCCCTGGAAGAGGCTCGTATAGACGTTGGCACCGCGAGGCAGGCTGTTTTCGTAGGTTGGATCGCCGAAGTGAACGAGCAGACACAGGACAGCGGCGCCAATCAGCAGGCCCACGATCAGCTGCTCAGCATCGCGTCGAGTATCGGCCGGCCACAACGCGCCAACACCGATCCCGATGAACACGAGCGTCGTCTTGCGCGTGCCGAGCAGCGCCGTATGGAAATCTTGGATATTCGGGTTTGCCCCTAGTAGCAGCCAGGTCGCCATCACGATCAGACAGCAGGCGCCGACAATCGCCCTGGGGTCCCTGACAGTGGCTGTACGCCAAGCCAGGAAGAGGACCAGAGCAACTGCCGCCACGATGCCAGCCGACGTCGGTACCACGAGGCCCGCGATCAGCAACAAAAGTCCGAGGGCGATCAGCGGAGAGGAGCGTTGTGCGACGAGACCAAACGTGGCGAGCCCTACGGCAACGCCTACTGGGACCACCGCTGCCGCGGGCGAGCTCGCGGCCAGTGCGCCCAACAGCACGGCCGCCACGATCGTGAGCGTTCCGACAAACACTCCGAAACGGTCGAGACGCAAGATCATTGTCGCGGACTCTACTGCCTGTTTTTGTGCCTCTCACTTGACGATTTTGTTTAAGTGAGAGCTTCTGTGAGTAATTAGCAGCTTTTCACGCGCTATCGCCGACAAAATGGACATGCGTTGTAGAGAGATTGGACATTTGTCGGTATCCCCCGCCTACGGTCACATGCGAAACGCCAATGTCCGACTTAAAGGGCAATTGCATGTAGGGATAAAAGGGTAGTATCATGTCGTGCTTAAAGGGCAATGCCAAAGAATCGCCCTAGCGTGCACGAATAAGGCTCCACGAATAGGACTCAAAAGCTCATGATCCTCATCATTCTCATGACCGTCTGGTTTGCCGCACTGGCAGCGCTTGCGGTACGCATCGCCATGGTTCGCCGCGAGCGCACTGGACCAGAGTCTTGGGAGAGGTCTCCTCACCTGCTCGACGCTGCGCGTGGCTCCTCCCAGCAGGCGGTCAACGAAGCGATGGAGACGACGACGGTGGTGGTATCGAGCTCAGAGCCCGCGACGACAGAGCACGTGCGGGACGGTGCGCAAAAGGATCTTTACGTCGGTCCATAGCGACCAGTTGGCGACGTAGAGATAGTCGATCGCGACCATTTCCCGCAACGACACTCTTGCCGGGCCGAGGATCTGCCAATGGCCGGTGATGCCCGGGTGCAAGGCCAAGCGACGGCGCGACCAGCCTTCTATACGCCGATCCTCATCATCAATCAAGGGGCGCGGCCCGACTAGGCTCATCTCGCCGCGAAGCACGTTAAATAGTTGCGGCAACTCGTCAAGAGAAGTCCTGCGCAGAAAGCTCCCGACCCACGTCACGCGAGGATCTCGGGCGATCTTGAACAGACCCTCTTGCGCTTCATTGCGATCGGCAAGCGTGTGCTTGAGCTGCTCGGCGTCAGGCACCATCGTGCGGAACTTGAACAAGCCGAAGCGCTCCTCGTCGCGCCCGACACGCAGCTGACGGAAGAACACGGGTCCTTTGCTGTCGAGCTTGATGGCAATCGCGATGACGATCATCAACGGAGAGAGCACCAGCAGGCCAAGCGAGGAGCCCACGAGGTCGAAGGCGCGCTTGACCATCTCGGAGGAGCGCGTGAGATCGAAGCGGCGTACACCCATCAGCGTCACCCCGTGCAAGTCGTCGAACTCGACAGAGGAGCCGATCACTTGTAGGAGCATCGGCACAACGCTCACGCGAATGCCGACGGCTTTCAGGGTCCTGACGAGATCGAGCATCTCGCCGGCTTCTCCGCTTGAGGGTGCGACGATCGCGCGGTGCACGTCAAGTCCCCTGGCCAGATCGCGTATCTGCTCGAGCTTGTCGTGAGAAAAAGCATCCGTCGACCATGGGGCTATCTCGTGCAGGTCGACGTGAGCCACGACCTCGGCTCTGACGCCGCCGTGGGCAGCCATCCTCGAGCGGATCGTCTTTTCCGAGGCGGCGCTACCTATGAACAGACATCGCTCTATCGGCGCTACGCGTAGGGCGAGCGCACGTGCGCCACAGCGGGCTACCACCAAGAGAACCACGAGCGCCATCCACAGGAAAAGAACGTCCTCGCGCGTGAACACCCCATAGCCGAGCCGGCCCCCGGCCAACCAGGAGCCGAGCGCACAAAGCGTGGCCAACTGAAAGAGCTTAGGGGCCTCGTCAAGCGTGGTCTTGCGGATGACCGCATCGTCGCGGTCGTACAAACCGAATAGCTTCGCGCCAAGCACGATCAGTGGCAAGCCGGCGAGGCACACTCCTATCAGGTGAAGTCGCCCCCCGGAAAGCTCGATCGCAAGCGCGAAGGCACCGAGGATCGCGAGCACATCTCCGGCAAACAGCAGCCTGCGAAAAAGCGAGTCGCGCCGTGTGCTTGCGGCTGGCCCGCGTGTCTCGAGAATCGGGAGTCCGCCGATGCGCCGTCCCAGTCCCCAGGGACCGGTGGAGAGCGAACCCTCGAATTCCACCTGGGCGGTGGACGCCTGCTCCACCTGACTGCTGACCGACTCCAACGTTGTCTCCCTTGACGCCTGTTGAAAAAATGAGCCGGCACGATGACCGGATCCCTCCAGTCATAAGCGATGTGTACCGGCGTGTTTCGCCTTCACTGGTGCGCTCGTCCGTGACTTTCCGAGTTCCCGCCTTTATCTGTATTGACGGGCCGCACGCTAGCTGTGCCCAGCACGAATGTCAAGGCGTTTTCACTATTTAGATGAGGAGGTTTGCACCCGGATGAGCGGAGTTAAAAGCCACTCATCCCAGCGCCCATAGATACTATCTGGATACCGCTTATCTCAGATGAGAGAGTTGTATGTAGATGGGCGGGTTTGGAACCAGCCCAAGGGCCTCAGGCGGTACGGGCCTTGAAAGGCTCCTCTTCGCTGATCGTGCCGACGCCTGAGAGCTCGAAGGCGCTGTGCAAAGCCTGCACTGCCTGCTCGACGTGCTCGCGGCGATCACGCAGGAGATCTTGATCGGCGAGGTCGAGATCATCTCGATGTTGATCCCCTCGTCGTTGAGCACTCTGAAGACCTTGGCAGCGACGCCTGGGTGCGAACGCATGCCGGCGCCGACGATCGAGACCTTGCCCATCTCGCGTCGGGTTGACATGCTCGCAAAGACGTCACCCGCCATAGGCTCGAGCGCCCCGGTAGCCACCCTGAGATCCTCGTGAGGGACGGTGAAGAGATCTCGGCGTTGCCGCCGGCAGAGGTGGGCACGTTCTGGTCGATCATGTCCACGTTCACGTTGGCCTCGGCCAGCGCCTCGAAGATGCGGGCGGCCACGCCCGGCACGTGGCGCACGCCGATCAAGGTGACCATCGAATCCGAGGTCGAGTGGGTGACTGCGGTGATGAGGGCCTTCTCCATGTTCTCTCCTTCTGAGACCACGACGGTACCGGGACTGTCTTGGAATGATGAGCGGCAGTGAATGCGCACCCCGTAGTTGCGTGCGTACTCGACCGAGCGCAGCTGCAAGACCCCGGCCCCAGAGGCGGCCATCTCGAGCATCTCCTCGAAAGAGACGCTCGTCAGCTTGCGCGCGTCGGGAACTATTCGAGGATCGGCGCTGAACACGCCCGGAACGTCTGTGTAGATTTCGCACACCTCGGCGCCGACAGCGGCCGCGAGCGCTACCGCGGTCGTGTCAGAGCCGCCGCGACCGAGCGTGGTGACATCGCTGGAGGTAGTCGAGACGCCCTGGAAGCCGGCGACGAGCACAATCCGGTCCTCGGCCAGGGCAGAGAGGATGCGGTCGGCGCGCACGTCGATGATGCGTGCCTTGGTGTGGGACGCATCGGTGACGATTCCTGCCTGGGAGCCCGTCAACGAGATCGCGCGGTGGCCAAGGTCGTGGATGGCCATCGCGCACAGCGCGCAGGAGATGCGCTCGCCGGTGGAGAGCAGCATGTCCATCTCGCGAGGGTCGGGAGTAGCGGAGACCTCCTCGGCCATCGAGATCAGCTCGTCGGTTGTCTTGCCGCGCGCGGACAGCACCACCACGACGCCGTGGCCGGCCTCGCGCTTCGCGACGATTCGCGCGGCAGCACGCTTGATGCGCTCAGCGTCGGCTACGGAGGTGCCGCCGAACTTCATGACCACGATCTCGGGCATCTCAGCAAGGCTACCGTTGGACCGCGGCGGTGTGCCGCCGCGTTGCGGGTGACGTGAGATCAGAGCGAGCGGCGTCCCGAAAGAGCCTTGCCCAGCGTGACCTCGTCGGCGTACTCCAAGTCTGAGCCGACCGGCAGCCCGGAGGCAAGCCGTGTGATCTTTAGATCAGGTTCGCGTCCACCCCGGTGGCGAAGCTCCTCGGCGATGTGCAGCGCTGTCGCCTCACCCGTGGTGGTCGGGTTCGTCGCGAGCACGACCTCGCGCACGGGCTCTCCGTCCACGACGCGCGCATAGAGCTCATCGAGCTTCAGGTCCTCGGGCTCGACCCCGTCAATCGGAGACAAAGCTCCTCCGAGCACGTGGTAGAGACCCTGAAATTCGTGCGTGCGCTCCATCGGGATCACGTCGCTTGGCTCCTCCACGACACAGATGATGCTTGCGTCGCGACGCGTGTCCTGGCAGATGCGACAACGGGGTTCGTCCGCGAGGTTGAAGCAAACCTCACACAAGCCCACCTTTTCCTTGACTTCCTTGATCGCCTCGGCAAGACCGAGCGCATCCTGCTCGGAGGCGCGCAGGATATGGAAAGCCAGTCTCTGAGCTGTGCGGTTGCCGATGCCCGGGAGCTTGGAGAGCTCGGTGACGAGCCGTTGGATGGGTGGAGCGAACGAATTCAACTTGGGACTAGAGCCCCGGGAGACCAAGCCCACCGAGCGCGCCGGGGTCCAAACCACCGGTAACCGCACCCATCTTGCTTGCCGCCAACTCCTGAGCTGAGCGCAACGCCTCGTTTGTGGCGGCGAGCACCAGGTCGCAGAGCATGTCCACGTCCTCTGGGTCTACAGCCGCTGGATCGATCTTTACCGAGCGCAGCTCAAGCTCACCGGAGACGACGACGGTCACCATCCCTCCGCCGGCGGAGGCCTCGACCGTCTCGTTGGCGAGCTCCTTTTGGGCCAGCTCCATGTCTTGCTGCATCTTCTGGACCTGCTTGAGCATCTGCTGCATGTTTGGACGCTGCTGCTTTGGAGGCACTAGTCGTCGCCTTTCTGCTGTTGAAGCCAATCCTTGGGGAGCTCCTCGGCGTCGAGCTCTGCCATCAGGCGCGACATGACATCCTCCTCGCTGGGGGGAGCTCCACTGCCCGCATCCTCCGGAAGATCCTCACGCAACTCGAACTCGAGACGGTAGTGACGACCGGTGAGGCGACGCAGCGTCTCGATCAAGACAGAGCGGTTGGCTGAGTCCTCGGCCTTGCGCTTGTGAAAGGCCGCGGTGGGCGGGAAGGCGAGCGTGAGCTCCTGCTCGGTCAGGATCACGGGCGTCGCCTCGCTGAGGACAGCCCCGAGCAGGCCGTGCTCGGCACGAACCGACTCGTGCGCGGCGGCCCATAGCGAGTCGAGATCGCTTGGCGGGGGCGTGATAACCGCTGCCGGCCGCCGCGGCTCCCTCCCATTGCTCGTCTGCTCAGGCGATGCCGAGGCAGGTGACGTGGCGGGCGAAGCGGGCGAGATTGAGACAGGGGCCGGCTCGGATATTGAGGCAGGAGGCGACTCCGGCGGCGACTTCCCCACAGACACAGGCGCACTTGACGTTTCCGGCGCGGGCTGCGCGGACGCGACCGACGGCGCGGATGTACTTTACAGGCACCCCGGACGCAACCGACGCGGAGGTACCCGGCGGCACAGGCCCCCAGACGCCACCGCCGCGACCACCCCCGGCACAAACCCCCCACACCACCCGCTGTGTGTGCGCATCTGGCATCTCGGACGCAACCGACGACGCGTGTGCGTCGGACTGGCGCAGCCGACGCCTGGCCGGCTGAGGCCCCAGACAAAGCCTGTTCGAGGCGCTCGATGCGCGCCAGCAGCGCGCGCGCGGAGCCGTCCACCTGCGGGGTGGCGGCCTTGACCAGCGCCAGCTCCAACTGCGTGCGTGGGTCGGCGCCGGCGCGCGTAGCCTCGAGCGCCGCGCCAAGTAGGTCGAGCACGCGCACGACCTCGGCACGACCCACGCGCTGTGCCTGGTCCTGCAGCCGCTCGTCGATCTCGGGCGTGAGCGACAGCTCGGCCGGTACCTCGCCAAGCGTTTGTACGACCAGTAGCTCGCGGGCGCGAGCCTCAAGATCACGCGTGAACGAACCCGCGTCGCGGCCGCCCTCGGCACAGCGTGCGACCGCATGCAGCGCCGCGCGCCCGTCGCCGGACTGGACCGCGTCAAAGGCGTCGGAGAGCAGCTGCTCGTCGGCGACACCGAGTACCGCAAGCACATCCGGCAACTCGATTTTGCTGCCGCTATAGGTGACCAGTTGCTCGAGCGTGCCGAGCGCGTCGCGGAAGCTGCCGGTCGCCGAGCGCGCGATCGCCGCCAATGCCTCTGGGGGAATCTCGATCGACTCGGAAACCGCCGCGCGCGACAGCACGCTTGCGATCTGCTCGACCGTCGGGCGGTGAAAATCGAAGCGGTGACAGCGATCGACAACGGTGGCCGGTACCTTGGCGGCCTCGGTTGTTGCGAGCACGAAGACCGTGTGCGGCGGCGGCTCCTCGAGCGTCTTCAGGAACGCGTTCCAGGCAGCCTGGGAGAGCATGTGTGCCTCATCCAGGATGTAGACCTTGTGACGACCGGAGACCGGCGCGAACACGACCGACTCGCGCAGTTCGCGGATGTCGTCGACCGAGTTATTGGAGGCGGCGTCCATCTCAATCACGTCGAGCGAGGTGGCCGAGGCGATCGAGCGGCACGAGTCGCACTGGCCGCACGGATCGACCGTCGGGCCCCGCTCGCAGTTCAGGCAGGAGGCAAGGATCTTCGCCATCGAGGTCTTGCCGGTGCCGCGCGATCCCACGAACAGATAGGCGTGATGGACGTTGCCGCGTTCGACGGCGTGGCGCAAGGTGCGCACCACCGGCTCCTGGCCGACGACATCGGCAAACGAGCGTGGGCGGTGTTTGCGGTATAGGGATTGAGCTGCGGCGGCCACGAGGCCAGTCTACCCTCGCATGCGGCCCGCTCAGGTAGCGTGCGCCACTGTGGCTAGCACCGTCAAAACGGTCTGCTCCTCCCCACAGGGGTGGCTTCGCAAATTTGGGTACCTCCATCGCCGGACCGTGTCGAGCTTCGCGATCGCGGCGGAGGACGGGGTCGCGAAAACGGACGATGCCCCCCCCGCGCGCGCGGGGCATCGCGCTCTGGCGAGCATTCAGAGAGGACTCCCTCGCTGGGCGCCGGCGACGCTTGTGATCGTCCTCGGAGCGCTGGCGCTGTGGCTGATCGCGGGCGTCGGCTTCGTCAACTACGACACGCTGTACGGCCTCGTCTGGGGCCAGCAGCTGACGCGCGGAGAAACCCCCGAATACGGCCTGCCGATCGCCCCGACTCCGCACCCGCTGGTGGAGCTGCTCGGCATACCGCTGGCCCCCTTGAGCGCAAACGCAGCCACCGCGGTCACGGTGGCGCTCGCATTTCTCGCGCTGTCGGCGTGCGGCTGGATCGTCTACCGGCTGGGAAGCGTTTGGTTCGGGCGCGCCGCCGGAATTCTGGCGGCGCTGATCCTGCTGACGCGCGTGCCCGTGCTCTCCTACGGGATCCGCGCTTACGTGGACGTCCCCTTCATGCTGCTCGTGCTGAGCGCGCTGCTCGTGGAGACACGCAAGCCTCGCGCGGGAGCACCCGTGCTCGTGCTGCTGGGGCTGGCAGGCTTGCTGCGCCCGGAAGCATGGCTTTTTTCTGGGATTTATTGGGTCGTGCTGGTCGTCTGCTCGGCCCGGTCCACGCCCGAGCGCTCGCGCCGGCAACTCGCCTGGCTCGCGCTGCTTGCCGCGGCCGCACCCTTGATCTGGGTGTTGAGCGACCTGCTCATCACCGGCAACGCGATGTGGTCCCTGACGAACACCAAACACACCGCGGCGATCCTCGGACGCGAGACCGGCATAAGCAAGGTTCCGCAATACATCCCAAGGCGCATCGGCGCGGTCTTGCGACCCGTCCCGCTGCTCGGCGCCGCGCTAGGCGGGGTGCTGTCGCTCGCTTGGCTTGGCAAGCGCGCCCGCTTGGCCGCCGCGGCCGGGCTGCTCGCAGTGTTCGTGTTTGCCCTGATGGCAACTTTCGGCCTGCCGATCGACGAACGCTACGCGTTCCTGGCCTCGGCGATCCTGTGCCTGTTCTGTGGCGCCGGCGTGTTCGGCTGGACGGCCCTCCCCAGGGGTGACAAGCGCCGCCTGCCTTGGATGGCGGCCGGCGGGCTCGTGCTCTTGGCATTGCTCGCGACGCTTCCAGGCCAAGTCCGCTCGGCCCACCACCAACTGCGCAACCTGGCCCGTCAAGAAAGCATCCAGAACGACCTGCTTGCGATGGTGCACAACAAAGCGATCGCGCTGAAGTGCGGCCCGGTGGGAGTCCCCAACCACGCTCCCATCCCTTTGCTCGCCCTCTACCTGAAAGCGCGCCCCGGCCTGATCGTCAGCGCCGAAGCGACTCGCGCCGAAGCCAAACAGCAGGAATACGGAAGCTACGCCGACCCGGCGAGCCTGGAAGTCGAAAAGGACTACATCCTCGATCTGAAAGATCCGCACCTGCCCGTGTCGATCCCTCCCGGTTTCCTGGAGACCAAGGCAAACAACTCTTGGTTGGTATTCGCGCGCTGTCACTGAGCGGCACGCCCATGCCGGCTCGAGACTCGGGCGAGCAGACAGCGGTCGGCACTTCGCCCGCGATCGCCGGCAGGCACGCCCCACCCCTGCCTGGGGTTCGTGCATACCGTTCGCGGTTGGTTTTCGTCTGCTGTCACCAGCGGGCACGCCAAATCCAAATCAAAAAAATGGACCGTGCACCCCTCGTCGAAGCTCCCGCCTCCAATCGCCTGCCGCCGCCCGGGACTCCGGATCGGGTGCTCCCGCTACGCCTGCCGGGGTTCGCTTAAGGCTGCTTCCTTCCGGACCTGACCTGGTTCACGAGCCGACACCGCGCGGGACCCGAGCCATCGACGCTCCAAAGCGGCGGAGCGACCGGAGCGAAACCCCTTGGAGGGGAGTTCAGCCCCGCTAGAGCGGATTGCGGATTCAGGGCGCCGCTACATCCCCGCCTAGCACGGTCCACGGCGATCCTAGCGCGAAGCCAGTCGCCGAGATACGGCCGCGCACGGTTGTATGCAACGCAAACGGCGCCGATGCGTTACGCTCCCGAACCGTTATGAACTTCAACTACTTCCACTCCACCAAGTCTCCCCGCCGCGCGCATCTCGGCGTCACTCTGGCAATGCTCGGCACAGCTGCACTGATCGCCGGCTGTGGCTCCTCGAGCGGGTCGAGCGCGATCACTGTCGGCAACGAGTCCGACGTCAGCTCCGTCCCTCACGTGTCGGGCGAAAAAACGACTTCGACGAGCACCACGCCCACGACCCCGACTTCCACGGCCAAGACGCCCACCAGCGGGCCGCTTGCGAGCAAGCCCACGGTGACGGTGCCAAGTGGCGCCGCACCGACGAAGCTCGTGGCCAAGGAAATCATCGTCGGCACCGGGCCGGAAGCCAAGGCCGGCGACTCGGTGACGGTCAACTATGTCGGCGTGCTCTACAAGGGCGGCAAAGAATTCGACTCCTCTTGGAAGCGAAACGAACCGTTCACGTTCGTGCTCGGCAAGGGTCAGGTCATCCCAGGTTGGGATCAGGGAGTTGCGGGCATGAAGGTCGGCGGACGGCGCGAGCTGATCATCCCCGCCGAACTCGCCTACGGCAAGACCGGCTCACCGCCAACGATTCCGCCGAACTCGCCACTCGTGTTCGTGGTCGACCTGCTCGGCGTCTAGCGCCTCCGCCAACCCCATAGCGCCGAGCACAAGCCTTTTGCGCAGCAACGCTTCTCGCGCCGCCAGCACACGCGGCGCGAGAGCGCGATTCACACTTACGAGCGGACGCGTATGGCGCCTAGGCATCGCGCGTTTCTCCTCCTGGAGCGTTGGCATCGCGATCCTGATTGGTGCGGCGATGCTGATCGCCGGCTGCGGCTCTGGCTCGTCATCTCACGCACAGAGCAGCCGTGAACTGGCGCTCGAGCGTGCGCAGTTCGAGCAGGTGTCAAGTCAGTTGAGCGGCCTGGAGGCCGCGGTGAAGCGCGAGGTCGCCGCCTCGCGTGTGGCGTGGCCATCGATCGCAGGCGGTTTGCCGCAAACGCTTGAGAGCGGATTGCGCACAGCGATTGACGCGGCTAACGCCCAAGCCAAGGCGCTTCCCGAACCATCTTTCTTGGCCAATGCGCGCAAGCTCACAGGGCCCGCCTCGGGTATCGCTGGCATCTATGAGAACTACGAACAGCTCGCCCAGCGCGGCTGGAACCTGACCGAAGCGGCGGTTCGGACGATCGCGAGCGCCGCCCCCGCGACGAGCGCCACAGCCGCGAGCGCAAGCACCGTCGCCCAGGCAAGCTTCGAGCGAGCAAACTCGCCGCTCTATATAGACGCAATCTACGACGGCCACTTCGACCTGTCATTGCTCGGCAAGAGCTTGATGAGCGACTACGAAAAGCTTGGTGGTCAGCAAGCGTTCGGGGCAGCGTTGACGCAGGCTCAGGTCAATGCACTGGCCGAGGCCTATTCGATTCCGACGGTGCGACTTGAGCCGCATCCGACGACGACGGTCAAGGACGGTTAGAGGCGAGCACTCGGTGTCTGGGAGCGTGCTGAGCACTGCCCATGCGCACCCGCAGACTCAACTCCGAAATCCAGCAGTCCTCCGGCGGTCCTGCTCACTCCAGCCCTAGACTAGTCAGTGCCTAGTTCGTCACCGTCCCCACGCCTCAGGAGCCCAATGTCAACTTCGCCACAAGACTTCAACGCCAAGATCATCGATGAATTCCACGCCAACGACGGTCGCGTGGGCGGCGTGTTCGAGGGCATGCCGCTGCTGCTCCTGCATCACACGGGCGCCAAGTCCGGTCAGAGTCGCATCAACCCGCTCGCCTACCAAGCCGACGACGGGCGCTACGTCATATTCGCGTCCAAGGCCGGGGCCCCCACCAACCCCGACTGGTACCACAACCTCAAGGCCAACCCGAACGTCAAGATCGAGGTCGGCACGAACACGCTCGACGCTGTTGCAAGCGAGGCCACAGGGACTGAGCGCGAGCGGCTGTTCGATACACAGAAGGCACGCGTGCCGCAGTTCGCCGAGTACGAACAGAAGGCAGCCGGACGGGTTATTCCGGTGATCGTGCTTACGCCGGTTGCGGCGGGTTGACCGAACTAGGGGACAACGGGCACCAGAAAAGCCCAATAGACTCAGGGCCCTAGGGCGCGTAGCTCAGTGGGAGAGCGCTCGCTTCACACGCGAGAGGTCGCAGGTTCGAAACCCGCCGCGCCCACTAAAATCCCTGCAAATATGATGTTTCTTGCGGCGCTGAGAGGCTAGCTTGAATCGTTGGGTGTCCGGATTTTGCCCATTGGTTGCCTAAACCCAGGAGTCCCGAGCGACAACCAGTCGCGTTCGAGCGCATTCTTTGTGTGACGGTGGCTTTCTCATCGAGAAGTAGCCTAGAAGCGGCTTGGGAAAACGCTCATTGTTCGACCGTATAGGCCGGGGTTGCAGCGGTTTTGACGATGGGCGTGTGATCTTCTCCGAGTGGGCGTCGCAGCCGCCCCAAGACTAACGAGAACTAACAAAACTAACGAGAACTAAAACGACGGCTATGCTCTCGGTGTGGCAGCTCGTAGCCCATTCACGCCGACGTTCGGAGCCTCGCCCCCGATCCTGGCTGGGCGCGGGGAGCTGATCGAGGAGTTCGCCGAGGCGCTCGAGGATGGGCCGGGCACGCCGGGTCGCGCGACCATCTACGCAGGCGCGCGGGGTACCGGCAAGACGGTCTTGCTCAACGCCGTCGAGGCCGAAGCCCAGGTCCGTGGCTGGCTTGTCGTCAGCGAGACCGCGACCCCCGGCTTCATAGCGCGCCTTTCCGACGACCACCTGCCGAGGATGCTCGCCGACCACGACCCCAAGGCTGTGCGTCACCATCTGACGAGCTTCGGGCTCCCGGCGAACCTCGGCCGGCTCGACTGGGCGAGAGTCGAGCGACACGCGAGGACGCTCTCGTTCCGCTCCAAGGTCGAGCTGCTGACCGACCTGTTGAAGGAAACGGAGAGCGGGCTTCTCATCACGCTCGACGAGCTCCATCATCAGCCTGTCGCCGAGCTGCGGGAGTTCGGCACGGTCGCGCAGCACATGATCCGTGAGCAGCGCGAGTTCGCGTTTGCCGCGGCTTCGTTGCCCGCCGCAATCGACGAGGTCCTCGCCGACGAGCTGATGACGTTCCTGCGCCGCGCGGACCGCCACCACCTCGGCTCAGTCGATCCGGCGGCCGTACGCCAGGCGCTCGAGCAACCGATCGTAAACGCCGGACGCACGATCACAGAGGATGCGCTCGAGGCGATGGTCGCTGCGACGAGCGGGTACCCGTTCATGATCCAGCTGGTCGGCGACCGCGTATGGCGCGCCGCCGGCAACTCGCCGACGATCACGCCCGAGCACGCAGACGCGGGCATCAACACGGCGAAACGACGCCTCGGCCAGTTGGTGCACGCACCTGCGCTTGCCGACGCGTCCGATGTCGCCAAGTCCTTCCTGCTCGCAATGGCACAAGACGACGGACCATCGACTCTCGCCGATATCGGGCGACGGCTCGGCGCCAACTCGAACTACACGAGCCAGTATCGGCTCAGACTGCTCGCACTCGAGCTGATCAAACCCGCTGGGCACGGACGCGTCGAGTTCGCACTCCCCTACCTACGCGACTACCTACGCGAACATGCGGCCACGCTAGGGCTCCCGAACAACCCGTGACAAGACACGGTCGTGGGCGGCGTTCTACGGATTTGCAACCGAAGCTAGCCGGCGGCGCGAGCACCGGCGACGGAGCCTGGGTTTCGTCCACCGTGAACGAAACCCGCATTGCGAATCCGCAAAATCCGGGTATATTCAGCCACGGGCTCGGAGTGGATCGTCCACTCTAGGTGCCAGATTTAGGCCCACAAGGCCAGTTGCGGGCCTAAATTCTTGTCGCCTGGATTCCACCTTAGAGGCTGACGGCACGCAGGCGATTGGGTCCACCGATAACTTCGGGCAGTCGGCGAGGTCTATGAGAGATAATCCTCTTTCTCTGCTAAAGGGAGACGACATGGCGGTGAAGATGCCGATAACGGAGCTACACGCTGGTTTCAGCAGCCCGGGGGCGACCCCGACAGGTTGGGCGGAGGGACGCCGACACATCGACGAGGCGGAGGTGTTCTGGATCTCGACGGTGCGTCCCGATGGACGCCCACACGTCACGCCGCTGTTGGCTGTGTGGCACGACGACGCGATGTACTTTTGCACGGGTCCGGAGGAGCGCAAGGCAAAGAACCTTCGGCAGAACCCACAGTGCATTCTCACCACGGGCCAGAACGGACTCGATGGTCTCGATGTCGTGGTCGAAGGACACGCTGTCGAGGTTGGTGACGGAGCGGAGCTCGGACTCATCGCCAATGCCTACGAGTCAAAGTACGGGGCGCACTTCACAGCACCCGAGGGCACGTGGTTTGGTCTCAGCGACGCGATCCGGCGCGGTGAGGCGCTCGTCTATCGAGTCGCGCCCACGACGATTCTCGGCTTCGGCAAGGGTGAGCAGTTCAGCCAGACGCGTTGGCGCTTTGCTTGAGTGGGCGAGGACGAGCTGCTATGTGCTGGCTCCAGTAATCCTGAGTCGCCTGCGGCCAGACGGTGGTGGGCGGGCGTGCGTAGACTCCCGTGACGTGTCCACAGTGGGAGACACTGGGTATGCGTTGAGCTCCTCCAGCGGGGAAGAGCATGAGCGGCTGGTCCGCCAGGCTGACATGTATGCGCCGTTCACGCGTCGTCTGCTGGTGCGCGCGGGGATCGAGCCAGGAATGCGGGTCCTCGATGTGGGCTGTGGACCGGGCGATGTCAGTTTGCTTCTGTGCGAGCTAGTCGGCGCCGATGGTTCGGTGGTCGGGGTCGAGCGTGACGAGCAGGCACTCGCGAGGGCGCGTCAGCGCGCGGCCGAGTCTGACATCAAGAACGTCGAGTTCGTGCTCGGGGACTTTCGCGACATCGAGCTCGCCGGTGACCCGTTCGATGCACTGGTCGGGCGGCTCGTGCTGATGTACCAGGGTGACCCGCCCGCGGCGGTGCGGGCCGCGGCACGCCACGTACGCCCGGGTGGGGTCGTCGTGTTCGCGGAGATGTGCATGCGCACAGGGTCTGCGATACCGCAGAGGTTCTTGGTGTCCTGGCCGCATACCCCGGCGTCTGAGCGACTCAGCGAGTGGATTGATGGCGCTTTCGGCAGGCTGGGCACGCAGCCGGACATGGGAATGCGGTTGCCCGCAACGTTTGCCGAAGCCGGCCTGGAGCCCAACCTGGACCTCGACAGCGAAGTCGCGATCGCTATTGGCGAGGAGGCGGTCTCCGAGGCCGTGGACTACGCCCGCAGCTTGCTGCCCGGGATCGTGACTGGTGGGGTGGCCACTGAGGAGGAAGTGGACATCGACACCCTCGCCGAGCGCCTGCGTGCCGACACCGGACCGGTCGGACGCATCTCGCTCTGGCCGACAATCATCGGCGCCTACGCAACAAAGCCCCAGTAGCGCTACTACCCGCGCGAGCGACCGGGGTTGCGCCGTCACACTGGATGCTTAGACAGCATTGCGATGTCTGCTGACTTGTTCGCTTGGCTAGCTAGAGCAATAGCCCACCATTACAAACTATACGGTTATTCAGTATTGTTGGGTCCACGTAGGGTCATCCTTAGGAGTCGACATGACCGATATGGTGAAGCGAATATCAGGCCAAGGTAAGCGGCTGTTTGCCGAGGCGCAGGCGAGTCCGGACGAGACGTCGTTCAGGATCGAAAACACCAGTGATGCCTACTACAGCTCGCCCTATTACGAGAAGCACAAGGAAGATGTCCAGAAGGTCCCGCCACCGCGCGTGAACCAGCCTCGCCTCGACCTCGCCGACGTGCTCGGAGGGGATCTCTTGCGGCCGATCGTCGCCGCCCAGCGGATCAGCTTCCACACGGTGGGGGATACCGGCGCTGCCAAGGTTAGTCGCAGCCAGAAGATGGCGACTGCGATCCGTCACGAGGCGGGCGTCGCTGACCTGATGGCGGAAGAGATCGAAAAGGGAGGGGAAGACGCCCCGGCGTTCTTCTTCCACCTCGGCGACATCGTCTACAACTTCGGTGAGGGCCAGTACTACTACGACCAGTTCTACGAGCCCTTCCGCAACTACGACCGGCCGATCTTCGCGCTCGCCGGCAACCACGACGGGATGGTGTTCGGGTCGAGTCCTGACACACCGTCAGTCGAAAGCCTGACCGCCTACCTGCGCAACTTCTGCGCCGAGAAGCCGGGGCCGGCCGAGGATGCCGGCGGCCTAATGCGCAGCACGATGAACCAGCCAGGGGTTTACTTCACCCTCGATGCCCCGTTCGTTTCGATCGTCGGCCTCTACACAAACGTGCTCGACGGGCCGGGCGTCCTCTCTAGCCAGGAAGGCCACTATCCGGTAGTGGGTGACGAGCAACTGGAGTTCCTCAAGGAGGAGCTGAAACGGCTGAAGCCCGAACGCGAAGCCGGCGACCGAGCGGTGATCGTCGCCTGCCATCACCCGCCGGCTTCGGTCGGCGAACATCCCGGCTCCGAAGGGCTCGCCAAGGATCTCGACAGCGCCTTCGAAGGGTCCGGACTCCTGCCGGACGCCGTCCTCTCTGGCCACGCCCACCTTTACCAGCGCTTCACCCGCCAGGTCGGCGAGCGCGAGATACCTTATGTGGTCGCCGGTGCCGGCGGCTTCAGCGAGACCCCGCCGAGGACCGAGGTGAAAAAGGGAGCCACCGACGGCGAGTACACTCTGGCCGTCGATCCGATCGTCCACTTTGGGTTCCTCACCGTCACCGTTGAGATGAAGACGAGGCGGCTGACAATCGCCTATCGCCCCAGCAACCCAGAAGTCAAAGGCGACTCCGTTGTGGTCGATCTTGAGGCCGGCAAGCTCGCCTAATCAGAAACCTGACGAAGAAGGCGAATGACCGCACCCTCAACACACCGACTTGATCGCGAGAGCGCGGCGAGCTTGGACCAGCAGGATCGGCCGGATCACTCCTGCTGTGGGTATCAGCTATTTTCGCGCTTCCGACTTGAACGTGACGACTCTTGTGAGGATCGAGGCGGGGATCGCCGTGCTCGTCGCCGCGGTGACGCGCAACGTTGCCTTCAGTGTGTGGCGTCTCGCCAGCAGCTGTTTGCCGGTGCGGTTCAGTCCTATTCGGACGATCTGTGTGTGTCCGGGCTTGAGCAGGACGCTCGCCGAGCCGACGACCAGCAGCTTGCGCGTCTTGTGAGCTTTCGTGGCCGCCGTCACGGCGACGAGCCTGTGGCGCTGGAACTTCTCGGTAACGGTCAGCTTGAGTGTCACTTGGCAGGTCGCCGAAGCCAGGCCGGAGCAGGACACGCGGACCTTTGCGGTTGTACCTGAGATCGTCGGGTTGGACGTCGTCGCTTTGCCGAGAGTGACCCCTGGCGGGCGCAGCAGAACGCCGGGCGGCACTGTCGTGGATGCCGTCGCGGGCGTCGTTGTCGTCAGCGTCTGGTCGGCGCCGAAGAACGTCCCGAAGTCGCTACTCGCCACAGCGCGATAGTGAATCGTCGTCGCGGTCGCAAGCCCGCTCAGCTGAGCACTGAAGGGTGTCGGCGCGCTGCCAGGCACGAGCGTCTGCGCACCGGTCGACGCACCGTAGGCGGCCGTCGCGCCGTACTGGAAGGACACGCTCGCGGACGCACCGTGCTCCTCGACAGCGGCGTGGACGATCGCCGTCGAGGAGCCAACGGCGCTCGCGCCTTCGGTCACCGGCGCGTCGGGCTGGTATGCGTCTGCGAACAGGCTTAGCGGCGTCGTGCCGCTCGTGAACAGGAAGAACGGCGTGCCGAGCGCGCCGCCCTGACACGCGCTGCCGTCGGCATCAAAGGGGGTCGCGATGCACGACGAGGAGATCGGCTCGCGCACGTCCGCCTGTGCCGTCGGCGTCAGCGCCACTTCGTCGCCGTCGAGTACGAACGTCGGGCTCGCTGCGTTGACGAAATGGCCGGTGAAGCCCTTCACGACTCCCCCGCCGACATCCTCGCGCCACGAGACATACGGCGTATTGCCGGAGAAGCTGATGTCGGGGCGAGTCGAGCTGTTGGCTCCGGTCGAGATCGGAGCGCCGCCGTTGGCGACTTCGAAGTGCGCGCTCGCGCCTGTCCCGACGAGCCGTGAGACGAATACCTGGTCCACGCCTGCGAGCTGCTCATCCCAGGCGACCCACGGGACCGTCGCGACGCCGGGGATCATCGTCCCGGCAGCGATGCGAGGGTCCTCGGCGCTCGCAGCTGGATCTGAGTTCAGCGAGCAGCGCGCCTCGTTGGCCGCCGATTCGCCGCAGCCGCCGAATCCGTTCGTCCCGTTTGTGTCGAGCGTGGCATTGAGCTGAGAGCCCACGGCAACCCAGTGAAAGCCGCCATGCGCGACTTCGCCGTCGCTGACGCCCTGCGCGGCGAACACCATGCCGTTGCTGTGCAGGCCAGCAGTGCCCGCTCCGGTCTCATACCAAACGACCCAGGGGACGCCATCCTGAACCCTGTTCTGGGACCCCGCGAACGCGATCTCAGGCTCGATCCCGTTGCGCGCGGGATCGACGTTCAGGCTTGGATCGAGCGTCGGAGTCCCGAACCGAGCGATGCCGGTCTGCTGCCAGCAGAAGCCGCCAACCGCCGGCACGTGGCCACCGATCACTACCCCGGCGGGCGTCACGCCGTCGCAGTTCGCGAGCCCCGGGCCCTCAGAGCGCTCGACGAAGATCTGGTCAGGGTTGATCGACCCCACCATTTTCGTGGAGGTCTCCTGCCAGGCGACCCACGGGCTAGGCTTCGTCGCGTCAACCGCCGAGCCGCCCGCCACCGACGGGTCCTCGGCCTTCTCATCGGTGTGGATGTTCAGCGATGGGATCGGGACGCTGCCACCGCCGGTGCCACGATTCTGACCCGAGAAGATCCATCTGCCCTGGTTGGCGTCGCCGACGTTGTCAAAGCGGCTGGCGAACACATTGTTGTTGGCGAATCCCGCTCCCGTCGTGTTCTCGTACCAGCTCGCCCAGGGAACGGTGCGACCTGCTCCTGCGAAGTCGATGGCCGGAGCCTCACCGTCCTGGCCCTGGTCGAAGTTCAGCGAGCCGCCGAATACCGGGCTAGCGCTCGAGCGCCCCCCGACCGTGCCGCTGCCGCGCGTGCTCCACGCGCCTTCCGCGAACGAGCGCACGAATGTCTGATCGTGACCCCCCGCGGCGGTGGCCTGGCGGAAGACCGCCCACGGTACGGCCACCTTGCCGGCTGTCAGCGCGCCGCCGACGACGTCCGCGTTGGCCGGGTCCTCGCCGCTGACGCTGAGCGCGCCGTCGATTCCAGCGGGCGGGTCGTTGTTGACTTGCGCGCCGGGAGGCAGCGCCTGAAACGCGACCGCCGATCCAGCGGCCGTCAAGACGACGATCGAACCGACAGCGGCGACCTTGACAGACAGCCGCCTCCCTTGAACCCGTATCTCCCGCAGGAAATGCCCCATTGACAGGAAGCTACTCCTCTCGGTGTCGGAGCGACCGAGCACGCTCTATCGCGATCGTAGGTCGCGTCAATGCCGTGACGGTGTGTCAACCCCAAGCACGACATACTGCCCTCAAATTCGCACCGTCAGCTAGCCAGCCTCGGGAAGGGGGTGCGGAACTCACAACGGCTCCATCCGGGATATCTCGGAAAAGGTGCGCGGCCGTTAGGACCAACCGACGATCCTGATCATCTGCCGAAGGAATCAAATCTTCAACGAGCAGCCCGTAAGATCCACGGCGCGTATGGCCATGATCACCAAAGGTGGCTAGAGGGTCCGCAAAGACCCAGCAACCAGGGGTCAGCAGAGCTAGGGACTAGCTGTAGGCGAGCACAGACCGACGACCCTCGCGCACAAGCACGGGAAGGCCCTGGAACGTGCCGGGGAGGGACACGGCATCGCAGTCGCGAACCTCAATATCGAGCGTCATTCGCCCGTCGATCTCGCGAATCCGAACCCCGATAATGCGGTCATCGTCCATGTAGCACTGGACAAACTCTCGCTGTATGTCTGACAGAGTGCTCATTGTTGTCCTCCGCTCGGCGGCGCATATAGCACATTAGGTGCCAAACTTGCAACTGTCGCGGATATAGACTATGCCAAGTCATCGGCACAAAATCAAGGGCAACTTAGTATCAATTGATTCTATAGAAGCTGCCGGACCTGCCCATTGAAGGATGAGCGGCCCAGCGGACGAACTGACTCGCGAGATCAAGGCTGGATGCGCGAAACCGTTGCGATCCGGTCGATTCCACGATCGAGGGACATCACGGTTCCTACCCCAGTCGCCTCAGCGGCGACAACTAGATAAGCGTCTGCGAAGTCGAGCCGCTCGACCTCATAGACCTCAAGCGCACGAAGAAGCATTGCCCGCACGAAGATGCAACCGATGGTTGCATCTGATACGATCCGCAACCGTCGGTTGCATATCAACGAAAGGACGAACGTGGCCGCTGACAGCATCGAACGAGAGATCCTGATCGAGGCGCCCGCGGAGGTTGTCTGGAGAGTGATCACCGAGCCCGAGCAGATCAGCCGCTGGTTCAGCGACGAAGCTGAGGTGCAGGCGCGCCCAGGTGGAGCGGGAACGCTCACTTGGAGGCCCGGGGGTCGCGGCGGAAACAAAGAAGTGGAGATGATCACCCCGATTCTGGTCGTGGACGCCGAGCCCTACCGCCGCTTCTCTTTCCGCTGGGGCCACCCGAAGGACGCGTCACCAAGTGAGAGCAACTCGGCGCTGGTCGAGTTCAGCCTCACTGAGGAGGCCCACGGCACACGGCTGCGAGTAGTCGAGAGCGGCATCGACGCGGTGACGCATGACGACGAGGGCAAGGCTCGATATCTCGACAGCCACGAACAGGGCTGGGAGAGACATCTCGGCGAACTGCTCGACCACGTCGCGTCCAACCCACTGGACATAGCGCATTGATGGCCACCGCCCTCGCCGAGGACGACGCGCTGTGGGCGGCGGTTGCCGACCCGATGCGCCGGCGCGTGCTCGACGCTCTACTTGAGCGAGGCGAGGCGAGCACCACGACGCTGGCCGAAGGGTTGCCGGTCACTCGGCAGGCTGTGGCCAAGCATCTCGTAGTGCTCAACCGCGTCGGCCTGGTTGAAGGGCAGCGGCGCGGCCGGGAGGTGCGCTACGCCGTGCAGCCTGGGCGGCTCGATGACGCCAGCGAGGCAATGGCTCGCGTGGCGGCGCAGTGGGACAAGCGCCTGGCTCGGATCAAGCGGCTCGCCGAGTCCGTGCGGCAGGCGGAAACCAAACCCGATTTGTAACTACTGAGAAGGAGAGAAACGATGACCGACCACAAGACCGGTTCGCACCAGGAGTGGCTTGCAGCGAGGCTTGAGCTGCTCGACGCCGAGAAGGAGCTCACACGACGCGGCGACGAGCTGGCCCGGATGCGGCGGGAGCTGCCCTGGGTTCCGATCGAGAAGGAGTACCGCTTCGAGACCGACGACGGCACGGCATCCCTTGTTGATCTCTTCAAAGGACGCTCTCAGCTCCTCGTCTACCACTTCATGTTCGGGCCCGACTACACGGCAGGCTGTCCGTCCTGCTCGGCGATCGCCGACGGCTTCGCCGGCTCGATAGTGCACCTCGCCAATCACGACGTCGCGTTCACGGCAGTGTCGCGAGCACCGCTCGGAAAGCTGCAGGCATACAAGCGGCGGATGGGCTGGAGCTTTCCGTGGGCGTCCTCATTCGAGAGCGACTTCAACCACGACTTCCACGTATCGCATACCCAGCAGGAATGGCAGTCTGGAGCCGTCGAGTACAACTTCAGCACCTCGGACTATCGTCCCGCCGAGAAGAGCCCGACGCTGATCGAGATCGCACGGGGCGTTGGAACGGACCCGGTGACGTACAGGCAAGAGGGCCCGGGCATGAGCGCGTTCACCCTCGAGGATGGCGTCGTATTCCACACCTACTCGGCTTACGGACGAGGCGTCGACGGCCTCTGGGGCATGTACTCATGGCTCGACCGCGCACCGCTGGGCCGCAACGAGACCGGCGTCTGGTGGCGCCGCCACGACGAATATGAGCAGGACTGACTACTCGAGCGGGGCGGTCGTCGCCCTACAGCCAAATCGGCCGACGTGCGGTTATTCACAGAGGTCGCAGATTCGAAACTGCTGCGCCCATTCTGTGGGAGGAGAGCAGCCTTAATCAAACCCATTTGGGATTTGCCGCCGTTTGACGGTTCGCCTGTCGGCTCCTTCCGCTAGCGTGATCCTCATGGATGACGACATCGAGCTTGCCGCGCGTACGCTGGCAGAGACTGCAGGATCGCCGGTGCGCGTGATCCTTTTTGGCTCGCACGCGCGCGGAGAAGCACGTGCCGGGAGCGATCTCGACTTCCTCGTAATCGAGCCCGAAGTGTCCGATCGTCACGCCGAGATGGTGCGCCTGCGAAGCGCGCTGCATGGTATGCGCCGACCGATCGACGTACTCGTCTACAGCGAGGCGCAAGTAGATGAGTGGGGCGAGGCACGAGGCTCCGTACTTCACGCCGCGCTTTCTGAGGGCAGGGTGCTTGTCGAAGCGCGATGAACGGGATGTGGCCGACGCTTTGCTGGCCAAGGCAGGTGGCGATGAGGCTGGACTGCGTGCGCTCGCAGACAACCCTGACGTACCTGACCATGTTGCAGGCTTCCTTGCGCAGCAAGCGATCGAGAAGGCGCTCAAGGCGGTTCTCACAGCCCGCAACGTGCCCTTTGAGCGCAGCCACGACATCGACTACCTATGTGACTTGATCGAGGGCGCCGGGCTGGTCCTGACACCAGAGCTGAAGTTCGCCGTCGCGCTAACGCCGTGGGCAGTTGAGTTTCGTTACGCCGACCCTTACGACGTGGCCCCACTCGATCGAATCGAGGCGTTGACGACCGTCGTCGCCGTGCGAGAATGGGCCACCGAGGCGATCAAGCCTTCCTAGGGAGACGCAACTCCTCACTGACCACCATCTTGGCCAGTTTCTCTGATCGGCCGAGCAGTTGCAGATCACCACCTTGAAGCCGATCGACCAGTCCATGAGGAGTCTGGCAGCTTCTCCGACCACCAGCAACGAAAGCAAGCGGCCGATCGTTCCGGACCTCGATACGAAGGTAGCCAGGCAGTAAGGTGGCTTTTTGCGCCCAATCCACGAGGAGTCACCATGAAGAAGCTGCTTGAGCTGATCCTCTGCATCCTGCACCCAATTGCGGTGATCCTGATCTGGATCTACCTTCTCTTTGGTCGGGGCGACTTCAGTCTGATCGCAAGGCTCATCTGGGCCGTCGCGGTGATCGTGCCTTTCGTTCCTTTTGTCTACGTCCTCACTGGGAACGACTTCATCTGAACCCGATTTGCGCAGAGTGCGAGAGTCGGTCGTCGGGCCGCGAGCGCACTGCCCGCGCCCGCTACTCCTTGCCGCGTTCTTGCGACGCTTCGGTTTCCTTTGCTTCGGCTTCGCTTTTGAGGTTATAGGCGGCGGATTCGTGGTTCTCTCCACGGGACTGAGCGGCCTCCGCTTCCGTGGTGATCTTCTCGCCCTCATCGATCTTGCTCTCGTTGCCTTCGGGCGTTTCTTCGCCTTCGACTTGACGGGCGTCAGCTTCTAGCCTTTTGGCTTCGGCTTCATCGGCTCTCGCGAGAGCTTCTTCGTGGTACTGCCTGCCCTGAAGGACTGCGACTTCCCCACTCAGCTTCGCTGCGGCCTGTTCGTGAGCCGGGCGTTCTTCTTCCGTGGTGCGTTCTTCGTTCTGCCGTTCGGCTTGTCTTTCTTGAGCCGCCTTTTCTTCGGCGACCCTCTGCGCTCGCTGTTCGCTTTCTTGTGTTTCTCGCTGAGCGGTTTCCTTGGCGCTCCGTTCTGACTCGTTTTCCCCACGGCACATTTCGACTCCGAGACGAACCTCTCGAAACTTGTCTCCGACCAAGATATGGCAACCGAAGTGGAAGCCTTGGGTTATCGGGATACCCCAGGCGACAAACGCAACAACGGCGACGATCATGACAGGGCCGGAAAGCGCCAGGCGGTGGTGTTTCGGATCTCCGCCTCCAAGCAAGCCTCGGACCTCAGTCGGTGGCTCAGGAGGTTCACCGTCCTCGTACGTTTGTGCCATAGGGTCGAATCGGACCGACACCCGCACTCCTTGAGCGCTGGCGAGTAGCTAATGGCGATTCGGCACTAGACAGCGAGCACTGAGCTATATGCGCTCGGCTGCTGCCAGTACGTGTGGTCCGAGCTTGGCTGTCATCGCCGCGACGGACATGCTCTCGGCGGGTACGGTGATGCTGAGCGCCATCGGTCGTGAGTGTTTGGTGTGGGTGATCGCGGCCGCGATCGAGCGTACGCCCTTCGCTTGCTCCTCATCGCAGACAGCTATCCCGACAGCACCGATCGCTAGAAGCTCTTCTGTAAGGACTCGCTTCTTTGTGATCGTGTTTGGTCCGTGGGGCATGAGCTTGAGCCGAGCGACCGCCTGATGCTGCTCTGTGGGACCGAGACTCGCTAGCAGTATCTTGCCGATCGCTGTGCAATACACGGGAATTGAGACACCCATGTTGAGGTCCAGATCGGCTTCGTACTGGCCGACTCCGTGCGCGAACAGACAGTAGGTATAAAGCACACGTGCTCCGTCCAGCACGCCCATACTGACCGTATAACCCGTCACATCGCGTAGATCTTCAAGGACCTTCCATGCTTTCGGGGTCTCCAACCGTAGTGTGCTGATAAACGCCGCCCCGGCGCCGGCTACCCCGCGCGCGAGTCGATAACGATGTTTACGATCCTGTTCAAGACAGCCAAGTTCTACAAGCGTCTGCGCATAACGGTGGGTGGTGGAGCGGCTCACTTTGATCATGTCCGCAAGCTCACTGATGCGCAACACCGGCCTCTTCACGGTAAAACATCCGATTATCGCCAAACCAAATTCAAGCGAACGAGAATACTTCGGCTCCGCCGACGACTTGATATCAGGCGCGGGATCAGGCATACAGATATGGAGCCCTCATATGGTCAGAGTCTTTCCGATGGCTACCGACGGGCCATGCACTTGAGTGAGAAACGCAAACACCAGGCCAACAATGCCCGATCAGAAAATGCAAGACTAGAGCAGACTCGAATATTCTAACTTTGACTATTGATCATTTCCATCACCGCGCGCGAAACGTCTCACGCTGTGCCTGGCGCGTAGTACGAACATTGCGGGAGCGGCATGATCGTCAAAAACAGAGAGAACAGCTTTGGCCGCCAGCTTTACACGAGGGTCCTCACCTTGGCGGCCGGCCAGATAAAAGCTGACCATCGCCGCGAGTATCATCATGTGATATTCCCCGTCGGGAAGCGCCTGTGTGCGCTCCCTGGCCCGCAAGGCGAGTATCTGGAGTCGGTTGGCCGTTTCCTCGTCGGAGGTATAGCGAGCGGTTAGGCAGTGTTGGCCAGTCAGAGTGTCTTCTCGCTCATCGATAAGGCTGTCGAGCAGGGTGTGCAGCGAGCCGATCCAAGGAAAATACGCGCGTTCCAACGCGGCCGCATGCGCTGCCTGGAGCGTCGGTTGAGCTGCCGCTGAAATCAGCGCGAAGACGGAGAGCGAGGAGCCCGCCGCGGCGCCTGTCTCCCACCATCTCAGATCGCTGCCTGGACTCGTTTCCCCGCGTGCCCAGCATGCGAATGCACGATATGACTCCCCGGGCCGCTGGTGGTTGAGACATTGATAGGCAACGATGCGACTCGCCGCAAGCTGTATTTGCAGTGCCACAGCGGGGAACGAGGGCAAGCAACCGACGGCCGCGCGGCATCTGTCGATGAGGCCATCGAGGTAGCCGCCGTCCTCCCGCCGAGCTTGGTGTTGGTAGTAATCCGGATGCGCTGAGCCACCGGGCTTGAGCGCGACGAGTAGGGCTTGATGAAGTCGATGTATTCCTGCACGATCGCTATCTGGCTGCTCGGAGAGAGCGTCGGCATAGTCGTAAACCGCTTGAAAGGCCATCGCCGCACGCGCTACCGCGGGCCGGTATAAGCGCGGAGTGATCGCTGCGTAGGCCGCCGCCCCCTCCAAGTTGCCACGCTCCTCACGCAGGGCTTTCAGCGCGAGCGTTTGTAGTAGCGGATCTGGGATTTTTCGCGCGGACCGCTCCCATCCACGTATCTCACGGCATACAGAGGGAAACACGTCGATCCAGTAGCGTGCAGCCGCGGCCATGAACATCCTGTTGGCGGCGGCTCGATCTGAAGCGGAGATGCGCACGGATACAGCATCGCTTGAGCAGTCCCCTCCGACAGCTCATTCCTGAAGTGCGACGCGTGAGGGGACACGGGCAGCGAGAAATCCGGGAAGGGCGATCACGATCAGCCCAATCCCTACTACAAGCGCGATGTCGAGTAGCACTCGAGGCACACCCAACGAAAAGGGGGCCGAGAAGCCTGTGGTAATCGTTAGCCAGCGGCTCGCGAGCAGGTGCCCGTATAGTCCTAGGACGGCGCCGATGATGCAGCCGAAACCCAGAACGATCATGCTCTCCAAAAGTAGTGCACGCCATAGCTGATGGCGGTCATAGCCTTGGATCTTCAAGGACGCAAGCAGTGCGCGGCGTTGCCAAATCGTGGCGCTCAGGGCCGAAGCGACCGCGAGTGCTGCCGCGATCAGCAGCAGCGTTGATATCTCTCCGAGGGACTGTAGGGCTTCACGCGAATTTGCCGCGTACCGTGCTTCGCGTGTGTGACGCGTTTGCGCCGCAAGACCCGGGTAGCCCGCGAGGACGCTGTCGACCGCCCGCTTGCCCGCGACTGAGCTAACTCCGGGCTTGAAATTTACTTCTAGCGCCGAGGGTTCGGAAGTTTGCCAGTAGCGACTGTAGTCGGATGTGTTAATGATTAGCGCGCCGGGCGGCCAACCGACATTGGTGGTAATCGCAGCCACTCTGAACGATCTCGTTCCCGATGGTGTCGGCAAGGCGAAGGCGTTTCCGACTCGCAAATGATGTTCGCTGGCAAAGCTGGTCGAGACAGCCGCCGGGCCATTGCCGCGTAGGAGCTCATCGCCTCGCGCTAGCTGGCCATGGAGAAGCTGGCTGGCAGGGATGATCGTGCCATCGCCTGGCGGACGCGCGATCACCCACATGCGGCGTGTGCCCACATCCATCAGCTCTCCTTGGTAGATACGTACCGATCTGATTCCTGGAGATATCTGCAAGCTTTGCTTGCAGTCCAGGTGCTTGGAAGCTGTTGGTCGTCAGGTCGTTGCCACCGGTGGTAACCCAGACTTCTGCTGTGCCGAGATATTCGCGGAAGTTGGTGTCGAGGCCGGTGAGCAGATCGTGTCTTGCGCCGCCTATAGCGACGCTGCCGTAGATCGCAAGTGCGCCCACGCCTCCGAGCGCGACCAATGGCATGCTCGTAGTGCGTAGTTCTCTGACGGCGAGAACAAGCGCGCTGCTACGTATGTGCTCGCTGGCCCCACGAAGGACCTCCGCGGCCCCTTTGAACGCGACAGGAATCAGACAGAGTGTTGCAAGCGCAAGCGCTGCACCACCGATCAGCGTGAGGCTGGGATCGATCAGAATCAGAACACTCGCAAGCACAATCAGGAGCAGCCCAGTTATCCCGAACACGACTGTGGTTCGTCGCCCGATACCCTCGCCAGCTCCTCCAGCCTGCCGCAGGACGGCATCGCGCGTGCGCCCCGGCCGTAGATCGGATATCGGCACCAACGATGCAAACAGTGTCGCAAGTACACCACAACCGAAGGCCAATAGGACGAGCGACACCTGAATTACCTGCTGATCGCCTACTGGAAACGCGAATGCCAAGTAAACCGGAACCCTGTGAAACAACGTGTGCGACAGCACATATCCGAGAACGACCCCCGCAATCGACGCGACAACGCCGAGCGCAAGCGCCTCGAACCCAATTATCAGCAGCGCTTGGCGCCAGTCATAGCCCTGCATGCGCAGATCGGCGATGTAGCGGCGACGCTCCGGCATGGTCAACAGCATCGCGTTGAACGTCAGCAGGAAGCCGACCATCGCACCGATCAGGGCGAACATCGTCGTGGCTTGATTGTTGGGCTTGGCGATCGCGCGAAGCAAACGCAGTTCGTTGTCGGCAGGTACGACGTCCAAGCGCCCAGTCGCCAATCCTCGCAACTCGCTAGCCACTTCTCGATCGGCTCCCGGCTGCGGCTCGACGAAGACCTGCGTCACTCGCCCGGGCCTGCCAGCCAACCGCTTGAGCGTAGCCGAGCAACGCCAAAGCCAACGGGCTTTCGGCGACCGAACCGATGGTTTCCGCCCCGGCGACAGCTCGCACCTTCACGAGATGGGCGTGGCCGCCTGCCAACAGCGTAGCCGTGTGTTCGGGCCGAACCCCAATCGCACGCGCGACACCAGAGGGCAGGCCCACGCCTTCTCCGATCAGAGACGGTCCCGCACTGACGTTCCGGGTGAGCGCCCCGCCGAGGGTCACAAACCCCGGAGTCACACCAATCAGGCGGACGGACAGCCGACCTCTCGGACCGATCACGGTAGCGCTCTCCTGCAACACGGAGCCGCTGCCTGAACCCCCGACATGAGGCGTACACGATTGGCCAATTGTTCATCGAACCCGTCATTGGAGCGTGCGGCCAGCTCAAGCCGCGCGGAGCCGATGACTCCGTGTACAGCCTGTTCGGTGGAACCAAGCAGGCTCGCGTTTGCCAACAGTACACCCAAGACAAGCGCCACCCCGACCGCGACCCCGCTGCCGGCCAACAACTCCTGGACCGTATGCGCGCGCAACCGACGCAGATAGAGGTGAAACAGAACACTTACGCGAATGTCGAAGATCGCCGGGCGGATTCCGTTGCTCAGCAGCGAAGCCGCCGCCAAACTCGCTATCCAGGCCGTCGCGGAGACGGCCGTCGCGCAGCGTGTAAACGCGGTCGACGAACGCAGGCTGCCTCGGCGTCGTGGGTCACCAGCAGCCCTGGGATGCACTGGTGCATGACAGACGTCGCGAAAGCAACGCCAGCGTTTCGCGCGTGCGCTTTGAGTCCAGGTTGCCGGTCGGCTCGTCGGCCAGCAGCAGACGCAGGGCTGTTGGCGAGCGCGCGAGCGATCGCCACGTCGCTCGGCGCTCCCCCATCGAGAGCTGGTCAGGGCATGTGCTCGGCTCGGTCGCCCAAACCGACGCGCTCGAAGCAATACGCAACTGAACCAGTAGGTGGCCATAAC
>CAVWTS010000009.1:0-268783 GCA_963757995.1 uncultured Solirubrobacterales bacterium
GCGGTCCTGGAGGCAGGCGGCGGCGAGGCGGAGGGCTTCGAGGACGCGGAGGCCGCGCTGATCGACCACGCCTCCCACGGCGACCAGGAGCCGGCGCATGTGATCCTCCACGACCAGGGCCCAGACGAGGAGCAGAACCTGCGCCACGAGGACTCAGAAGCAGACCAGGAGCGCAGCAGCGAGCTTGACGAGGACCGCTAGTCAGCCCACCGTAACCGCGAGCCGCTCGGCCGGCTCGGTCGGCTCGGCGCCCATCTCGGCGCCAGTAATCGGCTTGAGTCTGGCCGCAAGCGGCAAGCCGAGTAGCGACACCGCGGCCATCGCGATGAACGCTGTCATCGGGTGGTGTACCAGGACCTGTACCAGCAAGGCCACCACCAGCCCACCCAGGTTGCCCGCCATCCACACGATCGCGCCGGCCGTGCCGCGGCCGACCCGGCCAAGCGCTCGGTGGAAGTCAGGATCACCGGTAGCGCCGGCAGCAACATCACCCCCATCGCCACGATCACCACAGCGCGGCCCGCAAGCGACGGGATCACTCCGAGCGCCACGCAGCCGACACAGCCGACGATCACCGCGGCACGCATGAAATTGCGTTCGCCGCCCCGACTCGCCACAAGCGGGGGCAGCACCGCACAACCGATCACGCCGGCGATCACCATCACGACAAGCAATACGCCGGCGGCCGTTTCCGAGACCCCGGAGGGCTGGAGCAGCGTTTGCAGCCACGTGGCCAGCGCGACGAAGATGCCGAAGCCGACGAACACGAGGCCGCACAACGTGCGCATGCTCGGCAACGCCCACAACGCGCGCGCGGCATTGCCAGCGATCGCGGCGTGCTCGGTGCTCTCGTGGCCGGGCCGCCGCAGCGTCACAGCCAGAGCCAGCGCCGGCAACCCGGCCAGCACGGCCTCCACCACCAGCAGCCGCTCGATGTGTCCGTGCCCGCCCAGTGTCGGACCGAGCAGAAGCGCGATCAGCATGCCGACAAAGCCGCCGGCTGAGCCCAAGGAGATGCCGGCCGCGCGCTGCTCGACCGGCAAGTACTCGCCGGCGAGCTTGCTAACGGCGCTCAGCACCACCGGCTGGGCGACGGCAACCGTAACCTGACCCGCCATCGCCCAGGCGAACGTGTCGCCACCTAGACGCAAGAGTCCACCGGCGGCCACCAGTAGTCCTCCGCCAGCCAGTACGGGACGAAACCAGCGGTCGAGCAGGATGCCTGAGGGGATCGCCAAGACGACATAGAGCAGCGGGAAAATCTCCGCCGCCAGCCGACCGCACCAACCGAGACGCCATAGTGGCGCGCCGTCTCGGTGGTGATCGCGGCGTAGGTCAACCACAACACCTGGGTCGCCGCACACACGAATCCGTAGGCGATGACCACACGCCAGCCGCTGGTCCGGTTCATCGTTCAGGCCCCACGCTCTCAAGCGCATTGGTGAGCGTCTGCTGTGTCTGCGGTCCACGCAGCTCGGAGCGCAAGTGCCCAGCGCCGTCGATCACGAACGTGACCGGCGGCCCGCCGGTCATCCCGTAGTCGCGCCCGATGTTGCCTTCAGGGTCGCGCAGATTGGGGAACGTCCAGCCATAGGTGCGGATGAACTTGCGTGCATTGGTGAGCGACAAATCCTCCCAGTTGACCCCGACAAGTGTGGCCCTACCATGCAAGCTGCGCGCGAAACGCTCGAGCACAGGCGCCTCGTGTTCGCATGGTTCGCACCAGCTGGCCCAGAAGCTGACGAGCACCGGGTGTCCGCGCAACGCGGCCAGCGTCGTCGTCGGGCCGGAGAGATGCTCCAGCGGCAAGGGCGGCGCCAAGTGGCCGCCTGCCGGTTTACTGCCGGCGAGCCCGAACACGACGAATACCACCAGGACCGCAACGATTGCGGCGCCGATCAGCAGTGTCCGCGGACGGGGCATCATCGTTCGGCGAAGTTATCAGCCGCCAGGCACAGATCGACCCGCATACGGGGCGGGCAGATTTATAACCCACCCACACAGACCCGAGCACAGATCGACCCGCGCACGGGCGGGCCGATCCGGGGAGGGATGAGGGAGGAACGATGCCCTCGTTATTGAGTTTTGCCTGAACGGCTCGATGTCAAACGCCGACTGTGCGCGTGTCGCGTACGCGCATGGCGTTCTTGACGCTGTACAGATCGGCGTCGGCGCGGGCGATGCACTCGGCCAGGCTTTCTCTCGGCAGCCACTCGCCGATCCCGACCGACCAGGTAACCGGCAGGTCTTCGTCGCGCAAGCGATCCAAGACTGCACTCGCGCCCTCTGGGGTTGTGGCGGGCAGCAGCAGCACGAACTCGTCGCCGCCGTGGCGTGCGAGGATATCCCCGGCGCGAAGACGCTCGCGCCAGGACCTGCCCAAATCGGCCAGCACGCGATCGCCGACAGTGTGTCCACGTAGGTCGTTGATCTGCTTGAAGTCGTCCAGGTCGAGCATCGCGAGCGTCAGACGATTGCCACTGCGCTGAGCGATCGCGTGCTCACGGACAGCCGCCGCCATGAAGCCGTTGCGGTTGAGTAGGCCCGTCAGCGTGTCGGTGTCGGCCTGACGACGCAAGCTCTCGCTGAGGCGCCCCAGCACGATGCAGATCGACCAGATCGTGACGGTCACGATCATCCAGTAGATGCCGATATGCGGCAGCCCGCCCAGCAGCAAGGCGACGCCGAAGGCAATAGTGATCAGCGTGCCCTGCGCAATCACCACGCGGCGCTCGAAGAAATGAGCCGAGTAGATCGCGATCCACGGGTAGGAGAAGGCGGCGATCATCATGCCGCCATGGGTGTTCGCATGCGCGACCAGAGCACTGCTCACGAGCGTGCCGCAAGCGGCCAGCAGCTCGAAGCCGAGCACAGGGATGCGCCGCGCCGCCAGCCACACCAGGCAAGCTCCAACCACCGCCAGGGCGCCAGCGGCCGCGATCAAGCCCACCGGCTCGGTTGAGCTGACCGGGAACAGGATCGCTGCCAGGCAAACGAACGACTTGAAGGTGAACAGCAAAGCCAGCGACCATGCCATCGCCGGGCGACGTGCCACGACGCGCCGCAGCGAGGAACGCAGCGGCGCCGACCCGCTCCGCGATAGCGGCAAGTGGGCCTCCGCGCCTTGTGAGAGCGTCTGAGATGGGCTTGTCGACATCGCTTGCTCATCTTTTCGGTTTGGATGGGCGTGCCCTTGAGCACCCACTCCCGCTGACAACAAACCTTGCCGGCCGGCGCAGCCGGCTGAGCCGGCCGCCGATCCCAGCATGGCGGCCGGGAGAGCGCGCCTGCGCGCTAGGCTGAACAGCTATGGACTTGTTCAAATCGCGGCACACGAGCATGGTCAGCGCGGACGATGCGCTTCCCGGCCGCGAGCAGCCACTACGCGTCGCCGAGCGCCACATCGTGCTCGGCACGCCGATGCAAGGGCCGTTTCCAGCGGGCGTCGAGCAGGCCGTGTTCGGCATGGGCTGCTTCTGGGGCGCGGAGCGAATCTTCTGGCAGGCGCCGGGCGTGTACACGACCGCCGTGGGCTATGCGGGCGGGATCACTCCCAACCCTACCTACGAGGAGGTATGCAGCGGACGCACCGGTCATACCGAGGTGGTACTGGTCGCGTTTGACTCAGCCGCCACTAACTACCAGGAGATGCTGAGACTGTTCTGGGAGGGCCACGATCCGACGCAGGGCATGCGCCAGGGCAACGACGTCGGCAGCCAATACCGCTCGCTGATCCTCTACGAGGACGATGCCCAGCGCGAGTTTGCGCTGGCCTCGCGCGAGACCTACCAGCACATGCTCACCGCAAGCGGCCATGGCCAGATCACAACCGAAATCGAGCCGGGCGGCGCCGTCCACCCGTTCTACTACGCCGAGGATCACCACCAGCAGTACCTGGAGAAGAATGTGGGTGGGTACGATTGCTCAGGTGGACTCGGCGTCTCTTGCCCGGTTGGGCTCAACGTCTCAGCACCCCCTACCGGCAGAGCCTGACGGCGGCCAGCGGCCTCGTAGTCCCAGCGCCCGTCGTCCAGCCTTTCAACCCGCATCCAGGGCAACAACAGATAGCTGCCATCGTCGTTGAGCACTAGGTCTATAGACGCGAAGAGTTGCCCGATCACGTTGCGGAGCGCGTGGAGGTCGGGTGCCGCGCCGACGCCCTCACCGACCGCGCGCTTGAGCCTGGCAAGCAGGTCGAGCAACATTGTCTCCGCATCACCCGCGCCCGCACGTTCCATCTGCTCAACGTGGTCCCGAGCGCGCTGCTCGCTCGCCTGGGCAGCTTCCAACTCGGCTGTGAGCTTCGCCTCGAAACGCTGCCACTTCTCAACCGCGAGCTTGCCGTCGAGGTAGTCGCGCTCGACCCTGACTAGCGCTGCCTCAGCCTTCGCGGTTTCGTGCTGGGCTTGCTCGAACACCCCTCGCGCCGCAGTGAGTGCCGTCGAGGCCCGCTCGTCAATCCGAGCGCGGGTCGCGTCCAAGTCGATGTATGTGTCCAGCAGCGTAGCCAAGAACGGCTCATCGATCAGCTCGCGTCGGATCGAGCGCTGCGAGCATGAGCGCGGGTCAGCAATCCTGCCCGAGCAGACGTAGCGCTCGCGCTCTATGCCCGGCCTCGCCTTACGTGGGAGCATCGCAGCCCCACACGAGCAGCGCAGCGTCCCTCTCACGAGCAGATGAGCACCGTCCGCGTGCCGGCCTGGCCTGCGCCACGCACCGGCACGGATCGCTTGCACGCGCTGCCATAGCTCGTCGTTGACGATTGCCTCATGCTTGCCGTCGAACTCCAGGGTCCGCTTCCCCTCGTCGTCCTTCGCGAGCACCTTCCCGATATATGCGGGATTCGCGAGCATCCGCGCGATCTGTGATTGGTGCCATACCCCGCCTGTCGGGCTCGGCACCCCCTCATCGTTGAGGCGTCTGACAATCCCGCGCTGGCCCAGGCCGCCCGCGTAGTCCGTGAACACCGACCGCACGACTTCGGCCTTGTGCTCGACCACCGTGGGCGGATCGTACCGGCCTGCTGGCTCCAGCCCATATGGCGGGTGTCCGCCTACCCATTCGCCGCGCTCGGCCCGGCGCCTCATCCCCTTCTTGACCGATTCGCTCTTGACCTTGCTTTCGCCGTGGCCCTTCATGGCTCCAATAGCGCCCATCACCAGCGCGAAGTCGCCGCCCGCGAGTATCTCAGGGTCCATGACGCTGTGGAGCGCAACGTCGTTCTTGATCGCCCAAAGGACGATCTCGACAAGGCTCCGTGCCTGCTTCGCATCGCCGCGAGCGAGCCGGTCGGAGCGCTGGACGATCAGCACGCAGGAGCCGTCCTCTGCGCTCAGCCGCTCGCACTCCGTCATCGCGGCGGCAAGGCCGGGGCCACGGTCGCCGTGAAAAGCGGACTTCGCCTCGTCGTTGAACTCGGCCTCGGCCGCAACCTCGAAACCGCGATCCGCCGCGAGCCGGCGCCCGTCAGCGAACTGATCGGGGATCGAGCCGCGAGTGTCCTCGGTGGACTTGGCTGCGTAGATGACGCCCCTCATGTCGGTCGCACTACGTCGTCGTAGTCGGGATGGCTTCCCACGATCACAGTCCCACTGCCGCGTTTCACCGGCTCGATGGTCACGCGGAGAGCGTCCGGGTTGCCGAGCTGTGACAGCGCCCAGGCGGAAAGGTCGAGTTGCCTGATAGCCGGCTCCTTGCCCTTCTCGGGCTGCTCGTAGTAGCGCGTCGCTCCGTCGTTCCCGACTCCGCGCTCGAATGTTCGTTTGATCGCGCTCATCGCCACAGCCCCCGCCAGAAGCCGGCGCGGCCGAGCGCCCGGCCGTTCTTGGCTCGCCGACCGGCGTGGCCGTTGCGGGCCGCCCGTGCGGTCTCCGACGGGCACGCGAGTCGGTAAAGCCCTGTCGTGGGTGAGGTCATGGGTTCCTTTCTGCGCCCAGGACGGGCGTGCCCTGCGGTTGACGGCCATATCTCGTTGTGTGAGTTGTGGCCAGATCGGCCGCGAGTCCAACGTTGGACAGAGCCGATTTCGCTGGCTCGATCTCGGTGACAACCTCGCCGGTCTGCCCCTCCCACCACTCCGCGAACATGCCGCGGTGACAATCGCTCTGCTGTCTCTCGAAGCACAGCAGCGCCAGCGGCTTGCCGCCGTAGGTGATCGAGATTTCCTTGAGCTCAGCCGTGATCTTCTCTACACCCGCCTCGGCGAGACGGGCAAGGTAAGCGGTTGTGAACGCCTCGCCCTCGAGCTTGCGCAGCCCGTACGGCGTAATCAGCTTTGCGACGGGGAAGCCCTGAGCCTCTGGCCAGAACCGGGGAATCCCCACGCTCGTTCTGACGGGCATGAAGCCCATATCGCGCGGGGCATCGAAGGTCTGTCGGTGGCGGTAGACCGCCGTCCACGATGCCGTGTGGATCGTCAGCTCGTAGGTCACGCCGCCGCTTCCTGCGCAGCCTGCGCTCGCCGAAGCACCGTCCATCGGCTTGCGCCAAGCACCGCACCCAGCGCAGGCGATCGCACGCCCGCCGCCTTCGCGGCCAGAAGCGCGTTGTCGCGGTCGCGTTCGGCAACCTCCAGCGCGCGCTCTGCCGCCTCTACCTTGCGCTGAGCGCGTGCCAGCGCGTCGAGCACCTTGCGTCTCTCAGAGTCCCTGGCGGCCTTCCGGCGAGCCCGTGTCGGGTTCGTATCCACGCTCACAACACCCCGTAGTGGTGATTGGTTGCCATACCGAAAATGTAGCAAGCGTGCTACAGCGTGTCAAGCAGGTTCCGTCCAGCGTTTTGGTCGGGAAGAAGGGAAATCTGTTCGCTGAACGAACTGGTCGAATATGCAGTACCGCGTGATTCTGCTCAGGGCGTGGTCGCGTGAATCACTCGCCGCGAAGATGCAGCACGCCCTGGAGGCTTATGACCAGCGCGAGATCATCAGTGTTCAGACGGGTAGCGACCTCGTCTTGTGGTTCTTCTTTGTCGTGCTGATGCGGCCTTGGGCGATGATCCTCGTCAAGACGCTTGAGCAGGCCGACTAGCTCCCGAGCAATCGTCTCCGCAGCGGCGAGAGCGGCAATCAGGCTCGCGGAGCGTCGTCGCGCCGCCAGATGGCGCACACGTCGCTCAATGCCGCCAGTCGGAGCCCGCTCGGGTCAGCCATCGACCGATCATGCTCGACCTGCCGCTCCGTCAGCGGGCGCAGACCCAACTCGGCCCGCGCGCGGTTTGCACGCTCCAACCGCGAGGCCGCTTTCACATTTTCACTGTCACTAGTTGCCATGTAGGAAGCATGACCGGCTGCGCTCACACGTCAAGCAGTTTTCACCACCACAGCCCCTCTTTCACACTCACACCGACTGCTCGTGCTTGCCTGTCCGAGCGGTTCGAGGACACCGGCTCGGGGCGTACACAGCCCCCTGCACGGGGGCTGAGCGCACGTCCGATCGGACTGAGTTCGTCCGGGTGTGCACACGGCGTAGGGTTGAACGCGCCCATGACTCCGTTTCGCGTCGGGCCGTTTCCGAGCCCTTCTCCTACGCCTGGCGGGGTTTCTCATGCCCGCAGGCGGTCTTATCTGAGTTAGTGTGCTCGCGGTGCCCCACCATCAGCAGGGCTTTACCTCACGGTCCTGGGCTTCCTGATCAGCCCTCGGTACGGCTATGAGAGAGACGGGAGCTGTAGAGCACACTTCTGACTCCACGCCTGCACTCGTGCCAAGACCGTCTAGGTGAATCCAGCAACCGCGTCAGTCAGTCGCCGGCGGGGTCAACCCCAAGAACACGCGAAACTTGTACCTACAGAGAAGCAGGCGAGCAGGACGGAATACCCCGAACAGCAAACGCCGCCCCCGAAGGGACGGCGCTGGCTGACAAGTTCACGCGCTCGGAGCCGTGACAGGTTCGACGGTGTGCTCGCCGAACCCAAACGACGAAGTGCGATCAGAACGCACGACGCACCTAAGAGACTAGCGCTCCAAACGGCAGACTTCGCTCGACGTGTGCACGGCCGCCGGTCTACCGTCAGCGCCGTCCTCCCCGTCGCCGATACTCGTCGTCATGGCAATCAGCGCCGCCGAGCGTCCCGCCACCGGCTCGGATCAGTCCAACGTTGGACACACCGACGCGACCGACGACACGAGCCTGCGCACCTGCAAGGTCTGCGGCGAGACGAAGCCGCTCGACTTGTTTACTCGGACGACTGCTTCTGCTGACGCACAGCCACGCCACCTCCACACTTGCCGCCTTTGCCGGAACGCCGAGCGCGTTGAGTACGCTCGCCGCCGCCGCGAAGCCGGCGAGCCCTCTTCATCAACCGCGCGAGAACAGCGCGCGAGAGTACGCGCAGCGTATGGGCACGCCCTGGTCGATAGTGCGCCCGACCCATCGGTTCCCCGCCTCCTGGGTGAACTGCTGCGAGACAGTCAGCGGATCGGACTCCCGTTCGATGTGGCCTGGAGCGATGACCTCGAGTTCGTCCTCGCCCGCATCCAACACCGCAACGCCAAGGCTGAGCGCGAGTCGTGGCGCGACGCGTTCGAGGCCACGCGCGACTCCTGGGAGGCGGCTTGGAGCAACGAGCCCGGCCCCGGCTGGCGACTCAACCCGGCGTTGATCGACCAATTCTCAGGCGAGCGCGAGCGCGACACACTGGTCGGCTAACACCTGGCCATATTTCGCTGCTGCCGGTTTTGGACACCTTCCCAGGGACCTCTCGGAGTGCTTGCGCGGCCAACTCGACCATTCCCGTCGCCCATCTCGATCGGCAGGTCGTCAGTCCGCTCCATCACAGCTATACAGCGCCTCTCTGACCTCTCTAAGCGCCTGTCCGGCGAGCTCTGCCGGCGCACCCGACAACCGCTTTACACCCGTGATCGCGTCATCGAGGATTCTGCGCGCCTCGTCCACGTCGTCGGGGAGCAGAGCAACGACCGCAACGCGAGCGGTCGCCATAGCCGCCACGGTCACAAGCTCCGGGGCGACCTGCACGTCGCGCGCCAAGCCCTTCGCGATCACGAGCCGACGGTCCCTCTCGTCGTCAACCTCGATCTGCGCGGCCATGCGGCACACGCTACGCCGCCGGTCGGAAACGATGCGCTCTCCCCCCTCTTTTTTGCTCCCTTTTCGCGGAGAGCCCGGCTGGCCGTTTTCGGCGATCTCGACCCCCAACGCCGACACACTCATACGGGGCCACACGCGCCTTCACACTCTGGCTAACACCGAACATGCTGCACAGCCGTACACCCGAGTTCGCTGGATTACACGCCCACGTCGCCACACACTCATCTACACGCCGCACACGCCCACACACGCAGGGTTGCTTTTTTGCTGGATTTCGCGTTTTCGCACGGGGGGTGGCGGGGGGATGATGCTGTGGCTGCATGTCGCAGGTGGTGGGGGGTCTATACGTCTCGTGCGCTCTCACTGCGTCTGCCTGTGGGTGTCGCTCGACGGAAGTGGTTCGCTCACCGCTGTCATTTCCCTCGACACCCAACACCGACTACACGGCACTTAGGCGCCTTACACACTGCCCATCTGCACAGAGGGCCGACACACCCATCTCTCACTCCCAGGATGGTTGTAGGGGTCTGCTCTCTCGTCCTCTGTGCGCGGCCTACACGCACCATCGTTCTCGTCTCCCTCTCGCTGTCCCATCTCTCTCGCCCTGCTCGCTCATGCTCGACGCGCGCTCTCAACTCTCACGCTCTACACATCAACACACACGCCCATCTCACACGCCCATCGACACACGCTCCCAACACACTCGCCGGCTGACACGGCCTGCCGGATGAGGTTGATCGGTTCCCGACACGCAAAAAGCGCCCTCGCGGGCGCCCTCGCTCTCTCTCGGCTATTCGCTGTCGCTTACGCGATCATCGCGATCACTTCTGCGGGATCTATCCGCCTGTGATCTGCGATTCGGGCAATCGCGTCGTCGGGGTCGGTCCCTTCCTCGTAGAGATACGCAAATTCGCTGCGGACGATCTCTCGGAGGCTCATGACTACGCCACCGCGAGGATGCGCTCGCTCGCTGCTGTGGTGTTGAGTCGGCGGGCCTCTACGACTGCCATGCGAAGCGCGGTCGTGAACTCTTCGACCAACTCAAGCGTCATATCGCCTCTGCTGGGATAGCTGACAGTAGCTGGCGTCATCTCGCCGTACGCCTTGTGGGGGTGAAACACTTCGACCTTCATCGGCGCGTGGTCCTCGCCCTCGATCGTGAAGATCGTCTCGCCGCTGTGCTCCCGTGTTTTCACGCTCTTGGTGATCATTTCGCGCTCCCTGTTGTGTGTGTGATTGCCATATAAAAAGTATGTCAATCACTCCCAACCATGCACTTATTCGCTGATGTTTTAGACAAGGTTTAGACGAGCTCTGTCACTCACACGCTGATGGCCAGATGAGCCGGGTGAAGGTTTTGGCCAGATCGCTCACTCGCACTGCCCTCGCTGCTCGCTCAACACACACACGCTCTCTCGGCTCCCTCTCGACATATTCACTCTTCATGTATGCACGCACGGCCTTACGCTGAGCACGCTCGCTCTTTCATGCAACACACGCACACGGCCTTACACCCAGCGGCCCTGCTGCCTTACACCCGCTCGCGCTCTCTCGCAACATGCACGCCGGGCCTTACACCCAACTCGCACGCTGCCTTACGCCCTACGACTCGCACTCTGATCCCTCTCACCGTCGCTTGCGTCGTGCGAGCGGTGACGCTTCTCGTCGTGCGCGAGCGGCTTCGCGTACCTCGGCGTCCGCGATCTTGTGACAGTCGGCGCACAGGCCCACGAGATTCGCGCGGTCTTCATTCGCCGCTACACCGTCGATGTGGTGAACGGTCGTCGCAGGCGCGCCACACCGAGCGCACTTCCCGTGCTGCTCGCGGATCACCTTGCTCCTAGTCTTGGCCCACCCCGGACGCACTCCCCGTTTGCCCGTTCTACCTTCCGCCCAGCCGGCGAGCTGGTGCTCTCGCTCGTGATCCTCACACCTGCTCTTACCCGGTGCCGCGTAGTTCGGGCAACCTCGACCAGTCTTATCCCGTTCGATACACGGGCGCTTCGTGAGTCGCATTATGCGGCGCCGTGCCTCCTGGCAGTCGGCACAAACGATCGCGTGACGCGCGGCCTCGTCGTCGGCTCTGGCAGCTCAGCTTGTTGCAGCACGGCTGTTGGCTCGCCGGCGCCGCTTGGGCGTCGGCTGCTCACTCGCGTCGTCTATTACCGTAGCGATCGCGTCTCGCAGACTGGTGACCTGATCGCGAAGTCGCAGCGTCCAGAGACCGTGATTACCAGGGTCGCCCTCGATGATGCTGACGGCCGCGGCAGAGCGCTTCACATGCAAGGTCCGCCCGTCGAGCGTCACAACGGTGCCCATCACACCCACGCCACGCTCGTCGCTCAGCGACCGCTCGAGCAACCCCCATAGAGTTCGTGCCTGCACACCATCGAACATATGCCCGGCCGTGCCATCAGTGATCCCCACCACGCCGCCGTCTCGCACGACTTGCAGCAGGCTCATTTGGGCGTAGATGCTCGCGACTCCCACCACAGGCATCGGCTCAGCTCACCGTCTGCTCTTCGACGGCTGCCCTGTTCTGCTCGCGCAGTTCATCGGAGCGCCGCTGCCTCGCCGCCACTCGCTCGGGGTCTCGGGACTGCTCAGCAAATGCGCCTCTCTCGGCGATTTCGCTCTCCACTCCTGTCTGCCCGCGCAGCAGGGCGCTCCCGCGTCCACCCCCCAGTGGCGGGTGCTTCACCGGCGACGTGTCGATGTCCGGCTTGGGCTCGGTGACGCTTGCGAGCGCGGCGAGGACGTCGCCTGTCGGAACGTAGGCAGGCGCGGGCCGCTGACCCGACGCGAATTCGACGTTCTGAATCTGCTTCCTCTCGAACGGGAGCGCGCCAACAGAAGGCAGCTCGCCGATCCCCACGACGCGAGCGACCTTCACTGCCGCCTCAAGCTGGCCGTGCACACCGATCAGCTCGCCCACTACGCGCTCCCATTGGCTCCCCATAGCCTCGATGGAGGTTGTGAGTGCATCGGCCCACGCCTCGCCGTACTCGGCTAGAGCGGCCTCAAGGGCGCCGCGTGCTCGCGTCTGAGCAAGCTCCGCGACCTTGTGCTCGTGGCGAGCCACGTCCAGCTTCTTCTCGTGCGCGGCGACGTGAGAACGCTTCGGCTCGGCCTCGCCCTCCGCTCGGGCCTTCTCTGCGGCCTCCGCGTCGGCCCACTCGGCCTGCTCCCGCGTCTGCTCCAACTCGGTCAGGTCTCGCTGCGCACTGAGACACGCCGCCTTCGCCGCGTCGAGCCCTGCGGCAGCCTCGCTGATAGGTGGGCATGAGATCGCCTCGTAGGGCGGCAGGTTCTCGACGGCGATGGACACAGCAGACCTCCTGTCAGAAATTGGCGACAATCTTGCGACCGTCGGCGTTGCGTCCGGCCCGCTCGACCCGGCTCTGTGTCATGGCGCGCACCATCAACTCGCCAGCCGACTCTTCCCTCACACCGCCCGGCCGAGGCCCAACGCCGCGCTGTACGCCACCGTCGAAGCTCGGCGGCGGTTGCTCGGGCTCGGCAGACGTCCGGCCCCCACGCGCCTCGTCAAGCAACTGGTCGATCTGATCCTCTGCGATCGCCAGTAGCGTGTCATCACCCGAGCGTTTTGCTTCCTCGCGCGCTGCTTCCAACGCGCTCAAACGCTCCTGGCTCGACAGCGATATGTCCAACGTCGGACGACTTCCCGCGCCCCGAGCGAGTGGACCGACATGCTTACCGCGCCCTGCCCCCGCGAGGACCATCCTGTTCATTGCTGCGCTGTTGCTCACCCGGTAAGTGTCTCTCGGCCTGCGGCGTTTCGGGTGCCCGACCGACCGCTGCATACTGTCCCACCACCCCGAGTACGCCGCAGAGAGATCACTCCCAGCCGGCCTGCACACGATGCTGTCGAGGTACCCTCGCAGCGGTGGACACCACACAGGCTCATGACCTCTACCGGGAATACTGTGCGGCCGTCGCCTACGTCGCTGTAGAGACACCCGAGGGCGACACGGGCATCGGCACCGCCTTTCATATCGGAGACAACGTCTGGATAACCGCGCGGCACGTCGTTGATGGGAACACCATCGTCAAGATCGGGACAACCGAGAGTTCGATAGCGAGCTACAGCCAGAGAATGGACGAAAACAACGGGGCGCTTAGGGGCGACTGGTTCAGCGGCTGCGGCGTCTACCGTCTCGTTGGTGAGCCTATGCTTCATCCCGAGAGCACCGTGGATGTCGCGGCTCTCAAGTTGGACGGACCCTACGGCGACTTCTACGGTCATCTCTATGGCTTGCGGGAATCTCAGCCAATCCCAGTCGTTCAGCTCGGGGGATGGCTCGACGACTGGATCGGCAACGAGCTGGTGCTTACACCTGTACTCGTGATGGGCTATCCACCGCTGCCGTTCGGCCGCGGCCCTCTGCTCGTGGCGACACGGGCTGAAATCAATACCGTCCTCGACAAGCGTAGCGAGCGGCACCCCTACTTCATCCTGTCCGCTATGGCGCGCCCGGGCTTCAGCGGCTCACTCGCGATTACCCTACACGGCGAGGCGCTCGGCGTGACTACAGAGTCGCTCGTCATGGACGGTGCGCCTGCGGAGGTTGGATACTTCGCCGTCCTGACAGTCGAGCCCATCTACACCCTGCTCGACCACCACGGGATCACTCCAGACGCGCAGGAGTTCCCGAAGCTCTTGGAGCCGGACGACGAGTAGATTACGACCCGAAGGGCTGGCGGGCGAGGACGATACCGCCGACCATGTTGGCACCGGCGTCCATGAGCTTTCGTGCGACTTCGCGTAGCGTCAGGCCGGTGGTGAACACGTCGTCGAACACCAGCACATCCTTACCGGCGACGGCGGCCCGATCGACCACTTGCAGTGCCGGGCCGAACTCCCGCTCGGCGACGAGCGCCCGCGCGTAGAAGCTGTCCTGCTCCACGAGCCGAGCAGTCGCGGTCTGCTTGACCATTACGTCCCGGACGATCGGGAGCGAGCATCCCTCGATCTCGGCGCGCTCGAGGATAAGGCCGATATGGTCCCAGTCGCGGCCGCCGTCCCCGACATAAGTGGGCATGGGGATCAGCAGATCCCACTCGCCGGGCTGGAAGTTCTCTTCGATGTAGCCAGTGAGCACCCGGCCGAAGATCCACGCCCACCCCTTAATCTCGCGGTACTTGTAGTCGCTGATCCTTGTCTCGAGGATTCCCGTGCGCATCGAGATCGCGTAGATGAAGTGCCAGCCACGCTCCTCGGCAGACCTATTGCAGAGAGGATTCCAACAGTGGCCGCCCTGCAACCGGCCATCGCAGATCGTGCAGTTCGTCGTCCGTGCGACGTCCTCGATCGTCTCGCTGGCACAGTCGAAGCAGATACTCGCTGTCCCGGTGCTGACGTACGCGCAGTCGGGGCAGTGCCCGAACCCGGCCCGCTCCGGAGCGTCACCGGTCGGGGCCACTGCGCACCTACTCGAGGGTCAGGGCGAGCTGCCGGCGCCCCTCGCTGACCGTCTCGACCGTCTCGGGAGATCGCAGTCGGTCGATGACCTCCTGCACCTCGCGGACACGGATTGCCTTCGGATACTTCTCAAGATAGTCGGCCGCCCACGGCTCGCTCGTGACGAGGCTATCGAGCAAGAACGCCATCTTGCCGTGCTGCAACGCGAGACGCGCCTGCATCTTCGCGCCGGACGTCTTGCTCGCCTCGATCACGACGCTCCCCTGACTCATCCCAGACGTGACGACGTTGCGGCGCGGGAATGTGTGCTGTGCCGGGGGCTGGGTAGGCCAGAACTGCGACACTAGGGCTCCGGTCTCTACGATCCGCTCCGCGAGGCCCTTGTTCGCGGCCGGGTAGTTGCGCAGAATCCCTGTGCCGAGCACAGCGATCGTGCGCCCGCCGCGCTCGAGCGCCGCCTCGTGCGCGGCTGTGTCAATCCCCACCGCGAGCCCTGAAAGGACCGTCACTCGGTCCTCGACCAGCAGCGTCGCCATCATCCGGGCCCGGCTCACGCCCACTTCGGAGGCTTTCCTGGTGCCCACCACCGCGACGGATCGGGCATCGTCGCGGCGCAACTCGCCGCGGTAGAACAGGAACGGTGGCAGGTTGAAGATCAGCCGCAGATTGGCAGGGTAGTCGTCGTCGAGCACCGTCACGAGCTTTGCGCCGACCTGCTCCTCGGCCGCGACGACCTCTTGGCGGGCTCGCTCAACGTGCGCGCCCCGCTCGCCGAAGCTCTCGCGGATCGCGAGGGCGGTGGCGTGGCCCTCGGTGGACTTCTCGACCTGCTCCCCCCGCAATAGCCGCTCTAGCCCGTCGGGCTCTAGCGCGGCTCGCGCGATGGCGTACCACGACACCCCCGGCAGGGCACACAACGCCAGCAAATGCAGTCTATCCTCAGAAATCACCACGCTACTCCGATCAGGCTTGTTCACATGGCTACATGCAGCACTCTGTCATACCTACCGGATGAAACTTGGCGTCTCAAGGCGCACAGCGACATCGGTGACGTCACTCAGGGGAGGTACGGTGCGAGCCGCCCGCGAGAATCCGCCAGGTCGCGAGGCAAGGAACGCTCCCCTCGGCCCTCCCACGCCATAGACCAGCCCGGCGGCGTTCAGCAGAAACCAAGTCATTGTCGCTAGACCCTCAATCTTCCACTGGGATCGGCGCGAACAGCGCACCACTGATAATTGACCCCGAGAGAAATCCAGGCGGCTACTGTGGATTGGGCGGCACGGGCGTAGCTTGCCCCATCGGCCTGACGACATCTTGACGGGCCCTTAAGCAGCGCGGCCCGCCGAGGCGGGCCGGTGCCACAAGCGCTTGATAATCAATTCTAGATTAGCAGACGGACGGGCGACAGAGCGCGACGGCGACTAACTCGTCTCGGCGCATGATTGTGGCTACCTGCTCGTGTCGCCCGACCAATTGGCGGAAGGTGTGGGAATCGAACCCATCCGAAGGTTCACTCCGGAAGAGCGATTATCAAACGCTTGTGACGACCACGTCACTGCACCTTCCTGCACCGCATTGTACTCAAGCGGCCGGACGGTATTCGGCGCCTGAACGACCGCGACCCCGCCGAAGCGGGGTCGCGGGTTGTCATCGTGACTGACCAGAAGACCGGGTGGGCGCGCACAGAGGAGACGCGCCCAACCCGATCCGCCGTTTTGTTATGCCGCGCTGCCCGCCGGTGTCGGCTGGAAGGCCGGCGCGTGCGGTCCACCGAGCGTCGGCACGTCCGAGGGGTAGACCTCGTTGCCGTGGATCGCGTGATCGCCGATCTCCAGCTCCTCGTCGGAGAGTCGTAGCGGCAAGAATATGCCGACTAGCTTCAGCAGGATGAACGTCATCGTCCCGCTGAACAGGATCACCCACAGACCGGCCTCAGCCTGCCAGCGCAACAGCGTCCAGCTGCCGTTTACCAGTAGCCCTGAGACACCTGGCAGGTTGGAGGTGCCGGTCTTCGCTACGCCGATGTACTCGACGACGTTGGAGTTCGCGAGAAGCCCAACCAGCAGGCCACCGCAGAGGCCGGCAATACCGTGGGTATAGATCACCCCCAGCGTGTCGTCAACGTGTCGGAACACGGGCGCACGCGAGAGGAAGCGAATCGCCATCCACACGATCGTGGAGGCCACAACGCCGATGATGATCGCCCCGTAGCCGTTCACGAAGCCGGCGGCGGGCGTGATGCCCACCAGCCCCGTGATCATGCCGTTGACCGAGCCGAGCAGCGACGGCTTGTCGCGGAAGATGTAGTCCCACGCGATCCACACGAGCATCGCGACCGCGGTGCAGAGGTTCGTGTTGAGAACCGCTGCCGAGGCATTTGCGCCCGCGTAGTAGGAGTCTCCACCGTTGAAGCCGTTCCAGCCCAGCCACAGCAACCCGGCGCCCGCGGCAACCATCAACAGGTTGTTCGGAGCGTCGACCTCTCTGTCTCTTTGCAATCGCGGTCCTATGACCGCCGCTGCCACGAAGCCCGAGATTCCGGCCGCGAGGTGGATGACGTAACCGCCTGAGTAATCGAGTGCTCCGTGGGCCGCAAAGTAGCCGCCGCCCCAGATCAGGAACGCGTTGACCGTGTACACGAACGTGATCCACAACAGCACGAACGGGATCCACGCCTTGAAGCTGATGCGTCCCAGCACGGAGCCGAGCATCAGGATCGGCGTGATCGCCGCGAACACGAATTGGAAGTACACGAGCGAGGACTCAGGGAAATGGAACGGTGGCCCCGTCGTGATCGATGGGATCAGCGCCTGCCCCTCCTCGGCGGCATGGCCGAGCACGGCGCCAGGTTCACCCCAGCCTGTGCCCAGGAAGCCTTTCGTGCCGAAGATGCCTCCACCGCTATGCGCGATCGGGCTGCCAAAGCCCATCTTGAACGCCCACAGACACCACGCCACCATTACGAGACAGAACGCCACGAACGTGAGCATCATGCTGTTGACCGACCAGCGCTTCTGCATGACCCCGCCGTACAGGATGGCGAGACCGGGAAGGCTCATCAGCCCGACGAACGTAGCCGCTGTCATCTGCCATGCGTTGTCGCCGGGGCTGAGCCAGGATTCGTATGAGAGCCATTCGGCTGTCGCCAAGATGGACAATATGCCTCCGTTTCCTACCGTTGTAGATACGGCGAGCAGCCGCCCGCACCCGCGGTGGCGACTCGCCTCTTTAGCTCCGCTTATGAAACCGGGGCGAGCGCCACACGGCTAGGGACACGGTGGCCAACAGTTGACCGATGCGTTTCGACATTTGTATAGACGGCCCGCAACGGCGGGCTTTGTGGTCATCTGCATGCCACTCGGCCCAGGCGCAAGACCTAAGAAAACCGAAGATGCCCCCCGCGCGCGCGGGGGGCATCGCGTTATTCAAATGGATAGCCGGCGCGGCGGCAAGCCTTCTCCAGCGGCTGCGCGATCTCCTTCGATGCATGTGGAGCGGCGCAAAGGGTCTTGGCGCGCGCGCCGCAGGCGTGCATCTTCGCAGCGCCGAGGGTGCTGGCGAACGTTATGTCAACGCAGTCCTTCGGCTCCTTGGAGTTGGAGCCGCTTGTCAGCGCGAAGACGCCGAACCCAATCACGACGATCGCGATGCAACTGGCCAGCACAGCAACCACGGTCTTCTCACGTCGCCCCCAGCTCAGGGGCTCAGACAGCCGCTTGGAGCGGTTCTCCATGATCATCGCGCGCCCAGTCTAGTGTCAGCGGGAAGGCAAGCGCGCGAACGAGTTGCCGCACCGGCCCAGACAGCGGCAACGCGAGCGCTAGGCCCGTTTGGACGCTAGGCCCGTTTGGACGCTAGGCCCGTTTGTCGGACTCGGGCGCGAAGGAAAGCGCGGCCGAGTTGATGCAGTAGCGCTGACCGGTCGGTCCGGGACCGTCGTCGAAGACGTGGCCGAGGTGCCCGCCGCAGCGGCGGCACACCACCTCCGTGCGCTTCATGAACAAGCCGTTGTCCGGGCGCAGCTCGACCGTCTCGGCCACAGCCGGCTCAGTGAAACTGGGCCAGCCCGTGCCAGACTCAAACTTGGTGTCGGAGCTGAACAGGTCGGCACCGCAGCCGGCGCAGCGGTACATGCCAGAGTCCTTGTTGTAGACATACTCACCTGTGAAGGGCGCCTCTGTGCCAGCACGGCGCAGCACCTCGTACTGCTCGGGCGTCAGCTCCTCACGCCACTGCTCCTCGCTCTTGGCCACGCCCTGATCGCTCATACAAATGTTCTAGCAGCAAGGTGAGCCACCCACCAGGGTGCGAGGTGTACCCCGCGAGGTAGGAGTGTCGCTCGCTGTCACACCAAAGTCCGGGGCGGCTACGGGGCGCGGCACACGCTAGCCGCGGGCTCGCCCAAATCCTCCCCCTTTGGGACCGACCGCAACACTGCTATCCTGATCCTTACGTTCACGTCAACTTCTACATCCCGCCTCGGCGTCAGCGCCGACCACGAGCACTACAAGTGGTGGGCGCTGTCCTGTACAAGCCTCGGCATGCTGCTCGCCGCGACAAACTCCGGCACGCTGATCATCGCGCTGCCGAGCCTGGAGCGCTCGCTGCACGCGAGCCTGCTGGCGCTCGTGTGGGTGATCCTCGCCTACCTGATCGCCGCCACCGTGCTGGTGCTGACGGCGGGACGACTAAGCGACCTGTTCGGGCGCAAGCGCGCCTACATCGGCGGCTTTTTGTTGTTCGCCTTCGCCTCGCTCGGCGCCGGTTTCTCAGACGGCGCCACCGAGTTGATCTGCTGGCGGGTTTTGCAGGGGATTGGATCTGCGTTCCTGTTCGCTAACGCGGCAGCTCTTGTAACAGACGCCTTTCCCAAGGAGCAGCTCGGACTGGCTATGGGTGCCAACACGATGGTCGCCGCCGTCGGCCTGGTACTCGGTCCGGTCCTCGGCGGCGCGCTCGTTGAGATCTCATGGCACTGGGTCTTCTGGTTCAACGTGCCGCTGGCGCTGGCAGGCGCGGCTTGGGGTGCTCTGATCCTGCGCGAGCTGGCCAAGCCCGACAAGGTGCGCGGCTTCGACACGCTCGGCACGGCCACGTTCGTAGTAGGGCTTACAGGCCTCGTGCTTGGCGTGTCCAAGGGCGGCTTGACCGGATGGTCCGATCCAGTCGTGATCGGCGGTCTGGCGTGCGCTGTCGTGCTCCTGCCGCTGTGGGTCCTGATCGAGCGACATACGCGCGCGCCGATGCTCGACCTGTCGATCTTCAACAACCGCCTGTTCGCGGCCGCGTCGGCGGCCTCGTTCATCAACGGGCTGGCCCGCTTCGCCTTGATGTTCCTGTTCGTCTTCTACTACCAGGGCGCCCAATCCAACAGTCCGATCGAAGCCGGCATCAAGCTGATACCGCTCGCGCTCGGCATGCTCGTCGCCTCCCCCCTGGCCGGCATCTATGCCGACCGCCACGGCTCGCGCATGCTGGCCTCGCTCGGCATGCTCGTCAGCGCCGTCGGCCTTGCCGGCATGACGACTCTGCAGGTGCACAGCCCCTACTGGCAGTCGATGATCTGGCTGGCGCTCGTCGGCATCGGCTCGGGCATGTTCAACAGTCCCAACACCGCCGCGATGATGGGCACGGTGCCGGCCCAGCGGCGTGGCATCGCCGCTGGCGCGCGCACGCTTTTGCAAAACACGGGCGCGGTGCTGTCGATCGCCTTCGTGCTCGCGATCGTCACCTCGGCCGTTCCGAAGGCGACGTTGTTTGCCGTTTTCTCTGGAGTCACACGCGGCCTCTCAGAGCAGAAGCTCGCGCCGTTCATTGCCAACATGCACGTCGCTCTGTGGGTGCTGGTGGCGACATCGGTGGTAGGCGCGCTCGTCTGTCTCTTGCGTCCGACGCACGCGACGCTTGAGGCCGAAGATGAGGAACTGCGTGTGCGCGAGCAGCAACGCATCCGCGCGGAGGAGCCCAACCATGATGCAAGCCCAGCGCTGCGTGCGGGAGTACGCGCGTGAGCGATTCCAGCGTGAGCCTCGCTGGAGTTGGCGAGCCTGTGCCGAGCACCGAGACGCCATTGCGCATCGGCGACGTGGCCAAGCTCGCCGGCACCACCCCGCGCACGATTCGCTACTACGAGGAACTCGGTCTGCTCGCGGGCGCGCCCGAGCGGCCTTCCGGCGGACACCGTCTCTATACGCGGGCCGAGGTCGAGCGCCTGCGCGAGGTGATCCGCCTCAAGGAGCTGCTCGGCGTGAGCTTGGACGAGCTCAAGGACCTGCTCACGGCAGAGGAGGCGCGCGCGGCCGTCCGCGCGCAGCTGCGCCGCGACGACGTGCACCCCGAGCGTCGCCGCGAGCTGCTGAATGAGGCGCTTGGCCACCTCGACCGTCAGCTGGAGCTGGTCGAGCACCGCGCCTCCGAGCTTGCCAAGCTGCGCCGCGAGCTCGCGAACACGCGCAACACCGTGCTCAGCCGGCTAGAGGAGATCGCGTCCTACAGTGAGATGAGTTCAGCGTCCTCCTAACGCGAAGGGAGCCGGCCGTGGATCGCAAGTGGTGGACATTGATCGCCGTCTCGGTGGCGATCTTCATGCTGTTGCTCGACATCACCGTCGTAAACGTCGCGCTGCCCTCGATCCAGTCGTCGCTGAAATCCTCCTTCTCGGATTTGCAGTGGGTCGTCAACGCCTACGCGCTCACGCTCGCCGCCTTCCTGCTGACGGCAGGCTCGGTCGCCGACCTGATCGGCCGCCGGCGCGTGTTCACGCTCGGGCTGATCGTGTTCACCGCGTCCTCAGCCGTCTGCGGGCTTTCGACCACGCCGCTGATGCTCAACCTCGCCCGCGCGGTGCAGGGTGTCGGCGGAGCGATGATGTTCTCCACCTCACTGGCGCTGCTGGCCGAGGCATTCCGCGGGCGCGAGCGCGGGACCGCCTTCGGCGTCTTCGGCGCCGTGACAGGCGCGGCTGTCGCCGTCGGACCCGTTGTCGGCGGGATTATCACCTCCGGCATCGGCTGGAAGTGGATCTTCTTCATCAACGTCCCGATCGGGATCGCGGCAGTGGCGATCACGCTCTCGCGCGTCGTTGAGTCGCGCGACCCCAATGCACGCGGGGTCGACTGGATCGGCCTCGTCACTTTCTCCGGCGCGCTGTTCATGCTCGTGTTCGCGTTGATCGAGGGCAACGGCGACGGCTGGGGCTCGACACGCATCGTCTCGCTGCTGCTCGGGTCACTGCTGCTGTTCGCGGCCTTCATAACGGCCGAGCTCAGACAGGAGAGGCCGATGCTCGACCTCTCGCTGTTCCGTAAGCCGGCTTTCACCGGCGCCAGCATCGTCGCCTTCAGCGTGTCGGCCTCGATCTTCGCGATGTTCCTATACCTGACGCTCTACATCCAGGACGTGCTCGGCTACACCGCCATACAGGCGGGCCTGCGCTTCCTGCCAATCACGCTGCTGTCGTTCGTCGCCGCCCCGATCGCGGGGCGGCTCAGCGTGCGCATGCCCGTGCGCTACCTGCTCGGCGGCGGCCTCTTGCTCGTCGGCGCCGGCCTGCTCGCGATGACCGCGATCGACTCGACCTCCGGCTGGACCACCTTGATTCCCGGCTTCGCGGTGACAGGCGTGGGCATCGGCCTGATCAACCCGCCGCTTGCCTCTACAGCGATCGGCGTCGTGCACTACTCGCGCAGCGGCATGGCGTCGGGGATCAACAGCACCTTTCGCCAGGTCGGTATTGCCACGGGTATCGCCGGCCTCGGAGCGGTCTTCCAGCACGATGTGCTCAACACGACCACAAGCCAGCTCGGCGGGCAGCTGCCGGCGGTACAGGCCGCCGCGCACGGGCATCTGAACACGCTGCTTCAGTCAGGCGAAGTCAAGCAGGTGTTCCACGCCCTCTCCCCCGCAGCCCAGCTGGCGCTCAAGCATTCCTACCGCGTCGGTTTCACCGAAGCCTTCGACAACATCCTCATAATCGCCGCCGCGATCGCGTTCGTGGGGGCCGTGTGCGCGCTGGTGCTGGTGCGCCAGAAGGATTTCGTGGCCTCGCAGGGGCCGGCGACGGAGACGCCCACAGAGGGCGGCGCGCACCCGAGCGCCGAGCCGCAGAGCGTCGGAGCCCACTGAGCGGAAAACAGCAGCCCGATGTCTTACGGAGCTGTCGTGATCCGGTGCTCATGTCCAGCACAGCGCATGACCGGCAGCCGCGGATAGCGCGGATAAGCTGGGTCTGTTCTCGAGCGTTCGCACAGCGAGAACACCGAGCCGCGCGTGTTGGGTACGAGCCGGCGGTGCTTGCACGTCTCGCACAGGCCCGCGCTTGGGCTGAGCGCACGGGAGATCGAGGGATCCTGATGGGACATGGAGCAGAGCGTAGTCACACCAACCCGGCACGCCCGACCGAACCCTGTGGGCCCGGAACGTGGAAACAGGCCCACGTCCACCATCGAGCACGACCAAGTCTCCCCTGCAATAATAGTTGACTAAGCAACTATGGCTACCTTCAATCGACTACTCGGCTTTCTGCGTCCTTACAAGCGCGGCGTGGTCGTCTCCTGGATCCTCGCCAGCTTCGCGATGGTGATGAGCGTGCTGCTGCCGGTCCTCACTGGCCACGCGGTGGAAACGATCAACACCGGAGCCAGGCATTCGCACAGGCACGAACCGGTTTCGCACGACCGCCACACGCTGCTGCTGTACGCGCTGGCGATCATCGGCGTCGTGCTCGCGCGCTGGGGCTTCACCTACTGGCGGCGGATGATCGCCGGGCGCGTCTCGCTGGGCGTCGAATATGACCTGCGCGAGCGCCTCTACAGCCAGCTACAGCGCCTGGAGCTCGGCTTCTTCGACCACCAGCAGACTGGCCAGCTGATGAGCCGCGCGACCGTCGATCTACCCGCCGTGCGCTTCTTCCTCGGCTACGGGCTCGTGTTCATCCTGCAGTTCGTGCTCACAATCGTGCTCGCGGGCATCGTGATGATCGTGATCAACCCTTGGCTCGGGCTGATATCGCTGGCGCCCGCGCCGTTCGTCGTGCTGATCTCCTACCGCTACGGGCGCCGCGCACGCCCGGCGATCCAGGAGGTGCAGCAGCGTATTGCCGAACTGACGGCGGACGCCGAGGAGAACATCTCAGGCGTGCGCATCGTCAAGTCGTTCGCGCGCGAGCCGCGCCAGCTGGAGCGCTTCCGCCGCAGCGTCGGACGCACATTTGAGCAGGCGATGGTCGCCACGCGCCTCGAAGCCACCTACAACCCGGCGATCGGCTTCCTGCCACAGCTCGGCATCGCCGCAGTGCTGCTGCTTGGCGGCAACGCGGTGATTCATGCCCACCTCACCTTGGGCCAGTTCACCACCTTCTACCTGCTGCTGAACATGCTTGTCGGACCGCTGCGCTCGCTCGGTGTCACCTTGAACCTCGCCCAACGCGCCACGGCTTCGGGGGCGCGCATCTTCCAAGTGCTTGACCGTGAGCCAACGCTCGCCGACCCGCCGGGTGCCCCGCCGCTGCCGGCCGGCAGCGGTCACGTGCAGCTGCGCGGCGTCACACTGCGCTACAGCGACCCGCACGACGAGCTGAACGTGGGCACTTTTGCCCAGGTCGGTCGGCGACAGGACAGCGTCGATGCCGCCACGCAGAATGGACACACTGCGCCAGCCCCCGCCCGACGGACAGTGCTGCACGACCTCGACCTCGACGTGCCAGCGGGACGCACGGTCGCACTGGTGGGCGCCACCGGCTCGGGCAAGACCAGTCTCGTGGCTTTGATCTCGCGGCTGTACGACCCGGTCGAGGGCGAGGTGCTGCTCGACGGCGCCGACGTGCGCTCAGTCGGCTTGCAATCGCTGCGATCGGCCGTGGCGGTCGTCAGCGACGACCCTTTCCTGTTCTCCGCGAGCGTCGCCGAGAACATCGCCTATGCCAGGCCAGATGCCTCCAGCGCGGAGATCGAAGGGGCCGCAAAGCGCGCGCAGGCACACGATTTCGTGTTGCGTCTGCCCGACGGCTACGACACACAGATCGGAGAGCGCGGTCTGTCGCTCTCAGGTGGTCAGCGCCAACGCCTGGCAATCGCACGCGCGCTGCTTGCCAATCCGCGCGTGTTGGTCCTGGACGACGCAACGTCTTCGGTGGACGCCTCCACCGAGCAGTCGATCAAGCTCGCGCTCGCTGAGGCGATGGCGGGACGCACTACGTTCGTGATCGCCCACCGCCTCTCGACAATCGCCCTAGCCGATGAGATCGTCGTGCTCGACCATGGGCGCATCGTCGCCCACGGCGATCACGAGGCGCTGCTGGAGGAATCCGAGCTGTACCGAGAGATCGTCGAACGCGGCCTGCCAGAGCAGGTCTTCCTCACAACCGAGACACGCGAGCGCGAGGTCAGTGGAATATGAGCCTCGCCGGCACGATACGCAACGTAGACGCGGCGGTCAGACCATGACTCCCCTTGGCGGCACGGGTCGCGGAGGCATGGGCACCGGTGGCGGGCGCGGCGGAGGCGGCGGTGGGCGCGCGTTGGGTCCCGGCATGGGCCGTGGCGGCGCGCAATGGGACGGCTCGCGTGCAAGTCGCGAGAGCCGCAGACGCAACTTGCGGGGACTACTGGCGCTGTTGAAGCCTTATCGCCTGCGCGTCGCGGGGATGCTAACGGCGCTGGTGCTGGGTACGGCCGCTTCGCTAGCGCCGCCGCTGCTGGCCAGAGCTGCGATCGATGAAGGCATCGACCGCCACGATTTCAAAACGTTGGTGCTCGTCGTGATCGCGTTCCTCGTTGCCGCGCTGCTGGTGTGGATCATGACCTATATACAGACGTATCTCGTCGGCTGGGTCGGCCAGCGCACGCTTGCCGATCTGCGCATCCGCCTGTTCACGCATTTGCAGAGCCAGCCGATTGGCTTCTATGAGAGCCGCCCGGCCGGCGTGCTGATCTCGCGCATCACCAACGACGTCGAGGCGCTGGAAAGCCTTGTGACCGACTCGGTCGTGACGCTCTTCCAGGCCGGCCTCACGCTGGTCGGGGCGGTGGCGGTGCTGCTGTACCTCGACGTCAAGCTGGCTTTGCTCACGTTCCTGATCCTGCCGTTGATCGCCGCCGGCAGCTTCTGGTTTCGCCTAACCTCCGCCGGCGCTTTTCGCCGCACACGTGAGACGATCGGCTCGATCACCGCCTACCTCCAGGAGACGCTCTCGGGCATCCGCGTGGTGCGCAGCTTCGGCCAGGAGCCGCGTCATCTAGCGCGCTTCGCCGAGCTCAACGAGGACAACTGCGACGCCAACATGGTCACGGTCAGGCTCAACGCCGCCTACTTCCCGGCCGTGGAAATGCTCTCTGGATTGGCGATTGCGGGGATCGTGCTGTACGGCGGCTACCAGGCGATCTCGGGCGACGTCACCGCCGGCACGGTCGTCGCGTTCGTGGCGACGCTCTCCTACCTAATCGAACCGATTCAGCAGCTCTCGCAGCTGTATACGACCTACCAGTCGGGCATGGCGGCCCTGGAGAAGATCTTCCAACTACTCGATGTGGAGCCGGAACTGACAGACAAGCCAGGGGCACCAGCCTTGGATCGGATTCGCGGCGAGCTCAGCTTCGAGGACGTCACCTTCGCCTATAAACCACGGCGCGCACGCAAGAACGTGGACAAGTCGGTCAGCGCTCCTCTAGAGGCCGGGCTGCCAGCGCCACTGGAAGAAGAGGAGGTGCTGGCGCTCGAGCACATCGACCTGCAAATCCCCCCAGGCCAGACGGTCGCGCTGGTGGGAGCCACCGGCGCCGGTAAGTCAACAATGGCAAAGCTCGTCGCGCGCTTCTACGACCCCACCGAAGGACGCGTGCTCGTGGACGGTCACGATCTGCGCGAGGTGTCGAGCACCTCCTTGCGCTCGCAGATGGGAATCGTGCCCCAGGAGGCGTTCCTGTTCTCCGGCACGATCGCGGAGAACATAGCTTTTGGTCGCCCCGGCGCCGAGCAGGAGCAGGTTCGCCAGGCCGCGGCCGCCGTGGGCGCCGAGGAGTTCATCGCAGAGCTGCCCAGTGGCTATGACACCGAGGTCGGTGAGCGTGGCGCGCAGCTGTCGGCGGGACAACGCCAACTGATCGCCTTCGCGCGCGCGCTGATCGCCGACCCGCGCATCCTGATCCTCGATGAGGCCACCTCCAACGTGGACCTGCATACCGAGGCGCGCATCGAGCAGGGCCTGCGCCGACTGTTGGCAGGACGCACGTCGATCGTGATCGCGCACCGGCTATCGACTATCCGGGGGGCCGGCAGGATCGTGGTACTGGAGCACGGCAAAATCGCTGAGCAGGGCACACACGAGGAGCTGATCGCATCAGAAGGTCGCTACTACGACCTGTATCGGGATTGGGCCGTGCATGCGGCGGCGTAGACGCAGGCACTGGTAGGCAACCTCGCGACATGGCGACCGGCTTTGCGGCCACAGCCCTTGTTTCCGCACGGTTTCAGCCGTAGTAGCGCGCGATGACCTGCAGCTGGCTAAAGATGTCCTGCGCCAGGATGAGAACGACGATCAGCACCCCGACGACCGGCCCCCAGCGACGCCCCGCACCGCGCGCGGCCAAGGCCAGCACGGCGCCCCATATGGCAAGCATCGGCAGTAGATAACGCGGTTCGGTAAACGCCACCGGAAAAGCTAAAGCTCTCGGGTAGGCAGTCGCTCCAACAAGACCCAGCACTCCGAGGCTCATCGCCGCATACACAAAAAGCTCGGCGGCGCGATGTCGCAGCTGCGTGCGACCAATCACGAGCGAGCGCGCGCAGAGGACGCCGATCAGGCATGCGGGCAACAGTGCAAAGTCATAGACCCAACCGGGGAAGGTCGTGTCGAGCCAGCCGTATAGGCCGACCAGCCCGTTGAACCAGATCTGGCGCGTGGTGAAGATTTCTTCGAAATAATTGTACGACCCGGGCAGCCGCGGCAGATAGAGCTGCCAGATGTAGCCAAGCTCCCCGAAGATCGACGTTCGTCCGTTGATCCAATTGTCGATGCTTCCGGAGGCGATATTCAGTGCGGGATGGTTGGACGCCACATTGATGAGCGCGTACAACATCACTGGGCTCAAGGCGATCAGCAGCGCCGGCGCGAGCCAGCGGTAATAAACCTCGCGTCCGGACGTCCGCGCCTGGCGACGAGCGAGCAGGATCAGGCCCAGAAGGACACCTGGTGCCAGGCCGGCAAAGTTGAGCTTCGTGACGAAGCCAACAGCTATCACCGCACCGATCGTAAGCGCCAGCCGCCGCGTCAACCCACGCCTGAATCCACGCGCGAGACAGTAGAAGAGCGCCGCCGAGACCGCGAACAACATCGCATCCGGGTTCACCCCACCCGAAATGAATCCCAGCAGCGGCGCAAGCGCGACCCCAAGCCCACCGACGGTCCACGCCCACGGCACACCGGGCAGCGCCTCGCGCAGGAACAGGAACACAAACAGCGCTGTGAACGCCGCCATCAGCGCGCTCAGCAGCCTCATCAACTCCAGGCGCTCGAGGATCGTGCCTCCCGAGCCCAGCCCGTAGGGAATCAACTCGAGGGTGTAGTAAAGAGGAGGCTCGGATGTTGCCGTCCCCGCACCCCCGGGTCCGTGCCTGCTGAGCGGTTCCGCAAGAGCTTCTTCGAGGGTGCGCTCCTCAGCGCGCGTCGCGATCGTGTGCACCGACGGAGCGAGCAGAACGTCCATCTGGTGTAGATCAGCCAAAACTGTGGTCTCCTCCGGAGAGAATGGGGCGACCTGAGGCTGAGGGAGGCTCCCGTTCTCGGCAAGCTGCTGCACATATGCAAAGTGATCCGGTTCGTCGATCACCTGAAACGGAGGCGTTATCAGCGACCAGCAGGCTGCATTTACGAAAGCGAGCAGAGCACACATCCTGGCCGCCACGGGAATCCGTGCGAGCGCCCGCAGCGAGCGCTCCCTGAACGATGGACCGCTCCCATCGCTCGTCCGCGCGCGAACCGTCAGCCCGCCGCGGGTGCTCATCCCAATTCCCTAACGATCAGCCACGAAGTGCCGGCGACCACGACAGCGACCATCGTCGTCACGAGCAGAATCACCCACGTGCCGGCGGGCCAACGACCGAGTCCCGCCCGCCGCGCGACTGATAGCGCCAGATCCAACCAGGAACGATCGCCCGGCTTGAGGTAGTCGATCCTCATTCTGCCTTCCAGCGACGACCCGTCTTCGTATGCAACCGCGTCGGAGGCATTGGAGATGACCCCATTCAGAAAGACGAACTCGCTGGTGCGGCCAAGTGCGAAGCACAGCTTCACATTGGAAGCACCCTGGCGCACGACGGGGCGCAGCGGAATCGTGGGGGACTCTCCACGCCACCCCGCGCCACGCACCCCGCTCGTGAGCACACGATCACCGGAGAGCACCTTCACGCTCACGCGTGGTCCCAGTCCGGCGTACAACGAAACGCGTACCGCCGTGGCACCCGACGGTAGCGATTGATTGGTCTGACACACCCTCGCGCCCCCATGCACGAGCGCAAACGATCCCTGCGAAGGAGTGAAATCGCTTCCAGCGACGCTCGGCGGCGAGCGCGTCAGCGTGACTCCGATCGCGATCACCATCAATGCGAGCGCCGCACCGAGTGCCACCCTCACACGCACGGCGTCAATCCCGTCGCGTTGCGAGCACCCTGTGAACCCTGAGAAGGTCTTTGAAAGCCCCCCCTGGGTCTAAGAACGTGTCTCAGAACCTGCGGTGCTTCCGCATGTGTACATGGACCAAGCTGGTCGTCGCGGGACGTCGCAGCGCGTACTGGTGGTACGTGCAAGACGTCACGCGGGGATCCAGCGCCGCGTCCAGGTGCACATCCCGGGGTGCCGCAGGTTCTGAGACACGTTCTAAGACTCCTCCCGACCGAGGCTTGCGACTCGTGGCCGAGAGCTTGAGATAGAGGCTCCACATAACGGAATGATACATATTGAAACGACACAAAATCTACGGCCGTCCGCTCCATGCCCAGCCGAAACACTGCAGATAGAAGATGCCGCCAACGCGGAACTGTTCAGCGCAATCCAGTTCACGTACGACGGCGACCAGCAGCAGGGCGTCTTCTACCTGCCCGACCAACCGGGGCGGTTCCTACTGACCAGGGCGCTGGCCGCGACCCCGACGCGCGCTCGCGCTGAGCGTCGAAGGGCGGTCGCGAACAGGGCGCGATGGTCGGTCAACGTCTATGTCGACTACTACGTCAAGGCTGCGATGGGTGCCACGACGAGCGGATAATCAGGCCCCGCCAAGCGGCGGCTTATCCAAGCCGTTTTTCTCAGGCTCCGGGACAGGGACTCGAACCCCAAACTCATGCTCCAGAGGCATGCGTGTTGCCAATTACACCATCCCGGAACGGCTAAGCAAGGATAGTCAAACGAGGACGCTAGGCGCCCGCCCGACTCCCGCTCGAAGCGAAGAACGCGGTAATCGCCTCCTCCAAACCCGGGTCCAGCACCAGCAAGACCTCATCCCCCGCTTCGATCACCGTGTCCGCCTTGGGCACGAAGCCGCCCCCGGCGCGCAGCACCGAGATGATCAGGCTGCCTTCCGGCAAGGCGATGTCCGAGACGCGCTCGCCAACAACCGGAGCACCGGCGCCGACCTCCAGCTCGATGATCTCCAGGCGCTCCTCTTCCAACGCAAGCAGGTGCACCAAGCCGTAGCGTGGGACCTCGTGCTCGATCAGGCGCAAGATCAAGTCGGTCGCGGAGACCGCCGGCTGGATGCCCAGCAGCTTGAAATGGTCGTAGTTGCGCGGGTTGTTGACGCGAGCGATGATGCGCTCGCACAGGTACTTCTCCTTGGCGACCTGACAGACGAGCATGTTGTCCTCGTCGTCACCGGTGACTGCGATCACCAGATCCGCCCGCTGGATGCCGGCCCGCTCCAGGACCCACAGCTCTGTGGCGTCGCCGTACTGGACGGCATGCTCGTACTCTTCCTCGATCAAGAGGTAGCGAGGCCGCGAGGACTCGATGATCGTGACCTCGTTGCCCTTAAGGATCAGCTCGCGCGCAAGGTTGCGTCCCACCTTGCCGGCGCCAACGATGATCACGTACATGGCTTGACCTTAGTCACGGGAAAAACTGCGGTCGTGAAGAAGACGGGCATGGAGAGACTGCTGGCGATCTCCGCTAGAACGAGCATCGGCTGCTTACGCCGACTCGGCCGCGAGCGCGCTCTCGAACATTTCGATCGCGTGCTTGGTCGGGGAAATCGTGTGCAGGCCCTGCTCGCCATACCAGCCGGCTCGGGCCGGGTCCATCACGCGTACGAGCACCTTCTGTACTCCGAAGCGGCGCTGGGCGATCTGGGCAATGATCAGGTTGGTGTTGTCGCCGTCGGTCGAGGCGATGAACACATCCGCGTGCTCGATCCCCGCCTGCACGAGCGCTTCTGTCTCCAGAGCCGTTCCGACCGTGAACTGGCCGTCGGATTCCTCCCAGCTGCCACTCTGACCCGCGTCGAGGCGCTCGTGGGAAAGCGGATCCTCGTCGAGCACCGAGACTTCATGGCCAGCCGCCAGCGCCGACTTGGCCACTGCCGAGCCGACACGGCCCGCTCCAACGATCAGCACGAACATGGGAAACGCGGCTCCGGGATTGATGGGGGGATCGCAAGCACGGCGTGTGAGATTAGACGATGGGTCCGCCGCTCGGCCCGGCGAGTGGCGCGGCCGGAGCTATCTCCGCGGGCATATCCTGAACAGGCGAATCCTGACCCGCCTCCTCGGCGGCCAGGACTTTGGCATAGTCGCGCTCGGACGGCGCCGTCACGATCACGCGACAGGCTGCCTTGCGCACCACGTACTTGGTGACGTCGCCGACAAAGTTCTCAAGCGGCCCTCCGCGTCCGCCCAGACGCGAGCCACCGCGAATCCGAGAGGGCTCCTCGGCGCCGAGCACGATCGCCTCCACGCCACGCCTACGGGCCTCCTCGAGGATCGCGTGGCCGACGCGACGGGCTCTGATCGTGGCGGTGGCGACCTGCACGCCCGCGTACTCCTCCCCCACCACCTTGGCTCGCGCCAGCGCTTGACGTGCGTGCTTGACCTGGGCGTCGGGTAGACGTGCGTCCAGCGGCAGTGACATCGGCATCTCGAAGATCCATACCGCCTCGATCGTAGAGGCGTCGATCGCGGCGTCGTCGGTCGGCTTGCCGGCGACCAGCAGCGCAGCAGTCTGAATGATGTCCTCGTCCAGACGGGTGCCGCACAGTGGGACCAGGATCGAACCGTACTCGCGCTCTGGCAAGTGTTCGGCACGCAATGCCTCAGCCGACACGGTCACACGCCGCAACAACGAGGTTTCGTCAGCTTTCCGGTAGACGACGTACAGGAGGATTCCGGCAGCCATCCAGCCCAGCCCGACATAACGCGCGCTGTGGTGGACGGCAATCGTCGCTATCCAGCCCAGCGAGCACACGATCGTGCCGATCACCGCTAGCAATGGCAGTTCGCCTCCGCGCACGCGCACCGAGAACGGGGTGCGATACAGGCGCTTGCTGTCTGGCTCGCTGTAGCGCATCTTGACAACCGAGGCATGGGCGATCGTAAACGCCAACATCGCCCCGAACGCGTAGGTGCCGACGAGAAAGGTGAGGCTCTCGGGGACAACCAGGCCCGCGGCGATCACGCCGGCGAGCAGGATCAACACGTAGGGGGTCGAGCGCTGGGCGTGCAGGCGCCCAAGCCCGCTCGGGATCTGACGGTTGACCGACAGCGAGTAGGCCAGCCGTGAAAGGCCGAGCATCGCCGAGTCGGCCGCCGCCACCAAGGTGAGCGCGGCGGTCGCGCCGATCGCGTAGGTCATCGCTTGCGAGAGCCAGTGCGGATGCAACTGTTCCATGATGTCGAGCACTGGGGCGTCGGAGAAATGGTGTCCCGGCACGCCGCCCACCGCGAGCGGGAACGCGAGAACCGCGACGATCGCCACGCCCACGTAGGTGACGACCACAGTTACCGTTCCGCTCCCTATCAGCCGTCGCAACGCGTCTCGCCCGACCTTGACCTCGCCCGCCAGGCCGGAGGCCGACTCCACACAGGTGAAGGCGATCGTGGTGATCGTGAGCGCGAACACAAGGCCCGTCCACGTCGGCGCGCTGCCAAGATGAACCTGGTCGATTAGCCGCTGGGGGTCGAGAAACTCGACGAGTCCGATCACGATCATGATCAGCTCAAGCAACAGGGCACCGAGCACAATCACAACGATGCGATATTCGCGACGCCAGTGAAAGCCCCGCACGTTGGTGAACACGACGAACGCGATGATCGCCAACGCCAGCAGCAGAGACTCGGTGTAGTGGCCCAACGGAGCCCAGAAAACGCGCAGATACTGGGTCGCGGCGAACGCGGTGACGGCGATCAGGATGACGTAGTCGAGCAGCATCGCCCAACCGGCGATGAAGCTGACCAGCTCGTTGAAGGCGTAGCGCGCAAAGACGGTCGAGCCACCTGGCTCCTGGTGCAGCGAGGCGCCCTCCACGTAGGTCATCGCCGTCAGCCCGAACATGATCGCGGCGATCAGAAACACGACCGGGGTCAAACCGGCCGCGTGGTCAGTCACGACCCCCAGCGAGAAGAACACCGCGCTTGCCAGCGAGGTGTAGACGATCGCGAACAGGATCGGCGAGCCGAGTCCGTGGCGCAGCGTCGTGCGTGCGCCCGCACCGAGTTCGATGGCGCGCATATGCGCCGCACGGCGCTGTGAGACCTGCGCGCCCTCTGACAAGGGTGCACCGTCTGGCAGCGCACCGTTCGCCGGTTCGGGCGCACCGGGCTTCGACGCGCCAGGCTTTGGCCCGCCTGGACGCCCCTCAGGCGTGCTCATGCCCCGCGACCCCGTCTGATGTCGACATATATGCGACCCGTGCCGGCGATGACGAACAGGAAGCCGAGCAGTATGCGAATGCTAAGAGCGCCTTCACTGACGAGCGCCTCGATCATGAGCGCGATGCCGATCGCGACCATCGCCAGTGACAGCACGGTGGTACCAACGCGATGTAGCTGCCTGCCCGTCATCTCATCTCTCTCGTGAGCTTAGGACTATTCGCGGCATGTGGGGCATGCCGCGGGACACGCAAGACGCCTGAACAGCTCACGCCTGGCGTTGCCCCGCGACAGTGCTCCTGAGTCTCAGGTGATGAGCGGGATTATGAGGATGGCGACGATGTTGGCCACCTTGATCATCGGGTTGATCGCGGGCCCAGCTGTGTCCTTGAACGGATCGCCGACCGTGTCGCCTGTGATCGAGGCAGCATGCGCCTCAGAGCCCTTGCCGCCGAAGGCGCCGTCCTCGATCAGCTTCTTGGCGTTGTCCCAAGCGCCACCGCCTGCGGTCATCATGACCGCGAAGAAGAAGCCCACGACGATCACGCCGATCAAGAGGCCACCGAGTGCCTTCTGGTCGATCAGGCCCACGATCACCGGCAGCGCGATCGGCAGCATCGCCGGTAGGATCATCTCGCGCTGAGCTGTGCGCGTGACGATGTCCACGCATGTGGCGTAGTCGGGCTCTTCGGTGCCCTCCATGATCCCCGGGTGCTCGCGGAACTGACGGCGGACCTCCTCGACGACAGCGCCGCCGGCACGACCGACAGCCTCCATCGAGAGCGAAGCGAACAGGCATACCATCATGCCGCCGAGCAACAGCCCGATCAACACGGGCGGTTCGTTGATGCCGAAGGTGATGAAGTTGCCGTTCGACTTGTCCGCAAGCTCCTGCTGAAAGCCGGCAAACAGAACGATCGCGGCGAGGACGGCCGATCCGATCGCATAGCCCTTGGTGACCGCCTTCGTGGTGTTACCGACGGCGTCCAGCGGGTCGGTCACGTTGCGTACGTCCTCGGGCAGCTCGGCCATCTCGGCGATGCCACCGGCGTTATCGGTGATCGGGCCGAACGCGTCAAGCGCCACGATCAGGCCGGTGAGCGACAGCTGGCCCATGACCGCTACGCCGATGCCGTAGATGCCCGTGGTGCCGCCGCCGGCGAGCTTCCAGGCGCCGAGGATGCCGAGCACCAGCACAATCGCGGGCAAGGCTGTTGCCTGCAGGCCTGAGCCGAAGCCCTGGATGATGTTCGTCGCGTGCCCGGTAACCGACGCCTTGGCGGTCTTCTTGACCGGCGAGAAGCGCGTGGAGGTGTAGTAGTCGGTGATGAAGAACAGCAGTGCGGTCACGCCGATGCCGATCAGCGCACACAAGTAGAACTTGCCCCACGATGGCGGGTTGACGACGTTGCCGACCTGGCTGAAGGTCAGGTCTTTCATCAGCCAGTAGGTGATCGGCGCGAACGCCGCCGCGGCGATGATCCCTGAGACAACCAGGCCCTGGTAAAGGGCTCGCTCGACGTTGCCGGCCTTTGAGCGCACGGCGAACGTTCCGATAATCGAGGCGATGATCGCGACACCGCCAAGGACCAACGGGTACATCACGACGCGTGTGGCCTCGTGGAAGGTGAGCACGCCCAGCAGCATCACTGCCACTGCCGTCACGGCGTAGGTCTCGAACAAGTCGGCTGCCATGCCGGCGCAGTCGCCGACGTTGTCGCCAACGTTGTCGGCGATCACGGCCGGGTTGCGTGGGTCGTCCTCGGGGATGCCGGCCTCGATCTTGCCGACGATGTCGGCGCCGACGTCAGCAGCCTTGGTGAAGATGCCACCGCCGAGCCTTGCGAACACGGAGATCAGCGAGCCGCCGAAGCCAAGTCCGATCAGCGCGTCGACTGCTGTCTTCTGGCTGTCGTTGAAGACCGCCGTGAGCAGGCCGTAGTAGCCGGCTAGACCCATCAGCGCGAGACCCGCGACGAGCATGCCAGTGATGGCGCCGCCCTGGAAGGCGACACGCAGCGCGGGTGATACTCCGCCGCGAGCGGCCTCGGCGACGCGTGCATTGGCGCGCACCGACACGTTCATGCCGATGTAGCCGGCGGAGCCGGAGAGGATGCCTCCAATCGCGAAGCCACAGGCGACAGCGATGTTCTGGATGAAGATCAGCGCCACGAAAATCACCACGCCGACAATCGCGATCGTGGTGTACTGGCGGTTCAGGTAGGCACGGGCGCCCTGCTGGACCGCGAGTGAGATGCTTTGCATCCGCTCGTTGCCCGGCGAGAGCGCGAGCAGAGCGCGGGTGGTCACGAGGCCGTACACCACAGCACAGGCGGCGCACACAAGGGCAACGACGACCCCATGGTTCGTCAGAAAGCTACTCAACAGAAATCCTCCGCGGTCTGGTTAGGTGCCGCGCGAGGAAATTCGCGCGCACGTTGATCACACGGGCCACTCCCTAGGAATGCACGACCCGGCGTAAAGGCGGGCGCAGTCTATCGTGCGCGGCGGCTGGAAGCCGTGCGATGTAGCCTCAGCTGCCGGGCACCCACAGCCTGCCGCTCGCTTGGGCCGGACCTGGGCCAGACTGTTGATCATCCTCTGCGGGCTTCTCCGGCTCCTTCACAACCTTGGCCTGCGATGCCGACGAGGTCGACGTCGTGCGTGCGGAATTCTGTGCCTCGCGAGCGTAAGCCACTTGCAGTTGGGCTATTGCATCTCGCAGGGGACCCAACTCGGCGGGCATGCGCCGCTCCAGGATCGGCATGAGTGCGCTAGCCCCATCGATCGCATCGCGCACCTGCTCCAGGTCGCGTTCGCTTCCCGGCGCCGCAGACGGGTCGCCGCCAGCGTCAGTCGGCGCCAGCCCAAGGCGGCGACCCCCGATGTTGATCAATGAGACCGTCGTCTGAACGATCATCTCAGCGCTTGTGATGCGGTTCAGCTCAGCTTCGTAGGCCGCGCGCAGCTCGTCCTCGCTTGGCTGTGCCTGACTCCTTGGGTCGCCTGGTTCCCCCTGCGTGCCCGCCGCGCTTGGCTGGGGCTGTTGTTCGTTGCTCACACTGTCACCTCCTGGGAATAGGTCTGTCTCGTCTCGCGTACCGAGGCCGCGAATACCTCCTCGCGGCTTGCTCCCGCATCAATCATCGCTTTTTGGCGCTGTGCTCCGTTGCGCTCTGGGAATACCAGCTCGATGCCCAGCTCGGCGCGCACCGGCTCGGTCCAGGCGGCCAAGCGCTCCACGATCTCTGTTGCCGGATACTCCTCGGCGCGCTCCAGGTCGATCATCTTGCCGTCAAGCCCAAAGCGAATCGCACGCCACATGTTCTCCTCGATTAGACGTGGCGGTGGGTCGGCGGACGGCACGCCCTCGTCGAGGTCTCGCGCGGCCTGCGCCACACACGCCACGATCAAGCCGGCCAACGCCTCGGACTCGCCTGCTGTGCTCTGCGCATCGCAGATTCGCACCTCCACCGTTCCGAACTCGAAGTGCGGACGCACCGACCACCACACCTGTGTGAACTCCACGATCGAGCTTGTCTGCAGCAGGAACTCCATGTACTGACGATATGTCTGCCAGCCACCGAACGCATCGGGGATCCCACAGCGCGGGAAGTTGCGCGTGAAGCTTTGCGTGCGCGCCGAATGCAAGCCCGAGTCGCGTCCGTCGAGATACGGCGAGTTGGCCGAGACCGCCAGCAGTAGCGGCAGCACTGGTCGCAATCGGTCGCAGACGAGCACGGCGCGGTCGATGTTGTTGATACCAACGTGGACGTGCAGGCTGAAAGTGTTGTTACGCCAAGCTACGTACCTCAGACCCTGCTCGACACGTCGGTAGTGCTCGGTGTCAATGATCGGCTGCTCACGGTAGTCGGCCCACGGATGAGTCCCCGTCGCTCCCAGGGCAGCAGTCTCTTCACCGGCCAGGGCGAACAATCGCCGGCGGTGCTCGCGCTGACGGCTGAGCGCATCGCCGAGGTTCTCGCCGCGGCCGGAGACGATCTCGATCTCCGAAGAGATCAGCTCGCCAGTGATCGCGCTTGCCAGCAGCGGGTCACGCTCGCTCGCGCAGGCACGCAAGTGCTCGAAGCGCGGGACCAAGTCCAGCACGGTCGGCTCGAGGATCGCGAACTCCTCCTCGATGCCGACCGTGAGGTCGATCGACTGCGCGAATGTGTCAACTGCTTTGTCGAGGTCTTTACTGGTCATTCAGGTTATGCCTGCTGAGCTTGCTGGTATGGGAGGGGGAAATTAGTGTGAGGTGCAGACGCGGCGCAAGCAAGGTCAGACGGGCTTGGCTGCTAAGCCCATGGGATCAGGTCAAGTAGAAGTAGAGCGCGTAGAGCAGGTCGACCGCTGGACTTGAAGTGTGGACGGTCACCTCGGGTGGGACTGCCAAGAGCGACTCGGAGTAGTTGAAGATGATCTTCACGCCAGCCTGCACCAGCTCGTCCGCCAGACCCTGAGCGGCACGCGTGGGGACAGCGAGCACGCCCACCACGATTTCCTCGTCTTCGACGACCTGGTGTAGCTCACTGGTGTGGCGGACCGTTTGGCTGCCAACCTTGCTGCCGACCTTCGTCTCGTCCACATCGAAGATCGCCACGACTCGGAAGCCGTGGTCGGCGAAAATGTCCGAGGAGGCGATTGCCTTGCCGAGGTGGCCGGCGCCGAGCAGCGCGATGTTGTGCTGACCCGCTGTGCGCAGGATCTTGCGAATTTGCGAGACGAGCGACTCGACGTTGTAACCGACTCCCCGCTTGCCGAACTTGCCGAATCCCGACAGGTCGCGGCGGATCTGAGTGGAGTTGACGTGTGTGTAGTCGGAGAGCTCTTGCGAGGAGATCGTCTCCTTGCCCATCTTCTTTGCCTGAGTCAGCACCTGCAGGTAGCGCGACAGCCGTGCGGCGACGCCGAGGGAGAGCCGTTCACTGGCGAGCGCATCGCCGTCGTGGATCGTGCTCACTGGAGTGCTCAACTCGTTGTAAGCCATCGCTTCTGACTCTAGAGGATGGTCTGCAGACGCTGCCGCAGCGCGTCCTCGTCGACGAAATATTCGAACAGCTCCTCATCGCCCAGCGTGACGACCGGGATTCGCTCGAAATATTCCCGGTGCAGGGCATCATCGGTGGTTATGTCAACCTCCAACAGCTCGAACCCCAGCTCTGAGCGGAGCATTCGCAAGACATCTTGCGCCTCCACGCAGAGATGGCAGTCCGGCTTGGAGTAGAGCGTGACGACCTTCATCAAAACCCCGATGCCCCGCGCGCACGCGGGGGGCATGACGCGTTTTTCAACACACCCGACTCGCTCTGGCGAAACACTCCCGACCTCGCACCTTCCCTCGATCCTCCCCTTCTCACCGCGGACGCTCGCCTGTCGCGTAGGCGTCGAGGCCCAGATAATCGGGATATGACAGCGTCGGCGCAAAGCGTGCGGCGCTGGCGATCATCGCGGCGTTGTCGGTGCACAAGACAGGCGGCGGCACGTGCACGCTTACCCCCAGATCTCGCAGACGTCGGCGTAGCTCACCGTTGGCCGCGACGCCGCCGCCTACGGCTAGGCGATCCAGGCCTGTCAGCTCGAGCGCTTCCTCAGTGCGTACGATCAGGTGCTCGACGATCGCGGCCTGGTAGGAGGCAGCGAGGTCAGCCGCGCGTTTGCGACGCTCGGCGTCATCCAGTTCGCGCAGCTTATAGAGCAGCGACGTCTTCAGGCCCGCGAAGGAGAAGTCGAGGCCGCGACCGAAAGCGCGCGTGGCACCGCGTCCTCCTCGTGCTCGCGAGCCAGAGATCGGGAACTCGAACGCCTGCGGATCGCCGTCTGCCGCCAGGCGTTGCAGCACAGGGCCGCCAGGAAAACCCAGACCCAGCATCCTTGCGCCCTTGTCGAACGCCTCGCCCGCGGCGTCGTCGAGCGTGCGGCCGAGCGTCCGGAAGCCTTCATGCTCTTCTACGTGAGCCAACAGCGTATGGCCACCGCTCGCGATCAGGCAGAGAAAAGGCGGCTCGAACGCCTTCTCGCCGGCCTCAGACACGAGAAAATTGGCAGACACGTGGCCTTGTAGATGGTCGATCGCCGCGAACGGAAGACGACGGGCAGCCGCCAACGCCTTGGCGCTCGAGAAGCCGACGAGCAATGCTCCGATCAGGCCTGGACCCTGCGTCGCGGCTACCAGTTCGACATCGTCCAGCGTCGTGCCTGCCTCGCTCAGAGCGCGCTCGACGACGAAGTCGATCAGCTCCAGATGGTGTCGCGAAGCGATCTCCGGCACCACGCCGCCGAAGCGCTCGTGTGCTTGCTGGGAAGAGATCACGTTCGAGCGGATCGTCCCCTCGGGGCCGACGACCGCCGCACAGGTGTCATCGCAACTGGTCTCCAACGCCAGGATCGTCATCGCCCGTGCCCATCTGAGATGGCACATCTCACGTGTAGGCCGCCTCTGCGGAAGATGGTCGTGCAGGTAACGCCCGTGCGCGCATCCATGAAGATCCCCTTGCCATCTCTCCCCTTGCCATCTCTCCCCTTGCCATCTCTCCCCTTGCCATCTGCCTCACACCGGGCCCGGATTCGGCACATCATCGAACGAACCGGTCAGCGTGGCCGGCGTACGCCACATCACCAGGGCGTCCTCACCGTTGTCCTGGTAGTAGCGCCTGCGCAAGCCCGCGGCACGGAAGCCTTCACGTTCGTAGAGATGGATCGCCACGTCGTTGGAGCGGCGAACCTCGAGCGTGAAGCGGGCGCTGTCGTCCTGCACTCGCTCGTACAGTTCTCCTAGCAGCGCCGAGGCAACCCCCTTGTGTTGATGCTCGACGTCTACCGCGACGTTCATCACGTGCCACACGGTGTCGTAGCGCGAGCAGATCAGATAGCCCACTAGCCGATCCTCATGCAGGGCCGCCAGGCAGACCCCCGAGGACTTGGACAGCTCGAGCACGAACATCGCCAACGACCACGGCGTTGGGAAGGCGCGACGCTCGATCGCAATAACGCGCGGTAGGTCGGCATAAGTGAGACCACGGATATCAACCGAGAATGAGCCCTCCGTCCTGGGGCCGGCCAGCGAAGCACACATCAGGCCCGCACCCCTTCGGTCTTGACGATAACGGCGTGGGCCTGGACTTCCTCGGCGATCGACGGACACGCCCCCCGCGTTCGGGCCGCAATCATGCTTGTGTCCCCTCGAGCGCGATCTCCGCATCCGGGCGGCGGCGGTAATCGGGCAGGATCGGCTGCTCGCTCGCCGATGCCTGCTCGCCCAACTGGCAGATCGCGTGTGCCTGGATCCGGTGATGCTCGCGGCGATCCTCGGCGACGTGCATGCCTGCTCGCTCGAAAGCTTCGCGGTAGAGGATGGCCCCGTCGCCCAGCGCCAGCCACTGCTCGGCTTGTGTGTCGATTGCTGCGTTCTCCAGCAGCTCAGCCACCCCATCGGGGGAGACGGCCCGTGGCGCGATCAACTCTTGGCCGCCTTCATAGGCCGCGAGGAAGACCTCGCCACGACGTGCGTCGATCACAGCCAGGACGCGTTGTGCGTGGTCGCTCGCGCCGTGGGCAAGCGCGCGTAGGCTCGACACGCCGACCAACTCCACACCGAGCGACTGCGCCAAGCCTCGCGCCGTGGCGATCCCGATGCGCAAACCCGTGAACGTTCCTGGACCGGTGCCGATTGCGATCCGCTCCAGCTCAGGCCAGTCGATACGCGCCTCGACAAGCAGGTCGTTCGCCAGCGGCAGCAGGCGCGTCGCGTGGCCCGGTCGCTGCCGCGCGTCTGGATCGTCACGCCCCTCCAACGTATGGCCGTCCGTGAGCCTCAACCCTACGACCGTTGCCGGCGTGGCGGTATCGAGTCCGAGCACGATCACTGTGTCACCTCAGAGGCAGCGTTTGCCTGTGTTTCCTTTGGAGCATCGACGGCCGGCACTGCCGATCCCTCTGCTCGCCCCGCCGACACCTCCGCTGCCCGCTCACCCAGCTCACAGACCTCAATGCGCCTACGATCGCCGCCCTCGTGGGTCAGCGCCACCAACAGACACGCCTCGCGCAGCTCTGGGGCCGACTGCTCAGGCCACTCCACGAACGCGATCGAGTCCGGAGCGAGGTAGTCATCGAGCAGCTCCGGCTCCTCCTGCCCAAGAGCCGCCAGGCGGTATAGGTCCAAATGCGAGACGGTCACACCCGAGCCCTGGTAGCGGTGACCGATCGAGAAAGTAGGGCTCGTGACCACATCGCCGACTCCCAGAGCTTTCGCCGCGCCGCGCACGAGCGTGGTCTTGCCGGCCCCCAGCTCGCCGCACACGAGCACGATGTCCCCTGGCTTCAGGGCAGCAGCAAGCTCGGCGCCCAGCGCCTCGGTTTGGGCTGAATCCGAGGTCTCGACGATACGTGTCGCCACGAGAGAAGCCTAGTCCAACCCACGCTGGCACCCGTGAGCGCCCGTAAAAAAACGGCCGGCTCGCGGGAGAGGAGAATCGCGAGCCGGCCGTGGTGCTTGGGAGGATGGATGTACTCGGTATCGGCAGACCGTCCCGCCTGCTTGAACGGCCGCACGAACCCTTTCACACCCATATACGAACGCCGCGCCAATTTGGATGCACTCCGCGCCAAATTGGATGCACGCCGCGCCAAATTGGATGCCTGCGCCGTACAAAGCTGCCAATTTGGAAGCTTTGGTCCCGCTCCGAGGAATGCTCAGAAGAGACCCAATTGATCCACGGTTCCAGGCGACTCGTCGCTCTCAGCCGCCACCCCACCCGCCAAGCTCCCGCGGGCCGACTCCCCACCTGGCGATTTCGCGTCCCCCGACCCCGCGCCCGAGGACTTGACGGGCTCAACCTCAGATTGCTCCTGGGCAATCGCCGCCTGCGCAAGCGCCTCAGCCTCTCCCTCCATCGGCTGGGGCGGCTCGGCTTGCGCCAACAGCTCGGGCAGACGCGCGAAGTCCTCACGCAGCGTCTCGAGCATGCGCGGGGTATACAAGGCCGCGGCAGGGTGGAAGATCGGGTAGAGCCGCACCGTGCGTCTGCCGAGCGTCAGCTCTTGTGATTTTCCGTGCAGGCGCGTAATCCCTGTCGGGTCGTCTCTGAGCAGCTTCGTGGAGAAGTTGCCCAGCGAGCAGATCACCCGTGGCTGGATCAGCTCGACCTGCCTGTAGAGGTACTCGCGACAGTTCTCGATCTCAAGCGGCAGCGGATCGCGGTTGCCTGGCGGACGGCACTTCAGGACATTGGCTATGAAGACATCCTTGCGCTCCAGGCCGATCTCTTTGAGCAGCGTCTCCAGCAGCTTGCCAGCGCGACCGACGAACGGCAGTCCTTGCTCATCCTCGCTGGCTCCCGGTGCCTCACCTACGAACATCAGATCGGCGTTTGCGTTGCCGGCGCCGAAAACGACGCTCTTGCGTGTGGCGGCAAGCTCCTGGCAGCGCGTGCACACGCTTGCCTGAGCGAAAACTTCCTTGAGGGCCTCACGCCGCTGATCGATCTCCGCCGAAGACACAGCTGCGGATGGTAGTCACAGATGCTCTTGCACGGTATGCTTAAACCAGTCGCGACCGGTATCCCTTGGGAACTGGACCGAGCCAGATGAACTTTTCGACCTCCACATCGATTGGGCCTGCGCTAGAAATGGCTTGTGGGTCTCGCATGGGCATTGAGCCCGCGATGGGCATGCGGCCTGCGACATGCGCCCAGCCCGCATCCAAGCTCACATGGGAATCGCACCCATGACTATGAGGGTCTTGTGCACTGTGGACGAGGTGCGGACAGCACTTGAGTCAGCACGCCGGGCGGGCCGCACGATCGGACTGGTGCCGACGATGGGGGCGCTGCACGAGGGCCATCGCTCATTGATCGATCGCGCACGTGTCGACTGCGACGTTGTTGTCGTATCGCTGTTCGTGAACCCCACGCAGTTCAACGAGCACGCCGACCTCGATCGCTATCCCCGCCAGGAGCAGCGCGACCGCGAGCTAGCCGACGCTGCTGGGGCAGACCTGCTGTTTGCTCCTGACGCCGAGGAGATCTACCCAACCGGCTTCACGACATCGGTCGAGGTGCATGGCTTGACCGATCGCTTGGAGGGGGCCGTGCGCGGGGCAGGCCATTTTCGCGGTGTCACGACCGTCGTTACGAAGCTTTTGAACATCGTCTCGCCCGATATCGCCTACTTCGGCCAGAAGGACGCCCAGCAGGCGATCGTGATCCGCCGTCTGGTCCAGGACCTGAACATCAACACGCGTATCGAGTCTTGCCCCACTGTGCGCGAGGCCGACGGACTGGCGATGTCCAGTCGTAATGCACACTTGAGCAGCGAGGAGCGGGCCCAAGCGCTTGCCTTGCCTCGCGCGCTTGCAGCCGCCGCCGCGGCCGTCAAGGACGGCGAGCGCTCAGCCGATGCGCTAACGACAGCGGCGTACGAGGCGATGGGCGCCCTTGACGTCGAGCCCGAGTACATCGCGCTCGTGCAGCCGGACACGCTCGATCCGGTTGCACGCTTGGAACGACCAGCGCTGCTCACGATCGCTGCCAGGATCGGCTCGACTCGCCTGATCGACAACGTGATCTTGGATCCCTCGACACCCATCAAGCAGCAACCGTCGGACCCAGCGAGATCCGTCAACACACAACGTCTGCGTCCCTCACCACCCGGCGAGCCAGAACCGCGTGACCCGACGGTATTCGCCGATCCGCAGATGCTCTACTCCTCAACCCCACACATCCGGCAAGCGAACCCAAGAGAGGCCACCATCGCATGCAGCGCGTGATGCTCAAGTCAAAGATCCATCGGGCCACCGTGACCGATTGCGACCTCCATTACGTCGGCTCGATCACGATCGACCCCGACCTGCTCGAGGCCGCGGACATCCTCGAGCACGAGCAGGTTCACGTTGTCGACGTCGACAACGGCGCCCGCTTCGAGACCTACACGATCGCCGGGCAGCGCGGCTCGGGCGACATCAAGGTCAACGGCGCTGCCGCGCGCCTCGTGCATCGCGGCGACACGATCATCGTCATCTCCTACGGGCAGTACGACCGTACGGAGATGGAGCACTACGAGCCTCGCGTCGTACACGTCGAGGCCCAAACCAATCGCATCATCACCGTCGACGACGCGGTGGCGACCCTGCTGAGCTCCACGCCGGCCTCTTTCGAGACCAGCGCACGGGGCTAGGCACGGCGTCAACCAGCGCCAGAGAGGAATCACCATGTCAAGCCATCCCAGCAGTCCCAGCTCAGGACATCAGGGCAAGACGATGCCCGGTCAATCTAGCCTCGGCGTTCCCTTGGATCGAGTCCCACCCACCCCACGCCTTCCCATGACCCTGCCATTGCTCGCCGAGAAGAAGCGGCTGGGTGAGCCGCTTGTGATGGTGACCGCCTACGACTACCCGAGCGCCCGTGCCGCCGAGGCCGGCGGCGTCGATCTCGTGCTCGTCGGCGATTCGGCCGCAACGACGATCCTCGGCTACAACTCGACCACGCCGGTCGACCTCGACGACATGCTTGTGCTCGCGCGGGCCGTGAGGCGTGGTCTGAACATGCCCCTGATGATCGGCGATCTACCGTTCGGCTCCTATGAGATCAGCGACGAGCAGGCCGTTGCCAGCGCTGTGCGCATGGTCAAGGAGGCCGGCTGCGACGCGGTCAAGCTCGAGGGCGGCGGTCCTGCCTCCGCGAGTCGTGCACGCGCGATCATCGGCGCCGGGATTCCCGTGATGGGGCACGTGGGGCTGACCCCGCAGAGCTCAACCGCGCTCGGCGGCTGGAAGGCCCAGGGCCGCACTGCCGAGGCGGCAGCGCGCATCGCCTCGGAGGCGCTTGCGCTACAGGGCAGCGGCTGCTTTGCGATCGTGTTCGAGGCGATCCCGAGCGCTGTCACCAAGGAGCTGATGCCCCACCTCGAGGTGCCCGTGATCGGCATCGGCGCCGGTCCCGACACAGACGGCCAGGTGCTCGTCTTTCACGATCTGCTCGGTATTCGCGACGGGCTTGGGCCGCGCTTCGTCAAGCGCTACGCCAACATCCAACAAGAGATGGATGCCGGCGTCAGCGCTTACGCCGCGGACGTGCGCTCAGGCCGCTACCCGGGGCCGGAGCACGGTTATTCGATCGACGCGGGTGAGCTGGCAGAGCTGCACACGCTGCTCGCCTGATCACTCCGCCGGTCCTCAGCGGGAGCGCACCCTCAGGAGACGGCGGTGTGCTCGCCATACTCGATTTTGCGCAGAACTCGTGCCGGCGCGCCGGCCACGATCGAGAATGGCTCGACATCTTTGGTGACGACGCTGTTGGCGCCGATCACACAGCGCTCGCCGATACTCACGCCGCTCGTCACCACGACGTTGGCGCCGAACCAGCAGTTGTCGCCGATAGTGGTCGGACCCTTGCTTTCGAAGCCCTGCCACGTAATCGGCTTCTCAAGATCGTCATAGCGGTGGCTGGCATCCGTGACGAAGCAGCCGTTGGCGAACATGCAGTGATCGCCGATCTCCACCAACTGCTCGGCAGCGACCATCACGCCCATGTTCAGGAACGTGCCGCTGCCGATACGCACGCGCGCGCTGCCGGGCATCGTGATCCACACGCCGGGCTCAAACAGCGTATGCGCACCGATCTCGAGGCGCCCCTCGCGCAGCGCCTCTAGAACGTTGCCGTGCAGCGGCCAGCGCGCGAAGGCTTCGCGACGCATGAATTCGCGGTGGATCGCCAGGCGATTCCAGGGCAACGAGTTGCGCTCGTACCAGCGCCATCTCTGTGTCCACAACCACGCCCTGGAAGCCTTACTCCTCATGGGACATGAGGAGTAAGGGGTGGAGTGGGAATGGGAGCGGCATGACGGCCGACTCGCTCACGCGCGCGCCGCCGACTTCGCCTTGCGCTTCGCGGCGGATGCGCCATTGGGCGACGCGCCGTTTGTGCTCGCCTTCTTAGCCTTGACGGTACGCGCGCGCGGCTTAGCCTTGGGCTTTGCCACGAGCAAGTCGCGCAGAAACTCGCCCGTGTGCGACCCACGCTCAGCCGCCACCTCCTCGGGGGTGCCGGCTGCGATCACCATGCCGCCCTCCTCTCCCCCCTCCGGGCCCATGTCGATCAGGCGGTCGGCGCACTTGATCACGTCGAGGTTGTGCTCGATCACAACCACGCTGTTGCCGGCGTCGACAAGTCGTTGCAACACCTCCAGCAGACGCTGCACGTCGGCGAAGTGCAAGCCCGTCGTGGGCTCGTCGAGGATGTACAGCGTGCGCCCTGTGGCGACCTTCGAGAGCTCGGTCGCGAGCTTTACGCGCTGCGCCTCGCCGCCGGACAGCGTCGTCGCCGGCTGTCCGAGGCGGATGTAGCCGAGCCCGACGGCGTCGAGCGTCTCCAGGCGGCGACGGATCTTGGGTATGTGCTCGAAGAAGTGCAGCGCCTCCTCGACCGGCATCGCCAGAACCTCGGCGATGCTCTTGCCCTTGAACTTCACCTCCAGCGTCTCGCGGTTGTAGCGACGCCCGTCGCACTGCTCGCAAGGCACATACACGTCGGGCAAAAAGTGCATCTCGATCTTGATCTGGCCGTCGCCACGGCACACCTCGCAGCGCCCACCCTTGACGTTGAAGGAAAAGCGCCCCGGCTTGTACCCCCGCGCGCGCGCCTCCTGCGTCTTTGAGAAGAGATCGCGGATCACGTCGAATAGGCCTGTATATGTGGCCGGGTTTGAGCGCGGCGTGCGCCCGATCGGCGACTGGTCAACGGCGATGATCTTGTCGAGCTGGTCGAGACCATGGATCGCACGGTGTGCGCCCGGGCGCTGTCTGGCCCTGTGCAAACGGTTGGCCACCGCCTTGTAGAGCACTTCGTTGACGAGCGTCGACTTGCCCGAGCCAGAAACGCCAGTCACACACGTGAGCGTCCCCAGGGGAATATGCATGTCGACGTCACGCAGATTGTGCTGGCTTGCTCCGAGAATCTCGACATAGCCGATCGGAGTGCGTCGCTTCTCCGGCAGCTCGATCGTGCGCGTCCCTGCCAGGAACTGGCCGGTCAACGACTGCTTGACCTTCTGGACCTGCGCGGCCGTTCCCTGAGCGACGATCCAGCCGCCATGTTCGCCGGCGCCAGGTCCCAAATCAACCAGATGGTCGGCGCAGCGCATCGTCTGCTCGTCGTGCTCGACCACGATCACCGTGTTGCCAAGGTCGCGCAAACGTTCGAGCGTCGCGATCAGCTTCTCGTTGTCGCGTTGGTGCAACCCGATCGAAGGCTCGTCGAGGATGTAGAGCACCCCCACCAAAGACGAGCCGATCTGTGTAGCCAAACGAATTCGCTGCGCCTCGCCGCCCGACAGCGTCGAGGCAGCGCGATCCATCGACAAGTAGCCGATGCCCACGTTCTCGAGGAACTGGAGGCGCTCAGTGATCTCGCGCAAGATCAGCCGCGCGACATGACGATCGGTCTCCGACAGCTCCACATCCTCCAGCCACGCAAGCGCTCGCCGCGCCGAGAGCGCACAGAAGTCCTCGATGCGTGTGCCAGCGACGAGCACCGCGCGCGACTCGGGCCGCAGCCGCGCCCCACCGCACTCCGGACAAGCACGCAACGACATGAATTCCTCGATCTTCTCGCGTGTCCACTCCGAGTCGGTCTCGCGATAGCGCCGCTGAAGATTTGCCAGCACCCCCTCGAAGCGTGTCCCATAAGAGCGTGTGCGACCGAAGCGGTTGCGGTAGGTGATCTGTAGCGGCTCGCCGTTCGTCCCCGACAGAAACAGGTCGCGATGCTCCTGCGGCAGCTCCTCCCACGGCGTCCCCAGGTCGACCTTGTAGCGCTTTGCAATCGCCTCGGTCACCTGCTCGTAATAGTTGGAGGCACTGTTAGCCCATGGAGCAATCGCGCCCTCGCCGACCGACAACGTTGGGTCGGGCACGACCAGATCGGGGTCGATAACCATTTGCGAGCCGAGCCCTGTGCAGCGCTCACAGGCGCCATGGGGCGAGTTGAAAGAGAAGATGCGCGGCTCCAACTCGACCAGCGACGGTCCGTGCTCGGGGCAGGCGAACTTCTCGGAGAACGTGAACAGCGTTCCGGGCGTGGGCTTCGCGCCCGGCACAATTTGGGCATTCGCCGCCTTGACACCGAGGGCACCGGATGAATGGGATTGGCCGTCTCCCCCTGCGGGCACGCCATCCCCTCCCCCATCATTTTCGCTGCGTGAAGACCCGACGATCTCGATCTCGACGAGGCCATCTGCAAGCCCGACCGCTGTCTCGATCGAGTCGGCCAGGCGCTTGCGGATGTCGTGGCGCATCGCGAGGCGATCCACAACCACGGAGACGTCGTGCTTGTAGCGCTTGTCGAGCACAATCGATTCCTCGAGCATGCGGATGCGCCCGTCGATCTTCACGCGCGTGAACCCGTCCGCGCGCATCTCCTCCAGCAGCTTGCCGTACTCGCCCTTGCGGCCCCTGACAACCGGAGCCAGGATCATGAAGCGCGTGCCCTCGGCCAGGCCCATCGCTTGATCGATGATCTGCTCGGCGGACTGGCCGACGATCGGCCGCCCGCAGATCGGGCAATGCGGCTTTCCTACGCGCGCCCACAGCAGACGCAGATAGTCGTAGATCTCGGTCACGGTCCCGACGGTCGAGCGCGGGTTGCGCGATGTCGTCTTCTGATCGATCGAGATCGCCGGCGAGAGGCCCTCGATCGAGTCCACGTCGGGCTTGTCCATCTGGCCGAGGAATTGGCGCGCGTAGGCAGACAGCGACTCCACGTAGCGACGCTGGCCCTCCGCGTAGATCGTGTCGAAGGCGAGGCTCGACTTGCCCGAGCCGGACAGGCCGGTGATCACGACGAGAGCGTCGCGCGGCAACTCCAGGGAGATGTCCTTCAGGTTGTGCTCACGCGCTCCGCTGACGACGATCTTGTTGCTTTGGGCCATTCGCCTGTCATTGTATTGACCCGAACAGACGTTCGCCCCAGCGGGTCGGTCCCATGGCGAGCAGACCGTCGTCATCGGACCGGTATGCTGGCCCATATGGACGACTACGGGCTACCGATTTCCTATGAGGTGCTGGATCCCGGCACCCCGGTCTACAGCAGCGACGGCGAGAAGATCGGCGAGGTCACGCACGTGCTCGCCGTGCTCGAGGAGGACGTCTTCGACGGAATCGTGATCGACAAGCACGAGGGCCACGGCGAGCACCGCTTCGTCGATGCCGACGACGTCGACTCGATCCACGAGCGCGCGGTAACGCTCAAGCTCGATGCCGACGCCTGCCGCGCGCTACCTGCGCCGACCGAGAATCCCGGGGTCATGAAGGACGACCCAGCCGAGGGGGCCCCGGGCTTCTCCGACAAGCTGCACCGCGCCTGGAACCTCATTTCCGGCAAGTACTAAGCGGAATCGCGCCTGCCCGACAAGCGGTCGGGGCGTGTGAAAGTACAGATCGATGTAGTTCGGTTGGGACGTGCCTAGTAAATCGTGTTATGCAACCGATCGGTTGCATAACGGCTTTAGCTTGGAGACTCACCCAGCCTCGCCCAATTCACCCTTCGATAGCCGCGTAAACCTCGTCAAGCAGGCGCTCGCGGTCCGGGACCGTGAAGTTCTCGTCCAAGTAGCGGGCGGTGTCCTCGCGCGAGTCGCCGTTGAGCGCCATGTTGAGCGCGACCAGGCGCGCTCCGTCGAGGTCGCCGTTGACCGGCGTAGCGTCGTTCGCGGCGGGCGGCCCCGAGAAGAGTGGCTGCTCGCCGAACGCCGGCTCGCTCGGCGATTGCTGAGGCGCATCGGCCAGGGCGGATGCCTCGAAGCGCTCCGCCGCGTAGACCTCGGCCTCTTGCGTCTGCCCGTACGGATCACCCTGCATGCCCGCGTGCGACTCTGCCCGCGTCTCGACAAACGGGTCGCCATGGGTAGCGGGGGCTGGAGCGGGGATTGGGCGATCGCTCTCGCTGTAGGTCGCGGTGCCCGCCGACTCCACCGACGACTGCGTGGCCGCGCGCCCTGAAGCGGCGTCATAGAGCACCTCCATCTCGCCCTCGACAGACGACAGGTCACCCGCCAAGCGTCCGGCACCGCTGCGCAAGCTATCGACCAGGGCCCGTGTCTCGCCGTCGAGCGAACCGACGTGTCCGAGCAACGCCTCGGTGGCCTGCGACACGGCCGCGACATGCTCCCGCGCCCGCGCAACCGCGTCCTCGCGTGTACGCCGCGCGTCCGCGTCGGCGGCCTCGCAAACACTACGCGCCTGCTCCGCGGCCTGGTGCTCGATCGCCTCGGCCGTCGCCTGGGCAGCCTCGAGGATGCCCTGGACCTGTGTAGCGGCGGTCGAAGCCAGCGAGTCTCCGCCGCGGCTCGAAGCCTCGCGCTGCAGTTCTTCTATCTCAGCGGCAAGCGCTCGCAGGTGGGTGTCCACGCTAGCCGGGTCATAGCCACGACGCACAATCGGAAAGTCGCGCCGCTCGATCCCCTGACGGTCCAGTTCCACAGCGCTCATCCTATGCCACCTCGCCCGCCGGAGTCTCGCTTGCATCGCTTGCCTTGCTTGCCTCGTGTGCATCGCTTGCCTCGCTCGACTCAGCGGCGGACTCGCTTCCAGCGCTCTGCTCCGCCGGCGCCTCGCTGACCTGCACGTCCTTCAGCTCGCGCCGTAGCTCCCTTATCTCGTCGCGCAATTGTGCCGCGTACTCGAAGCGCAGGTCGTCGGCGGCGGCGATCATCTCCTCCTCCAGCTCTACGACCATGCGCTCCAGCTCGTGCTGTGGCATCTCCTTTGCCTTGGCCCTGGTCGCATTCTTGCGTCGGCGCCCCTTCGGCACCTTCGACTCAGCCTGCAAGAACTCAGCGATGTCGGAGATGCCCTTGACGATGCTCGAAGCGGTGATCCCGTGCTCCTCGTTGTAGGCAACTTGGATCTCGCGTCTGCGATCGGTCTCCTCGATCGCCGCCTTCATCGCCTTGGTCTCCTTGTCGGCGTACATCAACACCTTCCCCTTCACGTTGCGCGCCGCACGGCCGATCGTCTGGATCAGCGATGTCTCCCCGCGCAGGAAACCCTCCTTGTCGGCGTCGAGGATCGCCACCAACGACACCTCGGGCAGGTCGAGTCCCTCCCGCAGCAGGTTCACTCCCACGAGCACGTCGTACTCGCCAAGGCGCAGGTCGCGAATGATCTGGATGCGCTCGAGCGTGTCGATCTCCGAGTGCAGATAGCGCACCTTGAAGCCCATCTCAATCAGATACTGGGATAGGTCCTCGCTCATCTTCTTCGTGAGCGTGGTCACGAGCACCCGCTCGTTGACGTCCACCCGCTTGCGAATCTCGTTCATCAGATCGTCGATCTGGTTGCGGGTCTCGCGCACATCTATCTCCGGGTCCACGACCCCGGTGGGCCTCACGATCTGCTCCACGATCCGCTGTGACCGGGTGCGCTCGTATTCGCCGGGCGTCGCCGAGAGGAACACGAGCTGCGGCGTGATCGATAGGAACTCGTCAAATGTCTGCGGACGGTTGTCCATCGCGCTCGGCAATCTGAAGCCATAGTCAACGAGCGTGCTCTTGCGTGAGCGGTCGCCCTCGAACATGCCCCCGATCTGCGGCACCGTCTGGTGTGACTCGTCGATGAAGCAGACAAAGTCCTCAGGGAAATAGTCGATCAGACAGTACGGACGCTCGCCCGGCTTGCGTCCGTCAAGGATGCGCGAGTAGTTCTCGATCCCCGAGCAGAAGCCCATCTCGCGCAGCATCTCCATGTCGTACTGGGTGCGCTGGCGCAAGCGGTGGGACTCGAGCTGCTTGCCGTCTGCCTCCAGCTGCTCGCAGCGCTCGTTCAATTCCCGCCCGATCGCCGCTACGCCGTCCTCGATCGTGCCGTCCTTGACGTTGTAATGGGTGGCCGGCCAAATCGCCACATGCTCGAGATCGTCGGCGATCATCTCGCCGGTAAGCGGGTCGAAGTGCTGTAGGCGCTCCACTTCGTCGCCGAACAGGGTCGCTCTGAATGCCGTCTCGGCGTAGGCGGGAAACACCTCCAACGTCTCCCCCTTGACCCTGAAGGTGCCGCGCGAGAGCACCGCGTCATTGCGTGTGTACTGAATCGAGACGAGCTTGCGCAGCAGCTTGTCGCGGTCGATCTCCTCGCCGCGACGCAGGATCTGCATGTTCATCTCATAGGTCTCCGGCGAGCCAAGTCCGTAGATGCAGGACACCGACGCCACGACTATCACGTCACGCCGTGCGAAAACCGCCGCTGTGGCGGCGTGCCTGAGACGATCCACCTCTTGGTTGATCGCCGAGTCCTTCTCGATATACAGGTCCCGGCTGGGGACGTACGCCTCGGGCTGGTAGTAGTCGTAGTAGGAGACGAAGTACTCGACTGCGTTCTCGGGGAAGAAGGTGCGGAACTCGTTGCACAGCTGAGCGGCGAGCGTCTTGTTGTGTGCGATCACAAGCGAGGGCTTCTGCACCTCCTGGATCACGCCGGCCATCGTCATCGTCTTGCCGGTACCGGTTGCCCCAAGCAGCGTCTGGAAGCGATCGCCCTCACGCACACCTTCGGAAAGCGATTCGATCGCCTTCGGCTGGTCGGCCGTCGGCGTGAACACGGGGTCGAGCTTGAACTCAGGCACAGGCCCCTACGTTAGAACCTGCATCAAGGCATGCCGTGTGAAATGCCGGATGTCTGTAAGCAAGCTCAAAGTCCGAGCTGGCGGGGATAGACGGCTCGATATTCCGCTTGTGCGCGCATCACCCTCTGTACGTATGCCTGCGTCTCGGGGAATGGTATTTCCGAGACGTTGAGCGTCTTGCCCGCTTCGCGCGCCTTTGCCACCCACGAATCGACGTTGGCCAGACCGCCGTTGTACGCGGCCACGGCAAGCATCTCGTTACCTTCGTAGTGATCGAGCAGGTAGCGCAGATACCAACTGCCATAAGCCACGTTGATCTTCGGCGTAGCCAGATCGCCGGTTGTGAAGGCGGTGCCTCCAGAGAGGTGGGCGATGTATTGGGCGGTGGAGGGCAGGATCTGCATCAAGCCGAGCGCGCCGGCAGAGGAAGGGCGCGGGTCGAACTTCGTCTCCGCGTAGATCACCCCGGCGATCAGCGCCGGGTCGAGGTGCTTTTCAGCCGCCTGTTCGCGGATCACAGTCGCATTGCTTAGCGGCAGTCCCCCGTTGCCTGAGACGTGCTCGATGCGCGAGACAACCACGATCCCGAGCACCGCGAATAGTGCAAATGCGAGGAGCATCCGCACGAACGCGCGAACCGGATGCAAGGGCCGCGGAGACCCATATCCGCCGCGCGCGCGGGAGCCAGCCGCCGCCGAGCGCCTACCCGACGCGTACACATTGCGGCCGCCGTTGCTACGTGTGGCCGTGGACGACCTCTGCACGCTCATCCTTTCCCCACCTCAACCCATGCCTTCCCCTGAAGGCATGGCCCTATTCGGGTAAATCTCATCCCGACAGCTTGGCAAGTACGTCGGCCAGTTCGCGCCGCAGGTCGGCTTCACTGCCGTCGTTGTGGATCACGAAACTGGCGCGTGCGGCCTTTTCCTCCTGGGGAAGCTGTCTGCTGGCGCGCTCCTCGGCAAGCGCATGCCCGCGCGTGGCGGCGCGCGCGAGACGCGTGTCCTCCTGTGCGATCACCGCGATCGTCGCGTCAAAGCCGCTCTCCATGCCGGCCTCGAACAACAATGGCACCTCGATCACGGCCGCCTTGGGCGCAGGTTGCAACGTGCGTGCGTGCTCGAGCCATGTACCCATGCGGGCTCCCACGAGCGGCCACAGCAGGCCCTCCAGCCACTGACGCTCCTGCTCCCCGCCAGCGAACGCCTTGGCGGCGATCGCGGCCCGGTCGACAACTCCTCCAGGTGCCACCTCCGCGCCCCAGCGTTCGACGACGGCATCCTTGACCTGGCTCTCGCCATAAAGCTCGTGCACCACGGCATCAGTCGAGAGCACCTGCGCGCCGAGTTCTTCCAGCGCGTTCAGTGCGGTCGACTTACCGGCACCCATGCCTCCGGTGAGTCCGACGAACGGCACCACCGGCTGCACGGCTCGAACTCGTCAGTCTTGGGCTGGCTCGCCGGCAGGCTGCTTGGCGTCGGCCTCGGCAACCGGCTCCACGGCTGCGGTCTCCGCGACCGGAGCCTCTACAACCGGCTCCTCTACAAGAACCTCTGCGACAGTGGCCTCCGGTGTGGGCTCCTCCACCACAACCGGATCCGGATCCTCCGCGGCAGGCGCCTCAGCAACAGTCTCCTCGGCAACAGTCTCCTCAGCAACAGGCTCCTCAGCAACAGGCTCTGCCGCCTGCTCCTGGGCAGCGGGCTCCTCCACGAGAGCCTCAGCTACTGGCTCCTCCGCGGCGGGAGCCTCATCAGCCAGCGCGTCAACGACTGCCTCAGCGACGGTGTCCTGCGAGGCCGAAGCCTCGACGGTTGCCTGCTCGGCCGCGGCCTGGTCGGCAGCCAACTCACCCGCATCCTCGCCTACGGCCACGTCCAGTGAATCCTCCAGAACGACCTGCTCGTCGGCTACGGCTCCGGGCTCGGCCGGCGAGGCTGCCGGCGCGTCCGGTCGCGGCAGCGGCAGGATCTGATCCTCGACCCGCTTGGCCGACAGCGACAGGCGCCGCCGCTCGGAGTCGATCTCGAGGATCTTCACGCGGATCTCATCGCCCGGATGCACGATCTCGCGCGGGCTCTCGACGTGGTGGCCTGCAAGCTCGGAGATGTGCACGAGCCCCTCGACGCCGTCGAGCACCTCGACGAATGCGCCGAAAGTGACCACCTTCGTGACCTTGCCCGCCAGCTCGTCATTGACATTGTAGGTATCAACGATCCGCTGCCATGGGTCTTCCTGGGTCTGCTTGAGCCCCAGCGAAATGCGCTGACGATCGCGGTCAATGTCGAGCACCTTCACCTGCACGGTGTCGCCGATGTTGAGGATCTCGCTTGGGTGGTTCACGTGCGACCAGGAAAGCTCTGAGATGTGGATCAGGCCGTCAATCCCGTCGAGGTCTACAAACGCGCCGAAGTCGACGATGTTGGAGATCTGCCCCTCCACCACAAGGCCCGGCTGTAGGCGATCCAGAATCTGCTGGCGCACCTCCTTGCGCTCCTCCTCGAGCACCGCGCGGCGCGAGAGCACCACGTTGTTGCGCGAGCGGTTCAGCTCGATCACCTTCGTCTCGATCTGCGTGCCGAGGTACTCGTCCAGGTTGGGCACCCGGCGGATGTCAACAAGCGAGGCGGGCAGGAACCCGCGCACCCCGAGATCGATGATCAGACCACCCTTGACGACCTCGATGACGGAGCCCATGACCGGCTCGCCGGACTCGGCGGCGGCCTCGATGCGGCGCCATGCCTTCTCGAAGCGGGCGCGCTTCTTGGACATGATCAGGCGACCGTCCTGGTCCTCCTTGGTGAGGACCATCGCGTCGACCTCCTCGCCGAGCGACACCTCCTCACGCGGATCCACAGACTTGCGGATCGAAAGCTCATTGGCTGGGATAACGCCCTCAGACTTGTATCCGATGTCGACGAGAACCTCGTCCTTGTCGATGCGTACGACATTGCCCGTCACGACCTCGCCCTCCTCGAAGGGCTGCATCGTGGCGTCGTAGTTGGGGACTATCTGCCCGTCGATTTCAAGCAGGAGTCCGTTGGACCCCTCGACCACGTGGGCCTGGGGATTCTCTATAAGTGTTTGCACCGGTCGAAGCCTAGCGCAGGGACGCGGCCCAGGGCCGAGACCCCCGCGCCTGCCGGCGTCGGGTCGTTGGAATTGGTGGGTGAGCCCGGGGCAGAGACCCCCGCGCCCGCGGCGTGACCTGGCGCAGTGTGGCGCGGCATGACCTGGCGCAGTGTGGCGCGGCATGACCTGGCGCAGTGTGGCGCGGCATGACCTGGCGCGGTGTGGCGCGGCATGACGTGGCGCGATGCGGTGCGGTGCGGTGCGGTGCGCACGGAATACCAGGCGCCACCAAAACAAAAGCTTTTACAGACCAGCCACAGATACTTAGCTACCCAACGAATAGACCGAGCACCAACAAATGGGGTGCAAATCACACAGGACCAATCGGCGGGTACCTATCATTAGCCGTCGCATGCCAGTCAGAGCGACGAAGCGCGGGGAGCTGCGCACTCCCCTCAAGCGCGATTGCGACGTGCTCATCTGCGGTGCTTCCTTCGCCGGGTTGGCTATCGCGCGCGAACTGGCCGACAGCGGGGCGCGCGTGCTCGTAATCGACCGCTATGAGATCGGCGAGCGCCAGACCTCGGCTTGCGGGATCCCCACCGGCTGGCTGGACGCGATGTCGCTTACGGGCTCGCTGCGCCAGACGTTTGATGAGTTGGTTGTGCATACCCCATGGACTACGGCGCGCTGGCAGCTGCCTTGGACGTTCTCCACCTTTGATTACCGCGAGCTGTGCGCGCTGCTGTGGGGGCAAGCTCATCCGAGCGATGCCGAGTTCGAGACGGCCACAGTCAGCGGTCGCGACGGCAATACCGTTCACACCGACCGCGGGGATTTGACAGCGCCGTTGATCGTCGACGCGCTCGGCTGGCGTCGTGTGCTTTCCAACAACACACCCATCCAACCCCCGAACGCTCGCCTCTCGCGCGGCCTTGAGGTCCATCCGCACGGCGCCGGTGAGGAGTTGGAGTTGTGGATCGACCAGAAGTACATCCGGGCCGGCTACGCCTGGAGCTTCCCGGCGAGCGACGAGCTGCGTGTGGGGGTCGGCTCGTTCTGGCCTGCCCACCACGTCAAGGACCCGACTGTGCGCCTTGCCAACGACCTTGGGATGCCGCCCGACGGCTACCAGGGCAATTGGATTCCCCACCAGCTGCGGGCCGCGATCGAGGACGGCGTCTTCTTCGTCGGTGACTCAGCCGGACACTGCCTGCCGCTCACAGCCGAGGGGATTCGCACAGCGCTCTACTTCGGCCTTGCCTGCGCGCGCGAGCTGGCGCCCGTGCTCGCGGGGCACGCGACGCGCGAGCAGGCGCTTCAGCGCTACGGCGCCTTCTCGGATGCACACGAGCGTAAGTATCGCTGGCTGCTGAACACCCAGCGTGCTGTCGGGCAGCTCACGCCCACTCGTGCGATCACGCTGCTGGCACGCACACTCGCCTCAGAGCGTGTTTGCGCGTGGTCTTTCAACCATTACCTGGAGATCGCCCCGCCGTCTTTCGTGGCGGGCGGTCCTGGTCGTGACGTCCGCTCGCCCCGAGCGCATGTAGCCGCAGCGACAGCCTAAGGCCCAACCCTTACGAAATGGGCGATGCCCCCCGCGCGCGCGGGGGGCATCGCCCAATTTGCAAGGACTTACGCCACCCCGCACAGCCGCGTGCGCACAGGGGTAAAGCCCGAGCGACTTACGCGACCTTGCGCAGCCGCGAGCTCGCAACCTGGAGCAAAGACCAAAGCGACTTACGCGACCTTGCGCAGCTGCGGACGCGTGGTATCGAGCGCCTTGAGCGCCAGCCTGGACGCCTCGACCGCGCTGGCCCAAGAAACCTCGGCCAGCATTCCCTCGGCGGCCACCATGTCGCCGGCAAGGAAGACACCGTCACCGCGGTCGACCGCCGGGCGTTCACGCCAGCTAGACCCGGGCATGTCAAGCGCGCCTGAGCGCCCGTCCATGACCTGGCGCCGACGCCAGGTCTCGCGCCCGCGCCAATCCTCGATGCTCACGTCAAGGAAGCGCTCCAAGCGCATCGCGGCCATATCCACGCTCTCTCCAGGGCGAATCGGCATCTGCGCCTGGATCAGCTCCTCGCCCTCGGGCGCGATCGTCGGGTTGGCGCCGGAATAGCGACCGATCCAGCCCGATTCGTCCAGGTCTGAGACGATCGTCGGGTCTCCGCGGCGGTGGCGCACACCGAGGTCCAGACAGACGGTACGGCCGCTCTGCCAACGCAGGCTGTCGTCGCCGAGCAGCTCGCGCGCCTGGTCAAGCTCGGTCGCCAGAATCGTCGGTGTGGCCGGCAGCTCCTCCATGCGCGTACCCGTATCGACGATCACGCCTAGCTCGTGCACTCGCTTCTCGAGCGCCGCTACCAATGTGCTCCAGCCCGCGACCGGGTAGGTCACGATCGAGGGCACGGTCAGTAGCAGGCGTGCCATGCGCGGCCACACGAACGCCGCCGAGAGCTCACCTGGGTCGTGATGAAAGGTGAAGACTCCGGCGGCTGAGGCTGCCAACGCAGCGGTGTCCTCGTCGGTGTGGCTCGCCGCCCACGTCCTGAAGTCCGTTGCCACCGGCGCTTCACGGCCGCGCAAACGCAAGATCGCCGGCAATGTGCCCAGTGGCGGGGTGCGTCGCAGCGTCCCTCCCAGTCGCAATCTGACGCCCGATAGCCGGGCCTTGCGATAAGCGGGCAGGATCTCGCGCTCGCGCATCCACTTCCAGAAAGCGCCGTCGTTGTACATCGCGTGGGGACCGAGATTGGCCTTGTAGGGGCCGTCTGTGCTGCGGGCCCGGCCGCCGAGCCGCTCGTGGGCCTCGACGAGGCGTACCTTCGTGCCCTCCTCGGCACAGGCGATTGCCGCCACGAGTCCCGCTATTCCGCCTCCGACGATCGTGATCTGCGGCTTGCTGGCGCTGTCGTTGATCGGGCTCATGGTGATTGCCTCCTTGGGAGAAGATTGGCACTTGTTCCAGGCGCCGTACGACGACGGAGGATGGAACTGGAAATCGGGGATGAGGGGTTTGGCTCGGCGGGCTTTGGATGGGAGTGATCTGGGTTGGAGCGGATATCGCTCTGACGATCAAAGTTACGCCGATACTGGTCTCTATTACAGTTCCAGTAGTGACAAACAAAAGAGGGCCAGTTGGAGGGCCGGAACTGCTTGTCGAGCTGGACCGCGGCGGCGAGCTGCCGCTGCACGAGCAGATCGAGCGTGCGTTGCGCGACCAGATCCGCTCCGGCGTCTTGGCCGCCGAGACACGCTTGCCCTCGACGCGGGGGCTTGCCCGGGAGCTTCGGGTTTCACGCGGCGTGGTGACCGAGGCATACGAACAGCTTGCCGTGGAGGGCTATCTCACCACGAGTCAAGGGGCGCCCGTGCGCGTGGCCAAGGCGGTGCGAGCCGCAAGCCAACGACCGCCTGCTCGCTCACTGCTCCAGAGCTACTCCTACAACTTCCACCCCGGGCTTCCCGACCTGCTCGACTTTCCCCGCGAGGCGTGGCTACGCTCACTGCGCTCGGCTCTACGCGACTCGCCGCTGGATTCGCTTGGCTACGGCGACCCCCGCGGACTGCCCGCCTTGCGCGAAGCGCTGTCCGCCTACCTTGGACGAGTACGCGGAACCGACGCCGATCCCGAGCACATGCTCGTGTGCACCGGCTTCATGCAAGGGTTCTCCCTGCTGTGCCGCGCTCTGCGCAAGCGCGGCGTGGATCGGATAGCGCTCGAGGACCCCGGCTGGCACCTGCACCGTTTGATTGTCGAGGAGGCTGGCCTCCAAGTAGTGCCGATCCCTGTTGACGAGGCCGGACTACGCGTGGACGTGCTCACCGCCACAGACGCCGCGGCCGTGCTGCTGACGCCCGCGCACCAGTTTCCGACTGGTGCCGTGTTGGCCCCAGAGCGACGGGCCGCGTTGATCGAGTGGGCCGAGGACGAGCGGCTGATCATCGAGGACGACTACGACTCCGAGTTTCGCTACGACCGCGTGGCGGTCGGCGCGCTGCAAGGGCTGGCACCTGAGCAGATCGTCCACATCGGCTCTGCCAGCAAGCGACTTGCACCCGCGATGCGGCTCGGCTGGATGCTGTTGCCTTCCTGGCTAACGTGGGAGCTGACCGCCGCGAAGACGATCGAGGATTGCGGCTCGGAGGTCATCGGTCAACTGGCCCTACGCGATTTCATCGCTCGCGGCGAGCTGGACCGCCATGTGCGGCGTATGCGCTTGCGCTATCAGCGCCGCCGCGAGGTGCTGCTGCAAGCACTGGGGCACTGGTTGCCCGACGCGCGCGTAAGCGGCGCCGACGCCGGACTGTTCGAGCTCGTGATGCTGCCTGAGGAGATCGACGAGTCGCTGCTACTTCGTGCCGCGGGCAAACGTGGCGTGGGTGCCGAGGGGTTGGCGCTGCACAGCTTCACCGCCGATGGAGCGCCAGGCTTGCTGCTCGGCTACGGCAACCTCTCCGAGCCGGCGATCGAGCAAGGTGTGCGACTCCTCGGCGAGGCTTATCGCCAAACCGACGGCTAGCGCCTCACGACCAGCACGACTCCACCTACGAGCAACACGAAGCCGAGGACTCGAGTGGCTCCGATCGGCTGCTTGGCTATTCCCAGCAGACCGAAGCGATCGATCAGGATCGCGGCGGCGAGCTGGCCCGAGATGACGATCGCCGTGAGACTCGACACGCCCAAGGTACGCACGGCCACGAGCGCAACTGTCACGTAGACGGCGCCCAGCAAGCCGCCGACGAACGCCCACCATGGGGCCTTGCCGATGTTGCCAAGGCTGCCGATGCCTTCATTCGTCAGCGAAGTAATCAGCAACAGCACGACCGTGCCGACCAGGAAGGAGACCGCCGCGGCCGGCACCGAGCCGACCGCCTGGCCCAAGCGCGCGTTGACAGCCGGCTGCATTCCGACGAGCACGCCGGCGATGGCAACCAGCACGATCGCCAGCGGGCGGCTCACAAAGACCGCCAAACCGTCGGCGGGTCCCGCAGCGGGTGTGTCGATCTACACATCCTTGTACGCGTGCTCGTACCTATCGCAAGCGCATATTCGACGGCGAGCGCGTGTTCGACGCCGGCGCATACGGCGAGCGTGTACTCGACGCCTGCGCCGCTCACTTCGCCTCCAGCCAGTTCTGCCCTACGCCGATGTCGACCGCCATCGGCGGCGAGTGCTCCCACACGCCGCACATCTCCTCCTCGATCAACAGGCTAGCCGCCTCGCGCTCAGCGGGCGGGCCTTCAAACAACAGCTCGTCGTGGATCGTGAGGATCTGCTTGGTTGCGAGACCCGTATCCCGCAGCGCGTTGTGGCAGCGCACCATCGCCAGCTTGATGATGTCGGCCGCGGTTCCCTGAATGACCGTGTTGACGGCCAGGCGCTCGCCAAGCGAGCGCACCTGGTAGTTGCGAGCCTGTAGCTCTGGGATCTGGCGGCGCCGTCCCCACAGCGTCTTGACGTGGCCCTCCTGCTTGGCCAGCTCGATCGTCTCCTCGATGAACTGCGCGACACGCGAGAAGCGCGCGAGGTATGCGTCGATGAACACTTTGGCCTCCTCGCGCGGGATGTTGAGGCGATCGGCCAAGCCGAAGTCCGACAGGCCGTAGACGATCCCGTAGTTGATCATCTTGGCCTTCGAGCGCATACCCGGGTCGATCTGCTCGGCGGTGACGCCGAACACCTCGGAGGCGGTGGCCGTGTGGACGTCTTCGCCACGCTCGAAGATCTCCACGAGCACCGGCTCCTCAGCCGCATGCGCAAGCACGCGCAGCTCAATCTGAGAGTAGTCGACTGAGATCAGCACGCAGCCGTCCTCCGCCTCGAAGCAGCCGCGGATCTCACGCCCCAATGGAGTACGAATCGGGACGTTCTGCATGTTCGGGTTGGTCGATGCGAGACGTCCAGTCTGCGCTCCGGCCTGGAGGAAGGTGGTATGGATGCGCGAGCGCTCGTCCACCATCTGAGGGAGCACATCCAGGTAGGTCTTGATCAGGGTTGAAAGCTCGCGCCAGCGCTCGATACACGGCACGATCTCGTGCTCCTCGCGGATTGACTGCAACACACGCGCGTCGGTGGAGAAGCCCGTCTTGCCGCGACGCTTGCGCGAAAGACCGAGCTTGACGAACAGGATCTCGCCCAACTGCTGGGGCGAGCCGATCGTGAACTCCTCCTCAGCCAGCGTGAAGATGCGCGCTTCAAGCGTTGCGATCTCCTCGTAGACGCGTTCGGTGATCTCTCGCAAGCGCTCCACGTTCAAGCGCACACCGAGCAGCTCCATCTCGCGCAATACCGACACCAACGGCAGCTCGATGTCTCCCATCACCGCTTGCAGCTCACGCTCGGCGATCTGCTCGCGCTGCCAGGTGGCCAGCGCACCGAGCAACAACGCCTGAGCGGCCACAGAGTCCTCGACGTCTGCCACGAGACCGCGCTCTTCGCACAGCTCGTCGAATGGGTAGCCGCGACGAGCGGGCTCAAGTAGATAGGCACCGAGCAGCGTGTCGTGCACGAGGCCGGGTGGGACCAAGCCAAGCGCCTTCGCGTCATGGGCGACGACGGAACGATCGGCGCAAGCGGCCACCACTTCCTCCGGGCGCAGGCAGTCGCCGACAAGCACACTCCCGCGCCGAGCCCGACCGACGGGCGCCTGCTTGACAGCATGGGCCTCGCCCTCCGGCATAGGCTCACTTCCTGGCGACGACTGACCATTCGACGGCGACTCGGCGTCCAGCGATGACTCGGCGTCCAGCGATGACTTCGCTTTCGGCGGCACGTTCACCAACGGCTGGGCGTAAACGGCAAAGCGCCATGGCGAGCCTTCGGCGAACAGCTCTCCCTCCGGCGCTTCGATCGAGCTGACCACCACACACAGCTCCTGCGCCGCCGCGTCGCTCGCCGATGCGAGCTTGGCGATGTCGGCCACAGCACCGTGCTGCACATGTGCTGTGAGCTTGACATCGTCCGAGGAGGTCGTCCTGGCTACCTCCTCCCCACCAAGCGCCTCCTCCAGGCGACGCAGCGGGTCGCGCAGCTCGTAGCGGCGAAAGACCTCGCGCAGACGCGAACGGTCAGGCTCGCGTACGGCCTCGCCGCTCAGGTCGAAATCGAGCGCCAGGTCACGCTGGACGGTGGCGAGGCTCATCGACATGCGTGCGTCCTGCGCGTGCTCGACCAGGTTCTGTTTGCGCTTGGGACCGCTGATCTCATCGACATGAGCCAGTACCTGCTCCAGGCCGCCGAAGCGCTGGATCAGATCGCTGGCAGTCTTCTCGCCGATGCCCGGAATGCCGGGGATGTTGTCGGAGGTGTCGCCCTTCAGACCATAGAAGTCTGGGATCAGCTCGGGCGGCAAGCCGTAGCGGTCGATCACCGCCTGGCGGTCGTACAGCTTGGTCTCGGTGATGCCGCGCGCCGTGGCCATCACCTGCACAAGGCCCTGCTCGTCGATCAACTGGAAGACGTCTCTATCGCCGGTGAGGATCGTCACGGGCACGCCGGCGCCCCGCGCCTGCTCGGCAAGCGTCGCGATCACATCGTCGGCCTCATAGCCCTCCAGCCTGATGTTGCGGTAGCCAAAGGCCTCGACCAGTGGTTCCATCGCCGGCCACTGCAGCTTGAGCAGATCCGGGCGCGAGCGCCGCCCCGCCTTGTAATCGGCGAACAGCTCCGTGCGCCCCGAGCTGCCCGCATCCCAGGCGACGACCGTCGGCTGCACTCCATAGTCGGTGATGATCTTCACGAGCATCGATGCGAACCCAAAGATCGCGTTGGTGGGCTCACCCGTGGAGGTCGCGATCGACTCCGGCAATGCGTAGAACGCCCGGTAGACGAGGCTGGGACCGTCGATCAGGAATACGCGGCGCTCCACGCGGCGCACTCTATTAGGCGCCCTACTTCTCGTCTGCCGCCGGCCTTGAGGCAACAGCGCCGGCGTTGTGCATGGCATCAGCTCCAGCAAGGCACTCGACACACGAGAGACGGACACATTCCCAAAGGCGGTGCGCCAAAATAGGCACCTTCGGCGGACTCAGGTCGGGGTGGAGCGCTCCGAGCAAATAACATGCCGGACCGTCCGGCCACCGTGCCCGACCGTCCGGTCGCCACGCCGGCTATTCCCGAGGAGGAGTCCCGTCCTAGTGAGCGTCACCCCCAGCGCGCAGTACCGCCTCACCATCCGCGTCAAGATCGACGAGCAACAGGGCATGCTCGGCCAGGTCACCGACATGATCGGCGAGCAGGGTGGAATGGTGGTCGCCGTCGACCTTGTCGAGGCAGGCGCCGGGCACAGCGTGCGCGACATCGTCGTCGACGCCGGCAGCCGCGACCACTGGAACCGAATCCTCTCGGCGCTCGCCTTGCTCGCCGGCGCCGAGGTGATCGACACGACCGACCGCACCTTCCTGCTGCATGTCGGCGGCAAGATCGAACAGCACAACAAGCATCCGCTGAAGACGCGCGACGACCTGTCGATGGCCTACACGCCCGGCGTGGCACGTGTCTGCACGGCGATCAAGGACGATCCCGACAAGGCATTCCAGTACACGATCAAGCGCAACACCGTGGCCGTCGTCTCCGACGGCACGGCGGTGCTCGGTCTCGGCGACATCGGGCCGGCCGCGGCGATGCCGGTGATGGAGGGCAAGGCGTGCCTGTTCAAGGAGTTCGCCGGCGTCGACGCCTTCCCGATCTGTCTCGACACGAAGGACACGGACGAGATCGTGCGCGCCGTCACGCTGATCGCGCCCGCCTTCGGCGGGATCAACCTCGAGGACATCTCCGCGCCCCGCTGCTTTGAGGTCGAGGAGCGGCTCAAGAACGACCTTGACATCCCCGTCTTCCACGACGACCAGCACGGCACTGCCGTAGTCGTGCTGGCAGCACTACTAAATGCCGCTAAGTTGACTGGCCGCAGCCTCGCAGAGCTGAAAGTGCTCGTGATCGGTCTCGGGGCAGCAGGTGTCGCCGTCACCAAGATCCTCCTGGAGGCCGGCGTGCGCGACATCATCGGCGCCGACTCCCGCGGCGCACTCTCGACTTTGCGCGAGGACTACCTCGACGGGAGCATGAGCTCCGTCAAGCGCTGGTATGCCGAGTCGACTAACAGCGAGCAGCGCACGGGTAGCCCCGCCGACGTGATCGACGGTGCCGACCTGCTCGTCGGCCTCTCAGGTGCAAGGGCCCTGCCCGTCGAAGCGCTGGCCAAGATGAACAAGGACGCGATGGTCTTCGCGATGGCCAACCCCAACCCGGAGGTGATTCCCGAGGAGGCCGCTCCCTACGTGCGCATCATGGCTACCGGACGCTCGGACTACCCCAACCAGATCAATAACGTGCTCTGCTTCCCCGGCATCTTCCGCGGAGCGCTCGACGTACGTGCACGCTCGATCACCGAGCAGATGAAGATGGTCGCGGCGACAGCGATAGCCGCGATCGTCGACGACAGCGAGCTACGCGACGACTACATCATCCCCTCCGTCTTCAACCGCGACGTGGCTCCCGCCGTGGCGGCCGCTGTGGCCGAGCAGGCGCGCGCCAGCGGCGACGCGCTCGCCGGGCAAGAGGTCGGCTACGCGCAGGGCGATACCCTGACCGGCATGGGCGAACAGCGCGTTCACAGCAACGGCTGAGGCACAAGCGACCGGCTTCACCGCGGCCGGCCACGCGACAAACAGACGGAGCATGAGACCATGCGGATAGCGATCACTGGAGCGACGGGCTTGATCGGCCGGCGTGTTGTGACAGCGCTTAGAGCGCGCGGCGACGACGTTACGGTGCTCTCGCGCGATCCCGCCCGGGCAAGCGAGCAACTGTTGACGCAATCAGCCGGTGCACGCGACAAGAGCACTGAGGAGCCTGGCGACACCGCAGGCGCGCGCGAGGAGACGACGGGTGCGCTGGACGCGCAGAGGTGGGACCCAACGCGTGAACCAGCGCCCGTCCTGGCGCTCACCGGTCGCGACGCGATTGTCCATCTGGCGGGCGAGAACATCGCGCAGCGTTGGAGCGCCGCGGCCAAGCAGGCGATTCGCGATAGCCGTGTGACGGGCACCCGGAACCTCGTGCGAGGACTCAGCCGGCTTGCGGATGACGAGCGGCCACGGGTGCTAGTCAGCGGCTCAGCGATCGGCTACTACGGCGCGCACGGCGACGAGCCGATCGACGAGGATGTCCCTGCCGGCAGCGATTTCCTCGCGCAGACATGCCAGGCCTGGGAGGCAGAGGCCGACGTCGCCATGAGCTGTGGATTGCGCGTAGCGAAGGTGCGCACCGGCGTGGTGCTCGATCGCGACGGTGGCGCGCTTGCCAAGATGCTGCCGCCCTTCAAGCTGGGTGTCGGTGGCCCCGTCGCCGGCGGACGCCAGTACATCTCCTGGATTCACCCGGACGACCTGGTGGGAATCGTGCTCACTTCAATCGACAAGCAGCAGTGGCAGGGAGCGATCAACGCGACCGCGCCAGAGCCGCAGCGCAACAGCGACTTCTCCAAAGCGCTTGGTCGGGCGCTGCACCGCCCTTCGCTGCTGCCGGTGCCGGCCGTGGGACTGGAGCTCATGTACGGAGAAATGGCCAAGATCGTCACAACCGGCGCGCGCGTGCTGCCGGCCAAGGCCCTGGTGCTCGGCTACGAGTTTCACTACCCCAAGCTGGAGGGTGCGCTACGCGCCGCGCTCGGTGACTGACCCAAACAGCACTAAGCGCGAACACCCGGCCCAACACACAACACCCGCACAACAGAAACGCGTAAGCGCCGGCCGACACACGAACACGAACAAACGGCAGGCCCGATACCGCAGGCCCGATACCGCAGGCCTGATACCGCAGGCCTGACAACGGCGGGCTGGCGAAGAGGCTCAGCCGGCTGCGTCGAATGCACGCCAGAACACGGGCGTGCCGTTCACGACACGGTCGACGGCATAGGTGGACAGGGTCGTTTCGCCGTTCGGCTGCATCGAGTAAACACCGAGCACCGAATGGCGTTCGTGCGTAGCGAGGAAGTTGTCGATCACCGCCTGGCGATCGTCGCCGTTGTTGGCGGCAGCACGGATCGACGCGAGCACGACGCTCATCGTCTCGTAGCCGTACAAAGCATACGCTTCGCCCGCCGTCGCAAAATGACGACGGTATTCGCTCAGCACGCGCCGCGCCGAGAACGGATAGAGATTGACGGGCAGCACCGGCGAGCCGACGAATGTCGCGCTTTCAGCGGCCTGAAGGCGCGAAGTGAACACGCTGTTGTTCATCGTCGCCGAGGCAAGCAGCGAGAGGTGCGGCGCCGCTGCATGCAGCTCGCGCCAGAGTTCTGCCGCTTCCTCGGTAGCGGTTGCGCTGACGAACACGGCCTGCGCGCCACTTTCGGAGATCTTCTTCACCTCACCAGTAAAGCTTGAGGAGGGAGCGATCGTGATCGTGTCGTCGCCCACCACCTTGATCCCAGCGTGTTCGGCGTCGCCCTGGACGACCGCAGCCAGCGGCGTATCGAACGGGTCCTGGTCCGCGACCAAATACAGCTTGTGTACCCCGAGTCGATGTAGCAGGGCCACCTGCGCGGCCGCTTGAACCGTGTCGCCGGGCGCAATCCGTCCAAACGTGCGCTTGCCCGTGAGATAGAAGCGTTCCGGCTCACCCTGGTTGGCGTCGAACGAAGACGTCAACCCAAGGTAGGGACTTGCCGGGCTGACCTGCAGGATGCCGGCGGCATTTGTGAGCGGCAGCGACACGGCGGTCGCACCAGAATTGAAGTCGCCGAGGTAGGCGATCGTCGTGGGATCTTGCGCCGCCGCCTTCGCGTTAGAGGCAGTGACCCCCGGATCCCACTCGCCCGTCGTGGGACTGGAGTCGTCAAGCGACACGTAGTTGACGGTGAAGCGACCGATATGGCCCTGGGCGCCTGACAGCGCGAGCTTCTCGCCGCCGACGATCTGCTGTGAGATCGACCCCTCGGGGCCCTGCAGCGGCAAGCTCGAGTAGATCGTCAGCTGATTGCCGACGTTCTCCGCGGCAGTCGAGCTGCTTACACCACCACAGCCGCTTAGCGCCGGCAGAAGAGCGAGAGCGGCAAGAACCCCGGTGCCCGCCCAGCGCGTGCGCACGCGATGGCTAGTGCCCGGCGGAGTCGCGACGACCCGGAAGGTAGCCGGAGAGGATCTTCAGCGAAGCGCCGACGATCGTGACCAGCGTCGCGAGCATGAAGGAATCGAAGCCCTTCGCGCCCAACGCCCACAGCACGATCCAAATGACCAGCCCGGCGGTTACGGTGAGTACCAGTCCCATTGCCGCGAATCCTATAACAGCCTGCACGAGTAGGACGCCGCATAGGCCGCGGCGCCTGCCGCCAACTCGGGCCGCGGGTCGCTCGGACGGTCTGGCTATACGTAGACCTGAGCGTCCAGAACCTAAACCGCCAAGGCCGCGGCGAGTTCGCCGACGACTTCCCCGACAGCCCCGGCGGGATCCTCGGACTCAGCCGCGGCGCGCACCAGACGCGTGCCGACGATCACGCCGTCCGCCCCAGCTTGAGCCGCTTGCAAGGCATGCTCGGGGGTCGAGATCCCAAAGCCAAGCGCCACCGGCGCGGCTGTGCTTGCCTTCGCGCGGCTCACGATCTCAGCAAAGCGATCCGACAGCGCAGCCCGCTCACCGGTCGTGCCAACGACCGACACCGTGTAGAGAAAACCGCGCGCTCGCTCCCCGATCCTGGCAAGGCGCTCCGGTGGAGTGGTGGGCGCGACCAACGGCACCAACGCAAGACCGTGTGCATCACAAGCCGCCAGCACCTGCGGCGCCTCCTCCAACGGCAGGTCCGGCACAATCAGCCCGCTCGCGCCGCTCCGGGCAAGGCGCTCGACAAACGCCTCCGCCCCAGGCGCAAAGACCATGTTGGCGTAACACATCAGCACCACCGGCACGCTCGACGCAAGCGTCCGCGCGACCTCGAGCACGCCCGTGAGACTGGCGCCCGCGGCGAGCGCACGCGTGCCGGCCTCGTGGATCACCGGGCCGTCGGCAAGCGGATCGGAGTAGGGCACGCCAAGCTCCAGCAGATCCGCGCCGGCCGCGATACAGGCCTGGCCGATCTTCGCCGACTCCTCGAGCGTGGGAAAGCCCCCCATCAGGTAGGGCATCAGCGCCGCCCGCTTGCCGCTACTCGCAAAGGCGACAGCGATCTTGTCGATGCCGGCCTGTCCCCCTTTATGGGGAGCCTGCCCCCCGCCATGGGGGGTGGCCTCCCCCCCGTCATGGGGGATCGCGGTAGCGCTCACAGCCCCCATCCCAAGGCAAAAAGGGCCGGCTGGCCCGCGCAACTCAGCGCGACCGGCCAGACGGGAAGCCTCAAGGGGACAAGCGACTCTTGTCTCCCAAAAAAATCCTCAGCCAGCATCGAGCACCTCGGCCAGGTCCTTGTCCCCGCGCCCTGACAGACACACGAGATCCAGCTCGCCGTCGGCTTGCGCGAGCGTCCAGGCGAGCGCATGGGCGGTCTCGAGCGCCGGGATGATCCCCTCCAGGCGCGCAACCTCGCGGAATGCGGCAAGCGCCTGGCGATCGGTGATGGCCTCATAGCGAGCCCGGCCACTGTCGCGCAGGTACGCGTGTTGAGGTCCCGTTCCGGGATAGTCAAGACCGGCCGAGATCGAGTGCGCCTCGATGATCTGGCCCTCCTCGTCCTGCATCACCGCCGAGAGCGCCCCATGCAACACGCCGGCACGACCGGCCACAGTCAACGGCGCTCCGTGGCGCTCGGTGTCGATCCCATCGCCCCCCGCCTCAACCCCGACCAGCTCGACGCCCTCGTCGTCGAGGAAGGCGGTGAAAATGCCAAGAGCGTTGGAGCCCCCGCCGACACATGCGATCACACGCGCGGGCAGACGTCCCTCACGCTCCAGCAACTGCGCACGCGCCTCGTCTCCGATCACGCGCTGCAGATCGCGCACCAAGGCAGGGTATGGCGCCGGACCGACGACCGAGCCGATTATGTAGTGGGTGTCGCCGACGTTCGTCACCCAATCGCGGATCGCCGCGGAGGTAGCCTCCTTGAGCGTGCGCGCGCCGGCGTCCACGGCCTCCACGCGCGCCCCGAGCAGTTCCATGCGCTGCACGTTCGGTGCCTGGCGGCGCGTGTCCTCGGTACCCATGTAGATCACGCACTCAAGGTCGAGCAGCGCACAAACGGTGGCGGTGGCGACGCCGTGCTGGCCGGCGCCGGTCTCGGCGATGATGCGCTGCTTGCCCATGCGCTTTGCCAGCAGCGCCTGCCCAAGAGCGTTGTTGAGCTTGTGCGAGCCGGTGTGGTTTAGGTCCTCGCGCTTCAGGTAAACAGGCCGGCCAAGCCGTTCCGAGATGCGCTCGGCGAGGTACAGAGGCGTGGGACGCCCGGCGAAGTCACGCAGCAGACGATCGAGCTCGGCCCCGTATGCGGGATCCTCGCGCGCATCAAGCCAGGCCCGCTCCAGCTCCGCCAGCGCCGGCATCAGCGTCTCAGGAACGTACTGCCCCCCATAGGGCCCGAAACGGTGCTCGACTGCGCTCACGTCGGCGAGCCTACCGACGGCGTCGCCTCCTGCGACGGCTCACCTAGCGAGACCGCCTGGGTGGGCTCCGGCTCGTGAGACGAGTCTGGCTCCGGCTCGTGAGACGAGTCTGGCTCCGGCTCGTGAGACGAGTCTGGCTCAGACTCATAGGAAGCAACCGGCACAGACTCATGGGACATCACAGCCTCCTCTAATGCCGGTGCCTGCTCCTCCGCCTGCGCAGCGGCCTGCTCCGCGAAGGCGACACGATCAACGGCGGCGAAGAAGTCGCGCAGCTTCACCGGATCCTTGATCCCGGGAGCACTCTCGGTGCCGCTGGCCGTATCGACAGCAAACGGACGCACACGCTCGATCGCCTCGCCCACATTGCCGGAATTCAGGCCACCACTCAAGATCAGCGGCACTTTCGAGCGTCGCCCAGCTAGCAGCGCCCAGTCGAATGTCTCCCCGGTGCCGCCGCGCAACTGCTCGTATCCAGGCTCGGTCGAGCGTGCATCGAGCAAATGGAAATCAGTGTGGAAGCGGGCCGCATCCTGGATGTCGGCCAGGCCGGATACCTGTAGCGCCTTGACTATGCGTGCGCCGGTGCGGCGAGCGGCCTCGCCGCAGAAGGAGGGCCCCTCATCGCCATGTAGCTGCAAAAGCGTCAGCCCGAGTTGCTCGCTGACGCCGACAATCTCCTCCATCTGTGCGTTGACGAACACCCCACACAACTCAACCTTGCGGCGCAGGCTCGTCGTGATGCGCTGCCCCTCGGCAAGCGAGCAGGCGCGCGGGGAGGCATCGAAGAACACCATGCCCACCGCCCAGCTTCCGAGCTCGACAGCCAGCTCGGCGTCCTGCAGGCGGGTGATCCCGCAGATCTTCACTTGTGTATCGCGCTCAGACATGATGGCCCAACGGTAGCGGGCCGGCGAGTGCGTGTCGGCGTACCCAGGAACACCCATGCGGCGGTGCGCTGCATCTACCCGGGGAACACACCCCCGAGGATAGGCACCTACCCTTCGGGCGCGTTGGGGTTCTTGACCGAGTCCGGCCGCGCCGTAAGCGTCACTTTGATCGTCTTCTTTTCATAAGTGCCTTTGCCGGTAGCGCGCATCACTTCGACCGAGATCGTGTCGCCAGGCTTCTTGGAGCCGGTTAGGGACGCAAGATCTTCAGCGCTGCTGATCGCTTTGCCATCGACCCCGATAATGATGTCGCCGCCAACAGCCACCTTCCCACCACCCATCTGCGCTTCGAGGTTGCCACCGCGCAGACCAGCCTTCGCCGCCGGCGTGCCAGCTTCCACGGTCTCGACCATGGCCCCGCTCTTCACGGGCAAGTTCAGACCCGAGAGCGAGCCGTCGACGCTGATCGTGCTGACGCCGAGATAAGCACCGCTGACAGTCCCGCCTTTCTCAAGCTGCGGAAGCTCAGACTTGGCGGTATTGATCGGGATCGAGAAGCCGATCCCCACGCTGCCGTCACTGCTGCCGCCGGTCTCGATCTGAGAGTTGATACCGATCACTTCGCCCCTCTCGTTGAGAAGCGGCCCACCGGAGTTGCCGGGATTGATCGGCGCATCGGTCTGCAGCACATTGTCGATCGAGAAGCCGTTGGGCGAGGTGATCTGACGCTGTAGCGCCGAGATGACGCCAGTGGTGAGCGTTCGGTCATAGCCGAATGGATTGCCGATCGCAAGCACCGGATCGCCGACTTGCGCCTTGCTGGAGTTCCCCAGCGTCAACACATGCATCGTGAGACCTTCGGTTGGGATACGCAGCACGGCAAGGTCGTTGGAGGGATCCTTGCCGACCACTTTCGCTTCGACGGTCTTGCCATGTTCGAAGCTGACCTCGACCTTGACGGCGTTCTCGACCACGTGGTAGTTGGTCAAGATCGTGCCGTCGCTGTTGATCACAAAGCCCGAGCCGGTGGCCGTCCCCTGCTCGCTTTCGCCACCAAGGCTGAAAGGCGATTCGCTCTGGCGCACGATCGTCGAGGTCACAAGCGCCACGCCGGGAGCATCCTTCTCGTAAATCTGATGCGGCGTCAACCCAGTGCTCTGCTGCGAAGCGTTCGAAGGCGCAATCGGCGTAGATGCCTGCTGCACGATCGTGACCGTCTTCGAGGAGGAGCCGAGATCGCCGGCAGCCGCGACCACGGCGACGACAAGTCCGCCACCGATCAGGGCCGAGAGGAGCGGAACGAGGAATGAGCGCTTCATGAGCAGTCAGGATGAGGGATGGCGATCAACGAGAACTAAAGAGGACCATGCGACTGCATAAAAAATCAGAATGCAGGCGCCGATGAGCCTGCCAACAGGGTGGTAAGCGCCTGCTCAGGATCAGGCGCACGCATCAACGACTCACCGACGAGCACAGCCGCCACCCCAGCGCGCTCCAGCTGCTCCAGCTGCTCGGGCTTGGAAATCCCAGACTCGGACACCACCATCGTCCCTACCGGCATCTCCGCAAGCAGCCGCTCCGTACGTCCGATGTCGACGCTGAAGTCACGCAGGTCGCGGTTGTTCACGCCGATCAGCCGCGCCCCAACCTGCTCTGCGCGCATGAGCTCGTCGCGATCGTGTACCTCCACAAGTACATCCAGGTCAAGCCCGAGTGCACGGTCGTGCAGCGAGGCAAGCTCCTCTTGCTCAAGCGCTGCCACGATCAGCAGCACGGCGTCGGCGCCGGCAACCACAGCCTCATACAACTGATAGGGATCGACAACGAAGTCCTTGCGCAAGATCGGCAACCCGCATGCGCCGCGCGCAGCATCGATGTCGGTCAGTGACCCGTCGAAGTTCGGCCCCTCGGTCAGCACCGACAAGGCGCTCGCCCTGCCGCGCTCATAGGCCGTGACAACCGCGGCGAGCTCAGCCCCCTCACGCAAACTCCCCGCCGAGGGAGAGCGGCGCTTGAACTCCGCAATCACGCCGATGCCGGGACGCTCAAGCGCCCGGCGAAAGCGTCCCCCTTCGACTGTCTGACTCGATGTCCGAGCCCCCGCCTGTGCTTCCAGCTGTTGGAGCGAGACACCGCGCTTACGATCTTCAAGCTCCGCACGCGTTTCGCCAAGGATTCGCTCGAGCACAGTGGCCCTGCCCGAAGTTGCCGTACCGGCGGCCTCACCCGTGCTCATCCCGCCACCTGCTCAGGCGCGTGGCGGCGGCTGGCCTGCACATAACGTTCGAGCGCCCCGGACGCCCCCTCTGATGCGATCGACGCACCAGCAGCCTCGACACCGCTTGCGATCGAATCGACAGCACCGGCGGCGTAGATCGCGGCGCCCGCATTGATCAATACCAGATCGGCGCGGACGCTCTGCTCGCCGTCAAACACCGCGCGCGTCACCGCGGCATTCTCGGCGGGAGACCCACCGCCAAGCAAAGGGTCAGACGGATCCGCAAGTTCGATGCCCACGTCCTGAGGCGTGAGCACGTAGCGCTTCAGCTCATCGCCGTTGACCTCGACCACGTGGGTGGCCGCCGAGGTGGAAACCTCGTCGAGCCCGTCCTCGCTGGCGACGACAAGCGCGCGCTGCACGCCAAGGCGCGCCAGCGCGCCTGCGATCGTCTCCAGGAAGCTCGAATCGGCGACGCCAACAAGCTGCTGGTTGGCGCCGGCGGGGTTGGTCAACGGTCCGAGGAAGTTGAAGATCGTGCGTACCGCAAGCTCGCTGCGGACCGGCACGACAAAACGAGTCGCCTGATGGTGGGCTGGCGCGAACATGAAGCCGAAGCCGGCCTCCTCGATGCACTGCGCGACGGCCTCAGGTCCAAGGTCGATGCGCGCGCCGAGCGCCTCCAAGAGATCAGCCGACCCAGACGAGCTGGTCGCCGAGCGGTTGCCGTGCTTGGCCACTGCACAACCGGCGCCTGCCGCAACCAGGGCGGCCGTGGTGGAGACGTTGAAAGTGCGCCGGCCACCGCCGGTGCCGGCCGTGTCGAGCAGGTCGTGGCGTTTGGTCGGCACGTGCACCGCCAGCTCGCGCATCGTGCCAGCCAGCCCGGCAAGCTCGTCGACCGTCTCCCCCTTCGTGCGCAGCGCGATCAGAAAGGCAGCGATCTGGGTCTCCGAGACATCGCCGTGCATGATCTCGGCAAGCACCTCGGCGGCCTCCTGCTGGCTCAGGTCGCGACGCGAGGCGACCGCGTCGATCGCGCTTGTGAGGACGGGGTTGGGCACCTACCAGACCCCATCGCAGACGAGTATTCGAGGCGCGGGGTGTGTTGTCTCTTTCTGAAAAATACAATAATAGCTACATATTGTTGTCACAATAGTATTTCTCATATTTTGGATGTACCCATCTGTACGCCACCGTCAGACACGACGCCCGACGCGAGAAAATTTGCCAAGAGCTTCTTGCCTTCGTCGGTGAGCACCGACTCGGGGTGGAACTGGACTCCCTCAGCCGGCAGCTCGCGATGACGCAACGCCATCAGCACTCCACCGCCGTGCGCAGTCGCTTCCAAACAATCGGGCAGCTCCTCGTCGACGACAAGCGAGTGATAGCGCCCGACCTTCAGCGGCGAAGTGAGCCCCGCGAAGATCGTGCGTCCGTCGTGCTCGATCGTAGTCGCCTTACCGTGCACTGGCTTGTGCAGCTTGACGACGCCGCCGAACGCCTGGGCCATCGACTGGTGGCCGAGACAGACACCGAGCGTGGGGATGGCAGCTTCCGGCATGCTCCGGGCAACCTCCAGCGAGATGCCGGCCTCGTTGGGAGTGCAAGGGCCCGGCGAGATCACACAGCGCTCGTATGAGTCCTCGAGCAGCTGCTCGACGGTGGCAGCGTCGTTGCGCACGGTGGAGACTTCGGCCCCCAACTCGCCCAGATACTGGACGAGGTTGTAGGTGAACGAGTCGTAGTTGTCGATGACAAGCACTCGCATCGCTAAGCCCGCCTTGCCGGACGCACGCACGGACCCATGCGCTTCGTTTCATCGCATCTGTCGTTGAAGCCGTGCATGCTCAAGCCCAATCCGACTGTTCGCAAGCAAGCTCGACGGCGCGCAGCACGGCCTTGCTCTTGTTCACCGACTCCTCGTACTCGTACTCGGGCTTGGCATCGGCGACGGTGCCACCGCCGGCCTGCACGTGCGCGACCCCATCCTTAACCACGACGGTGCGAATGTGGATCGCGGTGTCTAGATCACCCGTGTAGCTGAGATAGCCGATCGCACCGCCGTAACCACCACGCTTGGTCGACTCAAGCTCGTCGATTATCTGCATTGCGCGTACCTTCGGCGCACCGGAGAGCGTGCCCAGGGGCAGCACCGAGCGCAGCGCGTCCATCGCACCGACGTTCTCGCGCAAAGTGCCAGACACCGAGGAGACGATATGCATCACGTGGCTGTAGATCTCGATCTCCATCAGCTCGTCGACCGCGACGCTGCCGTACTCGCACACGCGTCCCAGATCATTGCGACCCAGGTCGACGAGCATCACGTGCTCGGCGCGCTCCTTCTCGTCTTCCAGCAGCTCATCGGCGATGAGCCGATCCTGCTCGGGGGTCGATCCGCGCGGACGTGTGCCGGCGATCGGACGCGTGGATACGTGGCGTGCAGAGACGGTTAGCAGCGGCTCGGGGCTCGCGCCGGCGATCTGAAAATCGCCGAAGTCCAAGAAGTACATATAAGGACTTGGATTGACGGTGCGCAGTCCTCTGTATATGGAGAACCCCTCGACGGGCACCTCGGCCGAGAAGCGCTGCGAAGGCACGACCTGAAAGGCGTCGCCCGCATAGATGTACTCGATGATCCGCGCCACCATCGCTTCAAAATGCTCGCGCGTCATGTTGGACTCGAAGTGGGGCACCGCGCGCACTCCAGCTTTCGCGCCAGGGGGCACAGGTCCGGCCAGGCATGCCCGCACTTCGGCGATTGTGCCCTCCGCCGCCTCGCGAGCCCGCTCGGGGTCTGGCTCGGCGTCGAGGTCGGCGTTGGCCACGATCGTGATCGTGTGCTTGAGATGATCGAACGCAACTAGCGCGTCGGTCAACATCAGTGCCATGTCCGGCAGACCGAGCGCGTCCGAATTAGGCGCGCCGAGCGGCTCCACGGTGCGCACGAGGTCATAGCCAAAGAAGCCCACGGCGCCACCCACGAATGGGAACCCGCCGACCCCGTCGGGCAGCGGCGCCTGGCGACAGTCGGCTACCGCGGCGGCCGCCAGCGCATATGGGTCCCCCTGGTCGCCAAGCGACCAGCGCAACACCGAGCGCGGGCGAAAGCCGATAAACGAGTAGCGACCCATGCGCTGACCCTGCTCGGCCGACTCCAGCAAGAAAGCAGGCTCACTCGGCGCCAGCTCCCGCAGCTTCAGAAACGCCGAGACGGGCGTCTCGCAGTCGGCGATGAACGTCTCGTGTAGAGGGATCAGGTTGTAAGCACTCGCTGTCTGCGACGGAGCGGGGCTTCCAGCGACGCTCATCGCGCGCATCCCTCCGGGCGCGCGGGGGTGCAAAAGATTTCTGGGCGCGCGGGCGCACAGGTGTCAACCGGGCCCCGGCTAACGCTACCGGCGACGCTCATCGAGCACGCCCTCCGCGTCCGACAGCTCAAGGCCGCGGCTGTGCAGCAGCACGAGCAGGTGATAGGCAAGATCGGCAGCCTCTTCGGCGACCCGCTTGTCGGTCTCTTCGCGTGCGGCGCGGGAGACCTCCTCGGCCTCCTCCATCACCTTCTCGCCGATGCGCTTGGGATCGTCGAGCAACTCCACGGTGTAGGAGCCCGCGGGACGCTCGCTTGCACGCGAGCGCAACGTACGCTCGAGCGCCGGCAGCGTCTCGTGAGGAGCTCCAGGCTCCAGTTCACCACGATAGAAACAGCTGCGCTCGCCCGTATGACACGCAGGCCCGGCAGGCTCGACAAGCGCCAGCAGAGCATCGCCGTCGCAGTCGACGCGCAGCGCTCGCACCGTCTGGATGTTGCCGCTTGTGGCGCCCTTGTGCCACAGCTCCTGGCGCGAGCGACTCCACAGGTGTAGCTCGCCGGTAGCGCGCGTACGCTCTAGCGCAAGCTCGTTCATGTAGGCAAGCGTTAGCACCTCGCCGCTCTTCCAGTCCTGCACCACGCAGGGGACGAGACCGCGCTCGTCATAGGCAAGGAGTTGCTCCACTTCGTTGGCTGCCGCTGCACTCATCCGCCGAATTGTAGGTTGCAAGAGACATGGCCTCGTTGCTGGAGAGAAAACTGATCGTCGTGACCGGCAAGGGCGGGGTTGGCAAGAGCACGGTTGCGTCTGCCATAGGACTCGCTACAGCAAAGCAAGGGCTGCGCACGATCGTGGTCGAACTGGGCGCCCAGCATCATCTGCCCGACCTCTTCGCCGCCGATGGGATCGGCCCAAACGGGCCCAATCCGACGATGTGCGCCGAGGGCAACGAGCACAGCCATCCTGGACACCGGCCCGACCGCCACGACGGCGAGGAGATCGAATTGCAGCAGCGTCTCTGGACCACATCGATCGACCCAGACCGCGCGCTCGGCGAATGGCTGCAAACACTCACCGGGCGCATCTCAGCGCGTCTGCTCGCGTCGAGTAGCACCTTCCAGTACTTCGCGGCCGCAGCTCCCGGGGTAAAGGAGCTGGTGAGCATGGTCAAGCTGCGCGAGCTGTGCGAAGGGCGCGGTGCTGCCAAGGGCGAATCGAGCGATTCAAGTCATGAGAGACGGGGCCAAATGGCCTATGACCTCGTCGTGCTCGACGCACCCGCAAGCGGTCACGCGCTTGCGATGCTGCGCTCGCCACAGACCTTCGCTTCGATCGTGCGCGTCGGTCCGCTGGCCGAGCAGGCACAGGCGCTGCGTGAGCTGCTCGAAGATCCGAAGCGGTCGGGGTATGTCGCGGTGACCCACGCAAGCGAGATGGCTGTTACCGAGACGCTCGAGCTGGAGGAAGGCTTGCGCCGCGAACTGGACAGAGACCTCGACGCGGTGATCGTTAATGGCACCATGCCAAGACGCTTCAGCCGGCAGGATTTGGAGCGAATCGCGCTGGCAACCCGGGACGGTGGCGACGGCGCGGATACCGATGTCGCAAGCAACGCCGTGCGGATGGCGCGAACCGTCAATGACCGCGCCAAAGTCCAGCTCGCGCAAATAGCCCGCCTGCGCCGTCAGCGGTTTGCCGGCGGCTCACCGCCGGCAGTGCTGACTGTTCCTTTCGCGTTCGTCCCGGTCTTCGACCTCGATGCGGTGCGCCGAATAAGCGACCGGCTCGGTGGCAAGATCTGAGAGCCGGGAGGACCTGGCCTGCTCACGAACCGAGGGCCGGAAGACCCTGTCTGCACACGAACTGAAGGCCGGAAGACCTCGCCTACGTACGAACTCAACCTCGCCTTCACAAGACAAGGGCCTGGAAACCTCGCTTCCAGCCTTACGTAATCCCCAGCCGATCCAGCAAGCCCTCATCCCCGCGCCAGTCGCGCCGCACGCGCACAGACAAGTCCAAGTGCACATGACAGTCCAGCTCACGCTCGATCTCCTTGCGTGCGGCGGAGCCGATCGCCTTGATCATGCGTCCACCCGCGCCGACGACGATCCCCTTCTGTGACTCGGTCTCCACCCACAGCAATGCACGCACCCGCACCAAGCCCTCACGCGGGTGTTCGATCTCTTCGACAATTACCTCGACAGCGTGGGGCAGCTCTTGGAAGATGCGTCTGATTGCCGCCTCGCGCACCAGCTCTGCCAGCAGCACCGACAGCGGCTGATCTGAGATCGCCTGTGGGGAGAACATGAACGGACCTTGGGGCATCAGCCCGGCGAGGTGCTCCACAAGCTCACTGACACCCTTGCCGGTACGGGCGGAAATCGGGAATATCTCGCCGCCGAGATCGAGCTCGGCGGCAGCCGCCAGCGTCGCCACAGTCGCGGCACGGTTGAGCCGGTCGACCTTGTTGATCGCGATCGTCGCCGGAACATCCACCTCGGCCAGGGCTTGCGCGATGTAGCGGTCGCCGGCGCCGACCCCCTGCTCTCCGTTGAGTACGAGCAGCGCCGCATCCGAGCCCTCCAGTTCCAGTCGCACGCGGCCGGCCATGCGCTCGGTCAGCATGTCACGGGGACGCTGAACGCCGGGCAGGTCAACAAGCACCATCTGCCAATGTTGCTCGGTGCGCACGCCGCGAATCGCGCGGCGCGTGGTCTGTGGGCGATCGGAGACGATCGCGACCTTGCCGCCGACGATCGAGTTGACGAGCGTTGACTTGCCGACATTGGGGCGGCCGGCCAGCGCGACAAAGCCGCTGCGTGTCATTGCTGCGTCCGGCCCCGTGTCTGCATTCGGCCCCGTGTCTGCGTCGCTCGTAGGCAACCTATGGTTGCTTGTTCTCGTTTTCTCAAGAGTTGCCCCAGCGCATGATCTCAGCCTGCAGCGCCAGCATCTCGCCTTCGTCTGTCTCATGGTCCATGCCGACGAGGTGAAGCGTTCCGTGCACGATCGCCTCGCTCACATCGCTCGTGAAGGCGGGACAGATCACGACATCACCAAGCTCACGCGGAACACCTGCTCCAGGAGCGTGCGGGTCGGCTCCATCGACGGGAAAGGACAGCACATCTGTAGGCCCGTCTTTGCGGCGGTGCTCGCCGTTCAGCTCGGCCATGCGCTCAGCACCGACGAACTCGACGGCGAGATGTCCCTCCTCAACACCGGCCGACGCAAGCGCCAGCGCGCACAGTCGCTGTACCCGCCACTGAGGAAGCGGCCCCGCAAGCAGTTGTGCGCCGAAAACCTCGACCTCGAGCATCGATGCGAGCGGCTCAGGCTCGACGCTCGGCCAAACGCTGAACCACGACCTGCTCGCCGTCGTCTGCCTCGCCCAGGGCACCCGGCCCGGATCGTCCAGAGGCAGCGGGCCGAGCAGAGACCTCGTCTCGCCGACGCCCGTCGTCGGTCGAGCGTCTGCCGTGCTCGTCATATGCCTCCACGATCCGCTGCACGAGCTTGTGGCGCACCACGTCCTCGCCTCCGAAGCGCACGAACTCGATGCCCTCGATCGCATCCAGTACATCACCCACCACGACGAGCCCCGAGCGCTGCTCGCGCGGCAGGTCCACTTGGGTGATGTCGCCGGTCACGACCATCCTGGAGCCAAAGCCGAGACGGGTGAGGAACATCTTCATCTGCTCGGGTGTTGTGTTCTGAGCCTCGTCGAGGATCACAAATGAGTCGTTGAGCGTGCGTCCACGCATGAACGCTAGTGGCGCGATCTCGATTACGCCACGCTCAAGATGCTGGGAGACCTTCTCCGGATCGAGCATGTCGTGCAGCGCGTCGAACAGCGGCCGCAAATAGGGGTCCACCTTCGCCATCAAATCGCCAGGCAGGAAGCCGAGTCGCTCACCCGCCTCGACGGCGGGACGGGTGAGGATGATCCGATTGACTTCGTGGCGCGCGAGCGCGGCGGCGGCCATTGCCACTGCCAGGAACGTCTTGCCGGTACCAGCCGGCCCAACGCCGAACGTCACAGTGCTTGAGCGGATCGAGTCGACATAGCGCTTCTGATTGACGGTCTTGGGGGCAACACTCAGGCTGCGGTGCCTCCACACGATGTCCTCCAAGACACGCGCCGGCGATTCATGCGCATCCAGCGCACCCGTCACCGCGGCGATCGTGCCAGGCGCGACCTGATGGCCACGGCCGATCAGCTCGGAAAGCTCGTGTATGACCCGCTCGCCCATGCGCGCCTCCTCCTCGGAGCCCTCGAGTGTGAGCAGGTTGCCACGCAGGAACACCTTGCAACGCAGATGTCCCTCAAGCGCGCGCAGCACCGAGTCCTGAGTGCCCGCCAGCTCAGCGGCAACCTCGCCCGGCAGCTCGATCTGTGTCCTCATCCCCCGAGCGCCGCCCTGACAAGGCCAGAGACCCGCTTGCCGTCGGCACGCCCATCGACGGCCGCCATCACACTCTTCATCGCCTGACCCATGTCCTTGGGCGACTGCGCGCCACTTTCGGCCAGCGCCCGCTCAACGATCGCCTGCAGCTGGGCGTCTGAGAGCTCGGCCGGCAGATAGGAGCCGATCAGCTCCCCCTCCGCCTCCTCGCCATTGGCAAGGTCCTCGCGCCCGCCGTCACGAAACGCCTTGGCGGCCTCCAGGCGCCGCTTGCGCTCACGCCGCAGCACGGCCAGCTCATCCCCGGAACCGTCCTTTTCCGCCTTCTGCAGCTCAGAGAGGACCATGCGCAGCGCGCCGACGCGCTGCTTCTCGCCGGCTCGCATCGCGCTCGTCAGGTCTCCCTTGACGTCATCGATAATCGTCATCCTCGACTCAGGATACGCCGAGCAGGCGAGACTTTCGTGTCGATTCATCGCTTTCACGCGATTGGTCTGGTCGCCGGCTCGGCATGCCGGGCGTCGCCGCGGCCGCGCGATCGGCAGAATGAGGGGCGATGAGCGCATCCATCTATCGCGACGCACTCGCTCCGTTCCTGGCGGACGGCGAACGTCTGCGGCCGTCCGGGGCGGAAGTATTCGATGCGCACACCCACCTCGGCCTGGACGAGGACGGTCGCTCGCTTGACTTGGAGACACTGCTCTCCCAGCTCGATGCCGCCGACGCCCGCAGGGCCTGCGTGTTCCCTCTGCACGACCCGGAGCGCAAGCCTTCCTACAGCCTGCCCAACGACCGGGTGCTGCGGTGGGCCGGCGAAAGCGAGGGGCGCCTGATCCCGTTCTGCCGGCTCGATCCGGCCGAAGCCCCTGTTGCCGAGGGAGAGCGCTGCATCGCCAAGGGCGCTCGCGGCATCAAGCTGCACCCGCGTGCGCAGGCCTTTGCTTTCGACAGCCCCGAGATGGAGGCGATCTTCAAGCTGGCCAGCGAAGCGAACGTGCCGATTCTGATCCACGCGGGCCGTGGCATGCCCCCGATCGCCGACGGGCTGGCTGACCTTGCCTTGCGCTACCCCGATGCCGTACTGATCCTCGCCCACGGCGCAATCTGCGACCAGGGCATCCTCACCTCGCGTCTGGCCGACCATCCCGGCGTCCTCTACGACACCTCATGCTTTTTTCCGATGGACCTGATCGAGCTGTTCGCGCGCGTGCCATCCGAGCGGATCGTGTTCGCCTCAGACCCGCCGTACGGGCTCACCTCAAGCGGCCTGTATCTCGCGCTGCGTGTCGCCGCCCACGCCGGACTCGACGAGCAGGCGACCAGCGCTGTGATCGGCGGGACGATGGCCGGGCTCGTCGATGGTCACGGCCTGCCGCCCGTCTCTGCACCGCGCGGCAAGCACCAAATCACGATGCAAGGTCGGCTTGCGCGCGCCTATGGGTACGCGAGCCTTGCCGGGCCGGCGATGTTCGCCGGAGCCGTCGAGCAGGCGCAAGGCATGCTCGACCTGGCAATCGCGGTGTGCCGCGACCCCGACCCGGAAGGAGTAGGTGAGGCGCTTGATGAGATCGGCGCCGGCCTGATCGCGGCGCGAGCTCTGCTGGAGAGCGAGGAAAACCTGCGGCCGGCGCTTGACCTGCTGTTCAGGGCGGTGGCCCGTGCCGCTACCGAACTATCCGTTAGCGCGCCAGCCATAGCGCCGACCACTCCCCCTGCTCAAGACGGGCTCGCTCGCTCAGTCCAAGGCGTCTAGCGAACACTTCGGCCACCTCGTCGGCCTGCTCGCGCAGCAGCCCGCTTGCGATCAGATCGAGGCGTGTGGGCGGGACGGGAACGCCTGGCCGGGCCATCTTCTCTGCCAAGTCGATCAGAAGTGGCCTCAGCAGATTCGCGAGTACCACCTGCCCATTTGCAGGTCCGCCGCGATCGGCTGTGGGCGCGGCGCTGAGCACGGCGGGCACGCCCTTCAAATCCCCATCCCCAACAAGCCAGGGCAATGACTCGCGGCGCAGGTCAAAGCAGCGAGCCTCCAACTCGACATCGTTGACAGCCGCGTTGGCGAGAATCGCGCGGACGCTCTCGCGGTCGTTGTCCAGTGCCAGTACTTTGCTGTACCCGAGCTTCAGCGCCGCGATCGCCAGCACGCCCGAGCCGGAGCCGATGTCGAGTACGGGATCGCGGGCGTTCTCGGTGGCGGCGAGCTCCAGCAACAACTCCAGGCACATGCGAGTGGTCGCGTGCGCACCGGTGCCAAAGGCCTGCGCGGGATCGATCACGATCTCAAGCGCATCGGCACGATCGCTCGGCGCCTCCCACGGGGGTCTCACGAAAAGGCACTGCCTCCCGCGCGCGCGGGGGGCAGCCTCCGCTGAGACATCTTCCCCGACAAGTCCACTCAGCGCCTGCTGCGAGTCCGCCGCCGTGGGAACATCCCCGTCCCGCGGGTCTGTCGTCATCGAAGCACCCCCATCCTCGCTCCCCCCGCGCGCACGGGGGACAGCCGGCGCACGAGCCTGAATGAGCACCGGCCGATGAAACTGCTTCCAGCGCTCAGACCAATCGTCCGCAACCTCGCTGGTCGAGATCTCGACCAGCGCACCCCCAGCGGCAGCCCGCACGTCCGGCAACAACGGCAACTCGCCCGGGGCTCCGTAGACGGCGTATTCGACCATCCCTTCTCCCCCGTCGTCTGCCTGCAGCTCGATCTCCTCGACGCCACTGGGCGCAAGTTCGAGCAGATCGGCGAGCACGAGCTCGGCGTCGCTGCGCCGAACGCGTAGCGCCAGCCGGATCACAGGCGCGGCACGCGATGCACCGAGCCGCTCACGCCGCTTGGTGGCGCAAAACGCGACGTAGCTTCCCGAGCATCGACTCCTCCGAGCGCAGGTTCTCCTCGGTGAGTGTCTCGCTCAACTGCCCGAGCAGCTCACGCTGGGTCTCGCTGAGACGACGTGGGATGAGGACATTGACGACAACGCGCAGGTTGCCGCGACGCCCGCCGCGCAACGAGGGCATCCCTCCTCCGCGCACCGTGAGGATCTCGCCGGGTTGGGTGCCTGCAACTATCTCGATCGGCACCACACCGTCGAGTGTGGGTACCTCGAGCGTCGCCCCGAGCGCCGCAAGCGGGGCGGCGACGTCGAGTGCAGTGATGAGGTCGTCCCCTTCGCGAACGAAGCGCTCGTCGGCACGCACACGCACGAGCACATAGAGGTCGCCGGCGGGAGCCCCCCGCTCGCCGGCGTGCCCGAGCCCGCTCACGCGAATCCGTTGGCCATCATCGATCCCTGCCGGGACCGTGACCTGCTCGCTGCGCTTGACCGCCAGCTGTCCGCGACCGCGGCAAGTGCCGCAAGGCTTCCTCGGCACGCGTCCGTCGCCGTGACAGACATCGCAGAGGCTCGTGCGCATCATCTGACCGAAGGGCGTACGCATGACGCTCTGCACCTGGCCGGCCCCCTCGCAGCGCGAGCAACGCTCGATCGGAGTGCCGGGCTCGGCGCCGTTGCCGTGACAGTGATCGCAGCGGTCGATCGCCTCGTAGGAGACATCGAGCTTGGCACCGACCGATGCTTCGAGCAGTGTCATCTCCACGGCCACGGCGATGTCGCCACCCAGCGCAGGCCCTGCGCTTGAGCCGACGCCACCGAAGAAAGCGTTGAACAGGTCGCTGATGGAGCCGAAGGACTCGAAGTTGGGTGCGTACCCACGAGAGCGCAAGCCCTCGTGTCCGTAACGATCAAAGGTGGCACGGCGCTCGGGGTCGGAGAGGATCTCGTTTGCCTCCGCTGCCTCGCGGAACTTCTCTTCAGCTTGGGGATCGTGGGCGTTGACGTCCGGGTGCAGTTCGCGGGCGAGCTTGCGGAATGCCTTCTTGACATCCTGCTCACAGGCATCGCGAGCTACGCCGAGCACCTCGTAGGGATCGCGGGGAGTGGTTGCGCTCATCGGCTGGACATCGCTTTCCTCAGCGCTCCGCGTAGGCGTCTTCGACGAAGCGCGAGAGCTCATGGGCGGCCTCGCGTACAGTGGCGATCGCGCCGGCATAGTCCATGTGCACCGGACCGATCACCGATACGGCCCCTAGCTTGCGGCGCGCGACGCCGTAGCTGGCTGCGACGAGCGCCAGCGAGTGCATCGCGGGGATCTCGTTCTCGCGGCCGATACGGACATAGACGTCAGACTCCCCAAGTGCGGCACGCAGAACGCGCAGCAGGGCCGCGCGGCGCTCGAGCATGCTCATCAGCTCGTTCACCTCGGTAAGGTCTCCGATCGCGCGACTTGAGAGCAAGTGCGCGGTGCCGTCGACGTAGAGCGTGTCCTCGGTCTCGGATTTGATGCTGCCAAAAGCGGGCGCAAGCCGATCGACAAACGCACGCTCGCTGATGCCGAGGCTTGGATCATCCAAGTGCTTGGAGAGCATCCGCGCGCCGAGCCCGAAGCCGACAAGTCGCTCGTTGAGGTATTCGCCGGCCCAGCTCACAAGCCCCTGATCCACGGGCCCGTCGAAGCTAGTAAGCAGCTTGGAGACGCCACCGCTCGAGGTGATGACGACGACCATCACAACCTGGGGTTGCAAAGCCAACACCTCTATGTGGCGGATCGTGGCAGTGTCGAGCGACGGCGCAGAGACGACGGCCAGCAGGCTTGTCACCTGCGAGATCGCGACGCTTGTCAAGCGCATCGCCTCCTCGACCTCGCTGCGGGTCAACGACAACGCCAGCGGACGCACCGGCGCGAGGCTTTGACCGGTGCCCAGCATCCTGTCCACCACATAGCGGTGCCCTGCGTCAGTCGGCACACGTCCGGCTGAGGTGTGCGGATGTGCAAGCAGATCGTGCTCCTCTAGCAGGGCAAGCTCGTTGCGCACGGTGGAGGGTCCGCAATCGAGGCTGGGGTCGGCGGCGATCGCCTTGGAGGCCACCGGTTGGCCGCTGTGCAAGTAGTCCTCTACCACCTTGCACAGGATCAACTCCTGTCTGGGGGTCAGCATGAGCGTGATTCTAGTCTGCGCCTCAGCCCACTCCTCGTGCGGCTCGCGAGCCCGCGACCTCCCTATGTGTCCGGGTCGCTTGTGCGGCACTGTCTCATGGGCGGCGAACGCTAAGCGGGACTGTCGGCCGTACGCTCAGCGGGACCGTCGGCGCCGCCCCGGTGACCCAGAGCGGCGCCACCGATCTCAAACCTGCAGCTCTGCCTCGGCGTTGCGAATGATCTGGTTGCCGGCCTGCTCGGCGACCGTGTCCACGATCACGTGGCCATCTGAGGACTCCCGCACGGTTCCGGTGACTACAACCTCTTGCTCCGGCACGCCCATGCCGCGAAACTGGACCGACAGCCGCTTGAGCGTTGCGGGACCGCCCGCCGCCTCGGTCTGGGCGCGCGCGACCTGTGCCATCGACCACAGGCCATGCAGAATGCGTCCGGGCAGCCCGACGGCTTTGGCGAAGTCCTCGTCGATGTGGATGGGATTGAAATCGCCTGAGGCCCCGGCATAGCGGTTGGTCAGGTACTTGTCGGGGGTAACGCGTATCTCTGGGATCTGCGTTCCAGCTGAAAGATCGGCCATGACTCAAACTCCTCGGACGATGTTGGTCCAGGTTCCGCGGCAAACCTGCTCGCCGCGCTGGTTGACGGAGACGGACTCGAACACGTAGTAACCGCGGCCGTCGCGTTCTGAGATGTCCTTGACGGAGGCGGTGGTGGTGATCTCATCGCCCGCAACGACCACTGGCCCCCACTCGAACTCCTGCCCGCCGTGAACCATCATCGCGAAATTCAGTTCAACCTCAGGGTCGAACAGCGATGGCGCAACCGATGGGGAGCTGTAGACGACCGCGAACATTGGCGGGGCTACGACGTCCGCGTAGCCGGCGTCGCGCGCGGCTTTCTCGTCAAGGTGCAGCGGATTGGTCTCACCGACCGCGCGAGCGTACTCCTTGATCTTCTCGCGACCCACGGCATATGTGGTGGGCTCGTATTTCTTTCCGATCGCTTTGGTGTTGACTGGCACCGGGGAGAACTCCTTGTCGGCTTTATCAGTGTCGCCGCATACTAAGGCGTCCTAGGACGCCTTTCAAAATGAGCGATGCGTTCGGGCCGTTCATGGACCAAGCTGGTCGTCGCGGGGCGTCGCAGCGCGTACTGGTGGTAAGCGCAAGACGTCACGTGGCGCCCAGCGCCGTGATGAAGGCCCACCCACCCGGATCCGGGCGTGCCGCCCATTTTGAAAGACGTCCTTAAATGCAAAAGGCGCCCTGGGGCGCCTTTTGCTGAATGCTCAACGAGTCGGACTAGAAAACAAGGTCGTCTTCGATACCGGAGCCCACACCGACAAGCTCGCGCTCGTCCACGTTCGAGTCGCCCTCGATCGAGTCCTCTGGCGAGTCCTCGTCATCGGAGGACCCGCTAGAGCCACCTTGGTCGCCGCGACCATCGAGAAACTGAACACTCTCAGCGACGATCTTGATGGCTTGCCGCTTGGTTCCCTCAGCGGTCTCCCACTCGTGCCAATCCAAGCGCCCGTCGATAGCGACACGACGGCCGCGACTCATATAGCGGTGGACCGACTCGCCCGCGGAACCAAAGACGCTGACGTTGAAGAAGTTGGGCTTCTCCGCGTAGTCGCCCTCGGCGGTCTTACGGGTGGTGTTGCAGGCAACGCGCAGCTCGCAGACATTGCTGCCTGACGGGAGCGCCCGCAGCTCAGGGTCGCTGGTGAGACGGCCGACGAGCACGACGCGATTGATGTTCGAGTAGGACATGGTGTTCTCCTTTGCTGTTTGGGCTCGCCCTGTTGATGAAGGTAAGCGGCACTTGGGACGGTTCTTTGCGCAGCAAGCCGAAAACCGCGTTTTAGCCCGATTTGATGGGCTAAATTCGTCTCGCGAAGCACGTCGATCGACGGCTTTTTCGGCGCTCGACGCCCAACCTGAGCTTTCGGTTAGCTGACTAGCTGTGTGTCTTTGCCCAGTAGCGAATCGAGCGGCACAATCACCACCTGCTCGAAGGCGTGCACCTTCGCCACCGCTCGCCGAAGCGCTCGCTGGACATCCTCGGGCGCGAAATAGATCACCCCGGCAATCGTGCGACAGCGTGCCCAGGCACGGCATATCTCGACGAGTCGCTCAGGAGACTTGATCGTCAGCTCGACCTCGATGGCAAGCGGCAGACCACTGTCGGGGTCGTGCGGGTATAGAACGATGTCGGGGCAATGGAGAAGACCCTGCCGCCCATGCGATGTGGCGAGTTTTACGCTGGCGAGCGGGTGTCCCTGCTCGCGCTCGTCACGACGCAGCTCACGCTCGCCTATGAGGCGATGGTGCGGGTAGCGGCGTTCCAGCGCCGCGGCCGTCGCGGCGCACATGATTAGATGATTTGCGTTGGACGAGCTCACTTTGCACATATCAATGTCGTGTGTCCGGCAAGCCCGCAGACCGGCCCTCGTGGTCGTAAACAACATTGGCCGTCCTGAGAGCGGGCGGGCACTAGCCAGCAGCTTGCGTCGCCGCACGGCAATCAGCTTTGCGCGTGCCGAGGCGACGCTCACGCCAGTTCGCTGAGCAAGGGCCTCAGCTGTAACTGCTCCGAGCGAGGCTGTCCAACGCGCGATCTCGATTTGCTCGGGGGTTGGTGGTCGATCTTGTTGTCTCATGGGGTTCTCCTGTGTTGTGTCGTGGGGATGAACGACTGTCCGGGAGTGTCGAGGCGTCTAACACCCCCGGCGGTCACTGGGCGATAATGGGTGGTCTTGGGGAGGGGGCGCGCGCTATCGCGCTATCTGACGGGCAGACGCCGATTGGGTCGCTTGACCGAGGAGAAGACCTCGACGAAACGCGCTGAGGTGTGGCCGCCGAGCTCGATCACCGCGGCCCAACCCGGCGACAGGCCGCATATGTCCTCAGACGCCAGTAGCGGCTTGGTCGTACGCGTACGCGTCCAGCGCCCGTCGCTTGTGTGCGTGGCACGCCACACACCGCGACTGCCGCCGAGCTGACCAATCAGCTCAGCCGACTCGGGCACGACCTGACGGTGGGCGATGATTGCCGAGAGGTTGCCCAGCACCTGCTCCAACAATTGCTTGCGCCCTTCTAGACGCAAATCGGAGAGCTCCTGAGTGCCCAGCAACAGGTTTAGACCGGCCGATCTCGCTCTGCCGAACAGATGCACGACCTGCTCGGCCGCGATCGCAGCGAACTCGTCGATCACCACCACTGTGGGGATGGGGGATGCCTGCAGTGCAGCCATCGTCGTTTGCAGGTCTTGCACGATCGCCACACCGAGCATGCGTGCCAACAGTGGCAGCGCGTCTGCTTTCAGGTTGAAATACACCACCGCTCGCTCTTTGACTGCGCTAAGCAGATCGAACGTCTGCGCATTGATCGTTTCTGGGTCGAGCCAAGGTGCGACGTCTGACTCGGCCATGATCGCCAGCCTGTCGCGCACGCCACCGAGATCGGTTCGTTGGCGCGCGGTCAGCGACTCCAGGTAATCGAGGGTCGCGTCTGCCTGCGCTTCGGGGAGCGTTCTTGCCAGCACTTCCAGCTGTGCCGGATCGAGCTGCTTGACGAGCGCCGGCAGACTCACAGTGGTACCAGCGCTACGCAGCGCACGCACGGCGTAGCCGAGATAGCGCTGCGCTTGGCGCTGGTAGTGAGGCTCGGTGAAGCGCTCACCCGCTAGCGCCTTATCGGCGATCTCACTGGCGCCACCGTGGCCGAACGGGTTGTAGACCGATGGGCCGGTAGGCGTCCATTCGATGAACTCGCGGCCGGCGAAATCAGCCGCCTCGACCAGATGCTCGCGCATGCGGACATCCCCCTTGGGATCGATTACAACCGCACCGAGCCCTGCCTCGATTGCCCGGGTCACAAGCCATGTCTCGGTAACCGTCTTACCCGAACCGGTGGCGCCCACAACCAGGGTGTGCTTGCCGCCACTGGCGCTGCCGAGCGGGATTGCGAGCGTCTCGCCATCCTCGGCCCGTCCAACTGGGACGCGCTCATTGCGTAGAGAAGTCCACGCGGAGAGGTGAACGATCCGCTCGAATGCGCGTCGTGCGAGCGCATGTAGCGCGTGACGCGGACCGCGGCGCTTACCAGCGATCTCGGCTAGGTCGCCGCCGGCCATGATGTCTTGCGCGTGCCAATGGCGACCGCGTGCGCTGGCGCAGACGGCGGCGGTGCCGAGCGTGCTTGCCCAGTCAGCCAAAATCGAGTGGGCGAGGAGAGCGACGGGAAGCACGCAGGCCGCCCATGTCCAACGTAGATGATGCCGGCGCATGATATGCACGGCGAACAGGCCCAGCGCGACGCCGATCGCAATGTGGACTGTCGTCGAACAAAGCCATCCGACCAGTTCGCTCAGAGGTTGCAGTGGATTGACTGGGACTTCGTTGCTGTATTGAGATGCGGGCATGAGCCGCTCCTTTCTAGGGCCGGCTCTCGCCGGCCGTTCTTGGTCAACGAGAAGCGGCGAGCCGATGGCCCGCCGCGGTGCTGCATTTGCATGTGGCTCTACGAGCCGCCAAGGTGGATTCAGGACGTCCGCAAGGAGAACGTCCGCAAGCCGCTCTAGATGAGGCGGTAGCCCACGCCCCAGACGTTCACGACAAAACCGACGGCACCGACCGCATCGAGCTTGCGACGCAGGCGGCTGGCGTGGCTGTCGAGCGTGCGCGCACCCTGGTCGGTGCGGCGGTTCCAGATCATCTGCAACAGCTCGCGCTTGGAGCAGACGGTCGTCGGTTTGCGAGCGAGATACACAAGCAACTCGTACTCAAGGCGGCACAATTCGACCTCGACTCCACCGAAACTGACGGTGTGCGCCGCGGTGTCGATCGCGAGCGAGCCGACCAACACGGTCGGAGCGTCAACGGCCTCCTCGGCGCGTCGTAGCAGCGCCCGCAGGCGGGCACGCAGCTCCAAGTAGGAGACCGGTGCGGCGATGAAATCGTCGGCACCGGCATCGAAGGCGCGCAACAGCTCGAGCTGCCCAGCTCCTGAACCGATCGCGATCACCGGCAGGCGTGCATCCCAATGCCTTCGGGTGCCTCCCGTCTCACATACGCCGCGAATCTCCTCTAGTAGGTCGAGCGCGCTGCGCGGCGCATCAAGCTCACCAATGACAACCGCACGGACACGATGCATTCGCGAGAGTGCGTGCGCGTGCTCCGCACCGCCGGCAAGTACCGCTGGGAAGCGGTCGGCGCGCAGCTGCTCGACGAGCTCGCGACCGAGCAACGGATTGGATTGGACAAACAGGATCGCGGCCTCGTGCGGACCGTCTTCGATCTCGACAGACGGGGGCGATCGATCGTGTTTTGCCCTCACTGGAGTTCGACCTCGCGTGGGCTGATACGCAAGCCCTTGCGCGCGATCGAGCCGAGCACTTCGCTATGGATCCATGGCGTTATCGCTTTCTCACCACCTTCGGGCATGATCCCGATCCGCCGCGCGAGCCAGCTCGTCTCTCCGCTGATTTTGCCGCGGCGATCGCGCTTTACTACGCCACAGCGCAATGCGATCTCGCTCATGCTGGTGCCACCGCGATCGACTACGTCAAGGACAACTTCGCGCAAGCGACGATTGAGCACAACTGGGCTGCCGTCGAGGCGCTCCAGTTCAGAGCGCATACGGGTAACCGAGATGCTGTGATCGTTGTCGTACAGCGCGATCGCCTGTTCGGTGAGCGTGTGCATCGGCTCATAGCTTTCGACGGCGCCAACAACCTCGCGCAAACTGGCCTGCTGCCAACGGCGATCATCACTCTCGGTGGCACCTCGGCACCAGCGCATCTGCCGGATACAACGCTCTCCCTGGACCGGCAAGAGACGATAAATATTGCCGTCACGCCCTGTTATGAGCGCATCCTCGCGATTCAGGTCGTGCCGATTACCTTCCGCTTCGCAGCCCAGCGGAGAGACGCGCAGATCCTCTGGGCGCATGCGCCGACACCAACGCCCCTTCGCGTCTTGGAGGTAGTGGTTGCAGATGAGCTCTGCGTTGCCCTGCGGCTCGTCGGCGGCGAGGTGAGCGACGAGCCTACGGTCGCAGAGCGTCGTGGCATCGCGATCCAGCACGAGCACGCTACCGTCGTGGCCCGGGAGTGCGAGCAGGTCCCGAGCGCGGCCCTGCCCGTCGCGGTAGCCGGCAAGTCGAGTGCTCGTCGGGATCTCCTGATGGCAGGCTGGGTGACGCTCGGACAATGGACGCGACCGGGCGTGGGGATCGCGACGCGAGAAAGAATCGCGCCTGGTGGGCGGTGCAGAGGAGATGGCGGACGACATAGAGAGCTCCTGACGGTCTGGGCGGCGCCGTGTTTGGCGCGTCCGATGTGCTGATGTACGCGCCTTGTAGACGTACTTCAGCTCGTCGTCAAGTGCTGGGGAAACGCCAGTAGCGCCGCGGAGAAGAAATCCGAGGGCCCCTTAAAGGGGTCCTCGGAGCGGGCTCTCACCGTCGCGAGTCGGTCACGGAAGTTGGCCGAGAATCGCTCAGCCCGGGTCGTGCGAGAGTGATTGACACGATTAGCTCGCGGCCGCCAGCTCCCGGGGGGAGACAGGTTGTCTCTGACTTTCTGCCAAGAAACGAAATCGAAAATCGGCGATTACGCCGGAATGCTCATGGAGACAGGGAAAGAAGAACATCCAACTTAGCGCCTGCGAGCAATCGCCACAGCCACGACGGCGCCCAACCGAGCTATTTTCGCTAGCGAAGGCGACTGCGTCGCTGCAACCCCCGTCTGGTGGATCGTATCTGCCAGAGTGGCGCAGTTGCCTATGTGCTTGGCATCCGGGTTACTGCACAAGTCCTTATCACCTACGTTAGGCGACTGCAGCGAGAAGTGTCGAGACTGCAGCAGAGGCACGGCATATTCGTGAGCGTTCAGAGGCCACGTTTGGCCTACTCTGCTCCTGACAAGAGCTAGACGCAATAGTGAGCAGTTCGCATGAATCGGCGCGGATAGTCACAATGTTGGTTAGTGGACAAGAGCGAGGAACGCAAAGCGAATTCTCCATCGGCTGGCAGAGCTCCGGCCCGCAGGGCTCGAAAGGGCAAGAGAACCGTGGCTGATCCTCGTGTGCGGATGATCGAAGCGATGCTCACGAGCATCGGCGAGCAAGGCTACGCCGCGACCGTCGTTGCGGACGTGATTGCCAAGGCCGTGGCTTCTCGCAAGACCTTCTACGAGCACTTCGAGGACAAGCACGCCTGTTTCTTTGCGATGAGCGAAGAGATCATCGACGAGTGGGTGGCACGTGTGGAGCGCCCCGAGAGCACTTCAGAAGATATGCACGAAGCAATCGACGCCCTAGTCAACGAACTCTTCACCCTGGCGCTCGAGAATCCAGCTTCGTTGAGGGTTATTGCGGTCGAGCTGACGGCGGCCGGGCCGGCAGGTATCGAACGCCGCGAGCGAGCGCTCTACAGACTCGCACAGCCGCTACGTCATGCGCTCGGCGAGGAGGCAGACGGCATCGACTTGCTGGCAAGGACGATTGTCGGTGCGATCCTGCGCGTCCTCTACGCTCGCGCTCGACGTGGACCAGGCGTGCGCCGCCCGCGTCGAGACGCCTTGCTGGCACTCGTGCCGGAAGTCTCGAGTTGGGCCAACTCATACATCTCGCGAGCCGGCATCGCGCTTAAGCCGAGCCACACCGGCGACAATGGTTCTACAGCCCCGGTGGGAGGGCGAGCTCCGGGTACGTTGTCGCTCGGCTCGCGCGCGATCGAGCGCCGTGGGCTACCGCGAGGCGAGGGCAATGTGTCTCGCAGCTTCGTTGTGCACAACCAGCGCGAGCGGATTCTGGATGCACTCGCGAATCTGGCGGCGGCGAAGGGGTTCGGAGCGACCACGATCCCCGAGATCGTGCAGGAGGCCGCCGTGTCAGTGCAGGCGTTTTACGAGCATTTCTCTGGCAAGGAGGATGCTTTCTTGGTGGCCTATGAGCTCGGTCACCGCAAGGCACTTGCAATTGTTGAGCGGGCTTACGAGGCCCAAGAGGATTGGCCCACTGCAGTGCGTGTCGGGGTCGCGACTTTGCTTGAGTTCCTTGCAGCCGAGCCCGCTTATGCACACCTTGCTCTGATCGACGCTTTGACGGCCAGTCCCAAGGCGGCGGCCGCGGCATACGACGGAATGAATGCATATGCCTGGATGCTCGAGCCCGGGCTGGAACCAAAGCTCACCGGCAATCCCCCCACGGCCGTCGCCGTCGAGGCGACGACCGGGACGCTGCTCGAGCTCTGCTTCGTCTACGTTGCTGCCGAGCAAACGCGAGAGCTGCCCAGCTTGAGCGAGTTTGCCGCGGAGATCGCTCTACGCCCGTTTACGGGCGTGAATATGCGCTAAGCCGCATCCACTTCGACCGATCAAATCGTCAAATGTGGTGTTTATTCAGTGGCTCTTTTGTAAGCACGCGTGAATGATGCGGATATGGCTGAAGCCGAGCAGACCGAGATTGACGAGCAGATCGTGGCATTTGGGGAGAACCTGCGCCGCGCCCGCAGGCGTGCTCGGCTCACACAAGTAGAGCTCTCACGAACTGCGCCGCTCGATCGGGCCGCGATCAGTCGCCTGGAGTGTGGCGAGCGTGCACCTGATTTGCCTACCCTGTTGCGAATTTGCACGGCACTTGGGGTCGAGCCGAGAGATCTGTTGCGCGGCATCGGTCCGAAGCTCTCCCCCAGCGGCGTGCCTAAGAGCGTACGTGCACAGGCGAGCACGAGCGGGCATGGCGGACGATTCGGAGCAAACCTCAAGTGGGCTCGAGCCCGTGCTGGTATTTCCCAGGAGCGACTCGCTCTCGATGCCAAGGTCGATCGCGCGGCGATTAGCGTTTATGAGAACGGCGGACGCGAACCGAATTTGCGCACAGTACTAAAGCTTGCGTTCAAGCTCGAGGTTCGCCCCGCACTGCTGTTCGACGGAATCACGCTCTAAGAATCATTTTAGGAGGTCCCGCGCGACGCCATGACTCAGGTCAGGCCATGTCGCCACGCGAGACCAGTTCTCGGGCGCGAGGAGAGGAACGCCGCGCCAGAGTTCGTTCGGGAACCACGGCGGGGGTTACCACGGTCATCCGAACCCTCTTCCCTTGTCCGCCCATTCGGTTCCCGGGAAGTCTTGTGTATCTCCTCTACCCTCGATGAGATCAATTTCTCCCGCATTACCGCGGTCGATTCCACCGCAACAAACGGCGCCAGCCCATCGAACGTCGTTCCGAATCTCCGACCAGACGTGATAGTCGCACAATGATCGTTTGGTGTCAAGGTGCCTATGGTGGAAAATTTGCTCTCCCGCACGAGGGCCGGCCGGGTCTGCAACTGCGGCCGGGAGGCCTCCTCCGACGCTCGCAGTCGCGCCCCAAACCGGCCCTCTGTGGAGGGTTGGTCGGCCACCGGGACGATAGTCCGCAAGACGTCCCGGGTAGACCACGCCGCCGCGCGCTGACGACAGCCCAAGCGTGCTTAATCTGGTGGTCGTTGTCAAATCTCTAGAGGTAGTTTTATTCAGCTGTTTCTTACTTGGCGACAAAGACTCCGCGTGAGGTCATGCCTTTCCAATGTGCATCACCGGCATGCTTTGAGCACGACAATCGGATGGATGCAAGGAGGACCGACTGGGGGCGAACCGTCCGGGGGCTTCCTCCGGCGGTACAACCACACCAGTCGGCCCCCCAGGGGTGGTTGGCCCAGTGCCGGGACGCCCCGTTCTCAGGTCAGAGATATTCCCGACTCCGTGTCATTCAGACCCGTCGGACGGGTCCGGACGGCATTGTTGGGTACCTGGGTAGGGGTGTCAAGGGAAGGATCGAAGTCCTCACAAATTGTTTCCGATGAGAGAATTTAGTCCGTTAGATAGCAAGTCTTGATTATTCTGACTTAGCGAAATCCCTATTGTGTGCAGAAGCCGATTGATCGAACTTAGTCCTGATCTCCTCCGTAAAAATGACATGGCTCAATCAACGGCTCTCGCCTCCGCGGATCGCTGCCCATCGCGACCCGCACCCCTGGCGGCAAAGCTGGAACACGCCAGCCTTGCAACAGGGCCTCATGGGCATCACGCTCAGCAGCAAACAAGATGTTGGTGCGTCCTTGATATTCCCAATCTTGGGGATACTCGCCCGCGTAGGCGCGGCATGCCGTCAATACCTTGTCAGCTCGCCTGACGCACTCACGGGCGCGGGCGCGATCTCGACATACGAACACCACAATCGGCAACTGGTTGCCCGTACGCGCCCAGCGCCCTAGTTTGGCCGACCAGCCAGTGAGAAAGTGGTCGTAGCGCTCGACCTTCGCCGCGGCGACACCCTCGGGCAGACGATCGTCGAACTCGACGAACAGCTCCTGACCTCCCTTGCGAAGCAAGGTCGCGTCGGGCCTGATGCTCTGGAAGCGCTCCACCTCGGATCTGCTGCCATCCTCGGCGGTACGCATGAAATCGTGGGGGGTACGACCCCCAGGAAGGCACAGCTCGCTGAGGGCCAACATTGGACCATCGCCTGACTTCGAGCGCTTCTGTGGGGAGATCACAGACTCCACGGGGCCTCTCAGTTCCCGCAAACGCCCAGACATCACTCGCTCGACCGCAAGCGTCCAGCCTGCGACGCGAACGTCGTGGCGTGCCTGGCGCAGCAGTTGGTCATCTGTTTGGTGGTCGGGTGAGGGGATGGTTGGGTCGTTCCCGTCGAAGACCCCTCCGGGTAGAAACCGATTGGCGGTCGAGTGCCCGCGCCCAGTCAAAAGCTCGCGTCCCGCCAGCGTGATCGAGTAGCACATGGGCATTCCTCCACCGTCGCGACGATGGAATTGGAAGCGGGCCACGAGCCCGGCGTCGGAGAGCCGCTTCAAGCGGCGCTGGGTCGTTGTCGTAGCGCGGCCCTCGTTGAAGCGTCGGTGTATCTGGCTGCTGAGCACGTGTCTCAGTGAGGCCAGGATCGCGAGTATCTCTATGTCCAGCGGGTCGGGATCGAGCTCGATGATTGTGGCGGGCGGCTTTGCCCAACGCACACTGTGTGCGTTGCTTATGTCGACCAGCTCGCTATAGCTGTCCGCTGGTCTCGACGCCGCTTGACCGGAGCTGCTGCCGTTGGCGATAGGGGGCGAAGTGGCGATAGGGGGCGAAGTGGCGACCGGGGGCGCGACTTTTGCGCCCGCGGACGGAGGCGGTGCGGCGATCGAAGTCGATATAGGATTTGCGGAGGGGTCTGAAACTGGCGAGGAGACCCCGGTTGGAGCCGAATCTGAAGCCAGAGCGGGAGCCAGAGCACTGGCAGACACGACCGTCGCCGCAGAGGCGCCTGCAGCGGGTCGATCCTGCGAGGCTTTTTGTTTAGCCTGCTCGGGCCTGGCGCGCTCCCAGTGCGGCTGGCTGAGGTCCTGCAGATAGAGTCCTCCCCGCTCCGCCTGTCTTGCTGCGTGGAACGTCAAGCGCTGCTCGTCCACGCACAGCGGAAGCGTTTGCGCGACGAACGGGGCTTGGCGGCCCTCAGCCGTGACCCAGCTCGCGATCGCTGAGTGTCGGGGCAGATGCAAGCGCACATCTGGGCGCCCGAGCGTCGATAGGTTGCGAATCCCTGGACGAACAGTGTCTGAGAACTCGGCCATCATCAGGCTCGCGGCGTTACGTGCGTCCTCGACCGACGCCGTGGCGAAGTAGACGCGGTGGGCAAACAGCGCGTCCAACTGGCTGCGCATGTCGCGATCGACCCATTGCGAGTCGGTCTGCCAGCAAGCTACCGTCTCCAGGCCGGCCGAGCGCTTCAGCGCCATCGTCTCGGCAAACCCCCGGTTGAGCACAAGTGGTGCCTCATCCACCTTCAAGGCCACGGCCGTCCGCTGTGCGGCCGTCACGCCATCTTGGCGGCGTGCGAGCGCGGCATCGAGCATTCCCGTGAGCAGTTGCATGAGCACGCTGGTATTGCCGGCGCCCATGACACCAAGTGCGCCCTTTACGACCAATACCTCTTCGTTTGCGATCACATCGTCGAAGCTGACCCGCAGCGAGTCATTGAGCAAGACACGCTTGATCGATGGCGAGTTGAGCAGTCGCGCAAGCTTGTTCACCGGCGCATCCAACTTGGCGGTGGTGGTACCGCGTGCGTCGGCGAGCTGCGCCGAGAGCTCGCCAGTGAATACGAACCGTCGGTAGCATCCACGATAATGGGCCGCGCGGATGGGTCCTGACCGACTTCGCTCCTATCGTGTTATCGGGTTTCGCCCTCGATGTAGGCGCTTCAATTTCTCAATGAGCGCGTCATAGTGGACGCCTTCGCCGCCGTCGCTGTCACGCTCGCCGACCCCACCGATGCCGAGGCGATCCTGCGAGATGCAGCGGATGATTACCTCGTTGCATTGGCGCGTGAATCCAACGCGGAGGCAATCGTCACCGGCGACAACGACCTGCTTGACCACACTGGCCTGAGCCCCCAAGCGATCAACGCTCGGTCTGCTCGCGACCGCGTTGGGCTGGGCGAGTCGCGATGATTCGGTCGGGTCGCAGCATCCGCCGCGATTGCCCGTCGAAGATGTTCGATTCCTAAAGAACCGGCTTCCGACTCCCCGACAAGCATCTGCTTTATTGCTCTGTGAGCCAGTTTTCGAGCATGGTTTGGGTGAAGCGGATGTGTCGTCCTATACGGTGGCATGGGAGGCGTCCGGTGCGGACTGCGTCGTAGATCCAGCTGGGCTTGACGGCGAGTAGTTCGGCTGCTTGCTCGGGTCGTAGTAGTGGTCCGTCGAGTCTTCGCGGCCCGACGCTCTGGTTTTGTGTTGTTGGGATCATTGCTATGCCTCGCTTATGCTGGATTCGATCTCGTCATCGTCCTCGTCGTCTATGGGGTCTGGTGGTTCGTGGTGGTCTTCGGCGGTGTATTGCTCGTTTGCGAGCGTCGGGATGTCCTCGAGCTCGAGCACTCGTATGCGGTCGCCCGCATTGGTCGAACGGACGGCGCGTGCGACGGCGCGTGCTGGTCCGGGTGCCGCGAGGTAGTAGACGGTGTTGATGTGGCGTGCTCTGGCCCAGCCGCGGCAGATCGCGGCGAGCCTGGAGGCCGCCTTGGTCGATAGCTCGACCTCGATCGGCACGACGAGTCCCATCTTGCAGGTCAGGACGAGGTCGGGACGGTGAAGCTTCGCGCCTGTTGTGGCCTTACCGACTTGTATTGAAGCGACGAGTGTCCCGTATTCGCTCTCGGCCGATCTGAGTTGGCGCTCGCTCATCACGTCCCAGTCAGGCATCGCCCTTCCGAGCCCGACAGCGGTGTGCGCGACTTGCCAGGCGTGCTCGAAGCTACCGGGTCGCACGCTGAAAGTCCCGAGGTGTGCAATGCCTTTCCAGCGTAGGCCGGCGAGCGTCGCGGTGTACATCCCGGGCCGTCCGTAGAGCACCGTGTGATGAGCGAGTAGCCCGTCGTTTGTCAAGGAGTTCAGTCGCTGGTAGGCGATGCTGCGGCTCATCCCGAATTCGCTCATTACATGTTCGGCTCCGGCTGCGCCGAGCCCGCCGATCCAGGAGACGATTTCCGAATCTCTTTCTGTCTGCATAACACGACCTCCATGCCGTTAGAAAACCCGTACATGGGCTTAATCCGTCCAACCACAGCAAACAGGACAAGCAACGAGCCGAAAGAGCGTTCCAGGGTCACGCACACGTCAGCGCGACCAGGACGCTCGACCCCTTGGTGCTGCAGTTTGGTCCCGAGAGAGCGATCAGAGATCCTCGTCGGCGCCGAGACTGCCAGTGCGTCTGTTCAAGGCCTGACACCCCAACCAAAACGATCGCGTCGACCTGAACGGTGGCGGGCAGCACCAACCCCGTTCCGACCCTCCACTAGATCTCAGCTGGGTAGGGTTTTGACCGTCGTGGACCACCACCACAACCCCCCATCAATCAATACATCTCGCGGTCCGCGACGGTCAAAACCCTACCCAGCCCGTCAGGGCTGGAGGGTTAATCCGCTCCAGCGGATTCTTAATCCGGGACGCAGTCCCGGCACGAATCCCCACAAAGCCCACAAAAACCACAAGGCAACTGCACCGACCTGAAACCTCTACGCCGTATCGACGGCCGCGTTTACGACATCCGTCCGGACCGCTTCGGCAACAAGACGCGCATCCTCCTCATGCGGCGCATAGTGGGGGAACACGAGCGCCTTCCGGCGCGTGCTCGGCTTACCAGGCATCTCCCCTAGCCACGTCTCGATCTGGTCGGCCGTCACGTCCTCCAAGCGAAGAGTCCCGAGCTCGGGGATGACACGTGCATCCACGATCCAGCGATACCCCTGCACCGTGGAGGGCTTGCGCACCCGATCATGCTCGATGTAGCGCAGGTACTCCGCTGCAGCATTGGCAACCGTCGCGCCGGTACGCACCAAGCCGGGCAGGGTGCCACGACGCGCCTGGTCGAGCACGTCCCGCAACCAGTCCTCGAAAACCAGACATCTACAACACCAGCAAACACGACAGCCTCACGACACCGCCCGCGCCCACGCAGTCGCCCTCAGCAGACCCAACTGCAAATCGACGCAGACCTCAGCGCCGTGAAATATCGCAAGGCGCGAGGCGGGCGCGGTGACCGGCCAGAGGGGCCGTCCTTCGGATGGTCAGGCGGATCTTGTCTCCCAAAAAACCGAGCCGTCCAAAGACCCACACGCTGACGGCCTACCTGCATCCTCGAACGAAGCCGAGGCTACCCGCTCAACCTTTCTTCTCCAGGTTGAAGATCGTTTTGGGCAGTTTGGGGACCGACCCCGGCGCCGGCGCGTTGCCGGGCTTCGACGGCGAGGACGGGGGGCTGATAGGACGGTCTGCCATAGCTATGAGGCTAGCGCAGCGGCGGCGGCAAGACCAGCGGTCTCCAGAACGAGTGCGCCAAGCGCCACGGCCAAGAACCAAGACAAACGCCTGACGGCCCTCGAGTTGGTCTCGCGCTGCTCCTCAAACGCATCGGCGAGAGCGAGGTCGACCATCGGTTGATCGAGTATTCCCTGCTCCCACAGCGCCCTGTAGGTGGCCGGCGCGTTGACCGTGAAGCCAAGTTCATACGGCCGCAGCAACAACACGACGAACAGCAACAGAGTACCTGCCCCGAGCACCCCCACGACCGTCGTCAACGTCTCCAAGGTGCCCTCTGGGTGCCCGTCATGAAAGACAGCCTTGGCCAGCAACGAGGCGATCACAGCACCCGCGGCAAGCAGAGTCGAGCCGCGACTCCGCACCTCCGCAACCTGACGCTCCTGCTCCGCGAGGGCCTCCAAGCCCAGTTGATATATCCGCTCCTCGAAGCTGGCCATAGCGACGACAGGATGCCCATCACACCGGACGCCAACATGTGCCTCCCAGATCGCCCAGCCCCAAACGCCGCGACGTCAACAGACTTCCAAGCGCGCACAAATCACAACCCCCCAGGTGCTGCTGTTTCATCCCACGACCACGATCACAGGCGACAAGCGGATCGCGACGGGCCTCGAAAATGTCCATATTGGCGTCGCGCGTCGGATCAGATTACATGGCCCCCCTTGCCACGACTCGGGAACCTCCTTCGGACGGCTCGGCGGTTCGTCTCAGACCTAAGAAGAGCTCGTCTGACGCACGCGTGCAGCTATATCCGACAGCTGCACGATCCCCACATGTCGATGACCGCGACGCCGCCACGGATGCGGTCGCCACAGCCTTTGCCAGGATCGTTGCCGAGCGCTACCCCGGCACGAGTTGGCTACCAGTCAAATCGAGTCGGAGCGACGACCGTTTTGTTGTGCCTGCCGGGAAGGTTCTCCGGCTCCTCCCCGGTCCAGCAGATATGGACACGGATAGAGGGATCGGGCACCCGGCCGCGCCCACCACGCACTGACGAACGCCGCACGAACACAGCGCCGATCCCAGCACGCAGCAGCGCTCGCCGCTCGGGGAGCGTCAAGCTCCGGTAGCTAACCTCGTCGGGCAGCTCAAAGCCGACAGCGCTCGCGCGTGCGGCAGCTAGCTTCTCACGCGCCGCGATCACCTTCCTCGCGCGTGCCGCGATCCCGTCCTCAAATGAGCTGCCTCCGAGCGCCTTGAGCGCCGTGCGCACACGCTCGTTGTCACGAAACTCATCCAGATCTGCTTCTGCCTCTGCAACCTCTTGGCGGATAGCATCCAGATCGGCGCTGTCGACCACACCTTCGATGCTCACCTGCGCATAGCGTTCGAGAAATGCCTCCTCGACATATTGCTCGACTAGCTCGCGCTTGATCGCGCAAGATTCCGGGCACCGCCCGGCACTGTGGTTGCGCCGACAGGTATAGGTCAGCAGTTGCTCGGGTCGACCGGTCCCCTGGGTTGCTCCGCGACTCATCACGTAGCGACAACCTGCGCAACGCAGGATGCCAGCAAGCAACGTTCCCTCTCCGTCGCCTCGGCTCGGCGCCTGGGCCCTTACGGCGTTTGCGGCCTCCCACAAATCGGTGCTCACGAGCGCCGGATGAGCGCCAGCTTGGACGTGCTTACCGCAGGTCGCTTGGCCGAGATAAGCGGGATTGCGGATCAGGTGATTGACAGTCGAGCGCGTCCATGCCGGTGCTTTGTTCGGGGGATGACGTTCGTTCAAGAAGGTCGCGATCTTTGGCCAAGCCTCGCCGGCCGCTCGCATCTCGAACGCGCGCTTGACCAATGGGGCGGTCTCCACGTTGGGCACGATCGGCTTGGCTTTGCCGGGCTTGGTGTAACCGAACGGCGCTCGAAAGTGAATTCCACGACCAATGGCGCGACCCTGAGCCTCCTGCCAGCGCTCTTGGAATTGACGGCGTTGCATTCGGCCAAGCGCAAGAAACAGGGTCATCGAGAACTCGCCCACGGGCGTAGTGGGATCGATCGCCAAGGTCTACGACCGCGATCTTCGCGCCAGCCTCATGCACACTCTCTACAAGGCGAAGCGCATCGGCAACCCCAGCCCGGGACAGACGATCAAGGTGGGCTACCGCGAGCCCACCGGTCTGACCTGAACGGATACGGCCCAGCATCGCGTCGAGCCCTGGCCGGTGAAGCTTGCCGCCAGACTGGTCGAGATCTTCGTGCCAAGCGACGATACTGACGCTACGCGCATCAGCCCATTTTTGGATGCAGTCGCGCTGGACCTTGGGACTGATGAACGAGTCGCCTTCTCGCCCGCGAGTCTGGGAAACGCGGATGTAGCCGTCTAGGCTTATGTTGGCGTTGGTTCCGAGCATGAGATCTCCTTACATCGATTGACGGTGCAATCGACGACCCGTGAAAAACTCTGAAATCTCCTTGAACTCGGGTTGCGTGCGCAGTGCGCCGGCAACGCGCGAGCGGTATGCATAGCCCTCCTCCCCCACTGACAGGAGCCGCGCCGCATCCCACAGCGTGCTGTGGCGGTCATAAGCCAGCACGGCGATGATCGCGTTGCGCAGATAGCGGTCGGACGAGGCCCTGATGTCCCCGTCACTGAAGAGGTTCTTCAGCGCCGAGACAACATAGTCGGCGATCGTGTCGGCCGGGGCGTCCACAGCCAGGGGATTGAAGCCGCAAGTCGGGTGAGAAAAGTCAAGCAACGTGCACGTGCGGTTGGTCGGCACGACGCTGACGGCGGCCTCGGCGGCATCGCCCTTGGGGTCGAGCACTATCACCGCACAATGCTCACGGCGAAGGTCCTCCGCGACCGTGGCCACCAGGATAGCTCGACTTGCCCTGCTCAACAGTGCCTGGCACTGCCGTGTTTTGGCGGCGCAGCGGCGGGTGGATCGAGACCGCACCACTGGCGTCGCACAGAGTGCCCATCCCCTCCAGCGGGCGAAAGATCGTCGGGGGAGCCGGCGCAAGCGGCAATGGGTTGCGTGCGAAGGGAACAGTGGAGTAGTCCACCGAAGGTATCTGCCAGAGGTTCGCGAGCTCTGTTGAGGCGAACACGCCCTTGCGGGTCGAAGGCAGCGGATTGCCCTCGCCTCGCTCGATGCGTCTGCTGTAAATGCCAAGCCAGCCGTGGCGAATCGACGTGCCGCGCTCCACCAAGCGGTTCTCAGCGCTTTCGGCACGCAGCTCCGAGGCTATCCGCTCGCAGACAGCGCGGTTCGGCCCGACCATGCGCAGATCTACAAAGAACAAAGGTTGGTGCTGGACATCCAAGCCTCCCTTCAGCTCCTCGTCCTCCACCATTGAGCGATCGAGCGGCGGCAGCCTTAGCTTGCGCTGACGTGAAAGGTGGTGCTCGTGGCGCATGTAGCTGCGCTTGGAGTGGCCCTCGAACAATGCCGGAGTGGGCGTCAGCACGATCTGCACGAAGGCTGGGGCTCGGCATGCAGCCATCGTCGTGATCAGGCGGTTCACCGTCGGCACACGATCGCGGTCGAAAGGATCGATCAGCTTCGCACGCTTGATGAACGGACTGTGCTTCTTCAAGCGAAGCACGTAAGGTGGCGAACCTAGCCTCATCGACTCGTCCTGTAGGCGACAGTTTGGGTAGGCGTTGCGCAGTGCAGCCTGTATCAATGGCTGCATTCCCACAGGGCAGGTGAGCGACAGCCACGCCTCGCGATGGCAATGAATCTCAAGAGCAACGGATGGCTGGCCACTGAACAATCTCCGCCACCAGCGACGCAACAGCCGCTTGTGCAGGGCATCGAAGACGTTCACGACCGCCTCCGTGGACGGATCGTCGCCACGGTAGGGCACGACCCTGAGGCGCACATACCGCCTCAACCGGCGAGCGCGCAGACGAGCAACGACCATCGCCATCAAGCATGCGACCAGCGTCGAGTCCTGCACCGAGGACGGCCACGGTCTCGGTGTGGGAGGGTTTGGGCAATATCGCGCAGAGCGGCAACTCCTCATCTGATCCGACCGGCAGCGCGCATCGGGACGGCGCACAGAGCGCGCTGCCAGGTAGCGAAGTCAGCCGCTCCTCCTCAACGCATGCGAATGCACGCAGCGCTACTCAACCGTCGACTCGCGCCGCGACAATCGCGACGTCGTCGCGCAAGCGGCCCGCTCCGCTCGCGAGCGCAAGTTGCTCGAGTCGCTGGACAATCGCAGTTGGCCCAGTTCCAGCTTGGTCGGCGAGCAGACTGCATAGCTGCTGCGAGGTCAGGCCCCGCAGCGGTGCGCCTGCGTCAAGCAAACCGTCGGTGTAGAGCACAAGAGTCGATCCCTGCTCGAGTTCTAGTTCGAAGTCGAGCACATTCGAGCCCGAGCGCACGCCTAGCATCATACCTTGCATGCTTGGACAAAGGCTGGAGCCATTCCGCGCCAGCACCACCGGCGGAGGATGCCCGGCCGCCGCCACGACGGCCCGAGCGCGCTTACTAGTCAGGTCCAATCGAACGACCACGACGGTCGCGAACCTTTGCGCCAGCGCGTGCCCGAGCATCACCTCATTGACGGCCCCGAGAACCTGCGCCGGGCTTGCTCGCACGAACGCGAAGGCGCGAATGCTGTGACGCACAAGTGCAGTCACCGCCGCCGCCTCTGGGCCCTTGCCGCACACGTCACCGACGACCAACCAGCAGCCAAGCGGGGTGGTGAACACGTCATAGAAGTCTCCGCCCACATCGTTTCCCTCCCCAACGGGGTGGTAAGCAGAAGAGAGGCTTACTCGCTCGATCAAAGGCAAGCTCTCGGGCAACAGACTGCGCTGCAGTGTGCGCGCCATTTGCGTGCGGGCGGTATACATACTCGCGTTGTCGAGCGCCGTGGCAGCGCGATCCACAAGATCGCTCATCAGGGCCATGTGCTCGGCGTCGTGGCGACTTAGCATCGTGCATGTAGAAGAACGACAACGCTCCTAGCAGTCGTCCGCGAGAGATCAGCGGCATCGCTATTACGGAGCGATAGCCGCTGGAAAGGAGGAGTTCGCGCACCTCAGGCTCCGGCGTGATCAACTCGAGCGTGAGCGCGTCGGTCAAGTCCTCTGCCGCCACCGGGGCGCGTGAACGGATCGCACGAGCGCTGGGGTGCTCGCCATCAAGGTCGAGAGGGTGCTCGGCGCACAATGCCTCGAGCTTGCCTTGCTCTTTCTCGTGCTCGGCCACCGCCACTTTCTCTGCAATCGTGCCGTCTTCGCGCAACAGGTCGATCACGCACATCTGCGCGAGCCTCGGCACAGCCATCTCAGCGATCGTTCGCATCGTCTGATGCGGGTCGAGTGAGCGGTCGAAGATGCCGCCGGCCACTGCCAGCATCTCCTTTGCTTCCCCTACCCTACGCCGCTTGCTCCAGCCCGTCCACAGCACGACGCTCACCCCTATTCTGCTGCTTCCCGCACCTCCAAGGTAGAGCAACGTCGGTTTTCGCGTCTATCGGCTCGCAGCGGACGTCAAGACAGTTACCTCGACATTTACCACAAGCTGTCCACTTCCCAAGTCGGCTATTGCGCCAGAAGCGTGGTGCCGCCGGTGCTTACATCGGCCTTGTGGCTCTCTCCACCCGCTCGCCGCGCTCGGTAAGACACCATTCGTTGGGTGCTCCCTTTGATTGGGCATGGTCAACGTTTTCGATCAGATCCAATCGCTCTAGGCGCGAGAGTAGCTTCGATATCTGGCCTTGATCGGCGATCCCCGCTCCGTCGGCGACTTCACGGTTGCTTGCTCCGGGATGCTCCTTGATCGCGGTCAACACTCGTACCGTCCTATAGGTCAGACGCATATCGAGTCCAGCCATCGGATCCTTGCCGACACCCGGCTCAGCCTTGCCCCGCCGGCGCACCTCGGGCGGACGACGAGACAATTCTCGACTTGCGGCGCGAACTCCCAGGTAGGGAAGCACGATCATGCTCATCAGCGAACCGTGCAGGCTGATGTAGGGCTTGGTGCTTCGTTCGAGCAAGCGCGTGTGGATCACCGCGAACACAGCGCCGATCACGCCTTCAGCGGTGACGCTCGGCGGCTCACGCTTGACATTGGCGGTCGTGCGAGCCCGATCGATCACCTTACGCAACTGCTCGAGCACCCGCGCCCGCTCTTCGAGTACTCGCGGGCCCCCACCGAGCGCGTCCACAACACACAAGCGAGCCAGCTCAGGCTCCTCGTCGATAAAAACTAGCAAGGCCGCCAAGCCAGCACGAACCCCCTCACGCCATGAGGTCTCCTGCTCATATGCCTCTACCACCCGCGAACGCAACTGCTCGAGCGTACGCTCGAATACGGCCAGGAAGCAGTCCTCGCGATCGACAAACAGGTCATAGAACGTCTTGCGGGAGACTTTCGCCCGGCTGATCACCTGCGCGACAGTCAGTCGCGCATACCCGTTCTCCTCGATCGCCTCGACAGCGGCGCTGAGCATCCGGGCACGCTGGATCTCCGTCACGTGGCCGCGCGGCAGCCCGTCGTCGCCAGGGCGCAATGCCCGCGCTTTCGAGCGTGTCTGATTGATTGAAGCCATGTTTCCCTGCCTGGTCGGTACTGTTCATCGTTGATCCGAGTCTGCGCCCAACGGGCACAGCACTCAGCCGCAAGCGTGACGCTCCTCCGCACACCCATCTCGGCCATGCGTCACACACAGAGAGACTCCCGGGTTCGACCGCTCAAGTCGAGCCGTGTCTCCTACTCCATCTCCAATCGCCGTCGCTCTCGCGAAATGCGGTCATAGCCAATCGTGCATGCCGAGCCTTTGAGCGGCGACTCTGACGGCCTGCGCCATTAGTCGCAACAGAAGCCTCGCGAGAGCAAGCAAAGCCCTACAACACCGGTCTCAAGTTCTCTCGGAATGTCTCTGACCGTTGCCGCTCTACCTGAACAACCGGCACTTACATCTGCTCTTTCGACTTTTGCGGTCGCGCGCGACGAGAAAGCGACTACCAATAGAAAAACCCCGCTTCAGCGGGGTTTTTCCTTAGCAGATCGATAACCCGGATCCTGTCATTGAGCAGCCATCCATCTGAGCGGCCTACCTGGATCTCGGCGGGCAACCTGCAAACGATCCGGTTTGACCTTGCATCGGGTGGGGTTTACCTAGCCGCCGCGTCACCGCGGCGCTGGTGCGCTCTTACCGCACCATTTCACCCTTGCCTGCCAGCCGTTCACGTGGGACGGCCGACGTCGGCGGTTTGTTTCTGTGGCACTTTCCCGCGGGTTTCCCCGGGTCGATAGCTCGACCACCCTGCCCTGTGATGTCCGGAGTTTCCTCGAAGGCCCAATAGGCCTCCGCGGCTGCTTGACCTGCCCCACAACCGTAGCGCGAAGCACACGCTCTGTGAAGAGTTGGGCCGACGCGTGCGTTTCGAGACGCTCAGTCGACGACCAGCGTGTCGATAAGTCAGCAGAGTACCGAGCCGCAGCTTAGGCAGGAGCCCAGCTGTTGGTCCTCGCTGTGAGAGTCCATAGTCATTGAGCTAGCGCAGACCGGACATTCCACGACGCCACGCACGGCGAGGCCCTCCCACACGCCGGTGATCAGCTCATCCAGCGTAAGCCTGCCGTGCGCATCCGCCATCCCTGCGAGCAGTGCGTCATCCAGCTGAAGACGCGTATCGCGCTCGAAGCCCTCATCAAAAGTCCGAGCCCGCTCGAGCAGCAAGGTGCTCATCACATACTCCTGAGCAAGCCGACCACGCGTCCGAGCACCTTGACCTCCTTGGTGCGAATCGGCTCCATCGTCTCGTTCTCGGGTTGCAGACGAATGTGATCAGACTCACGAAAGTAGCGCTTGACCGTGGCCTCCTCGCCGAGCAAAGCCACGACTATGTCGCCCTGCTGTGCGGTGTCCTGCTGATGAACGACGACAAGGTCGTCTTCGACGATGCCAGCGTTCTTCATCGATTCTCCACGTATCCGTAGGAGGTAGTCGCCGTCGCTGCCACCGGCAAGGCTTGGAACCGGCACATACTCCTCGACGTTCTCTTCGGCGAGGATCGGCTGACCGGCGGCGACCGAGCCGAGCAACGGCAGACTTTCGGGCCTTACAATGTTGCGTACGCTGTCGACCGCGCTTCCAACAGCCTTGTCGAGCAGCTCGATGGCCCGTGGCTTAGACGGATCGCGGCGCAGAAGACCGATCTTCTCGAGATTAGCCAGATGCGCGTGCACGGTCGATGACGAGGCCAACCCAACAGCCTTGCCGATATCGCGCACCGTCGGTGGATAGCCGTACTTGGCCGAGTACTTGCCGATGAAGTCGAATATCTCCTGCTGACGCTTGGTCAGATCCATGTGTGCGCGGCTCCCGTGTCGGATGGATTCGGTCCTGAAACGAACATGTGTTCGTACAGTAGCGCGGGCCGTGGACGGATGCAACCGGCAAGCACTACCCGAGCCGGGCGCCGGATATACTCGCCCGCTCTGCGCTCGTGGCGGAATTGGTAGACGCGCAAGGTTGAGGGCCTTGTGGACCGAATGGTCCGTGGTGGTTCGAGTCCACTCGAGCGCATGGAGAAAGCCCTGCAAATTGCGGGGCTTTCTTGTATTCGGAGCACCGATCTCGGGCTTTCTGTCCGCGTAGACAGTAGAACAATACACACGCCTGGGGCAAGCGCTTAACAGGGCCGTTCCACGGCTCGTGGTATCCGCGTAGGCGGTCAAGCACGACTCCGAAGCTGTCGGCGGCGTTTATTTACCTCACCGATCGTCGGCACGCATCGGTGCTTGCGCTCCGCTTATGCGCCTGTGAACCGATACTCAGTCTGCCAGGCGTCCTTCGAGTCGGTGTGGGCAGTCCAGAAAAGCTCGGCGATGCTATCCGGATCGAAGTCCGTCCCCGGCTTGACGGCACCGGCGATCGTGACGGTCGCGGCGTGGATACAGTCGTCTTGGACGCCGGCGGCGATCAGCGTTTGCGCCGAGCGCAGGGCGGCCTTCCCCATCGAGAGGCTCGCCAGTGCAGGCACTGGATTGTCGGCGAAACCGCCGCTAGTGACCAGCAGAGTGCCGCCGCCAACTGCCCGCAGGACCGGCGCGGCCACCTGTGCCGCTACGACGGCACCGAGAACATCGACGTCGTGGGCGGTTCGGAGCCGCTCGACGGTGGTGTCGAGGATCTGGCCTGGATCTGGTAGCGCAGCGTTGTACACGACGACACCAGGCGCCCCGGGGGCGCCGAAGATCCGTTCGAGCGTCTCGCGGTAGCCGTCCAGATCCTCGATGTCCGCGACGATCGCCTCTATCTGAAGCCCGCCGCTGCGTAGTTCAGAGGCGAGCTGGTCGAGCGTTTCGCTGCGGGAGATGAGTGTGCTACGGAAGCCCTCGCGACCGAAGCGCCTAACCACACCGGCGCCGACTCCTGGTCCGGCCCCGATCAACAGGAGATGGTGGGTGTCAACAGGCTCGGGCATATATCACCTCCGGGTAGAGCTTTCGCCCGGCTGTCAGTCTGGGCCACTGTACTTGGTATCGAATCATCAGACGAACGTTATGACCAGGGTCCGGTCAATTCCAACCGCAGTACGTAGGTACCGCGCCTGTGAACGTGCGACTGAGACCGGGGAGCGGATCAGGGACATACACGGGTGCGATGTGCGGTGCAACTATGGAACCAATTCCAACAACGGAGGTCAGCATGAGCACCATCGACCAGGAGATGGTCTTGGCCCATTTCATCGTTTCAGATGATGTTGAGCGTTCCCGCCACTTCTACACCGACGTACTCGGCGGCAGGACCGTCATCTCAGGCGAGGCGAATGACGAGGTGACGTACGTAGCGCTAGCCAACAGCTGGATCATCATCAACTCCGGAGGAGGTCCGACCGACGACAAGCCGACCGTCACGCTCGAGACGCCGCCCGACCCAGATCGGGTGAACAGCTTCCTCAACATCCGGGTTGCGGACATCCAAGCGGTGTACGCTGAGTGGAGCGAGCGGGGCGCCCAATTCCTAACGCCACCAAAGAAGCACGCGACCGAGATACGCTGCTACATCCGTGATCCCGACGGCTACTTGATCGAGCTGGGCCAAACGACTCTGGCCAGAGGTTGGCGTCCACCGTCTTGATCACCATCACCGTTGCGCCTCGTGCCGAAGGTCATCGGTTCGCTCTCGGAGCTAACGACAAGACTCATCGCCGAGGCGGGCGGGCGTCCGAATGCCAGTCGCCCTTTCAATCGAACCGCTAGGCGCTGGTATCCCCGACCGGAACGAATACGCGAAGTGGCACGTAGTCGTGGGCGTCATCGCGAGCGATGCGCCGCAGCTCTCGTAGTCGTCGCCGGATCTCGGGGTCCTCAAGCGCATGATCGCGCTCAAGGGCGGAGCGCATCATGACGACCGAGACATAACGCGTGGTGTTGGCGCCCTGCAGGATCTGCCCATGCAGGAACCCAGTCACAGTACGAACGTGCTCGAACAGATCCGTAAGACCCACCACGAACTGATCCTGCAGACCGTCTTGAACGCTCCAGGTGTTCACGATCAGAGCACCAACGCCTTGTGTCTGCTTGCTCATAGGTTGTAGATGCGCGTACGCTGCACGGAGACGAGACGCTCGGTCGTCATCTCGTCGAGGATACAGTGCCCGCCGAAGCGTCCGATGCCCGACTGCCTCTCGCTAAGTGGACAAGAGCCACGGCCGTGCGATGAGAACCGGGACTGTTTTCGGTTACGGCCCCACGCAAACCCATGAAGTTGCTCGCACCGTAGACAGCTCCGTGAGAACACTTTGAGAACCGCCCATCCTCCAGACGCCAGACATTAAAATCTCAGCCAAGACGACGGACTGGATCAGACGGGCAGGAAGTCAAGCAGCAGCCTGTTGACATCCTCAGACGCCTCGAGCTGCATCCAGTGGCCCGGTCCCTCGATCCGCTCGTATCGCCAAGAGGCATTGAGATTCTTCGCCGAATTGGTCATTTGCGCCTCGGTGAGAGCGAAGTCGCCTGAGCTCCATACACCCATCGTGGGCACCTGGATCGGCGGAAGAACCAAACCGCCTTGTGCGAAGGACTTCGCCGTCGCGTTGGCACGGTAGTAGTTCAGACCGGGAGTCAACGACCCGTCCGCCTCCAACTCGGCGATCGTCGCATCTGCGTCGGGATGCTTGCCCCAGCTACGGAAGTTGGCCCAGCCATCATCCGACAACCACCGCTCGGCGATGCCTACGTGTCCGAAGAACAACATGTACCACGACTTCTCGTGCTGCTCGAAGCCACTCGCCAGGAAAGTCGAGGGATGCCCGACCGACAGTGCAACGAGATGATCGACTCGATCGCCCGCGATCGCCCCCAGCCCCCATGCGACCGCTGCCCCCCAGTCGTGTCCGACCACGTGGGCCTGCTCTACGCCGGCGTCTCCCATCACGGCAAGCACGTCGGTGGCCAGCAATTGCAGTGCGTAGGAGCCCACATCTGCCGGCTTGTCGGACTTGCCGTATCCCCGCATGTCGGGAACGATCACCTTGAACCCTGCGTTGGCCAGTGCCGTTACCTGGTGGCGCCACAAACGGCTGGAGTCGGGAAAGCCGTGGAGCAGCACCACAGGTCGGCCTTCCCCGGTCACCTCATACTCAATACCAATGCCACCGTTATCGACTCGCACCGTGATCCTCCGCTATCGAATTATACGCGAGGCAATGCTCGTCACTCACCCGCATAAAGCGCCTCTATATCGGCGGCGTACTTTTCGCTGATCGGCTTGCGCTTGAGCTTCATCGTCGGTGTCAGCTCATCGCCACCGGGTAGCCAGTCGCAAGGCATGATCGCATGTCGCTTGATCTGTTCCACGCGCGAGAGATGGTTGTTGGCCTCGAGGACAGCAGCAGCGATAACGCTCTGCACACGCTCCTCATGCGCCAGCTCGCGAGGCGCAGCGTCTGCGAGCCCCTGTTCTGAGGCGAACGCGGCGCACACATCGGGATCGAGCACGATCAGTGCGCAGTTGTAGGGACGCTTATCTCCGATGCAGCACGCCTGTCCGATCAGCGGATGGGCGCTCTTCAGCGTGGCCTCGATGTTCGCGGGCGACATGTTCTTGCCTGCGGCGTTGATGATCAGCTCCTTCTTGCGATCCACGATCGTGACGTAGCCGTCGTTGTCGATCGTGACAATGTCGCCTGTGTGCAGCCAACCGTCCTCATCGACCGCCTCACGGGTGCGCTCGGGGTCGCTGCGATAGCCGAGCATCACGATCTCGCCGCGCACGAGCAGCTCGTCGTCCTCGTCCAATCTCAGCTCGACTCCGGAGATCGCAGGCCCGCAGGTACCGATCTTGATCCGATCGAGCGGGCTGCATGTCACAACGCAGGATGCCTCGGACATCCCGAACACCTCGCAGATGGGCAGGCCGAGGTCGTGAAAGTAGCGCAGCAGCTCCGGAGCGGTGGGCGCGCCGCCAACCATCAGCCACTTGCACCGATCGAGTCCAAGCTTCGCTCGAACCCCCGCGCGCTGCTGCTCTGAGAGGACTGCCGGATCGATGATGCCCTGTGCCTCAAGCGCGGCCTTGATCTTCTCCCAGATCCGTGGCACGGCTCCCCACGTCGTCGGCCTGACTTCGGGCAGATAAGTGACGATCGCGCGCACGTCGCTGACGCAGGTCAGGGTGTAGCCGAGTCCAATGGAGCTTTGGTAATGCGTGGACCAACGGTCGGCCAAATGAGCGGAGGGCAGATAGGAGATTGTCCGACCACCCGGCGTGGCGGGCAGCCGCTCCTGCATCGCCCGCATCTGCGCCAACATGTTTGAGTGAGTGAGCTGAACTCCCTTGGGTGGTCCGGTGGTACCCGAGGTGTAGATCAGTGTCGCCACGTCCTCAGGCACCACCGTGCGCCATGTAGCTTCGAAGTCAAACCCCGGCTCGCCCATCTCCTCCAGACGCTCAAGCGAGATCGTCTCTGGATGCTGGTCATCGACGAGTACGACATGCTCCACTTCGACGCCGCCCGCGATTGCCATCTGGACCACGGGAAGAAACCCGCTCTCGGTAATCACGACGCGATTCGATGCGTTGCCAAACAGGTGGGCGATCTGATCCGCTGTAGAGCTGTTGTAGACCGAGAACGGCGTCGCACCCAGATGCAGCGCAGCAGTGTCGACCAAGTGGAACTCGGGCCGGTTCACCAGCATGATCCCCACCGTGTCGCCGCGGCCTATATCAAGCGCCGCGAGACCTGCGGCGAGCCGCTGGACACGCCTGGCGTACTCCGCCCATGTGATCGAGATGACATCGCCTGGAGTCCTTAGAGCGACGCTGTCGCCGCGCTCGGCCGCGGTCTGCTGAAAGGCCTCACAAAGCGTCGGTGCTTCGAACGCCGACGGGTTGCTCGCCACGGAGATAATTGCTGTGTTTACCGGTTCGCTCATTTCAATATCCGCCGAGTAATTAATAGCTCGTTTCGGTGATCCATACATCTGCTCAACCGCCGACGCATAGCGTTCGTTGATATAGCCGCGGCGCAACTTGAACGTCTCCGTCAACTCGGCCCCTGGAAGCCAAGGGTCCGCAACGACCGTGTGCGCCTCGATCCGCTCGCGCGGGTCGAGCTCGGCATTGACCAGTTCAATCGCAGCGAGGACAGCCCCATCTACCGCATCGTCATGCTCGCGCGTCGGGTCGATCGCGACGATCGCAGCCATGTGCGAGCGTCCCTCGCCGATCGCGCAGGCGTGGAGGATGAGTGGACACGCATCCTGAAGCGCTGACTCGAGCCTCGCCGGAGCCACGTTATGACCGTGAGCGGAGACGATCATCTCCTTCTTGCGACCAAGCAGTCGCAGCCTGCCCTCATCGTCCAGCTCGCCGATGTCACCGGTGTGCACCCACCCATCGGCGGCGAACGTCTCAGCACTCTCCTGGGGGCGGTTGCGGTACCTCGATGCGGTGTATGGGCTGCGGACAAGCAGCTCACCGTCTGTGGCAATACGCAGCTCGTAGCCCGGAGCGGCCGGGCCGAGCGTACCGAAATCGATGAGCCCGGGACGCTGGGTGGTGGCCGATCCAACCTCCGTCATCGCGAAGTTCTCCCCAAACGGGACGCCGAGGGCGCGATAGTGCTCACGAAGGGCGGGTGGGCAAGGGGCCGCGGCGCAGAGGGTTTTGGTGATCCGATCCAGGCCGACTCGCGCGCGCAGGCTCGCCAAGGTCTTCTGCTGCTCGGAGCTCAGCGGGTCGGCCGACTCCCCACGCAAGCTTTCCCTTACACGCCGGACGCTTGTCTCCAAAGTGTCTCGCTCGTCGGTGTCAAGGGTCCCCTCGAGCGCCCGCTTCAGCGCCTGCCAGACCTGCGGTGGTCCGAACAGGAAGGTCGGTTTGGCGTCCAGCAAGGCAAGCGGCAGCTGCGTGGGTGCCTCGCAGAAGGTTCTCGTGGAGCCCCTGACTAGGGCGCGCCAGTGTCCGCAGCCACGCTCACCGACGTTCGCGAACGAGCCGTAGGAGATGTCGTGAGTCCCATCGGGCTCGGGCCACACACGATCGAAACTGTCGATCCAGCTCGTCGCCATGTGGTGGGAGATTTCGACGCCCTTCGCTGGACCGGTGGTACCTGAGGTGTAAACAATGCCGGCAAGGTCATCTGGGCGCACACCGCGCCAAGCCGCCTCGAAGTCAAACGAGCTCGGAGATGTGGACGCAGAGAGCGGCGCTTGCTTGCCCGCCGCCTCATCGAGCGAGAGCACATGCTCAACCGCGTGCTCGACATCTGCGAGGCGAGCTCGCAAGCTCGACTCCACGAGCAGCGCGATCGGTTCGCTGTCACGTAGGACGTGCTCGATTGTCGCGGGGGGTGAGGCTGTGTAGAGCACCACTCCCACCGCGCCTAGATGCAGCGCCGCGACATCCGCTATCGCCAGCTCGGGCCTGTTGCGCGACAGGAACGCCACGCGGTCGCCCCGGACAACCCCAAGTGCCGCGATGGCTCGAGCGACTCGCTCGACGGCCGCGGCATAGTCGGCCCAGGTCAGTTGGACCGCGTCTCCGGGCACTCGCAGCGCGATTCGCTCGGGAACACGGGCGGCGCTCCTTTGGAACGCCTCGCACAACGTCACGGGCCGCATCTCGTGTTGATTCCTCGTTTCTCTCGCTCAGAGATCTCGGGCCCGCCAACGGCGTCGCCCACCGCACCGACCCGGTCGGCGAGCATAACCCTAGATCGTTTTCGCATCGGAAGCATTGGCCAGGTGGCCATATTCGCAAAGAGCCCTGCCGGCGCTTCACCTAGGCGCAGACTCGCTTATTCTCACGCGAGTGCCACACCATCCTGGAACACGAGCCGACGTCACCTGAAGGAGATCAGCATGGACGACGCCAACCGGTCACCGAACAGTCGCGCACAGCAGACTTTGCTCGGAGGCGGCCCCCGCATTCTGGCTGCGGTTCTGCTCGCGGTGACCATCGCTGCCGTCGGTGGCGGCGTGGCCGCGGCAAAGTCGCCGGTCAAGCCAAGGCCGGGTGCCTACTCAGGCGATGTCGGCGCGTTTACGCTCAGCTTCAAGATCTCGCCCAGCGGGGAGAAGCTGACCGGGCTGAGGACCGACTTCCAAGGGACCGTCAACTGCGGTCCACCCGATGACGAACCGCTCTTCTTCGACTTTCCGACACTGGCCATCGCAAATGGACGCTTTGACGGCGAGACAGTCATGAACAACTCGGGCATCAACCCGGGCTATACGCTCAAGGGTGAGTTCAACACGCCAACCCACGCCGAGGGTACGATCAACGTGTTCTTCACCTACCCACACAATGCTCTCCCCCCTTGCAATGAGACCGATAAGTTCTCAGCCATGCATCGTGATTAGCCCACACATACTCGCGAACGATCCGGAGGCGATCTCATGAAGCGCACCTGCATTCTCTTGGTTGGCATCCTGCTCGCGGCAGCGACCGTATCGACTATTGCCGGTGCCCATCCTTCGGCACACTCCACCCTCTTCCACACGGTCGAACTACGCAAGACCAAACTCGGCAAGATCCTTGTCAATCCCGCCGGCTCAATCCTGTACGAGTTCACCAGCGATCATCCCAAGAAGGACACCTGCGTGAAGATCAGCGGATGCTCGGCTGTATGGCTGCCCCTCCCTGTGCAGGGTAAGCCATCGGCGGGAGCGGGTGTACGGGCTTCCCTGCTCTCCAGCATAAGCCTGCCCGGCGACGGCGCCCAGGTCACCTACGCGGGCCACCCGCTCTATATCTATGAAGCAGCACCGACCTTGATCTCATATGTCGGCGCGAAGCAGTTTGGCGGTAAGTGGTACGCAATCAACGCCAAGGGACAAGCCGTGAAGTAGGGTGGCGCTCGTGTTCATGCGCGTCGCAGGACGATCTCCGCTGGCCAGTGGGGATCGTCGCGTCCGACCACAACGCTGAGAAGTTGACGCTCGATCCAAGCCTCTCTCACGAGCTCCTCAACTCGCCGCTCATGACCTCGGAAGTAAAGCTCCTCACCGTCCAGCGTAACCAGATCGAACCCCTCAAAATCGCCGAAGCGGTCGTAGCGAAGACCCGCGATCTTGCCGGTGTGCTCGTCCCGAGGAGCTCCTCCGTATTTCCGACTCTTCTCCGCCGGCGGCAGGTACCCGAGCGGTGAGGGCTTGACCTTGGCCGGGTCTCCGCCCAGCCCCCTCACACGCAGCTCCACCACCTCTATGTATCGCTTGAGAACCGGATACCAGCGCTCGGTGGAGCCCAGTCGCTGCAGACGCCACTTCAGGATCGCGAGCAGATTCTCCTCGCCGGGCAGGATATCCCCGTCGTGCTCGACGGGGATGGTCATCTGAAAAGTCCCTACGACGTAGCGCCAGTCGATCGCCTGGGCCGCACCGACCGTCGCGACCGACCGGCCGGCGGCGATCGTCTCCTTGGGTCGTTCCTCCAGCCGCCGAGAGGTTATGCGACGGATCACGATGTTGAACTCGTCGCCCTTGTGGATGGCGGTGGGCAGTTGCACCGTGATCAGTCCCGCAAAGCTTTCCCCCCCTCCGGAGGGGATCGGGACGTAGGTCATACCGGGGGTGACCGTGCATCCGATCGTGTGCTCGTCCACCGCCGTGAGCGTGCTGCTCGGGTAGAGCTTGCCGGCGAGCGCCAGCACGTCCGTCGAGCTCACCGCCGGCCAGTAGATGTTGGCGGTGCTGCCGTGCGGAGTGTTGCGCCAGTCGATCATCAGCTCATCGGGATAGTCACCGAGCCCGGTACCCCTGGGCGCCGGGCTGGGACGGGTATCGAAGGTCTGCGGTATTAGGTGGGTCTCCGGGAATCCCGGGTTGCCAGACAGCGTGATTTGCAAGTTGCGCTGGGCCAGCTGGACGCAGTTCTGGGGACTCTCGATCACCCCGCCGGAGTTCTCGATCGGCACTCCGTCGTAGGCGATTTGGGCAACGAGGCAGCTATGACTGCTACCTGCGAGCCAGTGCTGGGAATCATGACCACCGATCAGGTAGCTCGAGTCATAGACATTCAGGAAGCAGCCGAAGTACGTCCACTTGCTGTCGCTCCCCGCCGGTATGACGATCGACCTGTTGTTCACCCCGCCGTCCAGAAGATCTGATTTGTCGGCTGCGGCGAAGTACGGCAGCGAAGAGCCGTTGATCGTCCCGTTGGCGTCTGTGCCTGGCAGCGGGGATGTGGGCGCATTGGGTTCCGCCGCCGGCAGCGACGGATAGGTGATGTTGGGATCTCCACCCGAGACGCCCTGCGCGGTGTTCACATAGTCGGTGTCGAATGTCTGTGTTGTGAATAGCCGAAAGAACACGCGCACATTTGCCGCCTCGCCGGCGGGGCCCGAGGAGCCTTCCAGGCGTACACGGGCCAGGGCGAAGTTGTAATTGTTGACCAGATCCAGCGGGAAGACGCTCTCTATCGTGAGCGGCGTCACGGTGGAATCGCCGCCATAGACGGCGTTCTGGTCGGGTAGCTTGGGCGTGCTGATGTCGAAGGGATCGGTCCCTTTCGGATCGCCGTACGCGCCGTTGAAATGCTCGACCAGGGCTTGGATATAGCTGTAGGCGGCGGCGCTGTCAAAGCTCGTGGGGCTACCACCCTGGAAGTTGAATTTCACGTTGTCGATCGGCGTGCTGCCATCTGTGGTGGGCGTGATCGTAAAGACCCGTAGGTCCTGACTTAGGTAAAAGACGTTGCCCTGATGCGGATCGATGTTGCTGAAACACGGGTCGGCGCCCGAAACGAGAATGAGCTCGGTTCTGGCTGACAGGTCTTTCTCCGTCCCAAGGGCAACCGAGCCGAAGCTGATGTTGCCGGTGAGCAGCTCCGCTGTCACGCCCGCCGCAGGAAAATCATTGAGCGCCGCGGCGGTGAATATGACGTCGAACGGATACAGGATCCGTTGCGGTGAGTAGAGATTAGAGGGGTCATAGAAGACCGGATAGAGGGCGCTAGGCACGACTTCAACTCCAGGCAGCCCCTCGAAAGCCCCACCGATGCTGGGTCTTGCCAGGCCAGCCTGATCGATCGTCAGCTGCTGAACCGTGAATCCTTCCAGCGCGAGGTAGACGGCAGCGGAGAAGACACCGCTGTTGTGAGCGATGGCATCCGAGACCTCGTCCTTGCCAAAGCTGCTCTTGTCGTTTACGAAGTAAAAGGCTTGAGTGGGCTGTTTGTAATAGAGATACACCGCGCCACCCGGTGAATCGTTGCCGACGATCTCGCAGCTCTGCCCGCAATCGGTGAATTTGACGTCCGTCAGCCATTCGATGGCGGCGTCGCTGCCTGCCGCGCCTGGAGTTCCGATCTTGATCTCGATCCCATACATCGCCGTCAGCTCGGTATCCGGATAGTCCGAGCACTGCGCGAGTTCGTAGCACTCGAGCGTCTCATATGCCCAGGTGAGCTCTGGCACGTCGGTTGCGGTGATGTCGATGCTTGGGTATCCGATGAACTTGCACGTGTAGCTGTAGCCTGACGCGGATTGCCCAGTGCAGGTCATCACGCCCTGCAACACTGTGCCCGGGGAGACCTGTATGGGTGTCTTGTAGATCGCCACCCCACCCTGTCCGTCGGCATACCAGTTGGCGATGCTCCAATAGTTGCCGCCGCCGGCTTTCGATTCGCCCCATTGCAGCACCGGCTGCAGGATGTGTTCTCCTGAATCGGGCTGCATGCCGTTGAAGAGGAAGAGGATCTGACTGTCTTTAGAGGAGGGTTCCGGAGGCACGACCCAGCTGGTTGTGAACGAAATGATCGGCTCACTGCCTTCGTTGTGCCATTCAGCGTTCTCGATCCAGCCTTCGTCGGACAGTCCCGGCACGGACCCACCGGGCGGCTCGGGTGTCGGCTCGCTCTCCGCCTCGCCGCTCTCATGACTTGGGACGGCGCCGAGGTCCTTGACCTCCTTTCCGGTGGCAGTCTCGATGATGCGGACGTGACCGTCCTTCAGGCTTATGTGATGGCCTGGCTCCAAGATGTGAACCAATGATCGTGGGCGCAGACCGCCCGGCGTCAGGACGACATCGTCGGTGTCAATCGGCCGCACCGGCCGCTTGGGGCGTTTGGGCGTCGCGGCAGACTTGCGACCCTTGCGGGGCTTTGGCATCGCTGACTTCCTTTTATCGCGCCTCGATCAGCAAAAAGCGCCTCCAAGGTAATCGCTACTCATCACAAAGTCAAGTGATTGATATCGATTCCACCCAAGACTGCTCATAATCCATTGTAGATGGGCTTCGACGAATGATTGGGATTTCAACAGGCGTTGCCGGAGACCGTCCGCTGCGCCTATGTCGCTTCACGGCGCGAGACGTAGCGCTACTGGAGCTGATATTTGCCGAAAGGCACCGCAATCAACCACGAAGGCCTCACGAAGCTATCGACCATGCCTTAGTTACTTCTTCTTTTTCGGCTTGGCAGCCTTTTGCACTGCGACCGTGGCCGTATCGATCGTCTTGCCACCAGAGCTGACGGTCACGATCGCAGTGAGCTTGCCGAACTTTGAGAGCAGCGCTTGACCAGTCGAATTGAGCGTCAGCGTTAGAACCTTTGTCGTACCCGCCGGGACCGGGAGCGTCGGGCCGCCGCTCGCCACTACGACCTGCTTCGTCGCCGCGTGCGCTTTCTTCTTTTTGCCATGGGCTGTGATCGCCGTGATCTTGCTGCCCTTGAGGTGCTCCGTGACGGTGGCCTGCAGGCTCACCGGCGCGCACGCCGCGCCGCCTGCAGGGCATGAGAGGGTCGCCGTGAGCTTGCCGCGGACGCCAGAGACAGAGACGACGTGGACGCTCGGGGTAGGCATGGGTCCCGTCGAGGTCCCGCCGCCCGTCGTACCTTTCCCAGCATTCCCGCCTCCGCCAGTCGAGCCTCCGCTTGGTGCGCTTTCCGGCCCGAACACGTAAGCCGCGCCCTGGCGCAAATTCGAGCCCACTGCATGTAGCTGTGCGCCGGCGAGGATCGTGCTGCCCGAGACCGCGACCGACGTGCCGAGGCTGTCATTGGTACTGGGGTCGCTCGCTGTCAGCTCGCCTGTCTGGGTCATGTTCGTCCAGCCGCCTGAGGGCTCCGTGTAGACGTACGCCGCACCCGAGCCGCTGAACTGGCCCGTCTGATGTTGAGGCGCGCCGACAACGATCGTGCCTTCCGAGATCCCAACCGACATCCCGAAATACTCACCGGGGCTGTCGTCGCTAGAGCTCAGCTCGGCGGTCTGGGTCATGTTCGCCCACCCGCTCGCTGGCATCACGTACACATACGCAGCCCCTGCCTCGAAAACGGAGCCGACCGTATGGATGAGCGCGCCGACGACAACTGTGTTGCCCGAGACGGCGACCGACGTGCCGAACTGGTCGCTGCCGGGATTTGTGTCGCTGGCGGTCAGCTCGGCGGTCTGGGTGGTGTTCGTCCACCCGCCCATGCCCATTGTGAACACGTACGCCTCGCCGGCCTGGCCGTGCTGAAAGGGATCGCCAACAACGATCGTGTTGCCCGAGGCGCCGACCGACCAGCCGAAGTGCACGTCGTCGCCGCTGGGGTCGCTGGCGGTCAGCTCGGCGGTCTGGGTCATGCTCGTCCACCCAGACACCGGCATCGTGTACTCGTAGGCCGCTCCCTGGCCTGCGAGTGGAGGATGGCCCGGGTATTGTCTACCGTCGTCGGAGCCCAGGGTGCGCCGGCGACGACCGTGTTGCCCGAGATCGCGACCGACCAGCCCAGTCCGGCGCCGGGGCAGCCGTCGCTGGCGGTCAGCGCAGCGGTCGGGCTCATGTTCGCCCATCCGCTTGCCGGCATCGTGTACACGTAAGCTGCGCCGGGATCAGCGGGCGGTTTACCGTCACAGGGTTGCGACACGCTCGAGACGCCGGGCGCGCCGGCGACGATCGTGTTGCCTGAGATCGCGACCGACCATCCGAGCCCATCCGCGGCGGCATCTGGAGCGGTCAGCTTGGCGGTCTGGGTCCATCCGCCGGCGCCCAACGTGAACACATACGCAGCACCCGGGTCCGAGTCGGTGTTCGACGTTTGAACTTGCGGGTACGTCTGGTGCGGTGCGCCGACGACAAGGGTGTTGCCCGAGATCGCGGCCGAGTAGCCAAGATCGTCTTCTTTGGCACCGTCAGACGCAGTCAGCTCAGCCTGCTGTACAAACGGGTCCACCCGCACCGGATAGCGTGCCCCGCGATCGTCCACCCGCACGAGGACACGCCCATCGCGCACCTGCAGCCAAGCGGGCAATGTGCGACCAACGGCATCGGTGGCGTGCACGCCGGCGTAGCGCAAGCCACCCGGCAACAGCAGCGTGCCGTGAGCCAGGCGTGCACTCGCGGGCACCGCAAGCGAAAGCGTCAACGCACCCGTCCCGGCTGGACGCCGCGCGAGATCAAACCCCTGCTCCAGCCCCAACGGCCCGTTCGTCCACCACTCGCGCAGCGAACCGTGCGCATAGCTGACCCTGTCAGCGCTCACCACCGGCGAGACCGGCGAGAGTGTCCGCAGCGAGCTTTCACGCCCGAATGCTTTCAAAGAGATAGCGAACCGCGTGGAACCCGCCGCAATCGCCACCTCTGAACGTCCGAACCGCGCCGAGAGCCGCTGCGCGGGATTGTTCGCCACCAGGCCCTCGATGCGATACGCCGCCTGGTCATGCCCCAGGGCAGCCGAAACCGGACCCTGCGCCGCCACAGGCAGGCTCAACAACCCCTCTCGCGAGTCCGCGTGAGAGCGAGCGACAGAGGAAACCGGCCCACTTCCGCCAGCCAAGCCTTGGTGAAGCACCACGCCGAGCGCTAGACACGACAGCGCCATCGCGACCAGCACGCGCTTTGGCACCAGGAGCCTGTGTGTAACAACAGATCGACTGGCAATACCAAGATTAGGTGAAGGCTGCAAGCGGTTGGTCCAGCTGGTCATCGCGACCCCTTGATCGTGTGGTTCCCTGGCGAACGCCACCAGCTCGAAAACGCTGATACCTGTCAGGAGGATCGGGACGAACCCCACTACCTCCTCAGCACAGCCGGAAGAAACGTACTAGACCCCAAGCTCCGCTGGGACCTCACCCGCGGCCACGGCGTCCGCCAATCGCTGATGGTCGAGCTCGTTTTGATCGGCATAAGCCGTTGAGAAGCGGGCGATCGCCTTGTCGAATCCCGTACCGGCGCCCAGGTATGCGGCGATCGCGAGCCGGTCGCCGGAGCGGGCATGGGAGCGGGCCAGCGACCACCCACAGGCCCGCGTGTAAGCGTGCAGGCCGATCTCGCTCATTGTCGACAGGTCAGCGGACGCCTTCCAGTCCCACAGCTGGCGCACATAGAAGTCGTGCTCCTGGCCATCCAGGCCCTCGCTGCGCTGCCAGCCAAGGAAGGTGTCACTCGCTGCATGTGAGATCCGCTGGCCCTGTACGACTCGCTCGCCGTGGTTCTCGAACTCGCTCGCGCCCAGGTAGGGCTCGAGCACCGAGGGCTGAGCCTCCTTCGCCTGCAGAACGAGCGGGTCCTTGCCGTCGCGGCCGACGAGCAGGAACACCCACGCGCGCGTACCGACGCTCCCGACGCCGACAACCTTGCGGGCCATGTCCACGAACCGATACGTCCCAAACAGGTAACGCCGGTCGACGTCGAGGCTGGCGGCGTACTCGTCCAGCAACTCGCGAACGTAGTCGCTCTCGTCACGAGCATCCCCTGGCTCGAACAGCTCGCGCAGCGGGACCAAGAGCGGCGGGACGCTGCGGAAGCGCAGCTCACCGTCGACGCGCTCGGTGAGCTTCTTCACCGCCCTCAGACTCGTCTTGTGCCGTGCCTTAGCAAAAGGCTTCGCGAACACGATTCGTCCCTTCGCGCCTAGCCTTCCGCCGAAGCGCTCTACGAGCTCGCTCGCGGTAAGGCGGTCGTACCAGACGTCGAGGTGGCTCTCGTTGGCGAAGCCGCGCATCCCCTCCCGGTACTCGCGCATACAGTCGCGCACGATCCACTGCCGGAGATCCTTCGATAGCCCGACGTCGCGGCCAGCGATCTCGGCGCTAGCGGCCATCCGCTTGACATCCCACTCCCACGGGCCCGGCAAAGTCTCGTCGAAGTCGTTCGGGCCAAAGACGAGCCTGCGATCTGGCGCGGCGAATCCGCCGAAGTTCGAGATGTGTGCATCACCGCAGGCCTGCACCACAATGCCCGAATTCGGTGTCACCGCGAGGTCGGCCGCCATGACGGCGGCCGCACCCCGGTAGAACGTGAACGGCGAGACGAGCATCCGCCCGTAGCGGATCGGGACGAGCTCCTGCACGCGCGAGGCCGCCTGGGCCGCGAGCACAGCAACTGGATCAGGTCGGTCAGCGGCGGGAGCCCAGTCGCCGTGTACCGACCGGGGTACACCCTGTCGAGCCGTTCGACCACGTTCTGAGGACTCACCGGACTGTAGAGTCGCGTGAGTTGAGCTACCCACAGGTGCAACCAGATGGCCTGTGTGAGCGACGCCTACGAGAGGGTCGTCCGTGACCGGAATCCTCAACTCGGCTGCGGAACGATCCTGATGTAGGGCTTGGGCGTCTCCCAACCATCCGGGTAGGTCGCCTTCGCCTCATCCTCAGAGACAGATCCGGCAATGATCACCTTCTCGCCCGGCTTCCAGTTGACTGGCGTGGCCACCTTGTGGTTGGCCGTCAGCTGCAGCGAGTCGATCACCCGCAACACCTCATCGAAGTTGCGACCGGTCGTCATCGGGTAGACGAGGATTAGCTTGACCTTCTTGTCTGGTCCGATCACGAAGACGTTGCGGACTGTCTGGTTATCAGCCGGAGTGCGCACGTCCGAGTCGCCCTCGGTGGCCGCCGGCAGCATTCCGTAGAGCTTGGAGACGTTGAAGTCGCTGTCGCCGATGATCGGGTAGTTGGGCGCGTAGCCTTGGGTCTCCTCGATATCTTTGGCCCATTGCTCGTGCTTGCCTGCCTGATCGACCGAGAGGCCGATGATCTTCACACCGCGACGATCGAACTCGGGCTTGATCTTGGCCATATAGCCGAGCTCGGTGGTGCAGACCGGGGTGAAGTCCTTGGGGTGGGAGAACAGGACTGCCCAGGAGCCGTCGATCCAGTCGTGGAAGTGGATCGGTCCCTCGCTCGTCTGCGCCTCGAAATCGGGGGCGACATCGCCTAGTTGCAGAGTCATGCTTGGTGTCCTTTCGGTACGCGCTGGTTGGTTGTCGCATTGTCGCAGGCCGGCCAACTTCGCCCCCGGGCAAAGATCATAATATCGATAGTCATTACCAACAATAGATCATGGCCCACGAAAGCCACGGTCCACGAAAGCCACGGCCCACCATGAGCACCACCGACGACCCTCTCGCCAACGCCGAGAACCAACGTGCGTGGCTTCTTCTACGACATCCACGACGGCGCGCTCCGCGAGGTGAGCTGAGACGCTTGGATGAGACACGTGACGGGGCGGCCACGCTGAAATTCTCCAGCGCGACCGCCCCACTCGCTATTCGCTACTCGTTCTTGCTAGCGCCCGCCGTAATTGTGCTCAGAGAAACCGCCACCCTGGTAGTGGCCGCCCTGCTGAGCACCCGTGCCCGGCGTGAACGAGATGCCGCGCAGCACTTCGCCGCTGGCGGCCGCTCGCACCGTGCCGAAGCTCTCCGAGGCCGGGGGCGTGGTCGCACCCAGCTGATCGGTGATCGCCACCAGCTTGTTCGGGTCGGCACCCTGGTCGCCATTGCCACTGACCGTAGAGGTAATCGCCCAGATCGTGGCCGTCCCATTGGGGTTCACGCGACCGTCGATATTGCGTAGGCCGTCGGTTGCCGGCGCCCACGGCAAACCCGTGGCCGCATTGTCACCTGTGGGGTAGCCGGGCACCGTGTAGGGCTTGCCCAGGCTCAAACCGTTCTGCAAGGTGTAGGCGAGCTGCCATTCCCCTGCGGTCGAGTTGAAAACCCACTTCTGCAGGCCGGCACCTATCTGTGCGGTCGCTTCGTTGTATTCGTTCTTGGTTGTCGAGTATGCGTTTTCGCCGTTGCCCTCCTCGGCGACATACAGCGTGTTCGCGTTGGCGAACCAGATGCCGAACGGGAACGATGTCGCCTTCTTCGCCAGAGCCGTCGGGAAGCCCTTAAGAATGCACATGTTGTAGGGCTTCAGGCCTTCGGCCGCCAGCTCTTCGGGGTTGTAGGCAAGCGGCCACGAGGGCAGTTTCGCGTTTGCCGCCGGGAGTCCCACGCCGTTCGGGCAAGCCTTGCCCGTCGTGTCCAGGAAGTAGACGGTGTTGACACCGTTGCTGCCGCTGCCCTTTGTGTAGTAGACGACATTGCCCGAGATGGTCAGACCGCGGAAGTTCGTGTCCTTGCCGATCTTGTCCACCTTGTCGCCGAGCTGGGTGACGTTGAAGCTGCCCACCGGTGTCGGGAATCCTGGTTCTTGCAGGAGCTCCGGCACTGGTTCGCGCGAGGGCTTGAGGATCTGTGCGCCCGTGCCTACGACCACTCCGGCCGGCTGCGGGTTGGCGCCGTTGCCGGCGTTGCCTGCCATGTAGATCGCGTGCGCGCCGTGCTCTTCGCTGAGGATTGCCGCGCGACCGTTGTTGCCGCTGTAGGCGTTGGTCTCGGTGAACTGGAATTGACCCTGGGCGTTCAGTTGCGCCACCACGCGGTAGTAGGGCGCCCGGGACCGGGTTGGTCGGGTCGATAGCGCCCGGGAGTGTTGGAGTTGGAGACGTCGACGGTGTCGACCGGGGCGAGATAGCCCATGAACGTGACGTTGTTGCCGCGCGTGGAGAGGTTGAGTGCCAATTCGGACTTCGAGGAGAAGCTGGTCACCATCTGGTCGGAGCTCGAAGAGACGCCCGGCTCGGCGCTGTTGGGCACCTGCAAGGTGCTGACCGGCGTTCCCCACGGCGTGAGCTGGTCGAGGAAGATTTTCGAAGTTACGCCAAAGCTTTCGTCCGTCAGCACGTTGTTCCACACTTCCGGGTAGGCGCCTCCAGCCGTGGCTGGCGTGCAGCCTGTCACGCAACCGGCCGGAAGCTCGGTGACGCCGGCCGCCAGGCTCGGGTCGTTTTCATAGACGCTGCGGCTGAGCAGCAGGTTGCCCGGCATCAGTGCCGAGTGCCCGCCCCCGGGCGAGGGGAAATGTCCTCCGTCTGCTTGCGCGGGCGCGTCGAATGCCGCTCCCAGCGAACTCGACGCAAGGATCGCGGCTGCCACGCGAGCAAACGCCCGCGGGCCAGAACGCTTCGTCATTACGGTCTCCTTTGCACCGGACTTCGTGTCCGGATATAGGGGTGTGGAACGAACCAACCGTAATCACGACAAACAGTCACTTTGTGACTGTTGCGTGGCCACTTTGTGACCGTCGCGTTATTTCACCTACATCGGCGAGCGTGCCGGCACGGCGAGACAACCTCCCCGATCCCAGTTCAGCACGGATCAACTCGGCCCGCCCCGCCCCGCCCCGCCCCGGCCCGCCCCGGCACGGCACGGCACCGCACGGCACGGCACGGCACCGCACGGCCCGGCACGGCACCGCACGGCCCGGCACGGCACGGCACCGCACGGCCCGGCACGGCAGAGCCGAGCACGCGCATTTGCGCACACGCCAACCCGGATTCAGTCAGCTGCAACGCGCGGCAGCACCAACAACGAGCAGCGCGCATGGCGCTCCAGGTACTCAGACGTGCTGCCGACGATCAGGCGCTTGACCGGGCCGTAACCCCGTGAGCCGACCACCAAGATGTCCAGCTCGTCGCCGAGGGCCGCCAGCTCCTCGCCGGCGAAGCCATACACGGCGCGACCGTCGACACCCGGCAATGCGCGCATGCGCTCCTTGGCCTCCTCGATCATCACTTCCATGGTCTCGCCGATCGCGGGCGAGACCATGCCCGAGTAGGCATAGGACGGCATCGACACCGCCTCCAGCGCGATCACGCTTGCCCGCGTGGGGGTTGCGAGCTCGCGGGCCATCGCGAGCGCCGCCTCGCTCTCCGGCGAGCCGTCGTAGCCGACGCCGATCTTCGCGATCGGGCGTCGGCGCCTTGGCGTAGCTATGAGCGGCGACCGCCACCGCGCAGGGGGAGCCGTTGAGGGCGGCGCGGGTGTCGTCACCGAGCATCGCCCGGCCGAAAGTGCCGCGCGAGCAGGAGCCGACGACGATCAGGTCGGACTGCTGCTCCTCGGCCTGCTGATGCAGGCCCTTGCCCGGGCTGCTCGAGACGACGCTCACCAGCTCTGCCTGCACGCCCGCGCGCTCGCGCTCAGCCTCCAGCAGAGCATGCGAGCGTTCCTGCTCGGCCGAGACCGCGCCCGGGCTGGCCGCGTCGACTGGGCGCAGCACACCGCTGTGGACGTTGAGCAGCGTCAGCTTTCCTGCCTCGTCCACTAGATGCGTGGCCAGCGCTATCGCGTCGCGTCCGCCCTGCCTGTCGTCGACTCCCACCAGCACGTTCTTGAACATCGCGTCGCTCCTTGGCTTCCCGTTGCAGTCGATATCCGCAGTCGGACCTCACCCTAGACGGCACCCGAAGCGACGCCATCCGGGAGCAGCCTTGCACAGGCTGCGGCTTTCTACGCGATGCCCCCGCGCGCGCGGGGGGCATCGCCGATCTGACTCTCCACACTGAGCGCCACCTGACTCCACCTAGCAGTCCACCCCAACCGCCCACGCATCCATACCGCGCCGTGCCCATCCATTCCGGTGCGTAGCATCTGGCTCATGCCCGATCAAGCTTCAGGCGACTCTGAGCGGACCGGGTCCAGCCGAGCCGACGCTCACCCGCCGATGCCGCGCGACAAGCGCGGCTGGCAGGTCGCGCCTGCTCCCGACGGGCGTGGCATGCCCGAGCAGACGCCGACCGGACCTCCCCCGCACCGCAGGCGCGGCTTCATCTGGTTCGTGATCGCGCTGCTCGCGCTCAACTGGCTGTCGGTGCTGCTGTTCGCGCCCTCAGCCGGCCAACCTCGGGTGACGGTCTCGTTCAATCCCTACTTCCTTGAACAGGTCAAGAGCGGCGAGGTCAAGTCGATCTCCTCCAAGGGCGACACGATCGAAGGTACGTTCAAGGCCAAGCAGCGCTACCCCTCCAGCGACAAGAAAGCGACGCCCACAACGCTGTTCGCGACCGAGGTGCCAAGTTTCTGGAACGGCAGTGAGCTTGCTGCCCTGTTGCAGGAAAAGGGAGTTGAAGTTAATGCGAAGTCGACTTCCAAGAGCACCTCGATACTGGCTGAGCTGCTACTCGGTTTCGGGCCAACGCTGCTGATAGTGGGGCTGTTTATATTCGTCGCGCGGCGCGCGACGCGCGGCGGCGGCATGGGCGCGCTCGGCAACTTCGGTCGCTCCCAGGCACGGCGCATCGATCCCGAGAAGATCCGCGTCACCTTCGACGACGTGGCGGGCATCGACGAGGCCAAGGCCGAGCTGTCGGAGATCGTCGATTTCTTGCGTAATCCCGAGCGCTACGGGCGCCTCGGCGGACGCATGCCACACGGGGTATTGCTCTCCGGCGCGCCCGGTACCGGCAAGACGCTACTGGCGCGTGCGGTTGCCGGCGAGGCGCATGCCGCTTTCTTCTCGATCTCCGCGTCGGAGTTCATCGAGGCAATCGTCGGCGTTGGGGCGTCGCGTGTACGCGACCTGTTCACCAAGGCCAAGGAGGCGGAGCCGGCGATCATCTTCATCGACGAGCTCGATGCGATCGGGCGCTCGCGTCAGGGGTCGGTGTCCGTTACCGGTGCGAACGACGAGCGCGAGCAGACGCTCGACCAGATCCTCACCGAGATCGACGGCTTCGAGAGCTCTGAGGCGGTTGTCGTGCTTGCCGCCACCAACCGGCCCGACGTGCTTGACCCCGCCCTGCTGCGTGCTGGGCGCTTCGACCGGCGCGTGACGGTGCAGGCGCCCGACCGTGACGGTCGCGCGAAGATCCTCGCGGTGCACACGCGCTCGATTCCGCTCGACGACGAGGTGAGCCTCGACGCCGTGGCACGCTCGACGCCGGGGATGGTCGGAGCCGATCTGGCCAACCTCGCCAACGAGGCGGCCCTGCTTGCCGCCCGGCGCGGGCATGAAAAGGTGAAGATGGCCGACTTCACCGATTCACTGGAGAAGATCATGCTGGGCTCGCCCCGCGGGATACTGCTTTCTCCCGCGGACCGCGAGCGCACCGCCTATCACGAGTCCGGACACGCGCTCGTGGGTATGCTGACGCCCGGCGCCGACCCGGTACGCAAGGTGTCGATCATTCCCAGGGGGATGGCGCTTGGGGTGACCCTCTCCACACCCGACGCCGACCGCGTGTCCTATTCGACCGAGGAGCTACAGGCCAAGATTCGTGTTGCGCTCGGCGGACGCGTGGCCGAGGAGGTCGTCTACGGCACGATCACCACCGGTGCCGAGTCCGACATCCAGCAGCTGACCGCGATCGCGCGGCAGATGGTTGGGCGTTGGGGAATGAGCGAGACGCTCGGGCCGGTCACGCTGCTACCTAGCGACGACCAGCCGATGTTGCCGGGGATGAACGTCACCTCCGAGCAGACGCAGCGACTGGTAGACGAGGAGGTGCGCAAGCTGGTCGAGCAGGCGCACGGCGAAGTGACACGGCTGCTCACAGAGCACCGTTCGCAGCTGGAGAGCTTGGCCCAAGCGCTGCTCACGGCGGAGACGCTTGATGCTTTCGACGCTTACTCGGCGGCCGGCGTGGCAGAGCACGACATCGAGCCGACACCCGTCTCCTAGAACGACTCTGGCACTCGGTGCGCGCCGCCGAGAGCGGCACCCCGCGGTGGCGGGCGTTGTGCGAGAGCCTTGGCTTCAGCAGCTTCGAGGGCAAGCCCTACGGGCCGCGCGGAGCGTCCGCTCACTCATGCCAACCGCACACCCCAATCTGCGGAAAACGCCTGTCCGGGCTCCAACCGCGCAAGCCCATCCCCGCTCTGCAGAGCATTGCCTGCGCACGTCATCGGCTCGACCGCCAGGCCGAGTCGCCGGCGCGACGGGGCGAGCGTGTGGGCGGTGTAGACCTGTAGGACCTCGTATTGCTCGTCCACCCACAACTCCACGCTGCTGCCGTCGGAACGATGAAGGCGTGCGGTGGCACGGCCACCTGCGTCGCGGATCAAATCGCAGAAGCCGGAGTCGATCTGAAGCTCGCCGATCTGGCGCGGCTCGCGAAAATCGAAAGGAGTGCCTTCCACCGGCTCTCGGTCGACGGGAACCTGGTGGCGCTCGTCCACCAGCAAGCGGGTGCGCGCGGGCAACTCGAATTCGCAACCATCGATTGTGCTTTCGCCGGGCGACAAGTAGGGATGCTGGCCCGCGCCATACGGACATGCGCGTGAGCCGACATTGACAGCGCCGATCGTCACGTGCAGGCCGTCCTCTCCCAGCTCGTAGGCGACGGTGGCGTCGAGCGCGAAGGGGTATCCGGTCTGGGCGTGAAGGCGCGTGGCCATCACCACGCGATGGGGCTCGCGCTCTGCCGCCCACCACGAGCACCAGCGCAGCAAGCCATGGATCGCGTTGTGCTTTGCGGGCTCTGTCAGCGCGAGCTGGTGACGTTCACCGTCGAACTCGTAACGACCGTCAGCGAGCCGGTTGGGCCACGGAAGCAAGACCGCGCCATGCGCGCCGTCGCACATCTCCCCCACCTCGTAAGGGTGCAGAACCGGCTGGCCGGAGACCGTGTACTCGCGCAGTCCACCCCCCACCTCGACGACCGTCGCGCGCTGCTGGCCGAAGGCGATCTCGAACTGCTCCCCGGAGGGCATTCGCATCATCTACGGCTCCGGCGGTGCGGATCGGCTCGCTGCACACATCCATATTGACCTATATGGAAGGCCATGGCGCATGCGCCATGGCCCCGGGCCGCACATGTGCGGCCCGGCCTGCCGGCACATGTGCCGGCAGGAACAACAGAGAGACGAGTGAGCTTTTCAGATGGCCGCTCCCACGCAAGGTCCGGGGGCCGTCGTCTGCCTTGTGACGGCGCCCATGGCCACCGACGTCGACTTGCGTCCAACCGCAAACGCCAGGTTTGGGACCGCTGTCGGGTCCAATTCCCGCCTGCGCGCTGGATGATTCCGCTGCGTAGTTGAGCCGCGGCGAGGCTGCGCAACGATGCCGGAGACCAGCCCAACACCAGTTGACGCGAGCAGATCCGCGGCCTCCTCCCTTGGCCAGACGCCTTCGAGGGAAGAGGCCGAGGTCTCCTGCCGATCGTGGTCGGGACATGTGATCGTTTGCGGCCTGCGCGGGGTGGGATTGCGGATCGTCGAGCAGCTGCATGCCTCGGGGACGGCTGTGGTGATCATCGACGACGATCCCGATCCCTCGCTTGCGCGTATCGCGCGTACGCTCGGGGTCCCGCATCTACAGCTCAGTCCCCGCGCGACTGAGACGCTCTATGAGGCGGGGCTCGCTGGCGCGATCGCGGTTGCTTGCGTGCAGCGCGACGACTTGCGCACGCTCGAGACTGCCCTGTTGGTGCGCGAACTGAATCCTGATACGCGTGTGGTCGTGAACCTCGACAATCCGGCCGTCGGACGCGGCGTCGAAGGCGTCACCGGCATTGGCAGCGTGCTCGATGTCGCCGGCCTGTTCGCGCCCTCGGTGGTCGAGACCTGCATGCGCGAGAACGCGCACCGTCTGGACTTTGATGGAGAGCAGCTCGTCGCCGCCGAGGTAACGGTCGCGGAGGGTTCGACGCTGCGCAAGCTATTTGCGGACCTCGCTCCGATGGGAGTGGCGCCGATCGGGGGCGGCGAGTTGGTGGTGTGCCCCGGCCGCGATCATCAGGTGAGCAAGGGTGACCGTGTGTGGGTGCTCGGCAGCACGCAACAGCTCGACGAGGCGGGGCTGCGCAAACGTGCTCGTCGTGAGAATTCGATCAGCGCGGGCGGGACTGGACCTTTGGGCTTGTTGCGTCGGGGCGCGGCGACGATTGCCGAGGCGACCGATCGTCCTTTGCGACTTGCCGTGATGGCGGTGCTGTTGATGCTGCTCACCTCGACGCTCGTGCTGCGCTTTGCCTACCGGCGGCCCGCCGCGGGCGGGCACCTACATCTGCTCGACGCCCTGTACTTCACCGTGGAGACGATCTCGACCGTTGGCTTTGGAGATTTCTCGTTCTCCGGTCAGTCGCAGTGGCTAGAGGCGTTCGGCGTGCTCTTGATCCTGCTCGGCGCGGCCGTGGTCACGACGCTGTTCACCTTGATAACCAACATGCTTGTGAGCCGGCGCATCGAGCAGTCGCTCGGACGCGGACGTGTAACCGGCATGGCCGGGCACACCGTCCTGATCGGCCTCGGCGCGGTGGGAATGCGTGTGCTCGAGGACTGCTTGCCCGTGGTCAGGAGGTCGTGGTGATCGAGCGCGAAGAGTCGAATCGATATCTCAACCAGGCACGCGGGTTGGGCGTGCGCGTGGTAATCGGCGACGCGACGCTACAGACAACTCTCGACCTCGTAAATCTCTCGACCGCCTCGGCGGTGGCGATCCTGACGAGTGACGACCTAACCAACATCGAGGCCGGGTTGGCGGTACGAGATCGTCTGGCTGAGCGTTGGTTTGAGGTTCCAGTCGTGCTGCGCGTATTCGACCGGGCTCTTGGGCATCGCGTGCAGAAGAGTTTTGAATTCCATCACGTGTGGTCGACCTCGGCGATTGCTGCGCCGTGGTTCATCGGCGCCGCACTTGGGCTCGACGTGATTGCCAGCTTCTATGTCGACCACGAGCCATTCTTGTTGGCGCGTCTGACGGTCGCGTCTGACGGTGGTCTTGCCGGCGTGGCGATGCGCGAGCTCTCAGCGCGTATGCGCGTTGTGGCGATACGTCGTGCCGGAGACGTGAAGCGCTTGGAGCATCCGCCACGACGTGACACCCGTTTCGCGCCGGGCGATCAGGCCTATTTGGCGGGCCCCAACGAGGAGCTGTTGGAGGTGTTGCGCCACGAGCAGCAGACGCCCTGAGCAAACGGCCGAAGCCGGGTTTCGCGGATGACCGACAGTGAGCCGCACAACTCCTCTATAATGCTTGCCAGCAAGCAACTATTGGAGTTAGATGTCCCCGAGTGCCGATAGCGATCCCACCACTCGCCTGAGAGCCGTGATCGGCAAGCTCTCGGGCCGCCTACGACTTACGGTGGCCGGCACGGGGCTGACCCCATCGCAGACCTCTGTGCTGTTCACCATCGCCCGTCTCGGCCCACTCCGCCTGACGGAGATCTCCGAGATCGAGGGCATCAATCCGACGATGCTCTCGCGCATCACCGCACAGCTGTGCCAGTCGGAGCTGATCAGCCGCGAGCCGGATCCCGTGGACAAGCGCGCCGCGCTCGTGCACGCGACGCCGGCAGGGCAGCGTCTGCGTAAGCGCATTCACCGCGAGCGCACCGAGGCGCTACAGCAGCACATGGCAAAGCTCACCGAGGAGCAGCGCGAGCTGTTGTGGAGCGCGCTGCCGGTGCTCGAGACCCTCGCCGAGCAGATTCCGGGCGGCCGCCCGTGACGCGTCTGCTCGGAGCCGGCCGCGCCACCTTCAGGGCGTTTGAGATCCCCAACTATCGCCGCTACTACGCAGGGCAGGCAATCTCCCTCAGCGGCACCTGGATGCAGATGGCCGCACAAGCCTGGCTCGTGCTGACCCTCACGGGGTCGGCCACCACGCTCGGGCTGATCGTGGCGCTGCAAACGCTGCCGATCCTGCTGCTCGGACCCTACGGCGGCGTGATCGCCGACCGCGTGGACAAGCGCCGTCTGATGGTGTGGCTGCAAAGCGCGATGGGTCTACAGGCGCTGGTCCTAGGGCTGCTCACCGTCACCGGAGCGGTACGTATCTGGGAGATCGGCGTGCTCGCGATGTTGCTCGGCCTCAACAGCGCCTTTGAGAACCCCGCTCGTCAGTCGTTCATGCTCGAGATGGTCGGGCCCGAGCACCTGCGCAACGCGGTCAGCCTCAACTCGGTGCTCGTCAACGTCGCTCGCACGATCGGCCCCGCGATCGCAGGTCTACTGATAGCCACGGTGGGTGAGGGCGTGTGTTTCCTGATCAACGCCGCAAGCTTCGTAGCCGTGATTGCCTCGCTGATGACGCTCGACCTCACCGCGCTGAGGCCAAGCCCCCCACCGAGAGAGGGCCCGGACAGCTGCGCGAAGGCCTCACCTACATACGCCACAATCGCGATCTGGCGATCCCGCTGCTGATGATGGCGCTGGTGGGCATGTTCGCCTATGAGTTTCAGGTGACCCTGCCGGTAATGGCCCGCCAGGGACTGCACGTGGGCGCCGCCGGCTACGGCTTCATGACCGCCGCGATGGGAGCGGGAGCGGTCGTCGGCGGACTGCTGGTTGCCGCGGTGGGACGCACAGGCCTGCACACGCTCGTGGTCGCCTCGGGGGCGTTCGGGGCGGTGATCATGCTTGCCGCGCTAGCCCCCACCCTGCCCGTTGAGCTGGTGGCACTGGCACTCGTGGGCTGGGCGAGCATCTCGTTCATGGCGACCGGCAACTCGACGCTGCAGCTCGCCGCGGCCCCGTCGATGCGCGGTCGCGTGATGTCGCTGTGGTTTGTGGCCTTCCAGGGCTCCACCCCGATCGGCGGTCCGATTATTGGCTGGGTGATGGCTCAGGCGGGCGCCCGTGCGGGACTTGGTGTGGGCGCGATCACGTGCCTGCTGGTGGCACTGGTGGGACTGCTCGCGCTGCGCGAGATAGCCCCGTTCGCCCGCGCTGACAGTGCGGCGCGGGCAGTGGAGTCGTGAAGCGAGCGTGCAGTGAGCACTTCCAAAAAGCGCGATGCCCCGCGCGACGTGCGCGCGGGGGAGGCGCGCGCACGCGGGGGCCCGCATTACGCGCGCGCAGACACGCGCCCGCGTCGCGCGGGGGCACCCCGATTTCACGACACCCTGCCCCGCTTGCTAGGAGTCGGCGTCGCCCAGAAAGTCGATCAGCAGCTCGTTGACGCGCTCGGGCGCGTCGTGCTGTACCCAGTGCGTTGCGTCGGGAATACGCTCCATGCGCAGGTTGGGCACCCACTCACTTGCCGGTTCGGCCAGCTCGCTGCCGAGGTGACGGTCGAGCATGCCCCAGATCACCATCGTGGGTGCCGGGATCGGCTTCATCTGCGCGAGCGTCGCGCGCGGCGAGCGACGCAATGCCGCCCGGTAGTAGTTGATCATCCCGGTGAGCGCTCCCGGCTGCGACCAGGCCTCGACGTAGCGTTCCAGGTCCTCGTCGGTGAACGCCTTTTTGGAGTCGGCTCGCAACGAGCGCTTGGCAAACGAGAAGTCGTCGCGCCCGATCAAGTACTCGGGCAGACGCGGGATCTGGAAGAAGAACATGTACCAGCTCTTGCGCAGCTGGCGCAGCGTCCTGAAGCCCTCCAGCATGCGCGCGGTGTGTGGCACGTTGAGGATCGCCAAACGCTTGACCACGTCGGGATGGAGCGTCGCTACGGCGTAGGCGACCGCGGCGCCCCAATCGTGGCCGACCACATACGCGTCCTGCTCGCCGAAGCTGCGGATCAGTCCGGCGACGTCGCCCGCCAACAAGGATGCGTCGTAGGCGCGCCAGCTCCGCGGCTTGTCGGACAGGTCGTAGCCGCGCATGTCGGGCGCGACGACGTGGTAGCCGGCTTCGGCCAAAGGTCCAATCTGACGACGCCAGGAATACCAGAACTCGGGGAAGCCGTGCAGCAGAACCACCAGCGGCCCGGTGCCGGCCTCGACGTAGTGCAATCGGATGCCGCCGCCGACATCTGCATCGCCGTGGCTGAGTTGTGCCTCGGTCGTGCTCATACGCTCATCGTAGACCTCGCCGTCCGCTCGCGATGTCACCTTGTAGTTCCACGAGCACGAAAAGCGAGGAAACGTGTCTGTTGCACTGTTGATAGCCGGTCTTGTCGTCGGCGCCCTGGCTGGCGCCGCTGTCGCCGCAGCATTTGCGCGCTCCGGCAGCGAGCGTATTCGCGAGCAGCTCGATGCGATCTCCGTCGAGAACCGCGAGCGGATGCGCGATGAAATGAAGTCGATCTCCGCCGATGTGCTGGCGCAGACCGGAGACTCGCTGGCACAACGCTTGATCGAGCAGCAACGTGCCGAACAGGAGCGCACTGTCGGCGAGATGACGCGTCGCGCCGAGGAATGGAAAGGACTTGTGCAGCCGGTCCACGAGAAGCTTGGCAAGTTCGAGAGCGAGATTGGCCGTCTTGAGCGTGAGCGCAAGCACGCGCAGGGCGAACTGGCGAACATGGTCCGCCAACTGCATGAAGGGGTCGGCGGCTTGCGCGCGCAGACCGACAATCTGACATCAGCCCTGAAGGGGCCGAGCACGCGCGGGTCCTGGGGCGAGCTTCACCTACGCAGGGTGATAGAGATGGCCGGCATGGTCGAGCACTGTGATTTCGTGGTGCAAAGCACGATCCATACCGAAGATGGAAGGCTGCGTCCCGATGTTCTCGTGCATCTGCCCGGAGACAAGCTGATCGTGATCGACTCGAAGTTCCCTGGTAACGCACTGTTCGAGAACATCGACGCAACCGACGAGGCCCAAAGCGCGCTGGCGATGACACGCCATACCAAGCAGTTGCGCGAACACATCACCAAGCTTGCCTCCAAGGGCTACCAGGACCAATTCGCCTCCACACCGGAACTGGTCGTCATGTTCGTGCCCTCCGACGGCAATTACTTGGCCGCTCTCGCCAGCGATCCAACCCTCATCGAGTACGGCGTTCATCAAGGGGTGCTGATCGCGACGCCGACCACGTTGATCGGCCTACTCAAGGCCATCGACTACGGCTGGCGCCAGGAGCGACTCGCCGAGTCGGCTCGCCAGATCGCCGAATTGGGGCGCGAACTACACAAGCGACTTGGGGTGTTCGTGGAGCCGCTGGTCAAGGTCGGGCGTAACCTGGGCTCGGCGGTGGACGCTTATAATCAGGCGGCTCGCTCGTTCGATTCGCGTCTGGCCCCAAAGGTCAGGGAACTTGTCGACCTGGGAGCCTCGTCTGGGCGCGACGTGCCCGAGCCCGCGCCGATCGAGGCAAGCCCGCAGGCACCGACCATCAAGCTCGAGCCTGGGCCCGATGAACTGGAGACATCGGATGCTCACGAGGCACAATTGCAGAGGACGCCGATAATTCGTGCGCGCGATGGTCGTTTACGCGAGGCAATCGTCAACGCGGAGCCGGAGCGCGAGCGGCTGGAACCGTCTGCTGCGGACGAGCTTCCATTGGTCTGACGCTTTGGCGGCGACTCAGCCCCACGAGGAGGAGAAGCGCACTCGCCACTGGCACGGTCGCCGGAAGCTCATCGATTACGAAGAACAGCAGGTCGAAGGCCACCGCCAGCAAGGCGACAAGTACCGCCCCCGTCAACTGACGCGAGCGGCCCGTCGTGGTGATACTCGTATGGAGAACCCCCATGGGAACTCTGTCGGGCACACTCCTCGAAGCCCGAGGCAGGCAGGCGAGCAGACCGCCGAGCACCCCAGCCACGAACAGGTCCCCGTAGCCCATTACCGCCGAACCGAACAGCTCGGCCTGCAGGCGCGGCAAGCCACCCACCGGATGAGCGGCATTGAGCGCGTTGTTCGGAGCCTGCAACAAACTCGAGACCACCAGCGCCGTGTCGGCACAGGCCATCGCCACGATCCCGACAGCGAGCCAGCGAGCCGGAGTGACGCCCGCGATCATGGCACCGAGCGCCACACAGCTCAGCGCCGAGAGCAGGACACCGGCGCCCTGACCGACGAGCGCACCGCGATCGACCCACGCCAAGACGAACAGCGGCACGACCAGCAGCGCCAAGCCTGGACGGGCGCCATGCATCAGCCAACCGAGCGCGAGCGCGGCCAGCAGTGGTACCGCGATCAGCGCGACATACGTCAACGCCTGGGCGCTTGCTTCTTCAGCAAGCGTACCCACCGCCACGAAGCCGACGATCGAGAGCGCCGGGACAAGCGCCCACAGGCGACTGTGCAAGCGTGCCATCCATGCCGGCGACCAAGACCCCGGCAGCGCCACGACCAAGCCCTGGCAGAGCGATAGCACAGCGATCGAAGCCCAAAACGGAATCACATAGTCAAAATAGAGGCGAATGACTCGTTGGGACTGGACATGGGAGGACCGCTCCCAGGCAAACCTCGCTCCACCCGTCGCTCCCGAGGAGACCGGCGAGCAGCCGGACATGTCCCCCGCGACAGGCAACGCGCCAGCTCCGCGGCCCGGGGTGGGCCCGGTTGTTCGCCGCCGTCGCGCCGCTGCCATCGGGTTGGCGATCGTCGTGATGATCCTGCTTATCGTGGCTATCGGCTCTCACAAAAGCTCCGGCAAGACCCCCGTCACTGCGACCAAGGACCACCGCTCCATTCCCACGCTCACCCCGGCCGAACGCACAGCCGCTGTCGTCAGGGGCGAAGAAAACGCGGTCAACTCCGTGCTCGCCTATACACCGGCGGTCACCAGTGGCGGCTCACATGGCAACGAGCTGGCACTCACCTTCGACGACGGACCCGGGCCTTATACGCAGCAGCTCGTGGCTACGCTCGACAGGTTGCACGTACATGCGACGTTCTTTGCGATCGGCGACCAGGAGCAGTACTTCTCTGCCGGCACCATCGCCGAGATCAAATCTGGCGACGTGATCGGCGACCACACCGAGACGCATCCGATGATGGCGACGCTCTCGCCACACGAACAGCACGAAGAGCTGTTCGATCAGATGGCCCAGATCGAGGTGCTCGGCGGCCGGCGTCCGCGTTTGTTCCGACCGCCCTACGGCTCGTTCAATGCGACTACGTTCAAAGAGCTGCACCACCTACATCTGCTGATGGTGTTGTGGTCGGTCGACACCTCCGACTACACCCTGCCCGGCGTGAGCGCGATCGTGCATACCGCGCTCGCTGGAGCGAAGCCTGGGGCGATCATCTTGATGCACGACGGCGGCGGCAACCGCGAAGAGACGATTGCCGCGCTGCCTGCCATCGTGAAAGGACTGCGCAAGCGTGGGCTGCATCCCGTCACGGTCCCGCAACTACTCGAGGACGACCCGCCCCCACACGGGCTGCCACTGCCGACCAACCTGAGCGGTGACTGAGTTTGGGTGCCACATGCGAGAGAACGATTCGAGCGATGCCCCCCGCGCGCGCAGGGGGCATCGGCGCGCCCGGGCGTACCGTCCGCATCCACGGCAGGTATCAGTGCGCCAGTTGTACCGTCTTGACGACCAGCAGCACCATCGCCACCACCAGATAGCCGCGCAGCATGAGCATGCCTGCCTTGCGCCCCGGCGACCATACCGGACGCTCCAGCAGGGCCAGCGGCGGCATCGTCCACGTGCTGCGCTCCACGATCGGCTCCTCCTCTGAGGCCATCGCCGGTTGTGCCGAGCGCCGGCGTAGCGTGAAGGCGCCCGCGACCAGCAAAGCCGCGGCGGTACCGAGGCTGAGGTACTCGAACAGAGCCGTCACATCGATGCTCGGAAACATCGTGCTTGCCATCAGGATCAGCGAGAGCTCAACCAGCACGGCGATGATCACGCTCGCGATCGCGTTCAGCCACGGCGGGTTCGACCATGGGCCCAGCACCTCGCGGTCGTTGCACAGCAGCAACAGGAACACCGTGGCACTTGGCAACAGCACACCCGCCAGTGCTTGTACCGAGGTCGTGATCAGGCCGAGCGGGGCGCCTGGGATCAGCACGATGCCCGCCGCGAAAGCGACCATCAAAGTAAAGCTGGCGTAGAACACCTTGGCGTCGCGAATACCACGGTTGAGCGAGTGGCGCTGACCGAATACGTCGCCGAACGCATAGGATGTCGACAGGGTCACGGCTGCGGCGCCGATCAGCGACGCGTTGAGCAGGATGATCGCGAAGAATGTGCCCGCCGTCGAGCCGAGCGTCCGCCGCAGCTCGGTGGCTACTGTGCCCGCGTCGTTGAAATGGCCCGCATAGATGGTGCCACCAAAGGCAAACGCTGTCACCGAGATCAGTGCGCCGGCGCCCAACACGACTACGAACGCGCCGATGACCGTATCGGCACGCTCATAGTTGATCCAGCGCGGCGTGATGCGCTTATCGATGATGTTCGACTGCTGGAAGAACAGCTGCCACGGCGCCACAGTCGTGCCGACGATCGCGATTATCAGCAGCACCGCGGTCGAGCTGACACCGCCCTTGATGCTCGGCGAGACCGTGTCGTGAGCGATCGTGCCGAGATCCGGATGAGCCAGCACCAACAGCGGGATCACGAGGAAATTGGCGACGACAAACACATACATGAAGCGCTCCCAGCTACGGAAGCTTCCCGTGGATGTGATCGCCACAAGCGTCAGCGCGGCAGCCGGCACCGCTATGTACTTGCTGACCCCGAAATACTCGAGCGCCAGGCTCACACCGATGAACTCCGTGACGATCGTGAGGAAGTTGAGGATGAACAGGTCGCCGACCGAGAACCAGCCCCAGAAGCGCCCGAAGCGCTCGTTGATCAGACGCGCGTGGCCGACCCCGGTGACCGCTCCCAGGCGGATCACCATCTCCTGGTTGACGATCAAGACCGGGATCAGCAGTACCAGCGTCCACAGCAGCGTGGTGCCGTAGTTCTGGCCGGCCTGCGAGTAGGTCGAGACACCACCCGCATCGTTGTCGCCGACCATCACGATCAGGCCGGGGCCCATGATCGCGAGCAGTGCCAGGAGCTTTGCGCGCACACCACGCCTTGCCCCCGTGTCGTGCAGCTTGATCGTGCCGAGCGCGCCGCGAATGTCGCCGATATGAGCCTCGTCCAGGACCGGCGGCACGCCGTCCGGGCGCGGCGCAGCGGGCGGCGTGCTCAGCGTCGTCTCCTCGGTTGTCTCCGGGCGCTCAGACATACCGCCCGGACTCTAGTCGCGGGCGGGCCCAACTCGCACGTCCAGAGCAAGAAAGTGCCTCATGGTACGCCCAGCGATCCCCGGGAACGCTAGTCGCGGGCGAGGCCGAAGCGGCGCCGCCAGCCGGCCGGCAAGGTGAGCTCCAACACGTCATCGACGGTCACTACCCCGACGACGTGCTCATCCTCATCGACGACAGGCAGCATCACGAGGTTGTAGTCGGTCATCGTCCGTGCCACCTCCGGCAGGTCAGCGTCGGTGTGCACCGACTCGGTCTCCTGTTCGGCGACATCCAACAAAGGCGTGTGGGGGTCGCTGCGCAGGAGCGTCACGACCGCCACCGAGCCCGACAGCTTGCCTTGCTCGTCGCGCAGGTACACGGTGGTGAGTGTGGTCGGCGCGATCTCGCTGGTGCGCACCCGTCCCAGCGCGGCCTCTACGGGCTCCTCGGCGGCGAGCACGATGCAGTCAGGACTCATCAGACCGCCGGCCGTCTCTGGGTTGTAGCCGAGCAGGCTCTCGATCTGATGCTCTTGAGTCGGGGGCAGCAGCGAGAGGATTCTGGAGCGCCGGTCCTGCTCGATCTCAACGATCAGGTCGGCCGCGTCGTCTGGAGCCATGCGCGCGATCACGGCCGCGACCTGTTCGTCGGGGCGCTCGCGGATGAACTCGAGTTGGTGATGCTCGTCGAGCTCCTCGAAAACGTCGGCCTCGAGCTCACGATCCTGGCCGACCGCCTTGATGATCTCCTCACCCTCCTCGTGCGAGGCGGCCTCGACCAGGTCGGCAATCTCAGCTGGATGCAGGTTGGCCAGCTTGCGGTGAGAGAAGCGCAGCCGTGCGGTTGGGACGTGGTCGACGAACGGCTCGAGCGTCGACCAGTCGAGGAACGCCTGATCGCCGATCCAGCCCTTCAGCGGGCGTGGCAGACGCCGGCGCACGCGCGCGCGGCGGGCGTTGTCCACTCCGACAACCCGCCACCAGCCCTCAATGCAAGCCAACTCGATCTCGTGTGCGGTGACGAGCACCGGCGGATCGGCCTCGACGTCCACCAGCGTGCGTCCGAGCACGTCCTGGCCGAGCAGCACCTCGCCCACGCGCCGCTCGAAGCGCTTGAGCGAGAGTTTTTCTCCCGACAAACGCACCGCGCCGGGTTGCAGCTCGGCGACGCGCGCGATCGGCACGAACAGCTCGCGCCCACCGATCCTCGCCTTCAGTCCGGTCACCGGCGGGTAGCCGCCGTCGGCCAAGCGCACGATCAGGTCTTCGACGCGGCCCAGCCTCTCCCCCGCCCTGTCGAGCAATGGGCTGCGCAGGACCGTCGAGAGGTGCATCACCGGTGCTGACAAAGCGTCCATACGTTAACGCTCCTCCCGGACCATACCGCGCCATCGGTCCAATTTGTTCTTTCTTCCAGGTGACCGTCCCGCGTGCGGGACGGTCAGTAGGGCCGCATGCGGCCCTACTCCGGCCGGCACATGTGCCGGCCGGCCGGGACGTACATGTACGTCCCGGAACGAGGCCGCACATGTGCGGCCTCGCCAGTCGGTGCATGCACCGACTGGAACAGCATCAAGGCTCGCAAAGCAGCGCCGCGCCGGTCGCCCCGCCCAGATCGCCGAGACTGGCCAGACGCAGGGTCGGTGGGTCATCGTCTTTGAACAGATGCGGCTTCATCGCCGCCAGGATCCGCTCGAGCATCGGCTCGCCGAAGCGGCTGCCCAAGCCGCCTCCCAGCAACACAAGCTCGACGTCGAGCAGGTTCACAGCCGAGGCGATGCCGCTGCCGAGCGCCTTGACCGCACGCTCGATCAAGCGCTGTGCGAGCTTGTCCTCGTGCTTAAGGGCGTGTGCCCACACACCGCTTGAGAGCGTCTCGCGCTCGCGCTCGCGCATGATCTCGAACAGATCGGTGTGGTGGCCTTTCTCGACCATGCGCTTTGCCTTGGCTTCCATCGCTCGGCGTCCCGCGTAGGCCTCCATGCAGCCGCGGCGGCCGCACCCACAACGCGCGCCCCCTGCTTGACGACCATGTGACCGATCTCGCCCGCGTCGCCGCGACCGTGCCAGAGCTTGCCGTCGAGCGCCACGCCGCCGCCGACACCCGTCCCCCAGAAGACGCCGAGCAGCGATTTCGCTGCCGCGACCGGCGCCGAGCAGAAGCTCTGCGTTGGCGGCCACCGACACGTCGTTGCCCAGCTTCACGCTCGGCCCGAGCCGCTCGGAGAGCGTGCCGCCAGCGGCACCTGGTGCTCCCATTCCGGCAGGTTTCCCGCGCGCGCGAGCGTGCCGGCCACAGCATCGACCTCGCCCGGTACGCCGGCGCCGATGCCGTCCAACTGAGCGACATCGAGCTGTGCCGCGGCCGCCGCCTCGGACATGCAGGCCACGAGCGCGTCGATCACCGCTGGGGGACCGCCCTCGTGCGGGGTCAGCCTGCGCGCTTGCCCCAGCACGGTGTGATCCTCGCCGCGCATCACGAGCGTCTGGATCTTGGTCCCGCCAAGGTCGATTCCGCCGTAGGTGGTCATAGGCTCGGACTTTACTTGTCCTTAGGGCGTTCTTCTCCCCCTCTTACGCCATGACCCCAAGATCAGAGGTGCCGATGACCAAGCGCACAGGAAGACCCTGGCTCAACTACCTGCTGGGCCTCTTGTGTGTCGGCGCGATAGTCGCCGCCATTTTGCTCGTCGGGCCCGCCTCCGGGAGCACGACAGCCGTCACGCGCACGGCCAAGGCCGCGGAAGGAGTCGTCCAGTCCACCGTCTCTGGCAGCGGCAACCTGCAGCCGGCCAGCCAGCTCAACCTCGGCTTCAAGACCAGCGGCACGGTCACCAAAATCTACGTGACCCAAGGCGAATACGTAACCGAGGGCAAGTTGATCGCCGAACTGAATCCACAGAGCGCCGAAGTGACGCTCGAACAGTCCAAGGCGACGCTGCTGTCTGCCGAAGCGCAACCTCGCCAAAGAGGAAGAAACCGATGGCGAAGGCGCTCGGCTCCGGCGGCTCAGAGCGGAGTGGCGCGAGCGCGGCGGCCTCGTGCACACGACGAGCATCGACCAACATGGCCGCCACCCCACGAGCACCGCGCCCGCCCGACCGACGACCACGACACCGACGACCGCACAGCGCGCTCGCCACACGACGCACCGAGCACGACCCAGCAACGAACTCCACGCAAACGACAACGTCACCCCAAAGCCAGCGCACCGAAAGCGGGCGGGAATCGCGAAGCGTCTTCGAAAGCGAAGCTCGGCTCCTCGACAAAGCCGCCGTCAGCACCGCGACTCGCGAAGCGAATCTCGCCTCCGCCCGGGCCGACGTCAGGAGCGACCAGCTGACTGTGCAAAGCGATGAAGAGGCGGTCGGCGCCACCAAGCTTTACGCGCCACAGAGCGGCACGATCGTCTCGCTCTCCGGGCAGGTTGGAGAAGTCGTCTCCGGTAGCGGCACGACCAAGGCCTCCAGCGGCAGCTCCTCGAGCTCCTCGGGATCGGGTAGCTCCGCAACCGGCTCTTCCGCAGCGACTGGCCGCTCGACCGGCGGCGCCGCCTCTTCGTCCTCCTCCGGCTCTGGCTCCTCCAGTTCCTCGAGCTCCGCCTTCGCGTTGCTCAGCGATCTCTCCTCGATGCAGCTCGTGGTGGCGCTGAGCGAATCGGAAATCGGCAACGTGAAGGTTGGCCAGATCGCCACCGTGACGGTCGAAGCGCTCGAAGGTCGCAAGCTGGCAGCTCACGTCAGCGAAGTGGCCACGCTCTCGACCAGCAGCAGCGGTGTCGTCAGCTACGACGTCACTTTCCAGCTCGATCAGATGGAGCCGGGGCTGAAGCCCGGCATGAGCGCGACTGCCGAAGTCGTCGTCAAGCAGGCGGAAGGGGTCAACGTGCCGACCACCGCCATCTCAGCGGATTCGGTGACAGTGGTACGCGGCGGCAAAGACGTGCGTCAGCGCGTCGTCACGGGCCTGGCCGGCAACACCTCGACGATCATCCTCAGCGGCCTGAAGGCCGGCGAAACCGTCGTGTTGCCTGCGGCCACGAGCACCAGCTCCAGCACCAGCCTCACCTCCCGCTTGAGTCGCCTTGCCGGTGGCAGTGGCGGGCTCGGCGGTGGGGCCGGCGGCGGAGGCGGATTTGGCGGCGGAGGCGGAGGCGGCGCCTTCTTCAGAGGGCGGCGGCTGATGCACCGCCCTCTGCGCCCGAGCGATCAGAGCGAGACACGCACACCACGCGTGCGCCCGCTGGTTGAGCGTGCGCTACCGGCCCGCGGCGCCACCCGCAAGAGCGCTGCCCGTGGACATGCGCCGGTCATACAGGTACACGATGTCTCCAAGACCTTCGATCTCGGCCAGATCCATGTGCATGCCTTGCGCAAAGTCTCGCTGCGGATCGACACCGGCGACCTCGTCGGCATCATGGGCAGCTCCGGCAGCGGCAAGAGCACGCTGATGAACATTCTCGGCTGCCTGGACATTCCCACGAGCGGGCGCTACCTGATCGACGGGGTCGACGTCAGCCATATGGACGAGGACGATCTCTCCGACCTGCGCAACCGCAAGATCGGCTTCGTCTTTCAGAGCTTCAACCTAGTGCCGCGCACAAGCGCGCTCGACAACGTCGAGCTGCCGCTTGCCTATGCCGGGTTGAATCGCGCCGAGCGCCGCCGCCGCGCTGAGGCGGCGCTCAGCGCGATGGGCATGGCCAACCGCTTCCACCACCAGCCCTCCGAGCTCTCAGGCGGCCAGCAGCAGCGCGTCGCCGTGGCGCGGGCGATCGTCACCAACCCCTCGCTGATCCTCGCCGATGAGCCGACCGGCAACCTCGACTCGCACTCGACCGAGGACGTGCTGCGCATCTTCGGCCATCTCAACGAAGAAGGCCGCACCGTGGTTTTGATCACGCACGAGCCCGACGTCGCCGACCAGACCAAGCGCGTGATCCGCCTCTCAGACGGGGAGATCGTCGAAGACCGTCGTTTACTTGGTGTGCGAGACGCGCCGCCGGTGCTGCATGCACAGAAGTCCCCCCACAATCGCCTGGCAGATACAAGCGAGGCGGGTGTGGGCACGGTGACCGGCGCCGGGGAGCCAAGGCTATGATCGGGTCGACCCACTCTCACCCCCCTTTCACCGACAAGCGGCTCGTAGATACACGACGATGATCGGGCCTGGGACACTGCGCATCGCTTGGAGCGGGATCACGACGAACAAGCTGCGCTCCGGGCTGACGATCCTCGGCATGACGATCGGCGTCGCTTCGGTGATCGTGCTGATCGCGGTCGGCAACGGCTCCTCCAAAGCTGTCGAGTCGCGCATCCAGAGCCTGGGCACGAACGTGCTTATCGTGATGCCGGGCGGCGGCGGCTTTCGCCTTGGCGCGCGTGCGAGTAGCGCAAGCGGCGTATCGCTCACCAAGCAGGACGCCGAAGCGCTCGAGAACCCGAGCCTCGCCCCGGACGTGCAGAGCGCCTCGCCCGTCGTCAACGCCGATGACGTAAAGCTCGTCAACGGCAGCTCCAGCTACGAACCGTCCTCGTTCGTCGGCACCACGCCCTCCTATCTGACCGCCCACAGCTACAACGTCGCCGAAGGCAGCTCGTTCACCTCGACCGATGTCAGCCAGCACAAGCGCGTGGCCGTGATCGGCCAGACGGTCGTCGAGGAACTGTTCTCCGGGGTGAGCCCTGTCGGGCAGAACATGAAGGTCAACGGCAGCAATTTTGAAGTCGTGGGCGTGCTTGCCTCCAAGGGGACCAGCGGCACCACCAACGAGGACGATGTCGTGATGGCACCGATCACCACCGTTCAGAACACGCTGAGCGGGTCCGGGCCGATCGACTCGATCACTGTGCAGGCGAAGTCCGAGTCCTCGCTCAACACGGCCGAAGCGGAGGTCTCCACGATCATCGAGGAACGTCACAAGATCAAGGACACCTCGGAACCGGGCTTCAGCGTGCTCAACCAAGGCTCCCTGCTTGAAACCTCGAGCTCCACCAGCAGCGTGTTCACGACGCTGCTGGGTGAGGTGGCCGCGATCTCTCTGTTGGTCGGCGGGATCGGCGTGATGAACATCATGCTCGTTAGCGTCACCGAGCGCACGCGCGAGATCGGCATCCGCAAGGCAATCGGTGCGCGCCGCAGCGACATCCTCACCCAATTCTTGACCGAGGCCGTATTGGTCTCGTTGATCGGCGGCCTCACAGGGGTGTTCGTCGGCGTCGTCGGCAGCCAGTTCGAGATCGCTGGGGTGCACCCGGAAATCGCCACGTACTCGATCTTCCTGGCCTTCGGTGCCGCCGCCCTTTCCGGCCTGTTCTTCGGCACCTACCCGGCCGCCCGCGCGGCTTCGCTGCGACCGATCGAAGCGCTGCGCTTTGAGTGATCACCTCCCCCCAGAGGAGCCCGCAATGCCCCACTGAGACAACGCCACACGAGGAACCTGCCATGCCCGACGAGGAACCGACCATAGACGACACGCCCGTACAGGACACCGCTGTCCAGACACAGCCCGTGACCGTGCAAGCGGGTGGTGCCGCCGCCCACGAGCCTGCGGAGGAGGAGTGGCTGGAAGAGCCCCCGGAGTCCGAGCTGCCGCCCGCCCGCCGCCGGCTTTGACGCCCGTCCCGCTGGCGTTGATGGGGATACTGGCGATCGCCTGCGGCTTCATCGGCGGCGTGCTCGTCGAGAAGGGCCAGAACTCTTCCAGCTCCTCTGGCGTCGGCGCGTCGGGTCTCGCCTCGCGCTTCGCCGCTCTGCGCGGGGAGCATCAGGTGTGTCGGGCACTGGTGCACGCTCTAGCGCCGGGGCAGCGGCCGGCGGCTTCGGCAGCGGCGCTGCTGGCGGCAGCGGCTTCACTCGCCCGACGGTCGGCACCGTTGCCTACCTCGATGGGAGCACGCTGTATGTGACCAACTCAGAAGGCAACACCGTCAAGGTCACGACATCGGTTGGCACGACTGTCAACAAAACGGTGAAATCGTCCGTCAAAGGCATCCACCCCGGCGAAACGGTGACCATCACCGGCGAAACTGGCTCGGGCGGCTCGCTCAGCGCTGAAGCGATCAATGTCGGCTCCGGCGGCGGCCTTGCCAGCCTGTTCGGAGGCTCTGGCACCCGCGGCGGTTCCGGTTCGAGCTCGCACAGCGGCGGCGGCGAACCCGCGCTGTTCGGAGGCTAGCCATGCAAGAGTGGTCTCTCCAGAAAGGCGATTCGGCTTGGATTGACTCCGCGCACCAGACGCGCACGGAGGAGACCAGCGCTTTGCCGCAGCATCCAGCCAGCAACCCGAAGACTGTTCATCGACAAAGGAGTTCCATGCCTCACGCCAACACTCGCAACCGCAAGCCTGCGGTCGCCGCGGTTGTAGTCCTGTTGCTGGCTTGCCTGGGCCTGGCGGCCTGCGGAAGCTCATCATCGAGCACCACATCCTCGAGCTCAGGCGCGGCCTCGAGCGGCACCGCTTCCGGCACGTCCTCGACGGGGTCCACCTCTACGACGCCGGGCGCGCCGGGCAGCGGACGCGGCTCGGCGCGCTTCACGGCCTTGCGCGAATGCCTGCAGAAGAACGGCATCACGCTCCCCAAACGCACCCCGGGGTCTCGTCCAAGCGGGGGCTTCGTCCCGGGCGCTGGCGCTGGTGGCGGGCCGCAGCTGCCCGACGGCGTAACACGCGCGCAATATGAAGCGGCACTGAAGAAGTGCGGCGGCGGAAGTGGACACTTCTTCCGCGGCGGTACGGCAGGGCGACTCAACAATCCCGTGTTTAAGGATGCACTCACCAAGTACGGCGATTGTTTGCGTCAGAACGGCATCAACCTGCCTGCTCCGAACACCTCGGGCAATGGCCCGATCTTCGACACGAAGGGAATCAACACCGCCAGCTCACAGTTCAAGTCCGCTTCGGCGAAGTGCCGTAGCGCGCTGACGGGCGCCTTCAGGCGTCCACCCGGAGCGCCGGGAGCCACTGGAGCACCACCGGCCGGCGGTGCCTCCGCCGGAGGCGAAAGCAGTACAAGCTAGAGCAGCCTAGGAGGCGAGGCGGTAGGTGTCAGCGCACACCGCCGCCTCGTTCGCTTCTCGGTCGGAGTGGAGTGCAACCGCAGGATCGTTACTGCGGGAGCTTACGGCCGTGCGCTTGTGCCGGACCCGCCGGTGTCGGGCGCCGCGTTCTTGTCGCGTATCGCCGAGGCGCTCGGCTTCCTCGACAGCTTCGGTGTTTGCAGCGTGCTCAGTTGTGTCATCAGCCGCTGCCACTCGAGCGTGTTCAGGATCGGGTTGGCAACGAGCGGGACGGTTGCGCTTGCCGCGTGGGCCGTCTTTGCGCCCGCGTTCTTGCTCGTCTTCGCCCGGGCAGGCTTGGCCAGCTCGACCTTGATGTAGGCGGAGTAGTCCGACGCGGCCACCGTGCTGGGCGCACCCGGATACCTCATCAGGCTCACGATCCGTTTCGGCGCAAACTTGTGTTGCAGCGTGAGCAGTGTGCGAATCGTGATGTCGGTGATCGTGCCCGCGCCCTGGTGACCGGCGACCGGAACGCCGTTGATGGCCGTCAGGTAGATCGTGTTCGGCGCCGGGAAGGTAGTAGTCACAACGCCCTTGGCCGTGCGCTCTGTGTTGCCACAACGTAGCTCTCCGACGGTCGGCTTCAGTCCGCTGCGCGAGAGGAACACGAGCAAGGCAAGCGCTTGCGAGCCAACCTTGCCGGCAGCGACCTGTTCGCGGTCGCAGCGACCGAGCTTGATGTCTGGGTCGGCGAGCACCGCGCCGTCGAGTTCGGCGCGTGAGAGCAGGAAGGCGTCGCTTGCGGTGGCGCCAGCGAGTACCGGGCCGTCTTTGGCGCCTTGTGGATGCAAGGCGATGCCGAGTTGGCGCCAGTTCTCGAGGATCGGCCGCGGGTCGATCGCGCTCTGTGCGCCGGCTGGACGGATCGCGAAGCGCAGGCTCGCCTCCGGGCTTTCGCCGTTAGAGCCGAGATGGCCCAAAACCGTGCCTTGGGCTACCACCGAGCCGCGACCCAGCTTCATCAGACCATCCGCGACCTTGGCGCCGGCCGAACGCGCTGCTAGAAGACGTGCGGCAGCGACGGCATCGGGGTTGTCCGGATGGGCAAATACGCGAACCTTGCCCACTTGCCTGCCCCCCGATATGGGGGGTACTCCAGAGGGTACCTCCGAGGAGGTACGTGCTTCTTCGGTTGAGCCTGACGCCGCGCTTGCTGTCTTTGCCGAGGTGGACGTCTTCTTTTTGGCGACGTGCAGCGTGACCGGCAGTTGGCGTCCGGAGCTTGCAGCTTGCTTTGGTGTCGGGTCGCTTGCGCTTTCGCCGCTCTGAAGCGCACCCTTGGGCACCTGGACTTGAACCGGCTTCGACAGCCGATAGTCGGGCGCGATGCTGCCGAGTCCGGCGTATGTGAAGAGGTCGCCGTAGGTGTCGCGCAGCACTACGTAGCGGCCGAGCTTGTGCGAGTGGCCGATGCCGACGATGCGCCCATCCTCGACCGCCACCACCGGCGCGCCGCGACGGGCAAGCAGCTCAGAGAGCTGCGAAGGCGGAGCGGCCGCGTTCAAGGCTCCCTCAGCGCTGGCAGCACTGGCAGCGGGCGAGGGAGCCGGAGTCGATCCTGGGAGCGCCGCGGCTGCTTTCGCCGAGGCCCCTGTTGCCTTCGGTGTCAGTGGCGTGGCCCCGGCCGTTGCATTCGAGGCACCTGTTGGCGTGGGCGCGAGAGCGCCTTGCGGGATGATCGAAGTCGGACTCAGCTTCGCTCCTCTGACGGGCAGGCTGCCCTCGGTGAGACCGGTCAGCGTGGCGATCACCGACGGCGGATAGCTCGCGAACAGGCGTGCGCGCAGCAGCACTGATTCGACATACGCTTCGGAGTGGTTGTAGGCGAGGATCGCGGCACGCAGATTGTTGGAGGCGCCCGCGGCATGCAGGTAGCGCGCGGCGGCGAAGATCGCGTCGACCGGGTTGTAGGGATCGGCGTAGCCTGCGTTCACCGCGTCCACGCCGTACTGCAACCATGTTTCGGGCATGAACTGCATCCAGCCGACGGCCCCGGCAGTCGAGACGGACAAGTCGGTGCCAAAGTTGGTCTCGACTTCGTTGATCGCTGCCAGCACCGGCCAGGGCACGCCGTACTGCACTGCCGCGGCCTGATAGATGGGCAGCAGATACAAAGGGATCCGGTAGAAGTCAAGCGCCCGGATCGAAGCCGATGAGCCGGCGAGCATCGCGGCGAGCGCCTCGGACTGAGCCGCGGCGAGCTGTGGCGCGGCGGCGACATTGCTCGGGCCGCTCGGCGTGGCCGGCGTGGTGGCCGAGGCTGTCGTGCTCGGCGTCGTGGCAGCCGTTTCCGCGCCGGTCGTTTCCTGCGTGTGCTGGACGAGAATTTTCGGGCCACTGACCGACGGCTGTGGCTGTTTTGCCTTGGGCGGCGGCGCTTGCGTGGTGCTAGTCGGAGTTGTCGTCTGCGCCGGGGCGCTCGGTGGCGGACTGACTGGGGTGGTGGTCGTGCTCGTAGCGGTGCTTGTGGTCGTCGTTTCTGGCGTGGTTGCCGTAGTGCTGGTCTGCGTCTGGGTCGGTTCTGAGGACGCCGGCGTGGTCGTGGTTCCTGTCGGTGCAGGCCCACCACTCGGGGGTTCGGCCGCGAGCGCGCCACCGACCAATGGTCCGCTCAGCCCGACTGCCGTGAGCCCACCACCGGCGAGTGCAGAGAGGATCACGCGACGTACCTTCAGAGGCACAGGCCGCCTGAAGGACGCGTCGTCTATACCCGACATGCTTGGCCCCCGCTCATTCGTTTCTCGTCCCATGGTCGCGTTCGAGCAGGGCACCGGTATACCCCGGGAGCCCCCTGACCCTATTCATATCGGCAGAGAAGCACGACTTCGTAAAGGATTCGTAATCGGAGCCGTAACTTCGGGGTGAAATGGCGTGGTCCAGGCGCATATAGACGTTCCTAGCGGCAAAGCGACCTGACTGTACAGATGCCCGAGGCGGGAACCTCGAAGATGGCCGAATTGGCCGACTTTGCGCACGTCCGCTTGCAGAACTCGCTAGGCTTTGCCGATGGAAGCGATCGACTCGGTCCTGCAGGTATTCCTTGCGGTTGGACTCATCTTCCTTGTACTGATGCACTCGGGCAAGGACTCTGGCCTCTCGGGCGCGTTCGGCGTGGGCACCGGCCAGGGACCGCTCGGCGGTGGCTCGATGGTCGAGCGCAACCTCAATCGCTGGACCGTCGCCTTCGCGATCATGTTCGTGCTGAACACGGTCCTGCTGCTGAAGAAACCCTGGTAGGTAGCTCACCGGATCTATTTCGCTGGGTCCGTGGCCTGATCCTCTTCGGCAGCCCGATCCCCTTCTGAGCTCTCCAGCTTGTCGAGGATCTCCACCGCCTCGGCACGCAGCGTGCCGTTGACCGCCTCGTAGTCCTCCCGGGAGAGCTTGCCGGTGCGGTAGTCGAGCTCGGCGTCGCGGATCTCCCTGTACTTCGCCTCGCGCTCGGCCTCGAGCTCGGAGCGCTTGGGCGTGTCTGACTCGTCGGGCTTGTGCGCTACGAGCAGCGGCCGGCCGACGACCGCCATCACCGCGGCCAACAGCACCAGCGTCAACATTGCCGCAAGGACGCTCATCGGTGGGCTCGCATTCCGCCCACAGACATGTTTGTCACGACGGTCGGCGTCATTGCGGTCCGCACTGCGCTAAGCGCGAGCCAGGCGCCGCGCGGCCCGACTGCGCGCGCGCACGCTGACACGTGCGCGCACCGTGCTCGGAGCGGGCCATAGCGCGATCAGCGCGCCGCAGGCGACAATCGCCCCGCCGATCCAGATCCACATCACAAGTGGTGAGACGATCAAGTGGAATTCGGCGGGCGGTGGTGAGCGCATGTATTCGCGCGCCATCACGGCGACCGCGATCATGCCCTCGTCGGGGCGCACGAGCGGAATCGTTTTGTTGCCGATTTCGATGATCCGCTTCAGACGCGGCGTATCGATGTTCGGCGCGATCGCACTCCATACATCGCGCTTGATGCCCCCGTCGATGCCTACTTGGCTGACCGGCTGACCGCCGATCAGGTGGGCCACAGAGCCCTGAGCGGGTTCGCCGGAGTCGTAGAAGTCCTCGGCTGGGGTCAACGTCGTGACGTGCTTGCCTTGCTTGGTCACATCCAACACCGCACCAAGGCTGAGTGTGGAACCCGTGTGCACGGGGTCGTACTTTGGCGTCACCGAAGCCGTCGGGCGCACATAGCGCACCGTGTAGGCACCCACTTTCGTTGACTGTCCCGGCGAGAGGCTCAGCTCGGATGCGTGTTGGAAGGACGAGGAGGCCGCCACGCCCACGAACAGCACGGCTATGCCGATGTGCACGACGTAGCCGCCATAGCGCCTGCGGTTGCGCTTGACGAGCGCCAGCAACGCCAACGGCGCCGCCTCACCGGCGATCGCGCGACGCACTCGCACCCCGCGCCAGATACTCCTGTCCAACACTGCCCAGCACGAAGGCGGCGCAGCAGAACATCGCTAGCGCGAACGGTTTGCTGTCGGCCACACCCGTGGCGAGCAGCACCACTAGTGTCACCAGGGCAAACGACAACGGTATGACGAAGTTGCGGCGAGCGTTTGCAAGTGTCGCCCGGCGCCATGCGATCACCGGGCCAACACCGCTCAGTAGCACGAGGATCAGGGCGAGCGGCACCGTGTAGCGGTCGAACCAGGGCGGACCCACCGAAGCCTCGTGGCCGGTCAGGGCCTCGGAGATGAGCGGGAAGTAGGTCCCCCAGAAGATCACGAAGCAGAGCCCGACTAGCACGACGTTGTTAGCCAGAAAGATCGACTCGCGCGAGAGCAAGCGAATCGAGGCGGTGCTCGCTGCGCAGCATGTCCCGACGCGAGCTGACGAGGTAGATCGAGCTGAGGATCAGCACCCCGATCAAGATCACGAACGGCACCCCGAGCGTCTGGCCACCGAAGGCGTGGATCGAGTTGAGGATGCCGCTGCGCACGAGGAAGGTGCCCATGATCGCGAGCGTCCCGGTGGCGAGCACGAGTGAGACGTTCCACACCTTCAACATGCCGCGCTTCTCCTGGATCATCAGCGAGTGGATGAAGGCCGTGGCGGTCAACCACGGCATCAACGAGGCGTTCTCGACCGCGTCCCAGCCCCAGTAGCCGCCCCAGCCGAGCTCGGAGTAGGACCAGCGCGCGCCGAGCATGATGCCGATGCCGAGGAACAACCATGCGGCCATCGCAAAGCGCCGGGTCGCCTTGATCCATTCGGCGTCGACTTTTCGGGCCAACAGGGCGCCCATCCCAAAGGCCAGTGGCACGATGCACAGCGTGTAGCCCGAGTAGAGCATCGGCGGGTGGATCATCATGCTCGGGTGACGCAGCAGCGGGTCCAAGCCCACGCCTTCGGCGGGAGCCGGGTTGGTCGTGGCAAACGGCGTCGCGTAGAACACCATCAGCGCGATGAAAAAGCCGCCGAAGCCGAGCAGGATCGCCGTCGCATAGGCGCTCACGTCGCGCATGCGCTTGCGTGTCAAGAACAACACCAGGGTCGACCACAGCGACAAGAGCCAAGCCCACAAGAGCAGCGAGCCTTGCTGAGATGACCACACGGCCGCCGCCTTGTAGAAGGTGGGCGTGGTCGCGCTGGAGGTAGACGCGACCGTGTTGAAGGAGAAGTCGTTGCGCAAGAACGCGAGCTCGAGCACCATGAAGGCCACCGTGAGGATGCCCGCGAGCGCATATACCGAGCGTCGCCCGGACTCGGACCACTCGGGCCGTCCCGTCCTGACCCCGTAGAGCGAAGCGCCGATGCCATAGGCGCACACGGCAAGCGCCAGGATCAGGCAGGCCCCGCCAAGCTGTGCCATCAGTAAATCTTGGTCTTGCTGGGGGTCACCGTGTACTTCGACGGACACTTCGTTATGAGCGAGTTGCGTTCGCCCACGTAGCTGTCGCCCTGCTTCTCGACCGTGACGATCACCTCGCGCCCTTCGCGGAAGGGGTCGGGGACCGTCCCGGTATAGCTGAGCGGCACCGATGTTTCGCCGGCCCTGTCTTGCACGCTGAAGTAGAGGGTGTCGCCAACGTGGCGCACCGATCCGGCCTCGACCTTGCCCGTCAACTCGTAGCTGCGTCCGGCGACCCCTTCATGGGCCAACTGACTTGGCGTGACGGTGGGACTGGCGGCGCTGAAGCTGGTGTAGATCAGGGCGCTCGCCAGGATCACGGCCGCGCTCAACGCGACCACCAGCCGCACCCTTCGCTTGCGTGCGGGACTCATCGACCCTGATTATCTCAGAAGCGGCCCGCGTGACGTCCAGTAGACACGCCACCGCCTCCAGGCAACCGAGGAAATAGCGATGCGACAGCGAAACCTTTGGGTGTCCCGTGCGTCTTAGAGGTAGAGATCAATGCGACAGAGCCTTCTTCATCCACTCACCGCCTGGCGCCACCACGAGATTCCGCCGGCCGCTCCGGACATCGCCGTGAAACGCATGCGCGACGCCGGTGGTCCAATCGACGAGGCGTGCTACCCCTGTGCGTGCGGGTGTTTCTTCATCGCACCGGTATCGACCAGCGTGTCGTGCCCGCATTGCGGGCGTACACAAGCCTGGTAGGCGCGCAATCCCTGTCTGACTTGAGCCGCCAGGGAAGACCCTGGACTCAAGCAGAACAAACCAAGGACCCGCCACCCGCGTGGCGTACTAAGTACGCGAGCGCGAGGACGCAACCGATCCGCGATCAATACCCCATTCGGGACACGCAGCGGGATCGCAGATCGGCCGGCGCTGCGTCCAGGTCTTCCCTGCTACTTGATGTGCATCCCTGAGATTGCGCGGGAGATGACCAGCTGCTGGATCTCGGCTGTGCCCTCGAAGATGTCATAGATCTTCGCATCGCGGTGCCAGCGCTCGACCGGGAACTCGCGCGTGTAGCCGTTGCCACCAAGGATCTGGATGGCACGCTCTGTCACCCACACAGCGACCTCGCCGGACTTCAGCTTCGACATCGAGCCCTCGGCGTTTTCGAACGGGACCTGGTTACGGCCCATCCACGAGGCGCGCCATACGAGCAGACGGGCGGCATCGATCTCCATCTTCATGCGGGCGAGCGTGAAGGCGATCGACTGGTTCTCGATGATCTTCTTGCCGAACTGTTCGCGCTCCTTGGCGTACTCGAGCGAGTACTCATAGGCGGCACGGGCGATGCCCAGTGCCTGCGAGCCGACCGTGGGCCGTGAAGCCTCGAAGGTCGCCATCGAGGCGTTGGACTTGTTCTTCTTGCCCTCCCTGGCACGCGCGAGGCGTTCGTCGAGCTTCTCCTTGCCACCGAGAACGTAGTTCTCAGGGACGCGACAGTCATCGAGGTACACGTCGGCCGTGTGCGAGGCACGCAGGCCGTGCTTTGAAACCTTGGCGCCTTCGGAGATGCCCTTGACTTCACTCATCGGCACGACGAAGGCGGCATGCCCACGCGAGTTCAGCTCCCGGTCGACGGTCGCGATCACGACGTGCACGTCGGAGATGCCACCGTTGGTCGCCCATGCCTTCTGGCCGTTGAGGATCCACTCTTTGCTGGCCTCGTCGAACTTGGCCGTGGTGCGTAGCGCGCTCACGTCCGAACCGGCGTTCGGCTCAGAGGAGCAGAAGGCGGCGACCTTGATGTCATCGGGGGTGCCAAAGCAGCGCGGGATCCACTCGCCGATCTGCTCGCCACTGCCCTGACCGAAGATCGCAGCCACCGCAAGCGCGGTGCCCATGATCGCCATGCCCATGCCCGCGTCGCCCCAGAAGAGCTCTTCGTTGACGATCGGCAGCGTCAGCCCGGTTGGGTCGGCGAAGAACTGAGCCAGGCCCTCGAAGCCGTAGAGCCCGATCTTGGCGGCCTCTTCGATGATCGGCCAGGGGGTCTTCTCCTTCTCGTCCCACTCGTGTGCGGCGGGGCGCATCACGTCAGCGGCGAAGCCGTGCACCCAGTCGCGGATGTCCTTCTGGTCTTGGCTCAGTGCCATCGAAAAGGCAACGTCTTTGCCGGCGGCGTTCGTGATCGCCTCGACGGCGGCCTCGGCGGCTCCGGTCGCCTCGCTGGCGGTTACGTCGGTTGCTGACATGGGACGAATGCTCCTTTACTAGCTCGATGGAGTGGCGCGGCTGAAACTCGATAGCCGACGTCCGGCTCTCCCGCCGGGTCCGACCTCGCCCGGCCTTGAGTCCGGGGCCGACCACAGGCAACCGTGCCCGTAAGTCGACGACTAAATCCTAGCAAAGCGTAAACGGTTGTCAAATGCGAGATTGAATGGCGTTTACCTTCGCGATATAGTCGCTGGAGATGGCTACTACACCCAGTCTCCGCAAATCAGCCGCACCGACGCGTGTGTCACGCCGACGTGAGCGTGAGCGCGAGCTCATCGCCGCTACGCGCCTACTGTTCGATGAACGCGGTCTGCAAGACGCTCCGATCGAGAGCATCGCGCGCGCTGTCGGCATCAACAAGGCATTGATCTACCGCTACTTCTCCTCCAAGGAGGAGCTGTACGTGCTCACCTTGTCGAGCTACCTTGCCGATCTCGCCGAACTGCTGGAGGAGGTGCCAGCCAAGCTCGACCCGGTGGCTCGCCTGGAGGAGGGTTGGTTGCGCTACACGAGCTTCTGCCTGGAGTATCCGGCGTTCCTCGATTGCGGACTATCGCTAATGCGGCGCTCGGCCGAGGACTTGCGCGAGAACATCTCCGACGCTATCTGGATTCGCCTCGGCCAGAACATGGCTGCCTGCCTGGGCAAGCTCTCGCAGATCCTCGCCGAGGGCGCCGCCCAAGGTGTGTTCAGTGTCGAGGATCCCGACTTCACCGCCAACCAGCTCTATGCACAGACGCTCGGCACGATGCACCTGGCGCGTATCGGCGTGGGCGTGCGCACAGTTGGCGGAAACATCCCTGAGCCGTTCCCTATCGAGCCGGCGCGCGTGCAACGCGCATGCATCGACGCGGTACTCGCGTCTGTCGGCGCACGCCGCGACTAGCTCGCTCACCCCGCCCGCAAGCGAGCAGTACCAGGTGGTGGTTTGGTTCACTCAAAGGGCGATGCCTCCCTGCGCGCGGGAGCATCCCGCGGGAGAGACCGCAAACGTATGCGCCCACCCGCGGCTAAACACCTATAAGCCGATCCAGTTTGTGGTGTTAGACTCGGGACATCTTCATGTCTTCGATGCAGAAAGTGGCTATGCACAAACGCACAATTCCAGCTGTCCTGTCCACCCTCGTCGTCCTCGGTGCCGTGCTCGGAGTGGCGGCCTGCGGGTCATCGGGCAGCGACAAAGAAGTCACGCTCGTGGCCTACTCGACGCCACAGGGTGCCTACACATCGCTGATCCCGGCGTTTAATGCCACAAGCGAAGGCAAAGGAGTCACGTTCAGCCAGTCCTACGGTCCCTCCGGCGAACAGAGCCGTGCCGTGGCCGCCGGCCTGAAAGCCGATGTCGTCAACTTCTCACTCGAACCGGACGTCACACGCCTGGTGAAGGCTGGGCTCGTCTCCTCGGACTGGAACAAGAACTCGACCCATGGCTTCGTCACCAACTCGGTGGCCGTGATCATCGTGCGCAAGGGCAACCCAAAGCACATCACCGGCTGGAGCGACCTAGCCAAGCCAGGCATCCAAGTGGTCACCCCCAACCCCTTCACCTCCGGCAGCGCGCGCTGGAACATCCTTGCCGCCTACGGCGCCCAGATCAAGGAAGGCAAGACGCCAGCCGAAGCGCAGGCGTATCTACAGGCCCTGTTCCACAACGTGGTCAGCCAGGACAGCTCGGCTCGCAATGCCCTCCAAACATTCCTCGCCGGCCGCGGCGATGCCCTGATCGACTACGAGGACGAGGCGATCACCGACCAGAAGAAGGGCTCACCGATCGAATACGTGATCCCCAAGGCCACGATCCTGATCCAGAACCCGATCGCCGTCGTCAGCGGCGGCAACACCGCCGAGGGGCAGAAGTTCGTTAACTACCTGCTCTCGCCCGCCGGCCAGAAGATCTGGGCTGAAAACGGCTACCGCCCCGTTATCGAAGGCGTGGCGACCCCCGGACAGTTCCCGACCCCACCCGACCTGTTCACGATCGAAACGCTCGGCGGCTGGACCAAGGTGGACAAGGAATTCTTCGAAACGGGCACCGGCATCGTCACCAAGATCGAGCAGTCGCTGGGGGTCTCAACCGCCAAATGAGCACCGGCTCGGCATCTGAGGCACTGACACCTCTGCCCGCCCGCCGGCGACCCTCACCGGCGGGCGGACGCCTGCGCCGTGGCGGCGGCAGCGCGCTCGGGCGTGGGCTGCTGGGCGTATATCTGTCGGTGCTCGTCCTGCTCCCGCTGGCGGCACTCTTGGCAAGCGCTGCCAAAGGTGGACCTTCGGCCTTCTGGCAATCGGTCTCGAGCCCCGAGGCCGTGGCCGCGCTGAAGCTCACGCTGATCGTCTCGGCGATCGTGGTCGCGATCAATGCGCTGTTCGGCACACTGATCGCTTGGGTGCTGGTGCGCGACGAGTTCCCCGGCAAGCGCATCGTCAACGCGTTGATCGATCTGCCCTTTGCGTTGCCTACGATCGTGGCGGGGGTCGTGCTGCTGGCGCTGTATGGCAAGGGCGGGCCGGCCGGCGTGGACATCACGTTCACGCGCGCCGCGGTAGCTCTGGCGCTGTTGTTCGTGACGTTGCCATTCGTCGTGCGCTCGGTACAGCCAGTCTTGATCGAGCTGGACAGCTCCATGGAGGAAGCCGCGTCCTCGCTGGGAGCGGGTGCTTGGACGGTGTTCCGACGCATCGTGCTGCCAAATCTTGCGCCGGCGATCCTCTCTGGCGTCGCGCTCTCCTTCGCGCGTGCTCTCGGGGAGTTCGGCTCGGTGGTGCTGATCTCCGGCAACCTGCCCTTCAAGACCGAGGTCGGGGCCGTCTACATCTTCAACCAGGTCGAGAACGACAACGTCTCGGGCGCCGCCGCCGTGTCGGTCGTGCTGCTTGTGTGCGCACTGATCGTTTTGGGCGCGATGGGTTGGCTGACGCGAAGGATGTCCGCTCATGTCCTCTAGGGCTTTCGCAGCGCTCGAGGCCGGCGCCATCTCTGCTACTGAGAAGACCAGCATCGCCAGGGACACCTCTGTGCGCGTAGCTCCCCCACCGGGAGCGCGTAGACGTTGGACAGAGAGCGCTGGCGCCGCGCGGACGAGACGCCTGGGCTTGCGCTTCGTGGCGCTGTTCTACCTGCTGGCGCTGCTTGGAGCGCCAGTCGCGATGATCTTCTACCGCACCTTCGAACACGGGCTGGCGCCCGCGTGGAATGCGGTTACGCAACCGAACGCGATGCACGCGTTCTGGCTGTCCATCGAGCTGGTGGCGATCGTTGTGCCATTGAATACCGCCGCAGGGATCGGCATCGCGCTGCTGATGGAGCGGGGGCGCATGCGTGGACGCAGCCTGCTCGGGCTGGTCGTGGACCTGCCGTTCGCGATCTCCCCCGTCGTCGTCGGGCTCTCGCTGCTGCTCGTCTATGGCCGCACCGGCTGGTTTGGCAATTGGTTGACCGCGCACAGCATTCAGGTGATCTTCTCCGTGCCAGGCATGGTGCTTGCCACGGCGTTTGTCTCGCTGCCGTTCGTAGCGCGCGAGACGATCCCTGTGCTACACGAGCTTGGCACCGATTCCGAGCAGGCCGCGGCAACACTTGGAGCGAGCCCTTGGCAGACGTTCTGGCGCGTCACGCTACCCGCCATCCGTTGGGGCGTTGTCTACGGCGTGGTGCTCACGACCGCACGCGCCCTGGGCGAGTTCGGGGCGGTGAGCATCGTCTCCGGGCGCATCGAGGGCCAGACGCAAACGCTGCCCCTGTATGTGCAGGATCGTTTCGAGAACTTCGACACGACGGGCGCCTACGCCGCCGCGGTGGTGCTCGCGCTGCTCGCGTTCGTCACGCTCGCGACGATGAGTCTGCTCGCCAAGCGCACCAGTAGGGATACGGTGGTCTGATGGCGATTGAGGTTCATGGCGTCTCCAAGCGCTTCGGCACATTCACGGCGCTTGACTATGTGAATGCGACGGTCGAGGACGGCTCCTTGACGGCGCTGCTCGGCCCGAGCGGCAGCGGCAAGTCGACGCTGTTGCGCGTCATCGCGGGCCTTGAGACCCCAGACACGGGCAGCGTGGTGATCGGCGGACGCGAGGTGACGGCCGAGGCGGCGCGCAGGCGCGGCGTGGGCTTCGTCTTCCAGCACTACGCGCCCTTCAAGCACATGACTGTCTTTGACAACGTCGCCTTCGGCCTGACCGTGCGCCATGAGCCCAAGGCCGCCGTACGCGAACGCGTGGAGGAGCTGCTTGGCCTGGTGCGCCTTGATGGTCTAGCCAAGCGCTATCCCGCACAGCTCTCCGGCGGTCAGCTACAGCGAATGGCGCTCGCGCGTGCGCTTGCGCCAAAGCCTGAGGTGCTGTTGCTCGACGAGCCCTTCGGCGCACTCGACGCGCAAGTGCGCAACGAGCTGCGCGAGTGGCTACGGCGGCTACACGAGGAGATCCATGTCACCACGATCTTCGTCACTCACGATCAGGAGGAGGCGATGGATGTCGCCCAGCAGATCGTCGTGATGAACGCTGGGCGGATCGAGCAGGCCGGCACCCCCCACGAGCTCTACGAGCATCCGAGCAACGAGTTCGTGATGTCGTTCATAGGGCCGGTCAACCGGCTCGGCGACGCACTGCTGCGCCCCCACGACATCCAGATCCTTCCCTATCCGGACAGCAGCACGGTCGAGGCGCTCGTGCGCCGCGTCGTGCACCTCGGCTTCGAGGTGCGCGTCGAGCTGACGCTCCCCGACGGCCGCGACATCTGGGCTCAGGTAACGCGCGAGACCGCGGCCGAGCTGGAGCTGGCCGAGGGTCAGATCCTCGCCGCCCGCCTACCAGCGCCGCGCGTCTTCGCCTGATCCCAGCCAACTGACGCTGAGCTTCAGCGGATCCAGGTCCTAGCGTCTAGCGGGCCGCTGGGCAAGCGAGACAAGGATCAAAGACCCACCCACCCCGCGAAATGTGCTCTGCACATGAGCGACTGAGGACGCAACCGATCGTCGATCATCGGGATCGCCGATCGGCCAGCGCCGCCCAGCGACCCGCTAGCGGGTTTCCCAGGCTTCCTCTTCGCGTGTCAGCGTGACGATGTCCTTGGGTAGCTTCCCTGAGGCCACATCTGCCACGGTCACGTCCTCGAGCACCTTGCGCAAGTTTGAGCGCAGGGCAATCCATACCTGCTGTAGGCACTCGGCCGAGCCCACGTACTCGACCTCCTCAGGGCGCTGTCCGCGCACACCGACAAGCGGGCCCTCCACGGCGCGGATGATCTGCGCGAGGTTGACCTCCTCGGCTGGGTGGGCCAGCCAGTAGCCGCCCTCGGGGCCTCGCTGAGAGCGCACGATCCCCGAGCTGCGCAGCTGCGTGAGGATGTTCTCCAGGAAGGACAGTGGGATGTGCTGGGCCTGCGCTACCTGGTCGACCTTGCGCGGGGCGTCCTGGCTGCTACCGGCCAGCTCGACGACGGCGCGGACGGCGTAGTCGGCCTTGGCTGTGACGTGCATTGCGGGGGATTCTGTCCTAAACGGCAGACGGGCGACTCCAGGTCTCTTTCCTGGTCGGTTCCCGGCGTCGTTTCAGCCGACCTGAATTCGAGTGCTCGTCTTCACCACGCGAGCACCTGGTCGTCATCGGGCTCCGTTGACAACGGCTCTGGATGCATCGCGTGCGGAGCCTGGATGTCCTTCTTGGTGATCGCCACATAGGCGACGAGCATCACGAAGACGATAAGCGCCAGAGCGCTCACCGTTCCGTCGCCGAGACCGAGACCTGTCCTCGAGCGCGGCTTGCTGAACCAGTCGGCGAAGGAAGCTCCAAGCGGTCTGGTTATGACGTATGCGGTCCAAAAAGCGGCGATCGGATTGAGCTTCCCCGCCGCCACGCAAGCGCCGGGATGGAGATGAGCACGGCAAACAGAACCACCGAGCCAAAGAAGCCAAAGTTCAGCGCGATCGCCGTCAGGTCGCCTGCCGCCGTCCCGAGCGCGAAGGTGGCCAGCACCGCAGCCCAGTAGAAGGTCTCGCGACGGCGCGTGATGATGCTGTGGATCGAGAGCGTGCCCTCGCTGCGCCGCCAAAAGAAGAAGACCGCACCGACCACAGCCGCGAATATGGGCGTCGTCACCGCGTAGGGGATGCTTGCTCCATCGTGGACACCGTCGGCTGCCATCGTTCCGAAGATGGCGACCATCATCACCGCGAACCAGTAAACCGGGGCGCGGTATTCGCGCGTACGCATTTGCAGCCACAAGGCAAAGGCCAGGCCGAAGATTCCGACGGCTCCCGCTATCGGGACGCTGTGAGCGCCCAGGAAGTCAGACATGGACTCACCCATCCCGGTAGTAAGCAGCTTGATGATCCAGAAGACGATCGTGATCTCAGGGACCTTCGCCGCGACTGGATGACGATCTCTGAACTTCCCTGTTCGCGCGCGAGGCACTGTGTTTCCTTTCATGGACGGGCAGCATACGTAGCCGTACCCTGAGGCTGAGCGTTCACCGTGTACGAAACGACGCTGGTGAATCGTGCAAGGCTAGCCCAGTCCCTGCCGCGCTATCGCCGGTTCTCCCAACCCACGAGCACCCCAACATGGTCCAATCGCCGCGATCCACCGGTGGGACACGTATCGTGACGGCTATGCTCACGAACTTATGACGGGCACAGGTCCCGAAAATAGCTCACGGACGATCGTTCAGGCTCAGGATCTGCGCCGTCGCTACGGCGAGGGCGAGGTGGCCGTCGACGCGTTGTCTGGAGTGACTGTGGACTTCCCCACAGGACGTTTCGCGGCGATCATGGGTCCGTCGGGGTCGGGCAAGTCGACGCTGATGCACATCCTCGCTGGGCTGGACCGCCCGACTTCGGGATCGGTGAAGCTCGGCGGCGTCGAGCTCAGCGATCTCGAGGACCGCAAGCTCACACAGCTGCGCCGCGATGAGATCGGATTCATCTTCCAGACGTTCAACCTGCTGCCCGTGCTCAGCGCTGAGGAGAACATCCTGCTGCCGCTGTCGATCGCCGGGCGCAAGCCCGATCAGCAGTGGCTGGACCGGCTGATCGACACAGTCGGCATTCGCAACCGTCTGCACCACCGCCCAGCCGAGCTCTCCGGCGGCCAGCAGCAGCGCGTGGCGGTCGCGCGCGCGCTGGTTTCCCGTCCCTCGGTCGTGTTCGCCGACGAGCCTTCGGGCAATCTCGACTCGAAGGCATCCGACGATGTGCTCGGACTGCTGCGCCACGCCGTCGACGACTTCTCCCAGACGGTCGTGATGGTCACCCACGACGCACACGCCGCCTCGTTCGCCGACCGGCTGCTGGTGCTCGTGGACGGGCGCATCGCCCACGATGGGGAGGCGACGAGCGCCGAGCAGGCCTTGGACCTGATGAAGTCCGTCGGCTGATGTCCGGCGGTCATGCGAGTCCGCCGGCACGCGAGGCGCGGTTAATGCTCACCGGTCACACAACCCCCCGGGCACCGGGGCGCGACTAATGCTTGCGCTGGTCCTTAGAGGCTTCATGCAGCGCAAGCTGCGGGTCTTGCTCACCGGGATCGCGGTTGCACTCGGCGTTGCCTTGATGGCGGGCACCTATGTGCTCACCGACACGATCAACCGATCCTTCGCCGGCATCTTCCAGACCGCCAACCGCGGCCACGACGTAGTGATCACGCCTACGCAGGTGCTCGGCAACAACAGCGGCTCGGAAACCACGCCGATTACCGACGCGATGCTCGCGCGGGTGCGCGCCACCGCAGGCGTGAGTCAGGCATCTGGCTCGATCTTCTCGCCGGGCACGTTCCTCGACGTGAACCGCAAACGGCTCACCAAGGGCGGCGCGCCCGCGTTCGTGGCCTCCGAGGTGCCCGCACCCTTCAACTCCTTCTCCCCGGTCCAAGGCCGTTTCCCCTCGGGCCCCGACGAACTCGCGATCGACGAAGCCACCGCGGAACGAGCCAAACTGAAGGTAGGTCAGCAGATGCTCGTCGCGGGCGGCTCTGCGCCTGCAAAGCGCTACACGATCGTGGGCGTTGTCAAGTTCGGCGGCGGCGCATCCTTCGGCGGCGCGGGCATCGCGGTCCTCACGCTTCCCGAGGCCCAGCGCGTTGTCGGCGAGCGGGGCGCCTTCGACCAGATCGACGTCGCCGGCAAGCCAGGCGTCACGCCCGGCGACCTGCGCGACCGGCTGCGCGTGGCGCTACCGCGCACCGTGGATGTGCGCACGGGCACCGAACAGGCAAGCCACGACACCTCCGAACTGGAAAGCAACCTCAGCTTCCTACGCACGTTCCTGCTTGTGTTCGCCTACGTGTCGCTCGTGGTGGGCGCGTTCATCATCTTCAACACCTTCTCGATCACCGTCGCCCAGCGCACGCGCGAGTTCGGGCTATTGCGCACGCTCGGAGGCTCACGCTCCCAGATCATGCGCTCAGTCGTCTACGAAGGCTTCCTCTTGGGGACAGTGGGGGCGGTACTCGGGCTGTTCGGGGGGCTCCTGCTCGCACCCGCGCTCGACCAGCTGTTCAAGGCCTTTGGCGCTGACCTGCCCGACAGCGGCACGGTGCTCGAGACGCGCACGATCGTCGTCTCCTTGGCGGTGGGGATCGGCGTGACCGTGCTCGCCGGCCTCGCGCCCGCGATCCGCGCCACGCGCGTGCCGCCGCTAGCGGCGATGCGCGAGGGCATTGGCATACCGCCACGACCGCTGCCCACCAAGCGCCAGCTGGTTGTTCGCTTCGTGATCGGGTTCGTCGTGGTCTTCGCCCTGGCGGCCGTGACCGGAGTGCGTGCCTTTGGATTCGTGCTGCTGGTCGCGTGGTCTCTGCGAGCCGTGAGGCTATGGGTGCGGCTGCGACGTGGCGGTGAGCGCCCGGCACGCCACTACCGCATAGTCCCGGCCTTGGCGAGAGCGATCGGCTCACTGATCGCCTGGCGTGGCATCACCGCCCGTCTGGCCCGCGAGAACTCGATCCGCCAGCCCGGCCGCACGCTCACCACGGCCGCTGCTCTCACGGTGGGTTTGGCGCTTGTTACCTTGGTGGCGGTGCTCGCCGACGGCACCAAGGCCACGATCGACCAGGCCGTCAGCCGCTCGTTCGCGGGCAACCTGATCGTCGAGAACTCCCAATCCGGCAACGAAGCAGGCATTCCTGCCTTGGTGGCACCTGCGCTGCGGCGTGTCCCGGGAGTGGCTGTCGTGACACCGGTCGGTTTCACTATCGGGCGTCTGCACGGCAGCAGCAGCAACGCCTCGATCACCGCGATCGAACCTGCGACTTTCGGCCGCGTGTACCGCGTGGAATGGAAGCAGGGCTCGAACGCCACGTTGCTGGCGCTCGGCGATAGCGGCGCGATCGTCGCCAAGGAATACGCAAAATCGCACAAATTGAAGGTGGGCCAGACCGTCTCCTTGCTGACTCCCACTGGCCGGCACGTGCCCTTGAGGGTGCTCGGCATAGCCTCCGACAACGCGCGCCTGCTCGGCAACATGACTGTGTCCCTCTCGCTCGCACGCGCGGCGTTCGGATTGCGCGAAGACGCCCTGAACTTTGTCGCCTACCAGAAGGGCTACAGCGACGCCCAGGTGCAGCCCGCCGTCGATAGGCTGTTGGCGAGCCAGTTCCCGCAGACACGCTCGCGCACCGCCGCCCAGTTCAAGCAAGACCAGGCCAACCAGATAAACACGCTGCTCGCGCTCATCTATGTGCTGTTGGCGCTGTCGGTGATCGTGTCCTTGTTCGGGATCGTCAACACCTTGATCCTCTCGATCTACGAGCGCACACGCGAGCTGGGGATGATGCGCGCGATCGGCACCTCCCGCCGCCAGGTGCGCCAGATGATTCGCTACGAGTCGGTCATCACCGCCCTGATCGGGGGTGTGTTCGGGCTCGTTATCGGCGTCGTGGGGGCCGTCTTGATCACCACCTTCACGCTGTCCGGCTCGGGCTACGTGCAGGCGTTTCCGATCGGCACGCTGCTGATCCTGCTCGTGATCGCCGCCTTGGCGGGTCTGCTCGCGGCGCAGCTGCCGGCCCGGCGCGCGGCTCGCCTGGACATGCTCAGCGCGCTCTCCTCGGAGTAGCGAATCGATCGCCGTTGGGTATCGAGCTACTGACATTAGCCAGCCGCTCGACAATCTGAGCGGTTCGCTTTTCAGTGCTGCCAGACTCGCCGCGCGCCGCGCGGGACAACCTTGACTTCTGCTCGGATGAGAGGAAAGTATGGGCCGACCCGACGGGAGCGTCCTCGGTCGGAGAACGGCCCTGGGGGCGACCAGGAAAAAGGAGTTCGTGCCGATAGCCCTTTCGCAGCGCAGGTTCAAAGCGTTGGCCTTTTCGCCGTCGTCCCCTCGCGCTTTGCGGTGCGGCGAGAACATTGTGCCGTGTTGCGGCGCCATCAACGGATGGAGGCGATATGAGCAGTGTCGAGGTGAGCAGCGATAGCGCGGCGGGCGCTGAGCCTGTGAAGGCCGGAGAGTTCAGGCTCGAGGTTGTGGTCTTGCCGGTCTCAAACGTCGACCAGGCGAAGGAGTTCTACGGAAGGCTCGGCTGGAGGCTCGACGCCGATGTCGCCCGCGGCGAGGACTTGCGTTTGGTTCAGTTCACTCCTCCGGGCTCCGGGTGCTCGATCCAATTTGGCACGAACATCGCGTCGGGCGCGCCCGGCTCAGCCCAGAGCCTGTACCTGGCCGTCCCCGACATCGAAGCTGCGCGTGGCAATCTGCTCGCCCGCGGCGTGGAGGTGGGCGAGGTGTTCCACGAGCAGGCGCTGGGCGCTCGCTTCCACGACCCCGGCCGTGTGCCTGGGCCGGCGCCCGACCGCAGCACCTACAGCTCGTTCGCCGCGTTCAGCGATCCGGATGGCAACGGCTGGCTGCTCCAGGAGATCACGACGCGGCTGCCGGGTCGCTGAGAGGAGAGGCTGATGGGCACGACATACGACTCTGCGGAAGATCTGGCGGGCGCGCTCAGGCGGGCGTCAGAGGCGCACGGCAAGCACGAGGAGCGAACGGGCGAGGCGGACGAGAACTGGCCTGACTGGTACGCGCTCTACATGGTGCGCGAGAGCGCCGGCGAGGAACTGCCGACATGAACAGTGACTATGACGTGATCGTCCTCGGTGGCGGCTCACCGGGCGAGCATTGCGCGGGCGCGCTCGCGGAGGGCGGCCTGCGTGTGGCCGTCGTGGAGCGCGAGCTCGTGGGAGGCGAGTGCTCGTACTGGGCCTGCATTCCATCGAAGACACTGCTGCGGCCGGGCGAGGCAGTCCATGGGGCGCGCGAGGCCGCCGCGACCGCGGAAGTGGATGTGCAGGAGGCGCTTGCCTGGCGTGATTTCATGGTCTCCGACTATTCCGACGCCGGACAGGAGCGCTGGCTGGCCGATCGGGGCATCGACCTGCTGCGCGGCGATGGGCGGCTCGCCGGTCCGGGTGTCGTCGAGATCGACGGCGTGCGCCACACCGCAGACCACGTGGTCCTCGCCAACGGCGCTGACCCAGTCGTGCCACCGGTGTCCGGCCTACGTGAGCTCGACGGCGTTTGGACCAACCGCGAGGCGACGTCGATGAAGGCAATCCCGCGTCGCCTGTTGATCCTGGGCGGCGGGCCGGTTGGGGTGGAGATGGGACAGGCCGTTCGTCGACTCGGCGGCGAGGCGGTGGTCATCGACATGTCCGAGCACGTGCTCGCACGAGAGCCGGCGCCGCTCGGCGAGGCGCTCGGCGAGGTTCTGCGCGGGGAGGGCGTCGAGCTCGTCCTATCCGCGAACGCAATCGCCGCGCGGCGCGAGGACGAGGATTACGTCCTTGAGCTCGACGACGGGCGCGAGTTGCGCGGCGATCGTCTGCTCGTCGCTACCGGCCGGCGTCCGCGCGTGCGCGGGCTCGGCCTAGAGACCGTTGGCGTCGAGCCGGACGCGCACGGAGTTCCGGTCGATGCGCACCTGCGCGCGGCGGCGAACGTGTGGGCGATCGGCGACGTGAACGGGCAGTGGCCGCTGACGCACGTCGGCAAGTACGAGGGCGAGGTGGTCGCCGCGAACATCCTCGGCGAGCCGCGCAAGGCCAACTACGAGGCCGTTCCGCGTGTCGTATACACAGACCCGCAAGCCGCGGCAGTGGGCGCTTCCGCCGGTCGTTTCAGTGCGATGGTCCCAGTATCGGGGGTGGCTAAGACCGCTACCTATACGCGCGCCTACGCCGACAGCAACGGCTTCCTGACGCTGCTCAGCGACGGCGAGCGGCTGACGGGTGCCTACGCGCTCGGTCCCGAGGCGGGCGAGTGGCTGCAGCAGGCCACGCTCGCGATCCGTGCCCACATCCCACTCGACGTCCTCGCTGACACGATCCAGCCGTTCCCGACATTCTCGGAGATCTACGTCGCCGCGCTGAAGACGCTCCGCGGCGAGATCACGGCAATGTCCAAGGCGGTCGGCGCGGGACCACCGATGGCAAGCTGACGAAGGAAGAGACGCTGAGAACCCCAATAGCCGCGTGGACCACGTTTGTGGCGGTTCGGCCGATACCGGCTTGACCAACCACTCCAAAACGAGGGGGGAGCAGATGCCGCTCACGCTGCTGCATCGGACGGTGGTTGTTGCGTAAAGGGGGGTGTTGTCCGGTGGGTTTAAGGTATGCCCCAGAACTTCATTGCTTGTGACCGTGGGTGTCACGCAAAGTTGCTGCGAGTGATGGGTGAACGTCGACGGTGGCTTGTAGTCATCGTCAGCTCTTTTGTGAGTCGGTGTCGATGATGCCGGGAGATGTCGAGCCGTGCTCACGGTCGGTTTGCCGGAAGAGTCGCTCCCGTTCACTCCACTCGTCCTTGTCCAGCCTGCCGGACCCGGCGGTGTAGCCCGACTCGCCCCCGCCGCGTCCCCGCAGCACATACGCGCAGCCGACCGCGATCAGCGCACCCGCGAGCGGCCCCGCCACATACACCCAGTAGCTCGTGAAGTCACCGCTCACAAGCGCCGGGCCGAAGGAGCGCGCCGGATTCATCGAAGTGCCGCTCACAGGTGCCGACCACAACCCGGCGAGCGCTATATACCCGCCGACGCCAAGCGCGGCGATCGCGCCAACGTTCTGCGCTGAGGACGCCGTTCCCAAAATCACACTGACCAGTGTCGCGGTGAGGACGATCTCCATCAGCAGCGCCTGCCAATTCGCATACCCGGGGCCAGGCAACGTCGCGCCGAGATGCTGGACGTTGCCGAACACCGCGAACAGGAACAGGCACGCAAGCGTCGCGCCGATCAACTGGACGATGACGTAACCCGGGAGGCGCTTCCACGGGAAATCCCCGCGCAACGCGAACGCGAGCGAAACCGCTGGGTTCAGATGGGCACCGGAGATCGCGCCCATGAACAGGATGATCCCCAACACCATCAGCCCAGGCGCAACGACGGCCGCCGGAAGGCCGATTTCGCCCTTCCCGTGCAAGATCCCTCCGCCTGCGGCTACAAGCACCAGCATGAACGTGCCCAACAGCTCGGAGAAAAGTCTGCGCCACTCCAAACGCGGATCGTCAAAGTCTTTACGGTCGCCGAACTCCAACTCGAGCAGATGCCGACGGCGTGGACTGAGAAGCCCGAGACCGGGAGCCTCATCCTGCACCACATGCTCCTCGGACACGACCAACCCCCTTTAGACGAAGACAGGAAACCTTTACCCCAAAAAGCGAAATCCGAGTCTCGCGGCTGCTCGCTCTAATCCGCAGTCAGCTGGTGAGCCCAGCGATGCCGTTGCGCAGCAGCACAGCGGCCAACAGCAGGAGGATCACCGCGGCGATCGTCCTGGCATTGCGCTCAAGCCACTCCCGGGCGCGGGTGAGCGCCCGCTGCGTTGGCTCGCGCGCTACCGCGAGCGCCACCAGGGCAACCGAGAGGGGCAGCAACGAGACGACCGCAAACCCGACCCACTCAGCGATGTACTGACCAGTGCTCGGGTTCGTCTCTGAGATGTCCTTCAGAGCCAACGGGATCAACGCACCGGGGTTGGCCAGCGTGGCTCCCGCGGCAATGATCGCGATCACCGGCGAGGAGGCCACCTTGCTCATCTGATCGATCATGCTCGCCACTCGTTTGGGATCGCGAGGCCGCCGCAGAAAACGGACGACGACGAGCAGCACCAATACCCCGGCGGCAACATCGACGATGGCGACCCAAGTCTTTGGAGTATTTGACTTCGGGGAGGCTGCGGAGTTCCCCAGCACGAACGCTGCGATGACACCAACGATGAGTGTTACACCACAGGCGCCGAGATAGAACCACAGGCCGGTGCGCATCGGACGCTCCCCTACCACCAACGCCAGCACCGACAGGAACAGTGTCACAGGCGAGAGCATTGCGGCGAGCCCCACGAGCACGAGCTCGGTATCGACCGAGGTCATCGACCGATCCTACGCGTTGAGAGGAGTCTGAAGGGTTTCTGTGCAGGTCGGAGGTTTCGGGTACTGTCGTGGTGTGTTTCGTTCAGTCGCTTGTTTCACTTCGGTGATCGTCGTGGTCTTTGCGCTGAACGTCATTGCCGGCTCGGCTGTGGCTTCCTCAACGAAGGTCGACTTCGGGGACATCTCCCACAAGGGCCTGAAGAATCTGGGACCCGCTTCAACGGGGCTGAAGCTGTCGCTCGAGCTGGGGATGATCGCCAACCAGCAAGGCATCGCGAACGCCGTGAAGGCGGCAAGCAATCCCTCCTCGTCGACCTACGGCCAGTATCTCTCGCTGTCGACGCTACAGAAGAAGTACGGCGCCTCCTCGTCGCGGCGCAACGCCGTGGTTGGCGCATTCAAGCCCTATGGCGTCTCCGCGACCGTCGACGTGACACATCTGCGCGTAGGCGCGACGATCAGCATTAGGAACGCGCAGAAGCTGTTCGGCACGAAGTGGGACCTGTACGCCACCGGCCAGCCGAACCAGGCGGTCGCGCTTCCGGTCAACACCCCAAAATTGGGCTCGGGCCTGAACGGGAACGTCGACACCGTGGCAGGCCTCGGCCTGTACGTCACCCAGAATGCTTCCGCCAGCGCCGTCACGCCCGGCGCCCACGGCCTGATCGCCGTTGCAGGCGGGACACCCACCCGCACTGGAACGATCAGCCCGGGCTGCGCGAACACGACATATCCGGCGGCCGTGCTCTCGACCGCTGGGCTGTTTCCGAACCAGATCCTGAGCGCTTACGGTATGGCCCAGTTGCAGGCTGGCGGCTTGCAGGGCCAGGGCGCGCGCCTCGCGATCCTCGGCGAAGCGCCGACGCCAGTCAACGATGTGAACGCGTACCGCAGCTGCTTCGGGTTTGCGGGGACTGCGCTGCAGATCCATGGTGCCTCGAAAATCGCGCCGATCCTCGAGAGCTCACTCGACGCGATGACGGTTGCGATGGTCGCCCCGAAGCTCTCGCGGCTGGATTTGTGGGTGAAGACGCTCGGACAGGCGGACCCTCAGGGCGCCCTCAAGCTGCTGGCCGAACCGCTGCAGGCGACGAACAGCGGCATTCCGTTGCCGAACGTGATTTCGATCTCCTACGGTGTGTGCGAGGCGAGCGTCGCGCCATACACGGCGGCCCGCACGCTGTTCAACCGCCAGGCAGCCGCGACGGCTGCGCTGGGGATCACGATCGTCGTCGCGGCCGGGGACAGCGGTTCCTCCTCGTGTGCGCACGGCGTGCAGCCCTCACAGCTCACAAGCTTCGACGAACAGAAGTCGCCGTCGTGGCCGGCTACATCGCCGTGGGTGCTCGCTGTCGGCGGCACGAACCTCACGCTCACGCCCGCGAACGTGATCGAATCCTCGGGCGTGTGGAACGACACCGAGTACTCCTCGCCCTACGCGCAGGCCGCGGCGGGCGGGGGTGGCGTCAGCACATTCGAAAAGCGACCGTGGTGGCAGCCCGCGATCCCAGGCCAGAGCACCTTCAGGATGGTTCCCGACGTCGCGGCGTTCGCTGATCCGAGCCCTGGCTACGCGATCGTCTGCTCACACGAAGTACAGGGCTGCGGCCCGTCGCCCGGCCAGACGATCTCGTTCGTCGGCGGCACGAGCGCGGCCACACCGCTCGTCGCGGGGATGATCGCGCTGTGGGACCAGCAGGCCAAGCAGTCCGGCCTCCCCGATCCCGGGTTCGTCCCTCCGCTGCTGTATTCGATCGCCAAGCAAGCACCCGGATCGTTCCTGGACATCACTGCAGGGGACAACGCGGTCTTCGGAGGAGTTTCGTGTTGCGCAGCGACCCCCGGATTCGACCTGGCATCGGGGCTCGGCTCGCCACTTGCCAACCAAATCGCACAGCACCTGCACCACTGAGACCACCAAAAACAACCCGTCCACTTCAATAACTGCAGACGAGCGGTTCCAGATCGCCCATAGCTGCACTAAAGGAAAGAACCGATGACAGAGCAATCCCTAGATGAACTCGGACCAGTTGACTATGTCGTGGTCGAGTTTCCGGCAGGCGCTAGCAACTTCACGGGCGAGATGGCGGCAGAGCTACTCACGCTGGTCGACTCCGGAACGATTCGCGTGATCGACGTACTGATCCTCACCAAGGACAAGGACGGAGCCGTCGAGGCGATGGAGCTTTCCGATGTCGGCGAGCTCGGGGAGCTACAAGCACTCGAGGCCCAGCTCGCGGAGTTGCTGGCCGAGGAGGACGTGGAGCAGCTCGCCGCCGCGATGGAGCCAGGAAGCACCGCTGGCGTGCTGATCTGGGAGAACCTGTGGGCAGCACCGTTCGCATCAGCGGCGCGGCGCTCGGGCGGCCAGCTGATCGCGAACGGACGGATTCCGATTCAAGCGATCCTCGCCTCGATCGAGGCCGATGAACCACTTACGACCGAAGGAGTTTGACAATGCCCCTCAGACCAGCACGCAGAGGAAGAGTCGGCGTGATCCGCGCCCCAATAGCGAAGACCGCGATCGTAGCCAAAGCCGTCACACCCGGCCCCGCCCCAGTAGCGAAGACCGCAGTCGTAGCCGCGGCCGTTAGACCCGGACGTCGTCGTCGCATCTAGCGGTAATTCATTAGTAGCGGCTCGCCCACCAGACACAGGACCCGTCTCCGACCATTCCTTTCTCCCATAGAGATCGGCGTGATCTCGCAATCATCAGCGGGCAGCACAGGCACGCCCAACCTTCGCCCCTGCCCATCGAGCGCCAATCAGACCGTCACCCGTAGCCATTTCGGTGGTGGTTAGCTCAGCCATGCGGATAGCCCCTCCAGGGCGTCGGGGATCACGTAGTAGTAGGCCCACAAACCCTGGCGCTCGGAGTCGACGATCCCGGCGTCGCGGAGCTTCTTCAGGTGGTGGGAGAGCGTTGGCTGGGCGATGTCGAACAATGGCACGAACTCGCAGACGCACACCTTGCCGGCGTGCTTACGCAGTACGTCCACGAGCTGCAAGCGGATCGGATCGCCAAGCGCCTTTGCGACCTTGGCCATGCGTAGCGCCTGCTCGCGCTGTACGTCGGGGTAGACGACGGGCTCACAGCAGGGAGCGCCGTTGGCTCGCTTCTGCTTGGGGACCAGCTCCAAATCAACAGACATCGATCTACTTATATCAATAAGACTGGTATCTATCGATGTAATACGATCCGCGCTATGAAGCTCTTGGAGATCATCTGATGGAGCGTCCCAACCTCGCCCGCCGCGCGCTCATGGAGGCGATCGGCACCTTCGCGCTCGTGATCGCAGGGTGCGGAGCGATCATCACCAACACAACGCACCACGGCTCGATCGGCGGTATCGGTGTGAGCCTCGCCTTCGGCCTCGTAATTATGGTGATGATCTACGCGGGCGGGCACCTCTCCGGCGCGCACTACAACCCGAGCGTCACGATCGCCTTCACCCTCGCCCGACACTTCCCGATCCGCGACGCGCTGGCCTACATCGCAGCGCAGCTCATCGGAGCGACCATAGCGGGGCCTCCTGCTTCTCGCCGCGTGGGCGAGCAAGCCCGCGCATCTCGGCACCACGCTCCCGAGCGTGAGCAGTCCGACCGCAGTGGCCTATGAGATCGTCCTGACGGCGTTCCTGATGTTCGTCATCACCGCCGTTGCGACTGACACGCGCGCGGTCGGAGCCGCTGCCGCCATCGCGATCGGCGGGACCGTGGGACTAGATGCCCTGTTCGGCGGCCCGATCACCGGCGCCTCGATGAATCCCGCGCGCTCCTTCGGCCCCGCCCTGGCCTCCGGTACCTGGAGCAGCTTTTGGGTCTACGTCATCGGTCCGCTGATTGGCGCCACCATCGGCGTGTTCGCCTACGAGCTCGTGCGCGGCCCCAAGTCCCTCATTTCCACCGCAACCCAATCAACCGAGGGAGTGGCCGCCGATGGCAAGCGTCCTATTCGTCTGCCTGCATAACGCCGGGCGCTCACAGATCAGCCAAGCACTCTTCGAGCGCGCGGCCGCCGGACGACACAACGCCCTATCTGCTGGCACCACACCCTCCGAGCATGTCCATCCCGAGGTCCTAGAGGTCATGCAAGAGCTCGACATCGACCTATCCGGCCGCCAACCTCAGCTCCTCACCCGCAAGCTCACCGAGCAGGCAGATGTGGTCGTCACGATGGGCTGCGGCGATGAGTGCCCCTACATACCCGGCAAGCGCTACATCGACTGGAACCTCCCCGACCCCAAGGGCCGTTCGCTGGATGAAGTCCGCGCAATCCGCGATGACATCGCCCGCCGCATCGACTCGTTGCTCGCCGATGAGACCCTGAAGTGAAGGCTTACCCCACGCCGGTCGTGCCGGTCTGGGCGTAGGTCATAGCGGCGGTCCGGTCGGCACAGCCCTTCAGCTTAGTGGCCTCTTAGCTCGCCGGCTAGGCCGGCGACGATCCAGATGAGCGCTCCCGCCCGAGGAGACGACGGAACCAGTCGACCCCGCTCATCGCCTCCTGCCACGCCCACACGGCGAAGCCGAGTGTGAAGACAGCGCGACCGACCGCGTGTGCGGTACCACCGGATGCGGCCGCGAGTCCCCACCCGGCGAACGCGAGTAGCAGCGGCGGGTTCGGGAACTGCGCAATGGGGAAGCGTCGTGGCCAGCCCACCTGACCACGACGCCAAAGCTCGACGACTGTCACTACGCTCATGTTCGCAGCCGGCTCGTGAGGGTGCGTGCTCGACCAAGCCCTGGGTGTGGATCGGACGCGCTGTCCTCAGCTGCCTCCCCAGTCGGCGGCGAGCGCGAACTCGATGAGCCGATCGAAGTAGGCGTGCAGCGGTGTCGGGCCAATCCCGGTTGTTGACAGCGATACTCTCCGATGCCGGCCCTAACCGCGCCCACCCGGGAAGCGGGTTACGAGAGGACTGGAGCTTCGGATGCCACCTCCAATAAAACGCAGCCGCGAAGGTGTCAGGCACACGACGTTGCACGGTCACGACGTGGCCTACCGTCAAGCGGGCAGCGGTCCCGTTGTGGTGCTCGTCCACGGGATCACGTCCAGCTCGGCGACCTGGAAGCGGGTAATGCCCTACCTCGCCGACCGCTTTACTGTGATTGCTCCCGACCTGGCGGGTCATGGCGAGTCGGCCAAGCCCAGAGGCGATTACTCACTCGGCGCCCACGCGAGCAGCTTGCGTGATCTGCTGCTCGACCTCGGACACGAGCGGGCAACCTTTGTGGGGCACTCACTCGGCGGAGGGATCGTGATGCAGTTCTCCTACCAGTTCCCCGAGCGCTGCGAGCGACTCGTCCTGGTCGACAGCGGCGGCCTTGGCCGCGACGTCAACTGGCTGCTTCGAGCCGCAACGCTTCCCGGCTCCGAGCTCGTTCTCCCCTTCCTCGCGGCAACACGACTGCTCGACGCCGGCGCGCGGGCCGGCAGCTTGCTCAACCGGCTGGGTCTGGGCCTCGGGACGGATCTCGAGGAGATCGCCCGCGGGCACTCGACGCTGTCCGACAGCGCCGCCCGTGCCGCCTTCGTCCACACGCTTCGCTCGGTCGTCGAGCCCGGCGGCCAGCGGGTCGACGCCTCAAACCGGCTCTATCTGGCCGAACATTTTCCATTCCTGCTGATCTGGGGCGAGCGCGACTCGATCATCCCTGTCTCTCACGGACACGCCACCCACGAACGAATGCCCAACAGCCGCCTAGAGGTGTTCCCGCATTCGGGCCACTTTCCCCAGCTCGACGAACCCGAGCACTTCCTCGACGTGCTCAACGAGTTCATCGACTCGACCGAGCCAGCCGCACTACATCCGGACGACTAGGTTGAGCGCCTCAGTTGAAATGATCGATCCGCCGAGATACTTGTAAGGGCTGTTACGGTTTGACGCTGTCGCTCGGACGTCTTGAATTGAACTAACTTCCCTCTAGCGAAGTCTCGACCGTGACACTGATTCCCTCGGTGCGCATGCCCAATCTCTCTATGCACTGGGTCATCGCCGCTTGTGCCACCACCTCCAGATGTGTCTCCTCAATGCCCGCTATGCGTCCTGACATTCGGCAGGTAATCCCGCTCAACACCGCGTCCGTGCCGTCGTCGGTCTTGCCTGAGAGTGTCAGCGTTACGTAGCTAACAAGCTCGCGAGCCTGGGTGCCTTCCTCGACGAGCTGCTCGGCAACGAGCCAAGCGAAGACACTGCCGATCGCTCCGGCGAGCAACTCGCCTGGTGATGTCGCCAGGGGATCAGTGACCTCGGGATCCACGTGAAACGACAGCCGAGGCGCGATCGAATGACTTCCGACAGTAAGGCGCGGCGCGCCGTCAGGCGGATGGCTCAGCCACCTGATCGTGGCCTCTCGTTTTAGTGCGGTCATGGACCTTCTCAGCGCTCCGGTGCGATCAGGACAGGGCGGCCGGCGTGCGCAAGAACCACGTGCGAGACGCTACCTAGCAGCGCCGAGGCGACCGTACCGAGTCCGCGCCTACCACACACGATCAGTCGCGCGTCAAGCTCGTCGGCGATCTCGATGATCCTGCGTCCTGCGCCTTCGGTTGCCTCCTCGACGCGAGAGCTTGCGTCATAGCCGTGCGCGCGTGCGCGCTCCACTCCCTCATCAGCAGCGCCACCGGCCAACTGGGCCTGCTCCGCGTCGACATGCTCCTCGTCGCTCAGGTAGCCGGTGCCAAACCCCCCAGCGCGCGCAAGCAGCACCGCCGCGGGCTGCCAGATCGTCAGCACAACCGCAGGCACCGGATGGGCGAGGAGCTCCGCCGCCGCGGTCATCGCCGCGCGCGAACCCTCTGACCCGTCGTAGCAGAACAAAACCGGTCCAGGCATGGAGCCTCCTCAGAAATAATCGGCTACCCGTGAATAGACTCGACATCCTAGGCGCTACCGTCAAGTGGAGCCAGGCGCGCACCGTTGACGCCGAGCCTGGCCAGCTGCGACCCAGCTCGGCGTCGTTGGAGACACCTGGAAGTCATAACGCGGCGTGCGGGATGCCTCGAACTGGGCCACCTCTCGTCGCTCAGCTCGACATCACAAGAGGGTCTGAAGCCATGTAGGCTGGCTGGCACTAGACGAATGCAGAGGGAGAACGCAGACGTGAAAGGCCGCCATCAGAGGACCGCCTGGCTAGCGACGGTTGTGCTTGGCATCGTGGCACTGGCCTGGGCAGCTGCCAGTGCCACCGCTTACACCACTGCGACCGGCAGGCAGCGCAGCGCAATTCTCAACGCCGTGAACGACCAGTGGCGCCTGGAGGTGGCGAACCCATGCCCTGCTGGCATCGGCGGTCCGATCGTATTTCACATGAACTGGGCGCGCGTTTCCTCTATTTATCCCGAATACGCCTACGCAAGCGTCCGGGATGACGGTTGCACCTACACGACTGGCTACTTCCTGCGCCGCTCGAATATGCACTCTGAGGAGTGGCATTTCGTCACCCGCCAGCTTGACAGTGCGCAGAGTTGTTCGGAATTCCGTCCCGTACCTGGTCCTGTCCTCAACGAATTTGGGGTTGAGGGCGACACGGGAGGGGAAGGCGAACTACATCTGTGCGGACTCACCACCGGGCGGCCATGGTGCGAACAGTTCGACGTCGCATATGCTGTCAACACGACGTGTGCCGTCGAGGAACGCGTCGCCGGACTGTACGGCGAGCAGTGCATCTCAAAAACGTACCGCAGTGGCCCCCTTCCCTCATGCCAGAGGACCCTGATCGGTTTCAAGTGCACACCGAGCGGTGACGTCTATGCCGTGATCAACTGCGTCGACGGCCGACGCCGCGTCGGCCTCCACCTTGCCGAGTAACTTGGGGCGTATGCCCGCTGAGTTCTTCACCAAGCAGACTCCAACTTCGTTCGGACGATCTTCCCCGACGATCTCGATGACCCTCGTAGCCGCGACCACTGCCTGGGGGCTCAAGCCCGCAGATCCATGTCCTTTTTGCCCGCAGACGCCTGCGTACGTCCGCCTGGCAAGCTACCCCCACAAGCCAGATCCCCTGCTCACGAGCATCTCCGAGAACATGTCGGGCCAGTCGACAAGAGGTGTCCACGCGTCATCCGAGTCACTCGGAGGGACCGACCGTCTTGGCTTAGGGCATCAGTGTGCGGCGTGTTGCTCTAGGTATTTGGCTGTGCTTGCATGATCCTGAAATCGCCCCAACTCGGTGACCGGGCAGTCCGGGCAGCGACCGCCGTTCGGATCGCTCGGTGACTTGTCGCTGTGCTCGCGCGCATGTCGCAGCGCATCGTTGGGATAATCGGCACGAATTACGTGCCATGTACCATCGATCTCCGCAGCAAGGAAGTCGGCCGGTGAGCGGGGCACAGCACCCACTGAGTTGTTTGCAACGCCGGACAACTCGCTGCCTTGCGTAAGGAGTGTAGCTGACGTGACCGTTCTCGCCGAAGCGCTGCCGACAGAGTTCCAGTGGCCGCTCGCTGACATCCACAAGCGTGAGATGGGAGGCACGAGACACCAACACGTCTGTCCAACGGCACGCCCCGGGGCCGATCTCAAGTGTCGCCACTCCGGGCGGTATCCAGCGCAGGAGCACGTCGTCGATCAGCGCCTGCTTCCACTCGGGCGATGCGTTCCACTCCTCGCCCTGCTGACTCCAGTCATAAGCTGACCAGTAATGGTGATGGTCTGTCACGTCTCGCCAGCGCCTGTGGGCGGGACCGAGCACACCGCGATGTTGTTCCGCCTCCAGCAGTCGATCTTCAAGCGCCCAGCCCAACTTGGCGAACGGGCGACGAGCAGAGCCGCCGAGGCTGCGGATAGATCGTGTTCGCTCAGAAGACAAGGCACCGCTATCCTAGTCGCTCACGTCCGCGGCGCCTAGCAGCTCGCACCTCCTAACGGCTAACGCGGCAATCGGCTAAAGGCGGCGCAACACAACAGCAGTGTAATCCTCTGTCGCGATTACGACGCGCTCAAGCGAAAGGTCGGTATTCCTCGCCACAAGTTTCTTGGTGGTCCCATCGCCCCACTGACACATCAGTTCGCCGTGGTCGTCAGTCAAAAACAGGTCAAACTGATGTAGCTGTTGCCATTTCTGGCGAGATCCCTCACGTGTCGCAAACTCAAGCGCAAGACACGCATTCGGTCGTAGAGCCCTAGCAATCTCTTCAACTACCGCCGGAGGATCCTCTACGTGGTCAAGCACGTTGCAGCAAAAAGCGAAGTCAAACGAAGCCGGCGCAACATGGGCGTTCAGACCCTCGGCGCTCGCTGTGATCGCACGCTCTACTCGAATAGCTGGCAGCCGACCCAACCCATGATGCGCGAGAAGAACCTCATACACATCCAACAATGGGTCAACTCCGGTGATATGCACCATGCCCTTGAGCGCGCCCCAACGCAGTCGAGAAATGGGACCAGAACCTATGTCCAAAGCCTCAATAGGTTGCTGCTTCTCCATATACCTCTGACGTACCTCATCTATCACATAATGCGGGAAATATATATTGCAATTCGCGGCACTGAGATGCTGAAGAACGTTCGGTGAATATTGCGCCGGGCTACCGTCCCACTCGTTTAGGCCACCCATCTCGAAATGATGGTGTGACATCTCATGGAACAGTGCCGCTTCTCGTTTCGATGCCGTGTTGTAATCACTGCGAGCGATCTTTAGTCCACGTGCGGACGCAGCACTTTCGATAGGTGCTCCAAACTCAGGACGCTCCGTAATGACCGAGATCGCATGTGTGTTTGTTGCAGTGTCGAACCAAGCGTCTGGCGGCGGCGCGTCAGTGACAAGCACACAGGTTGGTTCGAGCCACGAACGCCAGGGCATAAGAAGGGCAGCAACGGCATTAGCATCTACTCCGGTGTCGGCATCGACCACGATCGCGACGCGCACCGTGTCACGGGCGCGCAGACGCGAAAGATGGAATGCCGCACGGAGCAGAACTTGCATTTCACTAAGTATGCCATATCGCCCCGACGACAGTCGCTTAGCTCCTCACAAGAGGCACAGACGATTTCCTGTCCCGCTAGAGTGCGCCATTAAGGCCAAGCCAGTTGGCGCTCCATTCAATGTTGTTCCAGTACCAGAAGCTAAGTAGCCCGTTGACGTTTCCGTAATATACATATTGTTCGCCGTCTGCCCGAAGCGCAGCAGTCGGTTCCCCTCCAAGTGTTTCTATCGCACCAAGATAGTTTTCGCTCCATTTGACGTTGTTCCAGTACCAGAAGTGCAAAGCGCCGTCGGTGCCCCGATACCAAACGTACTGTTCGCCGTTTCCACGCAAGACCGGCGTCGGTTCGCCCGCCATCGCACCTGTCGCACCAAGATAGTTTTCGCTCCACTTGACGTTGTTCCAGTACCAGAAGTGCAAGGCGCCGTCGGTACCCCGATACCAGACATACTGTTCGCCATTTTCGCGGATGACCGCTTTGGGTTCGCCCGCCATCGCACCTGTCGCACCAAGATAGTTTTCGCTCCATTTGACGTTGTTCCAGTACCAGAAGCGCAAGGCGCCGTCGGTACCCCGATACCAAACGTACTGTTCGCCGTTTCCACGCAAGACCGGCGTCGGTTCGCCACCCATCGCACCCGTAGCGCCGAGATAGTTTTCGCTCCATTTCGAGTTATTCCAGTACCAAAAGTGAAGTGCACCGTCCGTCCCTCGATACCAGACATACTGTTCGCCATTTTCGCGAAGGGCGACTTTGGGTTCGCCCGCCATCGCACCAGCGGCGCCGAGATAGTTTTCGCTCCATTTCGAGTTATTCCAGTACCAAAAGTGAAGTGCACCGTCCGTCCCTCGATACCAGACATACTGTTCGCCATTTTCGCGAAGGGCGACTTTGGGTTCGCCGGCCATCGCACCGGCGGCGCCGAGATAGTTTTCGCTCCATTTGACGTTGTTCCAGTACCAGAAGTGCAAGGCGCCGTCGGTACCCCGATACCAGACATACTGTTCGCCATTTGCACGCAAGACCGGCGTCGGTTCGCCACCCATCGCGCCCGTGACGCCCAGATAGTTTTCACTCCACTTACTGCCATTCCAATACCAGAAATGGAGCCTTCGTTCCTGATCCCTATACCAGACGTATTGTTCCCCATTTTCTCGCAGCACTGGGACGACTCGCTTGGTTTGCGTCGTCGTGAAAACGTGATCGAGCCCACGACTGATCATCCCAGAGCTATTTGATGCCACGATGCGGAAATGGTACGTCGTGTTTGCCTGTAGGCCAGAAACGGTCGCAGAGACCGGCGTCGAGCTTCTGCCGGATCCAGCATCTACTTCGGTCGTACTCAAGCCATATTCAGTAGCCCTACCGTATTGGAAGTGGTAGGACGTATCAGCACCGTTGGGATTCACATTGCCTCCCAATGTGGCGCCGAACTCTCGGGCTTCTGGTTCGGTGCCGGTGCTGACCGTGGGCGGTTCCGCTTGCGTTGTAAAGCTCTCCGGGCTACCTGGGGAGGTGCCGGTGGCGCTGTTTCCTACCATGCGATAGTAGTAGGTCGTGGACGACGCGAGACCCGCGATGGTGCTACTCTCTTCGACGAATCCCGACCCCGATCCGGCGTCACCTTCAGGCACTGGTGTCGAAGCCCCATAGGACGTCGGCGATAGGCCGTAGTCGAAGCGATACCGCGTATCGACTGTGTTGGGGTTCAGGGTGCCATGCACAGTGGCGGAGTGAGCTTCTACGGCGGACGTTCCTTCTGTCGCCACCGTTGGAGCTGGAGGAATTTTTTCAAGTTCGTTTTCCGGCAGGCTCGCGGGCAAGCAGGAGCGAGGAACGAATACCCAGTTCCCTTCGCCAGCCTTATACCGATCATCTCGCACCATTACATACCGGCCCGTGCCATCCGTACTTTCATAATTAGTTACGTACCGCCACTTCAGGGCTGGGGTGGTTCTGCCAGGCGCTTCAACGGCGTATGCTGGCGCAGTTCGGATGTATTCCTGCTCTGCGTTATTTTTACTCCATGGCCTGTAATTCGCGTACTCCGGGCATGCTTGCCTGTTGACCACGTCCCATCCATCCCCCGCTGCACTGTTATGGTGGTCCATATACATAAAAGACGATTCCGGTACTTCAAAATCACCGGTTGATCCTTCGCTACACGCGCTGTTTGAGTTTTTGTTGATCTTTTCCGGTTCAAAGCGGGCTTCGATCCACCCGCACCCTGAAAATGCTCCCGTGACGTCCCCACCATACGAGCGAATTCCGTTCCCGTTGGGTGGAGAGTAGGATACAACGTCTATTTGCCACGGAGCTTTGCAGTTCCCTATTACGAATGAGTCCGCCGCGTTCTGGATGTCAGAGTAATAAATGCCGGCGCATTCGTAGTCACCGCTTGCTTTTTCGAAACCCGCTGCTGGTTCGCTGAGCAATGGGCTAAAACTGGAGGTGACCTTTCGAAGGCTCCCGGTCGTGTCCACATCGGCGACGGCATAGCTTGCGGCACTCATAACGACTACGAGCGCCATCGATGCCGCGACCATGCACCGCATAGCGAAGCCACTTCTGAACTTGTACAGAGCCGGCCACGCACTAAGCAAACATCTAGACGGCCGCCTATAGTTCCGCCGAATCGGCAACATCTCAATCCTGGTCAGGCTGGTAGCTCTAACCCGCTGATCTCGACCCGACACCCCGTGCCTCCTCGTTGTTCGGATTCACCCATGCTTAAACCCGTAAGTCGCCACACGCCAAGATGCGACGCTATTTGACCTCGACAATCGTGTCTATCCCCTAAAGCAAGGGATCTTTGGGGTGACTTAGGGGATTGAGAATAGGACGCCGAATCGCGAGCAATCGAGTCTATAGGCTGGCTAACCGGACTCGCGGACGATCTAATACCGGTATCCCAATTAGGTCACGCTTACTTTGCACTGTAAGCTTCTGGCGGATGCGCGCGACATGAGTGTTGACAGTCTCTACACCGATTTGCAGTGTGCGAGCAATTTCTGGATTCGACCGACCCGTACTGACATGTTCAAGGACTTCAGTCTCGCGAGCTGTTAGGAGACAAAGATTACGCGGATACTGTCGCTCGGTCCGCTCACCATCGAGAGCGACAAACCGGCGCCCACCACGTGCCGTAAAGTGAATCGCGGCCAGGATATCTGCGCTGGAGGCGCTCCGGACGAGACATGTAGCGCCAGATGTGAGCAGGCTCATTCCGTACGCATGTGTCGGATTGTGCGCCAAGACGATGACTCCGGTCGCTGGCTGGAGTGATCTTAGGCGCGGTAGCACAAAGGGCTCAACCGTCTCATCCAAGATCGCTACTTCCGGCACGTGATGTACGACGCTGCGCTCGAGCTCCCCACGGTCAAGATCGGTAGCGAGAACGCGAACGCTGGGATCCATACCCAGTACGTGAACCAAACCATGCCCGACCAAGGGATCAAAACGACCCACTACGGCCGTTACGACAGTATCTTTAGCCACGTGCTCTGTAAAGGTCCAGATTGTGGAGTCGACTGGCTATCAGCCAGTCGATAGCTCCCTGTCGCGACCGTTTCCCAGTCGTAAGTGCAACGAACTATGGGAACGCAGAAATCGCAGAGTCGTACATTTACCTCTAAGAAGACGCCGTTGATTCCCGTTGCTGGTCAGATTCCCATAGAAGGTCATCGCAGAGGAGCTTACGCAGCCGTTTGTCATAGGTCAGGAAAGACTAGCGGGAACTTGTTCCCTAGCTATTGGCGGCCCCGTGCCCAAGGGTTCAGAGCGTGCGGATCAGCCAGACGCCCCAGGTCGCCCTCGGTCGAGCAATCCGACTGCGCCGAGAGGAGATCGGACTGACCCAGGAGGCTTTGGCCGATGCCGCCGACCTCGACCCGACGTCCATCCGAGGACTAGAGCGTGGGATAGCCAATCCCACCTGGGACGTCGTAGATCGCGTCGCGCGAGCGCTTGGGCTAGCTCTGCACGGACTCGCCCTCAAGGCCGACGAACTTGAGACGCAAGACCGACGACCTACTAATCGGCCATTGCGGCGCGTTTAGAACAGACCGGCCTAGCGCGGCCAGTCCCTGTAGGCCCTGCACGCGACACGGCGGGCGCAAGGGGACCGCAGCTTCCTGTCCTTCTTGCCCGCAGACGCCCGCGTCTGTCCGCGCGCCGAGCCGGCCCCCACAAGCCAGATCCCCTGCTCTAAGGCCAGATCCCGCTTTCTCAAGCCAAGCGGCGGACGGGCCTCGAACCCGCGACCTCGAGCTTGGGAAGCTCGCGCTCTACCAACTGAGCTACCACCGCGCTCAGGCAGATATTACGCCGCTTCCCTCGCCCTGGCACTACGCTTCCTGCTCGATGGCCAAACGTTCTCTCATGCCGTTGCTGATCGGTGTGGCCGGTGCCGCGCTGGTCGGGCTGCTCGTATATGGGGTGCTGGCCCAAGCCCCCAAACGTACGCTCGACGAAGCGATCAAGCAAGGACACCATCCCACGGCACCGGCAGCAAACATTCCCATGCCGATGCTCTCTGGCAACGGGGCTCGTACCCTTGCTTCCTATCGTGGCAAAGTGGTTGTCTTGAACTTCTGGGCGTCCTGGTGCACGCCCTGCCAGGAAGAGTCGCCGATCCTGGAGCGCGCTCAGCACGCGCTGGCGCGCCGCGGTGGGACAGTGCTCGGCGTGACCTTCCGCGATTCCTCGCCCGACTCGCTTACCTTCGTCAAGCACTACGGCGTCAGCTACCCCAACCTGCGTGATACGACCGGCGAATTCGCCCAGTCCTATGGCACGACCCAGATTCCTGAGACGTTCGTGATCGACTCCTCTGGCGACGTGGTGGCGATCTCGCGCGGGGAAATCGACGAAGCGTTCTTGAACCATGCGATCGCTTTGGCGGAGAGCGTATGAGGATTTTTGGGGCGTGCCCCTCACTGAGAGTGGGGCTTGGCCCGAGTCCCGTCTCGCGCCCGAGCGTCCACCTCGCCCGTCTGGCAACGACGCTGATGCTCGTGGCAGCACTTTGGGCCTCGCCCCTAGTCGGCTCCAGCGCTATCGCCGCTACACCGCGCACGAGCATGCCTGCGATCGAACGTCAGGTCATGTGCGTGACCTGCAAGATTCCCCTGAACGTCGCCGAATCGCCACAGTCCCAGCGCGAGCGTGCCTATCATTCGCGGACTGATCGCCGAAGGCAAGACCGAAGCCCAGATCAAGAGCGAACTCGTGGCCCAGTACGGGTCCTCGGTGCTTGCCTTGCCGAGCGCCAAAGGTTTTGACCTTGCCGCCTATCTCGTGCCCGTTGCCGTCGTCCTCACGTTGATCGGACTGGTCGCGCTGCTATTGCCGAACTGGCGGCGCCATGCTCGAGATCAGGCCGCAACCAGCGCCGACTCGCCCAAGCTTAGTGCTGGTGACGCGGCGCGTCTGGATGCAGACCTCGAGCGTTTCGACTGAGAGTTACGGCAGAGGCCGGATTCGTTAAGCAGCTGGACTCGTGCGGTGATCGCCACAGCAGTTTGTTTCGCCCGTAATGCCCCCCACTAGGGCAGAGCGGACAGCCTGCAGCATGGTCAGCCTGCAGCGCCAGTGGCGCCCAAACAAACAAAGCGTCCTCGCGGGTGCACTGCCCAGCTACATCTCTTCTGGCGCGTTTACTCCGAGCAGCTCGAGCGAGCGGGCGATCGTCTGGCGTGAGGCTACGCACAACGCCAAGCGCTGGGATTCGAGTGCTGGCGACTCGGCGCCGAGCACGCGGCAGTCGCGGTAGAAAGCCGTGAACTGTTGGGCTAGCTCCAGCGCATATGCGGCTATTCGATGTGGCGCACGACGCGTGGCCGCCTCACCAACCTCGCCCGGGAACGCGAGCAGCTTCTTGATCAGGCTGCGCTCGGCTGGGTGCAGGTCCCCGCGCTACCTGCTCCCCCACCTCCGCTAGTACCCGCTGCACCTGCTCGACGCCGGCCTTCGCTAGCATCGAGGCGATGCGCGCATGCGCGTACTGGACGTAGTAGACCGGGTTCTCGTTTGACTGCTCACGCGCTAGATCGAGGTCTAGGTCGATCGTCGTGTCATGCGAGCGCGACAACAGGAACCAGCGTGCTGCGTCCACACCGATCTCGCGCAACAGGTCGTCGAGCGTCACGAACTCTCCGGCGCGCTTGGACATCTGTGCTCGCTCGCCTCGACGCACCAGGTGCACCAACTGCATGATCAGCATCTCTAGGTGCTCCGGGTCGCCGCCCAGCGCCTCATACGCCGCCTTCATGCGCCCCACATAGCCGTGGTGGTCGGCGCCCCATACGTCGATCTGGCGGTCGAAGCCGCGCTCACGCTTGTCCTGGTGGTAGGCGATGTCCGAGGCGAAGTATGTGTGCTCGCCGTTCGAGCGCAGCAAGACACGGTCCTTGTCGTCGCCATAGTCGGTCGTGCGCAACCACAAAGCGCCCTCGCTGCGGTAGGTGTGGCCCTGCTGCTCAAGGATCGAGAGCGTGTGCGCCACCGGGCTTGGCTCGCCGTCGTGCAGCGCGCTCTCATAACTCCAAGAGTCGAAGTCGACACGAAACTCGCTCAACGACTCGGCGATGCGGCCCATCATTAGCGCTACCGCCGCACGTCCCAGCTCGGCCGGCTCCATGCTCGTCTCGTTTGCCAGTTCTGCTGCAAGCCCGGTCACGTAGTCGCCGTGATAACCGTCCTCGGGCACCTGCTCGCCGCGCGCGAGCGCTCCGATCGACTCGCCCAGCTTGAGTACCTGAGAGCCGGCGTCGTTGACGTAGAACTCGCGCTCCACGCTGTGGCCATGGAAAGCGAGCACCCGTGCGAGGGCATCGCCGTAAGCCGCATTGCGGGCATGACCCACGTGCATCGGACCCGTTGGGTTGGCTGAGACGAACTCGACGATGATCCGCTCACCGGCTGCCGTTTCCCCACGCCCGAAGCTCTCCCCCGCCGCCAGCAGCTCGCCGAGCGCAGCACGGTGCCAGGCATCGGAGAGGAACAGGTTCAGAAAGCCAGGACCCGCCACTTCGAAGCGCTCCAGCTGCTCGCCGAGCCGCTCTGTCAGCAGATCGCCTAGCTGCTGGGCCAGCTCGCGCGGCTGAACACCCGCGACCGGCGCGAGTAGCAGGGCCGCGTTCGTGGAGTAGTCGCCAAAGTCCTGGCGCGGCGGGCGCTCGAGCGTGATCGCTCGATGCGAGCTTGCGCTGCCGGCGTGCTCGCCGGCGAGGGCGAGCACGGTCTCGCGCAGGCCTGTCTCGGTGGTCATGGAGCTCACGGGCGATGATCTTATGCGCCCACACCGGTGCGCCCCGACCGGGGTGCGAAGCGGGCCGAATCAGAGCACCGCCGCGGCACCCCCAAAACGGTCTCGGCTACTTCCGTGGGGCAGGTTGCGATACTAGCTCTGTGAACGACGAGAACCCAGGCGCTGAGCGCCACATAAACATTCATCTTTCTCCCGAGATCATGGGAGGCGTGTACGCGAACTTCGCGAACGTCAGCCACTCCGACTACGAGTTCACGGTGACCTTCGCAAGGGTCGATCATGAGGTCGAGTCCGAGGAGGTGCCGGGCGTGGTCGTCTCGCGTGTGAACCTCTCGCCGCGCTTCATGCGCGAGCTGATCGACGCGATGGAGGACAACTACTCGAAGTGGCGCACCCGCGAGGGCATCAAGAACCTGCCCGAGTACGGTGGCGCCGAGACCGGGGAAGCCGACGAGTAGTGGCATGTCGTGCGCCCGCGAGGTGCGCGCTGCGCGTCTCGTGCCGGCGCTCCTGCACCTCGCCAGGGGCGCAAAGCCCCGCTCGCCACCCACAGATCTATTTTCCAGCCGGGGGCACGGAGACCTATATGAGGGCTCATGGCGGATGAAGGTCGCGGTCGTCTCGGATATACATGCCAACCGACAAGCATTTGAAGCGGTGCTGGAGGCAGTCGCCGGCAGCGATGCTTCCGAGCTCTGGTGCCTCGGGGACATCGTCGGATACGGTGCCGATCCGGACGCCTGCGTCGAGTTGGCGCGCCGTCACGTGGCGGTGTGCCTGGCCGGCAATCACGACATGGCGGTTGTTGGCGAGCTTCCCCTGGACGAGTTCTCGCGTGGCGCGAGCATCGCGGCGCAGTGGACGCGCGAAGTGATTTCCTCCGCAAACCAATCGTTCCTCGCCGGTCTGCGTCCCCAGGGCCAGGAGGACACGCGGGATGGCGCGATCGGTCTCTATCACGCAAGTCCACGCGACCCGGTTTGGGAGTACGTGCTCTCGGCATTGCTTGCTGAGCTGTGTTTGGACCGCGAGCCAAACCGCCTCTGCCTGATCGGCCACTCCCATGTCGCCTCGGCGTTCACACGTCAGGCTGGAGAGGCGGCAAGCGGCGAACCGTGTCGCGAGGGCATCGAGCTCGACCTTTCAAGCGGCGAATGGATGCTCAATCCTGGGAGCGTCGGGCAACCACGAGACGGTGACCGCCGGGCTGCTTGGTTGCTGCTGGACCTCGACGGGTACCAAGCTTCTTATCGACGCACCAGCTATGACGTAGCCGGCGCCGCCGCGGCCATCAAGGCAGCGCGTCTGCCAAACTCGCTTGCAGAGCGCCTGGAGTACGGTCAATGAACATGCGAATGCTTATCCGCCTCATCGTGGTGGCGCTGCTGGGCGCCGCCACTGCCCTGCTCGTGTCCTGCGGAGGCTCAGGCGCCGGTTTGATCCCGAGCGCTAGCGCTGGGCCCCTGCAAGAAGATTTCGAAGCTGTCGCCAAAGCCGCCCAAGCTGGGGACGGGAGCTGTACGAAGACCGAAGAAGCTCTCGGCAAAACAGAGGAGGACTTCCTGGCGCTCCCGGCCACGGTCGACAAAGGGCTGCACAAGCGCCTGGAAGAAGGCATCACCAACCTGCGCAAGCAGGCGCTGGCAATGTGCGAAGAACCGACCGCGACCGAAACTTCGACGACGAGCACACAGACGAAGACCACTCCCCAGACGGGCACGACGAGCACCGAAACGACGACAAGCACCGAAACGCCGACGACTCCGACGACTCCGACCACAACGCCGACGACACCCACTACCAGCACGCCGCCGAGCTCCGGCGGAGGTGTCGAAGCTCCTGAAGAAGGTGCTGGCGAAAACGCGACAGGGCTTGGTGTGAGCAAAGAAAGCGCCGACAACGGCGCGTCCAACTCGGGTGGAGCCAGCGCGGGAGGCGGTCAGTGAGCGACCCCGAGATCGCCGGGCGCTATCAGCTGCAGAGTCGGCTTGGCTTCGGCGGCATGTCGACCGTGCACCTAGCGTTCGACAAGCGCCTAGAGCGCCGCGTCGCGGTCAAGCTGCTGGCCGAGCACCTCGCCGAGGATCCAACCTTCGTGTCTCGCTTCCAGCGCGAGGCTCAGGCCGCGGCACGCCTCATCCATCCCAACATCGTGCAGGTGTTCGACTCCGGCCAGGATGAGAGCACAGGGCAGTACTTCATCGTGATGGAGTACATCGAGGGCCAGTCGTGCGCTGAGATCCTGCGTGACGACGGCTGGATCGAGGTCGACGAAGCCGTCGCGATCATCGAACAGGCCTGCGAGGGGCTGCATTATGCCCATCGTCACGGTGTGGTGCACCGCGACGTCAAGCCTGGGAACCTCTTGCGCTCGCGCGACGGCGAGGTCAAGCTTGCCGACTTCGGCATCGCCAAGGCCACCGAGCAGTCGAGCATCACCCAGGTAGGCTCGGTGCTCGGCACCGCCGCCTATCTCGCACCCGAGCAGGCGCGTGGCGAGGAAGCCGGGCCGCGCGCCGACCTGTACGCGCTCGGCGTGGTCACCTACCAGCTGATCTCCGGGCGCCTGCCCTACGAAGCCGCCTCGCTCACCGAGCTGGCGCTCAAACAGCAGCAGGAAGAGCCGGCGATGCTCGACACGCTCGTGGCCGCGGTCACGCCGGAGCTGGCCGAAGCGGTGGCGATCGCGCTGGCGCTCGACCCACGCGAGCGCTACGAGAGCGCTCGCGAGATGGGTCGCGCGATCTCAGACGGCGCGCTCGGCATCTCCCCCAACGAGCATCGCGCCCCGGCGCGTGAGGCCAGGCACGCCACCGAGGCGACCACCGTGCTTGCCGGCAGCACACGAACGCACAGCCCCTCGGAGGGACGAGGAGCGGTCGCTCCGCGCCAGCCGCGCCGCGGGCCCGCGCGCGAGGCGCCACCAGTCGTCGCTACGGCGCCGGCACGACGCCGTGGCGCGGGTCTACGCCGGCTGGGTCTCACCATAGTGGCGCTGCTAGCGGTCATAGGCGTGATCGCGCTGATCGTCGTCTTGAGCTCCCCCCATCCACGACGATCAAACTGCGCAACGTCTTCTACGAACGCACCCAGGAATCCGCCGAAGCGCTCAAGCAGCTCGTCGAGGAAAACGCGAAGTAGCCCCCGGAAAAGGCTGGGGGCCCGCTTGCGCGGACCCCCGGTAAGAACTACCGCCCTTTCGAGCGAGCAACCGTCACTTGTTCCCGCAGGCTAGCAGTACCTACTGTTGCCTTCAACTACTGGCTCCGGCGGCCGGACTCGAACCGACATCTAGCAAGTGACGGTTGCTCGTGTTGCCCTTACACCACACCGGAATGCCACAGCTAACGTACCCGGCGCTTGGGACGGTACTCGGCGCCGCGCAGCGAATTCGCCACTTCGACCAGTCGCCCGTCAACTATTCCCTGGCGCAGATCGGCCATCAGCCGCGCCAGGAACGCAAGGTTGTGTTCGGTCAGCAGGCGCATGCCCGTCAGCTCCGAGGAGCGCACCAGGTAGGAGAGGTAGGCGCGGGAGAGGCCGCGTTTGCAGGCGTGACAGGCACAGCCCTCCATTAGCGGCAGATCAGACATGCGCCACTCGCTTTTCGTCAGATCGACCCGCCAGCGTGTGGCCGGGTCTTGGACCAACGCTGTGCCGTGGCGTCCTAGGCGCGTCGGCATCGCGCAGTCGAACGTGTCGATGCCAAGTTCGACCCCGCGAATCAGGTCGTCCACGTCGCCGATCCCGAGCAGGTGCCTTGGAAGCCGCTCGTGCTCGCCGCCCAGCTCGGCCACGGCATAGCCGACGACCTCGTACATCTGTGCCTTCTCGGCGCCGAGCGAGCCCCCGATCGCAACGCCGTCGCAGCCGCTTGTAGCCACCGTGCGGGCGGAGGCGCGACGCATGTCCTCGTACACACCCCCTTGCACGATCCCATAGACGAGCTGATCGCTCGGGCCGTGCTCGGCGTGCCAATCCAGACAGCGTGTCAGCCAACGATGGGTGCGCTCGGTGGAGCGCTCGGTGTAATCACGATCGACGTGGAAAGGGGTGCACTCGTCGAATACGAGCGCGATATCCGAGTGAAGCGCGGCCTGCACCGCCATCGAGTCCTCGGGAGCCATGAAGCGCACGGCGCCGTCCACGTAGGAGCGGAAGCGCACGCCCTGCTCCTCGATCGAGAGGATCGCACCCTCGCGCGCGCTCCCCTCGCCTTGGCGCTGGCGTGACGGACGCGCCTTGATCTCATCGGCGATCGTGCCGTGACCCATCGAGAACACCTGGAAGCCCCCGGAGTCGGTCACGATCGGCCCGTCCCAGTCCATGAAGCCGTGCAATCCGCCGAAGCGCTCGATCAGCTCGGCACCCGGGTTGAGCATCAGGTGGAACGTGTTGCCAAGCACCATGTCGTAGCCGAGCGCCTTGACCTCTTGCGGCAGCAGTCCCTTGACGGTCGCCTTCGTCGCGAGCGGCACGAACGCCGGCGTGCGAACGTTGCCGTGCGCGGTGCGCAAGCGTCCGGCGCGCGCATTCGTGGCGCCGTCACGCGCTTCAATCGTCAGGGCCACGACCGCGCATCCTAGTGCTCGAATGAGCCATCCCACATGTGTGCAGGCATACACGCGTAGGACAGCCCTCGAAAGACACCCCAAGCAGCACAGACAGCGCGGATCGGGAGCGTGCCTGATCGCCGGATACGCTGGCCCGAGCCCCACAGGCTCCCAGACCATGCTCGCTTCGCTCATAAACGTCGGCCACCTCGTAGAAACGTTCGGCTATCCGCTGCTGTTCCTGGTCGTGATGGCTGAGTCAAGCGGCCTCCCGATCCCCGGCGAGACCGGTCTGATCGCCGCGGGCGTGCTCGCTAGCCAGGGCAAGCTGCAGATCGAGCTCGTGATCCCGATCGCCGCCGCCGCCGCGATCATCGGCGACAACATCGGTTACCAGATCGGCCGCAAGGGAGGGCGCTGGCTACTGGAACGACCGGGGCGCTTCGAACGCCAGCGCCAACAGGTGCTAGTCACCGGCGAACCGTTCTTCGAGCGTCACGGCCCCAAGGCCGTGTTCTTCGGGCGCTTCATCCTCGGCTTGCGGGTTTGGGCCTCGTGGCTGGCTGGAGCCACGCATATGCGCTGGCGCTCCTTCTTCCTCTGGAACGCGCTCGGAGGGATCTGCTGGGCAACAGCGATCGGCCTGCTCGCCTACTTCCTCGGCAATGCTGCGGGCAATGCTGTCGAAGCGTTCGGCCTGTACGGGATCGCGGCGCTGGTACTGGCCGCCGTCGTCTTCTTTGTCGCCCACCGCCGTGGGCGCCTGTAGCGCGGCACTAGACCGCTACCCCTTTTGGCGAGACGCCGAGTGGGGCCCCCAAGCGGAGACCGCCACTCAGGCTCCCACACGCGCTACGAGAGCCTCTGGATCAGGACTCAGGCGCCGCAGCAGCCTGCTGTCACGCGCTCCCACATCCTGCCGAGCGCCTCGAGCTCTCCCTCGGAGAAGTGTGAGAGGAAGTGCTCGCGCACGACCGCGCGGTGGGTACCGCGTGCCGCGTCCAGACGCTCACGGCCGCGATCGGTGAGACACGCGTAGGCACCGCGAGCGTCGTGTTCGCAACTGCAGCGTCCGAGTAGTTCGTCGCGCTCCAGGCGATCTACCAAGCGCGTGAGACCGCTGCGCGAGAGCTGGGCCTGCTCGGCGAGATCGCACATGCGCATGCGTCCACCGGGCGCGTCGATCAAGTGCTGGAGCACCTCATAGGAGCTGAGCTGTAGGCCGTGCTCGCGCTCGAGGCGGCTCTCCAAGCGCTTGGCAAGCGAAGCGTGCGCGCGCAACAGACCGCGCCACGCACGAAGCTCAGCTTCGCTGAGGCTGTCCGATTCGCCGAGAGCGTCCTCCCCCTGGGGAAGCTTTAGAACTGTCGCGGTGGCTGTTGCGGTGGACATGATCTTGCTCGAAACCGGCTTTGTGGTTACTCGAACATAGCAGCGTCGCGGACCGGAATCCCTGTCAACTGTGCGCCTCAGGGGCGCTCAGCTACTCCTCTTGGTGGCTGTCCAAGCCCACCACATCATCAGCGGCTGTAGCGGTAGGCGTGCGTACAGCGCCCAGCGTGGGATCTTTGAGAAGCGCTCAGGGGCACGCGCCATGTGCAGGTTTGCCGGGAACACCGCCGCGAGCAAAGCGATCAAGCCGAGCCCGGCGAGACGACGTGTCCACGGCAGCAGCACGCCGAGGCCACCGGCCACCTCAGCCACGCCGCTGAGCGCAACGAGGCTCTGCGCGCGATCCTTCATATTCGGCGGCACGATCGCTTCGTAGGCACGTGGCATCAGGAAGTGGTTGACGCCGGCGCCGATGAAGGCAATGCCAAGCACCAGACGTGAGCGTCGGCCGCGCCGTGGCTGCTCTGCGATCGGGCCGAGCGTCTCGGCGTCCTTGTCGGTTTCCATCGTCTCTCCTCGTCGAGTGTCGTGCTGCGGAGCCTCAGCCCACGATCAGCGACGTCCCTGTCATTTGCGGGGGCTGGGAGATCCCAAGCAAATCGAGCACTGTCGGTGCCACGTCCGCGAGGATACCGCCCTGTGCGCGCAGCTCAAGACCCGGGGCGCTCACAACCAACGGCACCGGGTTGAGCGAATGGGCGGTGTTGGGACTGCCGTCGGGCTCGAGCATGTGGTCGGCGTTGCCGTGGTCGGCAGTCACAACGCATACACCGCCACTCTCGTGCACAACCTTGAGCACCTTGTCCAAACACTCGTCGACCGTCTCTATCGCGGTTACAGCGGCGCTTATGACGCCGGTGTGACCGACCATGTCGGCGTTGGCGAAGTTAATGACCCCAAATCGAAACCCACCCACCCCGTCCTCGCGCCACGCGCTCACAAACGCGGCCGCGGCCTCGCGGGCGCTCATCTGCGGCTTGTGGTCATATGTGGGTACATCGCGCGGAGAGGCCACCAGCTCGCGTCGCTCGCCCTTGCACGGCGTCTCCTCGCCGCCGTTGAAGAAGTACGTGACGTGCGGGTACTTCTCGGTCTCGGCCACGTGCAGCTGGCGCGCTCCGCTGTTTGCAACCACTTGCGAGAGCGTCGTCTCTGGATGCTGGGGCGCGAAGGCGACCGGGTAGGGCCAGCCCTCCTCATACTCGGTGAGCGTCGCCAGTCGACTCACTGCCGGCGCGCCCGCGCGTCCCTCCCAGCCGGGCAACTCTGCCGTCTCGGCACGTGAGGCCGCTTCGGCTCCCGTCGCGTGCGAGGAGCCCTCTCCCCTGTCTTCGTCAAAGCCTGGTTCGGCCAGGGCCCTGACGATCTCGCGCATGCGATCGGGACGGAAGTTGAAGCACAGCACGCTGTCGCCAGGACGGATGCTGGCCTCGGCGCCGACCAAGGTGGGCTCGATGAACTCGTCAGTCTCGCCGCGCTCGTATGCCTCGCTCACAGCCTGCCCGCCGCTAGAGGCGCTGTAGGGAGCGCGGCCGTGCACGAGCACGTCGTAGGCGCGCTGCGTTCGCTCCCAGCGCTTGTCGCGGTCCATCGCCCAGTAACGGCCCACGACCGAGCCGATACGCACGCCCCCGTTGGCATCCAGCTCGGTCAGATAGCCCACGCCTGCGTGCGGCAGCGTGTCGCGCCCGTCGGTGAAGGCGTGCAGCACAATGTCCGCCCCAGGCGCCAGCTCACCACCGAGCGCGATCAGCGCACGCAGGTGCTCAAGCGATGAGTGCACGCCACCGTCGGAGACGAGCCCGAGCAAGTGGACACGCGGGGCACCGACGAAAGCGCCACGCAGCACCGGGTTCTCGGCAAGCGACCCATCTGCGATTGCCTCGTCGATGCGCACCAGATCTTGCTTTACGACAGCGCCGGCGCCGAGGTTCAGGTGACCGACCTCGGAGTTGCCCATCTGCCCTTCGGGCAGTCCCACGGCCGCGCCACAGGCGGTAAGCGTGGTGTGGGGGAACGTGGTCCACAGCTTGTCGAAGATCGGTGTATTGGCAAGCGAGACGGCGTTGCCGGGACCCGGCTCGGCAAGGCCCCAGCCGTCGAGCACGATCAGACAGACGCTCGACACATGTGACCCGCTCGAAGGACCGCCGCCATCGCCCTCTGAGCCGATCGTTGGCCGGCCCGGCGCACTCATGGTTGAGCGGCCGCCACGATCGCGGCGAATGACTTGGCATCCAGCGATGCGCCGCCGACGAGCGCGCCGTCGACGTCGGGCAAGGCCAGCAGCTCGGCGGCGTTGTCAGGCTTGACAGAGCCCCCGTAGAGGATGCGCACCTGCTCGGCCACCTCGGGCGAGCGCCCGCCGAGCAGCGCCCGCACGAACGCAATCGCCTCCTGGGCCTGCTCAGGGCTGGCCACCAGACCGGTGCCGATCGCCCAGATCGGCTCGTAGGCAATCGTCACCTCGGCCAAGCGCTCGTCGGGCACACCCGCAAGGTCCTCGCCGACCTGGTGGCGCAGCTTGCGCTCGGTCTCTCCCGCTTCGCGCTCGGCCTCGGTCTCCCCGACGCACAGGATCGGCGCGAGGCCTGCCGCGAGCGCGGCAGGCACCTTCAGCGCCAGCGCTTTGTCGGTCTCGCCAAACAGCTCGCGTCGCTCTGAGTGGCCGAGTACCACGCCACCGACGTCGAGCTCTGAGAGCATCGGCGCCGAGATCTCACCTGTGAAGGCGCCCTCGGGCTCGTAGTGCATGTTCTGGGCGTATACCTCAACGCGCGATCCGCGCGCGCTGTCGACCATCGCGCGCAGGTCGGTATAGGGCACGCAAATGGCGATATCGACCCCGCTGACCGACGACACTCCAGGTAGCAGAGCTTGGATGTATTCCTCAGCCTGCTCCTCGGTCTTGTACATCTTCCAATTGCCCGCGATCAGCGGGCGACGCTCGCCGGCCATTAGGCGATTCCGGCGCCCTCGAGCGCCTGGACTCCGGGCAAGACACGTCCCTCGACGAGCTCGAGCGTGGCCCCACCGCCGGTCGAGAGGTGATCGACTGTGTCCTCCAGGCCGAAGTCGGCCAGCGCCGCCGCCGAGTCGCCGCCGCCGACGACCGTCACGCCCGATGCACGGGCGACGGCCTGGGCGACCGCGCGTGTACCCTGCGCAAACGGCTCGTACTCGAAGGCCCCCATCGGACCGTTCCAGAAGACGGTGCCTGCTCGCGCGATCTCGGTGCTGTAGCGCTCAACCGTGGCGGGTCCGATGTCGAGTCCCATCCAACCCGCCGGTACCTCGACGCTGTGCAGCACACTGTGCTCGGCATCGTCGGCGAGGCGGTCACCGATCACCAGGTCATTGGGCACCAAGAGGCGCGCGCGGCCGGGCTGCGGCGAGTGCGTGTCGCTTGCCTGCGCGAGCAGCCTGCGAGCGTGCTCGGTGTCCTCTGCGCCGCACAGCGACTCACCGACCGTGTGACCCTGTGCGCACAGGAACGGGAAGCACATCGCGCCGCCGATCATCACCACGTCGGCCAGCTGCAGGAACCGGTCGATCACGCCGATCTTGTCGGCTACCTTTGCTCCGCCGATAATCGCTACGAGCGGCGGCGCGGGATGCTCGAGGATGCCGGTCAGCGTGCTCACCTCGCGTTCGAGCAGGCGTCCTGCCGCGCACGGCAGCAGGTGTGCCACACCGGCGGTGCTCGCGTGTGCGCGGTGCGCAGCGCCGAAGGCGTCGTTGACGTACACGTCGGCGAGCTCAGCCAGTGCGCGAGCGAACTCCGGGTCGTTGGTGGTCTCCCCGGGCTCGAAGCGCACGTTCTCCAACAGCAGGATCTCACCGTCTCCCAGCTCATCGGCAAGCTTGCGTACACGACGACCCACAACCTCGGGGGCAAGCGTCACGCTTGCCCCAGTGAGCTCACGCAGACGCTCCGCCACGGGTCCAAGTGACAGATCAGCCTCGGGCCTTCCCTCCGGACGCCCGAGGTGAGAGACGAGAACCAGACGGGCACCGCGTGCGCGCAGCTCTTTGATCGTGGGCAGCGCCTGCACGATGCGCGTGTCGTCGGCAACCGTGGGCGCGCCGTGCTCGTCCTTGCATAGCGGCACATTGAAGTCCACGCGAACGAGCACACGCTTGCCGTGAACGTCGAGCTGGTCGATGCTTCTCATCGTTTTTGCGCTCCCATCGTCGTGACGACCCCATCGTCCGCGGGGCCCTTGTGTGTCCTCACCGCTCCACCATCCGTGAAGAGCTGGCCCGGAAGCCGAGGAGCGGACTCACAGGACCTTCTGCACGAGATCGACGACCCGGTTGGAGTAGCCCCACTCGTTGTCATACCAAGCCACCACCTTCAACATTGTGCCGTCGATCGTGGCGGTGAGCTGCGAGTCCACGATCGAGGAGAACGGAGAGTTGACGATGTCGCTGGAGACGATCGGATCCTCTGTGTAGGCCAACAGGCCCTCCAGCGGACCACTCTGCGAGGCAGACTTCAGCGCCGCATTGACCTCCTCGACACTTGTCTCGCGTGCGCACTCCACTGTCAGGTCTACGACCGAGCCGGTCGGCACGGGCGCGCGTACGGCAAAGCCGTGCAGCTTGCCCTGCAGTTGCGGCACGACCAGGCCGATTGCCTTGGCGGCGCCAGTCGAGGCCGGGATCAGGTTGATCGCGGCAGCACGCGCACGGCGCAGGTCTTTGTGGGGCAGGTCCTGCAAACGCTGGTCTGCCGTGTAGGCGTGAATCGTCGTCATCAGGCCGTGCTTGATCCCGACCGTGTCCACCAGCACCTTTGCCACCGGAGCGAGGCAGTTGGTCGTGCACGAGGCGTTTGAGATCACGTCGTGCTTGTCACGGTCGTAGGCCTCGTCGAAGTTGACGCCAAGCACCACCGTCACGTCCGGGTCGGTGGCCGGTGCGGAGATCACCACCTTCTTGGCGCCGCCTGCGAGATGCTTGGCGGCATTGGGACGGTCAGTGAACAGCCCGGTTGACTCGATCACGACATCCACCCCAAGCGACTTCCACGGCAGCGCGGCAGGATCGCGCTCAGCAAGGACCTTCAGCTCGCGTCCGTCGACCATGATCGTTTGCTCGTCCTTGGCTACCACCTCGCCCGGATATGGCCCAAGGATCGAGTCGTACTTAAAGTAGATGAGCCAGCGTGCGACAGTCGGTCAGGTCGTTGACGGCGACCCATTCGATCTGATCGACGTCTCCCCGAGCCATTGCGGCGCGGAACACGTTCCGACCGATGCGGCCGAAACCGTTGATTCCCACGCGAACGGGCATTCACAGCCTCCTGATTGAAAAATTTGAAACCGAGGGGCCCGGCTCGTCGGCCTCCGGCCGACTGCGCCACCCTCTATGTGAAAAATGAACGATGCCGGGCCTCGGGAGCGTCGCTCCGTTGCCCGGCGTGGGTGGAAAAGGCTATCAGCGGCCCATTCAGCCGCCTATAAACGCCTACCCGCCAACCGATCAACGCATTCCCGGACAGGACGCTTGCACCACGCGTAGAGGTTGCCAAATCGGCGATGCCCCCCGCGCGCGGGGGGCATCGCCCCAAATTGAGATGCTCACCACCCTCCTCCCCACGACGGCAAATAGCTCCGAAGGATTGACAGGCCATCCCCGCTCACGCGCCCACGCCTCCAGGGACGCCTGTGCGCGCCGACCGGCTGTGCTAAGAGCGCGAGCGCTTGTCTATGTCGCGGTGGGCGACCGCAACTGTGAGCTCCTCGCGATCGCGGTAGCGGACCGCAAGATGCTCGGCGATCGCCACTGAGCGGTGACGACCGCCGGTGCAGCCGATCGCGATCACCAGATGGGCCTTGCCCTCGGCCACATACTCGGGCAGGAGGAAGTCGAGCAGTGCATGCAGGCGCAAGTAGAACTCGTCGAGACGGCCGTCTCGGGCTATGTACTTCACGACCCGCTCGTCGTGACCGGTGAGATCGCGCAACTCGCTCTCGTAGTGCGGGTTGGGCAGGAAGCGCACGTCGAAAGCGAGGTCCTCCTCACGCGGAGGGCCGTGCTTGAAGCCGAAGCTCATGAAGGTGAGCGCGAGCCGGCCCGCGTTCTGGCGCGGCAACAGCTCGGCGGCAATGCGGCTGCGCAGCATTGCCGCCGACATACCGGTTGTGTCGATTACGAGGTCCGCACGCGAGCGCAACGGTTCGAGCAGCGCGTGCTCGGAGGCCACGCCGGCGGCGACGCTGCCCTCGGGTGCGAGCGGATGGCGACGACGGGTCTCCTTGTAGCGCGTCGAGAGCGTCTGCTCAGCCGCCTCCAGGAAAAGCACGTTATGGGTGATGCCAAGCGCCTGCAGGTCGTCCACGACCGCTGTCAATGCCTCGAAGTAGACGCCGCCGCGTACGTCGGAGACAACCGCCGCACGCTCGACCTTGGAGCCCTCGTGCACGAACAGCTCGACGAGCGAGCGGATCATCTCCGGCGGCAGATTGTCGACGCAGAAGTAACCGGCGTCCTCGAACACGTTCATCGCCGTTGACTTACCGGCACCTGAAAATCCCGTGATGATGACGAGGTCCTGCAGACGCGACACAACGGTCGGTCCACTCACAGAACGGGGAGGCACGGGCCTGGTCGCGGCCATCTCCAGTCCATTGTGCAGCTTCGATCGGGGGAAAGGCACCGATTGGCACGCTGAGCCGGCCGTGGAGCAAGCGAGGCAAGGATGTACCCCTTCGGGGCACAGGCAGCTGCGCGCAGTGTGCTGGCCGATTGGAGACCCGCTGCGTGCCCAGGATGGGGTATCGATCTCCAATCGGTACATAAGCGAGCGAAGACGCAACCGATCGTCGGCGAGATGCGGCCGACGATCGGCCAGCGCCGCTCCACGGCCGACTCAGCCGGCTCGATGCAACAGTGCGTGGATATCTCGAGCGGTCTTGGCAGGCAGGCCCGGCACTCCCTGTAGCTCCTCGCGCGAGGCGGCTAGGATCGCCTCGGGCGAACCGAAGTGGGTGATCAATGCACGCTTACGCGCCGGCCCTATACCCGGCAGCCCGTCCAGCAGCGAGCCGGTCATCGCGCTGTCGCGTCTGTTGCGATGGTGGGTGATCGCGAAGCGGTGTGCCTCGTCGCGGATGCGCTGTAGCAACTGCAACTCTGGACTTGAGTGATCGAGCAACAGTGGCTCGGAGCGAGAAGGCATGAACACCTCCTCGATGCGCTTTGCCAAAGAGATGACGGCGACACCGCGCTCGCGAAAGCCTGTCAGCGGAACCAGACCCGCCGCGAGCTGACCCTTGCCGCCGTCGATCACCACCACGTTTGGAAGCGCTGCGAAGCTGGCGTCGTGGGCCGGGTCGTGCGGGGAGAAGTCGGCCTGCTGCTCCCATTGGCTGAAGCGTCTGGAGAGCACCTCCGCCATCGAGGCATAGTCGTCAGAGCCCTCGACGGTGCGGATCTTGAAGCGCCGGTAGTCGGATTTCTTTGGTGCTCCCCCCTCGAACACAACCATCGAGGCGACGGTGTGGGTGCCACCGAGATTGGAAATGTCAAAGCACTCGATGCGCACCGGGATCGCGTCGAGTGAGAGCGCGAACTGCAAGCGTTCGAGCGCCTGAGCACGGTGCTGGTGGCGGCGCTCGTCGCGTAGGCGCTCTTGGTCGAGTGCCAGCATGGCATTACGCTCGGCGAGCTCGAGAATGCGGTGCTTGTCACCTCGCTCGGATGGACGCAGCTCGACCGGGCCGGCGCGTCGCTGCGAAAGCGCCTCAGCGAGCACCGGCCGCTCGGCCAACTCCTGCTGGACGACCAGCAGGGCCGGGATCGTGGTAGGGCCACCGTAGTACTGCAGTAGGAACTCCTCCGCTACCTCGCCCCGCTCGCGCTCGGTCTCGTTTGACAAGTAGAAGGAGTGACGGTCGGAGAGGATGCCGTCGCGTACCTGGAAGACCTGGGCGTTTGCGTCGCGGCCATCGGTGGCAACGGCAACGGCGTCGAACGTGCCGATCGAACTCTTGGCGACGCGCTGGCGCTCCATTAGCGAGCGCACGGCGCGCAGTCGGTTGCGCTCGAGCGTGGCCTGCTCGTAGTCTTGGGCGGCGGAGGCCGAGCGCATGCGTTGCTCGAGATCGTGCTCGATCGTGCTGAAGCGCCCTGAGAGGAAGTCGATCACGCCATCGATGCTGCGCCGATAGTCCTCCTCGGTGACATAGCCGACACAGGGGGCTTCACAACGCTTGATGTAGTAGTCGAGGCATGGGCTGCCGCTGCGCCGGCCCGGCTCGTGGCCCGTACAGGAGCGGTACATGAATACCTTGGCGAGCACCTCAAGCGTGGAGCGCACACGCTTGGCGCTCGAGTATGGGCCGAAGTAGGCGCGGTCCGAGCGGTGGCGCTCACGCGTGAAGTAGACCCTCGGGTATTGCTCGTCGAGCGAGATTGCGATGAACGGATAGGACTTGTCGTCGCGCAGGCGGATGTTGAAGCGCGGGCGGTACTGCTTGATAAAGCTCTGCTCGGCCAGCAGCGCCTCGGCCTCGCTGGAGACGACGACACACTCGATCGCCTCCACGCTCGCCACCATCTCCGCGTGGCCTGGGCTCGAGGGCACCTGGGCCTTGGAGAAGTGAGAGGCGACCCGCTTACGGATCGACTTGGCCTTGCCGACGTAGATGACGCGCCCCTTTGCGTCGCGAAACAGGTAGACGCCGGGCGCATCCGGCAACACCCGGCGCTGCTCGGCCAGACCGGCGCGTCGTTGCTCTGCCCCACTCTTGGCTCCCTGCGGCAGGAGATCGATCTTTCCGCCCTGCCCAGGAACACTTTCTCCTCCCGGCTTAGGAACGCCCGGCCCGTCTTGCTTAGGAATATTCTTCCCGTCCTGTCCAGGAACACTTTTGCTTCGTTGGTTGGCGTTATTCAATAGGTGCGTGAGTAGCGGTAGACGGCCAGCAGCGTGTAGGCGGCTATACCGATCAGCGCGAACCATGCGAACTCACCAAAAGAGGTTTGCCACATGCGCGACCGCGCGGCGATCGTGGCATAGCCGACGGCCACTGCACCGTAGAGCAGCGCCCGGTGACGGTCGCCGAGACTGTGCAGGTCGATGCCGCGTTCGCGGTAGAGCCTGTAGCCGAGGAAAGCGAAGCCGGCGGCGAACACAACCCATAGTGCCGCCGCAAACGCATCGGCTGCGCGGCCGCCACCCGGCAAGAACTCGACCGCCGCTGCGATCAGAGCGATGATCGCAATGTTGCGCGCGGTTTTCATCCGGTCCATGACGACATCCTGCCCATGAGCTCACACAGTTTAGTTGGGCTATCCGGACTGGCCCGCCGCTCGCGGTAAGTAAGAGACAAAGTCGCAATCTCCGGAATGATCTTGCAACAAGTCATCCAACGTTTTCACCACCCGGGCGATTTTGCGCTATACTGCGTAAGCCCATTCGGTCCTAACCCGACCGAAACGAGGGTTGGTTGGCAGGCGCCGGGGTACTCGTCATTCAGGTCAGAGAGCCCCGGCGCCTGTTTTTAAGCGTCGACCCGGTAGTTGTTAGGCGTCTATCAGCGTTTCCAAGCGCTCATAGGCAGCTTCAACCGTGCGCTTAGCCGCAGTGTGGCGTGCCTCGGACTTGGCCGCCTCGTACTTCGTCGCCCAGACTGTCGGATCTGCCAACTCGTCTTCTAGCTCGCGCAAGGCCGCCTCGGCCTGTTCGACGGCCTGCTCGGCCTTGGCCTGCTCGCGCACTCGATTCTTCGAGGGGCCCGGCGACTTCGCTGACTTGCTCTTACCGGACTTCGCCCCGCCGTTGACCGACCCTGCCTCCCCACTGTCAGCATCGCTCGAAACACGATGCCCCCCACGCGCGCGGGAGGCATCGGCATTTTCGCCACCCCCGTCCGCGCTCCCGCTCCTACCGCTACCGCCGGCCGCGGCACCGCTTGCTCCCCCGCGCGAGCGAGCCTGGGCACCTCCGGACTTTCCGGACTTGGAAGCCCCAGCCGCCAACCGCTCTTCGCGCACGCGAACATACTCCGGCCAGCCACCGAGGAAGCTGCGCAGCGAACCGTCTTCGATCGCCACCGTGCGCGTGCCTACCGCGTCGAGTAGAGCCCGATCGTGGGAGACGAGTAGCAACGCTCCGTCAAAGCTGTGCAAAGCGTCCTCCAAAGCCTCGCGGCTCTCGATGTCGAGATGGTTGGTGGGCTCGTCGAGGATCAGCACGTTCGGCGGGCGCGGCGTGCCGTTCATCAGGATCGCCAGCGACAGCCGCCGGCGCTCGCCGCCGGATAGGCCTTCCAGTGGCTTCTCGGCATCCTCGCCAGAGAACAGGAACCTGCCCACGAGCGCACGCGCCTTGTTTGGGGGCAGGCCTGTAGCGCGCTGAGCCGCCTCCACCACGCTCTGCCCCGGCGCGCCGCCGACACCCAGCTCCTCGGCATGTTGGGAGAGGTAACCGACGGTGACGTTGTGTCCTGTGGAGAGCTTGCCTGCACCAAGCGGGCGGCGTCCCGCAAGCGTCTCGATCAAGGTTGTCTTGCCGGCGCCGTTCGCTCCCACTAGCGAGACGTGCTCGCCGCGCTCCAGCCATAGCTCGGCATCATCGAGCAGAACCAAAGGGCCACCCCCATCCCCGGCGCCCTCGATCTCGACGCGGCCGTCCTTGAGCTCGAAGATCACGCGGCCGCTGCGCTCGGGCGCCTTGAAGGAGAACTCGAGCGTGGCCGCGTCGCGCGGGTCACGCTCGATGCGCTCGATCTTGGCTAGTTGCTTGACGCGCGACTGGGCTTGACGCGCCTTCGTGGCCTTGGCGCGGAAGCGCTCGACAAAGCGCTCCATGCGCGCGATCTCGGCCTGCTGCTTGTCGATTGCCTTGCCCAGGGCGATCTCTCGGGCAGCCTGCTCGCGCCGCCACGTGTGCCATGTGCCGGCAAAGAAGCGCGAACGAGATGAAGTCCCGCCCACCCCGCCATAGAGCTCCAGTACCGCTGTGCCGACCGCCTCCAGGAACCAACGATCGTGGGCTACGAGCATGACGGCCGCGTCAAGGTCCACTAGCGTCTGCTCGAGCCACTCCAGCGACTCGATGTCGAGATGGTTGGTGGGCTCGTCTAGCAGCAGCACGTCGGCGCTCGTGGCCAGCGCGCGCGCGAGCGAGGCGCGCGTGAGCTGGCCTCCGGAGAAGGTGTCCAGGCCCCGATCGAGGTCGGCGTCCGAGAAGCCGAGGCCGTGCGTCATGACGGTGGCGCGGTCGCGCCACAGGTAGCCACCGTATGACTCCAGGCGTGCTTGGGCGCGGGCATAGCGGTCCAGTAGCGAATCGTCGCTTGCGCCGTCGGTCATCTCGAGCTCGAGCTTGGCCAACTCGCGCTCCACCTCTAGCTCATGCACGCAGCCGGAGAGCACATAGTCGCGCAGCGACATCGTGCGCTCCCTGGGCGGACGTTGGTCGTGCAGGGCAATGCGTACGCCCTTGGCGACGCTCAGCTCGCCTTGGTCGATCCGCTCCTCACCAGCGATCATGCGCAGCAGCGTTGTCTTGCCGGCGCCGTTGCGTCCGGCAATCGTGAGACGTTCACGGCGCTCGAGCTTGAACGACACGCCGCCGAGCAGCGGCTTGCCGGCCATGTCCTTGCGTAGGTCTGAGGCGATCAGGAGAGCCACGTCGAGGATGGTAGGGGGCGCCCAGTGCGAGCCCTGTCTTCCCGCTCGTTCGATCGGTCACCCTCTAGGTGCACTAGGGATGAAAATCAACTCACCGCGCTCCCCACGGTGCCGGGCATGCAAGTCTGTGACGCGCTCCGATAGGATCAGCATCCTCATGCGTCGCCTGCTTTCAAGTCTCTGCGCCTCCGCCACCCTGCTGCTCGTGCTTGCCCCCGCCGCACTCGCTGACAACGACGGGCGTGGCTTCTACGGAGCCACCAACGACAAGGTGATCACCAAAGCCGGCTTCATCCTGATCATCTTCTTTCCGACCTTCATCCTCGTCATGAGCTTGCTGCAATGGCGTCTGGACAAGCGCAAACAAGCCCGCAAAGCGGCCCACACCGCGCGCATCGATGACGCACGCTGGCGCGGCGGTTGGTAAACCGGCCTAGCTGACCTTGTGATGACGAGCGAGCCTGACCCGACGTCCGGCTCCAAATCCGGTCCCGCCCCAGAACCAGTCCGCTACGAACGCCACGGCGCGGCCGCCGTGGTCAGCATCGACCGTCCCGAGCGACGCAACGCTGTCGACGGGGCTACAGCTGAGGCATTGCACTCGGCGCTCATGCGCTTCGAGGGCGAAGAGGACGCACGTGCGATGGTGCTCACAGGCACCGGCGGAGTTGCCTTTTGCGCTGGGGCCGACCTCAAGGCGATCGAGACGCTTGGTGGACGTCTGACGTCGCCGGACGGGCCGATGGGCTTCACGCGGCTGACTCCCTCCAAGCCGACAATCGCCGCGATCTCCGGCTTCGCTCTTGCCGGCGGACTGGAGCTGGCGCTTTGGTGCGACCTGCGGATCGCCACCAAGAGCTCGAAGCTCGGCTACCCCGAGCGCCGTTGGGGCGTGCCCCTGATCGACGGCGGCACGCAGCGCCTACCGCGCATCGTCGGACTTGGGCGTGCGCTCGATCTGATCCTAACGGGGCGTATCATCGACACCGACGAGGCTCATGCGATGGGGCTGCTCACCGAGGTTGTCGCCGACGGGGCGCACCTACAGCGGGCGATCGAGTTGGCCAACAATCTTGCGCGCTTCCCGCAGCGCACTATGCTTGCCGACCGGCGCGCCGCGATCGACGGCTTCGGCATGACGCTCGAGCAAGGTCTTGCGCTTGAGGCCCAGGCCGGGCCCGAGACCTACCTCGACGCGGTCAGCGGCGCGCAGCGCTTTGCCTCCGGCGAGGGACGTGGCGGAGCGGGCGCCGGCGCATAGCACCACAGGCGACGTAGGGATCACCTGTCGATTTACGAAACCGCACTGTTGCTAAACACCCCCTTTTACGTGCACACCACTTTTTAAGACACACACCCTCGCCACCACACCATCGCGCCAGCGGTTAAGCCACCGTCTCTGGTGGTAGCCACCCTCACGCCGGCGTAAGCCAAGCCCCGCGTCGGCGCAGCTACGACTATCCTCGACTGATCGAAACCCGGGAGAGCAAATGGCCTATTTCGTAACAGGAGCGACCGGCTTCATCGGGCGTCGCCTGATTGAGCGACTGCTGGAGCGCAGGGGCAAGATCCACGTGCTTGTGCGCGAGGACTCGTTGGGGCGCCTGGACGAGCGGATCGAATACTGGGAACGGGTCTCCGATGCGACCGTGAGCAGGCGCGTACATCCTGTTGTCGGGGATCTGCGCCAGCCGTTGCTTGGGTTGACCGACGAGCAGGTCTCAGAGCTTGAGGGGACGATCGATCATCTCTTTCACCTGGCTGCCGTCTATGACATGACCGCTCCCCTGGAGCTAAATACGGCAGTCAACGTCGGCGGCACCAGCCACGCGGTGGAACTGGCTGGGGCGCTGCGGGTCGGGCGGCTGCATCACGTTTCCTCGATCGCGGTTGCCGGTGCTTATAAAGGAGAATTCAGCGAGGACTGCTTCGACGAGGGGCAGCGACTGCCATCGCCCTATCACGCCACCAAGTTCGAGGCTGAGCGGATCGTGCGCGAGCAGGTACACGTGCCTTGGCGGGTGTACCGACCCGGGGTCGTCGTGGGCGACTCCAAGACCGGCGAGATGGACAAGATCGACGGTCCTTACTACTTCTTCAAGGCGATCCAGCGCATGCGCCAAGTGGTGCCGCAGTGGATGCCGCTTGTCGGCCTGGATCTCGGCAAGACGAACATCGTGCCTGTGGACTGGGTCGCCGGCGCGCTCGACCACATCGCTCACCGCCCAAACCTTGACGGCCACGCCTTCCACCTGACATATCCGGGCGGCCAGCGCGTGGACGAGGCGATGAACGACATCGCCTCAGCCGCGAACGCTCCTCGCTTTGCGGTGAGCATCGACAAGCGGGTGCTCGACGTCGTGCCCACTACCCCGTTTTCGCTTTTGATGCGCATACCTCCGTTGCGCCAGGCGCGCAGGCTGACACTTCGTGAGTTTGGGATACCCAAGGAGGTGCTTGAGCACATCGACCTCGTCCCTACTTTCAACACGCGTCAGGCCGAGCGTGCGCTGGCCGGCTCTGACTTCGAGCATCCGCCCGCGCTGCGCGAGTATGCGGTCAAGCTTTGGGATTACTGGGAACGCGAGATGGACCCGAGCATCAGCCGCGGGCGCACGCTTGGCGAGGCGGTGCGCGACAAGCGCGTGCTGATCACCGGCGCCTCATCCGGTATCGGCCGGGCGACGGCCGTTAAGGTTGCCGCCGCCGGCGGGATTCCCTTGCTTGTGGCTCGCAACGTGGAGAAGCTCGAGGAGGTTCGCGCGGAAATCGTCGCCACCGGTGGGCTTGCCTACGTGTATGCGGCCGACATCTCCGACATGGACGAGGTCGACCGGCTAATCGAGCGCGTCAAAGACGACCATCGCAACGTGGACATGCTTGTCAACAATGCTGGGCGCTCGATCAGACGCTCGATCTCCTTGAGCTATGAGCGCTTTCACGACTTTGAACGTACGATGCAGCTCAACTACTTCGGTGCGGTGAAGCTGATCATCGGACTGTTGCCGCAGATGCGGGCGCGCGGCTTCGGGCACATCGTGAACATCTCCTCGATCGGCGTGCAGACCAACCCGCCGCGTTTCTCCGCCTATGTGGCCTCGAAGGCGGCGCTCGACGCGTTCACACGCGTGGTTGCCTCCGAGGTGATCGGCGACGGCGTGACGTTCACAACGATCCACATGCCGCTCGTGCGCACGCCGATGATCGCTCCGACGAAACTTTATGACGCATTTCCCACGATCACTCCCGAGCAGGCAGCGGACATGATCTGCGAGGCGCTGCGCACTCGTCCCAAGCACATGGGCACCACGCTCGGCACGACCGGCGAGGTTCTCTACGCGCTTGCTCCCGGGGTGGTCGACCGCATCCTGCACCTCGCCTACCGCGTGTTCCCAGACTCGGCCGCCTCGCGCGGCGAGAAGGGGACCGACGAGCGGGCTTCGCTCGAGCAGCTGGCGATGGCGAATCTGATGCGGGGCGTTCATTGGTGAGAGCCGAGCTGGCGATCGAAGTCCACGACCTGCACAAGCGCTACGGCGAGTTCGAGGCTGTGCGGGGCATCGACATCGAGGTACACCGCGGCGAGGTCTTCGGGCTGCTCGGGCCCAACGGCGCCGGCAAGACGACGACAGTTGAGATCTTGGAGGGCTACCGCGCTCGCAGCGCGGGTGCGGTTTCGGTGCTCGGCCATGATCCCGCCTCCCGCGAGCTTGCACTGCGCAAGCGCATCGGGATCGTGCTGCAGAGCGGCGGTATCTACAGCCACCTGACGCCGCGCGAGGCGTTGCGCCACTGGGCCAGCTTCTATCCGCACCCGCGCGATGTCGAGGAGGTGCTGGACCTGATGGGCTTGCAAGAGAAGGCCGACGTGCGCACGCGTAAGCTCTCCGGCGGCCAGCTGCGCCGGCTCGACTTCGCCTTGGCGCTCGTCGGCGATCCCGAGCTGATCTTCCTCGACGAGCCGACCACCGGTTTCGACCCCCAGGCGCGGCGCGCCGCCTGGGAGACGATCCGCTCACTGCGCTCGCTTGGCAAGACGATTCTGCTTACGACCCATTATCTGGACGAGGCGCAGGCGCTGGCCGACCGTGTGGCGATCGTCAAGGACGGGCGCGTGCTGGCGATCGGCCCACCACGCGAGCTTGGAGTGGGCGCCATGCATTACACCGTCGCTTACCGCAACGCCTCCGGCGAGCTCGTGGAGGTGCAGACCGACGATCCGACGCGCACCCTGCACGAGCTCACCTCCGATGCCCTGGCGCGAGGAGAGCGTCTGGACGAGCTGAGCGTGGGACGTCCCAGCTTGGAGGACGTATACCTGGAGCTGACCGCGGATGCCTAACCTTGCTCCGGGTGAGCCTCTGATGTACTCGAAGACGCGATGCTCCCCGCGCGCGCGGGGGGCATGGCCAAATGCGACACCAGTCCCCCATGTCTGATGCCGTCGCCCTCACCTGGCGCCAGTACCGGCTGGAGCGGCACATGTTTTGGCGCAACCCGAGCGCCGCTTTCTTCAATTTCGCCTTGCCACTGCTGTTTCTCGCCGCTGGCGGAGTCATCTTGCACGGCAAGCAGCACGACCTGAACCTGCTGGTTCCCGCGATCGCCGGCATGAGCGTGATGTCGACCACGTTTACGGCGCTGGCCTACAACATCGTGTTTTTGCGCGAGCGGGGTGTGCTCAAGCGCATCCGCGGCACGCCGCTGCCGACGATCTCCTACTTCGGCGGAGTGGCGGCCAATGCAGTCACGAACACGGCTATGCAGATCGCGATCATCACGGTTGCCGGCAAGTTGTTCTTCGGAATCGGCTGGCCGCTTCAGTGGCTTGAGCTTGTTGTGTTCGTGGTGGCGGGCGTCATCTGCTTTGCCGCCCTCGGCGTGGCATTCGCCCATGTGATCCCAAACTTCGAGTCGACAGCTGCCTATGTCAACGCGGTCTTCCTGCCAGTCGTGTTCGTCTCGTTCTACGTCTTCGACAGCAAAAGCGCGCCGGCGTTTGTGCGCAACATCGCCGAAGCGCTGCCATTGAAGCCGCTGATCGACGGTCTCTCCGCCGCGATGGTGACCGGCAAGGGGCTCGGCGATAACCTCTCCGCGCTCGCTGTGATCGCCCTTTGGGGCGTGTTCGGTGTTTACTTCGCGGTGCGCGGTTTCTCCTGGGAGCAGTCGCGCGACTGAACCTGACCGGTGCGGCCCCATATCGAGCGCCGACGCACTCGCCCAAGATCTGACCTGCACAACCACCACTATTCTGGTTCGGGCTCCAATCAACCGCCGGAGGGAATGCAAAATGAAGCAGCTCGCCGAGGATGTCTACATGCTGAAGGGCTTTCCCCCGAACGCGATCAACGTCTACGTGGCGGGCGACGTGTTGATCGACTCGGCCACTCGTCAAGCCGAGAAGCGCATTTTCAAGCAGATCGCCGGCCTGAAGCTGACGGCGCACGCGCTCACACACGTGCATCCCGACCATCAGGGCTGCAGCCACGTCGTTTGCGAGCGGCTGGGCATCCCGTTGTGGGTGGGCCAGGACGACGTCCCGGCGATGGAGACAGCCGGCAGCGTTGTCGGTAGAAAGGCGCCCACATGGCTCAAGCGCGTTCAGGAACGCTATTGGGTGGGACCTCCCCATCCCGTCTCGCGCGCGCTACGCGAGGGCGATGAGGTGGCTGGGTTCGTCGTGCTCGACACCCCTGGGCACACGCGCGGTGAGGTGTCCTTTTGGCGCGAGTCCGACCGCGTGCTGATCCTCGGCGACGTGCTCAACAACATTAATTTGATGACCGGCATACCCGGGCTGCACGAGCCGCCTGCGCTGTTCAACGTCGACTCTGTACGCAACCGAGCCTCGATTCGCAGGGTCGCGGCACTGCGTCCCGCGCTCGCGCTCTTTGGGCACGGCGCGCCCCTGCGCGACCCGGACAAGCTCGCCGACTTCGCGGCGCAGCTGCCGGCCTGACGTAAACGCGCCGCTCGTCAAGCCCATGTGTTGCTCACACCTCCCCTTGTGAGGCGTATCCAAGGTGGGCACCTGAATAGATCATCCAAGTCCGCACAAAGGGGGTGTGGAGACGCACCGCTCATTCGAAAGACGTTCCAAATACGATCCCGCCCGATGACCGAAAGCATCTTCGTCGGCGACGGCGACCTGTTCACGCCAACCGAGCACGCACGCGGACCCTGGGACCCTCGTGCACTGCACGGTGGCGCACCAGCCGCGCTAATCGCGGCCGCGTTCGAGCGGATGCAGCCTGGCGCGGAGTTGCCGTTCGCGCGGTTGTCCTTTGAGTTCCTACGGCCCGTGCCGATGGCTCCCCTGAAGCTGAGCATTCGTATTTCGCGACCTGGACGGCGCGTGCAGGCACTCGAGGCGGAGTTGAGCGCTGGGGAGGTGACGGTGTGTCGCGCGAGCGCGCTACGACTGGTGCCGGTGCCCGACGAGTTGCCGGAGCTTGCGCTCGCTCAGGTCGCGACCGCGCAGCCGCGCACGATCGCACCGGCACAAGACGGCGAGAAAGTGCACTTTGCGCTCGATGACATGGAGCGCAAGAGCTTCGCCGCGACCGCGATGGAGATGCGCTTCCTACGCGGGAAGCCGCTGGTAGGTGGATTGCCTGAGCGTGACACGGCTCACCAATCCGATCCATCCGGACCCAGCACAGCACATCAGCACGGGCCGCCCGAACGGGAAATGTCCGGTGATCAGCCCCAGGCCCAGGCCGCCGGACATGTGCCTAGCGGCGAAGCGACGGTTTGGATGCGACTGCGCCACCCGCTATTGCCGAACGAGTCGCTCACCCCGCTCGCACGTGTTGCCGCCACTTCAGATTTCGGCAATGGGGTGGCGACGGTGTTGCCGTTCGACCAATACCTGTTCATCAACGCCGATTTGACGATCTCGCTTGACCGCCGACCCGTTGGCGAGTGGGTCGCACTTGACGCCCGCACGCTGCTGCATCCTGGCGGGATTGGCTGGGCCGAGAGCGTGTTGCACGACGAGCTTGGTCCAGTCGGCCGGGCGACGCAGACACTTGTGGTGCAGCGGCGTTAGCGCCAAGCCACCTTAGACATGCCTCTAGAAGGGAATATCGTCGTCCCCCAACTTGCCCACCCCGGAGATCGGTGCAGGTTGAAAATCGCGATCCTCAACCTGACGGTGAACATCGACTGAAGGTGCTCCGCCGCCCGCTGACGGAGCTACGATCTCAAAGTGCGGAAGATTCTTGCCTTCCGCTATCTCAGTCAGCTCGCCTTCGCGTGATGAGAGATATCCGCGCAGGGCCGTCTCCAAGCCCTTACCTCGGCGGAACCCCTCGAACATGTCATGGACTGAGACGTCCGGCCGGTCGAGTTCGCTCACGATCTTCTTGAGTTCCTCGTAGCCCTGCTCAAACGTCACCTGCTTCTGTTGGGCCACATTAGTCATCTTTTATCTCCTTCTCGCTCTTGTTGGTGATCACTCTGGCCTTGCCGTCGGCTAGGTGCAGCGTCAACTCTTGACCTACGGCGAGCTGAGTGACACTTTTGATCGGCTCTCCCTCGAGACTCGTGGCGACTGTCCATCCGTTTCTGCGGAAGTCCTTTGCTTGCAGAACCGCGACGAGCGCGTCCACACGCCGACGCTCGTGAGTGACCACTCGGTCGGCTATCGGGTGAAGTCGCTCACCGCTGCGAATGAGATCTTCCACGTGCCTTCTCACGCGCACACGCACATCTACCTCAGCCTCAAGGATGCGGCGATCTATCGCGGCGAGCAGATCCCCTCGCTTGCCTTCGGCGCGCACCCCTACCGAGTCGAGCCGAGTTCTCAATAGGTCGATCGACTGCATCGGCATCCCGCGCGTGGCGTCGAGCGCTTGAGTCGCTCTGGCCAACTCAGCGTCGAGTCGCAAGAGCCCACGTTCGGCCCTGGAAGACACAAGTTGTCCGTGACGGCCGATGTCCTCTGCAATAGACCGCAGTGCCCGTAGTGGGCGTACGCCCGCCCACAGCTCGCCGAGACGGTCACGCAAACTGCTGATGCGCTCGACGCCGCGCTGCAGAGAAAGACCGTGGCGATCGAGCTCCTCGAGTAGCTCCTCGGCCGAGTAGCGGACTGCCAACTCCGCTGCCTTCGCCGGTACAGGCGCAAAAGCGGCGGCGACGTGGTCGCAGTTGGGACGGTCCTTGGTGTGGCCGATGCTCGTTATCACTGGAACCGCGCACGCGAAGATCGCCCGGCACAGACGCTCGTCGTCGAAGGCGAGCAGGTCAGCGGTCGAACCTCCGCCCCGAGCAACGATGATCACGTCCACGCCCTCGACAGCTTGGAGGCGCCCAAGCGCATCGATCACCGAACCGACCGCGTGCACCCCCTGCATCGAAGCCGAACAGAAAAGAATGTCCTGCGGTGGGAAGCGACGACGCAAAGCTTGGATGACGTCGATGTTGGCGTCATTGCGAGCGGCGATCACGCCGACGCGACACGGGAACGCGAGCAACGGCTTGCGCCTGTCGGGGTCGCACAGCCCGTCCGCTCTCAGGCGCCGCAACGTCTCGGCGCGACGACGTAGTAGCTCGCCCTCGCCCGTCGGGCGAACGCGGTCGACGATCAGCTTGGTGGCGCCGCGGGGGGCATAGAAGTCCACGCGCTCGTAATGCGCTTGGACCAGGTCGCCCTGGGCCGGCAGCGGACTGCAACGCGCGACACGGCCCTTCCAGATGCAAGCGTCCAGGCTTGCGGACTCGTCGGCCAGCGTCAGATAGACATGTCCCGAGGAGCGGTGCACGCTGATCGCGCTGACCTCCCCCTCGATCCAGCCGTCGCCCAACGCTCGCAATGCTCCACCGATGCGACCGGCGACCTGTGCAACGGAGGCACTCTCGGTCTGCGTGTCGGTCGCGCCATCCACAGCCTCCAAACGTTAAACGCCGACCCGGCGCGAACTCCCTGTCTTCAGGCGGGCTCGGCGGGGAACGGGTCGGCGAGCGATGCCAGCACGTGGTCCGGGTTGGCAGCCTCCAGTTCCGCGACGTCATAGCGTCCACTCGCCACCCCGACCGACACTGCGCCGACCCCCTTGGCGGCGGCGATGTCAAGCGGCGTGTCACCGACGACGAACACCTCGCTGAGATCGAGTGCATGGCCGAGCAGCCGCTCTCCACGCTCCACCGCCGCGCGCGTGAGCGCAACTCGGTCCTCGGAATCCGAGCCGTAGCCGCCGACGAGGAAGAAATGGTTCAGCTGGCCGCGCCCCAGCTTGGCGTGGGCTGCGGCTTCCAGTCCGCCCGTCGTCAAGCCAAGGGCGATGCCGGCGTCGGTGAGCTCTTCGAGCAGGCTCTGTACGCCGTCGAGCACGCGGTAGTCCTCTGAGGAGGCCACGAAATCGGGCAGTACGGCCTGGTAGCTGGCCATCAGCCGCGTGAGCTCGTCGCTTGTCGGTTCGCGCTCCATCACCTCCTTGAACGTGGCGCGCCCGATCGCCGGGTCGGTCATTCCCGCCGTGGAGTGTTCGGCGATGTCGACCTTCGTCTCGAACAGCCGCTCAAACGCCCACGCCCAGCTGCGCGCGCCGGCGCCGCCCGTGTCGATCAGGGTCCCGTCGATGTCGAACAGGATCAGCTCTGCTTGGCTCATTCGCCCATTGTCCTACCTCGAGGGGCGTCTGCCTGACGGCGTGTCGGAGAACGGACACGGCGCAGGACAGGAGTCTTCGATGCTCATCGGCAGAGGCAGACCTTCCTCGATCAGATAGTTGCGTGTGCAAGCATCGTGTTATAACTCTGTCTTGAGCGGCATAGTCCGCTTGCACGACGCGCATCCGTCGCTGCGTCCGGTGCCACCGAAAACCCCCATAAAGGAGCTCCAAATGTCCGACACCGCCACCGCCACCTCGTCCGCCGGCACAACACCGCTGCCCACCGGCACATGGAAGGTCGATCCGATCCACTCGAGCGTCGAGTTTCACGTCAAGCATCTCGGCATCGCGACCGTCAAGGGCCAGTTCAAAGCGTTCGAGGGCACGCTCGAGATCAGCGACTCCGGCGCCCGCGCGTACGGAACCGTCGAGGTCGCAAGCGTCGACACACGCGAGCCCCAGCGCGACGAGCATCTGCGCTCCGCCGACTTCTTCGAGGTCGAGAGCTTTCCGCAGATCACCTTCGAGTCGACCGCGATCCGCCCGCTCGGCGGGGACGAGTTCGAGATCGACGCCAACTTGACGATTCACGGTGTCACGAACAGCGTCACGTTGAAGGCCGAGTTCGAGGGCGCCGAGACCGACCCGCAGGGCAACGACCGCGTCGGCGTGTCAGCCAGCACGCAGATCAGCCGCGGGGACTACGGCATGAAGTTCAACGCCGCGCTCGGCTCGGGCAATGTGGTGGTCAGCGACAAGGTCAAGATCCTTGTCGACATAAGTGCGGTGAAGCAGGCGTAAATAGCGAACGACGACGTCGCCCAACGCCTCGTCCACCGCGGCGAGCGTTGAGGCGTCGAGCGTGATGCCCGAGGCAGACGCGTTCGCGCGCACCTGCTCGGGCCTGCTGGCACCCACGATCGCCGAGGCGAGGTTCGGTTGGCGCAACACCCAGGCAAGCGCCAGTTGGGGCATCGTCAAGCCGGCCTGCTCGGCGACCGGCCGCAGGCGCTGTACCGCTTCGAGCACTGGGTCCTGCATCAGCTGGCCGATGAAGTCGCTCATGCTGTCGCTCGCGGCTCGCGAGTCCGCCGGCGGCTGCTCGCCAGGACGGTACTTGCCGGTGAGCACTCCCTGGCCCAGCGGCGACCACACGATCTGGGAGATGTCCTCGCGTTCGCACAGCGGGATCACCTCTGCCTCAGGCGCGCGCCACAGCATCGAGTACTGGGGCTGACTCGACACCCATCGCGCTACGCCCAGCCAGCGCGAGCGACTCTTCGATCTTCTCGACCGGCCACTCGCTGAAGCCGATGTGACGGGCCTTGCCGGCCTCGACCACTTCGGTGAGCGCCTGCATCGTCTCCTCAAGCGGCGTGTCCTCGTCGTAGCGATGGCACTGGTAGAGGTCGACGTAGTCGGTGCGCAAGCGCTCCAGGGAAGCGTCGATCTGCTTGTGGATCTGTGCCGCCGAGAGGCCCCTGTCGGTGTCGGACATCTGGAAGTAGACCTTCGTCGCAAGCACGTAGGAGGAGCGGTCATAGCCTGACAGCACCTCGCCGAGCAGCGACTCGGCGGCGCCGCGTCCATAGACGTTGGCAGTGTCGATGAAGTTGATGCCCTCCTCGAAGGCGGCGCTTGACACACGCCTCGGCCTGCTCGCGCGCCACCCCGCCGGAGTAGGTCAGCCACGAGCCGAGGCTGATCTCCGAGACATCGATGCCACTGGAGCCGAGCTTGCGGTAGTTCATGCAAGGCAGACTACCCCGTGAGGCAAGACTCAAGCAGCGACGAGCACGTCCGCCATGTCCTCGGCACTGCGGGTTTCAACGATCCCCGGAAACGTCACGGTTCAGACGACCGTCACGCTCGAGGAGGTACTTGGCGCAACGTGCTTGACTGCTCTACCGTCGCCGACCCGAGGCAAAGCTCTGGATCGGCGGAGCGACGGCCCGCATGTCGGCTCCCATCTCAGCGCCTCCTGCTCATCCTCCGGCTGTCAGGCGCATCGGCGCCCGGAGAGCCGGCCCACATCGGGCTGTGCGATGCCGACATCCCCTTCCTCGGGCTGGCGCAAGGAAGCGTTCGAGCGCGCCAGCTCAGAGACGATCACATTGAGCACGCCTGAAGGAGAGCGCTCCAAACGACCACGTGCCAGCAGCAAAGGCTCGGCGCGAGCGAGCGCACGATGGCGCTCGTACACCGCGCCCGGCACCACCAGGTTGACGGTACCCCACTCGTCCTCGAACAGCAGGAACATCGTTCCCTTGGCCGTTCCGGGTCGCTGCCGAGCGATCGCCATGCCCGCCACCGCCACCGAGCAGCCGTGCGGCAGACGAGCCAGCTGGGCGCTGGTGGCCAGCATCGGGATAGACAGGCGCGGGCGCAGGACAGCCATCACGTGGTCGTCGACCGTCACCCCACTCGTGGCATAGTCGGCGAGCACCCGCTGCCAGCGATCGAGCGGTCGCAGCTGTGGCGTCTGAGGCAACTCGATCGGCAAAGCGAGCTGCACCGCATCGCCGACTGCCTCCCCAGGGGAAGCGATGCCCAATTGCCAAAGGGCAAGGCGTCTGCGTGCGTCAGGCGAGCTACTCGACTCGGTTGCCGCACCGGCGTCCACGAGGCTGTCGCAGGCACCCGCCCAGGCAAGCTGCTCGAGTGTTCCACGACGCGTCGCTGCGCGTGCGGCGAGGTCACCTAGATCAGCAAATGGGCCGCCGCGTTCGCGCTCGGCCACCAGCTCGCGCACCTCATCGGCAACAGCACCTTTGACATAGCCCAAGCCGATGCGAACACCCAGCCCGGCGGTCGCCGCGTCCTTGCTTGCCGGCACCTGCTCGCGCGATGTGCTCTGTCCTGGCCCGGAATCGAGCTTCTCCACCGTGCAATGCACCTGCGAGGAGTTCACATCGAGTCCCAGCACCACTATCCCCCGTCGCTGCGCCTCATGCACGAGACTGTCGGGAGCGTAGAAACCCATCGGCTGCTCGTTCGAGCAGCGCACACAGGAACTCGGGGCCATAGTGGACACGCAGCCATGTCGACTGGTAGGCCAGCAGGCCGAAGGCGGCGGCGTGAGCCTTGGGGAAGCCGAAGCCAGCAAAGCCCGCGACCATCTCCCATACGCGCTCCGCCGTCTGCGCATCGGCGTTTACGTGCCGCATCGCGCCTTCGATGAAGCGCTTGCGATGACTGTTCATCGCCTCCTCGGAACGCTTGCGGCTCATCGCACGACGCAGTCCTTCGGCCTCGCCCGGCGAGAAGCCCGCGAACGCCTCCGCCACCTGCATCACCTGGTCTTGGAAGATGATCGTGCCGAGGGTGCTCTGCAGCACCGGCTCGAGTGAAGGGTGCTCATAGGGGATTCGGTAGGCTGGATCCTCACGCAGACGCCCAAGACGCTCGATGTAGGGGTTGATCGCCCCACCCTGGATCGGTCCGGGGCGCACGATCGCCACCTGCACGGTTAGATCGTCGAGGTTCCTCGGCAGGGTGCGACGCAGCGACTGCATCTGGGCGCGACTCTCGATCTGAAAGACACCGACCGTGTCGGCCGCGCGGATCGCCTTGAATGTGTTGGGATCGTCGAACCGTATTCGCGAAAGATCGACACGTTCGCCCCGCGTGCTTGCGATCTGATCGACGCAGCGTTCCACCGCCGAGAGCATCCCGAGCCCGAGCAAGTCGATCTTCAGGAAGCCTGCATCCGCACAGGAGTCCTTGTCCCATTGGACCATCTGCCTGCCCTCCATCGCCGAAGGCACCACCGGACAGCAGTCGATCAAAGGCCTCGTCGACACCACCATCCCACCAGAGTGCTGGGAGAGATGGCGAGGCAGCCGGTATGCCTCTCCAACCAGTCGCGCAAGCCAGCGCCAGCGCGTGGAGAGCGCCTTGACAGGCTCCCCGTCATCGAGTTGGGCACGGCCTGTGCGCGAGCCGTTGGCCGAATCCTCCAGGGAAGCTCTGCCCAAGCGGCGGCAACGTCACGCTCCACATCGCCCTGCCATCAGCCGTGCGTGCCATGCGCTCGATCTCACCCGCGGGCAAGCCCAGCACCTTCCCCAGCTCGCGGATCGCTCCCCGTGCGCGAAACGTCGGAAAGGCCGCCACCAGCGCGGCGCGCTCATGGCCGTAGCGCTCGTGTACGCGCGGGATCAGGATCTCGCGGATGTCGCGTGGGAAGTCGAGGTCGATATCGGGCAGCCCGTGCAGATCCTCGTGCAGGAAGCGCCCCAGCAATAGCCCGTTTTCGATCGGGTCGATGTGCGAGAGACCCGTCAGGTAGCACACGATCGAGGACACCGATGAGCCGCGCCCGCGCCCGGGGCCAGCAGCGCACGCGCTGTGTCGCGGCCCCGCACCTGCACCGCCACTTCGCGCGCAAGCTCGAGCATGTCGTGGTGCAGCAGGAAGAAGCCGGCCAGACCGAGCGTCGATCACGCAGCTCTCTCAGCGCGCCGGCCTCCTCTCGACCAGGCGCGCCTGCGCCTCGGCGCGCGAAGCCGACACTTCCCGCTGTAGCGATCCTCCAGGCGCGCCCAGCACAACTCCGCCAACCGTCGCGGAGCGCTCTCATCCTCGGACCCCGGGTAGCTGTAGCCGAGGTCCTTCGTCAGGTCGAAGCGCAGCTGCTCGGCCACGCACAGCGTCTCGCGCACCGCCTCGGGATGGTCGGCAAAGCGAGCGGCCATCGCCCGCGGCGAGCTCATCACATGGGTGTGGTTACCTCGCCGCAATGGCTCGGAGGCATCGAGCGTCATGTGGTTGCGCAACGCCACGAAGGCGTCCTGCAGCTCGGCGCGCGAGCGCGTGTGGGCGTGCACGTTGCCGGTGGCCACACACTTCACCCCCAGCTCGCGGGCAAGCGCCGCGAGCGCCCGGTTGCGGGCGCGGTCGTGACGGGCGTAGGGACGCTGTAGCTCAACCCGCAGACCCTGCGGACCGAATGCGTCGAGCAGCCGACGCACAGTCGAGCGCTCGTGCACGCCTCGCTCAGCGCAGCCCGTCAGGCACACGAGCCCTTCGCCGTGGTCGAGCACCGTCTGCAGCGCAACCGACGGCTCAATGCGCTCGCGCCCGCTGCCCTCGCGCGTGCCGGCATGGGCGTGGGTGAGTATTCGGCACAGGTTGCGCCACCCACGTGCGTCGCGCACGAGCAGGGTCAGGTGGCGGATTTGATCGGGGATCTGAAGGCGTGCCTTGCCGAGCACGATCCGGTTTGTGATCACACGCCGCGCCATCACTTCTGGCTTCTGGCTTCTCGGCCACGGTCACGTCCACCTCAGCGCCGTGGATCGCCCGCACGCCCGCGTCTTTGGCGGTCTGGGCTAGCTCCATCGAACCAGACACCGAGTTGTGGTCTGTGAGCGCCAGTGCAGAGTGCCCAAGCTCCGCCGCGCTGTGGGCGAGCTCATCCGGCAGCGACACGCCGTCCAGGAACGAGTAGGCCGAGTGGCAGTGCAGCTCGACATATGGTGGCGTGCCGAGCGAGAAAGGTTGAACCTCGATGGCCACTCACGACCCCTGGGTGAACCAGCCGCCGACGCATAGGTCGTGGAAGACGATCAGGTTGCGCCCACGCGCGCTCACGAGCTCCCAGTAGCGGCGACGCAGCGGATGCTCAATCCACCAGCGGTCCTCGACTAGCCACGACTCGCGCACCGCGTCGATTCGCTCGCCGTTCACCTCGCAGGGGATCTCCTGCCTCACACGCACACGGGCTGGGTGCGGCAGGTTCAGTGCGCGCGGACGACTCATCCCGGAAGCGGCGTGAGCACAACCCTGCGCTCGGGCACGCGCGAGTCAGGATCGATACACACGGCTCGCAACGCGGCGTCGTGCCCTGCCACGGTGCGCACTTGATTGACCGCCTCCCCCAAGCGTACAAGCCGTGCCTGCTCATCTTGCTCGAGCAATGAGCGCTGATCGCCTCCCCCGGGACCGAAGCGCTCTATGCCGAGGCGCAGCGACTCGGCGGGCGCTGGCAGCAATGGCAGACGCAGCGACAAAGCGAGGCCCACGCGCTTTGCGTCGCCGAGCGCTTGACGGAACACGACCCGCTCGCGCCAGGTCCCGCCGCCCACGAGCCGTGCTGAGAGCACAACCGCGCGCACGGTCCTGCCGCGACGCTCTGGACGCGCGAGCAAGCGATCGACGAGCACCCCCAGCACGCGTTCCAGCATCGGCCCACTGCCGGCATCCCCTACATCCAAGGACTCCTCCAAGGACTCCTCCACTCTCCTGGGCACAAGCGGACTGTCCTCGCCGCCGGCCAAACGGTAAGCGAGCGTGCCCGACTCGCCGAAGCGATCGGCCAAAGCATCGCGTCCAAGCTTTCGTAGCTCTCCAAGCGTGCGCACGCCAAGACGCTGGAGTGGCTCCACCAAGTCAGCCGTGTCCTCTCGAAGGCCGAGCAAGTCAACCTGCCGAGCAGCCAGATAGCTCGGCGTCGCTTGCGCTTGCACGATCTTGGTGCGGCGCGCACTGCTGTCAAGCGCCGCGGCCAGCGCGCAAAAGCGTGTCGGGGCCAACCCGATCCTCACAGGTCGGTTGAGCGCACGGCGCGCTGCCGAGATCGTGTGGGTATCCGAGCCATGCAGCCCCCGCAGCCCGTCCGCATCGAAATAGGCGAGCCCCTCTCGGGCCGGCTCCACCGCCGCGCCAATCCCCTCCAGAGCACACAAAACCCCCTCCCATGCCTCGGCCACCGCCAGCGGATCTGCCGGCACGAGCTCGAGCTCCGGGCAACGCACAAGCGCCTCGCCGAGGGCCATGCCCGCGCTCACCCCAAACGCCTCAGCGGCTCCCGATACTTCCCCCAAGCGCAGCTCCGCACCGGCCATCGGGGCGAGCGCAAGCGCTCTGCCCGCCAGTGCCTGGGTCCCGCCGGCGGCGACCGCTAGTGCGTAGCGAGGTATGTGGACGCATATGACCATATGCGAACATATGTTCGCATATGGCTAGGCGCCTGCCACAGACAGTTAGCTCAGTAAGCCCTAGTCCATGCCCAAGGGGCCACTTGCCGACCCGCTGAGGAACTGCCGCACAAACGGGTTCTCCGAGGAGAACATCCGATCTGCATCGCCTGCTTCGACGATCCGCCCACGCCACAGCAGCGCTATGTATTCGCCGATCTGGCGAGCCGAGGCAATGTTGTGAGTGACCACGATATAGGTGCCGCCGTGGAGCTCGTGCATCTCCTGGATCAGTTCGCAAAGCAGCGCGGTGCGCACCGGGTCGAGCCCCGAGTCGGGCTCGTCGAAGATCACGATGTCCGGTTCGGTCACGAGCGCGCGCGCGAAGCCGGCGCGCTTGCGCATCCCACCTGAGAGCTGCGAGGGCGAGTCGTCCATCGCGTCGGCGAGACCCACGTCGGTCAGGCGCTGGCGCACCCGCTCGCCGATCTGGCCTTCGGACATGTCGGTGTGCTGACGCAGGGGAAAGGCCACGTTGTCGAACACCGACATCGAGCCGAACAGGGCGCCGTCCTGGAAGAGCACGCCGATCCTGCGGCGCAGCTCCAGTAGCTTCGGCATCGTCAGCGTCGGAACCGAGTTGCCGAGCACCTGGACGTCGCCCGAGTCGGGGAACATCAGTCCGATCAAGTGCTTGATGAGCACGCTCTTGCCGGTACCCGAGGGACCGAGCACGACCGTGATCATGTCATCGGGGATCGCGACGTTCAGGCCGTTGAGGACCGGGATGCCGGCCAGGCGCTTGACCACGTCGAAGCAGCGGATCGACCACTCGCGGTCGGTTGCCTCCCCGGCCAGGTCGAGGTCGCCGGCCCCGGAGTGGTACTGAAACTCCTCGCCGTCCTCTTCGACGCCAAGGACCGCGTCGGAGCCAGCGGCCTCCTCGCTCTCCCCGTGAATGCTCCCCTCGCTCTCCACTGCACAGATAGTAGTGATCTGCAAGGACTCAGGTCAACCCACGCACGACAGCGGCCACGTGCACGGCCGGTACCGGCCCGTACACATCGCCTTGACATACGGAGGCCATTGGGTCTACTATCGGTGCTGGGAGGTAAGGAGATGTTTCACCACAGGCACTCCGCCGCGGGGTCCGAGGCAGTCGCGGACACCTCCGCGGGAGCGCAGCTCGCGATCGTGACCGCACGGCGAGCCGGACCCGCGCAGGCGCCTGCTCGACGCGATGGTCGAGACAGTGGCGCTACGCGGCTATGACCGCACGACCGTAAGCCGTGTGCTGTCGAGCGCAGGCCTCGAGGAGGCGACGTTCAGCGAGCACTTCTACGATAAGCACGATTGCTTCATGCAGGCCACGGACGACCTGCTGGGTCGTGTAGAACGTGACGCGCTCGCGCAATTCCAGCAAGCGGCGCCGTGGTCTGAGCGTGTGCGACTGGCGCTCCAGAGTCTGCTCTGTGCGCTCGCCCGTAACCCGGCCGGAGCGCGTGTTGCGCTCGTGGAGATGCTCGGCGCGGGCCCGGAGGCCTGCGAGCGCCAGCGCTCTGTGCTTGCCCTGTTTGCGGCCCTGATCGAGGAGGGCCGCTTGCAATCGGCGGATACCTCCGCACTGCCCGCCCAGACTTCCGAGGCGATCGTCGGCGGGATCGCCTCGATCGTGCAGCGCCGCATCCTGCAGGGGGACACCGCGAGGCTCCCGGAGCTGCATGCCGATCTCACCTACTTCGCGCTGCTGCCATATCTCGACCACGAGCGCGCGCTGAGCGTCGCTCGAGCCTCCGCGTCCTGAACCTCTTCAGGAGGGCTCTCGAGCCCAGCTGAAAGCCGATCAAGCCGCCGATCGAACCACCAGGGTGAGCCCTAGACGGCAGCCGCTCTACTTCGACGGCGTGGCGTGCGGGAACTGGCTTGTCTGCCCGTTGAACGTGAAGGGTGCTTGCTGGTTGCAGGCAGGTGCCCCGATGACATTGGTGGGGTTTTCCGGATTGTTGGCAACAGGCGAGTAGAGGGCATGGTTTTCGACTGGATGACCGCTTCTTCCTACTGCCCGGTACCAGGCCCACCAGCTGTTCAAGGATTTCTTCGCTGATCGTGCCCAGTGGCGGCCCACTCAACGAAGGAGCGGAGTTGGCGCATGAGGCGCTGCTGAACACCTGCAGGCCGGTGGCGAGCGAGTTGAAGGCGCCAGGCTGAGGGTAGGCGTTGGCGCGGTTGGTGCCGATCCGCTGCTGGTAGACGCCGAGGCCTTCAGGCGTCGATCACATGCATCACCTTCGAGGAAGTGCTGTTGCGAGGACCTTCGGGAAGATTTTTGTTTTTTTCATGAGTCTGGGTCGGCGGCCGCCCCGTTGGCAAACAGCGCCTGCAGCTCGGGCACGTACTCGCTCGCATACTGGAAGAAGGGATTGAAGTTGTGCAGCACCGGGCTCAATGCGGCAAGTATCGGCACGGTCAGTTCGGTCACCTTCTTGACGTCCGGCAGGCCGGTCTTGGCGGCCTTGGCCAGTGGACCGAGGTTTGTGAGCAGGGCGTTGAATGGCGGCGTGAAGGGCTTGACAGCCTCCAGCAACGGCGTCAGTTTTTCCTCGAAGGGACGTATCGCGTTGTAAAGCGGAACGGTGTTGGTCGCGAAGGCGTCGAGGCTGCGCAGCGCCGTCTGGGAGTTACGCTCGAATGCGGGCAGCAGGCGCCAGTTTCGGCGAACGCCTGGCTGGCTCCGGCGAACGCGTGGAAGGCGCGCTCGCCGTTTGAGATCAAGCCGCGGAACTCTCCCTCGCGCGCGGTCAAGGCGTCGAACACGACGCCCGTGTTGTGGATGCTTGCCGTCAGCGCCCCCTCCTGGGAGTTGGCCACGGTGACAAGCTTGTTGGCGTCTTCGACGAACGGCTGGATGATCGCGAAAGACGAGTTGATCTCTTCGCCGCGACCGCCGAGGCCTTCGGCCAACGACTGCATCCACACCTGGAAGGCCTGCACGCGTCTGCGGGTTGAACGCGGAGAGGATGTCGTCGAGTGTCACCGAAGGTTCGACTTGGGCCTCAGGCAGTTCCCCGCCGTCAGGCAGCGAGTGGGAGTCGTGCCCTCGGGCTTTAGCTGCACGTAGGTCTCTCCCAGCAGCGTCTTCTGGCGCAGGATGGCGCGCATGTTGGCGGGGATCGGCGCATATTTGCTGGCGATTTCCAGCTGTGCGTGCGCCAAGCCATCCTTGTTGTACTTGAGGCTGATCACGTGACCGACGTTGACGCCGCTGATGCGCACGTCGGACTGTTCGGCGAGCGCCAGTGTGCGCTGGAAGGCGATCGTGAAGCGATAGCCCTTCGGCTTGAGCGGCACGGGACCGCCAAATGACTCCCACAGGAAGAGCAGCAGCCCAAAGCAGCTCAGCGCGAACAGCACGATCACGAGGATGTTGGCAAGCGTGGGCGCGCGCTTCTGCATCTCAGCGACCTCTCCCCACTCGTTGCAAGTTGCCCGAAGCTGTCCGTCGAGCCGAGCAGTTTTATACCGAGGCCTTTGCTCGAACCTTTGCGAGTTGCGCTGGGCACGCGCGGCCGAAGCGGTGCCGGCGCTCACGGAGGTTCCGCTCGCCGAAGTCAAACCTTGTGCCTGACATTCCGCGGCGGAGGGCGGATTGAGCAGCGCGACCAGCAGCTTCACCGTCGCGTTCACTTCGCTCACACCCGTCAGAAGTGGCAGCACTTCACAGTTCAGATAGGCAACGGTGCGTCCGACCGGTCCGTGAGCGTCGGAAGTGCTGAGCACGCTGTTGAGGTCGTGGTTGGCCCAAGTCGAGGAAGAACAGGAAGCCACCCTGGTTGGGTCCTGGGTTGTAGGCAAACTCGTTGAAGAGTTCGTTGAACACCGAGAAGCCCTTTTCCAGTTCGGGGAAGGCTTCGCTGAGTTCCTCAAGCGAGGGATTGAGCTGGTTGATGACCGGCAGGATCTCCCGCGCCAGCGGACGGATTTGGTTCTTGATGATCGGCGTGCTCTGCTTGAACAGCGAACGCGAGGCTTCCTGGGCGGGCGCAAGCGATTCGGCAAACGGCTGGAGCTTGGTCAAGGTCGGGCCGGTCACGGCGGCTGCTCTCGCCAGCTTGCCCAGGCCGCTCTTGGTCTTGGTCAGCGTGCTTGGCAGCAGATGCAGCGTCTGCTGGAAGCTCTGATCCTGTTCGGCGAATACCTGGAAGACGGCGTTGGAGGCGTTGATCGCCTGTGAGATTTCGGTGTCCTTGTCGCCGAGCGCGCTGATGAACAGCTGGAAGTTGTGGATCGCGCGTTCGATGTTCTTGTGGCGTAGCTTCAGCTGCGCGGTGATCTTGCGCGCATAGAGCGAGATCGGGTCGAAGCGCTTGAAAGCCGCGGAGAGGTTCTCGGAGTTGCCCTTCAGGCCTTCGCCCGCGCCGTCGATCAGCTCCTGCAGGTACTCACGCGTTTCACCGTCGAGCGCGGCGAGGAATTCCTCGAAGTTCACGTCTGGCGCGGTCTGCGACTGGGGAATCGGTGTAGCCGCTGGGAACGCGACCGGCGCTGGGGGTGCCCGGGTCGACCTCGACGGTCATGTCCTTCAGCTGCGTCTTGGGGCGCAGCAGCATCGTGGCGTTGCGGTAGATGTAGCGCGCATACTTGGGCGTGATGTTCATCGTCACGAGTGCGCTGCCTTCGTTGGCTCTGAACGCTCGCGATTTCGCCGATCTTGGCGCCGGCGATCGTGACCGACTGGCCCTGTCCTGGCGCGACCGCCTGAGCCGTGCGGAACTCGGCCTTGAGCGTTACGTATTCCTTGCCCACCACAGGTACCCATCCAGGCAGCGAGAGGCGCTCGTTGGAGAGGATGTAGCCACCGACGAACAAGGCGAACACGACCATCGCGAGGATCGAGATGAAGGCGGTGCGGTAGCGCGCGATCTGGTCGCCCAGGCCGCGCTCTCCCTGGTGCTCCTGACTCGGGCGTCACGGTTCACTCCCGTCCGCCGGGCCTTGCGCCAGCGGGCCGTTGAAGTTCTGCGGCGTCTGCGTGTAGCACGGCACGAGCGGCTTGTATGGCGGCTCGGTCGCCGGGAACGCCGGGCGTGTGCCGAGCGGAGGCTGAGAGGTGTGAGCTAGCAGCCGCAGGCCTTTCGCCGCTTGGGGCGCCGACAACGCTGGCCGGCGCCGAGCGCAACGTGTGTGCTGCCGGTCTCGACCAGGAACCGACGTCGTCTGCCCGTTGCCGTCGAAGCTTTGCGCGATGCCCGCGGCACCCACCATCGCAGTACCAGAATTCCTTGTAGACTTCCTCGCCGGAGGTGCTCGAGCCGTCCTGCAGCTTGGTGTTGCCGGCCGGGTAGAAGATCGTGCTCAGACACTTGGAGAAGAGGTCGGTCTGTTTGAAGAAGGCGGGCTGAGTCACGACCAGCCCGGCGAGCGTCGGGGCCGCTTCGCGCAGACCCTTGGCGACGCCGCCGAGCTCCGTCGGGGCAAGCGAGGCCTGTGTCTGTTCGATCCAGGGGAAGGCTGCCTCGATCGTCGAGGGAGTCTGTTCTGACTCCTGGAACCAGCGCAAGCGAGAACTTCCTGATCGCGGGGGTGGCGGCGTTGAAGTTGGTGAAGGCGCGGCTGGCGTTCTGGAAGGTCCCGGGCAACAAGGCGATCGCTGCCGTAAGACTCGTGGACTGCGCGGCGAAGGCGCCGAGGAAGGTGTTGAAGTTGCCCACCCATTCTCCGAGCTGCTGTTCGTGCACGTTCAGGCCGCCGTCAATTTCTCGATGCCGGCGACCAGCTTTGAGAGGTCGTGCTGTTCGACGCCGGCGAAGGCCTGGTTGACGATCGCGCCGCCTTCCAATGCTTCAGGGCTGTCGTAGTAGGTCTTTTTCAACGCCTGCGCCGCGTTCAGTCCGCGCACGGCGGGTTCTGTTCGGCGTCTTGCGCGGCTGTCGGCTTACGTGTCAGCGCTCGATCCGTATTCGGCGAGCAGCGTCTGCAGGTTGGCGCGCGTGTCCGTATTGAGCGCGTCGAGCACCTGATCTAGCTGGACCGGATCGGAGGTCTGTGTGATCGGGACGTGTAGCCCGAGGAGACGGTCGGAGACGTCGGCGTTCCGGGCTGCAGGTCGACGAACCAGTTGCCTTCGAGCAGGATCCGCGCGCGGATCTTGAGCGTCGCGTCACGGTGAATCGGCAGACCGCCTTTTGCGATTTCCATCGTCACCACGCCCGTGTTGCCCTCGCGCTTGATCGAGATGACCTTCCCGACGTTGACACCCGCGATGCGCACCGGTGATTTGGGGCTGATGTTGACGGCCGTCGCGAATACCGCCTTCAGGCGGAAGCCGTGCTTGAACGGGATGTGCTTGGTGAAGCCGAAGTACACGACGATCGCGGTGATCACGATCACGATGACTCCGAAGCGCACGCGGGTTTGATTTCTGCAGCTCGACGACCGGCATCTCGTCGTAGCGTTTCCACCAGCGCACGCGGCTCATTTCTTGGCCCCCTTCGAGTTCTTCAGGCCGAGAGCTTCGAGCGTGGAGGACGGATACTTCTACGCCGAACAGGTTGTTCTTGCGTTCCGTGGCTTCGGTTTTGGTCCCGACGTTCCCCGGAACGTTGCCGATCACGGCTTCGCCGATCTTGTAAGGCTCGTTGCCCGCTTCGCACTCCTTTGACTGGCCGGGGCCGGCGACGTTGGGGTACGGGTTGACATGCAGATGGTTGTTGTCCGGCCCAGGGCCTGGGCTACCCGCGGTCGGAGGTTCAGTGGAGGGCCCGTTGGCGTAAGCCGAGGCGGGGAAGCCCTCGTTGTTGGGCCGGTCGGCGCGAGCACGGCGGCTGCTCGCGCAACGGTACCAACGCCGATGCTTTGCGAGAGCAGGCTTGCGAGGTTGCGGAACGTGAGCGTCACGTAGTTGCAGGTCGTCTGCGCCGGCGCCAACCCCGCGAAGAGCGGGTTGGCGAGCCCGAGCGTGTGCGTCGGCGTCTTCTATGCCGGCGATCACAAGCGGGTTCTTGCCGAACTTGGCGAACGCTTCGGTCGCTTCGGCGACCTCGCCGTTGAGCGCGGTCGCGGAGCGCAGGTTGACGGCGCCGACTTCAAAGGCATGTCCGAGCGGTGCCGCCACGGTCGTGAGGATCTTTGCGCTCGGACGCAAGAGGCGCATGAAATCGGCGCTCTTGTTGACGAATTCCGCCTCGAAGGGAACGAGTGGGTCGCCTGGCGCAACGCGGGCGGCCCGCCGACGATCGTCTGTTCGAGCGACGGGGCGACGCTCGCCCAAGCCGTGAAGAACGTGTTGAGGTTGTGTAACAGTTCGGCCTGTTCGCCTGCCACCGGGCGCTACTTCTTTGGCGGCACGGTCGAGTGCCACGAATAGCTGCCCGAAGCCGGTCTGTGGCGAAGCGAGGTTGTGCAGCACGGGGATCGCGTTCGTGACGAGCGGCCGCAGCGTCGAGATCGTTTCGTTGAGGCCGATCCCGCGCCCGGCGAAGCCATTACCGAAGCTCGTCAGGTTCACCTGGTTGGCCTTGCGCGTCTTTTCGTCGAACATGTCGAAGAACTGGTCGATGTCGACCGGTTCGCGCGTCTGGGAGACAGGGATCGTTTCGCCCGCCTTGAGCTTGCGCTCGGAGTGGCCTCGTTCGAGCGCAAGGTACTTCAGACCGATCGTCGAGACCGACTGCACGATCGCGGTCGTGTCCGCTGGCAGCGGTTCGGCGGCCTTTTCGAGCTTGAGCGAAACGATCGCGGTGACGCGACCGGTCTTCGGGTCCTGATAGGGGCTGAGTCCGCTGATCACGCCGACACGCTCGCCGCCGATGCGCACCTGGTTTCCCTTCTGCAGGCCCGACGCCTCCGGCAGCTGCACCTTGATGTCGTATGTCGGCGTGAACGGCAGCCCGTTGTTGGCGTTGTAGGAGAGGAATACGGCGACGACGACGATCAGCGTCGTGACCGCACCGATCAGCAACGGGCTGCCGGCAAGCGAGTTGAGCGACGCGGTTCATCTAGGGAACCTCGTCGGGTCGCAGCCCAATTGGCCGTTGTCGGTGAAAGGCGATGATCCATCCGCCGCCGGCTGTGTGCCGGCGCCTGGACAGCGGCGCAGCTGGCCGGTCTTCAGACCCTGCACGACCTGCTGACGGATTTGCCGGCTTCAGCGTGTCTTCCGCGCCCAGTTCGAAGTCGGGGAACAGGCCTGAGACACGCGCGTAGTGGCCATTGGCGTCGTAGTAGGCGCTGTCTGACCGAACGCCGCAGGAAGCCCTGGAGATCGGGGCTGTAGGGGCCGAACAGGGCTGTTATCGGTACGGATTCTTCAAGCGCGCGCACGTTGTCGGGCGAGGCTGTCGCGAGCGTCTTGGCGATCGCGGCAAGGCAAGCGCCGCTTCTGTCAGATCGTTGCTCTGCGCCGGGCTTGCTGATCGCTTCGCTGAAGTTGCTGACGACGGGCGTCGCCGTGGTCACCAGCGGCTGTAGCTTGGACACGAACGACGCGAGCAACGGCGCCGCTGGCTTGGTGGCATCGACCAACTTGGTCAGGTCGGCAAGCGTCGCGGGCAGCGTTTCAAACGTGCGATTGCCTTCCCTGAATGTCGCGGGCAGCGCCTTCAATCCGGCGGTGAGGTTGGACTGCTGGGAGGCGATCGCCGCGAAGGCGGTATCGGCGTGGCTGACGAGTTCGGTGAGCTGCTGGCTGCGTCCCGCCAGCACCGTCGTCGTCTTGGCCGTTTCCACGAGGAAGTTGGAGAAGAGTTCCTGGTCGCCGCCGAATTCGGCGAGCACGTGATCGAGCGCGGCCAGCGCCGGCGGGAAGTACTTCGACATCCTTCTGGAGTTGAGGAGCGACGCCCGAATACTGTTCGGCGGAGCCCTGGATGAACTGCTGCAGGCCCTTGCGCGTCTTGGCGTTGAAGATGCCGAACAGCTGATCCAGGTCGACGACGCCGTGCGTGGATGTGATCGGCAAGTGTCGAGCCGGAAGGCAGCGCGGGACGGTTGTTGGGTCCGGGCGCGAGCGCGATGTAGCGGTTGGCGACGCTCGACAGCGACGGCACACGGATTTCGGCGGTGGTGCCCTCGTGCAGCGGCGCCAACGAGGATTCGACGTTGATCGTGATGCGCACGTCGTAGTCGTGCAGGAGCGTGATGTCCTTGATCGAGCCCACGGGCACCCCGCCGACCTGTACCTGATCGCCGCGCACCAGCTGTCCGGCTTCGGGGAAGATCAGGTAGTAGGTGGCACTGCCGTTGCCGCCAAGCAGGAGCACAAGCACGATCGCAACTACCACAGCGATCGCCGCGACAGCGACGATCCGAGTCGTATTGGCGCGCCGCGGCGGCGGTGGCAGCGGCGGGGGCGTCGACGCGGGCGGTGGGACGGTGGTCGCCATCGCGCTACTTGCCTTCCACGGCCGATGAGGCCGCGCCGGAGTTGTCTGGGATCGCCGCCGGCGATGGCTTGGAGCTGACCGTAGGATCGGGCACCTCGCCGAGCCGGGCGACAAGCGCCAGCCATTGCGCGGGCGTCAGCCCAGAACCCGACACAGCGGCGGCGTGCGCCCGAGCGGCGGCGAGTGGAGCGAAATCGACGCTGATCGTGTTTCCCTCGCTGGCGAGCACTGTCATGTGGAGCGTTCCAAAACGCATAGAGCTTGCGATCTGTAGTGGTTTCATGACGCCCTGCAGCGTTGCGAGCTTACGCGCCGCGGCAAGCCCGAGAGCACTTGGCCCACCTGCCTCGAGCGACGGGAGTCCCGTCGATCGCCGAGAGGTCGAGTACCTGGCCGGTAACGCCGGGCGATGGCAGGCCGTTCTTGGCCGTGGATGCCTGCGCGCAACTGCGCGAGGATACGGTCGGGCTCAAGCCCGAAGCGGAGAGGAACTCAAGCGCCGCAAGCACGCGCCTGTCGGCTCGGTCGTCGGCGATCAGACGTCGCTCGCAGCGCGGTAGATGGATCGCGCGATCGCGCGGGACCTGTAGCTCAAGCTGGGTCTTTGACTCGAGCAGCGCCTGTCCGGGACTTGGCGTGAGCTTGGCAAATGGCGTGCGACCCGTAGCTTTCACGGCGGAGGAGCTTTGCAGCTTGACCCAGCCGTCGAGAATCGGCTTCGGATCGATCAGCGGCTCGCCGATACCGGCCGGGCGGATCTGAAAGACGATGTGAGGTTCGGCTCCGGAGCCGACGTGGCCGAGCACGGTGCCGGCGATCACCTGCGCCCCGACGTGCAGTGGGTGCAGGTAGACGTTCTCCGAGCCGTCCCTGAAGGTCCGAGTCGCACCGCTTGCGGCCGGGTTTGACGGGCCACTGTCCAGGCCGACACTTGGAGAGGCCCGCTGCGCGAGGCGCGCCGGCTTCGACCGATTCGAGCACCGGGTAGAGCGAGGCGAGCGTGCCGAGCCCGGCATAGGTGTAGGTGTTCCCGTAGGCATCCACAAGCGAGATGCTCGGCCCAAACGGACCGGTCGGGTCGATCTGTGTGATGTGCCCGTCTTGCGCCGCGATCACGGGAGCGCCGGCCTGCGTGTAGATCGTCGTCGCAGGAACCGTATGCGGGGAGGGACCTTCGGTCGTGGGAAAGCCGTCGCTGTAGTGCGAAGCGGCGTAGACGGGAAAGCGCGCTTCGGTCAAGCCGGTGATCGCACCGAGCAGTTCCGGCGGAGTGCCGCCGAGCAACCGCGCTCGCAGCATCACTGATTCGACGTATGCCTGCGAGTGGTTGTAGGCGAGCACGGCCGTGCGAATGTCTGTGTCGCCACCGGCCTGCTTGAGATAGCGAGCGGCGGCGAAGATCGCGTCAGCGGGGTTATAGGGATCCTCATAGCCACTGTTGTTGACGTCAACGCCATATTGGCTCCACTCGCTCGGCAGGAACTGCATCCAGCCCTCGGCGCCGGCGCTGGAGACGCTCAAGTCGCGGCCGTAGTCGGTCTCGACTTCGTTGATCGCGGCGAGTACCTGCCAGGGGATCCCGTACGCGGCACCCGCGGCCTGGTAGATCGGCAGCAGGAAGGGCGGAATCGAGAAGCTGTTGATGAAGAAGCTGGGTACGTTCGAGAGCGACCCACCGAGCGTCGAGGGCAGCGGCGGCGTCAGCGTCGAGGGCGACACGGCCTTGGCGTTGCCGTTCTTGCCGGTCGTCGACGCTCGACGGCGGCTGCGTCGTGGACGGGCTCCCGTGAGCGTGGGTGACAGTCGTAGTGCGCGGCTGCGAGCGCTGCGTGCGCACTTCCGGCGCGGGGACGGTCGTGGTGGTGGATTCGCCAGTCGAGGTCGTGGGTGGCGGGGGCGTCGCGGTCGTGCTCGTGCTCGTCGGGGCAGGTTCGAGCTGCCGGCGGAGCGGGCACGTTCGTAGTCGTCGTGGCAGCCGCGGGCGCGGTCGCTTCCGCCGTAGGAGCTGTCGAGGTGGTTTCGGCAAGCGCCGCTTCGACCGGAGCCAGCACGGCAAGCGCCACAAGCAGCGGGAGCAGGAGCGCAGTGAGTGATGGGCGGATCGTCATGTTCAGTTGCCGAGCAGGTAGTTGAGCAGCATGCCGCTTGCTTCAGAGGATTCGGAGGACGGGCTGTAGTAGGTCGTGCCAGACGCCGCGCCGCCCACCGGCTGGGCCGTCGGGGTCGTGCCGGAGGCGGTCGACAGCGACCGGCGGCGCCGTTCGCTTCGCCGGTGATCGAGCCTGGATACTTGGCGATCGCCTCAGCCGGGCGTCATCCCTTTCAAGACGGCAAGCGTGCGCTGCATCACGAGGCCCGTGGAGCTGGCGCTTGCGGCAGCGGCCTTCGTGCTCGCGGTCCTGGCGCCGAGGAATTTCCCGGTCGTACAGGTCGGATTGGTCACGATCGAGTAGCTCGAGGCAGCGTGCTTGCGAAGATTTCGGTACGCAGGAAGTGCCCAAGCGCGTCATAGCCGTTGACGCTGCCGGTGCCGAGATAGATGAAATCGAGTAGGCGCTCCAACCCTCCCGTGCTTTTCAAGCTGGTGAGCAGCCCGGAGAAGTTGCTCGCGAACGGCTTGGCGTTCTTGCCGAGTCCCTTGGCCAGCCCGAGCAGCGGTTCCACGGCCTTCAAAGCAGAGGCCGTCTTTTTGGCGTTTTTGCCGACCGCGCCCAGGAAGCCTTCGAAGGATTTGGAGAACGGCGCCGTGCTCACGAACAGTTTGTTGATGCCGGGCGCCGCGATACCGAGGTCTTCGAGCGTTGGCGTCGTCTGCTCGGCGAAGCGCCCGAGCCGTTCCATCGCCGGTCCGAGCTGTTCGAGGAAGGCGGGGAAGTCGGCCAAGTTCTGGGCGAGCGCGCCGCGCTGGTTGGCGGTCGCCTGAGCGACCGTCTTGCCTGCTTTGATGAAGCCCACGACCTGTCCGCGATCGGCCGTGATCGGCGCGAGCGCGCGGTCGCCTTCGACCGCGAGATTCGGTCAGCACCTTGTTCTCTTTCGCAAGGATCGCCAGCACTTCTTCGAGTCCTTGCAGAGCCGGGTTGGCGCGGCGGATTACGGCGTTCAGGTCCGAGCCACGACCTGCGAGGCCGGCGCCGAATTCGTTGAGGAGGATCGTCAAGCGCTGCGCCTCAGGCAGGCGCGTGATGTCGCCGAGCAGGTCGGGATCGACCGGGCTGTGTGTGTTCGTGACCGGCAGAAGCACCTGGCCGGCGCCTTCTTGCCCCGCGGGGATCTTCTTCAAGGACGGCGGCAGGGGTGTGCCTTCCACGCGCGGCTTGGTGGGCAGGCAGTCCACGAACTTCTCGCCGATCAGCGCCTGCGGGCGGATCGTGCAGCTGGCGTCTTCGCGCCAGTTCTGGAAGCCCGGGTGTGGTGATCTTGAGCACGACCGCGGCCTGTGCCTGCGGCGTGGGCGTGACCGATCCGACCGTGCCGACGTTGACCCCGTCGATCTTGACGTTCTCCCCAGAGGTCAGGTTGCCGGCGTCGTCGAAGATCGCACGGACTTCATAGCTGCCGCTGGAGCCGCCGGCCGAGGTGGCGAGCAGGACGACGGCAACGAGCGCGGCCACGCAGACGAGCGCCCGCGACGGCGGCCATACCCCTCCTGAACCCCTGATTCTGCGTCCTCAACCCGATCCTACCTCTGTGTTGATAACGAGGAGAGGGCGGCCCATCCGTTTTGGATTCGGCCGCCCTGTCCATCGTCCTCAGACCTTACGCGCATCGCGCACGGCTGAGGTACCTCTTCCTTTACTTTCCTCCAAGTCCTGCCAGTGGCCACCCCAAGCGACAGGCGGCCACCGAGCCTCTAGCTACCTCCGTCGCGACCCTATTTCTTAGGGCATGGCGCCTTCGCCGCTGACCGGGACTGTTTCCCCGCTGAGGAATTTCAGTTCGGCCTTAACCGGGAAGCCGCCCTTCGGGCACTTCTTGGGCAATGTGCCGTAGGAGACCAGCTTTTTGCCCTTCATGAAGGCGGCGCCGACCTTGACCTTGATGTATTCCGCCGACCCATACGGCGCGCCGGGCACCGTAATCGACGAGCGGAACTTCGCTGGCGAACACCGGGCCGAAGGCACCGCGGCAGGCAGGAATTTTCCTGTCGACGAGGAGTTCGATCACGGCCGGTTCGCGCCCTTCGGCGTAGAACCCGAGGTTGCCGCCTTCCTCGAAGAACGGCTGCACGGTCAATTTCTCCTGGACACGCGTTGTGCCAAAGCTGACCACGCCCCGGCTTCGCCCTTCGGACCGGCAACCGACTTCTTCGGGCATTTCTGCGACTTCATGGCTTTCGAGAGTCGCGGCCGGGCACGTCGTGAAGCCTTTGGTGTGACCTTCGAGCCGGCGGGGAAGGAGACCGTTACGCCGGTCAGCGGCGACGGGAAGCCGCCGTATTCGGTGCCGCTGATCGTGAATTCGGCTTCGACGGCCGTGCCGGCGCCAAAGATGTTGCCGGTGCCGGGCCAGGTGGGCCCCGTTGGAGCTGGGTTCTTCGGGATCGGGACGGCTTTGACCTTCAGCGTGACCGTCGGCGCCGCCCCCGCGACCGCCGGTAGGGCCAGCATTGCTACGGCAAGGCCGAGCAAGGCCAGACGGGTGGATGCTTTGCGCATCAGCTTCTCTCCTCTGTTGATGGGACAGGTCCGCCTACGATCCGGGTAGCTCCGGTCCTTGACGGTCCGGCGACATCGAGTCCCCTAACGTCTCAGCCGTCCGGGGAGCATTGGCGATTTGCCCGCAAAGATTACCCGGATCGGACGACGGGTTCAACTAGGTGGTTGCGCGGCGGCGCTCAAATCGAGCTCATCGCCAACGTAATGAACCCCGATCGGCTCGACGATCACCTGGCGCGGGCCGGCCTCCACAGAGCCCGCTACGACGGCCTGAAAGCCCAGTCGCTCGTGCCATTTCGACGACCTCCGCGCCCGTTCCCTCGGAGCAGTAGATCGCGTAGCCTGAGCCCATGTTGAACGTCGAGTACGCCGCGTGCGTGTCAAGACCAGCCTGCTCCACCAGGAACGTCAGCACCTCCGGCACCGGGGGCAGCTCGGAGATGCGGTAGCTCAGTGCCTTGGCGGGGCGCATCAGCTTGAGCAGACCGTGGCCGGTCACGTGGCTGAGGTAGGAGATTCCGAGATCGGACTCCAGCAGCGCCTGCACCAGCGGCACGTAGATGACCGAGGGGTCCAGCAGCGCCTCGCCCAAGGTGCGTCCGCTCGGCAGCGCCGTCATGTAGCCGTCGGGCAGGCGCTCGACCAGCAGCCGTGCGAGCGAGGCTCCGTTGGCGTGCAGGCCGCTGGAGGCGACCAGCACGATCTCATCGCCCGCCTGCAGCTGCTCGCCGAGTATCGCCGAGCGGCCCGCCGGCACCGCGCCGACAGCCGCGCCCGCCAGCTCGATGTCCTCGCTCGGCGACGAGCCCAGGCAGCGACGGCGACTCTCCTCCGCCCCACGCACAGCCGGCGTCGATGCACGCACGCTGCCAACCCTCCAGCAGCGCGGCGGCGCGCTCAGGCTCTGCGTACCACTCGGATGCGCCGGTGGCGAAATAGGCGTTGACGACCAGCGGCAGCGCGCCGACGCAGCAGAGGTCGTTGAGGATCGCCGCAACCGTGTCGTAGGCGACATCGGCAAAGCGGTTGATGCCGTGACGCTCGAGCAGCTGCCGCGCGATGACCGACTTCGTGCCGAGCCCCTCCATCACAAAGGCAAGCGTCGTCTCGCCGAGCTCGAACACGAACGCCGGCTCGCCGCGCGAGGCATCGAGCGCGCGCCCGCCACGAGCGGCAAGCAGCGACGAGGTGGCGAGCGCGCGTGCCATCGCCATGCGCTTGCCCTCGTCGAGCGCGTCGTAGTCGACGCCCGCCGCCTTGTAGTTGGCCGATCCCTCGCTCATCGGCGATGATCCTATTCCCACTGCCGAGGAGGAGACGATGGACTTCCAGCCGAGCGAGCGTTGCATCGAGTTCCAGGAGCGCCTGAGCGCGTTCATGGACGAGCACGTCTATCCCGCCGAGCCCGTGTACCAGCGCCAGCTGGCCGAGTCGGGCGACCCCCACCACCAGCCGGCGGTGATGGAGGAGCTGAAGGGCCACGCGCGCGCGGCGGGACTGTGGAACATGTTCCTGCCGGACGCCGATCACGGCGCGGGCCTGTCCAACAGCGACTATGCGCCGCTGGCGGAGATCCTTGGGCGTAGCCATATCGCCTCGGAGGCATGCAACTGCTCGGCCCCGGACACGGGCAACATGGAGGTGCTGCACCAATTCGCCACAGAGGAGCAAAAGCAGCAGTGGCTTAACCCTCTACTTGAAGGTGAGATTCGCTCCTCGTTTGCGATGACCGAGCCCGACGTGGCCTCTTCTGACGCCACCAACATCGCGCTGCGCATCGAGCGCTCGGGAGACGAGTACGTGCTCAACGGGCGCAAGTGGTGGATCTCAGGCGCCCTGCATCCGCACTGCAAGATCATGATCGTGATGGGCAAGAGCAGCCCGAGGCGTCCCGGCATCGTCAGCAGAGCCAGATCCTCGTGCCGATCGATACACCGGCGTGCAGATCGTGCGAGGCTTGCCCGTCTTCGGCTACCAGGACCAGGAGGGCCACGCCGAAATCCTCTTCGAGGACGTGCGCGTGCCGGCAAGCAACCTGATCGCCGGCGAGGGCGACGGTTTCATGATCGCCCAGGCACGACTCGGCCCGGGGCGCATCCATCACTGCATGCGCTCGATCGGCGCCGCCGAGCGGGCGCTGGAGGCCATGTGCAGGCGGGCCGTGGAGCGCACGACCTTCGGCCAACCCGTGGCGCCAGGGCCAACATCCAGGACTGGATCGCCGAGGCGCGCATCGAGATCGAGATGGCGCGTCTGCTCACGCTCAAGGCCGCGTGGCTGATGGACACCGTCGGCAACCGCCACGCGCGCACCGAGATCGCCGCCATCAAGGTGGCTGCTCCGAGCATTGCCTTGAAGGTGATCGACCGTGCGATCCAGGTGCACGGTGGCGGCGGCGTCTCAGACGACTTTCCGCTCGCCTGGACCTACGCGCACCTGCGCACCCTGCGCCTGGCCGACGGCCCCGACGAGGTGCACAAGCTCTCGATCGCACGGCGCGAGCTGGCGCCGTACATGTCCGCCGAGGCTGACTGAGCAGTTATTCAACGCACACCACGATGCCCCCCGCGCGCGCGGGGGGCATGGCTGATTTTGGAGACCTACGACTGCGCCAGACGCAGGCTGTAGAGCACTGCGGCAACCGACGTAGCGAGGTTCAGGCTGGAAACGCCGGCTCGCATCGGCAGGCGCAGGCGGGCATCGGCACGTTCGAGCAAACGCTCGCTGAGACCGTCGCGCTCGGTTCCGAACGCCAGCAGCGCACGCGGCGGCACCGCCTCCGGGCGCAGCTCTTCTCCCTCGGGGTCCAGCGCCAGGAGCGGCCTGTCGGTCTCCGGGCAGATGCTCCAAGCGCGCGACGGGCAGCGCGAAGTGCAGTCCCGCCGAGCCGCGCACAGCGACCGGATCCCAGGGATCCTGGCGGCCGGTCGTGAGCACGCCCGCCGCCTCGGCCGCCGCGGCGACGCGGATCACGGCACCGAGATTGCCGAAGTGGCGCGGATCCTCCAGCAGCACGAGCGGCGCCTGCCCCCGGCGGCGAGCACAGCGAGCGGATCGCTCGCAACGCGACGAGCGATGCTGACCACGCCGGTATGCGGGACGTAGGGTCCGAGCCGCTTGAAAGCCTCCGCGGGTAGCACGACGGCAAGCGCTTGCATCCGCTCGATCAGATCAGGGGCCAGACCTTCTCCCAGACGTGCCAGCTCGGTCGTGTCAGAGCACGCGACCAGCTCTACAGAAGCGCCAAAGCGAAGCGCATGCTTGAGCGCATGAAAGCCCTGCAGCACGACCAGATCCTCGCTGCGACGTGCCTCATGGAAGCGCCGCACGATCGCGGGCGTGTCGAAACTGGGCGCGCCGATGCTCACCGGCTGAGTGTATGTCGGCATCACCGGCTGGCGCCGAGCTGCTCCGCGCACCTCTCATCCCCGACTGCTCCCAGCCTCCGCGACCTATCTCCATCGGCGCGTATGACCAACTCGCTGCTACCGTTCGTTCGAACGAACGGCCCGTATCGACGATCTGAGTGGGCACACCAAACGGCACGCCCCTTCAATCCAAAAAATGTCCTCAACCATCCACTCAAGCTCAGCCACAGACGCCGAAGGCGCCAATGCTCGCCGTCCGCCTCGAGATCTACTGGAGTGTGTGGCGGCGCTGGCCGAGGGACGCGTCAGCTCCGTGCAACTGGTGCAACAGACGCTCGATCACATCGAGACGACCCAGCCCACGCTCAATGCCTTCCGTGTCGTGCGTGCCGAGCGCGGCCCGCGCGGAGGCAGCCGAGGCCGACAGGCGCATCGCGGCCGGCGAGCGACTTCCTCTGCTTGGAGTGCCGATAGCGATCAAGGACGACGTGGACCTCGCCGAGCACCCCACCTCCTTCGGCTGCTCAGGGCCCTTCGCGGCCAAGGCCGAGGACTGCGAGATGGTGCGCCGCCTACGTGCGGCCGGGGCGGTGATCGTCGGCAAGACCAACACGCCTGAGATCGGCCTATACCCGTTCACCGAGGGCAAGGCCTTTGGCGTCACGCGCAATCCCTGGAGCCTAGATCACACCCCCGGTGGCTCCAGCGGCGGCTCGGCCGCGGCGGTCGCCGCGCACATCGTTCCAGCCGGTCTCGGCTCCGACGGAGCCGGCTCGGTGCGCATTCCCGCCGGCTGGTGCAACCTCGTCGGCGTCAAGCCCCAGCGCGGACGCATCTCCACCTGGCCTGATGCGGAGTCCTTCAACGGCCTCACCTGCATCGGGCCGCTGACCCGTACCGTCGCCGACGCCGCGCTGATGCTCGACGTGCTGAGCGGCAACCACCCCGAGGATCTGCACGCCCCGCCGCCGCCCGGCGGAGCCCTACGCCCAGGCGATCGCCCGCGAACCGCGCCCATTGCGCATCGCGCTCTCGCTGCGCCACGCCTTCAGCGGCGCGCCCATTCGCCTGCATCACGAGATCGAGGCTGGCGTGCGACAGAATCGGCCGGGTGCTCGCCGAGCTCGGCCACATTGTCAGCGAGCACCACCCCAGCTATGGCCTGATGGGCCTCACGCTGGTCGCGCGCGGAGAGTCAGGCGTGCACGGCTGGGTCAAGCGCGTGCCCGACAGCTCTCTGCTGGACGCCCGCACCCGCTCCACAGCGCAGGTCGGCGGCGTCCTGGGCAAGACCGTCCTGCCCCTCGCCAGACGCTTGGAGCGGCGCTTTCAGCGTCGCATCGGTTTGATTTTTGGGGATTTTGACGTGCTTATCACTCCTACGAGCGCTAGTGTACCATTGCCGATCGGCAGGACCGATGGACTCTCCAGTTGGTCTACGCAACAAGTGATCGTCGGCGCGTGCCCTTACGCGTGGCCTTGGAATGTGCTCGGCTGGCCGGGCGTCAGCGTGCCCGGGGGGCTCACCAGCGAGGGTCTGCCTTTCGGCGCGCAGCTGCTGGGACCGGCCAACAGCGAGGCAACGCTGCTGTCACTCGCCGCCCAGCTCGAGCGGGTCGAGCGCTGGCACGAGCGCATCGCGCCGCACGCCGTCGGCACGTTCGCGCCTCGATGATTAGCGCAATCGCACCAGCCAGTGCAGACGGCATCTGAGGGGCGGGACGGCGGAACCCAAAACGTCGATGTCCCCCGCGCGCGCGGGGGGCATCCCATTTCGAATAACCCACCCAACCCAGCCAGCGGCGACGTTGTGGGCGTGCGCGAGCGCATGCTGCGGGCGACCCTGAAGCTGATCGCAGACGGCGGCGTCGCCGCGGTCACCAACCGCCGCGTCGCTGCTGCCGCTGGCGTCTCGCTCGGCTCGCTCACCTACCACTTCGCAAGCCAAGCTCAACTGCTACGCGAGAGCCTGCTCCTGCATGTCGAGGAGGAGACCGCAAGACGCCGAGCAGATCGCGCGCGAGCTGGCAGAGGAGAAACCGGGCGTGCAACAGGTCGCGGAAGCCGTCGAGCAGCTCGTGGCCGTCCCCTCTGAGATTCCCCAGCAGATAGCCGAGCTGGAGCTACACCTGCAAGCCGCCCGCGACCCCGAGCTGCGCGAAGCCTCGCGGCGTTGCTTCGAGGCCCACGAACAGATCGCGAGCGCCGCCCTCAGCGCACTTGGAATCCCCGACGGACAGCGCCATGCGCCCGCCGTCGTCGCGCTGATGACAGGACTTGCGGTACGCCGCCTCGCCGCCGGCGGACAAGACGCGCAGGGCACCTCCGAGGCACTGCTGGCGCTCGTGCGCGGGCTTGGGCCTCGGTAGGGGATGCTACCAGCCTGAACCGAACCGCCGCAAGGGCTCTCGCGCGGTTACCCGTCCGGGGATAGGTCCCCGCGCGCGACTCGCCTTAGCCTGCAACCTGCCTCAGCGTCCGAGCGTGCGCACCAGCTCGCGAGCGCGAACGCGAACGCCACCGATCAGCTCGCGCACCTCCGAGAGGCCGGCCCGCAACTCAACATCCCCCACCTCGATCGGCAGCATCGAGTCCTGTAGCTCGCCAAGCATCCCATCCGCTCGTCCCGCCGCATCGACGGCGGCATCGATCAGACCCTTCGTGCCGTTCGATGGCGCCACTGGAGAGGGCGTCTGGAAGGTGTGACCAGACAGCTCGTGGCGCTCGGCAAAACCCGCGTGGACACGCTTGGCGCGACCATAGGCCGCCTGGATCGGCTGGAACAGCTGCTCTTCAAGGCGCTCGGCTGTCCGTTCGTCGAGATGCTCATAGGCCTCGCTCAGCAGAGCGATCGCAGCGGCGAGCTCATCGGCCGCGCCGGCGAGATCGTCGAGGATCTGCTGGCGGCCCTCGGCTGTGGTGTAGGCCATTGCCAACAGCCTACCCACGATGAGCGCGTCTCCCTCCTCCGAGCTTCTTCTTGCGCCCGAAGCCGTGTCCAACGGTCAGACAGGGCCTGCGACCTGGCGTTCGTCGAAGAACGCATGTTCACGCTTACCCATATCGGTGAGCGGTGGGGCACTCTCGAAATGCTCCGCTGTTATGGAGCCCCAGAGATTGCAGGCACGCAGCTGCGCGATCACCGACAGCGCACCCAACTCCATGCGGGTCATGACCGTGTACTCCGGGAGACATCGTGATATGACGGAAAACGTTGGCCGAGGGACCATTGGGCGAGCACCTGCGCTCGATCCTCTTCGCCGCGTACTCAGGTGTAACGGTAAAGCGCTCGTTCGCCCAAAGCATCTCCCCGTCCCCCCGCCAGTAGTCGAATATCTCCTCGGGAGAAACCGAGGACTTGCAGAATCCAGCCTCCACGCAGGCCCGCCAAGTTCCGAGGACATCGCCGCGCAAACATTCGCGCAAGACCTCGTCCATGATCTTCACCTGCTCAGGGCGGAAGCGCTTGACGCAGCCAAAGTCCAGGAAGCTCACGCTCCCATCCTCATGGAAAATGTAATTACCAGGGTGTGGATCGGCGTTGAACTGGTAGATACGCTCGTAGCTGCCATAGACGAAGCGGAAGATCGCCTCCGCCCACTGGTCTCGTAGCTCTTGCCCGGCTGTGACTGCGTCGCTCCAGGACAAGCCCTGTACGAGCTCTTGAGTCAAGACATGGCCGTTACAAAGCTCAGGGACGACGTCCGGTACGTGGATGAACGGGTGTCCTCGGTAGTACTCGGCGAATTCTGCCTGGCTCACGGCCTCGAGCCGGTAGTCGAGCTCCTCGAGGATGCGCGCCCCCACCTCTCTTGCCGCGCCACGCAAGTCAAAACTCAGCCTCCGCGGCGACATGCCACCAATTGTCAACGTCAAGAACGTAGCCAGCAATTCTGTGTTCTTGAGGTCGGCGCGGATCGCGTCCGCCACACCTGGATACTGAATCTTGACCGCGACTTCGCGACCGTCGTACAATTGAGCCGCGTGCACCTGGCCGACTGAGGCCGCCGCGAGCGGTTCCCACTCGAATTTGGCAAACATGTTCTCGGCCGGCTCGCCGAGCTCATGCTCAAGCACCTCGCGTGCAAGTACAGGCGTCATCGGCGGCGCATCCTCGCGAAGGCGCATCAGCGACGTCTGGTAGATCGACTGGAGTTCCGCCGGCACTGCGGGACTGAGAATGGCGAACGAAGCCATTTGCCCCACCTTCATCAAAGCGCCCTTGGAGTGGCCGAGCAGCTCGGCATAGCGCTCGGCCGAGCGCATGTGAAACTCGCTTCGCTCGGCGTCCGTCCATTTGCCGCGCATTCTGGCTATCACCGCCTCGCCGGCGGTCTGAACGGTCAAACCTACAAGCGGAGCGGTACGCCGCAAGCGACTCCTATCGATCCCGTCGCCCCACACATCGCGTTTATTTGGAGAAAGCTCGAAATCGGACACAGCCACCTCTTCCCCATCAGGTAAACCTGACTTCAGCTAAGTGTATGCTTAGGCACCGGTTTATGTCAAGCACGACCCGCGATCGCATCATCGACCAGGCGATGTACCTGTTCAGTGAGCACGGCTATGCAGCTACCAGCATCGCCAAGATCGAGGCAGCCGCCGGCCTAACCCCGGGAGCCGGCGGGCTCTACCACCATTTCCAGAGCAAGGAAGCGGTTCTCGCCGCAGGCATTGAGCGCCAGCTCGCGCGGTTGGACGCGCTTCGTGAGATCCACCGTGTGCTCACCCCGGTCGGAGATCTCAGAGCCGAACTGATCCTTACCGCCCGCTACGTCCTCAACGAGCTCGACAGTGAGTCCGAGCTGCTGCGCATCCTCGCCTCCGAAGCCCGCGCCAGGCCGCAGATCCTGACGGCAGCCGTCGATCAGTTGGTGAACTCCACGTTCGAGGGTCTCGCCAGATGGATCGAGGAGCGCGCGGAGAGCCCCACCGCTCGTCCTAGGGCGAGGGCAATCGCCGCCGTCGGCCTGGGGTCGCTGCTCTCATCTCGCCTGCTCCGCGACGTTCTCGGTATCCCGGCACAAGTCGAGGATGAGGCGCTCGTCGATACCTGGGTTGCACTCATGATGGTCGCGCTCAGCGGGCAAGACTCCGGAGGCTCGGCTTGAAGCTCGGTCGGTTCCTCGATCGAAGCAGACTGGAAAACAACTTTTAGGTTGTATTCCGGATCACGCGGCCGAATGCCACCGTCGAGCATCCCCCCGCGTAATCGGGCATCGAGCAAACCAGTGGAGAGGACCGTACGTTGCGCAAACCCCGTGGCCGTGCGGCCGAAGCCGTTGCGCGTGGCGTAGCCACGCCGCTACATCATCAGCCAATGCCGCCTGAGCGGCGACCGTGGGCTCGATGCTCATGTTCAGCAGAGTTCGGCCGATTTCCCGAAGCCCCGCGCGATCTCAGACTGGAGGCTGCTGAGCCCAGCGTGGATGAATGGATGCAGAGCTGGGCATCCCTGCTCCCTTACAAGTGGCAAGGTCAGCTTGAGCACCTCTCCAGACAGCCGCACCACGAAGTCGTCTTGTTCGCGCGACCCGACCGCACCAACGACGATCAAGCCTGTCGTGCTGGGGGCCAGAAAGCTGGTAATCGTCCTGACGATGTAGTCGGCACCTCCGTATCCGTGGAACTGGATATGCGAGCGAAGATCATCGAGCGTCGCGCCCACGCTCTCAACCCTCCACCAAGTGGCGCCACCTGCGCCACGAAACGGGTGAAAGTGCCGTTCTTCTTCTGCCACTGGCTCGGGAAGAAGTGGCTGGATCACGTAGCGCCGTGATGCTGAGTCCCACGAGATGATCGTCGGCACGAACGCACGGTTTCCCCCGCTGTCGATGAATAGCCAGAAACCCCCGACCACCTCCTCCGCGCCCGTGTTTTGGAGATCCTGCACGGTGTCGAGTCGGTACTGCCACTTCTCGCTTCCAGCATGGGCTGGGCGAAACGCAAACGCCTTGTGCAAACGCCCGTGTTCGACATCATAGATCCGCACCATGTCCGACTGCCCTTCGATCTCCGCTGGGCCTTCGCTGCCTGGTTCCTCGCTGACCACGACATACGAAAGCCCGCCGTGCAGGCTGCCTGGGCGAATGAAGAGTTGTTCGTGGTGGCGCGCGGCCGATTCCCGAAGCTCGGCCAGCTGGACGTCGATTGGCGGATCTGCCGAACTGGCGGTTATCCGCCCGTAGAGAAAGGCGACCGCAGCCGTGACAGCTAGCGTCACGAGCACTGTCACGACTTGCGTCGCCGTGGTCTGCCATAGGAACAAGCCCGCACGACGGATCAGACTTGGTCGAGGTCCCGGCGAAGACATGGCGGGCAATTCTGCCCTACGGAGAGGCGGGCACGTGGCGGAAGCTGCCGCGCCTCGTCGATCCCAATTGCACAAATAGATGCGGCTGTAGAGCAGGCCCGGCGGCGTTACATCTGTCGGAATGACACGATATTGGCTCAGACTAGGCGGACGCGCGTGCGGCCGTCGTGATAGATAGGAGGCCCGCGTGGGCCATGCAAACCACGGGTGGTGCAAGCTCGCACCACACCGCGATAAGAAGGCGCTCACCTGGTTCGACGAACAACAGGTGGATGCGCTTATACGGGACGCTTGGGGCGACGTAGGTCATCTCACTGTGTTTGTCAGACGAGATGACGCGGACACTTCGCGCCGGTGGAGCGCGACCGTGTTCAACCACGAGAACCAGCCACTGCTGACGTCTCACGGAGACACGAAGCAGAAGGCTGATCACAGAGCCGTCGAAGGACTGAAGGCGCTCGGATACTCGACCACGGGCTATCGGAGCAAGGACGGCAAGCCGGCCCGACCCGACGGCCAGGAGTTCCCGGCGGCCGCGTAGCCGGAGCATCTGAGGCGATCGCAACGGTAGGGCTCGAACTTGGGTTCGGGCCCTACCGGACAAGCTCCAGCCAGCAGGCTTCGCCAACCTTCAGATCGCAGGCAAATCCTGCCTATAATGTAGGCATGTCAAGAATCCAGTACACGATACGCCGCGTGTCGCCTGCCCTCGATGCCGAGCTTCGCCGCGAGGCGAGCGAGACCGGCAAAACCCTCAACGCCGTGGTCGTGCAGACGCTCGAGAACGCGAAGCTGCCTGCCGCAGCCAGCGAGCACGACGACCTCGACTGGTTCATCGGGCGCTTGCCGGTAGATGCTGGCGAAGAAGCCGGCGCGCAAGCATGGCTCGACGCACTTCCGGTCGAGCCCGCCGCGTGAAGCTCGCACTCGACACGAACGCTTACAAGGCCCTCGGCGAAGGCAATCAGCAACTAGCCGAGGAAGCACGTACGGCCGAGGCCGTCGGTCTACCGATGATCGTGCTCGGAGAGCTTTGGTTCGGCTTCATGAACGGAACCAAGCTACGGCAGAACGCCGCCACGCTCGAACGCTTCCTCGCCACGCCCCGCGTTCGTGTGCTGGAACTCGACCGCCAGACAACTCGCGTCTTCGGCGAGATCGCAACCCTACTCCGACAAGCAGGCATTGCGATCCAGCAAAACGACATCTGGATCGCGGCGCTGTGCAAACAGCACGGATTCGCTCTCGCAACCCGAGACCGTGGCTTCCAACACGTCCTCGGACTCGAGGTCATCGAGTTCACGGTGCAAGTGCCAGAGACTCGAGGTAGTCGGTGACTTCAGGAACCTTCGTGAACCCCAAGGTGGGTGCGAGTTGCGACCCTGTGGACCTGTGGTATCGCTACTACGCGGGCTACTCTGCTGGCTTCGTTGAACAAGCGCTGCAGGAGTCGGCCGCAACGGCGAACCTAGTGCTAGATCCCTGGAACGGGACAGGAACGACCACAGTCGTCGCCGCGAGCATGAACATCACGGCGATCGGCTTCGACGTCAATCCCGCACTGGTGGTGGTGTCCCGAGCCCGGCTGCTGGGCGCGGGAGTGTGGGCGAGCATCGACCCGCTCGGTGCGGACGTTGTAGACCATGCGGCCAGCAACGAGTTGGACGATGACCCACTCTGCTTCTGGTTCACCCAACGGGCGGCCAGCTCGCTTCGCGGGCTGCAACAAAGTGTCCACCGGCTCCTTGTCGACAGCGGTACCGCCTCTCAGCCAGCGTATGAGGGTGCATCGGGAATGAGCACGCTCGCCGCCTTCTTCTACACCGTCCTTTTCCGGACCGTTCGGGTGCTGATCGCACCGCGGGCCGGAACGAACCCGACATGGTGGAAGCGGGTAGAGGAGGCTGACCGGCTCAGCCCGACTCGTGAGGAGATCATGACCCAGTTTCGGGCATCGGCGACGGAGTTGACCTCAGGACTGCACCGAGACAACTACGACGCTGGTGTTGACATTCGAGTTGGTCTCGGCGACAGCCGGCGCCTTTCGCTGGAGACCGGCAGCGTCGACGCGGTCGTCAGCTCGCCGCCCTACTGCACGCGGATCGACTACGGCGTCGCTACCAGACCTGAGCTGGCGGTCCTGGGTGCCGGCGAGGAGGACATCAAGTTCCTTCGCAACCGCATGGTCGGAACTCCGACGATGACAGGGGAACGCGGTAGTCCCGAGCAATGGGGTGAGGCGGCGACAGCGTTCCTTGCAGGGGTGGCCGCGCACGGCAGCAAGGCGTCAGAGGGCTACTACACGAAGTACTTCCTGCAGTATTACGCCGGCATGTGGAGTTCGCTTGGCGAGCTGCGCCGCGTGATGCGGAACGGTGCTCCCGCGGTCCTGGTTGTGCAGGACAACTACTACAAGGATCTGCACAACGACACCGCGAAGATCTTGGGCGAGATGGCATTCGCTCTCGGCTTCGACTCGGCAAACCGCCATGACTTCCCGGTGATCAGGAACCGGGCAAGCATGAACCCCCGCACTCGGCAATACCGCACCAGGGCTTCGGCTGTGGAGAGCATCCTCGTCCTCCGGTAGAGCCTTACATGGAAAACATGGATAGCGTGGTATCATGGCTTTCATGGAACGTGCGCAGGAACTGATCGAGGTGGTTACCGCTCTAAGAAACGCCAACGATGCGCTACTCGACGCGACGACTTCCGGTGACAACATCGAGGCAACCCGGCTACTTCAGGACGTCGCCGTGCTGGAGCGGCGCAGAAACCGCCTGGTGCACAAGAGCAACCCGGACATCGCTCGGGCGACGTCGTCGTATGAGTCCTCGATCCCTCTGCGCGATCAGGTGATCCAGGCTCTGCGGCTGACGGGCCGCCCTTCGAGTGCACGCCTGGTTTCGGATGTCACCAAGGCCCGCTGGGCCGAGCGGGTCGACACCGCGAAGCTGTCCTCCCTGCGTCGTGATGAGGCCCGCAGCTGGCGGAAGTCTCAGGAGCTGCCCGGTCGGCAAGCACGCGATGTCTACGTCGTTCCGGCATTGACCTACGACCGGTTCACCCCCGTACGAGGCACAGTCGCGCTCTCTACTTGGCCGACCAGCGTGCGGCTGGTTGCCCCACTGTCTCCCCGCGTCGACATGCTGCACAGCACCGTCGCACTGGCTGAGGAGACGTTGGCCGTGGCGGGCACGAACTACGAGGCCCCCATGATGCGATTGGTGGCCCGCCTGGGGGCGACCATTCCGGGCGTCAAGCCGTTCGGCGTCGAACCGCAGGTCGTGATCGCGGCCGCTCAATCGGAGTTGAAGGAGATCGAGGAGACCGACGAACGGGAGCGCTCCGAGGCCGCAGAGCGAGCCCATTCTCAGCTCGGCGCCGAAGTACTCTTGTTCGGCACTCAGATCCGCACGGTTACATCACACGCCGTTGGAAGATCACAATGACCGACACGCCAGGTCCGCTCGACAGCTTCCGCGGCGACTTCCCGTCCCAGCACCTGAACGCCCGCCGCGTCGCCGGTGCGTTGGAGGCACCGGGGTGCCAGCGCCGTACCTTGCTCGACGCCGCGGCTGTCAACCTCGACAAGCTCGGGAGCCTGCTCAGCGGCACCCCAAGTGACCGACAGTCACCGTTTGCCCTCACCCGCGGCAACCAGTTCGAGCAGCAGGTGGTGGCCAACGGGATGGCCGAGATCGTCGCACTCGCACGTCGACACCTGGACCTCGAGATCCCTGAGGTCCGCCAGCATGACCTGTCCGTTTCCGCTCTGCGGGAGGCATACCCCGACGTAACCCCCGCCAAAATGAACGAGTTGCGGTCAACGCTTACTCGGCGACGCGCCGAAGAGATGCTCGCCGACCCGGTCCAGGCATACAACCTCATTCGCCACGCCATGACGCGTCTTGACTTCGGCGGCGAGACGGTCTATCTCGAGCAGGACGTGCTGGCCTTTGCCATCGACGGACGGATCCATGTTGTCGAGATCAAGTCCTACCCCCGCATCGACGGGCGCGCGGACCCCACCAAGGCCTCGGCCACCGTTCGCCAGACCGCCGTCTACGCACTGAGCCTCCAGCAGCTCATGCTCGAGATCGGCGCACCACCCAACGTGGTCAACACCACCACGATGATCGTGCTACCAGAAAACCTCTCCTTCCGGCCGACCGCGGTGACAATCGACATCGACATGTACGTGCGCCGACTGCGCCGCCAACTCGCGTCGGTCCCGCGGGCCGCGGAGATCCTCGAGACGCTCCCTGCCGGGATCCGACTGCCCGCTCACCCTGTGAAAGGGACTGGCAATGATGAACTGACCACTGCCGCCACGGCTGCCCGCGAGGCCCTCGCGCCGCTGCCTCCGAGGTTCACCGACGGCTGCGTCTCCTGCCCCCTCTTCCGCCATTGCCGAGACGAGGCAGAGCTCCACCGCTCCACCGCACGACTCGGGTCGGCCGTGGCGGGCGCTTGCGGCAACGTCACCGATATCGCTGCTGCCATCGACCTGGCGGAAGGCCGCCGCGCACCGGCTGACGCTTCAGAGACTGCGGTCGCGACCACTCTCGCGCGGGGCGCCACCGCGGCCCGGCTCGCCCTCGGAGGGCTTGCGTGAACGCCCTGCAAACCCACCAGGCCCTTCTGGCTGCTGCCGAGCGACGAGCTGTTGCGAAGACGACAAGGCGTCACGTCCACCTGAGTCCACAGCCGCTGGTGCTTGTTGGCTACCACCTCGCCGGTGATCCCGGCGCACCCTTCGCGTTGTTGTGGGGCACCAGCCGCGACGAGGAGCCACACTGCGTGGTAGTTCCCGAGCCCCGCAACCGTGGCCTCCGGTTTGAGGCTCTCGCCGAGTTCGCGGCAGAGTTTCTGGCCTATCTCTCCGAGTTCGAGGGCCGCGAGGAGTCCGGCATGTGCAAGGACGCGCCACAGCTCGTCGTCCCCAACACTGCCACCTCTGACTGGCTGGGCGGGATCGTCGGCCGGTTCACCCGCAACTTGCAGACCGATGGCGACGCGCCCGTGCCGCCATCGGTTCCGCTGGCAGGAAAGCACCTGTCCTTCCTCGCGGATCTCATGCCAGGAACCAGCCTCGTGGTGGCCGCAACCGACACCCTTACCACTCACTGGCAGACTGGCCAGCTTCCATCAGAGGACCTCAACCTGGCAGCCCTGCTCGGCTGGATCGAGCCCCCGGCTGGCATGGACGGCCCGCAGGCAGCCCGCGCGGGCGAGGCATCACCACCGGCCGGTCCTGATTCTGACCCCCACTGGGACGCAGATATGCTGGCCGAGCTGATCGAGGAATGGCACGCTGCGACCGATGACGCTTCCCGGTCCGCCGTGAGACGCGAGCTCGAAGGAGAAGTCCGCGAGCAGCTTGCTCCAGCATGGGAGGGTTGCTGGCGGGCGCTGGATCGTCTCGCATCCCTGCCGGCCGCCGACCACGTCGCCAGCAGATGGCGCTCGGATCTGCGCAGTTGGACCAAACACTGTGACCGGATCACCGAAGGCCGAGCCTACTTCCGCAACATTCCTACGCCGGTGCAAGACGCCACCCGTCTGAGACGTCTTGAGGACCACACCGAGAACCTTCAACGGGAAATGGCTTGGGACGACCCGCTCGTGATGGCAGCGGTAGTCGCCAGTGGCGAGGCGCTCGCAGGGCGCGTCGTGGCAGCCGACCCTGAGCGCAGGATCCAAGGTGCCAATGGCAGAAGGACACGCCGACCCCTGATCACTATCGAACCGACCCTCGAGTTCAGCCGACCGACCGGGACGACGCTCTTCCTATCAACTCACCCGGAGGTGAGGCTGGGAGTGTTGTCCTCCGATGCCAACGGCCTGATCCGAGCAGAGGTACAGAAAGGGGCCAACCAGAACAACACGCTTGGACGCCTGCCAAGAGTGGGCGACGAGCTGGTCCTCAGCCCCTACGGCAAGCTCGAGTACTACCAGCGGTCGACGATTGAAGACATCCCCTGGACGCACCAGCAGATCGTCGAAGACGACTCTGAGGAGTCATCGTGAAGGCAGCAGAAGCCGCCGCGGCCACGCGGGAGGAGGTATGGGACACGGTTATGGCGGGCACCCGCTCGACTCTGGTCGACAGCCCGCCCGGCGCTGGCAAGTCGACACTCGTCCGCGAGATCGGCCGCCGTGCACGACGACGCGCACAGGTGCCCATAGTCGTACAGACCAATGACCAAGCCGACGACATGGTCCGTGGCTTTATCACCGACCAACAACCCGGCGTGCCACCCGTCCGCGTCGGACGGCTTCACTCCCGTGACTACATCCCGCCCGCCGACCTCCGAGCCCAGCAGGGCTTGATGTTCGGGAAGTCCGTTACCGACCTCCACGACAGTGATGTGATCATTGCTCCCGCCGCCAAGTGGGCGACCATCGACTTCGACCGTACCTGGCCCTTCGCCATCGTGGACGAGGCGTACCAGATGCGTTCTGATGGCCTGCTCCCGATCGGTGTCATGATGGACTCGCTTCTTCTGGTTGGCGACCCTGGTCAGCTGGCCCCTTTCACCACCGCAGACGACACTCGATTTCGTGGTCGGCCGCTTTCGCCCGTGGAGACCGCGGCTACGACGATCCTCACCACCCAGCCTGCGACGGCGCGCCTCGCCCTGCCGATCTCGTGGCGCCTTCCTAGCCACGCAGCCAGCCTCATCTCTGACGCTTTCTACGAAATACCATTCACCGCCGGCACTGATCCGCAGCAGCGGCGCCTGCGACGCGGTGTCACACCGTTGCACCGCGGACGGGCAGCCGACGCGGTCAGCGGTGCAACACAAAACGGGTGGGCCTATCTCGAGCTCGACGACCTGCCCATGCCACAGACCGACCCCGAGGTCGTCGAGGCGATCATCGATGTTGTCACGGAACTCCTCGAAGCTGACATCACCGTCGACGATGAGCACGGGACCCGCGTCCTGCGGCCCAGCGACATCGCAGTCGGCGTTACCCACCGTGACCAACGGGACCACATCCGCACCGGTCTACAGGACGCCCGTGCACAGACAGGACTCCCCGTCGATGATGTCGAAGTTGACACCGCCAACGTTCTTCAAGGCCGTGAGTTCGAGATCGTTGTCGTCTGGCACCCACTCTCCGGCCGCCGAGACGCCAGCGAGTTCCATCTAGATGCCGGCCGGCTGTGTGTGCTCTTGAGCCGGCACCGACAAGCCTGCATCGTCGTCTCCCGCGGCGGGATCCGCGACCAGCTCGCCGGTCATGCCCCGACGGAGCCTGTATGGCTCGGTGAGATGGCGCCGGTTTTGGACGGATGGCACGCCCACCTCACGGTGCTCGACCACCTCATGCAACACGCGGTCTGAGCTGGCGGAGGTCCCCGCAGGCGGCCTCTTGCGATCCCGCGCCGGTTCTGCTCTGATCGCCTGATTCGACAATCAAGTGGCCGGACGGACGTTGGTAGCGCCCGCCCGGCCTGAGCACCGAAGGAGCGTGCCTTCGATGCCCCGGAAACCGTAGCTCTCTGCGGTCATCTGGTCGTGCTCGTCTGCGCGCTCCTCGGTCTACCCGAGAGGAGCCGGCCAGATGACCAGCGATGCAGACAAGCAGCACGGTAGGAACGATGGCGAATCAAGCGGCGGCGCCACGCCCGCGCGAAATCGGCGACGTCTGGATAGCGAGCTGGGTCGGTTTGAGCCTGTGTCTGATGCCCTCGTGCTCGCGCTGACAAGCGGCTGACAAATCGCTGACAGATCACCCGGGGCGGCAGAAAAGTCCGCATCGACTTGTAACTGCACGGGCTCAAATCGGCCTTCGTTAGGTGAGGCCGCGATGGCCGCCCCTCATGGGTGGCTGTACCGCGCGGTCCTCGGACCAGACCTTTGTGTGTGTCTGGTCCTCAACCGGCCGAAGGAAGGGAATGCAAGACCGTGTGCCTCGTGATCGGGTGCGCCTTGCCGCACCTCGCATGCAACGACTCTCCGCTGAGCAGCAGCACGAGGCCACCAGATTGCTCGCGGGGCTGCTCGCCGACGCCGCCCGAGCGCCAAGACGTGAGGGCAACAAGGAGTGCGGTGCCGATGGGTGCTCCGTTCCGTGCGCCGATCCGGCCTCCGTTCGCTCCTCCGGTTGGACGAGAGGACCGTCGAGCGTGGAAATCCCCAGCAAACAAGCCAGTTCGACGGCTTGCAAGCAACCCCGACAATAGAGGAGGTAGTTAGAAGTGAAGGAGATAGTTCGTCCCAGACGGCTTGGTCAGCAGGACGTGCTGCGGCTCGCATCGCATCTCACCGACCGTGACCGGCGGATCGCCGGGGACTGCTTCGAGTTCCGTGTGCTGACGACGAGTCAGATCAGACGCCTGTACTTCACCGGCACGAGAACAGCAGCCGCTCGCCTGGATGTCCTGTATCGCCTGCGTGTGCTCGACAGGTTCCGCCCATCACTGCCGATGGGACAGGGCACCGCTCCGTATCACTGGATTCTCGATGAGGCAGGCGCGCTGATCGTCGCCGACCATCTGAACATCGAGCGCACAAAGCTCGGCTGGCAGCACTCGATCGCCGCGAGCATCGCCCACAGCCAGAAGCTGCCCCACCACGTCGAGGTCAACGAGTTCTTCACCCGCCTCGCCGTGGAGGCGAACGTCGCCGGCAGCGCGCTGTCGGAGTGGTACGGCGAGCGAACCTGCCACCACATCTTCTCCGGCTCCCTCGTCGCCGACGGCTACGGCGTCCTCGATCTCCCTGGCCGTACGCCGTTGCACGTCCTGGTGGAGCTGGACCGGGGCACCGAGCCAACCAGACGACTACGCGAGAAGGCCACGGCATACGCATCCATCCTGCCTACCAGCTCCCTGAGCAATCTCGACCCACTCGTGCTGCTCCTCGTCCCGAGCGCGAGGCGCGCGGAAACCGCCAGGGCGACGCTCGCGTATAGCGCCGCGCCGATCGCCGTGGCGGTATGGAGCAAGGACAGCACAAGCTCCGTGCTCACGATTGTGGTCAACGCCCATGCGAGCCTGCGGCCCAACCGGCCAGCACCGGAACAAGAGGACTTGAGATCCGCTGCCGGTTCTGATCTCCTCGGCCGCCCAAAGGACTGCGACGGCGAGCGATAGGAGGCAGGCCATGACCCGCGTGTGCGTGTACACCCGCATCTCCACCGACGAGGAGAACCAACCGACCTCGCTCGCCTCCCAGCACGAACGGCTGGAGGCGTTCTGCAAGGTGCAAGAGGACTGGCGGATCATCGCCCACCACGAAGACCGCGCCACCGGCACCAAGCTCGACCGGCCAGGACTCCAAGCCGCACTCGACCTCGCACGCCAAGGACGCATCGACCAGCTCCTCGTCTACCGCATCGATAGGCTCAGCCGCAAGGTACGCCAGCTCGCCAGCATCGCCGAGGAGCTAGACACCCTCAACGTCGTGTTGCGCTCAGCGACCGAGCCATTCGACACCGGCTCACCGGCAGGCCGCATGATGCTGCAGATGCTCGGCGTGTTCGCCGAGTTCGAGCACGCCACCATCGTCGACCGCATCACCGCAGGGATCGAGCGCCGCGCCCGCGAAGGCCGCTGGTACAGCGGACGCCCACCCTTCGGCTACACCCTCCACGACGGCCAACTCGCACCCGACCCGATCACCGCACCAACCGTCCGGCGCATCTACAAGCTCTACATCGAGGACCGGCTCGGCACGATCGCCATCGCCCACCAGCTTCGCGCCGAGCAGGCACCAGCACCCTCCGCTGGCTGGGGGCACCCCGCCGTGCACCGCGTCCTCACCAACCCGACATATCTCGGGCGCATCCGCTGGCGCGATCAGGACTTCGTCTCCACACACGAGCCACTGATCGAGCAGAGCATCTTCGAGCAGGCACAAGCGATCCTGACCGAGCGCGGCGAGGACGCCTCCCGCCGGCGCGGCAACCGCTCGGACTTCCTGCTCTCCGGCGTGATCCGCTGCGGACACTGCGGCCGCGCCTACATCGGCATGTCCGCACGAGGGAAAGGCGGCCTCTACCACTACTACGCCTGCACCGCCCGCCAAAAGTACGGCCCCAAAGCCTGCCAAGGCGAACGCGTCTCACGCGAGAAGCTCGAGACCGCCGTTCTGCATCAGCTCGCCGGCATCTACCGCGACGGACCACTCATCCAAGACGCCCTCGCCACCGCCCAGCAGCAAGCGGAGCGCGAGCGCCCGGCGCTCGACGAGCGTCGCCAAGCGATCGCCGCCGAGATCACCCGCACCAAACGCTCAACCACGCGCTACTTCGACGCCTTCGAGGAAGGCCACCTCTCCCCCGAGCGCTGCGAGCAACGCCTCACCGACCTGACCACCCGCCTCGACGACCTCCACGCCCAACAAGCCGAGCTAGCCGACCACGACGACGAAGCCGCGCACACGCCCACAGCAGCCGATCTCGCAGCCGTCGCGGACCGCCTCGACAAGGTCCTCGCACGAGGCGAGCCCGAGCAAACCAAGGCACTCCTGCGCATCCTGATCGCTGAGCTGCGCGTCATCAGCAAGACCAGCATCCAGCCGACCTACCGCATCGTCGCGCCAGGGGTTTGCGCAACGTCCGAAAAAATGGAGACGCCGGGAATCGAACCCGGGTCCGCAGTCGCGTATGAATGGCTTCTACGAGCGTAGCCGGCGCTCTGATCTCGTCCCCTACTAGCCTCGCCGGCCGGGTTGTGGGGGACCAGCCTCCTTTGGTGTTCCCGGGTCAGCGGAGGCGGGCCTCACCGGGTGAGCCTACTTTCTGATTCCGAGGATCCCCGCCGTAGGCGAGCGGGGCTCGAAACCTCGTGCCTTAGCTATTGACTAAGCAGCGAGGGCGTACTCGTGAGAGTCCGCACTTATGGTTTTCCCGGGTGTTTTACGAGGCCGCCCGGGACCTCGACTCGCGACCATCCACACGAGCCAACCGCGTCGAAGCCTGTCGTCCCCGTGGATGCGTACTCGCAGCAGTGTAGCGGCCGTTTATGCAATGCCCCCTGCGTGCACGGGGGCATCGGCGTTTGGCAAACCCACCGCTCCACCCACAGGCACACCGCTTAACGAAGTCGACGCGGTCCCGGGCCGCTTTGAGGAACCTTTCGCCGGTTGGCCCGAAAGCCTTCCGATGATTGGTGGCGCGGCCTCACACCTCGGTGGCCTCGCTCTTTGCGGCTCGGGGGTCCGCGTCTTCATCCAACGTACGCCTCTCGCTGACCCCCGTCAAGAGGGGTTTTCGCGCTTTACCCGCACATTCCGAAAAAAGCGTCTGCCTGCCACATAGACGGCTTATTAGGCGATGCTTATGACGGCTGCGACAATGGACTGGTGGACAGCGAGCTGCCTCTGGCAAGTGAGGCTCCCTTCGGAGCTCCTCGGCGTCCCCTGCGTAAGCGGATCGGCAGCGCCTTTGCAGGCGTCGCCGCGCTTGCTGCGAAGTTCGGCGCTTACCTGAAGACAGGATTGTTGCTGCTGCCGAAACTAGCTTTGCTCAGTACCGCGGGTACCGCGCTGGTATCGATAGCCGCCTACAGCCTGCTGTGGGGCTGGACATTCGCCGCGGGCTTCGTGGCCCTGCTGTTCGTGCACGAGATGGGCCATGTGATTCAACTCAAGCGCGAGGGGATCAAGGCGAGCACACCAATGTTCATACCCTTCCTTGGCGCAGCGATCTTTTCGCGCTCGCTTGGCGACAACGCGCTCGCCGAGGCGCGCGTTGGTTTGGCTGGACCAATCCTCGGCACCCTCGGAGCAGTAGCAGTGGCAGTTGCTGGGGCGCTCACCAACAGCGACCTGCTGCTCGCGCTCGCGTACTTCGCGTTCTTCCTGAATCTCATCAACCTGATCCCGGTAGTGCCCTTCGACGGCGGCCGCGCAATGGCCGCTGTGGCGCCCTCGATGTGGTTCGTGGGAATCGGGGGTCTGGTAGCGATGGTCTTCCTGCTCGGCAATCCATTCCTGCTGATCTTCATCCTGCTCGCACTACGCGAGATGCCGCGCCGCTGGCGCCAGTTGAGATCTCACTCGATCGAGCAGGCTGCTTTCTACCGCGTGCCGCGTCACAGCCGGATCGCAATCGGACTCATGTACGCAGGGCTGATCTTGGTGCTTGGAATCGGCATGTCCGAGACGCACATCCTTGTCAGCGCCGGGCATAGCTTCCGATCGATCTGAACTCGGCCACCAGAGCGCGCGCTCCAGCCTGCGCATGGCGGCTGCGTTCGATTCGAATCTGTAGGCTGTCCAAGGGGCCAGGACGGGACAGGGGCATATGGGCCAACGCGACGGTATTGGGGTTTGCATGGGACCTAGAAGGCTGGCGACGGCCATGCTCGCCGCGGCCACCGTGGCCATTGCGGGCTGCGGTGGGTCGGCAAAGCCGCTGACGCACGCTGAACTCGTGAGCAAGGCCAACACGATCTGCAAGACCGTTACAGCGAAGTTCGCGACCAAGAGCGCCAACTCTGTGCAGGACATCGCCCGTATAGCCCCTGAACTAGCCGCCTTCGAGCAAAAGGCGCTGTCTGAACTGAGCAAGCTCGTTCCTCCTGTCGATCTCGAGAGCGACTGGAAACAGTTCATTGCGGGCGCTGAGATGCTTGCCGAAAACACTTCGAAGCTTGGTGAATACGCGAAGACGAACAATCTCAAAGCAGCCCACGGGGTGATTACCTCCAGCGAGACGACTCAGCACCAAATGCAGGCGATAGCCAAGCGCAACGGGCTGACCGGGTGCGAGCAGTTGGCTTGAAGACCAAGTGGGCGCACCAAGTCTGAGTCCCGCTGCTGGACCATAGGAGTGACCTGCGATGGCGAGCCTGTCAGCGCCGCGCTTCCCTGATGCCTCGTTCCATCTCGCGCTTAGAGTCGCGCTCGCGCATGGTCTGGCGCTTGTCGTAGAGATCCTTGCCGCGGGCCAGCGCGATCTCGACCTTCGCGTGCGGGCCCTTGAAGTAGATGCGTGTCGGCACGAGCGTGAGGCCTCGCTCTGAGACGCGCCCCGCGATGTCCTCGAGCTGCGAGCGGTGCAACAGCAGCTTGCGCGGGCGCTCGGGGTCGTGGTTCTCACGCGAGGCCGGCAGATACGGGGGAATGTGTACCGATTGCAACCACAGCTCGCCGTCGCGGATCGAGGCGTAGCCGTCCTTCAGCTGGGCGCCGGAGGCACGCAGCGCCTTGACCTCGCTGCCTTGCAGCGCGATGCCGCACTCGACGCGATCGGTGAGCTCATAGCGATAGGAGGCATAGCGATTGCTCGCCACGTCCCCGGCGCCGATCTTGCGCTTCTTGCCCTTTGACTTGGCCATCAGTCGAGCCTATCCAGACAGCCCTCGCGGCGCGGAGAGCCGCGAGGGCCACGGACGTTAGGAATGCCGATCGGACGCCTCGCGACGCTGAGCGCCGAGAGGAACACAGCTGACGGTGCTAACCGGCCGGAGCGAGATCAACCCGCCCGGCCGAGGCGTCGACCCTGACCACACGCACCTCTACCGGATCGCCGAGCCGCAGCATTGTGCCCGAGCGCTCGCCGCGCATGATCGTTGACTGCTCGTTGAGCGACCACCACTCGCGCTCCTCGCCAACGCTGAGCAGACGCACCGGCAGCATGCCCTCGTAGATCGGACGCACTCGAGACTTAACCCGCACCTCCGCACCCGCCTCGGCATCTCTCCTAGCGACATGCCCCCCGCGCGCGCGCGGGGCATCGCCAAATGCGACAAACGCCCCCGCCCCGATCAGCCCTGTGACCTCGCCCGCAAAAACCTGGTCGTATCCCCCGTCCAGCAAGACCTCATCAAGCAGGGAGCATGCGGCGATGTCATCGCCCTTGTGCTCCAGCTTTGCAGCGTCGCGCTCGCGCTCAGATGTCCATTCGCCTAGCTCGACGAGCTTGCGCGCGCTTGTCAGGCGTTCTCCAGCGCCAATGGAGACCAGCAGCGCCCGGTGGCAGACAAGGTCCGGATAGCGGCGGATCGGCGAGGTGAAGTGGCAATAACAGGCCGAGTGCAAGCCTGCGTGGCCGGCGTTCTTCGGCGAATAGCAGGCCTGCTTAAGCGAGCGCAGCACAAGCGAGGAGAGCGCTATGCGACCCGTTCCAGTGCGGCGCACGTGGTCATTGACGCGACGCGAGATCTCGCCGACCAGCTCCGCTGCCTGCGCCGGGAACAGCGGGTCCGGCAACGGTGGTGTGGAGACGCCCAGCGAAGCCAACTGGGCGATGAGCGTGCGGATACGCTCGGGGTCTGGGCGCTCGTGGACGCGGTACAGACACGGTACCGATGCTTGCGCTAGCTGACGCGCCACGGCTTCGTTCGCGGCGATCATCAGGTGCTCGATCAGGCGATGTGACTCGGTTTGTGCGCGCGGGTTTATTTCGGTGACGTTGCCGCGCTCGTCGAAAGAGAACTCGGGCTCCTCGGAGTCGATCACAAGCGCACCGCCGGAGTCACGCGCTTGTTGCAGCTCGGCGGCCGCGGCACGAGCAGCCGCGAGCGGCCCACCCCATGGTTCAGGTGCTTGCTCATCCCGCGCGAAGATGCGATCGACTTGCTCGTAGTCGAGGCGCATGTCCGAGCGGATCAGCGAGCGGCAGAAGCTCGCGGAGACGATCCTGGCGCCCTGCAACAGCATCTCGACAGTCACAGCCAGACGCTCCGCTCCCGGCACGAGCGAGCAGGCGTCGCTTGAGAGCGCGTGCGGGAGCATCGGCTCGACCGTGCCGGGCACGTAGACACTCGTCGAGCGCCGACGCGCCTCGACGTCGATCGCCGAGCCCAGCGGCACGTGTGCAGCGACGTCGGCGATGTGGACCCAAACGCGCACCGTTCCGTCGGGCAATGCCTCGGCGGAGATGGCGTCGTCGAAGTCGCGCGCCGTGGATGGGTCGACCGTGAAGGTCGGCAGCTCGCGCAGGTCGCGCCGCTCCCCCTCTTGCAGCTCGACCTCGGCCTTGGCCCAAGCGCGTGCGCCCGCCTTGCGTGCTTCGCGCTCGACCGCCGAGTCGAAGCGGAGCGCGTGGCCGGCCTCGCGCAGCATCTGCTCAATGGCGTCGCGCGCGGTTTCGGTGCGCTCCTGCGGCGGCCACACGACGCGCGTGTTCGGCGATCCGCCCAATCGCGGTGCTACGCGCTTGCCGCGCGCGATGCTGTCAGAGGCTCGCGCACCGGAGCCATCCTTGCGGGGAGCACTCGACTTCGCCGCGCGTGCACCGGATGTTTTGGCGCTCTTGCCCGCCCCGCCTGCTTTGCCGTTCTTGCTTTTCCCTGTGGCCTTAAGGCCCCGCTTGCTTGGCCCTGCGGACTTGATCCCCTTGCTTGGCCCTCCGGACTTGGCCCGCTTGCTTGGCCCTCCAGACTTGGCCCGCTTGCTGGGCCCTCCGCGCGAGCCGCCGCTCGGCGAGCTCATTTGACCTTTGCTAACAGCGTTTGCAGCGCCACTTCGAGGCCATGTTCTGTGTCCACACCCTTTGGCACCCGGACTTCTGGGGTGATACCCGCGCCCTCTTTGACCCCTCCTCCTCCTAGGTTGCGGCCATTGGGGGTGAAGTACTCGCCTACCGTGATCTTGATTGCGCCGCCGCCGGCGAGTGGCTCAAGCTCTTGGAAGACGCCCTTGCCGTAAGTGTGAGTGCCAACTACAGTGGCGCGGCGATGGTCTTGCAGGGCCGCCGTGACGATCTCGGAGGCCGACGCCGTGTCGCGGTCGACGAGTACGACCATCGGGATCGAGCTGGGTATGGCACCGCCCGCGGCGGTGATCACCGTCGTCGGCTGAGAGCGTCCCCGCGTGGTAACTATCACTCCTGAGGGGATGAAGATCGAGGCGATCAGGCGCGCTTCGCTGACAAGACCGCCGCCGTCGGCGCGCAGATCAAGCACGAGCCCGCGCGCGCCTTCCTTGAGGAGCTTTTCAACCGCCGAGTGCACTTCGGCCGCCGAGCCTTCGCTGAACGTCGCTAGGTAGACCCAGCCGAGCTTGACCCCGTGAACGGTGCGCATCATCGAGGCGACGACGGGCTCAGAGATGATCGCCCGCGTGACCGTGAGCTTATGCGGTACTCCTTGCGTAGGCTTGACGGTGAGCTCTACGTTGGTGCCCGGCGGTCCCTTGATCAGCGCAGTCGCGGTGTCGGCGGGAACACCGTGCAGGGAGCGCGCGCCGACGGCGACGATCGTTTCCCCCGACTTTAGGCCCGCGCGTTGGGCCGGCGAGGAGTTGAACACGTGTACGACTTCAAGGCCCGCTGTCTTTGGGTCGACCGAGACGCCGATCCCGGCAAAGCTGGCCGGCAGGTCGAAGCTCGTGAATTCCTTTGGGCTGAGGTACTCGGAGTAGGGGTCATGAAGGCTGGAGATCAATCCCGCGACCGAGGAGTTCGCGAGCGCACTCTTTGAGACCGGTCGGTAGTAGTCGTGGGAGACGCGTTCAATCGCTTCGTCGACGACCTGCGTGTCGTTGTTGGCAACGAATGCTTTGCGCGCAAAGCTTGGGAGATTGCTTGGGTGGCCACCCAGCCAGATGCCTAGGAGCAGCAACAGCACTGGCAACAGCACGGCAAGAGCCGCAAACACGATCTGCTTTACACGGGAGCTCACACCCCCACCCTACCTACGCACTCTTAAAGGTTTCTGAGACGCTCACGGACCAAGCGAGACTAGGACGTACCCCATTCGGGGCATACCCATTCTGGGCACAGGCAGGCAGCTCGCGAAGTGTGCTTCGCACACGTGCTGGCCGATCGGGTCCCATCGATCTCCGGTCGGTAGGACGACGCATCGCGTCGCGTCCATGATCGTCTCAGACTCGTAGGAATCGCCGCAGCGACAACCCTGAGCCCGCCGCGGAGACCGCGATGGCGCATGCCATCAGCACCAGGATCAGCAGGCGGAAGTCGATCATGTCGGGCTGGGAGATCAGCTTCACGGTGCCTGCCAGCGGATCGATCAGCGTTACCTTGGCGACCGCGAGCAAGCCGATCGCGCATACGCCTCCCAACGCTCCCAGGAACAAGCCCTCGATCACGAACGGCCAGCGGATGAACCAGTCGGTCGCGCCGACCAACTTCATCACCTCGACCTCGCGCCGGCGCGAGAAGAGCGACAGGCGGATCGTGTTGGAGACGAGCAGGATCGATGAGAAGACGAGCAATGCTGCCAGCAGCGCCATCGTGATCTTGACGATGCGCGTGGCCGAGAGGATCTTGTCGGTTTGGGCTTGGCGATCTTGGACGTCGGCGATCGCGGAGTCGGTTACCAGGCGCTTGGCCGCTGGGCTTGATTGGTTTAGCTCAGCTTGGATCGCGTCCGCTCTCGCCGGATCGGTCGGAGTGATCCTTAGGATTTCCGGGAGCGGGTTGTAGCCGATCAGCTGAAAAGCCTGTGGGTCGATCTTGCGCTCCTGTTCGTAGCCCGCCTGCTTGGAGAGCACTTCCACCTTGCCGACGTAAGGGGCGTGTTCGACCTTGTGGCGCACACGCGCGACTTCCGCGGCGGTGGCCGTCGTGTTGAGATCGACGTCGACCACGACACGGCCGCGAATCGAGTTGGCTGCTCCGTTTGTCGCCTGGACGACTGGGATGAAGACGCCCAGCACGAGCGTCGTCACCAGCACACACGACAAAGCCGCGAACGATGGCGCAGGGTTGCGGCGCATCGAGCGCACAGCCTCCTTGAGGAAGAAGCCGAGTTTCATCGACGAGTGCCTCGAGGGCGAGGCGTCTCCTCGGCAGCCGTTTCCCGCTTCAAACGCTCCGCCAAGTCGCCCGTGGTCTCATCCTGCGCGTACAGGCCTGTGGCCTCGTCGCGGATGATGCGCCCGCGGCGCAGCTCGATCACACGGCGGCGCATCTTGTCGACCAGCTCGTTGTCGTGGGTTGCCACGATCACCGTTGTGCCTGCTCGGTTGATGCGGTAGAGCAGCTGCATGATGCCGATCGAGGTGTCCGGGTCTAGGTTGCCCGTGGGCTCGTCGGCCAGCAACAAAGGCGGGTGCGAGGCGAAGGCGCGCGCTACCGCCACTCGCTGCTGCTCGCCGCCGGATAGCTGATGTGGGTAGTTATGCAGCTTGGTCGAGAGACCCGTCAGGCGCAGGATGTCCGGTAGCGAGGAGCGGATCTGCTTGCGCGAGGCGCCTGTCACCTGCAGGGCATAGGCGATGTTGTCGTAGACGGTGCGCGTCGGCAACAGCTTGAAGTCTTGGAAGACGACACCTATGTTGCGCCGGTAGTACGGGACGTGCTTGTGGTCGATCTCACCAAGGTGGCGGCCGGCGACGCGGATGATGCCCTCGCTCGGCTCGAGCTCCTTAATCAGCAGGCGCATGATCGTCGACTTGCCCGAGCCGGTGGCGCCGACCAGGAAGACGAACTCCTGGCGGTCGATCGCGAAAGTCGCCCGCTCCAAGCCGACGTCGCCCGAGTCATAGCGCTTTGAGACGGCGCGGAAGTCCACGACAGTGTTTGCCCCCGGCGTGCTCACCGGCGCCTTGCTCGAAGCGTTGCTCGGAGATGGAGCCGCAACAGGTGGCCGTACGCTTGCGACGACCCGAGCGCGGCTCGGGGTCATGTGCCGCGCGAGCGCGCGACGCGGAATCGTACGCTCCGGACGGGCGCTTTTCTCTTGGTCTGCCATGGCGGGGCACAGTAGCGATCGGAGGCCCATTAGGTCGCACTTTTCCCTGCATGCAAAGCCTTTTGCACCGCGCAACGCACAGACCACAAGGAGGGGTTCGCGACAACGCGGCGAGTACGACACGCCGATCGCCTATCGTGGCGTGCGCATGACCGACATCTCGACAACTACCGTTGCCGGTAACGGACTGCCCGTGTACAGCGTGAGCCTGCCCGGAACGCGCGCGCTTACCGTGCTCGTCGCCTTCGACGCCGGGGCTCGGACCGAGCGTATCGAGGAGAACGGGATGGCCCACTTCCTCGAGCACCTGGTGTTCAAGGGCGGGGAGAAGTACGCAACCTACAAGGACGTCAACGAGACAGCCGAGCGGCTTGGCGGGATGCTGAACGCCTATACGAGCCATGACCTTGTCGCCTTCCACATCACCGTGCGTGCGGAGTCAGCGCCAGAGGCGATCGATCTGCTCAGCGACTTCGTGGCGCGCCCGAAGCTCGACGCGGAGGAGCTCGACCGCGAGCGCGGCGTGGTGGTCCAGGAGATCAATCGCGCTTACGACCAGCCCTCGACTGTGGCCGAGTACCTGATCGACAAAGCCGCCTTCGGCGACCATCCGCTTGGGCGCACAGTGCTTGGCCCCGAGGAGAACTTGCGCAGCTTCACTCGCGAGGGAATCGTCAGCTTCCGCGAGCGCCGCTGGGCCGGGGCATCCGGCGCGGCGTTCTTGGTTGGGAATATTGAGTTCGTTCCTGGACCGGATCAACTCGCCAATTTGTTCGCCCGGTTTCCAACCCTTCAGGCGCCCGAGCCGTATGCGCCGGCTCCGAAGTTCTCCCCCGAGACCTTGGTGGAGCAGCGCGACACGAACCAGTCGCATCTGCGCATGATCTATCGGCCACAGATCGACGTGGGCAACGTCAAACAACGGGCGGCGCTGTCGATCTATTCGACGCTGCTCGGCGGCTCGATGGGCTCGCGGCTGTTCGAGGAGATTCGCGAGAAGCGAGGGCTTTGCTATTCGGTGTACGCGATCGCTCATGCCTTCGCGGACGTGCCGATCTTGCAACTGGGCTCTGGGCTCGATTCGGAAAAGTGCATCGAGGCCTACACCCGCATGCGCGAGATCGTCGACGAGCTGCGCGTAGACGGGCCGACTGAAGAGGAGGTGCAGCGCGCTCGCGCTTACTCGGCCGGGCGGCTGGTGCTTGCCTTCGAGAACACGAACGCCGTCGCCCGCTATGGAGCCAGCCAGAAGATCGTCTACGGCGAGGCCATCGATCCCGACGCCGCGATCGCCGCGCTCGACGCGGTCACGTTTGATGAGGTGCGCGAGGTCGCGGCAGACGTGGCCGAGAATCTCGCGGTCGCCTGCGTGGGGCCGCACGAGGCCAGCGAGTTCTGATCTCAGGCCACTGAGACGGCCGTGGACCAAGCTGGGCTAGGACCTACCCCTTCGGGGCATACCCCTTTCGGGGTACAGGCAGGCACGTTCGCGTGACGTACCGATTGGAGATCGATGGGATCTCCAATCGGCCAGCACGCGAGCGACCGAGGACAACGCCCAGCGCAGCGTCCACGGTCGTCTCAGCCGAGCGCGACCATGCGATCGATCGGAATTCGCGCCCGCTCGGCTGTCTCCGGCGCTACTCGCACCTCGAACTTCATGTCGCGCAGGGCGTCGCGTAGCTTCTCCAGCGTGATCATCTTCATGTAGACGCAGCTTGCCTCGGCGTTCGCCGGGATGAAAGTCACGTCGGGAGCCGCCATTTCAAGCGGGTAGAGCATGCCGGTCTCGGTCGCGACGACCGCCTCGCGCGGCGGCGAGGCGGTTGCACTCGCCGCTCCATCGACCCGGCCGCCCGCGAGCTTCTCCAGGTCATCGGCGTAGCGCAACATCCCGCCTGTTGAGAGCATGTGCACACCCTCAGCCGACACGTCGCCCGCGGCGACGTACTCCATGATCGAGGTCGTGCAGCCGCACTCCGGGTGGATCAGGAAGTCGGCTCCTGGGTGAGCGGCGCGTGTGGCGTCGATGTCCGATGGACGAATGCCCGCGTGCACGTGACACTCGCCGTCCCACACGTGCATACGCTTGTCTAG
>CAVWTS010000010.1:0-195282 GCA_963757995.1 uncultured Solirubrobacterales bacterium
CAGCCGGCGCCCTCGTCGACGGCGACGTGCATCCCGTACGTCGCGATCACGTGGTCGCCGATGAGCGCGAGGCGACGCACCTGCGCGCCGCGGTCCGCGATCACCACCAGCTGCTCGAGGCTCGCCGCATCCCAGACCCGCACCTCGAGCGCCGCCGCCGCCAGCCTGCCCGCACCGGCGGCGACGACCTGAACGCGCTGCCAGGCGTCGTCGGTCCAGAGGAGCAGTACCGGCTCGCGGGTGCGACCGTCGTGCAGACGCACCCGCTGCTCGTGATCGCCGGGCGGGCCGGCGGCGGCGACGAGGACCCCGCCGGCGCCGTCCCAGGTCGCCGCCACGGCGTGAAACGGCTCGAGCGCGCGGAACAGCGGCGGCAGATCCTCCCAGGCGCTGCCGCGCGCGCGGTTGGGCGCGGCGAGCAGCGCGTCGCCGTCATAGCGGAGGTCGAGCACCTGCTCGCCGGCCGGCGGCAGCTCGGCGGTCCGGCCCGTGTCCTCCCACAGCGTGACGCGGTCGCCATACGCGAGGGCCCAGCGGCGGCCGTCGCCCGCGGCGGCGATCCGCTCCCCGAACGCCTCGACGCGGGCCTCGATCCGCACCGGCGGATGATCGCACCATGCGGCGCCCACTACGCTCGTGTGGTGGCCGCCCCCGACGTCGAGATCGCGATCATCGGCGCCGGCCCGGCGGGGCTCGCGGTCGGCGGTGCGCTCGCGGCGCGCGGGATGCGCGCAAGCGACGCCCGGGCGATCGCCGCAGCGCTCGCGGCGCGCTGAGCCGCGAGCGCTCCGGCTGGTCGTGGCCTCACGCGGCCGTGTAGGTCAGGTGGACGACGCCGTTGTCGTAGGACTCCGGCCGGCGAGCGCGAACTTCGTCGTGGCGCCGTCGGCGAACAGCCGCTGCCCCGAGCCGAGCGCGACCGGGTAGACGAACAGGTGCAGCTCGTCGACGAGGCCGTCGGCGAGCATCGCGCGCACGAGGGTGGCGCTGCCGCTGACGTAGATGGCGCCGTCGACGCGCTCCTTGAGCGAGCGGATCGCCTCGGCGCTGTAGGCGCCGAGGACCGTCGAGTTGTTCCAGCTCGGCGCGTCTCAGCGTCGACGAGACGACGTACTTCGGTGACTCGTTCATGAACGGTGCGCCGGGATCCTCATCGGCGGTGCGGGTCGACCAGCCGGCGCGAACTCCTCGTAGGTCGTGCGGCCCAGCAGGAACGCCCTGCTCGGCCCATGATCGCGCCGATCGCCTCGCCCATCTTCGGGTCGAAGCCGAACTCGATCGTCCAGCGTCGGCGCCTCGATGACGCCGTCCAGCGTGATGAATTCGTGAACGAGATCTTGCCCATGGTGACCTCCTCGGCCTTCGGCTGGTTCGGAAGAGCGTTGTTGGGCTCCTAGACCGGCGAGGGTGAATGGAATCATCGCCGTGGGCGCGTCGGGGCATGCGGACGGGCGCGCAGGGTGCCATCCGTGCTCGTTGTGCGCGCGAGCGCCCGCGGCCGATGCGCTCGGCAACCCGTGTGAGCGAATGGGCGGCGACCACATCTGACCGCCGGGCCCGGGGCTAACGTTCACGGCGGTTGGGTCTCGCAGGACACCAAGATGGAGGCGCTGCCGGCGCTCTCCCTGTTCGAGGGCCTGTCCCGCAAGCAGCTCGCCCGGATCGCCCGCGTCAGCGACGACCTCGAGGTGGCCGCGGGCACCGTCCTCTGCCGAGGAGGGCAATCGCGCAAGAAGGAGTACTTCGTGATCATCTCCGGCGAGGCCGGGCCTCGCTCGCCGCACGCCCCTTCGCGCCCCAGTGGCGCGGCGATTTCTTCGGCGAGATGCGCTGCTCGAGCGGGTCAAGCGGACCGCGACGGTCAGGGCGACGACGCCGTTGAGCTTCTTCGTCATCAGGGCCGACGCGTTCGACGCCGTCGTCAGCGAGACGGACCCGACGATCGAGCGTGCGCTGCTGCAGGCGCTCGCGAGGCGTTCGCTGTCGCTGACGGGGGACCCGGCGACGGGCTGACGGATGTCGCGCGGCGGGCGGCTGGGCCGCCGGCGTGCGTCGCCTGCTGCGGGTCGGCGACGGTGCGCGGGCCGTCGAGGACCGCGAGCACCGATCCTCGCACCGCTGGCCATGACGACGACGCGCTCGCCGCGGCAGCCGTGACGGCGGCGGGGCCGGGATCCCACGTCGGCATCCGCTGCGATGCCTATCGTCAAGGATCCATGCCCGCGGCGCTGATCGCTTCGCTGGTCGAGGGCGAAGCCGTGCTGCGCTTCCCCTTCGACGAGCGTCTTCGCCAGCTCCTGCGGGCGATCCCCGGCCGACGCTGGGACCCGGAGGAACGCGTCTGGCGCTGTGCCGCTCGACCCGGAGCGGGCCGAGGCGCTGACGCGTTTCTTCGCGCTCGGGCCGTACCCCGTGCGCGTCAGCGACGCGCTCGATCGAGCCCTTGCACGCCGGCGCGCGAAGCGCCGCCGCGAGGAGTTGGTGCTTCGAGACGCGTCGCCCCGATCAACGCCGAGGACACTCGTGACTGGACACAGATCGCCGCGCTCTACGACGAGCTTGCGCGGTTGGCGCCCTCCCCGGTGATCGAGCTCAACAGGGCCGTCGCGTTGGCCGAAGCACGGGGGCCGGCGGTGGGGCTGGCAAGCATCGAAGCTCTCGATGGGTTGGACGGCTACCACTATTTCCATGCCGCCCGTGCCGAGTTGCTGCGCCGTCTCGACAGATGGGCCGAAGCGCGCGTGGCATTCGAGCAGGCGCTCCAGCTTGTTCGCTCCGAGCCCGAGCGACGATTTCTGCAGAGCCGACTCGCCTCGCTCTAGCGGGGTGGCCTGTGCTCCAAAAGGGAGGTGCCGTGTGGGGTGCGGCCGGTACTGCGCAAATGTCGCCGGGTGCTGTGGTCATTGCTCCAAATGGCGATGCCCCCCGCGCGCGCGGGGGGCATCGCCATTTCATAGACAGTTGCAGGACGCCCGAGGCTCCCGAACCGATGGCCAGCGGGTCGTAGCGAAGCTCAAGCAGCGCTGGGCCCAGTCGATGGGGGGATGTGCTCGACGTGAGCTCACAAGTTCGCTCGTTCTTGCCGCACAGGGTTGCGCTCGTGCTTGGCTGTACGGTCGTGCTGGCCGTCGCGGGGATGGCTGGCGTGGCCGGTGTGGGCACGGGCTCCTCGGCCGTGGCTGCGACGACCAAAAAGCTGACGGCTGCCAATTGGGACAGCGCCAGGCGGCGGACCCGGTCCTCGGCGATGGGGTGATGAGCGAAGCGCCCGGCGCGGGTTTTGCCGGTGCGGCCCCGTTGAGCATCCAGGCCGAGAGCACTGCGCTTGAGGCGATCGCCACACGCGAGGAAGTTGCGCCGATCGCTTTCCAGGCCAACCTCCCGATCACACTCGTCCGCTTCGACGCGCTGCTCGTGGACCAACTCGGCCTCGGGGACGTCGCCGAACACGTGCAGCTGGTCGCCGTCGCAGCCGGGCTCACGCCGCCCGGTTACTTCGGAAGCGAGGTGGTGGCTCGCTATCTGGGCTTGCGCTACAAGCACCCGGCCGGCGAAGAGGCCTGGAGCTGTACCCATGGAACGCGATCACGCGGGCCGAAGCGGCGCACTCGTTCGCAGTCGCGCTGGGACTGAAAGCTGGGCTCTGTCGGGGGCGCGCGAACGCTCGATGGGCTTCTCCTGCCGCAGTACGCGCACGATCAACGCGAGGTGTTGCGCATCGCGGTCGTCGAAGATCGGCATGCCCTACGTGTGGGGTGGAACAACCGACAACACAGCAGACGGGCTGGAACACGGCGGCTATGACTGCTCGGGCTTCGCCTGGCGGGTCTACAAGGTCTCGGGTCTGTCGTGGGGTAAGAGCATCCTCGGGCGCACGGCAGCCCAGCAGGCGGGCGAAATATCCAAGAGCAGTCGCATTCATTTGGAAGATGTGCAACCGGGCGACCTGTTGTTCTTCGGCTCGGCGGCTTCGACGCGACCGCGACAGAGTCGAACGTGATCCACGAGGGGATCGCGCTCAGCAATCAGTGGGCGATCCACTCCTCCGAGGAGGGTGTCTACGTGTTGCCGCTCACGTCCGGTTGGCTGGCTCAAAGCTTCACCTGGGCTCGTCGGGTCCTGTAGCAGGGGCCCGGCCGAGCCGGGTCAATCTCCAAGGAGGGTTCAATCTCCGAGCCGGGGTCGTACCTTTCAAAATAATCATGGAAGACATCGCCGCATGCGGCGATGTCCCGGACGGTGCATGCACTCCGGCCGGGCGCGCATGCGCGCCCGGAACTGCAAAATCGAATGCCCGCAATAATCGTGCGACGATGGCCCAAGAGCAAGCCAACTCCTACAGTGGTCGCACGGCCTGGGCACGCAATCTGGCCGCACCGGTACGCGACTTTCTGAGCACCGAGACAGGCGGCGCGATCGTGCTGCTCCTAGCCACTGTGTTCGCGCTGCTATGGGCCAACTCGCTCTGGTCGTCCTCCTACAACTCGCTATGGAGCACGAAGCTGTCGATCTCAATTGGCGACGGCGGCATCTCTGCCGACCTGCGCCACTGGGTGAATGAGGGGTTGATGACCTTCTTCTTTCTGGTCGTCGGCCTGGAGGCAAAGCGCGAGCTCGACGTGGGCGAGCTGCGCGAGCGCACCCGCCTGGCGATCCCGGTGCTGGCTGCGCTCGGCGGGATGGCCGTCCCGATCGCCATTTACCTCGCCTTCAACGCCGGTGGCCCAGGCGCCCACGGCTGGGGCGCCGCGATGTCGACCGACACCGCCTTTGCCCTGGGAGCATTGGCGCTACTCACGCCGGTCAGCGCCACGCGTCTGCGCGTCTTTCTGCTGACGCTCGCGGTCGTCGACGACCTGTTCGCGCTGCTGGTCATCACCGTCGCCTACACCGGCCACATCTCAAAGCCCGCCCTGGCCTATCCGATTGGCCTGTTCGCGCTGCTCATCGGCCTACGCTACGTATCTGCCTGGCGGCGCCAGCTGACCGTGGTTGTCGGCTTGGCCCTATGGGTGGCGATGTTCGAATCTGGCATCGACCCGGTGATCTCCGGTCTCGCCATCGGTCTGGTCACAAGCGCATATCCACCTTCGCGGGAGGACCTGGAGCGTGCCACGGCATTGACACGCTCGTTTCGCGAGCAGCCGACGCCTGAGCTGGCGCGCTCGGCGCAGATTGGTGTGGCTTCCGCGATTTCGCCAAACGAGCGTCTGCAGTACGCCCTGCACCCGTGGACGAGCTACGTCGTGGTGCCGTTGTTTGCTCTCGCCAACGCCGGCATCCACGTGACCGGGGGCCTGCTGGGCGATGCGATCTCCTCGCCAATCACCCTAGGCATTGCTGATCGGCTACGTGGCAGGCAAGCCCTTGGGCATCCTCGGCGCCTCCTACCTGGCCTCGCGCCCGCGCCTGCACGGTGTGCGCCCGACACTCAGCTTCCCTTCGCTGGCGGGTGGCGGCGCGGTCGCCGGCATCGGCTTCACCGTGTCGCTGCTGATCTCGAGCCTGGCCTTCTCCGGCGAGCGCCTGCAAGAGGCAAAGCTCGGCGTGCTCGCCTCGGCGACCCTCGCTCCACTGCTCGCCTGGGGGTATTCAAACTCATGAGGCGCCTGCCCACGCAGGTGCGAGCCCGCCAGATCGTCGGTACCGCCGATGACATCCTCGACCTCGCCGACGACGTGGAGCCTCGCGCGACCACATCCGCGGTTGCGACGACGCTTTGGTCACGCTGGTCGAGTACGGCGACTTCGAGTGCTCCTACTGCGGCCAGGCCGAGCAGATAGTGCGCGAGCTGCTCTCATCCTTCGATGACGAGTTGCGCTACGTCTGGCGCCATCTACCGCTCAACGACGTTCATTCGAGCGCACAGTTGGCGGCCGAGGCGACTGAGGCGGCCGCAGCTCAAGGCAAGTTCTGGGAGATGTATGACGCGCTGCTGGCCCACCAGGACACGCTCACGCCGCTCGACATGCGCCGCTACGCAGAGCAGCTGGGCCTTGACGTCGAGCGCTTCTGGAACGAGCTGCGCCATCACGACTACGCGGCAAGGGTGGCAGAGGATGTGGCGGGAGCCGACGCCAGCGGCGTCTCGGGCACCCCAACGTTCTTCATCAACGGCCGCCGACATCACGGCGCATACGACATCGACACGTTGACCGAAGCCGTGCGCGCCACGCGTAGGCGCGCGGGACTGCTGGCTCATAGCTCCTAAGAACGGGCCGTGCGCGGGTTCCTGAGTTGGGGCTCTCAGTCCGCGGCGATGCCCTCCACGACCATGTGCAAGCCGGCGTGGCGCACACGTCCGCGGCTGAGCCCGGCGTCTGCCATCAGGGCATGCACCTGCTCGGGCGAGCGCTCGCGCCCACCCTCGCACTCGACAAGCATCAACAGGTCGGCCAGCGAGCTGAAGGGGCTGGGCCGCCCGGGCTCCAGGTGCTGGTCGATCGCAACGACTCGCGATCCGTCCGGCATCGTCGCGCGCAGGCGCCGCAGGATGTCGCGGCAGGCCTCGTCGCTCCAGTCGTGCAAGATCCACTTGAGCACGTAAATGTCGGCGCTGGCGTCCAGCAAGCCGAAGAGGTCTCCGGCACGCCGTTCGACGCGCTCGCCCACGCCGCTTGCTTGCAGGAACTCCTCGGCGTCGACAAGTACCTCCGGCGCGTCGAGCAGGATGCCGCGCGCTCGGGGGCGACGCTCGAGAATCGCCGCGAGTAGCGTCCCGATGCCGCCGGCCACGTCACAGACGACGCCTTCCTGTGGCCAGGGATAAGCGCGCGAGAGCGCCGGCAGGTCGATCGCCGTGAGCTCGCGCATCGCCTCGCCGAAGCGTGCCCCCTCTTCCGGGTGCTCGGAGAAGTACTCCCAAACCGAGTTGCCGTATGCCCGCCTGTGACCGGAGGGCTCGGCTCCCCCACGAAGCTGGTTCTCGAGCTCCGCATGTGCCACGGCGTTGGCCGGTGCCGCCTGGTAGGCGACCCAGGAGGCGATCGAGCGCGGGTGCGTGCGTGCAAGCGGCGCGCCGAGGCGGGCCAGGCTGGCTCTGCCGTTGCGGTCCAGGCGTACCAGTCGCGAAGCCGCCGCGGCGCCGAGCACGCGCAACGTCACATCCTCGGAGAGACCAAGCTCCCTGGCCAACGTGCGCGCGTCGCGCGGCTGGTCGGCCAGTGCGTCTGCGAGGCCGGAGTTGACGAGCGCACCGGCAAGCTTGGTGCGCTGCAGGCCGGCTGTGAAGTCCCAAAGTGCAGCCTCGGCCGGCAACATGCGATCGGCAAGGCCAAGCACGCCGCTACGTAGCGCCAGTCCGACACGCGCCACGACGTTCGGAATGGGAAAGGGCGGCAGCGCCACATGGCGAAGCCTATGGGAGTAAGCCCATTCGAGTGGCCTAGGCCAGTGCAGCCGGTTGGCTTCACGTCGGCAGGGGCCTTGCGTGAGTGCCATTTGGATTTCGGGCGCAGTGCCATTTGGATTTCGGGCGCGATCTGCGCAGCGGGACTACCACGTCGATGGGCGCTACAAGTAGAGTGGGCTGGGAGATGACGCTCGTCCTCCTAACAGGTGCCACGCGCGGCATCGGCCAAGCTGCTGCGATCGAGCTTGCTCGCCAAGGCGCCGAGCTTGCGCTCGTGGGTCGCGAGGCCGAGCGCGTGACGGCTGTGGCAAAGGAAGCAAGAGCGGCCGGTGGCGGTGCGCCGGTGCACGAGCACGTTGCCGACCTGTCGCTGATGAGCGATGTGCGCAAGCTGGCCGAGGAGGCGCGCGCGAGCTACGAGCACATCGATGTGCTGGCGAACAACGCCGGCGCGCTGTTCGCCTCGCGCAAGGTCACATCCGAGGGCTTGGAGCGGACCTTCGCGCTCAACCATCTCGCGCCTTTCCTGCTCACGGTTTTGCTGCGCGATCGCTTGACAGGGGGCCGCGTAGTGACGACCGCCTCCGACGCGCACAAGTCCGGTCGGCTCGATCTCGAAGATCTGCAGTCAGAGAAGTCATACGCGGCGATGCGTGTGTACGGCACCTCGAAGCTGTGCAACATCCTCTTCACGCGCGAGCTGGCAAAGCGGTCTCCAGAGCTGCGCGCCAACTGCTTTCACCCCGGCGTCGTGCGTACGGGCTTTGGCAAGAACGAGAATGGCATCTGGAAGGTCTTGACGACCCTTGTCGGCCCCTTCTTTCGCTCGCCTGCACGCGGCGCTCGCTCGCTGATCTGGCTGTCGCTGTCCGATGAGACGGCTTCGCTCACCGGCGAGTACATCGAAAACGAGAAGGTGGCCCAGCCAAGCGCCCAAGCGCAGGACGAGGTGCTGGCCAAGGGACTGTGGGAACGCAGCGCGCAGCTCGTCGGCCTGCCCGCCGACGCTCCCGCCTAGCATTTGCTGCGGAGGCGGCACTCGCCGGGTCGATTAGCGTGAGGCAGGGGCAGTTGAGGCAGAGGGTGCCAAGGAAGTCAGCCAGCCTGACGAAGCTAGCGCGAGGAGGGCGGCAGCTTTACCAGGCCGATGAAGAAGTCGTCGATCTGGTGCACGATGCGGCTGAACTGTTCGAAGTCGACCGGCTTTGTGATGTATGCGTTGGCGTGCAGTTTGTAGGCGCGCACGATGTCCTCCTCGGCCTCGGATGTCGTCAGCACGACGATCGGGATCACCGAGAGGTTGGGATCGTCCTTGATCTCCTCCAGCACTTCAATGCCGTTCTTGCGCGGCATGTTCAGATCCAGCAGGATCAGGTCCGGGCGCGGTGAGTCCGCGTAGGCGCCTTCGCCGCGCACGTACTGCATCGCCTCGACGCCGTCGTTTACGACCGACAGGACGTTGCCGACCTTGTGATCCTCGAATGCTTCCTTGACGAGCAGCACATCTCCGGGATCGTCCTCGACCAGCAGGACCGAGATCAGCTCGGCGATCATGAAGCTTCCTCCTTGGCGATTGGCAGGGTGAAGCGAAACTCGGCGCCCGGCGTGTGCTCTAAGTCGAGCCACATGCGGCCGCCGTGATATTCGACGATCTTGCGGCACATCGCCAGTCCGATGCCGGTGCCGGGGTAGGCCTCCTTGGTGTGCAGGCGCTGGAAGATGACGAAGATGCGATCCGCGTACTCCTGTTCCACGCCGATCCCGTTGTCCGTACAGCTGAACTGCCAATCCTGGCCCTGGCGGGTCACGGTCAAGCGCACGACCGGCGCCTGGCTCGCCACGGAACTTGACGGCGTTGCCGATCAGGTTCTGAAACAGCGACACAAGCAATGTGCGCTCGCCGCGCACGCTCGGCAGCTCGTCTGCCAGCAGCGTTGCCCCCGACTCCTCCAGAGCGTTTGACAGGGATGCCTTGGCCTCGGCGAGCACCAGGTTGAGATTCACGCAGCTCCAGATCGTTACCGCTGCGCCCCACGCGCGAGAAGGCGAGCAGGTCGTTGATCAAGGTCTGCATTCGTTTGGCGCCGTCCACAGCGAACTCGATGTACTGGTCGGCACGCTCGTCGAGCTGTCCGCCGTAGCGGCGCTGCAGCGCCTGGCAGAAGCTCGCGACCTTGCGCAGTGGCTCCTGCAGGTCGTGAGAGGCGACGTAGGCGAACTGCTCGAGCTCCGCGTTGGAGCGCGTCAAGTCGAGCGCCTGGGCCTCCAGCTGCTCGCGGATGCCTTCCACCACGGTCAGCTCGTTCACGATACGACGACGCATCGCGTCGATCTCACCGCCGAGCTGCACGACCTCGCGTGGGCCGTCACGGATCGCGACCGACTTGTCGAAATCTCCCGCTGCGACCTGTTCGGCTTCCCGGCCCAGTGCCGCCAGTGGACGAGTGATGATCCGCCGCAACAGGTAGCCCGCTCCGGCCAGGCTGCCCAAGATGAGCGCCGCCGCCGCAAGCAGCACGATCTGCATGAAGCGAGCGTCGGCTTCGAGTCGTTGGTGGGCAAGTGCAAGCCTGTTGTTGAGCGCTGCCTGTAGCCGGTCAAGCGGTGCGCGGAGCGCATCGAAGAGCTCCTTCCCCTTGATGCTGATGGCTACCGATTCGGAATGGCTCATGTGTATTTTACGCAACACCGACTGTACGAATTGGAGCTGCCACGCGCTCGCTCGCTCGCGCACCGCCTGGACATCGCCGGTCAACGTCACGCCGGTGATCCTGCCCGGCTTGCCGAGCTTGCCATAGGCGCGAGCCTCCGCGGCGCGGCCTGTGTAATAGGGCTGCAGAAATTCGGGCTTGGCGGTGATGATGTACCCGCGCACGCCAGTCTCCTCGTTGACCAAGGCGGCTTCAAGGTCGAGGGCGTCGTGTAGAGCAGGCTCGACCTGATTCAGCACGATGTTGCGCTGCTCGCTCAGCCTGTGGTTGGCGATCAGGGCGAGACCGATCCCAGTTACCGCAAAAAGGAGCAGGACGCCGATCGTGAGGCCGAGCCATTGGCCGACGCGCAGACGTGGAAGCGCACGTGGCGATGTGCTGGGCGGAGCACCGCTTGCTGTGGATGAGGTGTCAGATGGGGCGCCGCTTTTCCCCGGCGGCGTGACTGCGTTCACGTTTTTGCTGGGCTCCGGTCGCGGGAGCCGAGAAGCACCATCGCCACGTCGTCGGTGAGGGCGCCTCCGTTGAGCGCTTCGGCTTGTGCGATCAGGTTGGACAGCAGGTCATCCGGGTGTTCCCGCCAGTCGGGATAGGCGTCGACGTACTCTGAGATCAGAGTTTGCAAGCGGGCCGTCCCGAGTCGCTCCGCTCCCTCCCCGATACGCCCCTCGGTGATGCCATCGGTATGAAGCAGCATCGCCCAGCCGGTAGGCAGGTCGAGGTGGGTGGGCTGCCAGTGCCCGTCACCGAGCCCAATCGGCGGCCCGACAGCGACGTGCGGGAAGTCCGATACAGAGCTGCCGTCGATCAGGATCGGCGGTGGATGCCCGGCGAGCACCATCTCCGCGCCGGTCCCACCGGCCTCGATCTCAAGCGTGCACAAGGTGGTGAAAAGCAGGGGAATCTCGCGTTCATGTTCGAGCACCCGCTGTAGAGCGCGCATCGTCCGCTCGCGCTCAACCCCACAGATCGCAAGTGCTCTCCAGGCGGCGCGCAGGCAGACGCCGATTGCGGCCTCGTCGGGTCCGTGTCCGCAGACATCGCCGACCACAAGACGCACGTGTCCGTCGGGCGTCTCGGCGACGTCGAAGAAGTCGCCGCCCAGCAGTGCTCGGTCGCGCCCGGAGTGGTAGCACGTAGCGATCCACACCGAGTCGTCGCCGATCAGCGGTCGCGGCGCAAGTCCGCGTTCCAGTCGCGTGACCTCACGAGACTGGGCTTGGGCCAGGCGAAGCTGTTGGCGGGCCTCGTCGACCTGGCGACGACTGATCGAATAGCGAATCGCTCGAGCCAGCTGGTTGCCGTCCACATGGCCCTTGACCAGATAGTCCTGAGCGCCGGCCTCCACCGCGCCGACGCCGGCCGCCTCGTCGTTGAGTCCCGTGAGGACAATCAGCGGGATCCCAGGCGCTTGCGCACGCAAACGCACGACCGTGTCAAGCCCCTCGGCGTCGGGAAGCTTCAGATCCAGCAGCAAGCAGTCGATCTCCTCCTCCAGCGTGGCGAGGGCCTGTGCGAATGTGCGGGCGCGAGTGAGCCGGGCTCTGGGAAGCGCACTTTCAAGTAGGTCCTCGACAAGCAGGGCATCGCCATCGTCGTCCTCGACCAGCAGCACGCTCAGGTCAGCGCGCGTCGCGCGCACTGTCCGGTCGTCTGGGCCAGGCAGCGCGGCCGTCGTCTCCCCATACGCGGCGGTCCCCTCCCCATATGTGCGAGCGCGTGCGACCATTACTGCGAGAAGATCGTAGCCGCCGATGCAAGGAGGATCCGCAAGCCTTCGTCGGTAGGGAACCTCACACGCTGGACGCTGGGATGTCCGACCTAGGCATTCCTGCCATATTGCGGGCACGAGCATGGCCGGCCTGGTCGTAAAGCGAAGCGTTTCGAGTTATTCGGACACCACGAGATCGTTGCTCGCGGCGATCGAGCGGCGTGGTCTCACAGTGTTCACTCGCATCGACCACGCCGCGGCAGCGCGTGCCGCCGGATTGGAGCTTGCCGAGGAGGATGTCGTGGTGTTCGGCAGTCCGCGCGCCGGCACTCCGCTGATGCTGAGCGATCGGCGGATTGGGATCGAGCTGCCGTTGCGGATCCTGGTTTGGCGGGATGGGGCGGACGTGCTGCTCGCGTACAGCGATCCCCGCCATTTGAGCGATGAATATGACGTGATCGAACATCGATCAACGCTCGAGCAGATGGCCAAGCTGCTCGAGCAGCTGACGAGCGAGGCGGCGAGCTAGTCTCATGGCTGTGGCGAGTGTCAGCACCACAGGAGGGCAGCCCAGGAATCTGATCTTGGCGGCGATGATCTTCGCGGTCGCGATGACGTTCATTGACCAGACGATCGTCTCGATCGCCGCGCCGGAAATCCAGAAGGAGCTGAGCCTGACGAGCACCGGGACGCAGTGGGCGATCAACGCCTATCTGCTCTCGCTGGCTTCGCTGTTCGCCTTCGGTGGCCGCTTGGCCGACACGGTCGGTCACCGAAAGATGGTGACACTCGGGGTGATCGTGTTCGCGGCGTCCTCGGCGATGTGTGGTCTGACTCCTAAGGGCAGCTTGGCGGAGGCTTGGATCGTGACGTTCCGTGTCGTCCAGGGCGCAGGCGGTGCGATCATGTTCCCCGCCGCATTGGCGATCGTCGTGCAGACCTTCGAGTTGCGCGAACGCGGCAAGGCGCTTGCGATCTTCTTCGGTATCGCGGGTGGCCTCACGGCGGTCGGGCCGATCCTCGGTGGTTATCTCACGCAGTGGACGTGGCGCGCGATCTTCTGGGTGAACATTCCCGTCGCAGTCATCGCCCTGATCTTGATCGTCCTCTCGAAACCGAGGACTCAACACCAGCCAGCCCGCATGGATTATCGGGGTCTAGCGTTGATCGTTTCCGGCGTCGCCCTGAGCGTGTTCGGATTTCAGCAATCCTCCATATGGGGCTGGAGCGATCCGGCAACGGAGGCTTGCATTGCGATCGGCGCGGCGTTGCTGGTGGTGTTCTACTTCGTCGAGCTGCGCACCGACTCGCCATTGATCGAGATGAGCATCTTTCGCATCCGGGCGTTCCTGGTGGAGAACCTGGTGCTTGCCATCTCCATGCTGGTGTTCGTTCCGGTGTTCTTCTTCGCGAGCGAGTACGCACAGATCGCGCTGGGCAAGTCGCCTTCGGAGGCCGGGTTGTACATCCTGTACTTCTTCATCGGCTTCGTCATCGCCGCGCAGATCGGTGGACGCATGCTCGACAGGGTGGGCGGCAAGCGCCCTGTGGTGCTCGGCTGTGCGTTGAGCGCCGTCGGCTTCTGGTTGTGGGCGGGCAAGATCACCGATCTGAGCTTCAGCGCCCAGCAGTGGTACATCATTCTCGCTGGCGCCGGCATGGGAATGATGCTCGGCCCGGCCAGCACCGACGCGGTCAATCGCGCCTCCAGGCTCTCCTATGGCGAGGCGACAGGCATCACCCAGACGGTCCGCAACTATGCTGCCAGCCTCGGACTTGCGATCCTCGGCACGATCCTGGTCTCACAGATGCGCTCACGTACCGTCTCCTCGCTGATCGCAAAGGGTGTGCCCAGCGCTCGAGCACACGCCGAGGCGTCGAACATCGCCCAATCCCGGGGTGGGGGTGGGAACATTGCGTCGATTCCCCACTTCGTACAGCTCGACTTCGCCTACGCCACACGCTCCGTGCTCTATGTGATGGCGGCGATCATGGCGGCGGCGGCGATTGTGGCTTTCATTGGATTGCGTGCAGGTTTGCAGGAGGAGACACTGAGTCCTGCGAGCGATTTTGACCAGCAACCGTCAAGTGGTACCGCGGGAGAAGCGATCGGCAGTGCCTTCCCTGAGGCGCCCAGCACTAGCTGATCAGGTTGACCAGGCCTTTGATGATCAGGTAGACGCCAGCTGCCGCGCAAGCGAGCACCGCCAACAGACGTCCGCGTCGCGTAAACCAGGCGTTGATCCGCTCGAGTGAGTCCGAGGCACGGGCAGGGAACAGCAGTAGCGCCAGCATCGGCAGCTCGATCAGCCACAGCATCACCGCCACAGTCGCTAGGAGACCCAGCAGCTTGCCGCCGGTTGAGAGTTCCGCATCGGAGATCTCCTTGACCGCGGCGATGTAGATCGGCGAGGGCAGGACATAGAGGGTGATGCCGAGCACGAAGGCCAGTCGCGTGCTCTGCAGATACCGATCGATCTTGGAGGTGCCCTTTGGTTTCTCTGGGGCCGGTTGCTTTCGGCGCAGGTAGACCGCGAACCCCAACAACAACACGCCGAAGCCCAAGTCGAGTGCGGCGCTCGGGGTCAAATGGTGCGGTCCGGTTGCGCCCACTTCGTCCAGCAGGAACAGGACGAGCGTGCCGACCGTATAGGTGATCGCAGCCGCGGCAAGCACGAAGGCGAGTACTCGCGAGCGCACCTGTGAGCCTCGACCGAGGGCGATGACTGCGAGTACCGCCGGCGGGTAGATGGAGGCGGCGAGCGCCAGGGCTAGAGCTTGGGGTGGCATCTCAGGTGGACGTCGTCGGTCGAGTGGCCCCGCCGCTTAGGACGGAGCGCTCACCAGTAGTTGCTGCTCGCCTATGCGCACGGTGTCACCGGCGCGCAGCTGGCGTCCGCGGCGCGCCTCGCGCTCCTCATTGACGAGAACCGGTTGCGATGCGAGGAACTCCTTCGCCTCGCTGCCGCTGTCGATGATCCCGACGAGCTTCAGCAGCTGGCCGAGCCTGATCGTCTCATCGCGAATCTCAATTGAGCGCTCCATCGTCTGAATCTATCGGTGAGCTCGGGCGCTCCCGATGTCGCTCGCTTTTGCATTGACGCCGCGCCGTTTGTGCGTTGCATGCAGGCGGCCTCTCCGGGAGCCGGCCGTGGGTCAGGCGGGAGCGTGTGCGGCGCCAAGGTTCCCCGCCGTCAACTCGGTCTCGATCGCTGAGCGCAAGGCGCTGAGAGCGGCCGCACGCACCCGCAGCTTGGTGGCGGCATGCGCCGCCCGGTTCAGCTCGGCAAGCTCCCCTGCGCTCTGCAGGCTCACAGCTCGCAGCTCTGCCGTCGGGACCACACGGTCGACGAACCCGGCGGCGACCGCCTCGTGAGGCGAGTACATCGTCGCGTTGACGACGGCTCGGTCGAAGTGGGCGGGCGTGAGGCGGTAGCGGGCCAGCTCGATCGCAAACCAGGGAACGGTCAGACCGATCTTGACCTCATTGAGGCCGACGCGGAAGGCCCCGTCGACCGCGATGCGCATATCGGCCGCCAGCAAGAGGAAAGCTCCCGCGGCGACAGCGTGTCCGTTACAGGCAACGATCAGGGGCCTCGGAAAGCGCAACATGCGCTCGTAGAGGGTGGCACCGAGCGTGAGCATCTCGAGCAGGCGCTCAGGTTCGCCCGCGAACACGTTGATGTCGAATCCGGCGGAGAGACATTTCCCTTTGCCGGTCAACACGACCACGGCCTCGTCTCGCTCGGCTTGCTCCAACGCCGCGTGGAGCGCGTGCAGCATCTCGATCGAGAGCGCGTTGACCTTCCCGTCCTCCAGTGTGATGGTCGCGATCTCTCCGTCAAGCTCGTATGCCGTCAACTCGCTCATCGTTGCCTCCTGGTCGTGGTGCGGGAAGCATAGGCGGGTATTGCGGCAGGATCACGTCAGACAGATACACGTGGGGTGATTTCTTCTTAACGTGATTCGATGGGCGACTCGCAAAACACGACGGACGCATCGCGCAGGTCAGAACAAGCTCTGTTGAGCAGCGTCAGTCTGGATTGATTTGTTCAAGGACTGCGTGGGTGGCTTCGGTAGCTGTCTAAATCGGCTCTTGGTTCCTGGCCGGTGCACCAGTCGGGCAAGGCGCTGACGTTCATTTGCGGGTGCATAGGCGCCACTCCTGTAGAGATCCTCATAGCGGTGCACAAGCTCCGGGCGCTGAGTATGCAGCCAGTCCATGAACACGTCCTTGAGCTCGCCGCGCAGGTGTAGGGCAACTCCCCCGATGCTTCTCGCGCCCGCCTCGATAGCACCCTGCAGCAAGGGCTCGAGCTGTCGAGGGCTGTCGTTGATGCCAGGCATCAGGGGCGCGATCAACACACCTGTGGGGATGCCGGCGCGATTGAGCTCCGCGACTGCCTCCAGGCGAGCGCGGGGATTGGGGGTGTGAGGCTCTGTGGCACGCCAAGCACGCTCGTCGAGCGTCGGAATCGACAAGCTCGCACTGATCGTGGTGCGCTCGGCGATTTGCAGCATCAACGGCAGGTCGCGCAGTAGGAGGGGGGACTTTGTGAGCACAGAGCAGGGATTGCCGGCCCCATCGTGGGCGTCGCGCAGCGCTTCCCATATGCCCACCATCAGCCGATAGCGGCCCTCGACCCACTGGTAGGGGTCGGTGTTCGTGCCCAAGGCAACGTGCTCTCGCTTCCACGATGGACGCGCAAGCTCCCGGCGCAGGACCTCAGGGGCGTTGACCTTGACGACGATCTCGCGCTCGAAGTCGCGCCCGGCGTCGAAGCCCAGATAGCTGTGCGTGGGCCGGGCAAAGCAATAGACACAAGCATGGCTGCATCCCCGATAAGGATTGATCGTCCAGCTGAACGGCATGCGCGAGCGAGCCGGGACGCGGTTGAGCACCGAGCGGGCGCGGACCTCGTAGAAGCGCGTATCGAGTGCCTCCGGTGCGTCGAAATGACGTACTACGGCCTCGTCACGGTAGCCGGGCAGGCGACGCTGCTCGTCAGCCTCCTCGGTCAGATTGCTCCAGCGCACGAACATATGTTCGCATAAGCGGGGGCGCCACGAGATTCAGGGTTGAAGAGGCGCGCTTGGGGGCATACCCGGCGCATGACCTATGGAACCTCACTTTTCCTGATTGCGGTTGGCGCGATTTTGCGGTACGCGGTGACGGCCACAGTCAGCGGCATCAACCTGCACATCGTCGGTCTCGTGCTGATTGTCATTGGTGTCGTTGGCCTGCTGCTCTCGCTGTTGTGGTTTGGCGCTTGGGCCAGCAGGCGAGGGGCGATGCCGGTCGAGCGCGAAGTGCGCGACCGCAACGTCTATTAGGGGCTTCACAGCTCCCAGCCAGCGCCCTGGTGTAACACGACTACTGGGGAGCGCCTCCCCTGGTAGATGGCCTCCCGGGCAGTCAATGCCCGGGAGGCTTCTACGCGCTCGTCCTCTCCCGTCCTCCCCTTCTCCTGTCTGTCCCCAGCAGACAGAAAGCTTGCGGACACCACACCCGGCCTGAAATGCAACCCGAGTCAGATCGCGTTCGGCGTTGGGTGGGCGAGTCGCTATTTCTTCGGGCAGGGAACCTTGATGCTGACCGTCGAGGTTTCCCCGCTGAAGTATTTGAGTTCGGTCTTTGCCGGAAAGCCACCCTTCGGGCACTTCTTCGGAACGGTGCCGTAGGAGATCAGCTTTTTGCCCTGCATGAAGGCGGCGCCGACCCTGATCTTGATCGACAGCACCGAGGCATAGGGAGCTCCAGGTACCGTCGAGACGAGCGGCACAATCGCTGTCAGCTTCTGCGAGAACGGGTTGGACGCTCCTGAGAACCTGCCCGTGGAGAGAATTTCGATCACCGTCGGTTCTCTACCTTCGGTGAAGAAGGCAATGTTGCCGCCGGGCGTGAAGAAGGCCTGAACTGTCGCTTTCTCCTGTACACGCGAGGCGCCGAAGCTGACCACTCCAAGCACTTCGCCCTTCGGGCTCGCAATCGACTTCTTCGGGCAGTTCTGGACTTCGTGGCTTTCGAGGATCGCATTCGAGCAGGTCGTAAAGCCCTGAGGGTGCAGCTTGGTGCCGGACGGCAGGTACACGACAACCCCTGTCAGCGGTGAAGGAAAGCCACCATATTCGGTGCCGCTGATCGTCATCTGAGCTTCCACGGATGCCCCGGCGCCAAGGATGTTGCCTGTTTTGGGATAGGACCCGCCTTTGGGTGAGGCAGGATTCTTGAGGATCGGCAGGATCTTCGCCTTGACCGTCACTTTCGGAGCCGCGAATGCGGCTGCCGGCAAACTCACGGCGGCGATCGCCAAGCAGACCGTGCCCACGAGCAGGCTGAGCATGTGAGCACGCATGCCTCGATTGGCGAATCGAGAGCTCCGCGCCCGCTGTGCGTGCGCTCGTGGATTGCCGGAGCGGCTGTGGACCGCGCTCGGATTGGCATGCTCGGATCTGGCCATGTCTCATCTCTCCTTGGGTGGTGCTGCCTATTCCCTTAACAGGCATTGCGTGTCCAAGTAGCGGTTGCAACGATTGTCGGGCGCGCCCGGCTCGGCTAACGTCGCGTCGATGACTACTGACACATCAGAGGACGAACGACTGGAGAGTCTCGGCGTCCTGCGGCTGCGTGCCGAGAATCCGGGCCCGCTCACGATGTCGGGCACCAATAGCTGGGTGGTGGGACGCGATCCGGCTTGGGTGGTCGATCCGGGTCCTGGGCTTGCGGCTCATCTCGAACGCCTGACGATTGCGCTAAGAAAGCGTGGCGGGCTGGGAGGGATCGCGCTTACCCACGACCATATCGATCACTCCGAGGCGGTGGCGGCACTGCGCGAGCGCTTTCCCGCGCCGCTTGCCGCCGGTCGTGGCGGCGCCGACGTGGAGTTGGCCGACGGGGTGCACTTCGGACCTTTCGAGGCGCTCTACACGCCCGGTCATGCGCCCGATCATTTCGCCCTGATTGCCGGCAGGGCTTGCTTTGTCGGCGACGCGATTCTCGGAGAAGGCAGCGTGTTCGTAGCCCCCGACCCAGGAGCGCTTGCCGGCTATCTGAATGGCCTGCAGCGCCTGGGAGAGCGACAGCTCGAGGTCCTCTGCCCAGGCCATGGTCCGCCGATCTGGACACCCGGCGAGCGCATCAGCGAATACATCGAGCACCGCCTCGATCGCGAGCGTCGTCTGCTCGCGGCGATCGCCGAAGGGCACCGCGGAGAGCAGGCGCTGTTGGATGCTGCCTGGTCGGATGTGCCCGAGCAGTTGCGCCCGCTCGCGGCCATCACGCTGGCTGCGCATCTCGACAAGCTCGCCGAAGAGGGCCGCCTCCCGCTACCGTTTGCGCGATGAGCGCTCCCGCCTTGAAGTCTGCCAGTGCTGTGAGCGCAACTCGCAAGCTCGGGCCCGCTCCATGAGCAGTCCTTCCTCGAGCGCCCAGGAAGCGGGAGCAACCGACGCGCCGGCAGTGCAGCCCGGAAAGTCAACCACCCCAGCGCCAGCGCAAGATTCGCCGTTTCCGCCGATTGCCGACTACGGCTTCTTGTCCGACTGTCATACCGGCGCGCTGGTGGCCTCCGATGGTGCGATCGAGTGGATGTGCCTGCCTCATTTCGACTCTGCTTCGGTGTTCGCCGCGATGCTCGACCGCGGTGCCGGCAGCTTCAGGGTGGGGCCATACGGTACGTACGTACCCGTCGGCCGGCGCTATCTACCTGGTACCAACGTGCTCGAGACCACCTGGATGACCCCACAAGGCTGGCTACGCGTGGTCGATGCGCTCACGATCAGCGACTGGCACGATGTGGACCGCGGTACCAGCCATACGCGTCCACCTACGGACTTCGACGCCGACCACCTGCTCGTGAGAATCGTCGAATGCATCCTGGGTCAGGTACAGGTGGAGATGGTGTGCGAGCCGATGCTCGACTTCGGCTCCACCGCGGCACAGTGGAGCCACGTCGAGGACGAGTACGGCCACGGTCTGGACGCTACCAACGAGCGCACGGCCTTTCGCCTGTTTAGCGATACACGTATGGGCATCGAGGGCAATCGCGCGCACTCGCGCCACACGATGGCAGAGGGTGAGAAGCGCTTCTGTGCGATCTCCTGGACCAAAGAGCTGCGCGGCCCGCGCACGGTCGAAGAAGCCGAGGCGCGGATCGACCGCACGAGCCACTTCTGGCGTACATGGCTGGCCGAAGGTAACTATCCAGACCACCCGTGGCGAGCGCACCTGCAGCGCTCGGCGCTCACGCTGAAGGGCCTCACATTCATGCCCACCGGTGCGCTTGTGGCAGCGCCGACCACCTCGCTGCCCGAGACGCCGCGCGGCTCGCGCAACTGGGACTACCGCTACTGCTGGATGCGCGACGCCTCCTTCACCCTGTGGGCTCTGCACGCGCTCGGCCTTGACTGGGAGGCCGACGATTTCATCCAGTACGTCGCCGACATGGAGCGTAACGAGGACGGCTCACTGCAGATCATGTACGGCATCAAGGGCCAGAAGGACCTCAGCGAGTCTACGCTCGAGCACCTCAAGGGCTATGAGGGTGCGCGTCCGGTGCGCGTCGGCAACGGCGCCTACAACCAACGCCAGAACGACGTCTACGGCGCCGTACTCGACTCGGTCTACCTGCACTCCAAGCGTCGCGATCACATACCCGAGCGTCTGTGGCCGGTGCTTGTCGACCAAGCAGAATGTGCGGCGAAGGTGTGGCGCGAACCAGACCAGGGCATCTGGGAGGCACGCGGAGAGCCCCGCCACTACGTCTCCTCGAAGCTCATGTGCTGGGTTGCGATGGACCGCGGCGCGCGATTGGCAGAACGGCATGGCGACGAGCAGTTGAGCGAGCAATGGCAAGGGGTTGCCGACGAAATCAAGGTCGACATTCTCGAGCACGGAGTGGACGAGCGTGGCGTTTTCCGTCAGCACTACGACACCGATGCGCTTGACGCCTCCAACCTGCTGATCGTCTTGATGCGCTTCCTACCTGCCGACGATGAGCGCGTGCGGGCGACGGTCATGGCAATCCGCGACGAGCTGACCGAGAATGGCTTGGCGCTGCGCTACCGCACAGATGAGACCGACGACGGCCAGAGCGGCGAGGAGGGCACGTTCTTGATCTGCTCGTTCTGGCTAGTCTCGGCGATGTGTGAGATCGGCGAGCACCTGCACGCACGCCGCCTGTGCGAGCGGCTGCTCGGTTACTCATCTGAGCTGGGTCTCTATGCGGAGGAGCTTGAGGCCTCAAGTGGCCGGCATATGGGCAACTACCCGCAGGCGTTCACCCATTTGGCGCTGATCAACGCCGTCACGCACGTGATGGGCGCGATTCCGCGCTCTTGAGTGTGGCTCTCTCTGGAACCGCTCGGCGGCAGGTGCTTGCTGTGTCTTAGGGGGCTTGTTGGCTAGCGGAGCGCACGTGTAGCCAGGAGCTGCAAGCGCTACTCGTATCCCGGCTCGCCCGGCAGTGCCACGCGCGCTACCTCGCCGTCGAACCACACCTTCGGTTGGACCGGAAGCACCTCGCGGCCACGTGCATACTCCAGCAGCTCGACCATGCTGGGAAACACTCCAAGCTGCTCCAGGTGCTTGATCGTGGGGAAGACGAGCAGTATCTCCTCGCGGGTATGGGCGTCCAGGGCTCCCTGAGGGGTGAACCAGCCCTGGTCGACACACTCCTCGCCGTCGACGTGGGGCTCCTGTCCGGACGGCAGCTCCGCCAGGAAGAACCGGGTGTCGAAGCGGATCGACACCTCTTCAGGAGTAATCCAGCGGGAGAATTCCACGAGCGCACCAGGGTCGGCGAGCACGATGCCCGCCTCCTCTGAGAGCTCTCTCGCCGCCGCCGCTCGATGCGCGCCGCCGCTCGCTCCCGGCACGGGGGGATCGTCCTCGTCCACCGCACCACCTGGGAACACCCATACGCCGCCCATGAACTTCGCCTGCTCAGTGCGCTTGACGAGCAGCACCTCCAGCGCCTGCGCTCCACCGCGCAGCAGGATCACGGTGGCCGCCTGCCGCGGCAGCGTCGCCTCACCGAGGTTGAGTCCCTGCCCAGGCTCCTGCACGGAGCCGAGGTTGAGCTCCTGACCGGGCCCGCTGTGGCGGTCGAGCTCGAGCTCCTGCCTAGCCTCCTCCTCGCTGCTGGGGGTCGAGCTGCTCATGCAAGGACCCTACCGCCAGGTAGTCTTACGTGCATGAGCGCAACCCAAACCCTGCAACGCTGGATCTGCGAGTCCTGCGGCTACATCTATGACCCGGAAGACGGCGACCCCGACGGGGGCATCCCTGCCGGCACCGCCTTTGAGGACATCCCCGACACGTGGTTCTGCCCCGTGTGCGGAGCCCGTAAGCGGGACTTCACCCTCTACGAGGATTGACACACTGACCGACTGGGCCGAGCTTCAGGAGCTCGACAGGCGGCATGTGTGGCACCCATACTCGGCGCTGCCAGGCGCGTCCGCGCCGTTGCCGGTCGTCTCGGCTGAGGGTGTGCGCCTGCGCCTGGCCGACGGGCGCGAGCTGATCGACGGCATGTCCTCATGGTGGTGTGCGATCCACGGCTATCGCCATCCGGCATTGGACGCGGCTGTGCGCGAGCAGTTGGAGCGCATGGCCCACGTGATGTTTGGTGGTCTGACGCACGAGCCAGCCGTGAATCTCGCCGAGCGGTTGGTGGAGATTTCGCCGGATGGTTTGGAGCACGTGTTCTTCGCCGACTCCGGCTCGGTGTCGGTCGAGGTGGCAATCAAGATGGCGTTGCAGTACCAGCGCGCGGTCGGTCACCCCGAGCGCAGCCGTCTGCTCACGATTCGCGGTGGCTACCATGGCGACACGTTCGGCGCGATGGCGGTGTGCGATCCGGTCGGCGGGATGCACTCGATGTTCAGCGATGTGCTGTCCGAGCAGATCTTCGCCGAGCGCCCGCCTGACGGCTTCGACGCGCCGCTCGATGAGGCATGGGCGATGGGCGTGTCAGAGCTGCTTGCCGCGCACGCGCACGAGCTCGCCGCAGTGATCGTCGAGCCCGTTGTTCAGGGTGCCGGTGGAATGCGTTTTCACTCGCCCGAGTGTGTCTCTCTATTGAGAGGTTTGTGTGACGAGCACGAACTTCTTCTCCTCCTAGACGAGATCGCGACCGGCTTTGGGCGCACGGGCTCGATGTTCGCGTGCGAACACGCGCAAGTCGCCCCTGACATCATGTGTGTCGGCAAGGCCCTCACCGGCGGCTATATGACGCTCGCGGCAACGCTCTGCACGAGCGAGGTTACGCAGGCAATCTCGGCGGGAGAGGGCGGTGCGCTAATGCATGGCCCCACCTTCATGGCCAACCCGCTCGCCTGCTCGGTTGCGTTGGCTTCGCTCGATCTGCTCGCCGAGGAACGCTGGCCGGGGGATGTCGCGCGCATCGAACGCGGTCTGCGCGCCGGGCTCGAGCCGGCGCGCGAGTTGCAGGGGGTTCTCGACGTGCGTGTGCTGGGTGCGATCGGCGTGGTGCAGATGGAGCACGAGGTAGATGTCGTTGCCGTTACGACCGTCGCAGTCGAGCACGGCGTTTGGCTACGCCCGTTCAGAGACCTGATCTACACGATGCCGCCGTATGTGATCGGCGATGACGACCTTGGACGCGTGGCTAAGGCAGTTGTAACGGCGGCAAGTCGATGACGACTGTTGTCTGCTGCGCTGATTTGCGGTCGCCGGGGCCGTCTTTGCTGCCATTGTCAGCGTTTCATCTATCGAGTCAACCAGTCGCGCCAAGGCACGCGCTCGCCTGCGCGCGCCAAGCTGCGGGTGTCGCGGTTGACGATTTCATCGAGCGTGGCGACTTCGATTGCTCCGAGTCGAGCGATCGTCTCGTGGTTGGAACGCTCCATCGGCGACGGCTCGCTCGGCCACGGAGTGAGGACGACGGCGGTGACGTCGAGCTGCGCTGCTCTGGCGGCCTCGATCGTGAGAAGCGTGTGATTGATCGTGCCCAACCCGGGTGAGGCGGCGATCAGCAGCGGTAGAGCCAGTTCGACCGCGAGATCTCGCACTGTGAAATCGTCGGCGAGCGGCACAAGCAGGCCACCGACGCCCTCTACGATCAGTGTCTCGCCGGCGCTTGCGGTTGTCTTCGCGCGCTCGACCAGCGCGACCGTGTCAATCGGTTCGTTCGCCAGCGAGCCAGCCAGATGCGGAGACACGGCCGGTCCGAAGCACAGCGGCGCGACCTGCTCTGGGTTCATTCCCGCGGCGAGCGCCAGCAGCTCGTGGTCTGGTGGCCAGGCGCCTGGAGGCTCGGCAAGCCCGGTGACAACGGGCTTGTAAGCACGCACCTGCTCGCCAGCGTCTCGCATCGCCGCAAGCAGTGCGGCGCTCACAATCGTCTTGCCGACGCCGGTGCCGGTACCGGTTACGAATAGCCCGCGCACGGCATGCAGCGCTAAGCGACCCGAGCGACCCGAGCGAGCCCCTGCTTGCCGGTGGGCCGCGAGCCGCGCTTTGTCAGATCGAGACCCACCTCATGTGTCGCTTCGGCCAGGCTCTTGGCTGCATCGCGAAGCTCAGCTGCCGTGTGCAAGGCCATCACGGCGAGCCGCAACCTGGAGGTGCCGTCTGGCACGGTCGGGGGGCGGATCGCCTGGGCGAACACGCCACGTTCGAGCGCGGCCTGACAGAGCGCTGTCGCAGCCTCGCTATCGCCGACGACGAGCGGCACAATGTGCATATCGCTGCGCTGCACCGCAAAGCCTCGTTCGGCGAGCGCTCCGCGCAGGACGCGCGCTGCCTCGTGCAGGGCAGATACCCGCTCGGGCTCCGCTTCGAGAAGCTCCAGTGCTGCCAACGCGCCGGCGACCGAAGGCGGGGATGGGGCGGTCGAGAAGATCAGCGGGCGGGCGGTATTGATCAGGAACTGCACCATCTCCTCGCTGGCACAGGCGTAGGCGCCGTAAGAGCCAAGCGCCTTACCGAGGGTGCCGATCAGTACATCGACATCCTCCTGCAGTCCAATCAGAGCGACGGCGCCGCGTCCGCCGTCTCCAAGTGCACCGGTGGCGTGCGCCTCGTCCACGACTGTCCGCGCATCGTGCTCACGCGCTAGCTCCACGATCCGCGCCAGCGGTGCCACGTCCCCGTCCATCGAGAACACAGAGTCGCTCACGATCAAGCGCCGCCCCTTGTCGCGATGCTCGCGCAGACAGCGCTCCAGATGATCGGCGTCGAGATGGCGATAGACAACCACCTCGGCGCGCGAGGCGCGGCAGCCGTCGATGATCGAGGCGTGGTTCAGTTCGTCGGAGAAGATCGTGTCGCCCGGTCCGGCCAGCGCACCGATCACGCCGAGGTTGGCGAGATAGCCCGATCCAAACAACAGGCACGCCTCGCTGCCCTCGAATGCGGCGAGTCGTTGCTCCAGTTCGCGATGGATCGTCATCGTGCCGGACACCAGCCTCGACGCTCCAGTCCCGACACCTAGTCGCATCGCCGCATCAGCTGCCGCCTCGCGAACCTTTGGATGATCGGCCAAGCCGAGATAGTTGTTCGAACAAAGCAACAACGCAGGCTCATCGTCGAGCACGACACGTGACCCCTGGGGTCCGGAGACCGTCCGCAGAGCACGGTGCAAGCCAAGTCGCTTGAGCTCGACAAGGCGTTTCTCGATGTCGCTCATCGTCTCTGCTCAGCGATGTTCGGCAGGCATCTCTCGTTCGTGGCCAAAACTCGCCTGTTTCGATCGTGGTGATAGCAGCACTTCATGGCTGCGCGCCTGTGCTTCTCGCCCAGGCCGCGTCAGTCGCCCCAGCCGGCGGGCACAGCGTTGCGCGCGCCGTCAGGCCGCGCCGGCACGGTCCGCTTGGCCTTGAAGCGCAGCTGCGTCGAGGGGTCCCACATACGGATCTGGAGACCCTCCTGTGCCGCGCCCTGCCCATCACTGCCATCCAGCAGCTCCTCGACCACATCAGGCGTCTCCCCGTTCAGCCAACCAGAGCGGTTATCAGGTCGCGGGTTGGCCCCATTATCGCTTTGACGAGCGACGTTAAGGCCAAGCTCCTCGAACATCTCCCGGTCTTCCTCAGGGCTCGATCCGAGCGTCGTCAGGAAGTTGCCCATCATCACGCCGTTAAGCCCAGCCTTGACCGCGAGCGGCTGCAGCTCGCCGAGGTTCTCCACGCGTCCGCCACAAAGACGGAAAAGCGCCTCAGGCAGGATCAGACGGAAGATCGCAACCCACTTGACCGCCTCCCAGGGATCAATGTACTCGCGGTCGCCGAACTTCGTGCCGGGCCGCGGGTTGAGCAGGTTGATCGGCACGCTGGTGGGATCGATCGCGGCCAGCTCGAAGGCCATCTCAACGCGCTGCTCGCGGCTCTCACCGAGATTGAGGATGCCCCCGACGCAAGTCTCCAGCCCTGCCTCGCGCACGGCTTGGATCGTGCGCAGCCGTCCCTCGTAGCGCACGGTGCTAGAGACTTCGTCGTAGTAGCTCTCAGCCGTCTCCACGTTGTGATGTACGCGCTGGATGCCGGCTTCCTTAAGCGCCTTGGCGCGTGCGGGAGACATGTGCCCGATCGAAGCGCAGCGCTTCAGGTTGGTCTTCTCAGCCACCAGCTTGGCCCCCTCGAGGATCTTCTCGAAGTCGCGCTTGGAAAGGCCTTGTCCCTGGGTGACCATGCAGAAGCGATGAGCACCGGCAGCCTCGGCTGCGCGCGCGTGTTCGAGGATCTGTTCGGGGTCCATCATCGCGTGCAAGGGTGTCTCGGCCTCGGCAAAGCGCGACTGTGCGCAGAAGCCGCAGTCCTCAGCACACCCGCCGGACTTGGCGTTCACCAGCGAGCACATGTCGGTCGAGTCTGAGAAGCGCTCGACGCGAGCCGCCCAAGCGCGGTCGACGAGCGCTTCGATCTCGGTGTGGTCCTCGACTTCACCGAGCTGAAGGGCTTCCTCGCGAGTTATCAAGGGCGGCATCTGTGGCGACCTCCCGGTCGTTCTCAGGCGGTGGACGTTGGGCGGGTGCCTGACAGTACCGCAAGGATCGAGCGCGGGTGGGCGTGCGGGGCGTCGATAAGATCGGCCGATGAGTCTCCGAGGCGGCGTTGGCGGGCGCTTGCTAGCGGTCAGCGACCTGCATGTCACCCATCCGGAGAACCGAGCGATCGTGGAGCAATTGCGATCGGAGTGCGATGCCGACTGGCTGATCGTCTGTGGGGATGTCAGCGAGACCCTGGCTGACTTCCAGTGGGCCCTTGGGCTGCTCAGCCAGCGGTTCGCAAAGGTGTTCTGGGCGCCGGGCAACCATGACCTCTGGACGCTTCCCGACGAAAAGCCACAGCTGAGCGGTGAGCAACGATATCTGCATCTGGTGGACATATGCAGATCGATCGGAGTGCTGACGCCCGAGGACCCATATCCTGTGTGGGAGGGCGTGGATGGCCCACTCAAGGTGGCGCCGCTATTCGTGCTCTACGACTATTCGTTTGGTCGCAACATCGCCGCCACAAAGGAGCAGGCGCTGGCGATTGCACACCGGGCCGGGGTTGTGTGCAGCGACGAGTTCTTGCTGCATCCCGATCCATTCCCCACCCGTGAGGCGTGGTGTCGTGACAGGGTTGTACATACCGAAGCACGCTTGGAAGAGTGCGAGTCCGACATTCCACTTGTGATGCTCAACCACTTCCCTCTGATCGATGCCCCCACCAGGGTGCTGTTTCACCCAGAGTTCGCGCAATGGTGCGGCACGACACAGACTGCGGATTGGCATTGTCGCTTCAACACAGAGGTAGTCGTGTATGGCCATCTCCACATCCCCCGTACGACCTGGCACGACGGAGTCAGGTTCGAGGAGGTGTCGCTCGGGTATCCGCGTGAGTGGCATCGACGTGGCTCCGCGAGACCGCTGCTGCGGACAATCGCCCCCGGCCTGCAATCGACGTGATCGAGCAGTTGCTTCCCACCGGCGTAGCTGCGGTTGAGAGCCGCCACGACGACCTGGCTGTGAAGCTCTTCCCTGAGGAGGAGGCCCTGGTCGCCAACGCCGTCGAAAAGCGCCAGCGCGAGTTCACCGCGGCTCGGGCCTGCGCTCGCGCGGCGCTCGGACGGATCGGCATCGCCGCTGTCCCGATCCTCTCCGGTGAGCGCGGCGAGCCCTTATGGCCCCAAGGTGTGGTCGGGAGCATCACGCATTGCGACGGCTACCGGGCGTGCGCAGTAGCGTGGTCGAGCGAGGTCCTTACGCTCGGCATCGACGCTGAGCCGAACGGCGCGCTGCCCGATGGTCTGCTAGCAGACATCGCTCGGCCGGAGGAGTTGCCGGGGTTGCGAACCCTGAGCGCAGAATATGCGGATGTTCATTGGGATCGCCTCCTATTCAGCGCAAAGGAGTCCGTGTACAAGGCTTGGTTTCCGCTGGCCAAACGCTGGCTGGGCTTCGAAGACGCGCGGATAACTTTCGATCCGAGCTCACGCGTCTTCACGGCCCGTCTCTTGGTTTCCGGTCCTATGGTCGCAGGAGCGCCCCTGACTGGGTTCTCGGGAACGTGGATGGTGAGCGATGGCCTGATCGTCACTGCGATCGCCGTGAGCGCGGTCTGAAGTTTGCCATGCTTATGCGCCAATGGCCCCTCAGCTAGATCCGCAGGCCCAAGCATTGCTCGAAGTGATGAGCGCCGGCGGGGCTCCGCAGCCATATGCGCTCTCCGTAGAGCAGGCGCGCGAGCAAATGAGGGCGGCATTCGTAACTAAGGGCGAGCCAATTGCACTGCATAGCGTCGAGAACATCTCTCTACCTACACCTCACGGAGATCTTGGCTTGCGTCTGTATCGTCCTGCTGAGGACACGCGTCCCGTAGCGCTATTCCTGCATGGCGGCGGCTGGACACTCAACGATCTCGACACCCACGATCGACTATGCCGTCGTATTGCGCGAAGATCAGGCTGGTCTATAGCCGCCCTGGATTTTCGCCGAGCCCCCGAGCATCGGCATCCGGCCGCACTCGAAGACGCCTACCTCGCATATCGCTGGCTGCTTGACAATCCCTCGCGCCTAAAGATTGACGCATCTCGAATTGCTCTGATCGGTGAAAGCTCCGGCGGCGCTACGGCGGCCTGTCTCGCGCTGCTGCTCAGGGATCTTGGTGCGCCCCAGCCGACATTGCAGATCCTTGTTTACCCGATAGTCGACATGAGCGACCACTGGGCTTCCTATGACGAGCATGGCAGCGGCTATACGTTGGATGCACGCTTTGTGCGGTGGTCGTTGGAAAACTACCTGCCGCCTGAGCACAATCCAAGCGACCCCTATCTCTTCCCCCTTTCCGCGGAGGATCTGAGCGACGTGGCCTCGACATTCCTGCTGACGGCTGAGTTCGATCCCCTGCGAGACGGAGGTATCGCCTACGCACGTAAGCTCGCGGACGCAGGTGTCGCAGTCGAGCACATCCATGCGGAGGACCAAATGCATGGTTTCCTCCTGCTCGATCGCGCGTTGGACAGAGCGGGGACACTGATAGACCTCATAGCCGAGAGTCTCGCCAGTCATGACTCGAAGGCGCCGGTTGGATCCGGATGAGGCTCGACGGCGCTCCGCGCGTTGTAGAAGATCCCCACCTATAAACCAACCGTTGCTGTTTATCAGCAGTGCGGAAGCTGTGGTTATGGGATCTGTGCGGTGGACCTCGTAGGAGATCAGCGAGCTCATGGTCGGCGTCTGGACGGGCGTTTCGCCGGGGATCGGCCAGTCTCGGGGAGGCTTTGGTTGACAACTGTGTTGTCTTCGTCTTAGTATCGCTAGTGTTGTTTCTCACCAGCCTAGAAGAAGGGGCCTCGCGACGAGCATGACGGTCGATTTGGGGGAGGGTCAGATGGGTGGTCGGGAGTGCTCTGGGGCTGGCTCGTGGATATGTAGTGCCAGCGCCATCCTGCGGAGCTACGGTTGGAGCGGCGCGGCTAGCCGCGTCTTCGCCGGGACTGCGCAGGCGGCCGGTCTCTGGGTACCGCGTGCATCGCGAGCAGGATGGCTCTGGGGAGGTAGCGGATGAACCGCGCCGATCAGGGCCATCGCGGCTCGCTTGAGGATGTACGGGCCGGCGTAGTCGAACGGCTCCGAGCGCGACGCCGAGAGATCGAGGAGGAGATCTTCGCTCGCATCTGTGACACCGGTTCCAGTCATGTGGGCGAGGATGACCTCGAATACGTTGATGGGCTACGCGCGGCTGTCTCGGCAGCTATCGAGTTCGGGCTTATTGGCCTCGAGAAGGCCGAGGGATCGCTTGAGGAGAGTCCGGCGGCGACTGTTGAGCAGGCGCGCCGCGCCGCGCGCTTGGGCGTCAGCCTGGACACGGTACTGCGTCGCTATATCGCCGGCCAGGCGCTGTTGGCTGAGTTCATAATGGAGGAGGCGCTTCGCAGTGGCTTCTCTGGCGACAAGGCTTCGCTGCACCGTGATTTGCGTCGGACGCAGACCCCCCTGCTCGAACTTCTTACGGCGACGGTGGTCGAGGCGTATGCCAGTGAGGCCGACTGGGGGGGGCGTTCACCCGAGCAGCGTCGCATCGAGCTCGTACGTGGCTTGCTGGCGGGCAAGCAGCTTGACGTCACTGTCTCGGCAGAGCTCGGCTACGACTTCGATTCTTGGCATCTGGGGGTGATAGCGACAGGTCCTCGGTCTGCCGAGTTCGTGAGAAGGGTGAATGCGGTCTTCGCTCGTGGGTGCTTGTCCGTGTCTGATAATGAGCGGACGACATGGGTTTGGTTCGGTCGTCGCGCGAAGCCGACGGCGGCTGCGATCGAGCGTATTGCAAAGGAGCGTCCTCCAGGAGTTCGAATCGCTACGGGCGAGCCGCGATGGGGAATTGACGGATGGCGTTTGACGCACACCGAAGCCCAAGCGGCACTGCTCGTAGCTCGGCGCAAGCCCCCTGGCCTCGTGCGCTGCTCCGATGTTGTGCTGGAGGCAGCCGTGTTGCAGCACGACGCGATGGCCAGCTCGCTAGTAGACACCTTTCTCTCGCCACTCGACGGATTGGGACACAGGGGACAACCTGCGCGCGACACGCTGCGCGCTTATTTCGATGCAAAGCGCAACGTGTCATCCACCGCCCAACGCTTGGGTGTCGTGCGTAACACAGTTGAAAGTCGTTTGCGTGAGATCGAGGAGAGACTCGGCCGACCACTCCACTCTTGCTCAGCACAATTGGAAGTGGCGCTTCGGTTGGAGATGCTGACTGCGGATGATGCAGACGCAGAAAATCAGAAACCTCTGGTTGTGAGGCGGTCGAGTGTCGCTCGCAGAAGTCCGATCCGTGGTGAGATTGAGCAGACTGCTCAATCTTCCAGTGCGGGGCTGAGCACATTGACCACTCACGGGCATACGACGCGCTAGTACGATTTTTCGGGAGGCATCTGACTGTTTTGCGTTACGAATAAAGGACTCTGGCCCCCATGCTCGCACCATACATTCCCAGTGAAAATCGGACGCGATCTTGGGCATGCCCCGGAAAGAAATTTTCACCGAAGCACGCGTCTGGTTTTGCGAGTTGGGTAAACCGCGCCACCGATCACACCAGTAGTCGATGAAGCCATTGGCCAGTGCTAACTCCCAATCGGTGAATGTCCCAAATCTGAGCGAGCGTGACGTGATCGCGGAGGATCGTTTGACCGAGCGACACTTCGCGTTGCAACACGCTAATGCTTCCGGACCTCCTAATCTGGAGCTAGCGGCACTCGATCCATTGCTACGGACACTGTTGTTCACCGATGGTACCGTGACGCGCGTACTGGAAGCCCATACGCTGTGCGATGTGGCAGTCGAGCTTGTGGAACAGACACGCATGAGACTGTCCGCGCAAGCCGCTGGCCACCTTAACGTGGGCGATGCGACCGAGTGTCTACGTCGGCGTGTGACCATGGGAGCGGGTAAATCCGTCCCGTTGGTCTGGGCCGAGTCTCACATTCTTCCCAGCAGGTTGCCAGATGGATTCTTGGGGCTGCTGGAGAGCGCGCCAAACGGTATTGGCGGATCGATTGAACATGCCCGGATTGAGAGTCGCCGCGAGCTGCTTTGGTTCCGTCTTGGTAAACCACCCCAATGGGCCACGGCTCCCGCGCAGACGAGCTCGATTGTTCGGCTTTATCGGATAGTCACGAACGGCCAGCCAGCATTGCTGATATGTGAGGCGTTTGCCGTTGAGAGGCAGTCCGGTATGTACCGTCCGTTCGTCTTGGCTGGAACTGCGTCTGATCCGCCCGACGCGGTCGCCTGAGCATTCGGATGAGCCGCTCGGATCGCTGTAACGCCAGTCTGCTGATTGATGGCAACGTCGAATCGGGCCGTGGGGCAAAGGTTGCTTATGTAACTTCGAGTGAGTCTCTCACTTATGAGCAGTTGCTCAAACAGGTCAACCGTATGGGCCACCTGTTGCGCCAGCTTGGCGTGCGTCGCGAACAGCGAGTCTTGCTGGTGCTCGATGACACCACGCTGTTCCCGATTGCCTTCCTGGGGGCGATGCGGATCGGAGCTGTGCCAGTTCCGGTCAGTGTGCGAGAGACCGCTGAGCATTTCCTCCACATCGTTGAGGATTCATATGCCGAGGTGATCGTTTGCGAGGAGTCATCTCTGGAGACTCTGCAGAGCGCGCTCGACGGGATCGACATCCGCTACGTCGCGCGCGGGGCGGACAGGAATGGTGTGATCGAGCTGAACAGCGCGCTCGCGTCCCAGGAGGATGAGCTCAGCGTGGTTCCCACGCATCCCGACGACGTGGCTTTTTGGCTCTACAGCTCCGGCTCGACCGGTATGCCCAAGGGTGTCGTGCATCTGCATCGCAGTATCGAGGTGACCTGCAAGGCCTTTGCACGCGATGTACTTCATATCGGAGAGCAGGATCGGATCTTCTCGACAACCAAGCTGTATCACGCCTACGGACTCGGGAACGCACTCTCCTTCCCTCTCTACTTTGGTGCCACAGCGATTCTCCTCGATGGGCCGCCGAGGACGGAGCGTCTGCTGCAGACGCTGCGTGAGCATCGACCGAGCGTCTTCTGCTCGGTACCGGCGTTGTACGGTTTGCTCGCAGCAGACCGAGAGGCGGATGGCGCCCTTGACTCGGTGCGGCTGTGTATCTCGGCGGCAGAGCCGTTGCCTGGGGGTACCTTTGATCGTTGGCGCTCGCGCTTCGGCTTGGAGATCGTCGAGGGGATCGGTTCGACCGAGATGCTGCAGGCCTACTGCTCGAACCGTCCTGGCGAAGCGGTGCGCGGCTCGACTGGTCGTCCAGTTCCCGGTTATGAACTACGCCTCGTTGACGATGCCGGTGTGGTACTCGAGGGCCCGTCTTCCGGAGCTCTGGAGGTGCGGGGCGACTCTTGCGCCGCTTTCTACTGGCATGAGCACGAGAAGGCAATGAGGCGCATGCGCGGGCAGTGGTTTGCCACTGGTGACCGCTTCGAGCGAAACGACGATGGAATCTACGCGTATGTCGGACGCACTGACGACATGTTCAAGGTCAGTGGCTTGTGGGTGTCGCCCGTTGACATGGAGAACGTGCTGCTCAAGCACCCGGCGGTGGCAGGCGCCGGCGTTGTCGGTGTCCTCCTGGAGGATCGTCTTCGGATCGTCGCGTTTGTGGAGTGTGCCGAGAGCGGAGCACGCGACGAGGATGCGCTTGAGCAGGAGTTGCGCGCGTTGTGCAAAGAACGTATGCGCGAGCACGAATCCCCCCACATCCTGCGATTCATAGACACGCTGCCACGTACGCTTACGGGCAAGCCACAGCGCTTCAGGCTACGTGAGCTGATCGAGCAGGAGATAGCTCCGGAGTCCGACGAGCCGCGGCATGTAGCGCAAAATGCGTCCCATGCCTCGGGCGTTGTTGACGAGCACGTGGCCGAGCGGGGGCAAGCGTCGCCGACCGAGCGGGGGCAAGCGTCAGAGCGAGTTCCTGAGCAAGTACAAACAACCGGGATAGACCAGCCATCCGGACGGGCGGCGTCGCACGGAGTCGGCCTCGGGATGTTGACCGCGCTGAGACGCAGGTTGAGACGAGCGCCGATCGAACGAGCGGCGGTTGACTCGATCTCGTCCTCTAGGAAGGTCGAAGGTGTGCACGAGGCGGAGTCAGACCACGTGATGCTCGAGCTTGTGCTCGCCGAAGTCACGGCGGTGCTGGGACATGGCTCGCCTACGACGACAGATCCCAGACGTGATTTCAAGGGGCTCGGTCTGGACTCGGTTGGGGCTGTCGCGCTTCGTAACCGACTGAGCCAGGCCACTGGGCTGGAGCTTCCCTCCACGCTTGCCTTCGATCATCCGACGCCTGTGGCCGTGGCGGCTTTCCTGCGTTCGGGGGCCAATGGCAACGAGGAGCGCTCGAGCGTTTCAACGCGATCTCGCACGCACACGCACGAGCCGGTTGCGATCGTGGGGATGAGCTGTCGCTTCCCTGGTGGGGTGGATTCGCCTGAACGGCTGTGGGAGCTGCTTGCCGCGGGTACCGACGCGGTTTCGGGATTGCCGGATGATCGTGGCTGGGAGCTGGAGCGGCTCTATAACCCCGATCCCGATCATCCGGGCACCAGTTACGCTCGCGAAGGCGGATTCCTCCGCGACGCGGCCGACTTCGATGCCGCCTTCTTCGGGATCAGTCCCAGAGAGGCGCTTGCGATGGACCCTCAGCAGCGGCTGTTGCTGGAAGCCTCGTGGGAGGCGCTGGAACATGGGCATTTGAACCCGGAATCGCTGCGTGGCAGCCGTACTGGTGTGTTTGCCGGTGTGATGCACCACGACTACGGCGAGCGGGCACTAGGGTCGTCTGCCGTTGACTTGGAGGCGTACCTAGGTATGGGTAGCGCCGGGAGCGTGGCGTCGGGACGGATTGCTTACACACTCGGTCTGGAGGGCCCGGCGGTAACGCTCGACACGGCATGCTCGTCATCGCTGGTGGCACTGCACATGGCATGCGGCGCTCTGCGGGCCGGCGAGTGCGAGCTGGCGCTGGCGGGAGGAGTCACCGTGCTCGCAACGCCGCGCGTGTTCGTCGAATTCTCAAGGCAACGCGCACTTGCCCCAGATGGGAGGTGCAAGTCATATGCGAACGCGGCGGACGGCACGAGCTGGTCGGAGGGTGTGGGCCTCGTGGTCTTGGAGCGGCTCTCCGACGCTCAACGTCTCGGTCATCGAGTGCTCGCGGTGGTACGCGGCAGCGCGGTCAACCAGGACGGCGCCAGCAACGGCCTCACGGCACCCAACGGTCCCTCCCAACAGCGGGTGATCCAGGAGGCGCTCGCTAGCGCCAGACTCTCTCCCCAGCAGGTCGACGCGGTTGACGGACACGGGACCGGAACCGAGCTGGGGGATCCAATCGAGGCACAGGCCCTGCTTGCCACCTATGGTCGGGAGCGAGCCGTCGAGAGCCCTCTTTGGCTTGGATCGGTTAAGTCAAACATCGGGCACACACAGGCGGCGGCGGGTGTGGCCGGCGTGATCAAGATGGTGATGGGCCTGCGCCACGAGCAGCTGCCAAAGACACTGCACGTAGATGAGCCCTCACGGCAGGTCGACTGGTCGACGGGCGCCGTCTCGCTTCTGACCGAGTCGGTGCCGTGGATACGAGGGGACGAACCGCGGCGTGCCGGAATCTCCTCGTTTGGCGTGAGTGGCACCAACGCTCACCTGATCCTCGAGGAACCTCCGCGGCCAGGCTCGACGGACGGTGCGGGTCGCGAGCTCCCGTCGGGACGGGCGTCGCTTTCCACCACGGACGTTAGGCGGGTCGGCGACGACGTGCCCGAGGAGCGGGACGAGGCTCTCTCTGTCCTCCACACCGGTGACATCGGCGAAGGTGCATCGCCGCCACTGATGCCGTGGATTTTGTCGGGCAAGAGCGTGGAAGCCCTACATGCGCAGGGCCGGCGTTTTTCAGATCACGTGCGTGCTCATCCGGAGCTGAGTTGTGAGAGCGTTGGGCGCTCGCTTCTTGAAAGGCCGGCGTTTGAGCATCGCGCCGTCGTGTTGGCAGAGGATCGTGAGCAGCTGCTCAGCGGCGTCAGCGCGCTCGCCGCCGGCGATACTGCCGTCTCGATCACCTCGGGACATGTGGGCGGAGAGGGGGTGGTGCTCGTCTTCCCGGGGCAGGGATCACAGTGGCCCGGGATGGCGAGCGATCTGCTCGAGCGCTCGCCCGTGTTCGCAGGGCACATCGCTGAATGCGAGCGCGCGCTCGCGCCATTCGTCGATTGGTCGCTCGAGGGGGTGCTGCGCGGAGATCGGGACGCGCCGTCGTTGGAGCGGGTGGATGTGGTTCAACCGGTGCTGTTTGCGCTGATGGTGTCGATCGCCGGTCTGTGGCGCGCCTTTGGTGTGCGCCCGACGGCTGTCGTGGGTCACTCCCAAGGTGAGATCGCCGCCGCGCATGTCGCCGGCGGCCTCACCCTGGAGGATGCCGCGCGCATCGCGGCGGTGCGAAGCCGGGCGCTCTTGGCCTTGGCGGGAGCAGGTGGGATGGTGTCGGTGTCGCTCGACCTCGAGGCGCTCGGTCGGTTGTTGGAGCCGTGGGGTGAGCGAGTCGCCCTCGCCGCCGTCAACGGGCCCTCCTCGATCGTCGTCTCGGGTGAGTGCGAGGCGCTTCAGGAGCTGCTGCTCAGATGCGAGGCCGACGGTGTCAGAGCTAGGAGGATCGCGGTCGATTACGCCGCGCACTCGGCGGCGGTGGAGGCGATTCGCGAGGAGCTGCTGGAGGGATGCGCCTCGATAAGCCCTCGCAGCGGTGAGGTTCCCTTCTATTCAACCGTCACCGGTGGCCTGCTGGACACGGCGGGGCTGGACGCCGAGTACTGGTATCGCAACCTCCGTGAGACGGTGCGGCTGGCACCGGTGGTGCGCACACTGATCGATCGGGGTTGCGGCACCTTCATAGAGACAAGCCCTCACCCGGTACTCGCCGTCGGTCTACAGGAAACAGCCGAGGAGGCGCTGGAGGGCTCTGGGAAAGTGGGGGTCGTCGGGTCGCTGCGTCGCGAGGAGGATGGGTGGGCGTCCTTCTCGCGATCCGCAGCGCAGGCATGGGTGCACGGCGCCCACGTCGACTGGAGGGTTCTGTTCGGGGCGAGTGAGCCGCGGCGCGTGGACCTGCCGACGTATGCGTTTCAAAGACAGCGCTACTGGCTTGAGCGGGGAAGCGACGTCCCCGGGGATCTCGGCGCCGCTGGCCTCGCGACGAGCGCACATCCGTTGTTGGGCGCGAGGGTGTCGATGGCCGACGGGGAGGGTTGGCTGTTCACGGGGCGCTTGTCTCTGCGGTCGCAGCCATGGCTGTCCGATCACGCGGTGTGTGGCGTTGTGCTGGTGCCCGGCACGGCGTTCCTCGAGCTCGCGTTGCATGCCGGCAAGCTGGTTGGCTGCCCTACGGTGGGCGATCTTGCGATCGAGACGCCGCTCGTGCTCGACGAGGACGCTGCGCTGCGGTTGCAGGTCACGATTTCGCAGGCAGATGACTCGGGCTCGCGCAATGTGGGTATCTACAGCTGCCGTGAGCCATCCGGGCCCCTGGGTGAGCAGGCCGAAGGTGACTTGGTCGAGGAGGAGTGGGTGCGACACGCCAGTGGAACGCTCACGCCCGAAGACGCCGGTGCGGGGAGCGAGCGCGCGCTCGATGAGTTGACCGGGGTGTGGCCGCCAGCTGGCTCGGAGCCCGTGCCGCTCGACGGGACATATGAACGTTTGGCGGACGTCGGCTTGGAATACGGGCCCGTGTTCCAAGGCATGCGAGCAGCATGGCGACGCGGCGAGGAGTTGTTCGCCGAGGTGGAGCTTTCCTCCGATCACGAGGTGGGTGGCGGGGCGTTCGTGATCGATCCGGTGTTGCTCGACTCCGCGCTGCACGCGATCGCCTTCTCAGGCATCGAGTCTGGGGAGCCTCTGCGCCTGCCGTTCAGCTGGAGCGGTGTGACCGTGTACGCGTCGAGCACCAGTCACCTGAGGGTGGCGCTTGCAAGGACGGGCGAGGGCTCTGTGTCCTTGTCGGCCGTGGACGAGGCTGGAGCATGCGTGCTGAGTGCCGACTCGTTGCTGATGCGCGGCTTCTCCGCCGATCAGCTGCGCCGCCGGCACAGCGGCGGCGCGGACGCGTTGCACCGAGTGCGATGGACCGCGCTCGCGGTCGATGCAGAGTCGTCCGAGGACAGCGGGTCGGATGAGTCGCCCGACGGTGAGCCCGCGGCCGGCCTTGACTGGGTATTGCTCGACTACAGGCCCAGCGGTGAGCCCGTGCTTGGGGACGTCGAGGAATCGGTGGACGCCCATGCCGTCTTCGCGGGTGTGTCCTCGTTGCGCAGTGCCGTAGCGGAGCGCGGGGAGACTCCGCGGGTGGTGCTCGCGGATTGCCGGGGCGCGACTCGCTCTTCCAGCTCGCCGCGGAGCGGGGCGGAGGAGCTGCATGGCGCAGACGTCGGCGTTGGGCTCGCGGAGGAGCTGTTGCCATCGGCGGCCAGGACGAGTGCGGTGCGTGTTCTGGAGTTCGTACAGGAGTGGCTTGCAGAGGAGTGTTTTGCCGATTCGCTGTTGGTGATCGTGACGTGCGAGGCTGTGGGTGTCGCGGCCGGGGAGGACGTGTCCGGACTGGCCGACGCGCCGCTGTGGGGGTTGGTTCGCTCCGCGCAGTCGGAGTGTCCCGGGCGCTTTGCATTGGTCGATGTGGATGGACGGGAGGACTCCTGGGAGACGCTGCGCTCCATTGCCGGGTCAATCGGCTTCATGGGCGAGTCACAGCTGGCGGTTCGCGAGGGCGTGCTGCACGCACCGCGGCTGCTGCACGGTGCCGGGGATGCTTTGAGCGTGCCGGCGGAGGGGCCTGGCTGGTGTCTTGCGCCTGGTGCTGGAACGCTCGCGGGACTGTCCGTGGTCGACGCGCCGGCCGCGAGCGGTGTGCTGGAGCCCGGGCAGGTGCGGGTGGCGATGCGTGCCGCGGGTGTGAACTTCCGCGACGTGGTTACCGCCCTGGGCATGGTGCCTTTGCGTGGCGAGTGGGACTCGATCGGTGGCGAGGGCGCGGGTGTGGTGCTCGAGGTGGGTCCCGGAGTTGACGGCCTGGTGCCCGGCGATCGCGTGATGGGCTTGTTCGACAGCGCTTTCGGCCCGGTCGCTGCCACCGATCATCGTTTGCTCGTGCCGATGCCAGAGGACTGGTCCTTCGTGCAGGCAGCCACTGTGCCGGTGGCGTTCTTGACTGCCTACTACGGTCTGGTGGACCTTGCGGACGTCAAAGCGGGAGAGCGCGTGCTCGTGCATTCCGCCGCGGGCGGGGTCGGAATGGCTGCTGTGCAGCTCGCCCGCTGGCTGGGCGCCGAAGCGCTGGGTACCGCCAGTCCCAGTAAGTGGGGAGCGCTCCGGGAGCTTGGCTTGGAGGACGCTCAGATCGCCTCTTCGCGTGATCCGCGGTTCGCCGAGCGCTTCTTGGCGGGTGCGGCCACCGACGGAGTCGACCTAGTCCTGAACTCACTTGTGGGCGAGTTCGTGGACGCCTCGCTCGACCTGGTCGGTGAGGGCGGGCGCTTCCTGGAGATGGGCAAGACTGACATTCGCGATCCCGAGCAGGTCGCAGAGCGTTGGTCGGGGGTCGCCTATCGCGCATTTGATTTGCTTGAAGCGGGTCCTGAGCGTATCCAGGGCATGCTCGTCGATCTGCTCGAGCTGTTCCGGCAGGGTGCCTTGGAACATCCTCCGCTGAGGACATGGGATGTGCGGCATGCGCCGGAGGCGCTGCGTTTCATGGCTCAGGCCCAGCATGTCGGCAAGATCGCCCTCACCTTTCCTCCCAAGAGGACTGTGAGCGAGGGAACTGTCTTGATAACGGGTGGCGCCGGCGTGCTCGGGGGCTTGGTCGCTCGGCATCTGGTCGAGCGCTACGGAGCGCGCAGCTTGGTCCTGGCAAGTAGGCAGGGGCCGGCTGCACCAGATGCGCCCGCACTGCAGGCGTCGCTTGTTGAGCTCGGGGCGGAGGTCTCGATCGTCGCGTGTGACGTAAGCGACCGCGAGCAGCTGGCAAGATTGCTCGACTCGATCGGAGACCGACGGCCGCTGCGAGCCGTGGTGCACGCAGCCGGCGCGCTCGATGATGGCTCGCTCACGACGTTGACGCCCGAGCGCTTGGACACAGTGTTCGCCGCGAAGGTCGATGCTGCTTGGCACCTGCACGAGCTAACTCGTGACTTGGATCTCGATGCGTTCGTGCTGTTCTCCTCTTTGGCCGGTGTGCTGGGTGGTGCAGGACAGGCCAACTATGCGGCGGCGAACGCGTTCCTGGATGCGCTCGCCGTCCATCGTCGCGCTCACGGTCTGCCCGCCGTTTCGATGGCGTGGGGCTGGTGGGAGCAGGCGACGGGGTTGACCGGGCATCTGCGTGAGCTCGATCTAGCGCGTATGCGCCACTCCGGCATCGCCGCAATGTCGAATGTTGAAGGCTTGGAGTTGTTCGACGCGGCGTGGGTGGACGCCGATGCGCTGACGGTCCCGGTGCGCTTGGACAGCGCCGCGCTGCGGGCACAAGCTCGAGCGGACGAGCTTGCCCCGATGTTGCGCGACCTTGTGCGTTCATCGCCACGCTCGCGGCTACAGCGCGATGAGGGCGGTCTGCTCGCCACGCGACTGCGTGGGGTCTCCCCAGAGCAGCGTCAGGGGATCGTCCAGCAGGTCGTGCGCAGCGAGGTCGCTGCGGTTCTTGGTCACTCCTCAGCGGAGGCGATCGACACACGCAAGGCATTCAAGGAGCTCGGGTTCGATTCGCTGTTGTCGGTAGAGCTGCGTAACCGCCTCAATGCGACTACAGGCATGCGACTACCGGCGACGCTTGCCTTCGACTATCCGACGGTGACGCTGCTCGTCGATCATGTGCTCGAAGCGACCAGCGGCGCTCAGACCCAGGTTCCCCGGTTGCGCTCCATGGCAAAGCCCGTGGAGGAGTCACTTGCGATCGTGGGAATGGGCTGCCGTTATCCAGGTGGGGCGCTCTCGCCGTTGGGGCTCTGGGATTTGGTTTCCCGCGGTGGGGACGCAATCTCAGGCTTCCCTGCCGATCGGGGTTGGGAGACGCTTGCGGGCGAAAGCCAGGATGTCGACGATCCCGGTCACGGCTTCCGTGAAGAAGGTGGGTTCCTATATGACGCCGCGAGTTTTGACGCGAGCTTTTTTGGGATCAGCCCGCGCGAGGCGCTTGCTATGGACCCGCAGCAGCGCCTGCTGCTGGAAGTCTCGTGGGAGGCGCTGGAGGACGCGGGCATCGATCCGCACGCGCTGAGGGAAAGTCAGACCGGGGTGTTTGCCGGGATCAGCTCGCAGGACTATCAGGGCGGCGTGCACGACCGGGCACAGGCGGTCGAGGGATACGGGATTACCGGTAGCTCCACCAGCGTGGTGTCGGGACGCGTCGCCTATGTGTTGGGACTGGAGGGCCCGGCAGTCACAATCGACACAGCGTGCTCGTCCTCGCTCGTGGCGATGCACCTTGCGTGCCAAGCGCTGCGCGGCGGTGAGTGCACGCTTGCCTTGGCGAGCGGGGTGACGGTGCTCGCCACCCCGACGATCTTCGTCGACTTCATGCGCCAGGGTGGTCTTGCCTTCGACGGTCGCTGCAAGTCTTTCGCGGATGGCGCAGAAGGTACGGGCTTCTCCGAGGGCGTGGGTGTGGTCGTGCTGGAGCGCTTGTCAGACGCCCAGCGCAACGGTCACCGAGTGTTGGGGATCGTGCGCGGTAGCGCTGTTAACCAAGATGGCGCGAGCAATGGCCTGACGGCGCCGAACGGTCCCTCCCAGCAACGCGTGATCCTGCAAGCGCTCGCGAACGCGGGGCTCTCGACCATGGACGTGGATGTGGTGGAGGCGCACGGGACGGGCACCACGCTCGGCGATCCGATCGAGGCCCAGGCGTTGCTCGCGACCTACGGCCAGGGCCGGCCGGCGGGCCGGCCGCTGTGGCTTGGGTCTGTCAAGTCGAACATCGGTCACACCCAGGCGGCCGCAGGCGTGGCGGGCGTGATCAAGATGGTGATGGCCATGCGTCATGGCGTGCTGCCGAGAAGCTTGCACGTCGACGAGCCTTCTTCGAGCGTGGACTGGTCTAGTGGCATGGTCGCGCTGCTCACCGGTGAGCAGCAGTGGGAGCGCGACGGCGGGCCGCGCCGAGCGGGGGTCTCCTCGTTTGGGATCAGTGGCACCAACGCGCACGTGGTCCTCGAGGAGGCTCCGCGAGCGTGGCCAGAGATCCATGCGGACGCCGAAGATGCTCTTGCCGGAGGGATGGACATCGTGCCGTGGGTGATCTCTGCCAGGGACGAGCGAGCTTTGCAGGCGCAAGCCGAGCAGTTGAAGGTGCACATCAGCGAGCACCCCTTTCTCGACCCGGTGGACGTCGGCGCTTCGCTGATCCGCTCTCGTGCTGTATTCGAGCATCGCGCCGTGGTGATCGGTAGGGATCGTGACGAGCTGCTGAACGAGCTGGGTCGGCTTGCTGCCGGTGGTAAGTCGGGTGTGGGTCTGACGCGGGGAGTTGCCGGAACAGACGATTCGAATCTGGCATTCCTGTTCACCGGTCAAGGTGCTCAACGTGCGGGTATGGGCCGCGAGCTCTACTGGGAGTTCCCTGTGTTCGCACGGGCGCTTGAGGAGGTGTGTGCGGGACTCGAGGAGTTCTTGGAGCGTTCGCTGCAAGATGTCCTGTGGGGGGAGACGGATTCGACGGCCGCCGGCTTGCTCGACCAGACGGCCTTTACTCAAGCCGGCCTGTTTGCACTGGAGGTGGCGATCTTCCGGCTACTCGAGAGCCTTGGTGTGCGCCCCGACTTCCTCGTAGGCCACTCGATAGGGGAGCTGAGCGCTGCGCACGTGGCTGGCGTCTTGAGTCTTCCCGACGCTTGCGCGTTGGTGGGCGCACGCGGTCGGCTAATGCAGGCGCTGCCGCCTGGAGGCGTGATGGTGGCGATCCAGGCATCCGAGCAGGAGGTCCTACCGACACTCTCGGAGCTCGGGGAGCGCGTCACGTTGGCGGCGGTCAACGGGCCCTCTGCCGTGGTGCTGTCAGGTGAGGAGGATGTCCTCGAGTTGGCCGTGGCATGGGAGAAGAAGGGTCGCAAGACCAGGCGCCTGCAAGTCAGCCACGCGTTTCACAGTCATCGCATGGACGGCATGCTCGAGGAGTTCCTGGGGGTCGCGGAAGGCCTGACCTTCTCGGCTCCGCGGATTCCGATCGTCTCGAACCTCACCGGTGAGCCTGTCACCGCCGAGGAGATCTGCTCTCCCGCCTATTGGGTCCGTCATGTGCGGCACACGGTTCGCTTCGCAGACGCGATCGACTGGCTGCACGATCACGGCGTCACCAATTTCCTGGAGCTCGGACCCGAGGGCGTGCTCAGCGCAATGACCCAGGAATGTATTGCTCACCATGGGGTCGACGCCATGTCGACCGGGCTAGCGGAGAACGGAGCCGTGCGTGAGGAGCAGGGTGTGCCGCGGCAGGACGGGAGTACGTCGCGGCAGGACGGGAGTACGTCGCGGGAGGACGGGAGTACGTCGCGGGAGGATCGGAGTGCGTCGTGGGAAGACCGGGGGGCGGTGAGCGACGCAGCGATGAGCTCCGGTCCGGTGGTGGTGCCCGTGTTGCGCGGTGAACGCCAGGAGTCGCGCACACTGCTAGAGGCGTTGGGGAGATTGTGGGCGGATGGCGTCGGCGTCGATTGGGAGGCACTGTACGAGGGCTCGGGCGCCGAGCGCGTCGATTTGCCGACATACGCATTTCAGCGTGAGCGGTTTTGGCTCAGCTCTCAGCAGCGGCGTTCAGGGGATGCGAAGGCGATCGGGGTGGTGGCAGTCGGCCATCCGCTGCTGGGTGCCGCGGTCGAGCTCCCCGGCGAGGGTTGGTTGTTCACAGGACGGTTGTCTCTGCGCGAGCAGCCCTGGCTTGCCGATCACGTGGTGCAGGGTCGCGTTCTGCTGCCCGGCACGGCGTTTCTTGAGCTTGCGTTTCGTGCCGCCGGCGAAGTTGGGTGTGGCGTAGTGCGTGAGCTGACGTTGCAGGCTCCCATGACGCTGAACGAGCAGGGCGGTGCGCAGTTGCAGGTGAGGGTTGGGCAGGCGGATGAGTCGGGCGTTCGTCTCTTGAGCGTGCATTCGCGCGTCGAATCCACAGTGGACGTTGAGGAGACCGAATGGGTATGCCATGCGGTCGGCTCGCTGGCGTCGTCCAATCCCCATGGAGACTCGGCGCGGGCGGCCGGGGTGACTATGGGGGATGGTGGCGTGTGGCCTCCGGCGGGAGCTGAACTCGTGCCAGTGGAGGAGGTGTATGACCGGCTGGCCGGGCGCGGCTTGGATTACGGTCCCGTGTTTCAGGGGCTCACGGGCGTATGGCGGGCGGATGGCGAACTGTTCGCGGAGGTTTCGCTACCGGAGGACGAGCTCGATCGAGCCGGCTCGTTTGGGTTGCACCCGGCGCTGCTCGATGCGGTCCTGCACGCTCTCGTGCTCGACGAGGAGGCTGCCGGCGAGGACGTCGTGAGTGGTGTGCGATTGCCGTTCTCTTGGAGCGACGTGACGTTGATGACTGCCGGTGCCTCGGTGTTGCGTGCGTGTCTCACGCCGGTGAGCGAAGGCGTTGTGTCAATCATCGTGGCCGATCGGCACGGGCAGCCGGTCGCCTCGGTCGAGTCGCTGACGATGCGTCCCGCGTCGGCCGCCGAGGTCGGCGAGGGAGTCCGAGCCCGGCACGACGGGATACTCGGCGTCGAATGGTTGGAGGATCCCGTGCGCACTCCGGTGTCCGCGGGGTCGCCCGCAGCACTCGTCACCTGCTCCGCGCGGATATCCGATGCGATGCGCTCCGTGGGGGTCGCCTGCGAGATGTATGCGGACATGGAGGCGTTCGCGGAGACTGTGAGTCGTGAGCGGCTGACGGGCGTGACGGTGCTGTTGGGGGTTGGAGAGCTTGGAGGCGTCTCCGGGTCTGCTGGTGAGGGGACGGTTCTCGAGGCGATCCCGGATGTCGTCAAAGCGAGTGTGCATCAACTGTTGGCTTGGGTGCAGCGGTGGCTCGAGGATGAGCGACTCTCCTCGTGTCGCTTGACGGTGGTGACGCAAGGCGCGATCGCCGGGAATGTCGGAGAGGGAATGACCGATCTCGCCGCCGGCGCCGTGTGGGGTCTGATGCGCTCGGCCCAGTCGGAGGATCCCGGGCGCTTTGTGCTGGTCGACATCGACGGTGAGGACTCATCCTGGCGCGCACTCGGGCAGGCCCTTCGTTCTGGAGAGCCGCAATTGGCGCTACGTGAGGGGACGGTCCTCATGCCACGGCTGGCCAACATGTATGCCGGCGAGATGCTCGACTCTCCCCACGACCCTGGCGCGTGGCGGTTGGTCGCAACGCGGGAGGGCACTCTCGAGAGCCTGGAACTGGTTGCGAATCCTAAGGCGGAGATGCCCCTGCAGCCTGGAGAGGTGCGGATTGAGATGCGGGCCGCGGGATTGAATTTCCGCGATGTCCTGCTGTCCCTCGGGATGTATCCGGGCGAGGCGTCGATCGGTGGTGAGGGCGCCGGAGTCGTCCTAGAGGTTGGTTCGGGAGTGAGCGATCTCGCTGTCGGTGACCGCGTGATGGGGTTGCTGGACGGCGCGATGGGAAGCGTCGCGGTGGCCGACAGCCGTCTTGTGGTGAGGATTCCTGAAGGCTGGTCGTTCGTACAGGCGGCGTCGGTGCCTGTAGCGTTCGCCACCGCCTATTACGCCTTGGTCGATCTCGCCGAGTTGGAGTCGGGTGAGCGACTCCTGGTTCACGCGGCGGCTGGAGGCGTGGGAATGGCGGCGGTCCAGCTTGGCCGCCACCTGGGAGCGGATCTGCTCGTCACCGCGAGTCCCGGCAAGTGGGATGCGCTCCGCGCGCTGGGCCTGGACGACACGTGCATCGCCTCCTCGAGGACACCGGACTTCAAGTCTCGATTCCTAGAGGAGACCAGTGGCCGTGGCGTGGATGTCGTGCTGGACTGTCTTGCCGGAGATCTCGTCGACGCTTCACTCGAATTGCTCCCCGAGGGTGGTCGCTTCCTGGAGATGGGCAAGGCGGACATCCGCGATCCGCGTGAGATTGCCGACGCGCACCGGGATGTGGACTATCGCGCGTTCGATCTGATGGAGGCCGGACCGGAGCGATTGCGAGAGATACTCGTCGAGCTGGTCGGTTTGTTCGAGGAGGGCACGCTGCGGCTGTCGCCGATCACCACATGGAATGTGCGTCGTGCGCAGCAGGCTTTCAGGCACATGAGCCAAGCGCGGCACGTCGGCAAGAACGTGTTGCGGCTGCCCGCTCCTCTGGACTCGCAGGGCACGGTGCTCATCACCGGTGGGACCGGCGGCCTCGGTGGGCTGGTGGCCCGCCACCTGGTGGTGGAGCGTGGTGCGCGTCACCTGCTCTTGGTTGGTCGTAGGGGGCCTGAGGCGAGCGGCGCAAGCGAGCTGGTTGAGGAGCTCTCGCTGCTGGGTGCCCGAGTCAGGGTGGCTGCGTGCGACGTCTCGAGCCGCGAGCAGGTCGAGCGGCTGCTGGCAGGCATATCGGCAGAGCACCCACTGGACGCCGTCGTACACGCCGCCGGCGTGATCGACGACGGCGTGATCGGCTCGCTGACGCCCGAGCGCGTCGATCGAGTGCTTGCACCGAAGGTCGCGGGCGCGTGGAACCTGCACGAGCTGACCGCCGATATGGATCTGTCGGCGTTCGTGTCGTTCTCCTCGGTGGCCGGGACGCTGGGGAACGCCGGGCAGGGCAGCTATGCGGCCGCGAACGCTTTCCTGGACGGACTGGCCGTGCACCGAGGCGCGCGCGGACTTGTCGGCACGTCGATCGCATGGGGGCTGTGGGAGCAGGAGAGCGGTATGACCGGCCGGCTCGGAGAGATCGACAGCAGACGGATGACTGGGGCGGGAGTCCTGGCTTTGTCCAACGAGGAAGCGCTCACGATGCTGGACACGGCATGGGCCGCGAACGAGCCGTGCGTGGTGTCAGCTCGTCTGGACATGAATGCGTTGCGCGCCCAGGCCAGGGCCGGCGAGTTGCACGCTCTGCTGCGTGGGATGATCCGTGTTCGCTCACGGGACGCCGTCGGCTCACCGGCGGGATCGTTTGCACAACTGCTGGCGCAAGCGTCGCCGGATCGACATCGCGAACTGGTGTTGGAGCTGGTTCGCTCGCAAGCGGCGCGTGTGCTTGGTCACACGACTGCCGATGCGGTGGATCCGCAACGTACGTTCAAGGACCTTGGGTTCGACTCGCTGGCCGGTGTGGAGCTGCGCAACCGTCTTGTCGCCGACACGGGCATACGTCTGCCGGCGACGCTCGTCTTCGACCATCCCACGGCGGTGGCCCTGGCCGAGCGCGTGCTGGAGGAGCTCGACGAATCGCCGACTCGCATGCGGGCACCGGTTCGCACGAAGACTCACACCGACGAGCCGATCGCGATCGTCGGCATGAACTGCCGCTATCCGGGCGGGGCGAGCTCGCCTGAGCAGCTGTGGGAGCTTCTGCGCTCGGCCACCGACGTGACCGGAGCGTTCCCGGACGATCGTGGCTGGGATCTCGACGGGCTTTATGACCCCGATCCCGATCGTGTGGGAACGAGCTATACGCGCGAGGGCGGGTTCCTGTACGACGCCGCCGAGTTCGACGCGCCCTTCTTCGAGATAGGTCCGAGGGAGGCGACCGCGATGGACCCGCAGCAGCGGCTGCTGCTCGAAGTGTGTTGGGAGGCGTTGGAGCGAGCGGGCATCGACCCGCTGTCGTTGCGTGGAAGTGACACGGGTGTGTTCATGGGTGTGATCCACCACGACTACGGGTCTCGTCTGTCGGGCGCTGTGACGAGCGACGCGGAGGCCTATCTGGGGATCGGGAGTGCAGGCAGTGTCGTGTCTGGTCGGACCGCCTACGCGTTCGGGTTCGAGGGGCCGGCCGTGACGGTTGACACGGCCTGCTCCTCTTCGCTGGTGGCGTTGCACTGGGCGTGCCAGGCGCTGCGCTCGGATGAGTGCTCGATGGCGCTTGCCGGTGGTGTGACGGTTCTGTCCACGCCTTCAGTGTTCGTCGAGTTCTCGCGCCAGCGCGGTCTGTCCCCCGACGGTCGGTGCAAGTCCTTCGCGGATGGCGCCGACGGCGTTGGTTGGAGCGAGGGCGTCGGCGTGGTGGTCTTGGAGCGTCTCTCCGACGCTCGACGACACGGACACGATGTATTGGCCGTCGTGCGCGGTAGCGCCATCAATCAGGACGGCGCGAGTAACGGGCTGACCGCGCCGAATGGGCCCTCCCAGCAACGCGTCATCTTGCAGGCGCTTGCGTCCGCCGGGCTGTCGCCAACGGAGGTGGATGTGGTCGAGGCTCACGGTACGGGAACCAGGCTCGGAGACCCGATCGAGGCGCAGGCGCTGCTTGCGACCTACGGGCGCGCCCGGCCTGAGGGTGAGCCGCTCTGGCTAGGGTCGATCAAGTCGAACATCGGCCACACCCAAGCGGCCGCAGGCGTCGCCGGGGTGATCAAGGCCGTGCTGGCGATGCGCCACGAGCTGCTGCCGAGAACGCTGCACGTAGACATGCCCTCCTCGCAGGTCGACTGGAGCAGCGGCTCGGTGTCGCTGCTCGTCGAGGAGGTGCCCTGGCGCGGTGACGGCCAACCCCGCAGAGCGGGAGTGTCCTCGTTTGGGATCAGCGGCACCAACGCGCACGTGATCCTGGAGGAACCGCCCGCTATGGTTACGACGCCGGCGGACCCTGGCGCAAACGCCTGGAATGGTTCGAATGTCGTGCCGTTGGTGATGTCGGCCAAGCACGAGCGAGCGCTGCGCGTTCAGGCCGCTCGCCTGGCGGACCACCTTGGCGCAGCGGTCCAACTCGGCTCTCTGGATGTCGGACGCTCGCTTGTGGCTCGTGCTGAGCTCGAGCATCGAGCGGTTGTGTTGGGTTCGGATCGTGAGGCTCTGCTGGGGGGGCTCACTGCGCTTACCGAGGCAAGCTCGCCGGCGGGTGTCGTCGAGGGTGTGGTGGGAGCGGGCGCGGGGGCCATCGCGTTCTTGTTCACGGGACAGGGCGCCCAGCACGTCGGAATGGGAGCAGGGCTCTACGCCGCTTTCCCGGTGTTCAAAGACGCGCTGGACGAGGTGTGCGCCCATATGGACGAGCACCTGGGACGTCCGTTGCGAGCGGTCGTGCTCGGCGATGCGCAAGAGGATGGCGTTGGGGTGTCCGAGCGCAGCCCACTGGAGGACACGTTGTTTACCCAGCCCGGCCTGTTTGCGCTCGAGACGGCCTTGTTTCGACTGACCGAGAGCCTGGGCATGCGCCCGGACTTCGTGATGGGTCATTCAATTGGCGAGCTTGTCGCCGCTCATGTAGCCGGGGTCTTCTCGCTCGAGGACGCGTGTCGGTTGGTGGCGGCCAGGGGCCGTCTGATGAGCGGCCTGCCGGCGGACGGGGCGATGGTGGCCGTGCAGGCATCCGAGCGGGAGGGCTTGCAGGCGCTGGCGGGCTTGGAGGATCGGGTCGCGCTTGCTGCGGTGAACGGGCCGGAGTCGGTGGTCTTCTCCGGTGAGCGGCAAGCGGTGCTCGAGCTTGCCGCTGAGTGGGAGGACCGAGGTCGCAAGATCAAGCGCTTGGAGGTCTCTCACGCGTTTCACTCACCGTCGATAGAGCCAATGCTGGAGGAGTTCGGCCGGCTTGCCGCGGGAGTGTCATTCAGCGATCCCGTGATCCGGGTTGTTTCCAATCTCACCGGCGCAGAGGTCTCCGCGAAGCAACTGTGCACTCCCGAGCACTGGGTACGTCACGTGCGTGAGACCGTCCGCTTCGGCGATGGTGTGCAGTGGCTAGCTCGTCAGGGTGTGGGCACATTCGTGGAGCTGGGGCCTGATGGCGTGCTCAGCCCGATGGTGGAAGGTTGCCTGGCATCGAGAGATATCGAAGGTGGCGCCGAGCCGGCCACGGTGGACGAGGTAGCGGCGGTTGGCTCTGACACTCCGACCGGCTTCGTGGCTGAGCGTGGGACCCTTGTGACGCCCGTCATGCGCAAGGGTCGCGACGAAGCGCACACATTGTTGGCGGCGGTCGCGCAGTTGTGGGTACAGGGGGTGGATCTTGACTGGCGCGCTGTGTTCGAGGGCTCGGGAGCACGGCGGGTGGAGCTGCCCACCTATGCCTTCCAGCGTGAGCGGTATTGGCTTGATGCCGTAGGGGGCTCCGGCGATGTGGCGAGCGTCGGTCAAGTCCCGGTGGACCACCCGCTGCTGGGTGCCGCCGTGGCGCTTGCCGATGCCAGCGGCTGGTTGTTCACCGGGCGCTTGTCTCTACGTGAGCATCCGTGGCTCGCGGACCACACGGTGATGGGCAGAGTCGTCTTGCCCGGAACCGCCTTTCTCGAGCTCGCCGTTCACGCCGGCGCTCACCTTGGCTGTGGTCTTGTACGGGAGCTGACCCTGCAAGCTCCGCTTATGCTGGGAGAGCAGGGCGGGGTGCAGTTGCAAGTGGCAGTCGGCAGCGAGGACAATTCGGGCGCCCGTGCTTTGAGTGTCTACTCGCGTTCTGAAGAAGCCGCCGATGGCAGTGCGGCGGGCGAGAGGGAGTGGGTTTGTCATGCCAGTGGCTTGCTCGCGCCTTTCGAGCACGAGCAACGGGCAAGCAGAGATGCGGTGCTATCGCCGGAGGACGGGGTATGGCCGCCGGCGGGAGCCGAGCCGTTGTCGGTCGAGGAACTCTATGACCGGCTTGCGGGAACCGGTCTCGATTACGGCCCAGTCTTCCAAGGGTTGGGTCGCGCGTGGCGGCGGGAGGAGGATGTCTTCGCTGAGATCGAGTTGCCGGATGGCGAGTTGGAGAGCGCAAGCTCGTTTGCTCTGCACCCGGCCCTGCTGGACGCCGCACTGCACGCCGTCGCCTTCCTCGAGGGCTCGGACCGAACAGACACAGGTTGAGGGGGTCAGACTGCCGTTCTCCTGGAGCGAGGTCGCGCACTTCGCGAGCGGCGCGAGCGCGTTGCGCGTACGCGTCACAATCGCCGGGGAGAACACCGTGTCACTCGTCGTGGCCGATCAGAATGGCCGGCCGGTAGCAAGCATCGGGGCGCTTGCGATGCGAGAGGCCTCGGCTGAGGATATTGCCGGGTCCGCCGTCGCGGAGAGCGTGCTTCACCTCCACTGGGTGGCGGCTACCGAGCCCGCGCCGATCAGCTCGCCGACGCCATCGTGGACGCTGATCGGCGCGGATCTGTCGGCACTTGGGTCCCAGATTGCCCAGAGTGAGGCGAATCTGGAGTCCTACGCCGACATCTCGGCTTTGCGAGAGGCGATCACATCGGGATTGGCGAGTGCGCCCGACGTCGTCTTGCTAGACCTGACAGCGCCCGGGCTCGATCCGCCCGGTGACGCGCACGCCGGCACGGTGTCGATCTTGAGCTTCCTGCAGGAATGGCTCCATGAGGATGCGCTGGCTCTCTCGCGACTCGCTGTTATGACCCGTGGCGCCGTGGCTGCGTATGCAGGTGAGGATGTGTGCGAGCTGGCAGCCGCTGCCATCTGGGGCCTGCTGTGCTCCGCGCAGTCGGAGAACCCGGGTCGCCTGGTGCTCGTGGACATCGACGGCAAGCAAGAGTCGATCGCGGCGATCGCGTCGGCGCTTGCCGGCGAGGAGCCGCGGCTTGCCATAAGAGGCGGGGATCTATTCGTGCCCCGTCTTGTGCACGCGAGCGCGAGCGACGCTTTGACTGCACCGGTGGACGGGTCGTCTTGGCAGCTGAGCGCTACCGGCGAGGGCACCGTGGAGCGCCTTGCGCTTGTCGGCTGCCCTGATGCCGCCCGACAGCTGGCGCCGGGCGAGGTCCGCATTGCCGTGCGAGCGGCGGGTGTGAACTTCAGAGACGTGCTGATCGCACTCGGCGTTTATCCCGGCCAGGCCACGATCGGCAGCGAGGCGGCCGGCGTGGTCTTGGATGTCGGCCCGGGCGTGGAGGATGTGGCCGTAGGCGATCGTGTGATGGGCTTGCTCTCAGGGGCGTTTGCTCAGCTCGCGATCGCTGACAGTCGGCAGCTCGCTCGGATACCGCAGGACTGGTCCTTTGCGCAGGCCGCCTCCGTGCCGCTCGTCTTCCTGACGGCCTACTACGCGCTCGCGGACTTGGGCGATCTCAAACCGGGCGATCGATTCCTGGTTCACTCGGCCGCGGGCGGGGTGGGGATGGCGGCTGTACAGCTGGCCAGGTATATGGGCGCTGAGGTTTTTGGGACCGCGAGCCGCGAGAAGTGGGATGTGCTCGAGCGACAAGGTCTGGATCGCGATCACCTAGACAGCTCGCGCGAGCTGGGCTTCGGCGAACGCTTTCTTGAGGCTACCGAGGGAGCGGGCATGGATGTCATCTTGAATTCGCTCACAGGAGAGTTCGTGGACACCTCGCTCGAGTTGCTGGCAGAAGGTGGTCGCTTCCTTGAGATGGGCAAGACCGACATCCGTGACCCTGAGGCGATTGCCGGCGAGAGTAACGGAGCGCGCTACCGGTCATTCGACCTGATGGACGCTGGACCCGTACGCATCAAGGAGATGCTGGGCGAGTTGATGGACCTGTTCGAGCGCGGAGCGCTCGAGCTCTCGCCGATTCGGGCGTGGGATGTGCGTGAAGCCTCGCGGGCGTTCAGGTTCATGAGTCAGGCGCGCCATGTCGGCAAGATCGTCCTGACTTTCCCTTCCTTCGAGTTGGATCCGCGTGGCACCGTGATGATCACCGGCGGCACAGGAGGACTTGGTGCGTTGGTCGCGCGACACCTGGTGGTCGAGCACGGAACCCGAAACCTGCTGCTTGTCAGTCGCACGGGGCATGCCGCTGCCGGTGCGCAGCGTCTGCGTGAGGATCTGGCGGAGCTTGGCGCGAACGTGACGCTCGCCTGTTGCGATGTGGCCGACAGACGCCAGCTCCAGGAGCTGATCGGGTCGATCGCGCAGGAGCATCCGCTACGCGCCATCGTGCACGCCGCCGGCGTGCTCGACGATGGGGTGATCGGATCGCTGACGCCGCAGCGCTTGGAGGGCGTGCTGGCCCCGAAGGTAGACGGAGCGTGGAATCTGCACGAGCTGACGCGCAACATGGATCTCGATGCGTTCGTGACCTTCTCCTCGGCGGCCGCAATCCTCGGAGGCGCTGGACAGGGCAACTACGCCGCGGCGAACGCATTTCTGGATGCCCTCGCGGTTCATCGACGCGCCAACGGCCTACCGGCGGTAGCGATGGCGTGGGGACCATGGGCGCAAGCCGGCGGCATGGTCGGCGAGCTCGATGGCGCCCAGATGCGGAGGATCGCTGACTCGGGCCTGCTCACTCTCTCCGACGAGCAGGGGCTCCAGCTGTTTGACATGACATATGCCACCGAGCAAGCGCTTGTCCTACTCGCGCGGCTGGATGGCTCGGGACTGCGCGCACGTGCGCGAGAGGGCGTGCTGCCGCGCGTGCTTGAAGGCCTCATACGCAGACCCCCCCGTTCCGGAGTCCCCGCACGAGACGGCTCGAGCTCGCTCGGCGCACGGCTTGCCACGGCCCCGCCGGCCGAGCGCAGGCGCATCGTGTTCGAGCGTGCGCGCGCCGACGCGGCCGCCGTCCTTGGACATGGGTCTCCCGAGGCGCTTGACTCTGCTGCGACGTTCAAGGAGCTCGGGTTCGACTCGCTTGCAGGGGTTGAATTGCGCAACCGTCTGTCGAGAGCATGTGGCGTACAGCTACCCGCAACGCTGGTCTTCGACTACCCGACGCTGGAGGCCGTGACGCGCTATCTCCTGGAGGAGATGTCAGCTGATACGGGCGAGCGTGTTGAGGATCTCGGCCTGGATCTCGGCCGGCTGCAGCAGGCGCTCTCCTCCCTGTCTCCCGAGCAGGCGCGGCGAAGCGGGATCGCAGCGCGTCTGCAGGGCATCCTCTCGACGTGGGTTTCGACTGAGGAGGAGGCTGAAGCGCATGGGGGCGATGACGACCTCTCTTCGGCCACCGACGACGAGATATTCGACCTCATAGACCGCGAGTTCGGGGTCTCCTAGCGATGGTTGGAGCGTTCATGCACCGACGAGGATTGAGCTGACCATGGCAGACGACAAGCTGCGCGACTATCTGAGAAAGGTAACGCTCGATCTACGCAAGGCTCGCCGCCAGCTTCAAGAGGTGGAGGGGCGCCAGCGTGAGCCGATTGCGATCGTGAGCATGGCCTGCCGCTTCCCCGGAGGTGTGCGCTCGCCCGAGGAGCTATGGGAGCTTGTGGCCTCCGGCGTCGATGCGATAACCGAGTTTCCACAGAATCGCGGCTGGAATATCGCAGGGGCTATACGACCCTGATCCCGACCACGCCGGGACCAGCTACGTGAGGGAGGGCGGATTCGTCCACGACGCAGACGAGTTCGACGCCGCGTTCTTCGGCATAAGCCCGCGTGAGGCGCTCGCGATGGACCCGCAGCAGCGCCTGCTGCTCGAGGTGTCGTGGGAGGCGATCGAACGCGCGGGATTGACGCCAAAGTCGCTGCGAGGCAGTCAGACAGGTGTGTTCGCAGGTGTGATCCACCACAATTACGGCGATCGCGCCAGCGGAGCGGCTCCGGCTGATCTGGAGGCATATCTCGGGATGGGCAGCGCAGGGAGCGTCGCGTCGGGGCGCGTTTCCTACTCATTTGGTCTCGAGGGCCCGGCGTTGACGGTCGACACCGCCTGCTCCTCCTCGCTTGTGGCGCTGCACCTCGCATGTGCGTCTTTGCGCGCACAGGAATGCACGTTTGCGCTCGCCGGCGGTGTCACCGTGCTGTCCACCCCTCAGACCTTCGTCGAGTTCTCCCGTCAGCGCGGTCTCGCCCCGGACGGAAGGGTGAAGTCCTATGCCGACGCGGCCGACGGCACCGCTTGGTCGGAGGGCGCCGGCATGCTGCTGCTCGAGCGTCTGTCAGACGCCCGGCGCCTTGGCCATCAGGTGCTTGGCGTTGTGCGGGGCAGCGCCGTCAACCAGGACGGAGAGAGCAACGGATTGACCGCTCCGAACGGTCCCTCCCAGCGACGGGTGATCGAGCAGGCACTCGCAAGCGCAGGTCTGTCGAGCGCAGAGATCGATGCGATTGAGGGTCATGGCACCGGGACGAGACTGGGCGATCCGATCGAGGCTCAGGCTCTGCTTGCGACATACGGACAGGGCCGCGCCGATGGCTCGCCGCTGTGGCTCGGATCGATCAAGTCCAACCTCGGTCACATGCAGGCGGCGGCCGGCGTCGCGGGCGTCATCAAGATGACGATGGGTATGCGCCATGGCGTTCTACCGAAGACGCTGCACGTGGATCGTCCAAGCTCGCAGGTGGATTGGTCTCGGGGGGCGGTGTCGTTGCTCACCGAGGAGCGGCGATGGGTCGGCAAAGACGGGCCGCGCCGGGCTGCCGTCTCGTCCTTTGGCGTGAGCGGGACGAACGCTCACGTGATCCTCGAGGAAGCTCCCTCCACCGGTAGGCGCGCGCCGGGGGAGGACGGCGAGGCGCCCCCGCGTGATCTGGGGAGCGGGAGCGTGCCGTGGGTTATCTCCGCGAAGGACGAGCGGGCGCTGAGGGAGCAAGCGGACCGTTTGAGAGCGCGTGTGCGCGACGACTCTGCCCTGCGTGGCCTGGATGTTGGCTTCTCGCTGGCGCGTCGTGCCGAGTTCGAGCATCGCGCGGTCGTGCTTGGGGAGGATCGCGAGGCGTTGCTGGAGGGCGTGGGTCATGTTTGCGATGGGTCGTCTTCGGGGTCGGCGATCGAGGGTGCGGTGGGCGAGCGCGCGAACGGTCTGGCGATCCTGTTCACCGGACAAGGCTCTCAGCGGGTTGGCATGGGTCGTGAGCTCTATGGGCGATTCCCGGTGTTCGCAGGTGCGCTTGACGAGGCATGTGGGTATCTCGACGATCTGTTGGGTCGCTCGCTGCGGGATTTGATGTTCGGACAGCAGGCAATTGAGTCTGAGCAATCTCCGCTCGACGGTCCCGGCGAGAACGGTTTGCTGGACGAGACATCGTTTACACAGGCAGCCCTGTTTGCGTTCGAGGTAGCGCTCTTCCGGTTGGTAGAGAGCATGGGGCTGCGTGCGGATTTCCTGGCTGGCCACTCTGTGGGGGAGCTCGTGGCGGCACACGTCGCCGGGGTGCTCTCACTCGAGGATGGATGTGCCCTGGTCGCTGCCCGTGGACGCTTGATGCAGGCGCTGCCGCCCGGGGGCTCAATGGTGGCGGTACAGGCATCAGAGCGGGAAGGACTGAGAGCTTTGGAGGGCATGAGCGATCGAGTCGCTCTGGCGGCCGTCAACGGTCCTCGCTCGATCGTCTTCTCTGGCGATGAGGATGCGGTGCTCGAGTTGGCCGGAGAGTGGGAGCGACGCGGGCACAAGACGAGGCGGTTGCGAGTGTCACATGCGTTTCACTCGCCGCGGATGGACGGGATGCTCGAGGAGTTCGGACGTGTAGCCGCGGGTATCTCCTTCGGTGAGCCGCAGATCCCGATCGTGTCCAACGTGACGGGTGCGGCAATTGTCTCTGAGGAATTGTGTACGCCTGAGTATTGGGTGCGCCATGTGCGGGAAACGGTGCGCTTTGCCGATAGCGTGTCGTGGCTGCGCTCGCACGGGGTCGGTATGTTCCTCGAGTTGGGACCCGACGGGGTGCTCAGCGGGATGGTTCAGGAATGCGTGTTGGAGCCGGTGGTTGAGGCCGGCAGGGACGGGCGTGAAGGATCGACGGTTGCGGTGCGCTCAGCGGGAGTTGGCGATCTCGCACGGGGCAGCGCTGTCGGCAGCGGCAAGACGGGTGATCTGAGTGACAGTGAGCCGGAGTCCGACTCCGACGTGGTTGCCGTACCGATATTGCGTAAGGGTTTTGCCGATGTGCAAGCGCTGCTGAATGGGCTCGCTCGGGTATGGGTGCAGGGGGTGGGCGTCGATTGGAACGCGGCGTTCGAGGGCTTGGGTGCCGAGCACGTCGACCTGCCGACGTATGCATTTCAGCGCGAGCGCTACTGGCTGGAGACCGCGACAGGAGTGCCGGCGGGAATCCTGTGGGATGGTGATGTCTCGGCAGACCATCCGTTCCTGAGCGCGGTGGTCGGACTGGCTGACGGTGAGGGGTGCTTGTTCGTGGGTGGGCTCTCCTTGCGCTCGCCTGTCTGGGTTGCCGATCACGTTGTGATGGGCGCAGTCGTGCTTCCGGGTGCCGCATTCGTCGAGCTCGCGCTGTATGTGGCCGAGCAGCTTGGGTGCGATGTCCTGGAGGAGCTGATCATGGAGTCTCCGCTCGTGCTATCCGAGGGCGGAGGTGTGCAACTCCAGGTCTCCGTGGGGGTGCCTGACGAGGCGGGCAGGCGATCGGTGCGGATCTACTCGCGCCCGGAAGAGGATGTGCCCGGCACGGCCGGCGGCCGTATGTGGACGCGCCACGCCAGTGGTGCACTGGCTCGTGTCGAGGTGGACTCGCCCGAGCAACAGGCCTTGCGGGAGCGGGCCGCTCTGCTTGCCGATGGCACGTGGCCGCCGGAGGGCGCCGTCGCCGTCGACGCCGAGGACTTCTACAGCCAGATGGTCGCGATTGGCTTTGATTATGGGCCGGCATTTGTCGGGGTGCGAGCTGTGTGGCAGCGCGGCGACGATCTGTTTGTCGAGTCGTGTTTGCCCGACGGCGAGCGGTCGGGAGCCGTCGACTACGGGATTCACCCAGCGTTGTTCGACGCCGCGATCCAGGCGATAGCTCCACTGATGAGTGGCGCTGCCCCAGGCGCCCCAGAGGGGGGCGATGTGTTGCGTCTGCCATTTGCGTTCAACGATGTGCAACTGCACCGAGCAGGTGCGTCAGCATTGCGCGTGCGGCTTTCATCGGTGGCCGGCGAGGCAATGTCGATGGTGGCAGTCGACGAGAATGGGACACTGGTTGCCTCGATGGGCTCGCTGGTCGGGAGAGCGGTCTCTCGGGAGCAGTTGGAGCGCGCCGGCGACGTGCAGCGAGAGTCGTTGTTCCGTCTGGACTGGACTCGCCTGCCGACTGCCGCCTCCGGCGCTCCGACCGCGATTGGTGAGTGGGCAGTCTTGAGCTCGCCCGAAGACGGTCTTGGTGGGCGTCTCGGCTCTGTGTCTCCGTACACGTATGGAGATTTTGATTCCCTGTGTGCGGCGGTGGACGACGGCGTTTGCGCGCCGCTCGTCGTGCTTGTGGATTGCACAACGGAGAGCCCCGAGGGGACCGCCGATGAAGCGTCCGTTGCTGGGATTTCGGAGGCTGCTCACGGGCTTACCCAAAGGGCCCTCGAGATGGTCCGGCGATGGCTCGAAGACGAGCGGTTCTCCCACGCGCAGCTGGTGTTTGCGACGTGGGGGGCAGTGGCTGTGCACCCGCAAGAGCATGTGTCCGGTCTGTCTCAGACGCCGGTGTGGGGGTTGCTACGCTCGGCTCAGTCGGAGCATCCAGGACGGTTTGTGTTGATCGACCTGGACGGAGAGGACGCTTCCGTCGAAGCGCTCCCCGCTGCGGTGGCGGGCGATGAGTCACAGCTTGCGATACGCGACGGGAGTGTGCTCGTGCCTCGTCTCTCTCGATTGTCCTCACCGGCTCGGGGACATGGTGCGCAGAGTTCTTTTGAGCTCGATCGCGAGGGTACGGTCCTTATCACCGGCGGGACCGGAGAGCTGGGCGCCGCGGTCGCGAGACACCTAGTTACAGCTCACGGGGTGCGCTCGCTGCTGCTGGCAAGTCGGCACGGTGGTGAGTCCGCGACGGCGAAGGAGCTTGAGGCGGAGCTGGTCGAGATCGGCGCCCAAGTGAGTATCGCGGCCTGCGACGTGTCCGACCGAGAGCAACTGAGCTCGTTGCTCGACTCGATTGCGAAGGAGCGTCCGCTCACCGCTGTGGTACATGCCGCGGGGGTGCTCGAGGACGGTGTGGTCGAGTCACTGACGGCGGAGGCGCTCGACCGCGTGCTCGCTCCGAAGCTCGACGCGGCGCTGCACTTGCACGAGTTGACCTCGGATCTGGAGCTCGCCGCGTTTGTGATGTTCTCCTCCTCAGCGGGAACTCTCGGTGCACCCGGCCAGGCCAACTATTCGGCGGCGAACGCGTTCCTCGACGGCCTCACTTCGCATCGTCGTGCACAGGGCCTCGTCGGGACATCACTGGCGTGGGGGCTGTGGTCCGGGGCCAGTGGGATCGCCGGCGGCCTCGAGGAGGCGGATCTCACGCGGATCGCGCGCTCTGGTCTGTCTCCGCTGTCCGTCGAGGAGGGCCTTGAGCTGTTCGATGCCGCCATGGCGACGGACGAAGCGCTGATGTTGCCCATGCGCCTTGAGAGCTCCGCGCTGAGCGCTCGTGCAGAGGATGGGTCATTGCCCTCGGTGTTGCGCGGATTGGTCGGGGTGCCCTCGCGACGCGCGAGCAAGGAGACCGGTTCGCTCGCTCGTCGCTTGGCGGGTCTGGAGGAGGACGAGCGTGAGAGCGCGGTGCTGGATGTCGTGCGCGCTGAGGTGGCAAATGTGCTCGGACACCCCTCGGGCGCCACGATAGGGGCTCAGCAGTCGTTCAGCGACCTTGGCTTCGATTCGCTGATGGCGGTGGAGCTGCGCAACCGTCTCGGCAGAGTCACGGGGTTGCGCTTGCCCACTACACTCGTGTTCGACTACCCGACCTCGGCGGTGCTCGCCGGCTATCTGACTGGTGAGATCGCCGGTAGCAAGGTGCCTGGCATCGGGTCGAGAGCGCCCTCTGTATCTGTGGTGTCAGCCGAGGATCCGGTTGCGATCGTAGGCATGAGCTGTCGGTATCCAGGTGGTGTGCGCTCTGCCGAGGACCTATGGAAGCTCGTAATGAGTGGGACTGACGGGATCTCCTCGTTTCCGCAGGATCGCGGATGGGATCTCGAGGGGTTGTACGACCCGGACCCCGACGTTCCGGGCACCTGTTACGCCCGCGAGGGCGGTTTTCTCTACGACGTGGCGGAGTTCGATGCCGCCTTCTTCGGGATCAGGCCGCAGGAGGCGCTCGCGATGGATCCCCATCAGCGACTGCTGCTTGAAGTCTGCTGGGAGGCACTCGAAGACGCGGGGATGGATCCCGTCGCGCTGCGCGGCAGCCAAACGGGAATGTTCACCGGCGTCAGCACGATGGAATTCGGCGCGGGCCTGTGGTCAGCTCCTCAGGGCTTTGAGAGCCTCGCGGGCTACTGGTTGACTGGCAGCTCTGGGAGCGTCGTCTCCGGCAGAGTCTCCTATGCGCTGGGATTGGAGGGCCCGTCCATCTCGGTTGACACGGCCTGCTCGTCTTCGCTCGTGTCGCTGCACCTCGCATGTCAGGCGTTGCGCAACGGTGAGTGTCAGCTCGCTCTCGCGGGAGGCGTATCGGTGATGGGCACACCGGCGCTGTTCGTCCAGTTCAGTGGTCAGCGGGGTCTCGCGAGAGACGGGCGTTGTAAGTCATTCGCGGAGGCGGCGGATGGCGTGGGATGGGGGGAGGGCGTCGGTGTGTTGTTGCTCGAGCGGCTCTCCGACGCACAGAGACAAGGCCATCGCGTGCTGGGGCTGGTACGCGGTAGCGCGATCAACCAGGATGGCGCGAGCAACGGCTTGACCGCGCCCAACGGCCCCTCCCAGCAACGTGTCATCGAGCGGGCGCTGGCGAATGCGGGGCTGTCCATTGGACAGGTCGATGCCGTGGAGGCACACGGTACAGGCACCACGCTCGGCGACCCGATCGAGGCCAACGCGCTGCTTGCCACCTACGGGCGGGAACGCGACTCCGAGCATCCGCTGTGGCTGGGGTCGATCAAGTCCAACATCGGCCACACGGTTGCCGCGGCCGGCGTGGGTGGCGTCATCAAGATGGCAATGGCGATGCGTCATGGCGTGCTGCCCAAGACGCTGCACGTCGATCGGCCCTCCAGCAAGGTCGACTGGTCCTCGGGCGCGGTCGAGCTGCTCACCGAATCGCGGCCGTGGCCCGCGCGCGAGCAGCCGCGACGAGCGGGCGTGTCCTCCTTCGGGGTCAGTGGAACCAATGCGCACGTGATCCTGGAAGAGGGGCCGGCGGTCGACCGGACCGTTCGTGAGGTGAGCATGAGCCGCTATCCAGCGCCCGGGCAAAATGGGAAGAGACGTCTCGATCCAGGGGCGAGCGAGGGGTCGGCGGGCGATCTCCGATCACAAGACGACGGTGTGTTCGAGGGTCGCCCCACACCGTGGCTGATATCGGCGAAGAGCCAGACGGGGCTGCACGAGCAGGCGAGACGTTTGCTCGAGCATGTCGAGGGCGCCCTCGATCTAGAGATTGCGGATGTCGGGGCATCGCTTGTGGCTCGGGCGGTATTCGAGCATCGCGGCGTGGTGGTGGGGGAGACTCAGGAGCAATTGCTGAATGAGTTGAGGAGCCTGGCGGCCGGCGAGCCTGACGCGACGGCGGTGTATGACGTCGCGAAGGCCGGCGAGGATGGATTGGCGTTCCTGTTCACGGGCCAGGGCGCTCAGCATGCGGGTATGGGGCGCGAGCTGTACGCGGCCTTCCCCGAGTTCCGACGGGCGTTCGACGAGGTATGCGCTGGCCTGGACGAGTTCCTGGAGCGTCCCCTGCGAGAGATCCTATGGGCGCAGGCGGGCTCACAGGACTCAGAGCTGATCGATCAGACCGCCTTCGCTCAAGCGGGCCTGTTTGCCGTCGAGGTCGCGCTCTTCCGTCTCGTCCAGGGCCTTGGCGTACAACCGGATTTCCTAGTGGGCCACTCGATCGGCGAGTTGACCGCCGCACACGTCGCGGGTGTACTCAGTCTGCAGGACGCCTGCGCATTGGTCGCCGCGCGTGGTCGATTGATGCAAGCGCTCCCGGCGGGCGGAGTCATGGTGGCCATCCAAGCTTCAGAGCAGGAGGTGCTGGCGGAGCTCGAGGGACTCGAGCGAAGCGTCGCGATCGCAGCGGTCAACGGACCTTCGGCGGTGGTTCTCTCCGGTGAGGCGGAGGTGCTCGAGTTGGCTGAGGCCTGGGAGGGTCGCGGTCGCAAGATCAAGCGTTTGCAGGTCAGCCACGCCTTTCACAGCCCGCGCATGGACGGCATGCTCGACGAGTTCCTGCGGGTTGCCAAAGGCCTGACCTTCTCAGAGCCACGGATCCCGATCGTCTCCAACCTGACCGGCAAGCCGGTCGACGCCGCGGACATCTGTGACCCTGACTATTGGGTTCGCCATATACGCCACACCGTCCGCTTCGCGGACGCGATCGGCTGGCTCGGAGCCCATGGCGTCGCCAATTTCTTGGAGCTTGGACCCGATGGTGCGCTCAGCGCGATGGCTCGTGAATGCCTGGACTCTGCTGCTGAGAACGTCGCGACGGTTGTGCCGGTAATGCGGCGCGAGCGCCCTGAGGCCCGGGCGCTGGTCACCGGGCTCGCCAGGTTGTGGGCCGGGGGCGTAGGCGTCGACTGGAGCGCGATGTTCGAGGGGTTGGATGCTCGGCGTGTGGCCCTGCCGACCTATGCGTTTCAGCGTCAGCGATATTGGCTTGGGGCCGTAGGGGTCGGTGGGAGCGACATGAGGTCGATCGGCCAAGATCCGGCTGGTCATCCGCTGCTGGGCGCGGCTGTGTCGCTTGCCGAGGAGGAAAAGGGCTGGGTGTTCACCGGACGGCTGTCGCTGCGAGAGCAGCCGTGGCTTGCCGACCACGTCGTGTTGGACAAGGTGCTGTTGCCGGGCACCGCGTTCCTCGAGCTCGCGGTGCACGCCGGTGCGCATCTCGGATGCGGTCTTGTGCGCGAGCTGACGTTGCAGGCTCCGCTGGTGCTTAACCACGAGGGTGGGGTGCGGTTGCAGGTGGCGGTCGGCGAAGCCGATGACGCGGGGGCTCGCTCACTGGGCATCTATTCACGCGTCGAGGACGCTCGGGCGGGCGCGTCGGTGGACGAGGCCGTCTGGGTGTGCCACGCCGTGGGATCGCTCGGAGTTGGCGAGCGTGAGGACGATGAGTACGCCGTCGAGCCGCCAAACGACGGGGTCTGGCCGCCGTCCCGCGCCGAGCCATTGATGGTGGAGGATCTCTACGAGCGGCTCGCTGAGAGTGGCCTTGAGTACGGACCGGTCTTCCAGGGATTGACAGGCGCGTGGCGGCGCGGCGATGAGCTGTTTGCCGAGGTCGCGTTGGTCGAGGGAGAGCTGGAGCGGGCCGACTCTTTCGGCCTGCACCCGGCGTTGCTGGACGGGGCCCTGCACGTGCTGGCGCTTGGTGAGCTCGACGGTGAGGATCTCTCTGCCGGCGTGCGGCTGCCATTCTCGTGGAGTGAGGTGAGGTGTGTGCTCGAGGGAGCGCGCGGGTTGCGGGTGTGCGTATCTCCCGTGGGGTCTGAGAGCGTGTCGTTGTCGGTTGCCGATGAGGACGGTCGGCCGGTCGCGTCTGTCGGATCGCTGGCTCTACGCAAGGTCTCACCCGAGCAGCTGCGAGCCAGCGACGGTGCACGAGACGAGTCGCTCTTCACGATTGCCTGGGTCGAGCGCGAGGTCGATTTGGATGTGGAAACGGACGCCGGCCGATTTGTGATCGACGCTCATCACGGAGTCCTTACACGGACACTGGAGAATGCTGAGGTATTTACAGAGGTTGCATCGCTCGCGGATGCGATCGATCGATTGGGTGAGAGACCAACGTGGGTATTGGCCGACTGCGTGGAGGGCGGGAGCGATCTACCCAGGAGCGTGAATGCGATTGCGCATCGGCTACTCGGACTATTGAGAGAATGGCTGGCCGAGGAGCGTTTGTCGGAGTCGCGACTTGTGCTGGTGACGCGAGGCGCGGTTGCCGCGGGCGCCGGGGAGAGCGTGGAGGACCTTGCCGGCAGCGCTGTGTGGGGATTGGTGCGTACCGCGCAATCTGAGAATCCAGATCGCTTTGTACTGGTGGACGTCGATGACGAGGTGTCCTCGTGGAGTCTCCTTGACGGATGCCTTGCCCTGGGCGAGCCTCAGCTGGCGTTGCGGGGAGCGACGGCTCGTGTACCGCGTCTGACCGGGCTGGAGGCGAGTGGATTGCTTGCCGTGCCGTCCGAGACGCATGCGTGGCGACTGGACATCGAGCAGAAGGGAACCGTCGAGAACCTGGCTCTCCTCGAGAGCGATGACGACGAGACGCCTTTGGGGCACGGGCAGGTCAGGATCGAGGTGCGGGCGGCGGGCTTGAATTTCCGTGACGTGCTCGTGGCGCTCGGCATGTATCCCGGTGAGGCATCGATTGGTGGCGAGGGCGCCGGCGCGATCTTGGAGGTTGGTCCGGGCGTTGAGGATCTGGTCCCCGGAGATCGCGTGATGGGGTTGTTGCAGGGCGCGTTTGCCTCCAGCGCTGTGAGTGACAGACGTTTTCTCGCGCGGATCCCCGACGGTTGGTCCTTCACACGTGCTGCGTCGGTGCCGATTGCCTTCTGCACCGCCTACTACGGACTGGTCGATTTGGGCTCTCTGCGGCATGGTGAGCGCGTACTGATCCACGCTGCGGCCGGCGGGGTGGGGATGGCAGCCGTGCAGCTCGCGCGTCTGCTTGGCGCCGAGGTGTTCGCAACTGCGAGTCCCGGCAAGTGGGATGCGCTTCGTGCGCTGGGCCTTGACGACGCGCACATCGCCTCGTCGCGGACACTTGATTTCGAGGATAGTTTTTCGCAGGCGACCGACGGTAAGGGCGTCGATGTCGTACTCGATTGCCTCGCGGGTGAGTTCGTGGACGCTTCACTGCGACTGCTCGGCAACGGTGGACGGTTCCTGGAGATGGGCAAGGCCGACATTCGCGAGATGGATGACATCTTGCGGTCCCATCCTGAGATCCACTACCGCGCGTTTGACCTGTTTGAAGCCGGTCCGGATCGCATCCAGGAGATGCTGAGCGATCTGCTGGCGCACTTCGAGCGGGGGGAGCTACAGGGGTTGCCGGTCACCTCTTGGAACATGCGGCGTGCCCCGCAGGCGTTTCGCTTCATGAGCCAAGCCCGGCACATAGGCAAGAATGTGCTGCGCTCGCCCGCCCGGATCGATCGATGCGGGACGGTGCTGATCACGGGTGGCACCGGCCAGCTGGGATCGCTGGTTGCCGCTCACCTTGTGCGCGAGCATGGAGTCAAGCACCTCTTGTTGACCAGTCGACATGGCGAGGCAGCGCCAGGCGCCGCTGAGCTGCTAGCTCAGCTCTCAGAGCTGGGTACGCAGGCAACGATTGCCGCTTCTGACGTGAGCGATCGTGCTCAGCTACAAAGCCTGCTTTCGGTGATTTCCGCCGAGCATCCGTTGACCGCGGTGATCCATGCCGCCGGGGTGATCGATGATGGCCTGCTTGATTCGCTGACTCCCGAGCGGGTCGATCGTGTGCTTGCCGCGAAGGCTGACGCGGCGTGGTATCTGCATGAGCTGACCAGTGAGATGGAGCTGTCGGCGTTCGTGATGTTCTCCTCGATTGCCGCCACCTTCGGCAGCGCCGGACAGGCGAGCTATGCGGCCGCGAACGCGTTCCTGGATGGTTTGGCCGAGCAGCGTCGCTCGCATGGCCTTGCCGGAACCTCGATCGCGTGGGGGGCGTGGGAGGCAGCGGGTGGACTGACGGGCGGTCTGGACCAGACCGATCTTGCACGGTTTGCGCGTGCCGGCATAGCGCCCCTGTCGGCCGAGCAGGGACTTGCGCTGTTCGACCGGGCGCTGAGATCCGGGGAGGGTCAGTTGATCGCGGTGCAATTCGAGCGCGCACGACTGCGGATGCAGGCACAGACGGGAGAGCTGCCGGTATTGCTCAATGGCCTCGTGAGCGCTCCGGGGCGCGCCATAAAGCGCTCAAGCGGGCGGGGCTCCCTGGTCAAGCGCCTGGAGGGGTTGGAGGGTGAGGAGCGTGAGCGGTTCGTGCTGGAGTTGGTTCGTGGGCAGGTCGCGAGCGTGCTGGGCCATGACGGCGCTGATGCTGTGCAGCCGCGCCGTACCTTCAAGCAGCTCGGCTTTGACTCGCTCGCTGGCGTGGAATTGCGCAACCGCCTGGAAGCAGCTACCGGACAACGCCTGACCGCCACTCTGATCTTCGACTATCCGACGCCCGATGATCTGGTTGGGCACCTGCTCGAGGAGTTGGCGGGTACACGCAGAAAGGTGCTCACGACCAGCTCTCCCGCCGCGACTGACGAGCCGATCGCGATAGTCGGAATGAGCTGTCGCTACCCGGGCGAGGTGCGCTCGCCGGAGGAGTTGTGGGAGCTGGTAGCCCGTGGGCGGGACGCGATCTCGAGCTTCCCGGAGGATCGTGGCTGGGACCTTGGCACGCTTCGCTCGCAGGATCCTGAACAGCAAGGGGGCAGCTGGGCGCAGCAGGGCGGTTTCCTATACGACGCTGCGGACTTCGACGGCGAGTTCTTCGGGATCGGGCCGCGCGAGGCATTGGCTATGGACCCGCAACAGCGGCTTCTGCTGGAAGTCTGCTGGGAGGCCGTCGAACAAGCGGGACTCGACCCGCTCTCCTTGCGTGGCGCCCAGGCTGGCGTGTTCGCTGGAATCAGCGCGTCGGCCTATGGCGCGAACGTTTCCTCTTCTTCCGCGGCGTCGAACACTGAGGGCTACCGCTTGACCGGGAGCGTCACCAGCGTCGCCACGGGCAGGGTGGCGTACGCGCTCGGCCTGGAGGGACCGGCCGTATCAATCGACACAGCCTGCTCGTCCTCGCTCGTCGCTCTGCACCTGGCCTGTCAGGCGTTGCGCCAAGGCGAATGTTCGATGGCGCTTGCCGGTGGTGTGATGGTCATGGTCTCGCCAGGTCTGTTCGTCGAGTTCAGCCGCCAGCGCGGACTAGCTCGAGATGGACGCTGCAAGGCTTTCTCCGAGGACGCTGACGGCACCGGCTGGAGCGAGGGCGCGGGCATGCTCTTGATCGAGCGCCTGTCAGATGCGCAGCGCCATGGCCATCCGATCGCGGCCGTGATCAGAGGAAGCGCGGTCAATCAGGACGGCGCCAGCAACGGGCTGACCGCGCCAAACGGCAGCTCCCAGCAGAGGGTGATCGGACAGGCGCTCGCCAATGCGCGCGTGCAGGCGCGCCATGTGGACGCCATCGAGGCGCATGGGACGGGCACTCGGCTGGGCGATCCGATCGAGGCGCAGGCACTGCTTGCGAGCTACGCACAGGACGAGGACAGAACGGAGCCGCTGTGGCTTGGCTCGATCAAGTCGAACATCGGTCACGCCGGTCCCGCGGCGGGGGTCGCCGGTGTGATCAAGATGGCGATGGCCCTGCGCCACGGAGTGCTACCGCCGACGCTCCACGTTGAGCGCCCCTCCACCGAGATCGATTGGACGACTGGTCCGCTCAAGTTGTTGAAGGATGCGACGCCCTGGTCGCGGAATGGTCGGCCACGCCGTGCGGGTATCTCCTCGTTCGGGATCAGCGGCACCAACGCGCACGTGATCGTCGAGGAAGCGCCAGCCGTTGGCGCGCCCTCCGATATCGAGGCTACCCCCCGCGTGCTTGATGATCCTGCTTCGGAAGTGCCCAACGAGCCTACCTTTGGAGTGCCCAGTGGGCCCGTCTCCGAAGTGTCCAAGGATGTCGCCTCTGACGCGTCCGACGAGGTCGCCCAAGTGCTCCCATGGGTGCTGTCCGGCAACGGTGACACCGGACTGCAGGGTCAAGCTCAGCGCTTGGCTGAGCACCTCGACAGCCACTCTGAGCTTGATATCCGAGGCGTCGGGCTCTCGCTCGCCGGCCGCTCCGAGCTCGAGCACCGGGCGGTCGTGCTGGCCGAGGGAAGGGCCGGGCTGCTCGAGGGAGTGCAAGCGCTTGCGCACGGAGAGCCGGTCGCAGGGGTGAGATGCGCTCGGGTGGTCGAGGGTCGACAGATGGCGTTCCTGTTCACGGGCCAGGGCGCCCAACGTGCCGGGATGGGCAGCGAGTTGCTCGAGGTCTTCCCGGTCTTCAAAGAGGCGCTCATAGAGGTGCTGGCTTACCTGGACGGCTTGCTTGAACGGTCGTTGGCTGATGTCATGTTCGCCGAGGAGGGCTCGCGCGAGGCTTTGCTGCTGGACGAGACGGCCTTCACCCAGCCCGCCCTGTTCGCGCTAGAGGTGGCGTTGTTCCGGCAGCTCGAGCATCTGGGCGTGCGCCCAGATTTCTTGATGGGTCATTCGGTCGGCGAGATCACGGCCGCCTGTGTAGGGGGAGCGCTCTCTTTGGAGGACGCGTGCAGGCTTGTCGTGGCACGTGGTCGGCTGATGGGCGCGCTGCCCGCCGGCGGGGCGATGGCGGCGGTGCAGGCCAGTGAGAAGGAGGTCCGCGAGTCACTGGGCGGACTGGAGGAGCAGGTCTCGATCGCGGCGGTCAACGGTCCTCGTGCCGCGGTGCTGTCCGGTGAGTACGATGCGGTCGAGAGCTTGGTCTCAGCTTGGGAGGCGCAGGGGCGCAAGGTGAAGCGGCTGGTTGTCAGTCACGCGTTTCACTCACCCCGCATGGACGGCATGCTCGAGGAGCTAGCGCAGGTCGCGAGTGGCCTGTCCTTCGGAGAGCCGACGATCCCGGTCATCTCGAACCTGACCGGCGAGCCGATCACGTCCGAGCAAATGCGCGACCCCGGCTATTGGGCACGGCATGCACGTGAGACCGTGCGCTTCGGCGACGGCGTGCGCTGGCTAGCCGATCGCGGCGTGGGGCGTTTTGTCGAGCTCGGACCCGACGGCGTGCTCAGCGCCCTCTGCCACGAATGCCTCGATGTCGGCGACGGCGTGCGTTCGCGGGCGGATTCACAGGTCGGGGATGACGAGGTCGATCGAAGGCTCGATCCCGATACCTCTCCTCGCCCGCGTGCGATGGTCGTGTCCAGCCTGCGTCGTCAGCGTCCGGAGCCTGGCTCGCTGTTGGCGGCACTGGCTGACATCTGGGTGGATGGCGGCTCGGTTGACTGGCGGACGTTGATCAAACGTCCCAGCACTCGTCGAGTGGCGTTGCCAACCTACGCGTTTCAGCGCCGGCGCTACTGGCTTTCCGACGCGACCGGAGAAGCCTCGGTGATGGGTCTTGCGGCAACTGGGGATTCACCGCTTGCTGGCCTGCTGGACATGGTCGAGGACGACGCTCCGATGCTCAAGTTGGACTGGTTGCAGGTGCGGGCACCGTTGGCCTCACCGTCCGTTTCACCGATGGTGCTGGGTGAGCATGCAAGCTGGGTGTCCGAGCGTTTGACGGCCGCGGGTGTCGAGTCGCGCTCCCATCCGGATCTGGCGACGTTGGGGGAGGCGGTCGATCGGGGTGAGCAAGCATCTGTCCTGCTCGTCTGTGGACCATCGGCGGAGCGCTCGGTCACGGTCGAGGACGGACCGCCGATGGATGATCTGCCGTCTAGCGCGCACACAAGTGTGAACGGGCTGCTTGAGCTAGTGCAGACACTGCTCGCGCAGGAGCGGTTCTCGATGTGCAGGCTGGTGGTGGTGACCAGCGGCGCGGTGGTTGTGGACGCCCACGAGGCCGTCGGCGACCTGACGGGTCGCGCGGTTTGGGGCTTCATCCGCTCCGCTCAGCTGGAGAATCCGGGACGGCTCACGCTCCTGGATCTTGACCACGAGCCGGACTCCTGGCGCGCGATCGAGCGTGCGCTTGCGCTCGAGGAGCCGCAGCTGGCGATTCGCGGTGGGGTGGTGCACGGTGCGCGGCTGGTCGCGGCCGGAACGAACGTCGAGAAGAGGGTGGGGAGCCAACACGAGCGGATCGATCCTCGTGGGACGGTCCTGATCACTGGCGGCGGTGGTCGGCTTGCCGGAGTGATCGCCGCTCATCTGGTACGTGAGCACGGCGTCAAGCATCTTCTGCTCGCCAGCAAGAGCGGGGGGGCTGATCCGGGCATGAGCGAGCGGCTCGCGCAGCTGTCGGAGCTTGGAGCGCACGCAACCGCCTCAGCATGCGATGTAAGCGACCGCTCTCAGTTGCAACGCCTGCTCTCCGAGGTCTCGCCCGACTCGCCATTGAGCGCCGTCGTGCACGCCGCTGGGGTCACCGACGAAGGCGTACTTGCTTCGCTCACCCCAGGACGGGTCGATCGTGTGCTTGCGGCGAAGGCTGACGCGGCGTGGTATCTGCACGAGCTGACCAGTGAGATGGAGCTGTCGGCGTTCGTGACGTTCTCCTCGATAGCCGGCACGCTCGGCAGGATCGGCCAGACAAGCCACGCGGCCGCAAGCGCTTTCCTGGATGGCCTGGCGGAGCATCGTCGCTCACGTGGATTGGCTGCCAGCTCGATCGCGTGGGGCGTGTGGGAGCAAGAGGACGAGTCGACGGCCGGCCTCGGCGTGAACGAGCTCGCGCGGCTTGCACGTGCGGGCATGGCTTCGTTGTCGGTCGAGCAGGGACTTGCGCTGTTCGATGAGGCGCTTGACTGCGAGGAGGCCTGCATGGTCGCCGCGGGCTTTGAGCGAGAGCGGTTGCGGGCGCAAGCGCAGACGGGAGAGTTGCCCATGCTGCTGAGCACCCTCGTAGGTGTCCCGGTGCGCGGCGCGCACGGCTCGACGGGACAGCGCTCACTGGCTAGTCGCCTGGAGGGGTTGGAGGGTGAGGAGCGTGAGCGGTTCGTGCTGGAGTTGGTTCGTGGGCAGGTCGCGAGCGTGCTGGGCCATGACGGCGCTGATGCTGTGCAGCCGCGCCGTACCTTCAAGCAGCTCGGCTTTGACTCGCTCGCTGGCGTGGAATTGCGCAACCGCCTGGAAGCAGCTACCGGACAACGCCTGCCGGCCACTCTGATCTTCGACTACCCGACCACGGCTGCGGTTGCCGACGCTCTGCTTGCCGAGATAGCGCTGGAGCAGTCACCTGGTCGCTCGCTCGAGATGGAGCTCGACAAGCTGGAACAGACGCTCGCCATGGTGCCCGCCGAGGACTCCAGCAGAGCGGTCGCGACGACTCGCCTGCAAGCGCTGCTGAGGAAGTTGAACGATGTCGGTGATGTCGAGGATGGCTTTGTGAGCACCGAGGAGGCGTTGCAGAGCGCGAGCGCTGACGAGATCTATGACTTCATAGACAAACAGCTTGGATCCGCATGAGCCGCCCGAGGTCCCGCACAAGCGCTTGCAGTTGGCCGAGTCGGCCGGGGGAGTGTGGGCCATGAGCGCCGAGGACAGGTCGCTTGAATACTTGCGGCGGGTCACAGTCGATCTACAGGCCGCGCGACACCGGCTCGGCGAGATCGAACAGCGTGAGCACGAGCCGATCGCGATTGTGGGAGTCGCATGTCGCTATCCGGGCGGCGTGCGTTCGGCTGAGGACCTGTGGGAGATGGTGTGCGCCGGACGCGACGGCATCTCCGGCTTCCCGACGGATCGCGGCTGGGATCTGGAGCGTCTCTACGATCCGGACCCCGACAATCCCGGCACCAGCTACGTGCGTGAGGGTGGCTTTCTCGAAGGCGCCCCCGAATTCGATGCGGGCTTCTTCGAGATGAGCCCGCGGGAGGCGCTGGCGACAGACCCGCAACAGCGCCTGATTCTCGAAGTCTCGTGGGAGGCGCTCGAGGACGCCGGTATCGATCCCACCGGCTTGGTGGGCAGTCGTACGGGTGTCTACACGGGTGTGGCCTACCACGACTACGCGCTCGCTGCAGCAGGTCCCGCGGCCGCATCCGTGGAGGGCCATCTCGGTACCGGACTGTCCTGCAGCGCCGTCTCGGGACGGGTGTCTCACACATTCGGCTTCGAGGGCCCCGCCGTAACCGTCGATACGGCTTGTTCCTCCTCACTCGTGGCGATGCATCTGGCCGCGCAGGCGCTGCGATCGGGCGAGTGCTCGCTGGCCCTTGCAGGTGGTGTCACCGTGCTGGCGACACCGACCGCGTTTGTCGACTTCTCACGCCAGGGCGCGCTGGCCGCCGACGGGCGCTGCAAGTCCTTCTCCGCGAAGGCCGACGGCGCGGGCTGGGGCGAGGGTGTTGGCGTGATCCTGCTCGAGCGCATCTCCGACGCTCGCCGTCTAGGACATGACGTGCTCGCGCTCATCCGCGGCAGCGCGATCAACCAGGATGGAGCGAGCAATGGCCTGACCGCGCCCAACGGTCCTTCTCAGCAGCGGGTGATCCGGATGGCGCTCGAGAACGCGGGACTCGGCGCCGGTGCGATCGACGTGGTCGAGGCGCATGGAACCGGCACACGTCTGGGGGATCCGATCGAGGCCCAGGCGCTACTGGCCACCTACGGCCGCGCGCGGAGTGCCGAGCGCCCCATGCGCCTTGGCACGATCAAGTCCAACTTCGGCCACACCCAGGCTGCGGCGGGTGTGGCCGGTGTGATCAAGATGGCGATGGCCCTGCGTCACGGCCTTCTGCCCAAGACGTTGCACGCCGAGGAGCCCTCGCCCGAGATCGACTGGTCGGCGGGAGCAGTGAAGCTGCTCACCGATGCGTTGATGTGGCCGCGCGGCGAGGAGCCGCGGCGAGCGGCCGTGTCGTCATTTGGGATCGCGGGCACCAACGCACATGTGATCCTCGAGGAGGCTCCGGACACGGCGGCGGCTCCGGACACGGCGGCGGCTCCGGATACGGCGGCGGCTCCGGATACGGCGGCGGCTCCGGATACGGCGGCGGCTCCGGATACGGCGGCGGCTCCGGATACGGCGGCGGCTCCGGACGCGCAGGAGCCGCTACGGCCAGCCGGCGAAGGGGCCGCGGAGGATCCGGAGCGCAGAAATGAGGGATCGCGCGAGACCTCCGATGGCGCGCGCGCTTGTCTGCTGTGCGAGGAGGGCGCTCTGCCCTGGGTGCTGTCAGGCCGGGGCGAGTCGGGGCTGCGCGCTCAGGCGGCCGGCTTGCTCGAGAGGGTCGGGGGAGATCGTGACCTCAGAAGACTCGACGTCGCGTTCTCGCTGGCTCGTCGCAGCCGGCTGGAGGACCGGGCGGTGATTGTGGGAGAGGATCGCGACCGGTCGAGCGCGGCTCTGAGCGCGCTCGGCGCAGGAGACTCTGCCGCGGAGCTGGTCAGGGGGTCGACGATGTCTCATGGCAGCGGTCGGGTGGCGTTCGTGTTCCCCGGTCAGGGCGCTCAGTGGGTCGGGATGGCCGTCGAACTGTTGGGGTGCTCGCCATTGTTCGCTCAGAGCATTGAGGAATGCGAGCACGCGCTGGCGCCGTTCGTCGACTGGTCGTTGGTCGAGGTGCTGCGCGATGGAGAGGGCCTCGGTTCGCTGGAGCGAGTCGACGTGGTGCAGCCGGTGCTGTTCGCGATGATGGTGTCGCTGGCCAGACTGTGGCGGGCATGTGGGGTTCGTCCCGACGCGGTCCTGGGTCATTCCCAGGGTGAGATCGCCGCAGCGTGCGTGGCTGGTGGCCTGTCGCTACAGGACGCGGCGAAGGTGGTCGCGCTGCGCAGCCAGGCGCTGCGGGACCTGTCGGGCAAGGGCGGGATGGTCTCGGTCGTGCTGTCGGAGGAGGAGCTCACGCCGTTGCTTGGGAGGTTCGACGGGGCGCTGTCACTCGCCGCTGTGAACGGGCCGGCGTCGACCGTGGTCTCGGGTGAGCGCGACGCGTTGTCGGGGCTGCTTGCGCTGTGCCAAGACCGTGACGTGAAAGCACGTGAGATCCCGGTTGATTATGCCGCGCACTCGCCGCACGTCGAGCGGGTTCGCCAGGAGTTGCTGGATGCCTGCGCGTCGATCGTGCCGCGCTCGGGTGAGCTGTCGTTCTACTCGTCGGTGACCGGTGGCCTGTTGGACATGAGTGGGCTGGACGCCGACTACTGGTATCGCAATCTGCGTGAGACGGTGCGCTTTGATCAAGCGACGCAGGCTTCGCTGCAAGCCGGTTGCCGCACCCTGATCGAGGTGAGCCCGCACCCGGTGCTCTCGATGGGAGTGCAGGAAACCGCGGATCGCATGCAGGCCGACGGCGGTGTGGCGGGCACCTCGGATGGCGTGGAGGTGGGCACGGTCGGATCGCTGCGTCGCGGCGACGGTGGCGCCCGGCGCTTGCTGCTGTCCCTCGGAGAAGTCTGGGTGCGCGGTGTGGAAGTGGATTGGAGATCGCTGTTCGAGGGGTCAGGCGCCATGCGGGCGTCGTTGCCGGCCTACTCCTTCCAGCGCGAGCGTTACTGGCTGGAAGCTGGCGATGGTGGCGGGAATCCAGCGTCCATCGGCCTGATGTCAGCCGAGCATCCGCTGCTTGGGGCGATGGTGTCGTTGGCCGATGGCGAGGGTTGGCTGTTCACCGGACGTCTGTCTTTGCGGTCACACCCGTGGCTGGCCGACCACGCTGTGCTGGGAGTTGTGCTGGTGCCGGGAACAGCGTTCCTGGAGCTCGCCCTGTATGCGGGCGAGCAGGTCGGGTGTGGTGTGGTGGGAGAGCTCGCGATCGAGGTGCCGCTCGTGCTAGAGGAGGACGGCGCAGTGCAGTTGCAGGTCGTGGTCTCGGATATCGAGGAGTCCGGCGCGCGTGACGTGGGCATCTACGCTCGTCGTGAGCCGTCCGGGGGCGATGCCGAACAGCCTCCGGAGGAATGGGTTCGGCACGCCGGTGGGACGCTCACAGCCGACGGTGCTTACTCGACAAGCGAGCCGGCGCTTGTGAAGTCCGCGGATGCGTGGCCGCCAACGGACGCGGAGCCTGTGGCGCTCGAGGGGTTCTACGATCGCCTTGCTGAAATCGGTTTGGAATACGGGCCTGTTTTCCAAGGCGTGCGTGCCGTGTGGCGACGGGACGACGACCTGTTCGCCGAGGTTGCGCTCCCAGCGGATCACGAGGTGGATGGCGGATCCTTCGCGATCGATCCGGCGCTGCTGGACTCGGCCTTGCACGCGATCTCATTGGCGGGCAAAGGGTCGGAGGAGCCACTGCGCCTGCCATTCAGCTGGAACGGGGTGCGTTTGCTCGCCTCAGGCGCTCGTCGCCTGAGAGTGTCGCTTGTCCTCGCCGGCGAGGGTGCCTTCTCGGTGTCGGCCGTGGATGAGTCCGGGACGAGCGTGATAGTGGCTGATTCGCTGCTGATGCGTGCCGTCTCGGCCGACCAGATCCAGGCCCAGCGCGCCGGCACGGTGGATTCGCTCTACCGCGTGCAGTGGACGACGCTGGCGCTCGACGCCGAGCCACTCGACGGCGACCCGGGGGACACTCAGTACTGGGTGCTACTCGATCCCACTTCGAGCGGTGCGCTTGCGGCTGAGGCCCTGGCCGCGCCGGCGGACGGTCATGGCGTATTTGCCGATTTGGCATCCCTGCGCGGTGCTGTAGAGGAGCGCGAAGAGACCCCAGCGGTCGTGCTGGTCGATTGTGGTGAGACCGGATCGACCGTTTCACGGTCCTCGGAGACGGACACGTGGCAGGCGGTCGACGCGGAGCTCACGGGAGAGCAGATGCCACTCGCCGCAAGGATGAGCGCCGTGCGCCTGTTGAAGCTCGTGCAGGAATGGCTAGCCGAGGATTGCTTTGCGGATTCGCTGCTGGTGATCGTCACATCTGGTGCGGTGGCGGTCACAGCCGGGGAGGGTGTTCCGGGGTTGGCGGACGCGCCGCTGTGGGGACTGGTGCGCTCAGCGCTGTTCGAGTGCCCGGGGCGATTGGCGTTGATCGACGTCGACGGACAACCCGACTCATGGGACGTGTTGCGCTCGGCTGTGAGGTTGAGCGCGTCGGCCGGCGAGTCACAGCTTGCGATTCGCGGCGGGGTTGTATACGCCTCGAGACTCGTGCGTGGGAGCGCCGGCGCGCTGAGCGTACCGACGGACAGCGCCGACTGGCGGCTTGCGTTGGGTGGGTCGGGCACGCTCGAGGATCTGCGCCTGGTCGCATCGTCGGACTCAGACGATGCGCTCGATACCGGCCATGTGCGCGTCTCGATGCGTGCCGCAGGAGTGAACTTCCGTGATGTCGTCACCGCCCTGGGCCTTGTCCCGTTGCGCGGTGAATGGGAGTCGATCGGCGGCGAGGGCGCGGGTGTGGTGCTCGAGGTTGGGCCGGGAGTGAGCGATCTCAGGCCCGGCGATCGGGTGATGGGGCTGTTCAACGGCGCTTTCGCGCCGCACGCTGTCGTCGACCGCCGCTTGATCGTCCCGATCCCGGAGGACTGGTCATTCGTACAGGCCGCGTCTATGCCGGCTGCTTTCCTGACTGCCTACTACGGTCTGGTGGACCTCGCACAGGTCAAGGCAGGTGAGCGGGTGCTCGTGCACGCAGCCGCGGGGGGAGTCGGCATGGCCGCTGTGCAAATCGCACGCTCGCTTGGTGCGGAGGTGCTGGGTACTGCCAGCAACGGTAAGTGGGGTGCGTTTCAGCGGCTTGGCTTGGAAGAAGCTCAAATCGCCTCCTCTCGCGACCTGAGCTTCAGGGAGCGCTTCCTGGCGAGCACCGATGGAGACGGTGTCGATCTCGTCTTGAATTCGCTTGCCAATGAGTTCGTGGACGCCTCGCTCGATCTGGTGCGTGAGGGTGGACAGTTCCTCGAGATGGGCAAGACCGACATCCGCGATCCAAAACAGGTCGCAGACCGATGGCCGCGGGTCGCCTATCGCGCGTTTGACTTGATAGAAGCCGGACCCGAGCGTATCCAGGGGATGCTGCTCGAGCTCAGCGAGCTGTTCGAGCAGGGTGTGCTCGCGCCTCTTCCGCTCAGGGCGTGGGACGTGCGTCGCGCACCAGAGGCGCTGCGCTTCATGGCCCAGGCACAGCATGTCGGCAAGATCGTGCTCACCCTGCCCCCATCTGGGGTTGGCACGGATGGGACGGTTCTGATCACCGGTGGCACCGGGGTGCTGGGACGCCTGGTCGCACGACACCTGATCGAGCGCCACGGAGTCAGCAGCCTGATCCTGGCCAGCCGGCAGGGGCCCTCAGCGCCGGATGCGCAAGAGCTTCAGACGACGCTTGCCGAGCTCGGTGCGGAGGTGTCGATCGTCGCGTGTGACGTGAGCGACCGTGATCAGTTGCGAGGCCTGCTCGATTCGATCCCGACCGAGCGTCCCTTGCGAGCGGTGATCCATGCAGCCGGCATGTTGGACGACGGCTCGATCGCCGCGCTTACGCCCGAGCGCTTCGACGGGGTGTTCGCCGTCAAGGTCGACGCGGCCTGGCATCTACACGAGCTCACCCGCGAGATGAGTCTCGACGCGTTCGTCACGTTCTCCTCGCTGGCGGGAGTGATGGGCGCACCGGGACAGGCCAATTACTCGGCGGCCAACACGTTCTTGGATGCGCTTGCGGCGCACCGTCGCGCGCAGGGCCTGCCGTCGGTATCCATGGCATGGGGCTCGTGGGAACGGGCGACAGGCATGACCGAGCATCTGCGCGCCCTCGATGTGACACGCATGCGCCGCTCCGGGGTGGCCGCGATCTCCTCCGAGGAGGGCCTTGAACTGCTCGATGCGGCGTGGACCGATGCCGATGCTCTGACGGTCACGGCGCGCCTGGATGGCGCCGCACTGCGGGCGCAGGCCCAAGCGGGCGGGCTGCCCTCGATGTTGCGTGGTTTGGTGCGTTCATCCTCGCGCCTGCGGCTGCAACACGCAAAGGGAGGTCTGCTCGCCGAGCGGTTGCAGGGAGCGCCCGTGGAGGAGCGGCGTAGGATCGTGCTGGGACTGGTGTGCGGTGAGGTCGCGGCCGTGCTCGGTCATTCCTCCTCTGAGGGGATCGATACTCAGCGCGCCCTGAAGGAGCTCGGGTTCGACTCGCTGCTGTCGGTGGAGCTGCGCAATCGACTCAACGCGGCTGCCGGTATGCGGTTGCCAGCCACGCTCATCTTCGACTACCCCACTCCGGACGCGCTGACCGATCATCTGCTCGGTCAGTTCGATGGGATCGAGGAGCAGACGGGGATGTCCGTCTCGGTCGAGCGTCCCATCGAGGAGCCCGTGGCGATTGTGGGGATGAGCTGCCGGTACCCGGGAGGCGTTCGCTCCCCACAGGAGCTTTGGGAGCTGGTTGCCTCAGGTGGGGACGCGATCGGGGCATTCCCGACCGATCGAGGCTGGAACTTGGATGTCCTCTTTGATGAGGATCCCGACAGCGTCGGCACGAGCTATGCGTCGGAGGGTGGATTCATCTACGACGCGGGTGATTTCGACGCGGCGTTCTTCGGGATCAGCCCCCGCGAGGCGCTGGCGATGGATCCACAGCAGCGACTGCTGCTCGAAGCATCCTGGGAAGCGCTCGAGAGCGCCGGCATGGATCCCCGCTCACTGCGTGGCAGTCAGACCGGGGTGTTCGTCGGCGCTGGAAACTCGCCCTATGGAAACGGCGCGCCAGTCGAATCGGCCAGCGTCGAGAGCTTCCGTTTCACCGGCACGCTCGGCAGCGTGGCATCCGGCAGGATCGCCTATTCGTTTGGCTTGGAGGGTCCCGCCGTGTCGGTTGACACGGCCTGCTCCTCCTCGCTGGTGGCCTTGCACCTCGCCTGTGGCGCATTGCGGTCAGGCGAATGCTCATTTGCGTTGGCAGGCGGGGTAACCGTCATGGCCACCCCTCAGCAGTTCGTGGAGTTCAGTCGCCAGCGAGGCCTCGCCGTCGACGGGCGCTGCAAGTCTTTCTCGGCGTCGGCCGACGGGACTAGTTGGGGAGAGGGAGTGGGGATGGTGGCGCTCGAGCGTCTCTCCGAGGCGCGTCGGCTCGGCCACCGTGTGCTCGCGGTCGTGCGGGGCAGCGCGGTCAACCAGGATGGCGCGAGCAATGGTCTGACGGCTCCCAGTGGGCTTGCTCAACAGCGGGTGATTCGTCGGGCGCTCGCCAATGCAGGGCTGTCGGCGCGGGAGGTAGACGCCGTCGAGGCCCACGGAACCGGCACAACATTGGGGGATCCGATCGAGGCGCAAGCCCTGCTTGCGACGTACGGGCAGGATCGCGATGAGCCGCTGTGGCTTGGCTCGATCAAGTCGAATATCGGCCACACGCAGTTGGCGGCGGGTGTTGCGGGTGTCATCAAGATGGTGGCGGCGCTGCAGCACAATGTGTTGCCCCGCACGCTGCATGTCGAGGAGCGCTCTGAGGAGGTCGATTGGTCCGCCGGCGCGGTATCGCTCTTGACCAAGGAGGTGCCCTGGCTGGGCAATGGTCGGCCGCGGCGGGCAGGAGTGTCCTCATTTGGGGTGAGCGGCACGAACGCGCATGTGATCCTCGAGGAGGCCCCCGCCGCCGATGAGCCGCGCGTCGCCGAGGGCGCTCGCGCCGATGAGCACTCGCTGAGCGACGTGGTGCCATGGGTGCTCTCCGCTCGCGGAGCTGGCGCGCTGCGTGCTCACGCCGAGCGACTGCGCAACTTCGTGCTGAGCGACGAGGGCATCGATATCGGTGACGTTGGGGCCTCGCTTGCGGACCGCTCGACGCTGGAAGATCGCGCGGTCGTGCTCGGTGGCGACCGCGACCAGCTGCTCGCTGGCCTGGGGGCTGTCTGTGCGGAGGAGACCGCGCCCAGCGTGATCCAGGGAGTGGCGAGCACCGCCGGACGGAGCGTCGCCTTTCTGTTCACCGGGCAGGGCGCACAGCGTGTGGGGATGGGTCGTGAGCTGTACCAGACGTTTCCCGCGTTTCGCTCAGCTCTGGAGGATGTCTGCTCCAAGCTCGACGCTCATCTGGATCGTCCGCTTCTAGAGGTGCTGTTTGCCGATGAGGACTCGCCCGACGCGCTGCTGCTGGATGAGACCATGTTTGCTCAGGCGGCACTGTTTGCCGTCGAGGTGTCGCTGCTGCGACTGCTCGAGGCGTGGGGTGTACGACCCGATTACCTCATTGGGCATTCGATTGGTGAGCTGACGGCGGCGTTTGCGGCCGGTGTCTTCTCACTCGGCGATGCCTGCAAGCTGGTAGCGGCCCGTGGTCGGTTGATGAGCGCGCTGCCGACGGGTGGCGCGATGATCGCCGTGCAGGCATCCGAGGACGAGGCGCTTGAGTCGCTGGTCGGGTACGAGGGTCGGGCTGCGCTCGCGGCGGTGAACGGTCCCGGAGCGATCGTTCTCTCAGGCGACGAGGACGCCGTATCGGAGCTCGCCGATATGTGGGGACATCGTGAACGCAAGGTTAAGCGGCTACGAGTGAGCCACGCTTTTCACTCGCCGCGGATGGAGGGGATGCTCGCGGATTTCGGGGAGGTCGCCAGTGGTGTGTCGTTTGTCTCGCCGAGCATCTCTGTCGTATCCAACCTCACCGGCGAGCCGGCGACTGACGAGCTTTGCTCTCCCGAGTATTGGGTTCGTCACGTTCGCGAGACCGTCCGCTTCGCCGACGGGATTGGCTGGCTGGCCGAGCGGGGCGTCAGTAGCTTCCTGGAGATCGGTCCAGACGGTGTCCTCAGCGCTATGACAGCTGAATGTCTGCGCCGTCCGACGGTTGCGTCTGACGCGATCCAACCGACCGTCACGCCGGCCTTGAAGGCGGGGCGGCCGGAGACGCTTTCACTCATCTCGGCGCTGGGAGAGTTGTGGGTAGGAGGAATGCCGGTCGACTGGGTAAACATTCTTGGCGAGTCGAGCACCGGATCGGTGGCGCTACCCACATACCCGTTCCAGCGCGAGCGCTACTGGCTCGCGGGGTCGGCGGAAACTCGAAGCTCGTCTGAAACCGGCGCGGCTGCCGATACGCGGCAGGCGGATGCCGCAGGGAGTGGATTCTGGGAGGCGGTTGAGCGGGAGGACCTCGCTGGATTGCTCAACACGCTGCGGGTGGAGGACGATGAGCAACGCCTGTCGTTGAGCGCGCTGTTGCCGAGCCTGTCGGCGTGGCGTCGCCGCAGTCGTGTCCAATCGCTGGTGAGCAGCTGGAGCTATCAGATCCAGTGGAAGCCACTGGTCGCAGACTCGACACACGCTCTTCCCGGGAGATGGCTGGTGGTTGCCGCGAGCTTTGAGGAGGATCGTTGGATCACCGCGCTGCTCGACGCTCTCCGCGACCGTGGTGCCCAGGTTGTGCCGGTCCAATTCGGTGAAATAACGGATTCGCGCGAGGATCTGACCGTGCGTTTGCGCGATGCCGTCGAGCAGCAATCCGAGGCCGGCGGGTTCGATGGCGTGATCTCGCTGTTGGCTTTTGACGAGCGCCATCATCGTGCTTACCGCAGCGTTCCGGAGGGGCTGATGACGACGGCGACGCTGGTCCAGGCACTCGGCGATGCAGACGTGAGGGCTCCCCTTTGGCTACTGACGCGAGGTGCAGTCTCTGTATCCGCCACCGACACGATTCACAGTCCCACCGAGGCACAGACCTGGGGGATGGGCATGGTCGTCGGGCTCGAGTATCCGGAGCGTTGGGGAGGCGTGATCGACCTGCCGGAGTCCTTCGACGAGCGCGTTGGGTCGCTGCTGGTCGGGGCGCTGACAGGCGTAGGCGGTGAGGACCAGCTGGCGATTCGCGGGGCGGGCACGTTCGTGCGCCGCGTGGTGCGAATGCCTCCTCATGAGGATACGACCGCGGACGCATGGAGATCCCCCACCGGCACCGTCTTGGTCACCGGCGGTACAGGGGGGCTAGGTCGACACGTCGCCGATTGGCTTGCTCGATGCGGAACCGAGCATCTGCTGCTCCTCAGCCGTCGCGGTATCGATGCTCCGGGTGCCACGGAGCTGCGGGATCGGCTAACGGATATGGGCGTGCAGATCACCATCGCGGCCTGCGATGTCGCCGATCGTGAGCAGTTGGCGGCCCTGATTGAATCGCTTCCACAAGATCGCCCACTGAAAATGGTGGTGCACGCGGCCGGGATGGCCTGCAACGGAGCGATCGACTCGCTCACGCCGGAGGACTTCGAGCAGACGCTTTCCGCCAAGGCACAAGGTGCTCTGAACCTGGACGTGCTGACCGAGGATCTGGATCTCTCGGCGTTCGTGCTGTTCTCCTCGATCGCCGGCGTGTTCGGGTCGGGATTCCAGGCGCCCTATGCAGCGGCGAACGCATACCTCGATGCGCTCGCCGCTCAACGGCGGGCGCGCGGCAAGTGTGCGACATCGGTCGCCTGGGGACCGTGGGAAGGAGAGGGAATGGCGACACAGGAAGGGGCCGGCGAGGCGCTGCGCCGGCGTGGGCTCGAGCGCATCGCGCCCCAACTGGCGATCGAAGCGTTGCAAGGCGCGCTTTGTCGTGGGGAGACGCTCATCACAGTGGCGGATATCCGCTGGGATACATACGCCCGCCTGTTCACCTCTGCCCGCTCACGGCCGTTGATCGAAGAGCTGGCAGAGGTACGGACGACGCTGGCGGCCGGCTCAGGGATGGATGAGCGGGTGGCCGGCCGCGGACTGCAGAAGCGCCTGCGCGAAATGCCAGCGGAGGAGCGACGTCGGCTGCTGCTCGAGCTCGTCGGCGCGGAGGTGGCGCGCGTAATGGGGAACGCATCGCTTGAGACGACGGATTCCAAGCGCGCCTTCAAAGAGCTCGGGTTCGACTCGCTGATGGCGGTTGAACTTCACAATCGACTCAGCGCCGCTACGGGGATCGAGCTTCCCGCCACGCTCATATTCGACTATCCGACGCCGATCGCGGTGGTCGAGCAGCTGCTCGCCGAGCTGGCCGAGGACGGAGGATCGGCGAGCGCGTCGGTCGAGTCAGGGCTCATCGGCCTCGAGCGCTCTTTGATCGCGTTGACAGACGACGGCGAGCGCAGACGTGTGACGGCGCGCTTGCGCACGCTGCTGGCAGGACTGGATAACAGAGAGCATGGACGGGAGCAGGGCGCCGTCACGGTGGTCGAGCAAATGCAGAGCGCATCCGACGAGGAGATCTTCGACTTCATCGATCAACAGCTCGGGTCGCCCTGAGTGAGGAGACGGTCGATGTTCAACGCAAATCCCGGAGAGGCACGATGACCAACGACGACAAGCTACGCGACTATCTGAAGAAGGTGACGGTTGACCTGCACGACGTGCGCGTGCGTTTGCGTGAGGTGGAACAACACAGCAGCGAACCGTTGGCGATCGTTGGCATCAGCTGCCGGTACCCGGGAGGAATAGGCTCGCCCGAGCAGCTCTGGGAGGTGGTGAAGGACGGACGCGACGTCATCTCGGACTGCCCGACGGATCGTGGCTGGGACCTGCAGCGGCTGTACGACCCCGAGCCGGGTCGTCCGGGCGCCACCTACGTCCGGGAGGGAGGATTCCTGCACGACGCGGCCGAGTTCGATGCGAGTTTCTTCTCGATCAGTCCCAGGGAGGCGCTTGCGATGGACCCCCAGCAGCGACTGTTGCTGGAAGCGTCATGGGAGACGATCGAGAGCGCGGACATCAAGCCTTCCTCGCTATGGGGCAGCGAGACCGGGGTGTTCATTGGTGGAGCGTCCAACGGTTACGGGCTCGGCCCGTCTGGATCGGTGTCCGAGGACGTCGCAGGTCACTATGTCAGCGGCACTCTGACTAGCGTCATGTCGGGCCGTGTGTCATACACCTTTGGCCTCGAGGGTCCTGCCGTGACAATCGACACGGCGTGCTCCTCCTCACTTGTGGCGCTACATCTGGCGTGTGGCTCTCTGCGTGCGGGAGAGAGCTCGCTGGCTCTGGTCGGCGGCGTGTGCGTTATGCCCACGCCGATCGCGTTCCTCGAGCTCTCGCGTCAGCGGGCGCTGGCGCCGGATGGTCGATGCAAGGCGTTTGCCAACGGCGCTGACGGGCTCGGCTGGGGAGAGGGTGTCGGCATGCTGTTGCTGGAGCGTGTGTCCGACGCGCGGCGGCTGGGTCATCGCATTCTGGCGTTGGTGCGCGGCAGCGCGGTCAACCAGGACGGGGCCAGCAATGGGCTGACAGCGCCCAACGGTCCATCTCAACAACGTGTGATTCGAGACGCACTGGCCAACGCGGGGCTATCAGCTCACCAGGTCGAGCTGGTGGAGGCACACGGAACTGGCACGATGCTCGGAGATCCGATCGAGGCCCAGGCCCTGCTCGGAACCTACGGGCAGAGTAGACCGCAGGAAAGCCCGCTGAGGTTGGGGTCTGTCAAGTCCAATATCGGTCATACCCAGGCGGCGGCCGGGATGGCCGGAGTCATCAAGATGGTGATGGCGATGCGCCACGGGCTGATGCCCAAGACCCTGCATGTGGACCAACCAAGCCAGAAGGTGAATTGGTCGGCGGGGTCGGTCTCTCTGCTCGAGGAGGCCGAGCCATGGTTGGCGGGCAGCGAACCACGGAGAGCGGGTGTCTCGTCGTTTGGCATCAGCGGCACGAACTCCCATGTGATTCTCGAGGAGGCGGCTCCTCATGTCCTTTCCGAACAGCTCGCCGAAGGGAGTGAGAGCACGCCCGCCGACGTCGGCGAGCATGCGTCGGGCGGTGTACTGCGGAGCGAGGTGCTGTCGCTGATTGTGTCGGCTCGCGACGATGGGGGCCTACGCGGTCAGGCGGCCCAGATGTCGAGCTTCCTGAGCGAGAATCCGGACGTCGAGGCCAAGGATGTCGGCTTCACGCTGCTCAAGCGCACGGCCTTCGATCGCCGCGCCGTAGTGATCGGCGACGACCGCCAGAGCTTGACGGACCTGTTGGACGGGATTGCGAATGAGGCCCCTGGCGTCGACGCTGTCCAGGGCATGGTTGGGCCCGACGGCGCCGGCAAAGTCGTGTTCGTGTTTCCCGGTCAGGGCTCGCAATGGGCCGGGATGGCGCTCGAGCTGTTGCAGTGCTCAGACGTGTTCGCGCGGCGATTGCGAGAGTGCTGTGAGGCGCTCGCTCCCTTCATCGACTGGTCGGTTGAGGATGTCCTACGAGACGTCGAGGGCGCCCCCGATCTGGAGCGTATCGAGGTGGTGCAACCCGTCCTGTTCGCGGTGATGGTGGCTCTGGCAGAGCTGTGGAAAGCATGTGGAGTGCACCCCGACGCCGTGGTGGGCCACTCTCAGGGCGAGATTGCAGCCGCGCATGTGGCGGGCGGCTTGTCGCTGCAGGACGCGGCGCGGATCGTCGCGTTGCGTAGCCAGATGTTGACGGCCATGGTGGGACACGGTGGAGTCGCATCGATTGCCCTCGGGGTCGAGCAGGTGCGGGAGCGTATCGAGAGGTGGGGCGAGCGGCTTGCGGTGGCGGGGGTCAGCGGACCTCGCTCCACGACGGTGGCGGGTGACAGCGAGGCACTGCGCGAATTCCTAGAGGATTGTGTCAAGGCCGACGTGCGTGCCCGTGAGGTGCCGGCTACGGTGGCAACGCATTCTCCGTACGTCGAGGGTCTTCGTGAGCAATTGATCGAGGCGTTGTCGAAGATCGAGCCACGCTCGAGTGACATCGCCTTCTATTCGACGGTTACCGGCGCGTTGTTTGACACGGGCGGCCTGAACGTCGATTACTGGTATCGCAACCTTCGCGAACCGGTCGAGCTCGAGCGCGTCACGAGGGCTTTGCTGGATGAGGGTTACCGGACCTTCATCGAGGTGAGCCCGCATCCAGTTTTGACGATGGGCATGAACGAAACCGTCGAAGACGTGCTTTCACAGCCGATCGCGCCCGAGGCGATGGGAGATGACGAGGGCCTCGACGGTCGCGCTCTTGACTCCGCGGGCCTGCTCGGATCCCTGCGGCGCGGTGACGGGAGTCCTCGACGCTTTCTGGCATCGCTGGGTGAAGCATGGGTGCGTGGTGTGAATGTGGATTGGGAGGCGGTCTTCCCCGGTAGCCGCGCCGTCGGCGTCGAGTTGCCGACCTATGCGTTCCAGCGTCAGCGCTACTGGTTGGACGCGGCAGTCGCGACCGGCGAGGTCGCTGCCGTGGGCCATGCGCCTGTCGTGCACCCGCTCCTGAGCTCTGCGGTTGCTTTGGCGGAGAGCGATGGCTGGCTGTTCACCGGCCGGGTCTCTGTCGAGCATCAGCAGTGGCTGGTCGATCACGCGATCGCGGGCGCGGTGGTCGTGCCCGGCACCACGCTTGTCGACGTGGCTCTCAGCGTGGGAGCCGAGATCGGATGTGAGTTGCTTCAGGATCTCGTTCACGAAGCCACGATTGTGCTGTCAGCCGAGCTTCCCGCGGTCGATCTCCAGGTCTCCGTCGGACCCCCGGATGAGTTGGGCAGACGTACGGTCGCAGTATTCAGCCGTCCCGAGGAAGCTGTCTGGGCCGGTGAGGACGCGTGGACACGTCACGCCCGCGGGATGCTCGCACCCGTAGCGCAAACGCTGGTCGAAGACGCTACGCAGGTGGAGGGATACGCGAGTCTGGCGAACGCCGACGTTTGGCCGCCGGAGGGCGCGGAGCCGGTGCCGATCGGGGACGTGTACGACTTCTTCGCGGGGGTCGGCTTGGAATACGGGCCGGCGTTTCTGAGCATTCGAGCCGCTTGGCGTCGCGGCGAGGAGGTATTCACCGAAGTGCGGCTGCCCGAGGAGGAGCGCGACCGGGCCCGTCGGTTCAACATCCATCCGGCGCTGCTGGACTGCTCACTGCAGGCGATGGGAGTGCTGATGCGAACCGAGACTCCGGCGACGCCGGAGTACGGGAGGCTTCCGTTCGCGTGGACTCGTGTGCGACTGCACGCCTCCGGGAACGCGTGTGTGAGAGTGCGCATGGCGCGGTCGCAGGCGGGTGGTTATTCACTAGTGCTCGCCGACGAGCAGGGCCGGATGGTCTTGGTGGCGGATTCGCTGGTCACGCGGCCGTTCACAGCGGAGGCGCTGATGCGCATACGTGGCGTTGACCGGCGCTCGTTGCTCGACGTCGAGTGGGTAGTCGTCACAGCGAGCGAGGCGCTGCCCACGGCCGTGCTGCCCGAGGATTGGGCGACACTCGGTGCGAGTGGAAGTGAAGGGGCCGCGGATTCACACCTGGATCGCGCCGCGCCAGAGGCATATGCAGATCTGGCATCGTTGATCGACGCGATCGACGGGGGTGCGAGCGCACCCGCGGTCGTGCTGGCTCGATTCGAGGGCGACGATCTCGCCGACGGCAAGCTGCCGCTCGCGTCGCGTCAAAACCTCGACCGAGCGCTCTCGCTCGTGCAGGAGTGGCTCGCCGAGGCACGCCTTGCTGGCTCTCGCCTTGTGTTCATGACCAAAAGAGCGGTGTCCGCTGGAGACCCCGAGGGCGTCAGTGATCTGACCGTCGCGCCTCTGTGGGGAATGCTGCGCTCGGTGCAATCTGAACATCCTGGGCGGTTCGTATTGGTCGACGTGGACGATCCCGAGGCAGAGCTGCACGCGCTTGCGAGTGCGCTCATCATCGACGAGCCGCAACTGGCTCTACGAGCAGGTGCGTTGCTCGCCCTCGGCTAACGCACGCGGCGGCTGAACGCGCAGGGGTGGTGGATGTAGCACGGGCCGAGGAGGGTGTGGATGAGGCCGACGCGGCACAGGCCGGCGAGCGGCGCTTCGACCCTGACGCCGACGCTCGACATGTGGCAGGTATTGGTCTGACCCCCACCGGCCAGTCCGGCAGCGTGCTGATCACCGGCGGCACCGGATTGATCGGAGCTGCGCTTGCACGTCATCTGGTCGAGGAGCACGGGGTCCAGAGCGTTGTACTCGCAGGAAGACGAGGCCGGCAGGCGCCCGGTGCGGAGAGCCTGTTGGCGGAGCTCCTCGAGCTGGGCGCGCAGGCGAAGATCGTCGCTTGTGACGTGTCCGATCGCGAGCAGCTCATCGGGCTGATTGACTCGATCCCCAGCGAGTATCCGCTGAGCGCGGTCGTGCACTCCGCGGGCGATCTAGACGACGGCATGATCGATTCGATGACCTTGGAGCGCATCGACAGGGTCCTGAAGCCGAAGCTCGACGCCGCCTGGTATCTGCACGAGCTGACCGAGGATCTTGACCTGTCGGCGTTCGTTCTGTTCTCCTCGAGCGCAGGCACGATCGGTAGTCCTGGTCAGAGCAACTATGCCGCCGCGAATGCGTTCCTCGATGCCCTGGCGGCGTACCGGCGCGGGCGGGGGCTGCCTGGCATCTCGATGGCCTGGGGACTGTGGGCTGAACCCGCTGGTACGGCGGACGAGCTGACAGCCGCCGACCGGGCGCGAATCGCGCGCGCGGGAGACCTTGCTCTCGTCGACGTGAGGAAGGACTCGTCTCTTCGATGCTGCAGTACGTCGTTGACAAGCCGCTGATGGTTCCCGCCCGCCTGAACATGGCGGCGTTGCGGGCACAGGCCAGGACGGGTGTCGTGACTCCACTGCTTCAGGGGACTGCTGCGGGTGCCGGCGCAGGAGCCGACGAAGGGCAGCCGTGACTCGTTGGTCAGGCGTCTTGCAAGCACTTCTGAGCGCGAGCGCAAGCGCGTCGTGCTCGATCTGGTTCGCGCCGAGGTGGCCACGGTGCTGGGTCATCCCTCACCGGATGCGATCGATGAGAATCGTGCTTTCAACGAGCTCGGGTTCGACTCGTTGACGGCTGTCGAACTGCGCAATCGGCTTGCTTTCGCGAGTGGAATCCAGCTGCCCGCTACGCTCGCCTTCGACTATCCGTCATCGGCCGCGCTGAGCGCTTTCCTGCTGGAGCGGATCTCTCCGGAGATCGGAGGACAAGCCGGGGATGGCCCCAGCGATGCGGACGTCCGCAATGCGCTTGCCTCGATCCCACTGGTGCGTTTGCGCGAGGCGGGTGTGATGGACACGCTGATGCAGCTCGCGGGCATGCAGGCCATATCGGGAATTGCTCCCGATGAGGATCCCGTCGATGAGGTGGACGAGCTGGACGTGGCAAGCCTTGTCCAGATGTCGCTCGGCAACCAGGACGCGGTCGGCGAGACCGTCGAAGGCGACAGCTGACGTGAGCGAGCCACCCAACAGCAAGCCCTCTGACAGCAGCATCGCCCGAGAAGGTTGTTGAGGCGCTGCGCGCCTCGGTCAAGGAGACACAACGGCTGCGACGGCACAACCGCCAGTTGTTCGGCGGCAGCGCATGAGCCGGTGGCGATCGTCGGCATGAGCTGCCGGCTGCCGGGGGGCGTGAACTCGCCTGCGGAGTTGTGGGACCTCCTGGACCTTGGTGGCGACGCGATCTCTGATTTCCCGACCGATCGCGGTTGGGACATCGAGCGGCTGTATCACCCGGACCCGAGCATCTCGGCACCACCTATGTGCGTGAAGGTGGATTTCTTTATGACGCAGGCGACTTCGATGCCGAGTTCTTCAGGATCAGCCCACGCGACGCGCTTGCGATGGATCCTCAGCAACGCCTCATGCTGGAAGCCAGCTGGGAGGCGCTCGAGAATGCCCGCATCGACCCCCTCTCTCTGCGTGGCAGCCAGACGGGCGTCTTTGCGGGGGTGATGTACGAGGACTATCCAATCGATCCTCAGCTGAGCAGTGAAGGCCACGGGAACATCGCCTCGAGCAACGCCGGAAGCATCGTGTCGGGACGCGTCGCGTATTTCTTCGGCCTGGAGGGACCAACGCTGACCGTCGACACAGCCTGCTCTTCCTCGATGGTGGCATTGCATCTGGCTTGCAATGCGTTGCGCGCGGGAGAGTGCTCGCTGGCGCTTGCCGGTGGGGTCACGGTGATATCCCAGCCGAGCCTCTTCGTCGGATTCAGCATGCAGGGTGGTCTCGCGAGGGATGGGCGATGCAAGGCGTTCGCCGACAGCGCCGACGGGTCCAACTGGGGTGAGGGAGTGGGGGTGACGGTGCTCGAGCGGCTGTCTCGACGCACAGCGTCTCGGCCACCGCGTGCTCGCGTTGATCAAGGGCAGCGCCGTCAATCAGGACGGGGCGAGCAACGGTTTCATGGCGCCGAACGGGCCCTCCCAGCAGCGCGTGATTCGTCGAGCGCTCCAACAGGCGGGTGTCGCGGCGCACGAGGTTGACGCGGTAGAGGCTCACGGGACAGGCACGCGTCTGGGAGATCCGATCGAGGCGCAGGCCTTGCTGAGCACCTACGGTCTCGACCGGCCGTCGGACAATCCGCTGCGGCTGGGCTCGGTCAAGTCCAACATCGGTCACGTCCAGGCGGTCGCGGGCGTCTCGGGTGTGATCAAGATGGTGAAGGCCTTCGAGCAGGAATCGTTGCCGCGAACGCTGTACGTGGATGCTCCCTCGCGACAGGTCGACTGGTCGATGGGTGCGGTGAGGCTCTTGACAGAGCCTGAGTCGTGGCCACGCGGCGAGCGGCGACGATATGCGGGGGTCTCGTCGTTCGGGATCAGCGGCACCAACGCGCACATGGTCCTCGAGGAGGCCTCCTTCGAGGATCGACTGCCGGAGCGCACCGCGCCGGATCTGCCTGCGCTGCCGTGGCTTATATCGGCGAGTGGCGAGCCTGCGCTACGGGACCAGGCGAGGAGGCTGCTGTTGTATCTGGATGCGCACCCGGAGGCCGAGCCGTTGGATCTGGCCTTCTCATTGGCGACCGGTCGGGCACAGCTCGAGCAGCGCGCCGTCGTTGTCGGCACGGGTCGTGAGCAGTTGATCGAGGGATTGGAGATGCTCACGCACGGCGAGCCTGGACCGCGTGTCGTGCAACGCGCGGCCAGGACCGGCAAGACCGCGTTCATGTTCACCGGACAGGGCGCTCAGCGAGCCGGTATGGGCGCGGAGCTGTACGAAGCGTTTCCGGTCTTTGCGACGGCTCTCGACGAAGCCTGCGCCGAGCTCGATCCCCGGCTCGAGAGCGCGTCGCTGAAGGAGCTCATGTTCGCAGCCGAGGGCTCTCCGCAAGCCGCGTTGCTGGAGCACACCGAACTGACCCAGGCGAGCCTGTTCGCACTAGAGGTGGCGTTGTTTCGTCTGGTCGAGTCGCTGGGTGTGCGAGCCGACTTCTTGGTCGGTCACTCGATCGGCGAGTTGGTCGCGGCTCACGTCGCCGGAGTTCTCTCGCTCGCGGATGCTTGTCTGTTGGTAGCCGCCCGTGGACGGCTGATGGGATCGCTGCCAGAGGGCGGTGGAATGCTGGCGATCGAAGCCTCCGAGGAGGAGGCAGGTGCATGGTTGCAGGGCTCGGAGGGACAGCTTTCGATAGCCGCCGTCAACGGGCCACGCGCGGTCGTGCTCTCCGGTGAGGCGAAGACGCTCGATGCATGTGCGACAAGCTGGCAAGAGCAAGGACGTAAGGCCACCCGACTGCGCGTCAGCCACGCCTTCCACTCGCAGCTCATGGAGCCGATGCTTGAGCAGTTTCGCCAAGCAGCACAGGCGCTTGAGCTCAACCCTCCGCAAATCCCGATCATCTCCAACGTGACGGGCAGGCTGGTCGAGGGCGAGGATCTTCTCACGGTCGACTACTGGGTGCGCCACGTACGCCAGACGGTTCGTTTCGCCGCGGGCATCGATGCGCTTCAGTCGGCGGGGGTTACACGTTTCCTGGAGCTCGGCCCGGACGGCGTCCTGTGCGCGGCCGCGCAGGAGATTCTGCTGGAGGAGACGCGCGCGCGTGCGCTGCTCGTCCCGGCGCTGCGTGCGCGTGGCGGTGAGGTCGAGGCGTTCACCGCCTGCATCGCGGAGGCTCACGCCGATGGCGTCGCGGTCGACTGGCCGGCGCTGTTTGACGGTCGCGGCGCGCGCTCGACCGATCTCCCACTCTACGCATTTCAACGCCGACGTTTCTGGCACGAGCCCCACGCGGGCGCAGGCGACCTGTCGGCTGCCGGTCTCAGCCGCAGCGATCATCCGCTGCTCGGTGCGGCGCTTGCCCTCGCGAATGGAAAGGGCTGGACTCTCACCGGCCGGCTGTCGCTTGCGACTCACCCGTGGCTGGCCGACCATGCCGTGTTCGACACGGTGCTGCTGCCCGGCACCGGTCTGGCCGAGCTTGCACTGACGGCTGGCCGCAGGGCGGGATGTGAGCTGCTCGAGGAGCTGACGCTCGAAGCGCCGCTGGTGCTTGTCAAGGACCGGGCTTTGCAACTGCAGGTCACCGTCACCGAGCCGGAGGAGTCGGGACGACGACGTGTCGCCATCTATTCGCGTGAGGACTCATCTCTCGAGGAGGCCGAGCAAGAAGAGCAATGGTCGTGCCACGCTCGCGGTTCGCTCGCTCTGATTCTTGAGCATGCAGGGGCGTCCCCCGCACCGTCTCTGGAAGAGGCCTGGCCACCCGTGGATGCCGAGCCGCTCGAGGTGGCATCCCTCTATGAGGAGCTGTCCGACGTCGGCTTGGATTACGGTCCGGCGTTTCAGGGTCTCAAGGCAGCCTGGCGACGCGGTGAGGAGATCTTCGCCGAGGTGACCCTCGAGCAAAGCCAGGCCGAGGCGGCCACACGCTACGGCGTTCATCCCGCTCTATTCGACGCTGCGCTGCACGCCGGTCTGCTCGGAATCGGGCCGAAGCTCGAGTCAGATCGGCTGCCGATGCCATTCTCGCTGACCGGCGTGCGGCTCCATCACGCCGGCGCCCGCTCGTTGCGGGTGCGGATCGGCCGGATCGGTGAGCACGAGTCCAGCATCGACGCGTTCGACGAGAACGGCGTACCGGTGCTGAGCGTTGACTCGCTCATGGCGCGGCCGGTCGACGCCGGCAAGCTCCACGCGGCGCGCAGGGTGGGACACGACCCGCTGTTGCGGATGGAGTGGGTGCAGGTCCCGCTGGCGGCGAGTCATGCAGGCTCACAGCGCCTTGTGCTCCTCGGCGATCCGGATGTCCCGAATGTCGGCGTCGAGATCGAGCACCGATATGCCGATCTGACGGCCCTGCGAGAGGCAATCGACTCCGGTGCGCCGCCACCCGATGCGGTGCTGCTCGCCGCGACCCCGAATGATGGAACCGATGAGGAGCGCGACGGAGACCATGCACGAGCGGCGCACGCCGGGGCGCAACGGATGCTCGAGCTGTTGCAGTTGTGGCTGGCGGACGAGCGGCTGTCCGATTCACGGCTCGTGCTGCTCACATGCGGCGCTGTGGCGATCGCGGATGGGGATCTGCCCGATCTCACCGCGGCCTGCGTTTGTGGGCTCGTGCGCAGCGCTCAATCCGAGCATCCGGGTCGCCTGCTGCTTGTCGATATCGACCCGGATCTCGACGGCGGACCCGCTCCGTGGCAGGCGCTGCTGGACAGCGAGGAGCCACAGCTCGTGCTACGCCAAGGCAACGCTTACGCGCCACGACTTGTGCCATACGTCGCGTCGCCGGGTGGCTCGGCTCCGCCGGTGGATCCCGACGGAACGGTGCTCGTCACCGGTGGCACCGGTGGGTTGGGTGCACTGGTCGCGCGTCACCTCGCCCACGAGCACGGCGCCCGTCATCTGCTGCTCGTGAGCCGTCGCGGGCCGGATACGGAGGGCGTTGCGGAGCTGCTCGCCGAGCTCGCCGAGCTCGGCTGCGCCGCGCACGTCGTGTCATGCGACATCGCCGATCGAGACGCGCTGTCGCGCGTGATCGACTCAATTCCTCCACAGCGGCCGCTGACAGGGGTAATCCACGCCGCCGGGGTGATCGAGGACGGGATGATCGGGTCGCTTGACGCCGCCCAGCTCGAACGAGTGATGCGTCCAAAGGTCGACGCCGTAACTCACCTACACGAGCTGACCGAAGGCATGGAGTTGTCCGATTTCGTGCTCTTCTCCTCGTTCGCCGCTGTGATTGGCAGTCCCGGCCAGTCCAATTACGCGGCCGCGAATGCGTTCATGGACGCATTCGCGCAGCGCCGCCGTGCGCAGGGGCTTGCCGGGACCTCACTCGCGTGGGGTCTATGGACGGAGGGCACCGGCATGGCTGAGGATCTCGAAGGGGCCGGCATTCTCCGGTTGAGGCGCCTCGGCGTGGCCGCGCTCTCAAGCGAAGATGGCCTGAGACTGCTCGACGTCGCGCGCGGCTGCGGCGAGCCGTCGCTCGTCCCCGTGCGGCTCGACATGGCCGCGCTGCGGGTGCAGGCACGGATGGCGGTGCTGCCGGCCTTGCTGCGTGGCCTCGTGCGAGTGCCGGTGAAGCGCCCCCGTGACGGTGGGAGCTCTTTGGCGCGCCGCTTGGCGAACGTGCCCCAATCTGAGTGGGCCGTCGCGGTGCTCGAGCTCGTGCGCAAGCACGTCGCGGCGGTGTCGGGACACGACTCGCCAGAGACGATCGATCCCGAGCGCACGTTCAAGGACCTGGGATTCGACTCGCTGGGGGCGGTCGAATTGCGCAACCTGCTCGAACAGGTAACCGGGCTGCGGCTACCGGCGACGCTCGTGTTTGACTATCCAACCCCCGCCAGGGTGGCGAAGCTGCTGTGCTTACGGGTCGACGGCGCGGCGGTGGATACGCCCACGTCGAGCTCCCGGCGCGTCGTCGCGGATGAGCCGATCGCGATCGTCGGGATGAGCTGTCGCTATCCGGGTGGGGTGCGCTCGCCCGAGGACCTCTGGCGACTGGTCGACCTCGGCAGGGATGGCGTCTCTCCGTTCCCGACCGATCGCGACTGGGATCTCGAGCACATCAACGATCCAGACCACAGTCACAATGGGACAATCGGTCGCTTCGAAGGCGGTTTCCTCCACGACGCCGGCGAGTTCGACGCTGCGTTCTTCGGGATCAGCTCGCGTGAGGCGGTCACGATGGACCCGCAGCAGCGGCTGCTACTGGAAGTCGCCTGGGAGACGGTTGAGACCGCGGGTATCGACCCACGTACGTTGAAGGGCAGTCCCACCGGGGTGTTCGCCGGCGTCATGTACCAGGACTACGGGCTCACCGCCGGCGGCGCCTCGGTATGGGACAAGGACGGTGGTGGAACGATGGCGGGCGCCGGCGGCAGCATCGTCTCGGGCCGTGTGGCCTACACGCTTGGCTTGGAGGGTCCCGCGATGACGGTAGACACCGCGTGTTCATCCTCGCTGGTGGCGCTGCACCTTGCCTGCCAGGCATTGCGGGGAGGCGAGTGCTCACTGGCGCTTGCCGGTGGGGTGACGGTTCTCTCGACGCCGACGGTGTTCGTCGCGTTCGACCGCATGCAGGCGCTGGCCGCGGACGGAAGATGCAAGTCGTTTGCCGATTCCGCCGATGGGGTGAGCTGGTCAGAGGGGGCTGGCCTGCTGGCGCTTGAGCGTCTGTCTGACGCGCAACGCCTTGGCCATCCGGTGCTCGCCGTAGTGCGCTCCAGCGCGGTGAACCAGGACGGTGCGAGCAATGGGCTGACGGCTCCGAACGGTCCGTCGCAGGAACGGGTGATCCACCAAGCGCTCGCAAACGCCGGGCTATCGACCCGTGACGTGGATGTGGTCGAGGCGCACGGTACTGGTACCACGCTGGGTGATCCGATCGAGGCGCAGGCGCTGTTGGCCACCTACGGGCAGGGCCGCGAGGAGGGACATCCGGTGTGGTTGGGGTCGGTCAAGTCGAACATCGGCCACACACAGGCGGCCGCGGGCGTGGCAGGTGTGATCAAGATGGTGATGGCGATGCGCCACGGAGCGTTGCCCAAGACGCTGCACGTGGATGCTCCCTCCCGCCACGTCGACTGGTCAGCCGGCGCGGCCTCGCTGTTGACCGAGGCCGTGCCGTGGCCGCGCGCCGATACTCCGCGACGAGCGGGTGTCTCTTCCTTCGGGATGAGTGGCACAAATGCGCACGTGATAGTCGAGGAGGCTCCAACGCTCCAGTCCCACGACGTGACGTCGCCCGCAAGCGCTCCCCGGGAGGACGTCGGACTTGCGTCTGGCACCGTGGTGCCGTGGGTGGTATCCGGCCGAGGCAAGGATGCGCTGCAGGCTCAGGCGGAGCGATTGCACGCTCATCTGTGTGCGGCACACGAGCTAAATGTCAGGGACGTCGGGCTCTCCCTGGCCGGCACGCGGTCGGCCTTTGAGAGCCGAGCGGTGGTGATCGGCGAGCGCGACGAGTTGCTCACCGGCCTGGATGCGCTCAGCCTCGGGCAAGGCTCGTCGCACGTCGTGAGGGGTGAGATCTCAGGCGGTGGGAGCCCGCTTGCCTTCCTGTTCACCGGCCAGGGAGCTCAGCGAGTGGGAATGGGTCGCGAGCTCTACGAGACCTTTCCCGTCTTTGAGAAGGCTCTGGAGGAAGTGTGCAGCTGTCTCGACGGTCCCCTGGGGCTCTCGCTACGCGAGGTGCTGTTCACGGGTGCGGCTTCCCTCCCAGGAAACGGGAATGTGCCCAAACAGGGCCTGCTGGATCAGACAATGTTCACGCAGGCTGCACTGTTTGCGCTGGAGGTGGCACTTTTCCGGCTGCTGGAGAGTTGGGGTGTGCGCCCGGACTATCTGATCGGTCACTCGATCGGCGAGCTGTCGGCGGCATATGCGGCCGAGGTTCTGTCGTTGGAGGATGCGTGCAGGTTGGTTGCCGCCCGAGGCCGACTGATGGGTGCGCTGCCCGCCGGGGGAGCGATGGTCGCGGTGCAAGCCTCCGAGGAGGAGGTGCGGGATACGCTGGAGGGGCTTGAGCAACGAGTTGCGCTGGCGGCGGTTAACGGTCCCTCCTCGGTCGTGCTGTCCGGCGATGAGGACGCGACCCTCCAGCTGAAGACCATCTGGGCCGAGCGGGGTCGCAAGACACACCGGCTGCAGGTCAGCCACGCGTTCCATTCCCATCACATGGAGGGGATGCTCGAGCAGTTCGCGCAGGTCGCCGCTGAGCTGTCGTTCGCCGCGCCGCGGATTCCCGTGGTGTCGAATCTCACGGGCCGGCCGCTCTCTGCCGAGCAGCTTGGGGATCCGGGCTACTGGGTCGAGCACGTGCGTAGGACGGTTCGCTTCGCTGAGGGCATTGGCTGGATCGCGGGACAGGGCGTCGAGAGCTTCTTGGAGCTTGGCCCGGACGGAGTTCTAAGTGCCATGTGCTTGGAGTGCCTCTCAGACATACCGGAGGAGCCGCGTATCTTGACCGCGACTCCGCTCCTGCGTGACGGTCAGGGTGAGGCGCGCACAGTCCTGACGGCACTCGCCTCGCTCTGGGTGCACGGAGCCGCGGTCGACTGGGCGGCCATACTGGAGGGAGCTGAGGCACGTCATGTCGCCCTGCCGACATACGCCTTCCAACGCGAGCGCTACTGGCTGAGGGCTCAGGCAGATGGGGTGGGAGACGTGACAGCCGCTGGTCTTGACACGGTCGAGCATCCACTGCTCCGCGCAGTCGCACCGCTGGCGAGTGGTGAAGGGGTGTTGTTCACCGGGTCCATATCGTCGCGCTCGTATCCTTGGCTGGCGAACCGCGAGAACTCAGAGCGCCAGGCGCTGCTGAGCGCGGTGTTGGCGGAGCTGGCGCTGCACGCGGGAGCCAGAGTGTGCTGTCCGATCGTCAAAGAGCTGACGGTGCACACGCCGCTGGTTGTGGAGGAGGGGGAGGAGCTGCGCTTGCAGGTGGTGCTCGGCGCGCTCGAGCAGACGGGCATGCGCCCTGTCGATATCTACTCGCGCGCAACCGGTGGGGAGGATCTGCTCTCCCGAGTGGACTGGACCAGCCACGCGAGCGGGTTGCTTGCTCCCGACTCGACACCCGACGGTTCGACGGGATTGCCGACTCAGCCTGAGGCCGACGCCTCGGGTATCGCGACATGGCCCCCCGAAAATGCGCAGCCACTTGCGATCGACCCGGTCGAAGAGTCCTTGGATGAGCTTGAACGAGATGGGACATTGGGAAGCGTGGCGGGTGTGTGGCGACGCGGAGACGAAGTCTTTGCCGAGGTGGCGCTGCCGGAGCAAGACGAACAGGCGGGTCCATTTGGCATCCACCTCGCGCTGCTGGCCTCGGTGGTGCGAGCGGCGGAGCTCGCGCGGTTTGCGCATGGCGATGACGGCCGCGACGAGCTGGAGATCCGCCCAGCGGTGGGGCGCGTAAAGAGAGAGATTCACCTGCCGCTGTCGTGGGAGGGCCTCAGTCTTCTCGCCACGGGCGCCCGACGACTGCGGATACGGGTCCGGCCCGCGGGCGAGAGCGCCGTATCGCTCATAGCCGTCGACCAGGATGGCGCGCGGGTCGCGAGTGTGGAGTCGCTGACGCTGCAGGCGGTCGCGGTCGAGCGCATCATCGGTGCGCGCGCGCGTCGAGCAGACCTTCTGTTCGATCTGGACTGGGTCTCGCCGTCGACGCCCCGCAAGCACCTCACCGGTCGATGCGCGCTGTTGGGCACAGAGGCGCTCGAGGCGCGCGACTCTCTGCAGAGGACAGGGGTGAAGCTGGAGGCCCACGAGGATCTGGAGTCCTTGGTGCGTGCGATCGGAGAGGGTGCGCCACCGCCGGACCTGGTGCTCGTGGGGTGCGCCTCGACAGAGGGGAAGCTTGATGGCGAGGCGGCGTTGGCGTCGGTCGAGAGAGCGCGCGCGCTTATGCGAACGTGGCTCGCGGAGGAGCGACTTGCCGAGACACGACTGGTGCTGCTCTCACGTGGGGCGGTTCTCGCCGCACCCGAGCAGGGAGCACCCGACCCGGCAGTCGCATCGCTGTGGGGTCTGGTGCGCTCGGCCCAGATTGAGAGTCCCGGTCGCTTCGTGCTCGTGGACTGCGACGGAGAGGAGCCGTCGTGGAGCGCCCTTCCGGAGGCTCTCGCCCTCGATGAGTCACAGCTCGCGCTGCGCGGTGGCGCGATCAGAGTGCCTCGCCTCGCGCGAGCACCGTTGGCGGAGATGCCGCCGGATGGCGAGCAGCATCTGTTCGATCCGGACGGCACCGTGCTGGTCACGGGCGAGCTCGCCGGCCTGGGAGGACTCGTCGCGAGGCATCTGCTCGCCGAGCACGGCGTGGCGCACGTAATGCTCGCAAGCCAACCCGAGCGAGAGCGGCAGGATATGGGTGAGTTGGAGAGCGAGCTGCGGGCGTTCGGTCCAAGGATCACGCTGCTGGTCTGTGACCTCGGCGATCGCGACGCCGTGCAGGCGCTACTCGACGGCGCGCCCGCCGAGCATCCACTGCGCGGGATTGTGCACACAACGGGGGCGAGCGAGGAGGCCACGGCCCGCGCGTCCAACTCCGTGCAGTCAGATTCCGTGCTGGCCGGCAAGATCGGCGCGGCACTGCACCTGCACGAGCTGAGCAGGCACCTCGATCTGAGTGCGTTCGTCCTGTTCTCCTCGGTTGTCGGCACTCTTGGCAAGGCCGGCGCCGGCGACCACGCGGCGGCAAGCGCATTCACGGAGGCGCTCGCCGCGCATCGTCGTATGCGGGGACTGCCCGCCATCTCGATCGCGTGGGGCCTATGGGCGCACGTCGGCGATGCCCGGCCTGACCCGCGTGAGCTCGACGGGCCGTCGATGTCGAGCTCAAGCGTGGGGGAGCTGTCGAGCGAGGAGGGTTTGTGGCTGTTTGACCGGTTGTGCCGGGCCGACGTCGCGCAGGCGATTGCCGCGCGTCTGGACATGAGGGCGCTGCGCGTCCTGATCGAGGCCGACATGCTGCCGGCGATATTGCGTGGGCTGGCTCCCACGCCGGCGCCTCGCCGGAGCTCTGACGGGCGCGCAAGCGGCTCGCTGATTCGGCGCCTGAGTGAGCTGGCTGACTCCGAGCGTGCGCCCGCGACACTCGAGGCGGTACGCGTCGAGGTCGCGAACGTGCTGGGACAGAGCTCGCCCGCGGCCGTGGATCCACATCGCACCTTCAACGAGCTCGGCTTCGACTCGCTCAAGGCGATCGAGCTGCGCAACGAGCTGAGCGCTGCAACGGGGCTCGCCCTGCCGCAGACGCTCGTGTTCAACTACCCCACCAGCGCGGCATTGACGGAATATCTGCTGGAGCGATTGTCCGAGCAGATGACCGCCAGCGCGACGCCTGTCCACGGCGAGCTCGAGAGGCTCGAGGCCGCGATTGCGTCCTCGGCGATGGATGGGGGAGAGCAGACTGCGGTCCAGGCACGTCTGCAGGCGCTGATCGCGCAGATCGGCAGCGCGCGTGACTCTGAGCGTCAGATGATGCCGGCCACCGAGATCGAGTCGGCGACGGCCGAGGAAATGATTGATCTCATCGACCGACAACTGGGGGCGCTGTGAGTGCCCAAGGGCGAAAGCGAGGGTGAGGGATCGTGGCGGTCGATGAGAAGCAGCTGCTCGAGTACTTGAAGAAGGTCACGATTGAACTGCAGGACACACGCGCGCGCCTGGGGGAGGTCGAGCGCGTCGCGCGGGAGCCGATCGCGATCGTCGGCGTCGGCTGCCGCTATCCGGGGCAGGTGCGCTCGGCGGAGCACTTGTGGGAGCTGGTCGCCGGTGGCGGCGACGCGATCACGAAGTTCCCCGAAGACAGGGAATGGGATCTCGAGCGGATCTATGACCCCGATCCAGAGACACCGGGCACCACCTACACGGATGAAGGCGGCTTCCTGGATGACGCCAATGAGTTCGACGCCGACTTCTTTGGGATCGGCCCTCGCGAGGCGCTGATGATGGATCCTCAGCAGCGTCAGTTGCTGGAAGTCTCCTGGGAGGCGATCGAGCAGGCAGGCATCGACCCGGCATCGCTACGTGACACCCAGACGGGGGTGTTTGCCGGCATCGCCAACCTCGACCACCCGATGCGAATGGCGAGCACACCGCTGGCGGATGACCTGAAGGTCTACCTGACGTTGGGCAGTGACATGAGCGTGCTCTCGGGCCGCTTGGCCTACGCAATGGGACTGGGAGGCCCCGCGATAACCATCGAGACGGCCTGCTCGTCATCGCTTGTAGCCCTGCACCTGGCGTGTAATTCGCTGCGCTCGGGTGAATGCTCAATGGCGCTGGCGGGTGGTGTGAACGTCATGTCCACGCCGCTGGCATTCGTCTTTACGAGCCGTCAGCATGGCATCGCTCTAGATGGGCGATGCAAGTCGTTCGCGGCGGGCGCCGATGGGACGGGGTTCTCCGAGGGCGCCGGCATGGTGTTGCTCGAGCGTCTCTCAATGCGCAGAGGCTCGGACACGAAGTGCTGGCAGTCATACCCGGTAGCGCCGTCAACCAGGATGGAGCGAGCAACGGGTTGACGGCCCCAAGCGGACGTGCTCAGGAGCGCGTGATTCGCCAGGCGCTGTCGTCAGCGGGCCTCAGCGCCGACCAGGTTGACGCGGTCGAGGCTCACGGGACAGGCACGACGCTTGGCGATCCGATCGAGGCCGAGGCTCTCCTGGCCACCTACGGTCAGTCCCGGCGGGATCAGCGGCCGTTGTGGCTTGGATCGGTGAAGTCCAACATCGGTCACTCCATGGCGGCGGCCGGCGTGGCAGGTGTGATCAAGATGGTGATGGCGCTGCGCAACGAGCTGCTGCCAAAGACGCTGCACGTCGAGGAGCCGACCGGCAGCGTCGACTGGACGTTGGGGGAGGTGTCGCTGTTGACTGACGCGGTGCCGTGGCCGCGCGGCGAGGAGCCACGGCGCGCCGCTGTCTCCGCGTTTGGGATGAGCGGCACGAACGCTCACATGATCATCGAAGAGGCTCCACGCGAGCTCGACGAAGCGCCGCCACCACTCCCCGAAGGGCTCGCGGTTGGGCTCGCGAGCGCAGACATCAGCGCTTGGGTCCTGTCGGGCAAGGGCGCCGACGCTTTGCGCGACCAAGCGACTCGTCTTGGAGAGTGGATGGACTCAAGGCCACAGATAGAGCCGCTCGACATCGGCTTCTCGCTGGCTACTACTCGTTCGGCGTTCGAGCGTCGTGCGGTCATCGTTGGCGAGGGTCGAGACGAGTTGCTGGGCGGCCTTCGCGGGTTGGCTTGTGGCAAGCCGGCATCCGCACTGGTCGAGGGCGCGGCCGATGGCTACGGCAGCAGGGTGGTGTTCGTGTTCCCTGGCCATGGCTCGCAATGGGCGGGAATGGCGTTGGAGATGCTGGACAGCTCACCGGTATTCGCGGCTCACATCGAGGCGTGCGAGCGCTCGCTCGCGCCGTACCTCGATTGGTCGCTCACGGAGGTGCTGAGGGAAGCGCCGAATGCGCCCTCGCTAGAGCGGGTCGACGTGGCTCAGCCCGTGCTGTTTGCGATGATGGTGTCGCTTGCCGGATTGTGGCGTGCCTGTGGGGTAATCCCGGATGCGGTCGTGGGTCATTCTCAGGGAGAGATTGCCGCCGCGCACGTCGCGGGCGGTCTGTCTCTGGAGGATGCCGCGCGGCTCGTGGCACGGCGCAGCCGCGTGCTCGCGAGCATCATCGGCAAAGGCCTGATGGCATCGATCGGACTTGGTGGAGAGGATGTCGCCGCACGACTGGGAGCCAGGCGCCAGACGATTTCCATCGCAGCGGCCAACGGACCATCATCGACGGTTGTATCGGGCGAGTCGGAGCCACTGCGAGAGCTCTTGAGCGAGCTGGCGGAGCAGGGAGTGCGTGTGCGCGAGATCGCGGGAGCGCTCGGCGCCGGTCACTCCCCGCAGGTGGAGCCGCTGCGCGATCGGCTCATGGAGGCGTGCTCCCCGATCGCTCCCAGTAGTAGCGAGACCGCGTACTACTCGACTGTTACCGCAGAGCGATTCGACACGATCGGGCTCCACCCCGACTACTGGTATCGCAACACACGCGAACCGGTGCGGTTCGAGGGAACGATCCGTCGTTTCCTCGAGGATGGCTTTCGCACATACATCGAGATCAGTCCGCATCAGATCTTGTCGGGCGCTATCACCGAGACGATCGACGAGTTGCAGGCTGAGCCCGGCGAGGCACGCGTGGTGGGGTCGCTGCGACGGGGCGACGGCGGCGCGCGCCGCTTCCTGACATCGCTCGGCGAGGCTTGGGCACACGGGGTCGAGGTCGATTGGAGGACCGTCTTTGTCAGTGGTGGAGCGACCAAGGTCGCCCTGCCCACCTATTCGTTTCAACGCAAGCGCTACTGGTTCACGCCCACCGGTGGGGGCTCGCAAGGCACTCTCGTGTCGGGCGCCGCTGTCGGCGACGGAGCCTTCGGCTCGCCACCCGCGGATGTGGAGGGCTCGCTGTCGCACCTGCTGGCCGACTGTCCGACGGAGGAACGTGTTGAGATCATCGTCGGAGCGGTGCGAGACCAGGTGGCCGCCGTGCTGGGAGACATGTCGTCGGAGGCGGTCGATCCATGCAAGAGCCTGCTCGAGTTGGGATTCGACTCGACGGCCGCGGTCGAGTTGCGCAGCCGCCTGAACGCCATCACCGGCCTGCGCATACCTACGCGTGTGATACTCGATCGCCCGACGCCGAACGCTTTGGCCGCCCATATCGATTCGCGGCTGTCCGACCTGTCGCGCGAGGGTCCGGTTGGGTCGGATGTCGCAGATGTCGAGCAGGTCGAGCCTCCACCGCCAAAGGACGGATCGTCCAGCACGCTCGTCTCGACGCTGCGGGAGGCAAATGACCGTGGCGTCGCCGAGGAGGTCATCGACCTGCTCATGACGGCTTCGAAGTTCCGTCCCACGTTTGACATGGTCTCGGAGGGGAGCATCGCCCGGAGTTGGTGAGGCTCTCGGAAGGCCCGGCGTCAGCCGAGTTGATCTGCGTGCCGACCGTGCTCGCGCTATCCGGACCCCACCAGTACGTGAAGTTTGCCAGGGCTGTCGAGGACCATCACACGGTCTCGGCGTTCGCGCTACCGGGCTATATGCCGGGGGAGTACCTACCCGAGAGCCTCGAGGCTCTCGTCGAGGCTCTTGCTCTGGTCGTGGAAGGACGCGGCGAGATACCTGCCGTGTTGGTGGGGTATTCCTCCGGTGGGTGGCTTGCGCACACGCTCGCGAGCCGGCTCGAGCATGGTGGATACCCGGTCGCGGCACTGGCCTTGATCGACACCTATCCCACCACGGGTGGCATGTCGGGTAGAGCTCTGCAGGCGGCGCTTGGCCCCGTGCTGGATAGCGACGCGCACGGTTTCCTGAATGACGATCGCCTTACGGCGATGGGAGCGTATTTGCGCCTGCTCGCGGATTGGTGTCCGCTCGAGGTGGCCGCGCCGACGCTGTTCGTCATGGCCAGCGAGTCGTTGCCGGGCCAGATGGCGCGCGGTGAGTGGCAATCCTCGCGGGGATCCACCAACACTCTCATCGAGGTACCGGGCAACCATTTCACGTTGCTCGAAGGTGACATCGACACAACCGCCGCCGTGGTCGACAGCTGGCTCTCGTCCAAGTTCCGCGATCAGGGGACGCGAGTCGCGGCAGACCTGGATGCGTCGTCCGAGCCGGAGATGGCCGCAACAAACATTCACGACAAGAAGCCCGGCTTTTACGAAGCGGGACAGGAATCGAGGAGGCTTACATGACAACCGCCACGTCCACCGAGAAGACAGAGTCGTTGAACGCCGCGATCGCGGAAGGGGATGCCGGGCGCTTGATGGACTGTCCTTTGCCGTCCACCTATCTCGCGGCACATCTCTCCCGCGAGGACGAGAAGATGTTCGCCGGGGATGCCGATAAGGACGTTCGCAGATCGTTGCGGGTCGGAGAGGTTCAGATGCCGGAGTTGGCTCCCGACGAGGTGCTGATCGCGGTGATGGCGAGCGCCATCAACTACAACACCGTTTGGTCGGCGACGTTCGAGCCGATCCCGACATTCCGGTTCCTTGAGCGCTACGGGCGTCTGGGGAAGTGGGATGCCCGCCACGACCTGCCCTATCACGTGCTGGGGTCCGACGCGGCCGGTGTAATCGTGAGGGTCGGCGTCGGTGTACGGAGATGGGCGGTGGGCGATCGCGTCGTGGCCTCCCCCAGCTGGATCGACGATCAGGATCCGATCGCCCAGGTGGATGGAATGCTCTCGGAGAGTCAGAGGGCTTGGGGTTTTGAGACCAACTTCGGTGGGCTGGCGCACTTCGCGGTCGCGAAGGCGAATCAGCTGATGCCAAAGCCGCGACAGCTGACATGGGAGGAGGCGGCGTGCAACTCGCTTTGCGCGGTGACGGCGTATCGGATGCTTGTCAGCCCGCGCGGAGTGCAGTTCAAGCAAGGAGACGTCGTGTTGATCTGGGGCGCCACAGGCGGGCTTGGCGGCTACGCCGTCCAGCTCGTCCGCAACGGCGGTGGAATCGCGATTGGGGTTGTGAACTCGGAGCGCAAGGCGGAGTTGCTGGAGAGACTCGGCTGTGACGTCGTGCTGCGGCGTGACCTCTTGGGGCTCGATGGCCTTTCCGGCAACGAGAAGGGAAAGGCGATCGGCGCAGAGATCCGGCGTGCGCTTGGCGAAGACCCACACATTGCCTTCGACTACGTCGGGCGGGAGACCTTTGGCGCTTCGGTATACGCCCTGCGGCGCGGTGGCACGGTTGTCACCTGTGGCTCGAGCACGGGCTATCAGCACGAGTTCGACAATCGTTATCTATGGATGAAGCTCAAGCGCATCATAGGTAGCCATGGAGCCAACTGGCAGGAGTCGTGGGAGATGACTCGTCTGATCGCGCAGGGCAGGATCTTGCCCACGTTGTCGAAGGTCTTCCCGCTGGAGCAGGTGGGCGAGGCCGCGCGGTTGGTGCAACTGAATCACCATGTAGGCAAGATCGGCGTGCTGTGCCTCGCCGAGCGCGAGGGGCTGGGCGTGGAAGACCCCGAGCTGCGCGCGAGTATCGGCGAGGATCGCCTGGGGCTCTTTCGCGAGTTCGCGTCGGCATGAGCGCGAGGAAACAGCAGTTCAGGCACGCCGTCGCGGTGAACGCTCCAGTCCGGCGCAGGTCCTTGCCCGCAAGCGCCAGTTCCTGCTACTCGCCACGCCAACGCGGTGGGCGCTTCTCGGCAAACGCGCGCATACCCTCGTGCAGGTCGTGCGACGCGAAGGAGGCTCGGCGTAACTCGATCAGGTCGCCTTCCACGTCCTCTGGAAGCCTACCCTGTGCGTCCAACAGTGCTGCGATCACTTGCTTGTTTCCGATCTGCGAGAGCGGCGCGTTGGCGGCGAGTTCGCATGCCAACCGCAACGTCGTGCTTTCGAGCTCAGAAGCGGCGGCGACCCTATTCACGAGCCCCCACAGCAGTGCCGTGTCGGCATCGATGTAGTTGCCCAGCAGGAACAGCTCGCGAGTTCGTGGGACGCCGATCGCGTCGATGAAACGTCGAAGGCCCGTGTGGGAGTAGACCAGGCCTAGCTTGGCCGGTGGCATGCCGAGCTTGATCTGCTCCGCTGCAATACGCAGGTCGCAGGCGAGCGCGAGCTCCAACCCTCCGCCGATCACGTGGCCCGGTAGCGCCGCGATGGTCGGGAACGGAAAGGCCTCGAGTGCCTCGATCGCCTCCGTGAAGGGATGGGCCACCAGGCGCTCGGCCTCTTCGATGAAGCTGCCGTCGGTGATCTCGCCGATCTCATATCCGGCCGAGAACATTTCGTCCGAGCCAGTGACGATCACGCAGCGTACACCTGCCTCGGTCGAGCTCAGCTCGGCGAGCATCATCGCAATCGCATCGAGGATCGGCTGATCGAGCGCATTGCGCTTGCGAGGGTTGGAGATCGTCAGCCGTGCGACCCCCTCGGCCGGTCGATCAACCAGCAGCTTGCCATTGGCCAGTTCGCGTTGAGTGAAGTTCGTCATCGCGCGCAAAGGCTAGCCCAGATGCCGGAGAAGCCTCCCCCGGCGGTGCATATTGGCGGGGGGCGGGGGATTCCCCGCGCCGCAGATCGGAAAAATCTGTGCCGTGCTATAACTCGCGCGTGCGTAGTGGGGGCATTAATACTCGGAGCGAGTATAAAATACACATGGGAGACAAGGGTCATACCGTATATACGCCTCGCATGCTCAGGGTCTACGACACGGTCGCCTTTCGCCTAAACGGCCGGATCCTGTGGCGCTGCTCGAAGGATCGGTTCCTCGAGCTCTACAACGCAAACGTGTCCTCGAGACATCTCGACATTGGCGTTGCGACGGGATACCTGCTCGACGAGTGCAGTTTTCCCCCGGCTGAGTCTCAGATCACGCTGATGGACATAAACCAGAACTCACTCGAGGTGGCCGCCCGGAGGCTGGCGCGCTATGAGCCCGATGTCCACCAGGCCAACGTGCTCGAGCCGTGGGGGCTCGAAGCCGAGAGCTTCGACTCGATGGGGATGGTCAACCTGCTGCACTGCCTTCCCGGGAGGATGCCGGCGAAGACAGTCGCCTTCGATTACGCCCGCACAGCCCTTGTGCCCGGAGGCGTTCTGTTCGGCGCCACCGTTCTCGGGGAGGGAGTCGAGCACACGCGGCTCTCCCGAAGGGCGCTGATGGGAATGAATCGCCGCGGAATCTTCTCAAACCTCGACGACAGCCTCGAGGATCTCGACGCCGGTCTTGCGCGTGTGTTCGACTCGCACGAGATCCAGGTTGAGGGCGCAATCGCGCTGTTCACCGCGCGCTGAGGGGGCGCGCCGAGACGAGGCTACTCCAGCACGACCAGTGTGTCGCCCTCGTTGACCGCTTGACCCTCCTGACAGAGGATCTCTACGACGGTGCCGGAGTCCTCGGCCTCGACCGGCATCTCCATCTTCATCGACTCGAGGATCGCGACGGTGTCGCCCTCCTCGATCTGGTCGCCGACGGCGCACTCGATCTTCCAAACCGTGCCAGTGATGTGAGCCTCTACCTCAGCCACGCCTATGACCTCCAGGGACCGCCGTTGGACAACGGTGCCCCCTGTGACAGGTGAGCCGCCGTTTGGATAACGGTGGGGAGACAATAGCCGTCGTCCCCGATCGATGATGAATGCGGGGCATCTCGCATATGGCCTCAGATCCCCAACCAACAAGCGTGGACTCCGATGTGTTTGCGATCGTGGCTGCCTACAACGAGGCCGACCGTATCGCTGCAACGCTCAACGCGCTCGCCGAGGCGTTTCCGGGCGTCTCGCTATGGGTCGCCGACGACGGCTCTTCCGACGGAACGGGAGCTCTCGCCGAAGCAGCGGGCGCCATGGTCGTGCGTAGCGAGCGGGTGATCGGCAAGGGCGGAGCGGTAACGCTCGCGGCTCAGGAGGCGTTGACCTCGGGGGGGTCGGTGGCACTGCTGTGCGACGGCGACCTGGGCGAGTCCTCGGCACAACTGGGCCCGCTCGTGGACGCCGTGCGCCAAGGCGAGGCCGACCTCGCGGTCGCGGTCTTCTCCAAGCGCGTCGGCGGCGGCTTCGGGCTGGCGATCGGCTTTGCCCACTGGGCGATTCGTCGGCGTTGTGGCTTAGAGCTTCGAGCGCCGATCTCCGGGCAGCGGGCACTGACGGTGCAGACTCTGGCGCAAGTGCTGCCGTTTGCTCCCGGATTCGGCATGGAGATCGGCATGACGATCGACGCCGCTCGCGCGGGCGCACGCGTGGAGGAGATCGATTTGGACTTGTCCCATCGCGCGACGGGCAGGACGCTGGGCGGGTTTCTGCATCGCGGGCGCCAGCTGATCGACTTCGTCCGCGTCTATCTCGCGCGGAGGTAGGCTGGTGCTCGTGTCAAACAGACAGCCTCGAATCGCGCCCTGGGCGAGCGAGACAAAAAGGATCGAAAACCCACCCACCTCCGCGAAATGTGCTTTGCACATGAGCGACTGAGTACGCGGTATCGCGCTGTGCAAAGCGGCACGGGATGATCCTGGCGATCGACCAAGGCACGACTGGTACCACCTGCATCGTGTTCGACGAGCAGGCCGAGTCTGTCGGTCGCGCCTATCGCGAGTTCACCCAGTACTTTCCGCGGCCAGGGTGGGTGGAGCACGACGCGTGGGAGATATGGGAGGTGACGCAAGCGGTCGCTGGAGAAGCGCTTGCCGATGCCGAAGTCCGCCCAGGCGAGCTGCTGGCCGTGGCCATTACAAACCAGCGCGAGACGGTTTGCGTATGGGACCCCGCGACGGGTGAGCCGTTGCACAGGGCGATCGTTTGGCAGGACCGCCGCACGGCCGAGCGCTGCGAGGAACTACGTGCCGCCGGCCATGAGGAGCTCGTGCGCGTGCGCACAGGGCTCGTGCTCGACCCGTACTTTTCGGGCACCAAGATCGAGTGGCTGCTGCGCAACGTGGACGGCCTGAGCGAGCGGGCGCGCGATGGTCGGGCGCTGTTCGGCACGATCGATGCTTGGCTTATCTTCAAGCTCTGCGGCGAGCACGTTACAGACCCCTCGAACGCTTCACGCACGATGCTCTATGACATCTCGGCGGGTCGTTGGGATCCGGAGCTGCTCGCTCTGCTCCAGATCCCCGAGCGGGCCCTGCCGCGCGTGGGTGCGAGTGTGGCGGGTGGACACTCGGCGGATACGCTCGGCGTGACCCGAGCCGAGGCTCTTCATGGACATGAAGTGCCCGTGGCGGGCGTGGCCGGCGACCAGCAGGCGGCTCTCTTCGGCCAGGCGTGCGTGGACCCGGGCATGGCCAAGAACACTTACGGAACCGGCTCCTTCGCGCTGCTGAACACAGGCTTCGCGGCGCCCGCTTCGAAGCCCGGTCTGCTGAGCACGATCGCCTGGGGTATCGGCGGCGCGACCACTTATGCGCTGGAGGCGTCGATCTTCGTGACAGGCGCAGCCGTGCAGTGGCTGCGCGACGGTCTCGGTGTGATCGAGAATGCGAGCGACACAGAGGCGCTGGCCGCTTCACTTGGAGGGAACGACGGCGTGTATTTCGTGCCGGCGCTGACGGGGCTCGGCTCGCCTGATTGGGACCCCCACGCGCGTGGCACAATCGTTGGGCTCACGCGCGGCACGGGCGTAGCGCATCTGGCTCGGGCGACGCTCGAGGCGATCGCCTACCGACGGTCGATGCGTTGCGAGCGATGAACGACGCATCGGCGGAGCCGCTCAGCGAGCTGCGCGCCGACGGCGGCGCGACCACTAACGCGTGGCTGATGCAGTTCCAGGCGGATGTGCTCGGCGTGCCGGTGGTGGTGGCGGAGATTGCCGAGACGACGGCGCTCGGGGCGGCCTATCTCGCCGGCGTCGGCGTGGGGCTCTGGACGGTCACGGACGTGCGCGAGGGTTGGCGGACGGGCGCACGCTACGAGCCCAGCATGGTCGAGGACGAGCGTCAAAGGCTGCTTGCCGGTTGGGCTGACGCGCTCGCGCGGACTCGCCTGTGCCCCTGAGGGTGCTCGCGATGATGCTGTTCCAGTCGGCGCATGCGCCGACTGGCGGGGCCGCACATGTGCGGCCCCGTTCCGGGTCGTGCATGCACGACCCGGCCGGAGCGCGCATGCGCGCTCCGGGACCGCGCCGCATGCGGCGCGGTCTTCCCAAAGAGGACGAGTGAGGAGGGACGCGTAACTTTGCCCGCCGGCGACGTAGAGCAACTAGATGAGCGAGCTTGCCCCGATGCGCGAACAGGTCTACACCGATCCGCGCCCCAAGGAGTACTTCGACCGCTTCCACGAGCGCGCACGCACACGCGAACCGGACTGGGCCTACGAGGCAACGCGTCTGCTCACCTCGCTGTATGCCTACACGTTCTTCCGCGCACGCCCGATCTCGACCGAGAAGGTGCCTGGCTCGGGTGCAGTGATCCTCGCGCCCAACCACTTCAGCTTCATGGATCACTTCCTGATGGGCTGCTACATCCGCCGCAAGGTGCGCTTCATGGCCAAGTCACAGCTGTTCAGCGGGCCGATGCAGTTCGTCTATACCCACGGCGGCGTCTTCCCAGTGCGCAGGGGAGCGCGCGACGAAGAGATGTTCGTCACCGCCAAAGCGATTCTGAAGCGCGGGGGAGCGATCACGATGTACTGCGAGGGGGGCCGCTCGCGCGACGGCAAACTGGCCGATCACGCCAAGGCGGGCATCGGGCGCATAGCTCTTGAAACAGGCGCGCCGATCGTGCCGATCGCGATTCACGGCTCCAGCAAGATCCGCAACTGGAAGCGTCTGCAATTCCCAAAGGTCACGATCCAGTACGGCGACGCGATGCGCTGGGAGTCGGTCGAGAATGCCACGCGTGAGCAACAGCAGGCGGTTGCCGAAGAGGTGCTTACAGAGATCAAGGCTTTGTACAACGGCCTGGAGGAACATGGCCGCAAGGGCATGTTGCGCCGGGCGCGTGAACAGCGTCGCGCCGAGCGCCGCGCCCAGGTCAAGGACGCGGCGACGGCTTCATAGCACCCAAACACCAAGGGGAGGGCGTGCTCACCCCATTGGAGTGCGCTCCAAGAACGTGTTTCAAATGGGTTGTGCGGCGGGTGTTCATGGTTTGTAAACGCCGGGGGGTGTTGCTCCTCTTTGGGCGATCCTCTAACACCCCCCTTTTGCGAACGCGTAGATAAAGGTTAGGTACCTAAATAAATTATCCGTGTCCACAAAGGGGGGTGTTGAGTGTGCGGGACAGTTAAGAGGTCATCCCGACGAACTGTCCGCCGGTGACGTTGAGGATCTGGCCGTGCACGTAGTTGGACCAGGGTGAGCACAGGAAGAAGACGCCGCCGGCGGCCTCCTCGGCCGTGCCGGGACGTCCAAGCGGGATCAGCATCGAGGCCATTCCGCGCATCTGCTCAGGGATGCCCAGCTGGACCTTCTCGCCGCCGATCTCCATCGTGTTGTCCTCAACCTTGGCGGCCGTCAGGCGCGTGTCGATGAAGCCGAAGGCGACCGCGTTGACGTTGACCTTGAACTGGCCCCACTCCTTCGCAAGCGTCTTGGTCAGACCTGTCACACCGGCCTTCGCGGAGGAGTAGTTGGCCTGCCCGGCGTTGCCCATCGTGCCCGAGATCGAGGAGATGTTGACGATCTTGCGGAACACCTCGTTGCCTTCCTCGCGCTCCTTCTTAGCCGGCTCGCGCAGATGCGGCGCGGCGGCGCGGATCACCTTGAACGGCACGATCAGGTGGATGTCGAGCATCGCCTGGAACTGCTCGTCTGACATCTTGTGGATCGGCGCGTCGATCGTGTAGCCGGCGTTGTTGACGATGATGTCGATCTTGCCGAACGCGTCGAGCGCACTCTGCACGAGCTTCTCGGGCGCATCGCCCTTCGTCAAATCGCCGGAGAAGACAGCGGTCTCGCCCGCGATCTCTTTGGATGCCTGCTCGGCGACGTCGCCGTCGAGGTCGTTGATCAGGACCTGCGCGCCCTGTGCTGCCAACAGCTCAGCCGTCGCGCGTCCGATGCCGCGCGCCGAGCCGGTCACGATCGCGGACTTACCGTCGAGTACTCCCATGGCTTCGATTCTCCTTGTAGTGGTCGGTGGCCGGAGGTTATCCGCCTGGCCAACCCCATGCTCCCCAAACAACCGCCTAGCCTTCCCGGCGCGACCGCCGTGTGCAGAGTGGGAGGTGCAGCTCCTACCCAGTCGGGGCGTCAGGCGATGATCGTGCCGAAGTCCTGGGTGTACATACCGCCGGACTGCCCGCTTGACATCGAGCTCGGCAGGTCCGGGTCGACGCCGATACCGGTGTAACGGTAGGAGCCGTTGAGAATGTTGGCGCGGTGCCCTGGAGATTCCATCCAGGCCTTGACGATCGCGCGCGGCGTGCCCAACCACAATGTGCCCCAGGCGATGTTCTCGCCGAGCGTATAGCCGACATTGGCGTTGGGGATAAAGCCGCTCGTCTGGATACGCATCAGCAGTGTCTGGCCACTGGGACTCGTATGCGAGAAGTAGTCATGTTCGTCCATGTCGCGCGAGTGGCCGACCGCTGCGCCTGTAAGGCGCGGATCTTCGATCAACGCCGACTCGCCGAAGCGAACACGTTCGTCGTTGACAAGGCACAGTGTGGCCGTGACAACGCTTTCGATGTTGTTCGCCGAGGGCGTGAGGTTGGCATTCGGGCATTCGTCGGCGGCGGTTGCAGAGCGCTTCTTCTTAAGCGCATGATGCGCCGCACGCTTGTGCGTATGGTGTTTGCGCTTGTGTTTATGCCCGTGTTTGGAGCCTTTGCGAGGTGCATGATGGATCGTGATGTGGCGAACATGCACGCTCCCGCGTCGGGAGTGCGTGCGGATAGCGCCTGCCGTCGTAGGCAGGACCAGCACTAGTGCGGTCATCGCGACAGTAACAAGCAGCGTCAGGCAGCGGTTCACGCTTCCTGCATCGGCAGAGATGTCCTCGCGCCTTAAGCTTGGTCCTACTTTGCTGGACAGGGAGCTCAACCGCGTCCGCTTTGGCAGTCCGAGTTGGGCCTAGTTACGCTAGTGCTTGTCTGCTCGTAGACCTTTTGTGTGCCGATTCGTCGCAGCCACCGCATAGACTCAGCTCATATGGCAAACGATCCGGCAACTCAGCCGACCGACATCAAATCCGAGGTCGTCGAAGCGAGCGGGGTGCTACCCGCTCAGCGTCTGCGCGAGGCGGTCACACAGGGGCTGATCACAGCTGGAGATTGGCGCGTGCCGCTGGAGTCGATCCAGCCCGCAAGCGTGGATCTGCGCCTTGGCGAGTTCGCTTGGGCGCTGCGCTGCAGCTTTCTGCCTGACTCGGGCTCGACGGTCGAGGAGAAGATCGAGGACCTCGCCTTCGACAAGATTGACCTGCGCGACGGGGCAACACTCGAGCGCGACAGGCCCTACCTGGTCCCGCTGATCGAGGAGCTGCGCCTGCCCGAGGATATACGCGCCAAGACGAACCCAAAGAGCTCGACAGGGCGGCTGGACGTGTTCACGCGTGTGATCACCGACCGTAGTCACCGCTTCGATGAAATCGCCGCCGGCTATCAGGGAAAGCTCTACCTGGAGGTTGTCCCACGATCGTTCGCGATCCGCGTAAAGCAGGGTCTGTCGCTCAATCAGGTTCGCCTGAGCCATGGCGACGCACGGTTGAGCGACCGGGATCTGGTGACCGTCCACGAAGAGTTCCCGCTGCTGTACATGGACAGCCACGCGCTGCGCGCCTCGGAGCTGTCGCTGGCCGACGGCCTGTTCCTGAGCCTCGACATCCAAGGCAGCCCTGAGAATATCGTCGGCTACCGCGCCAAGCGCAACAGCCTGCCGGTCGATCTCGAGCGAATTGGCAAGCTTAAGTGGCAGGACTACTGGGAGCCCGTGCATCCCGAGCGCGGTGGGCGGATAGTGCTCGAGCCCGAGGTCTTCTATCTACTACTCTCGGCCGAGGGGGTCAGCATCCCGCCGTCCTATGCGGCTGAGATGCTCGCCTACGACCCTACCGCAGGCGAGCTGCGCACCCACTACGCGGGCTTTTTCGACCCCGGTTTCGGCTATTCCCCAGGCGGGCGCAACCGTGGTTCACGGGCTGCGCTGGAGGTGCGCGCGCGCGACGTGCCCTTTATGGTTGAGCACCGACAGCCGGTGTGCAAGCTGGCGTTTGAGCGTATGGCCGGCGATCCGGACGTGCTCTACGGGCAGGACATCGGCTCCAACTATCAGGGCCAGGAGACGATGCTCAGCAAGCACTTCGCCGAGCAGACCGCAGGCAACGCGCAGGTTGCGCTCAAAGGCAACGAGGAAGCCCTGGAGTCGATGGCTCCCCTTGGCGACTGAGCCCAGAGAGGCCGGGTGCGCTCAGCTCGCGTCTGCCGGCAGCAGCATGAATCTCTCGACGCCGCCATTCAGCGGTCGCACGGCGCGGAAATGGCGTTCGTCGAGTGTTGCGATCATGGTCGTTTCGAGGTGCGCCGCGAGCGCGATCAGCGAGGCGTCGGTCAGGCCGAGGTCGATCGACTCGTATAGGTGTGCGGCCTCGATCGTCTCGCGCAGCGCCGAGCGCCACCATTCGACCGTATAAGCACCGTCGCGGAAATCCTCGTGCAGCGCCCGCGCGGCGACTGGACCGCCCAGCTTGGGAACTAGGTAGTCCAGCTCGGCAAGCACGAGCGGGGTGGTGCACAGCTCGTCTGACACGCTCTCCATCCATACCCGCACGCGCTCGTGCTGCTTCTCGTGCCTGTCCATCAGCGCGAGCACGACGGAGGTATCGAGGACGATCAATCTTCGCCGAACCCCTCGAGGTACTTGTCCACGTTGGTGGCCAGGTCGCCGGGACCCGAGAACACCCCAACCGCCCGTGGGCGCGGGCGGATGTTGGCCGCCTCGGCCAGCGCGGCGCGGATCAGCGCGGCCTTGGTGGTGCCCTCGGCGAGCGCACGACGGTCGAGCGCACGGTTGACTTCGGGATCTATGTAGATGCTCATCTTCTTCATCTCCGATCATCCTACATCCACCACCTGTCACCTACCACCCGCGAACCGAGCGGCGATGGCCGGGGTAGACGCAGCGCATGCCATGAGGGCCATGTGCTCTCATCCGACCTGGCGCTCGTAGCGGGACATCCGGTTGGCGTCGGCGACGGGCAGGCTCGGTGGATGGAGGTTGGGCCAAAGGCCCACGAAAGGTCGAAGATCGTCTGGGTCTACAGGCCCAGCAAGCGCCCCAGGATCTCGCGCATGATCTCATCCGACCCCCCGCCGATCGGGCCGAGGCGCGCGTCGCGGGCGGCGCGTTGGGCCCAGTGCTCGCCCATGTAACCCATGCCGCCGTGGATCTGCAGGCACTCGTCCATCAGCTCGAAGGAAGCGCGCTGGGTCATGAGCTTGGCCATGGTCACCTGCATGATGGGTTCCTCGCCGGCGACGAATCGGCGCAGCGCGTCGTAGGTGACACAGCGGGCGGTATAGGCGCTGGTGGCGAGGTCGGCGAGCTTGTGTTTGATCGCCTGGTGCTTTGACAGCGGCCGGCCGAACGTGGTGCGCTCGCGCGCGTACTCGGCGGTGCGCTCATACGCGAGCTGCATCGCGCCCACCGTGCCGAGCGCCATCGCGAGACGCTCCCACTGGAAGTTGGCCATGATCAGCTTGAAGCCCTCGTGCAGCCCGCCGAGCAGGTTCTGCTCGGGCACAAACACGTTTTCGAAGGAGATCGTGGCGGTATCTGAGGCGTGCCAGCCGAGCTTCTCGAGCTTGGAGGAGCTGACGCCCTCGCCGCGATCGATGATTAGAAACGAGATCCCGTGGTGGCCGCCCTCCTGGGTGGTCTTCACCGCTGTCACCATGAAGTGGGCGCGCACGCCGTTGGTGATATAGGTCTTCTCGCCGTTCACCACCCAGCCGCCGTCGACGCGCTCGGCCTTCGTGCGCAGTGCGGCAACATCCGAGCCGGCGTCTGGCTCGGTGATCGCGAGCGCTCCGATCTTCTCTCCGCGGATCGCGGGCACGAGGTACTGCTGCTTGTGCTCGTCGGTGCCGAACTTCCAGATAGGGGGCGTGGCGATGTTTATGTGTGCGCCGATGCCCGCGGCGGTGCCACCTGAGCCGATCCGCGACAGCTCCTCGACAAGGACGGCCTCGTGCAGGTAGTCGCCGCCCTGCCCGCCAAGCTCGGAGGGATACTTCAGCCCGAGCAGCCCCTGGGCGGCAAGCTTTGCGAAGACCTCGTCGGGAAACCAGCGCTCAGCCTCCCACTGCTGCGAGTGGGGCGCGAATTCGCGCTCGAGAAAACCACGAACCGACTCACGCAATTGCTCGTGCTCGTCGCCAAATGGGGGAGTGGGATTACTCATCAATTAATTCGGGCAGTTCCGGCCGGCACATGTGCCGGCCGGCCCGACGGCGCATGCGCCGTCGGGACATGGCCGCATGCGGCCATGTCTTCCCAGGCTCTACAACCCGTAGGAACGACCGATGACATCCAGCATGATCTCGTCGGTTCCAGCGCCGATCCGATTCAACCTCGAATCCCTCCAGGCCCGCTCGACCCCGTACTCCTTCATGTAGCCCGCGCCGCCGTGGATCTGGATGCACTCGTCGGCGACTTCCACGGCGATGCGCGAAGCGTGCAGCTTGGCCATCGAGATCTCGCGCACGGGGTACTCGCCGTTGGCAAAGCGCCACGCGGTCACGTACACCATCTGGCGCGCTGACTCGATCTTCGTCGCCATCTCGGCGAACTTGTGGCGGATCACCTGGAATTTGCCGATTTCGCGGCCGAACGCCTTGCGCTCTTTGGCGTAGTCGAGCGTGCGATTGAAGCATTTCTGCGCGCCTGCAACCGAGCCGGCCGCGCCGATCAGGCGCTCACCCTGGAGCTCCCACATGATGTGGTAGAAGCCCTTGCCCACCTCGCCCAGCACGGCGGTCGCGGGCACGCGCACGTCCTGGAAGGCCAACAAGGCCGTGTCGGAAGCATGCATCCCCAGCTTCTCGAGCTTCTTCTCGCGGATCACGCCGGGCGCGTCCATCGGCACCAGGAACAGTGTGAAGCCGCCGTAGCCCGCGTCGGGGTCGGTCTTCGTCACGAGCACGATCACATCGGCGCGGTGGCCGTTGGTTATGTAGGTCTTCGAGCCGTTGATCACGTACTCGTCGCCGTCCTTGACCGCACGTGTCTTGATCCCCGCAACGTCCGAGCCGGCGTCGGGCTCGGTGATGCCGATGCACAGGATCTTCTCGCCTTTGATCGCAGGCACGACCCATTCCTGCTTCTGCTCCTCGCTGCCGAAGGCGAGGATCGGGGGCATCGCCATGTCGGTGTGCACTGCCACCCCCATCGCCAGCCCGCCCGAATTCGCGCCTGTCATCTCCTCGCCCAGCACGAGGCTCGTGAAGTAGTCGCCGCCCTGGCCGCCGTAGGCCTCGGGCTTGTCGAGGCCGAGCAGGTCGAGCTCGCCCATGCGATGGAACACCGAGTCGGGAAACGTCGTCTCCTCCCATTCCTCCGCGTGCGGCGCCAGCTCCTTGCTCACGAAGCTGCGGATCGACTCACGCAGCTGTTCGTGCTCGTCGGTGAAGATGAAGTGCTTGCGCTTGCTCTGATGATCGGGCTTCAAGACGGTGTCGGTGGCGGCCATTTCGGCTGTGGCTCCTTGGGTCGTTTCGTGTCGTCGCGTTGGTCGTGCTCGTGCAAGCCAGACGCTAGCGCTTTGCCAGGAACAGGCTACCGGTTACTGGCTGGGTGGCCAGCCGAGCGCGGGCAGGATCGATGGGCGGTTAGGATGCCGAGCGTGTCTGATCAGTGTGTGCTCTACGGCGTGACCGACGGCGTCGCCACAATCACGCTCAACGAGCCGTCTACGCGCAACGCCCTCTCGTCCGAGGTGCTCGACGGCGTGATAGCGAGCTTCGAGCGCGCCCGCGACGAGGAGGCCGTGCGGGTCGTCGTGCTTGCCTCCTCGCACGAGAAGGTGTTCTCCTCCGGTGCCAATCTCGGCGGCTTCGCGGCCGACGTGGCCCTTGTGCACAAGCACTTCGGCTCGGATCGCTTCGTCGGCTTGTTCAAGCTGATCGTCGGGCTCGGCAAGCCGACGTTGTGTGCCGCGCGCGGGCACGTGCTCGCAGGGGCCCTGGGCATCGCGCTCGCCTGCGATTTGATCGTGGCTTCCGAGGACGCCACGTTTGGCACGCCCGAGATCAACGTGGGCGCGTTCCCGTTCATGATCATGGCGCTGATCTATCGCAACATTGGGCGCAAGAAGGCCAACGAGCTGCTGCTGCTCGGCGAGCGCTGGTCGGCCCAGGACGCGCTCGCGGCGGGGCTCGTAAACAAGGTCGTCCCGGCCGAGGAGTTCGACGCCGCAGTGGACGATTGGGCGGCCAAGCTCGCCTCCAAGTCGCCTCTGATCATGCGTCTTGGCAAGGAAGCGATGCGCCGTCAGCTCGACATGTCGCTGGACGACGCTTTGGATTATCTGCGTGCGCAGTTGACCCTGGCTATCTCCACGGAGGACATCGTGGAGGGCGTGACCGCGTTCTTCGAGAAGCGCGACCCCGAATGGAGGGGGCGGTGATGAGCAACCCACCCGCAAACCGATCTGAGGCCATGCGGCATTTGGAGAGGAACACACGATCATGAGCGCCGAGCAGGCCACCTCGCTGCTGCGCCCGCTTGTCGAGGACCTGCACGCCCGCCGCGAGCAGATTCGTCTCGGCGGCGGCCAGGAGAAGATCGACAAGCAGCACGAGAAGGGCGCCTTGACCGCACGCGAGCGGATCGCGCTGCTGGTGGATGAGGGCACGTTTGTCGAGCTGGGCATCCAGGCCAAGCCGCACACATCCCAGCGCGCGATGGACGGCGTCGAGGCGCCCGCTGACGGTGTCATCACCGGCTACGGCAAGGTGGACGGCCGCTTGACGGCTGTGTGCGCATACGACTTCACGGTGATGGCCGGCTCGATGGGTATGACGGGAGAGTTCAAGGTCACACGCCTGCGCGAGCTCGCTTTGACGAAGCGCATCCCGTTCGTGTGGCTGCTCGACTCCGCCGGCGCCCGCGTGCAGGAGGCGGCAGGCGCGATGTTCGCCGGCTCCGGCCACCTGTTCCGCGAGGAGGTAATCATGAGCGGCGTGATCCCGCAGGTCGCGGCGCTGCTCGGGCCGTGCGCCGCCGGCACAGCCTACATCCCCGGCCTCGCCGACTTCGTGCCGATGGTGAAGGGTCGCGGCTCGATGGCGCTCGCCGGTCCGCACCTCGTGCGCGCCGCTGTCGGGGAGGACGTCACCCAAGAGGAACTGGGTGGCTCGCGCGTGCACTGCCGCAAGTCGGGTGTGGGAGATATGGAAGTCGCAAGCGACGAGGAGTGCATCGAACGGATCAAGCAGTACCTCTCGTTCATGCCCCAGAACTGCGAGTCGCCGGTGCCGATCCGGGTGGGCGGGGCCAAATCCGACCCGATCGAGCGCGGCGACGAAGAGCTGCTCGACGTGCTGCCCGAGTCAAACCGCAAGCCGTATGACATGTACGAGGTGATCAAGCACATCGTCGATGACGGCGAGATCTTCGACATGAAGGGCCAGTGGGCCAAGACGATTATCACCTGCTTCGCCCGCTTCGGCGGCAGGCCGGCCGGGATCGTCGCCAACCAGCCCAAGCAGCTGGGAGGGATCCTCGACAACAACTCCGCCGACAAGGCCGCGCGCTTCGTCAACCTCTGCAACGCGTTCGGGATTCCCTTGGTGTTCATCCAGGACGTGCCCGGTTTCATGGTGGGCACAAAGGTCGAGGCGGAAGGCATCATTCGCCACGGGGCAAAGATGCTCTACGCCGTCGCCAACGCCACGGTCCCCAAGATCACAGTGATCACACGCAAGGCCTACGGCGCCGGCTACTACGTGATGTGCGGGCGCGCATACGAGCCCGACCTGATCGTTGCGTGGCCGAGCGCCGAGATCAGCGTGATGGGTGCGGAGGGCGTCGTTGAGATCGCCTTCCGTAAGGCGGTCGACGCGGCCGAGGACCCGGTGGCCAAGAAGGCCGAGCTGATCGAGAACTTCAAAAAGATGTTCGACGTGTACATCGCCGCCGGCAACGACCTCGTGGACGACGTGATCGACCCGCGCGAGACGCGCGCCACTATCTGCCGCGGCTTGGAGCTGGCCGAGGGCAAGAAGATCGAGCGCCCCTACAAGAAGTCGGGGGTAGTGCCCGTATGACCGCGGCGCCCATGTCCCGTTCCACGATGTCGTACCCACGGAGGGCCTCATGAGCTTGGACGATCCCGTCGTCATCACGTGCTCGATCTCGGGCGTGATCGCCAACCGCGAGCAGTGTCCCGCGATCCCCTACACGCCCGAGGAGTACGGCGCCGAGGCCAAGCGCGCCGTGGACGAGGGCGCCGCGATGATCCACATCCACGCGCGCAAACCCGATGGCACGCCGAGCTATGAGATCGAGGACTTCTCGGCGATTACCGAGGCGATTCGCGGCGCCGTGGACGATGTGATCATCAATTATTCCACCGGCACGATCGGTGTGTCCGTTGCCACGCGTGTCGAGTACCTGCGCGCCTGCCGCCCCGAAGTGGCGGCGCTGAACATGGGCTCGATGAACTACGCCAAGTACTCGCGCACGCGCAAAGAGTTCGTGTTCAAGATGGTCTTCCAGAACCCGTTCGAGGAGATCGTCGAGCTGTTGGGAGCGATGAACGAGCTGGGCATCAAGCCCGAGCACGAGTGCTTCGATATCGGTCATGTCGGTTCGCTGACGCCCTTGGTGGACATGGGCGTCTTGAAGGCACCCCTGCACGTCGACTGCGTGATGGGGGTCGTTGGCGGCATCCCGCCCACCCCGCGCAACCTCGCGGCGATGGTGGACAACATCGGCGCCGTCCCGGGAGGCGGGCACGTCAAACATCACTGGGGGGTAATCGGGATCTCCCGCGACCAGTGGATGCTGATCGCCACCGCGCTCACACTCGGCGGCTCGATCAGGGCGGGCGTCGAGGACAACCTATACCTGCCGGACGGCTCGATGGCGCGCTCCAACGGCGACCTGATCGCCCAAGCACGGCGCATGACCGAAGATGTTGGCCGCCGCCCCGCCACAGTGGCTGAGGCGCGCGGGCTACTGGGCATCGCCTGATGGCTCGCGCGGCGACTCGACCCGCCGCGCCACGGAGCGTGTGATGGGCCTGCCCCTGGAAGGCATCCGGGTTCTCGATCTCTCGCGGCTGCTGCCCGGAGGCTTCTGCTCGCTGCTGCTGGCCGACTTCGGCGCGGAGGTGCTTAAGGTCGAGGACACCGGTGCGGGCGACTACATTCGCTGGGCGCCGCCCTATTACGAGGGCGCAGAGGACAGCGCCAAGTCGGCCCTGTTCCTGTCGCTGAACCGCAACAAGCGCTCGATTCGCATCGACCTCAAGAACGAGGCCGGGCGCGAGGTGCTGCTGCGGCTGGTGCGCGAATACGACGTGGTGCTGGAGTCGTTCAGGCCGGGCGTGCTCGATCGTCTCGGCGTTGGCTACGAGCGCATGCGCCAGGAGAACCCGGGGCTCGTGTATTGCGCGATCAGCGGCTATGGCCAGACCGGCCCCAAGCGCGACGCTTCTGGTCACGACATGAACTACCTCGGCCTGATCGGGCTCCTCGGGTTGACGGGCGAAGGCGATGAGGTGGGCGGGCATCCCACGCAAGCGGCCGGCCAGATCGCCGACATCGGCGGTGGCGCGCTGATGGCCGCGTTCGGGATCATGGCGGCGCTGCGCGAGCGCGACGGCGGGGTGGGTGGGGGAGGACGGTCGGTAACCCAATCTTCCGGCTCCGGTGAAGGGCAGATGGTGGATGTCTCGATGGCTGACGGTGCGCTCTCGTGGCTCGCCATGGTCGCAGGTCGCCATTTCGCTGATGGTGAGGTCCCCAAACGCGGCGAGCAGCTGCTCGCGGGTGCGGTGATCTGTTATCGCCCATACGAGTGCTCCGATGGGTGGGTCACTCTCGGGGCACTGGAGCCGAAGTTCTGGCAGGCGTGGTGTCGTGGCGTGGGACACGAGGAGCTGATCGAGAAGCAGTTCGAGCGCCCCGGATCGGCCGCGCACGACCAGGTGGTCGAGGTTTTCAAGGCTCGCACCCGCGCGGAGTGGACCCACTTCGCCACCGAGCACGACTGCTGCCTGGAGCCTGTGCTGGAGCTGGACGAGGCGCTTGCAAGCGAGCTGGTGCGCGAGCGCGAGATGGTTGTCACGCTCGACCAGCCCGGCGTCGGGAATGGGGTGCGCCAACTCGGCGTTCCCATCAAGCTCGAGCGCACCCCAGGCGAGCACAACCGCCTGCCCGGCCCCGGCTTGGGTGAGCACACCGAGCAGGTGCTGCGTGCTGCCGGCTACAGCGACGAGCAGGTAGCGACCCTGCTCGAGCAGGGGGCGGTCGCCGCGCAGAGCGCCACCGCCGCCCAAGATACGTTCCTGGGATGACCGCGGGCCCTAGGTGCCTGGCGCTCTGCTCAATATGAGCGAGCCGGCCGAGCGCTCCGTGGTCAGCGCCTCCACGATCCACTACTGAGGTTCGCGCTCTGCTTGACCGCCTCGTCGGCGAGGTGGAAGTCGAGCGCGCGGTTGAGATGATTGCCGCCGGCGCCGAGCCGCTGCGCGAGCTGCTCGGGGCGATTCACTCGAAGCTGTCGCTTGCTGAGCTGGCGTCATAGCGCGAGCGGCGGCGCGAAGCAGAACCTGTCGCGTTCAACTCCAACTCCCAACTGCACCGCCGACAGTTGACAAGAGTTCGCTATTCGTGTATAACAATCTGATGACTCGGCGCTCAAGCAGCGGTGCCGAGTAAACATAGGTTGGTTTTGGGTCGGTCTTTGTGATCGACACCAACAGGTTTTGACGGGGACCTTGGGAGAGGGACCGGGTCGTTTCTGAGGGGAAGTTGTATTTCGCGTGGTTCCACTGGGGAATAACGTGCTTAAAAGTCGGCATGCCGAGGGTTCGGGTGTATCGAGACATAGGCTCAATCGAGTCGTGAAAAGGGGGCCGGGCAGTCATGCATAGTTCACCGAAAGCTCTGAGGCGGATCGTCAGCGTGACTCTTGCTGCTGCGTTGTCCGTACTGGTAGGCGCTTTGGCTGCTGCGCCGGCACTGGCCGTCGCACCGGAACCCGAAACATTTGAGCCACATGAAATAACCGGCGCGTCCGCATATTTCAGTGGGTTCCTTCCATCGGGGGCGGGAATAGCAGGGGACCCAGGAACTTATGAATTTCTGTATAAGGCGACAAAAGTCGTGTCGCAGGCGGAATGCGAAAGTGCGGGAGCCAGTAAGACGCCCGTACCTCCCGCCTCGTGGCCTGGTGTGGAAAGCGAATTCGCCAGCCAGCAAGCTACTGGTCTCGCTCCGGATACGGAATATGTCGTCTGCTTGTCTGCAGAAAACGGCAAAGGCGAAAGAGCCGTTGGAAATGCTCGATCTTTTGTGACTGGTCCGGAAGCGCCAGAAACAAAGGGAGCCACAGAGATAACCGGCACATCGGTAAAGCTCGAAGGGGCATTGAAACCCGCTGGGGCCAAACTAGAATATTACTTTGAGTACAACCAAGGTACGGAATGTACGGGCGGCTCGGTAACGCCGATTGCCAATGGCGAAGGTATGGTTACCGCTGGCATCGGAGGGTTGATGGCGGATACGCCCTACACTTTTTGTCTCGTCGCACGCGGCGCCGGGGTGGAAGCAGTCGGTGGAGCCAAGTCTTTTGACACGTTGTCTGCGTCTCCCTCAGTGAGTGAAGAGTTCGTCACGGGGGTCGATGCGTCCGACGTGACACTGAATGGCTCGATCGATCCTGATGGTCGCGCGACCTCCTACCGTTTTGAATACGGGCCCAGCGAAGCCTACGGCGCCAGCGCACCAAGCCTGGAAAGCCTTGTGGGCTCGAGTAATATCCCCGTCTCCGTCAGTGTGTTGGTGGAGGGTCTTTCACCTGGCACGACTTATCATTACCGCGTCGTAGCGCACAATGCGCTTGGGGATGTCGAGGGCGCCGATCAGACTTTCTCGACGCAGACGGGTGGGGCGTCCGGCTTGCTTGACGGTCGTGCATGGGAAATGGTGTCCCCGCCCGCCAAGCGTGGCGCGTTGTTTGAAGCGATCACCGGTGAAGGTGGGTTGATCCAGGCTTCTGAAGGTGGTGAAGCGCTCACGTATATCGCTAAGGCCCCAATCAACACTGAACCGCCCAGTACTCGTAGTTTCGCTGATCAGCAGCTACTGTCCATTCGTGGTGCTGGTGGTTGGAACACGCAGGATATAGATACTCCCAATGAAAGCCCGGCCAGATTGATAGCGGGGGAGGGGGCTGAATATTTTATGTTTTCGTCTGACTTGTCGGTTGGTCTGGTTGAACCGATTGGCAGCACGTTGCTGTCGCCGCGGGCCAGCGAACGGACGCCGTATTTGCGCGAGAGTGACGGTGAATACGAACCACTCGTCGATCCGGCTAATGTGCCAACGGGCACGAAATTTGGTGGGACCGCTCTATCCGGAGGGGCCACAGCGGTAAAATTCTTGGGGGCTACGCCCGATCTTTCCCATGTGGTTGTGAGCTCTGAGCAGTCGCTGGTGAGCGGTTTTGAAGCACAAGTGCCAAGCGGTGGCGGGACAGAGCAGGCGCTCTATGAGTGGAATTCGGGATCCTTGCAGCCGGTGAGTATTCTGCCGGACCTTTCCTCGGCGGCCGTGAACGGCGGCGCCGAACTTGGCGATCGTAATACGATGGTCAGGAACGCCATCTCAGCTGACGGTAATCGCGTCATCTTCAGGACAGCAGGCGAAGGCGTTGGTCTTTACTTCCTATTCATGCGCGATATGGCCAAGGGTGTGACGCTGCGGCTCGATGCGCCGGAAGCGGGAGCCGAAGGTGGTAGGGGTGGCGCGGTGTTTCAGGATGCAAGTAGTGACGGGTCAAAGGTATTCTTCACCGATGAAGCACGGTTGACTGTGGACTCGACGAGCGAAAGTAATGAGCCGGATTTGTATATGTGTGAAATTAAGGAAGTGGCCGGAAATCTCGTATGCCGATTGAAGGATTTGACGGTCGATCGCAATGCAGGTGAAACGGCGAATGTTCGAGGTACGATGCTCGGCTCGAGCAAAGATGGCTCGTCGGTATACTTTGTCGCCAACGGTGTGTTGGGCAATGGGGGTGTTCCGGTCACAGGCGCCACGCATGGTGACTGCGGAAACTCGGAGCTGCCGTCGCAATCCTGCAATCTTTATGAAGTGGATACGGTGTCGGGTGTGACGAGGCTGGTAGCGGTGCTGTCGGGCGCAGACTATCCGGACTGGTCGGGTGGCAACAACGAAAATCTTGGCTATTTGACGGCGAGGGTATCGGCTAACGGTCGTTTTCTGGCGTTCATGTCGCAGCGCAGCCTTACGGGGTATGACAATCATGACGTGGTGAGCGGTATGCCTGACGAGGAGGTGTATCTGTTTGACGGGTCCTCGGGACGTGTCGTGTGTGCGTCGTGTGATCCGACGGGTGCGCGTCCGGCAGGTGTGCTCGATGCGGAATACCACGAACCGCTTGTGGACCAGCCGGGAGTGTGGACTGGCCAGTGGTTGGCGGCATCGATCCCTGGTTGGACTGGTACCGGGCTCGGTCGTGCCGAGTACCAGTCGCGTTATCTGTCTGACAGTGGCCGGTTGTTCTTCGATAGTCCGGTTGGGTTGGTCTCCTCAGACGCGAATGGCAAGCAGGATGTGTACGAGTTCGAGCCGGAAGGTATAAGCGGCTGCTCAAATCAGGTTTCGGGCGGTAGCGTCGCGTATGTGGGGGACGTGGCCGGAAGTCAGGTGGATGGTTGTCTGGGTTTGATCTCTGGCGGCATAGCTAGTGAAGAATCGGTGTTCCTGGACGCGAGCGGTAAGGGTCCCGGCGGCGAAGAAGGTGAAGATGTGTTCTTTTTGACGGCGGCGAAATTGTCACTGGCCGATGTGGACGATCAGTTGGATGTTTATGACGCGCATGTGTGCTCGCTTGTTTCACCGTGTTCTGCGGAATCTGGGAATGTAGCTCCCGCATGCACCACGGCCGATTCGTGTCGGGCTGCAACTTCGCCGCAGCCGGCGATCTTTGGCGCGCCGGCAAGCTCAACGTTCAGAGGGACAGGCAACCTCGTGCCGTCCATAGGCGCCACTGTCTTGAAACCGAGGTCGTTGACGCGGGCGCAGAAGCTCGCGAAGGTGTTGAAGGAGTGCAAGGGCAAGCCCAAGAAGCAGCGAGCGGGCTGTGAAAAGCGGGCGAGGCGAACGTTCGCAGCGCATGGGACCAAGAGGATGAAGAAGTCGCGTAAGGGGGGCAAGTAGGTCATGGATTTGCTTAAGGGTTTGCTGAGGAAGACTGTGTTTAGTGTCGTTTTGGCTGGTTTGTGCAGCTGGTTTGTGGGTGTAGCGCCGGCTTTGGCGCAGTCTCCTTGGTGGCACGTGACTTCGGTTGTGAGGCCGACGATTTTGCCGGTCGGTGGGGAAGGCAAGATCGTGGTTGAAGCGTTGAATCTTGGCGATGCGCCCACTTCTGGCGTGGTGACGGTGACAGACAGGTTGCCCGACGGTGTGAGCGTACAGAAGGTTCCTGGCGGGCCGGGTGAACCGGAAGAGCCGAATGTGGAAATGGCGAAGTCGGTGAATCTGCGGGTGCGTCCGCCTCACGAATGCGAAGAACCTTCGCCGAATGTGGTGCAGTGTACTTATTCGAACCTTTATCCACCGGTCGATCCTTATGAAAATTTGGAAATGATCATTGCGGTCAAGGCCGCGAGCGGCACGGGGGGTGATAACGTCGTTGAAGTCTCTGGCGGGCAAGCGCCTGATGTTCAGATAGAACGTCCGGTGAGCGTGGGTGCAGGACCAGTCCCGTTCGGCGTGGAAGATTTCTCGATTGTCCCAGAAGAAGAAAGGGGCGTGATCGACGCGCGCGCCGGTTCACATCCGTTTCAGCTTACGACCACGTTCGATTTGAATGAGACTTCCGAACCATTTCAGCGGCCGCCCGCGCCGGTTAAGGATCTGCACTTCGCCTTGCCAGCGGGTGTTGTGGGTAATCCTACGGCTGTGTCACAGTGCACTAGCAGTGAGTTCGTGGCCCAGCGCTTTAATAAATTCGGGAACGGGTGTCCGGCTGACACTGCGATCGGAGTGGCAAACATAACCTTTGACACCCCTGGACTCTTTGAAGATGCGCTGCCTGGTGAAGGAGAAGATGGTGGGGTTCAGACCCATTCAGTACCTTTGTTCAATCTGACGCCGAATAGGGGCGAGCCGGCGCGGTTTGGTTTTGAGTATGCTAATACGCCGGTGATTCTGGATGTATCGGTGCGTAGTGGTAGTGATTATGGTGTGACGATTGACGTTGAGAACATCACTCAGATCGTTAGTTTCATGGAGAGCACGGTTACGTTCTGGGGAGTGCCTGCCGATCCGATTCATGACCAGTCGCGCGGATGGGAATGTCTAGACAACGGTTTTTACGCCCACGAAATTGGTCAACCGCCGATTACGTGCAACCTGACAACTGCGCAGCGGCCGCCGGCGTTCCTGACGTTGCCGACATCGTGTGCGGCGCCGTTCGATCCGCAGGTAGCGATGGACTCGTGGCCTATAAAAAGCGGCCCCGGTAGTGCGCCTGTGAGTGTCACTTCGCCAGTGAGCGAATATCGTCTGACAGACAGTTTGGGTAGGGAACTGGGGTTGGGTGGCTGTAACAAGCTGCCGTTTGAACCATCGATCCAAGTTTCATCCGATGTGCAGTCGAGCAGTAGCGCTTCGGGTCTGAATGTGGACGTGCACGTGCCGCAGGAAGTCAGCGAAAATGGCGCCGGGCTGGCGGGCTCCAATGTTAAGACGATTACCGTTACATTGCCTGAAGGCGTCGCGTTGAACCCCGCCGGAGCGGACGGGTTGGAAGCCTGCTCTGAGGGTCTGGTCGGTTTTACCGGTTTCAATGAGTACGCTGGTATCGACACAGCTAGTTTCACCCCGGCGTTGCCTGATCCGTTGGAGCAAGGCACCAACTTCTGTCCCGACGCGTCGAAGATAGGGACAGTGTCGATCCACTCACCACTATTGCCGAATCCTGTCGTGGGTGCTGTGTATTTGGCCGAGCAGAACGAAAACCCGTTCGGTTCACTTGTCGCGATGTACATCGTCGCCGAAGACCCTATATCGGGGTTCGTGGCAAAGCTTCCCGGTGTGGTGCACCTGACCGAAACCGGACAGATCGTCGCGACGTTCGAAAATAACCCCCAGTTGCCGTTCGAAGACGCCGAACTACATTTCTTTGGTGGAGAACGCTCGCCATTGTCCACGCCGTCACGTTGCGGGGTTTACACGACACAGGCATCGTTCACGCCGTGGTCGGGTAGCCCGCCCGTGAACAGCACCTCCAGGTTCAGCGTCAACTCAGGCCCTGACGGTACACCGTGCCCTGGTACCGCGTTGCCGTTCAATCCAAGCTTGACTGCCGGTACCACAAGTATTCAGGCTGGTGGGTTCAGCCCATTCACGATGACGATGAGTCGTGAAGACGGAAACCAGCATTTGCAAGCGATCACTTTGAACATGCCCCCAGGACTCTCGGGACTCTTGTCAGGTGTAGAACTATGCCCCGAACCAAGAGCAGACCAAGGGACATGCGGTCCGGGCAGCCAGATCGGAGAAACGATTGTCAGCGTTGGTGTGGGAGGCGATCCTTTCAGTGTGAAGGGAGGACGGGTCTACATCACCGGCCCATACGACGGTGCGCCATATGGCCTGTCAATCGTGAACCCCGCAAAGGCCGGGCCGTTTGACCTGGAGAAGGGCACACCCTGCGATTGCGTGGTCGTCAGAGCGAAGATCGAAGTCAACCCGATCACGGCCGCTCTGAGGATCACAAGCGATAACGCCGGCCCGTACAAGATCCCCACGATCCTGGACGGTATTCCACTGCAGATCAAGCACGTGAACGTCACGATCAACCGGCCGGGATTCACGTTCAACCCCACCAACTGCAACCCGATGCAGATCACAGGCAACCTCGCCAGTACCGAAGGAGCAACAGCGGCACTCGCGGTCCCACTACAGGTCACCAACTGTGCGGTGTTGGGGTTCAAACCCGGGTTCAAAGTCTCTACCTCAGGGAAAACCTCGAGGATCAACGGTGCGAGCCTGGCAGTGAAGCTGACTTATCCCAAGGCAGCGTTCGGGTCGCAGGCAAACATCAAAAGCGTCAAGGTTGATCTACCGAAACAGTTGCCGTCAAGGTTGACGACGCTACAGAAGGCATGCACTGCCGGTCAGTTCGAATCCGACCCGGCTGGCTGTCCAGCGGCATCGATAGTGGGGCATGCGAAGGCGGTAACGCCGTTGATTCCTGTCCCATTGGAAGGCCCCGCGTACTTTGTGTCCTATGGTGGAGCAAAGTTCCCCGAACTTGTCGTCGTGTTGCAGGGCTACGGTGTGACGCTCGATCTACATGGCGAAACGTTCATCAACAAAGCCGGGATAACGAGTAGTACGTTTCGTACGGTCCCTGACGCTCCCGTTGGCACCTTCGAATTGACGTTGCCTGAGGGCAAATACTCCGCTTTGGCGGCGAACGGCAATCTCTGCACGACGAAACTCGCTATGCCGACAGCGTTCACCGCGCAGAACGGGGCCACGATCAAACAGTCAACGCCGATCGGTGTTACAGGGTGCGCCAAGCACAAGTTGACGAAGAAGGCGGCCAAGCACCAAAAAAAGAAGGGGGGTAAGTAGAAGGAATAGAGTCCGTCAGCTGGGCGTGCCGATCAAGTTCGACCGTACGCCCAGCGAGCACGACCGCCTAAGGCGTGGTCGGAGAGCACACCGAGCAGGTCCTGTGTCCCGCCAGCTATGGCGAGGCACAGGTGACGGAGCTGCTGGAGGGGACGCCCTTGTCGCCAAGGCGGGGGGGCTGCAAAGCAGTGCTCTAGCTGTACGCTCACTCGTACGGCGCTATTGTTGGTTTCATTGACTGACCAGTCAATCTATCCACGTATGAGAACGCCCCGGAGGGGACGCTGGTGAAGGCCGCCGTCGTCCAGATGGCCTCAGGGGTCGACGTGGAGGCGAACATCGCCGCCGCCGATCGGTATGTGCGAGCTGCGGCCGCCGAGGGCGCTCAGTTCGTGGTCATGCCGGAGAAGTGGACAGTGATGGGGTCTACGGATGATCTGCGCTTCTGGGCGCAGACGCTTGACGGGTCCGCGATCTCCTGGGCGCGGGAGATCGCACGCGAGCTTCAGCTGGATCTGCTCGCCGGCTCGATCGCCGAGCGCGTCGAGGGCTGTAAGAAGTTGTCCAACACATCTGTGCATGTCGGGTCCGACGGCGAGATCAAGGTCGTGTACCGCAAGCTGCACATGTTCGACGTTGAGATTGAGGGCAAGCGCTACCGCGAGTCCGACACCGACGAGCCGGGGAATGATGTCGTGCTCAGCAAGCTGGGAGACGGCACGGAGCTGGGCATGGCGATCTGCTACGACCTGCGCTTTCCTGAGCTGTTCCGTGCGCTCGTCCTGCGCGGCGCGCGCATCATCGCGCTGCCCGCGGCCTTCACGCTGCCGACCACACGTGATCACTGGGAGACGCTGATCCGCGCACGCGCGATCGAGGACCAGGTGTTCGTCGTGGCGGCCAACCAAGTCGGTGCGCACCCTGGTGGCCATCATTCGGGCGGCTGCTCGCTGATCGTAGATCCTTGGGGGACCGTGCTCGCCCGTGCCGATGGCGAGCAGCCCGGGTACATCGTCGCCGAGCTTGACTTCGAGCACCAGGACGACATCCGCAAGCGCGTGCCGTTGCTCTCCCATCGCCGCCCGGAGGTGTACACGTGAATTCGACCCGCGCAAAGCCCGTCCCCGACCGTCGTCGCGCGATCCTCGACGCGGCCGTGCGCGTGTTCGCGCGCCAGGGCTTTCACGCCTGCCGCGTATCGGACATCGCGGACGAGGCCGGTGTGGCCTACGGCCTGCTCTACCACTACTTCCCCTCCAAGGAGGAAGTGCTCAACACGCTGTTCTTGGAGCGGTGGGGCGTGATGCTCGAGATGATCCGCGAGGTGGACCGCAAGCCCGTTGCGGTACGCGAGAAGCTTGGTGCGATCGCTTCGTTCATCATCGACAGCTACCGCCACGACCCCGACCTGATGAAGGTCATCATCGTGGAGGTCACGCGTGCGGCGAACTCGTTTGGCCAGACGCATTTGGGCCAGATCCGTGAGGCCTACAGGCTGATCGGCGAGATCGTCACCAAGGCCCAGCAAGAAGGCATCTTCAAGGCCGACATCGACGCCGAGTTTGCGGCGATGACTTTCTATGGCGCGATCGAGCAGGTCTTGACCGGCTGGATCTTCGGTCTGTTGCCGCAGGGCGACGAGGACCTTGAGCGGGCCAAGCAGATGGTTGTGGAGACTGTCTGTGGGGGGCTGGAGGTCGGCCCTGGCACGCTGCCTGCCTGATTACCGCGCTTCGCAGCCTGGCTGCCTGATCTCGTGCGCGTTGCCGTCGGTGCAGACACCGCTGGACACAAGCTTGTGTATCTGTCACTACCACCGTGCACGGTGGTGCTCGGCTACTCCCACGGCATGTGTGAGCTCTATACCGCCCGGCAACTTGCCGCTAAATGTGCCAAACGGAGCGCGGTAGTCACTGCGCACGAGCAGCAGGTTGTCGCGGCGGCTGCGCTCGGCGGCGGGAGCAAAGCGCAGCTGCGAGCCATCGTCTGAAGCGATCGAGCACAGGTCGACCGAGAAGCGCACCGGTGGCGCCTCGTGGGGAGCGCCCGCAACCCATATCGCCCGCTCGCTGCCGGATGATGGATCGTTGACGCCCTGGACGAGGTTGAATGCGAGTGGAGTGCCATCAGGTCCGTTGCCGACCCCGGCGGCCCACCACCACTCCGTGACGCGCGCGTGGTAGCCCGCGGTGTCGTCGATCACGGCCAGCGCGTCGATCGTGATCGGCGGACGGGCACCGAGAACCAGTTGGCCGCGGGCGTGTACGCCGGCCTGCTTGCGCGTCCATACATATGCTTTGCCGTTGGGGCACTTTGCCTCAATACCGTCATCTTCCTCCAGTGCGACGTCGAGCAGGACGGCGTCGTCGCGAATGCGCAGGCGCCCCGGAGTCAAGTCGAGCGCACCACGACGCGGGATTAGGCGAGTGCGCTCGGTCATCACACTGCCCGCGCGCTCGAACACCGCCCAGAACGTTTGCTGTGCCGGCCCGACATGGACCGAGGCCGCGCAGATCATGAACTGCTCGCCAAACACCCCCACGTAGCGCCAGCGCTTGAGTGGGCGAGTGCCGCGAAACAGTCGCATTACGGCCATCCTCTCCAAACTCATTCTCATTGGTCCAGCGGGCCGATGACCTATTACGGCGCCATCTCTCCAACCTTTCTCATTGGCCCAGCGGGCCAATGACCTAACTACAGCTTGGAAGCCGTGACAATAAGGTTGTAGAACATCGCCGCCGGCAGCCGCGACTCCAGCAACTTACGATCCACGCCCTGCAGTGTCAGATAACCACGATACGCGTAGTTGCGCCAGCCCCAAGGTACGTCTTCGGGGTGGGCGGTGGCCTCCAACGTGCGGTTGGTCCAGCCGAACCAGTTGGCAAGCAGCTCCTCGCCAGTCACGCGAATATCCGTGAAGCCGGCCTGGCTGGCGAAGCCGGAGAGCTCGCCTGGGGAGAAGGCATGTACGTCGACGAAGCCCTCAAGCGACGCCTCTGGTGCGCCTCCGTCCGCGGGGGGCGCGGGGCGTGCGCCGATGGCCCGGCGCCACAGGGGCGCGACGGCGCCGGCAGCGCGCTTAGGGACTCTCGCGAGGCGGTCGCCGTAACGCGACGGCTCGCCCGCGAACAGCACAGTGCCACCGGGTGCGAGCACACGTGCGAACTCGCGGAAGGCCTGGGCGAGGTCGGGGATGTGGTGCAGGATTGCGTGACCGATCACCAGGTCGAAGCTCCCATCCTCGAACGGCAGCCGCTCGGCATCGGTTGGGACCGTCGTCACATCCAGGCCGAGCCGCTCGGCGTTGGCGCTCAGCGCCGCCAGCATTCCAGGAGAGATGTCGGTGCAGGTCGCTTGCCCGATCAGTCCGGCGAGCATCAGGTTGAGCGTGAAGTAGCCGGTGCCCGAGCCGATCTCCAGGGAGCGCTCGAAACGGGGGGCCTCGGCGCCGAGTGCCTTGCGCACCTTGGAAGTGACCTGTGCCTGACCGACATCGCCGAAGTCGATGCCCCACTTGGCGTCGTAATGACCGGCCGCCACGTCGTGGTAGCGGGTGTTGACGTCGCGGATCTCCTCCGCATCGGTTAGGGGTGTCACGGCGGGGCACAATAAGGCACGGGCACAGACGATGCGCACTGCCGGGAGATACGCGGGACACATATACTCGCGCCCCGTGTCCGGCCCTTCCGCGCCCCCTGCACCACTCTTCCTGCAGGGCAACCAGCCCGAGGGCGTGCCTCCGCTCGCGCTCACAGGCGAGCGCACGCTGCCGGACGTGCCAGAGGAGAATTATTGGTTCAGGCGTCATCTGGCGGTTTACGAGTGGATTGCCGCGCGTATCGCCGGGCCTACGTGCAATCGACATGGCTTGTGGCGAGGGCTACGGCTCAGACGTCCTCGCAGGTAGTGCCGCTTCGGTTGTCGGGGTCGACGCCAACCCCGAGGCACACGAGCACGCGCGCCTGCGCTATCGCCGCACCAATCTGCGTTTCGCTCGCGATCTAGTCGAGACATTCCCAGAGCAGGCGGACGCGGTCGTGTTCCTGCAGACAATCGAGCACCTGCAGGACCCGTCCGCGGTTCTAGCCCATTTCCGCTCGCTGGTGGGAGACACAGGCGTCGTGTTCGTCTCCACACCCAACGTGCTCACGCTCGCCCCCAAGGGTGCTGAGCGCTCGGACAATCCATGGCACGTGCATGAGTACCGTTCACGCGAGTTCCAGGAGCTTTGCAAGGGGACGTTCGCCAAAGTCGAGATGTTTGGCCTCTTCCACGCACGCAAGCTGCAGGTGCATGCGCTTGCACTGAAGCTCGGCTGGGACGCGATCCACCCGCGTTTGCGCTTGACCAAGCCTTTCTACGACTGGTTCACGCCGGCGATAGCCGCAAGCGACTTCGCGCTGCGCTCGGCTGCCGAGAGCGATCTGGATGAGGCGCTCGACTTCATCGCCGTTTGCCGGCCGTGAGCAGGGCCGCTCACCCATTTGTCGCAGCTGTCAGGCCGTGAGCAGGGCCGCTCACCCATCTGTCGCAGTTCTCGGGCCGTGAGGTACACGCTCCAATCCTTCCGACATCTCACGGTTGCAAGGCCATGAGACGTTCTTCCCAGGCGGGGGAGTTGGCGATCGTTCTGCACACACACATGCCCTACGTGGAGGGCTTTGGCACCTGGCCTTTTGGCGAGGAGTGGCTATGGGAGGCGGTCTCCGGCAGCTACCTGCCGCTGCTCGACCTGCTCGACGAGGGCGCGCCGCTGACGCTGTCGCTGACACCGGTCTTGTGCGACCAGCTGGAAGCGGCGGGCGTGGGCGAGCGCTTCGAGGCCTTCGTCGACGAGGTTCGCCGGCGCACACACGCCGAAGATATCGCCGGGCTGCGCGAGAGCGGCTTTGACGAGCTGGCGAGCGAGCTTGAGCGCTCATGGGGCGAGTATGAGCACGTTCTGGGACGCTTTCGCGAACGCGAGGGAGACCTGCTCGGTGCGCTCGGACGCCACGCGCAATGGACCTCGTCGGCCACCCACGCGGTGCTGCCGCTGCTGGCAACCGACGCAGGTGTGCGCGCACAGGTGCAAACCGGCGTTGACTCCCACCGCGCGCGCTTTCCCAACAGCTGGCAGGGAGGCTTTTGGCTCCCCGAGTGCGCTCACGCTCTGCACCTGGAGCCGCCGCTCGAGGAAGCTGGCGTGCGCGCGACGTGCGTGGAGCTGACCAACCGCTACGGCCTCGGCGCTCGCGAGCACCTGCGTCCGCTCGTCGGCGAATCCGGTGTCGTGCTCGTCCCGATCGACCGCGTCACAATCGATCGCGTGTGGAGCGACGGCGGCTATCCGGCACACGGCAGCTATCGCGACTATCACCATCACACGGTTCACCACCACCAACCGTGGGCCAACGACGGCAGTGCCTACGACCACGAGCTGGCGACCGGACTCGCGTGCGAGCACGCCAAGGAGTTCGTGGCCGCGACGATCGAGCGGCTGAGGGCCGCCAACGAGACGGCTGAAGGCGGGGACGCGCTGCCCGGCGGTGGGTTGGTCGTGTGCGCGCTGGACACCGAGCTGCTGGGGCACTGGTGGTATGAGGGTGTGGCGTGGCTGCGAGCCGTTGTGGGGGAGTGTGTAAAGGAGGGATTGAAGCTCGTGCGTCTCGATGAAGCCACGGCGATGGCTCGTCCCGCGCCGCTTGGCTCACCGGGGTGGGATGCGAGCACCTGGGGAACCGGCGGCGACCTCTCGACCTGGTCAGGACCGGCTGTGGCAGACATGGCCTTCGCGACCCGCGCCGCGGAGCTTGAGACGCTGGCAGCCGGACGCGAGGCGGGTGGCGCCGCGCTGCGGGAGCTGCTTGCGCTGCAGGCCAGTGACTGGGCGTTCATGGTGTCTCGCGGGCTGGCGGTCCCATATGCGCGGGAGCGCTTTGCCAACCACCAGCATGAGTTCGAGAAGGCGCTCGCGGCCGGCCCCGACGCGGGCCTCGGTGCTCTGCGCAACCTGGCGGCGCACGCCGATCCGCTCGCGCTGCTCGCGCCGTGACCTGTTGTCGGGGAGCTCCATGCCTGGCCGTAGCGACTTCGATCTGATCGGTGCGGCTACCAACCAGCCCCACGGATAGGTAGCCGGCCGGGACGATCGACCGAGCCGAGATGTAACGCTGCGATGGCATCCGGCCACATAGTGATTGTGGAGAGACGATTGCGATTCGAGCTGCTTTACGCAAAGCACGCCCCAGCGGTCAAGGCGTACGTGCTGCGCCGGGCCGCGGCCTCGACGGCTGACGACGTCGTCGCCGAGGTTTTCGTTGTCTGCTGGCGGCGCTTCGAGGAGGTCCCGGTCGATCCGCTGCCCTGGCTGCTCGGTGTCGCCAGGCGGGTGCTGAGCACCCAGCGACGCAGCGAGCGTAGGCGCGGGGCGCTGCACGAACGTCTCGCCGGTCAGGCCAGCGGGGGTATGGGCGATGCGCCGGAGGATTTCGTCGGGACGGCGCTCACGGACTTCGCCACACAGACGTCCGCGGATATTGCCGCAGATCTCGCCGGCGAGCCGGCCTCAGCGAGCCGTTATCCGGGGGAGGGAGCGCTTGCGGGCGTAGGCGATCCCGCGCTCGCAGCCGCTCTCGCGCACCTGAGCGATGCCGATCGCGAACTGCTGCTGCTGATCGCCTGGGAGGCCCTCTCGCCGGCCGAGGCCGCGACGGTACTCGGTATCAAGCCGGCGACCGCGCGCGTGCGCCTGTTGCGTGCGCGGCGGCGCCTGACCCAGGCGCTCTGTCGCGAGCGCTCCGATCCAACGACCTGCTCGTCCCTACCGATGGAGGCATCCTCATGAGCGTTGACGCGATGGCTCGCCTGGCGGCGGACAATCCAGTGCTCGACCCGCCGGCAGTCGAGTCGCCTGAGCGGTTGCGTCGCCTGATCGAAGACGACGCGCCCGTACTCGAGCTCGGCGAGCGGCCCAGCGGTGGCTCGACGGCCAAAGGGTCGCGGATGCGTCGCCGCGCGCTCGTCGCCGTTCCCATCTGTGTCGCCGCGAGCGTGGTCGGCGTCGTGCTCAGCTCGGGCTCCTCCGGTCCTGGTGTAAACGTAGCGGCGGCGGCATATGCGGCGACTTCGCCCAAGCAAGGGATCGTCGAAGCGATCTTCGTAACGCATATCGAGCGCGGCATCCAGGCCGGGAGCGTTCTGCGTCAACGTGAATGGGACGACGCCGGTAGGGCACTGCGACGGGAGCGTGTGACGTTCATCGAGTCGCACGACGGAAAGAGCAACACGCACGTCAGCGAATCGGCGTCCGCGCCGGGGCGCCACGAAACGTGGTATCGAGGGCGCCTCGAAGTCAGCACGGTCCCTCGGGTAATGGCTCCTCGTGACCTGAATCCCAGGATGGCATTTGTGGAGGGCACCCTCGACGGAGTCGAAGGAATAGCGCTCTATCGCGCGCTCTATCGCGAAGGCATGATGAGGCTCGTGGGTCGCGAGCATCGCGAGGGCCAGTCGCTGTGGAAGCTGGAAAGCGCTCCCACCAGCTACGACGCCAATGGCAGAAGGATCGCCATCCGCACGAGGCTCGTCGTGCTGGTAGCCCCGAAGACGTTCCTGCCGATTGTCGAGCGGGTGATCGATGCCGCGCTTCCCGGTCACCCTGTGGCCCTCGAAAGCAATCTGCTCAGCTACCGGCGCTTTCGGCCAGGCGAAGGAAACGGCAAGCTGTTCGAACTCACCGCTCAGCATCCGGGCGCGCGAGCGCTAAGGGGTCGGACGCCCTACCCACCGCACAAATGAAACTAGCCCTCCTCCTCGTCAACGCCACTTCTACTCCCAGCGCAGCTGCTCTGGTGCATCGCGCATCCTCAGCACCCGAGCCGGCACACCCCCGACGACCGCGTTCTCGGGCACGTCCTTTGTCACCACGGCATTGGTCCCCACGATGCTGTTGTGCCCGACGCTAACGCCTCTCAATACGCACGACCCATAACCCATCCAAACATTGCTGCCGACACGCACGTCGCGCTTGTAGATGCCCTGCAGGCGGATCGGGCGCTCCACTTCGACCACGCCGTGATCGAAATCGATCAGCATCACCCTGTCGGCGATGATGCACTCGCGTCCAATCGAGACGTGCTGGTAGGCGGAGATCGTGCACTCCTGGCCCATCACGGTCTTGGGTCCGATCGAGACTTCGCCCTCGTGCACACGGATCTTCGAGTCGTGCCCGATCCAAGACCAGCGCCCCATGCGCAGAACAGCGTGCTTGCCGATCTCAAGCTTCACCCCTGGGCAGATGAAGCAGGGTCCGTCGGTCTGCAATCGCTTGCCGTAGCGCAGCTTCAGATAGGCAAGCCGAGCCATCAACAGCAGGTAGTGCCGGTTGATCAGGTTGTGCGCGCGCAGCCAGCGCAAGCTGCGCCGTGCTTGTGTGACTCGTTTCACGAGCGCGCATCCTAGAGCCCCGTTGAGCGCTGGTGCCTGGACGCAGGCCGTCGTGGCAAGGAGGAAGTCGGGCGCGCTCGCGCCAGGAGGCCGGTCGTGATCCCCGAAGCCTGGGCGGCACGTGGGTCCTGGGGTCTTTCGGAGATACTTCCGCGAGTGACCCCTGACGCTCGCCCAGCGGCTACTCGACGGCGATCGCCGTGCGCTCGCACGCGCGATCACGCTCGTCGAGGACGACCGTCCCGAGGGTTGGGAGCTGGTGCGCGAGGTCTACCCTCACACCGGAAAGGCCGCTGTCTACGGCTTCACAGGCCCACCGGGCGTCGGCAAGTCGACGCTGATCGGCGCGCTGACCAAGGCAAGACGAGAGGCAGGCCGCTCGGTTGGCGTGCTCTCGATCGACCCATCCTCGCCCTTCACTCAAGGCGCGCTGCTGGGCGACCGCATTCGTCTAACAGAGCACTTTCTCGACCAGGGTGTCTTCATCCGCTCGATGGCCAACAGGGGCGCGTTGGGCGGTCTCTCAGAGGCGGCTTTGCAGGCCGCACTCCTGCTGGACGCGGCAGGCCGCGAAGACGTGTTCGTGGAGACCGTCGGAGTGGGTCAGGCCGAGATCGACATCATCGATCACGCCGACACGATCGTGCTCGTACTGATGCCAGGCTCCGGTGACTCGATCCAAGCATTGAAGGCCGGTGTGATGGAGATCCCGGACATCATCGTCATCAACAAGGCCGACCACCCGTTGACCGACACAATGGTGCGAGAGATTCGCGGTGTCCTGTCGCTGGCAAATGTCAGCGGAGACACAGAATTGAGTCCCGTCCACCCGCGATGGCGTGTGCCGATCGTCAAGACCGAGGCTGCTCACAACAAGGGAGTTGGTGAGCTGATCGAGCGCCTCGACGAGCATCGCGAGCACATCCTGGGGGAGGGCACCTTGCAGGAGCGTCGCGGGCGCAACCTGCGCAACGAGGTCCTGGCGATCGCCACAGCACGCATGCGCCGGCGCCTGGAGGAGGAGCTACGCGAGGACACGGAGTTCAAGCGCCTGCTGGAGGAGGTGGTTGAGCGACGGCTTGACCCCGCCAGTGCCGCCACAGCTTGCTCGCGCGCCACCGGAGCTGACTACGCTATGCCGGTGACCCGGGTGAGCCCAAACAACCACATCGCATTCTGTGCATGCCTGCTGGCCGCGACGCTGACGCTCGGCGCAGGGGTTTTCGCTCGTTCGGCAGAGGGGCAGGTGAGCGTGCGGGCGCACACCGCAGAGGCCAGTCACCTGGGCTGGCCGGAAATCACGGGCATGCTGCTGCAAAACTCGAACAACGAGAACAGGCCGCTGGATGGTAGACCTGGACACGATCCGTTCGACGGCACTGACCCAAGCTACTCGTGCGACGGTGCGGATACTGGAGGTCTCTACCACGATTGCGGCTTCCCCGGTGTCAGCGCCGGCCCGCGCTTCACGATGCTCCCGCGGCTAGAGGCAGAATGCCAGCGGGAAGACAGCCCCTCTGCGGTCGCCCAGCCGCCACTTTTTCCATCGGTGGTCCTGCCCGCCGGCCTACCAACGTCCTGTGCCCACAAGTACGAAGAAACCGACCTGGTGCCTGCTGAGATCGGGCATAACGAGCTACTCGGCGGCGACGGCAATGACACGATCCACGCCGGGCCTGCAGGTGACGTGATCTGGGGAGACTCGCACGCCGAAGGCAACGACACGACGCAGGTCGACCGTCTCTACGGTGGCGCCGGCAACGACTGGATCTATGCAAGCCATGGCACCAACTACATCTGGACCGGGGCTGGCACAGATCACGTGCTCCTGGTCTACGGTCACGGAGTCGTCTACTGCAACGGCCCTGGGCGCAAGATCTTCGTGATGCGCAAGCTCTCTACGAATCGTCACTACCGGCTGGTCGGTTGTAGCGACACGATCGTTCCCTACGCGGCATAGCCGCGGCAAGGCCCCAGAAGAAACACGGCCTGTTTGTAGCGCTGCGTGTTGGAACGGGTTGGCTTTCAGCCCTCGCTATGCAGCGAACGAGCGGTGGGTGAGCGGGGGACGGTGCTCTGGTCTGGCAAGGTGCGGATCACACGGTCACCAATGGTCGAGGTCACGCCGAACCAGTAGCGCTCGTTCTTGAAATGGTGCAAGCGGTGGTTGCGCCAGATCGCCTTGAAATAGCGCCCTTTGGGTCGGTAGGGAGTGTGGATCAAGAAATGGCTCCACTCGTACAGGGCGAGGATCGTGAAGCTAGTAAGGACCCCGGTCGTCGAGTAAGCAAGGCGAGGTCCTCCGAGTACGAGCGCGACCGGGAAGGACATACCCCAGTTCACGAGCGCGATCACGGGCAGAAACACGAGCACGCCATAAACCGGCAACAGCACCCCGTCGAGCACCCCGGGCGCTTCGTGATGGGCTCGGTGCTCGCGCGCCGTAAGCATCTCCACACGGCGTCCAAACAGGTTGAACGGAGGCGAGTGCAGCATGTAGACGTGGATCGTCCACTCAACGAAAGGGGTCACCGCAATCAGCCCGGCAACCATGACTAGGTCTCGCCAGCTCCACCCCCCTTGCACCAGTCGTACCGCAAGTGCGATCAGGACGGCCCCGAGAAGATAGGGAGGGGAGGGCTGTCTCCAAAATGCTCGGGCGCAATCGCCAAGCGTCAGTACCTCTTTGCCCGCGCGCGTGGGCACGGCCTGTGCCGGCGCCGTGAGCGGATCCGATCTCTGCTCTCCCGTGGGCTCCTCGCTGTGGGCGATTGTCCGTGACATCAGAAGGAATGCTACGCGCTCGGCTTTGCCACACAGTTTGACGCGTAAATCTGTTTGTGTGGCCGCCTGTAAACAACCGTTTGTTAGACCGGCTTAGATCGATGTGTCGGGGACAGTCCAGCTAAAGGGATCAAATGAATCTGTCGAAGACATGTGCAGCCCCGGGTGGGCCGCCACGCTCGGACAAGGAAGTCCTTGACGACATGCCGCCGAACTACGACACCGACGCTCACGTCCTGAGGGCACGCAAGACAGCCGCGTGGACCCGCGCGGGACTCGGTCTGATGGGAGTGGCGCTGGTACTCGCCGACAGTGACCTGCTGGCTCATCCGGCAGCCGGGCTGGCGGGCTTCGCGGTGATCGTCGTGACCGCGGCCGTACAGCTTTCGGCGCCGCGCCTGTCGTGGATGCGAACCGAGGAGTCGATCTCGGGCGTGGCCGGCGTCCTGATCATCGGTGTGCAGACTGAGCAGGTCAGCGTGATCAGCATCATCTGGCTGGCCGCAGTCGCGAGCGGGGTCCTCGCGCGCGGCGGGCGCGTCCATTGGATCGGCCGCATGGTGGTGCTGTTCGCGCTTGCTCTACCTATCTTGCGTACTGGCCATCTCAGCCTCGAATACGCAGCACTGTTTGGCGCCACAATCGGCCTGTTGCTGACGAGCGGGCGCCTCACGCGCGAGCTCAACCATCTGCTGCAGCAGGCTCGCTACGATGCCGACCACGACGATCTCACGGGACTGCTCTCCTACACCGCCTTCCGCGCGTTGCTAGAGCAGACCGTTGATTCCTCGCAGCGATCGGCGCCGGTCTCGCTGCTGTTGCTGGACCTCGAGCGCTTCGGGATTGTCAACAAGACGCACGGCCACGCGGCCGGAGATGCCCTGCTCGCGGCTGTCGGTGAGCGGCTACTCGGCGGCGCCGGAGTCGAGCGGCCAGTCGGGCGCCTGGGTGGTGACGAGTTTGCCGTGATCTCGCGCACCGCAGATCCCATAGCGCTCGCGCGGGCGCTGTTGGAGATGCTCCCGCAACGCTCCGAGGACGACCCAAGGCCGATCTCGGCATGCGTTGGCATCTCGCAAACCCCGACCGACGGAGACAGTGGCGAAGCGCTGCTGCGCGCCGCCGACATCGCCTTGCGCGTCGCCAAGCGCAGCGGGCTCACAGGCCAGATCTCCGCCTATACAGGCGGTTCGCTCAGCGGCACCGGCGAGCGCAGCGCCCGCGGCACGCTCGACCGCCTGATCGAAGGCAGGGGCCTCTCGATGGCGGTACAGCCGATCGTCGATCCCGGAAGTGGAGCGATTCACGCCTATGAGGCGCTGGCCCGCTTCGGACGGCGCAGCACCGACAGCCCTTTGCACTGGCTTGCGGTGGCAGAGGAGTTCGGCAAGCGCGACCTGCTCGAGCGGGCATGCTTGGGCGCCGCGCTCGAGCTGTTCGCTTCGCGCCCACACGGCACGTTGCTCTCGGTGAACCTATCCGCTCCGGTGCTACTCGACCGGCGCACGCTCGAGCTGTTGGAGCAGCCGGCCGACCTCTCGGGCCTGATCATCGAGGTCACCGAGGAGGCGCTCGTGCAGAGCGAATCCCAACTCCAGCAGACGATGCGACCGCTGCTGGCTCGGGGAGCCAAGCTAGCCGTTGATGACATGGGCGCGGGCTATTCGGGCTTGCGTCAGATCACGACCGTCCATCCCAGCTATCTCAAGCTCGACCGTTCGCTGATCACGGGCATCGACGAGGACGACGACCGCCAGGCACTGGTAGGCGCGCTTGTCGGCTACGCTGCCCACGTCGGTAGCCTGCTAGTAGCGGAGGGCATCGAGACGCCCTCGGAGCTGACCGCGCTGATCGAATTGGGCGTACCGCTCGTGCAGGGCTTCTACCTGGGGCGTCCCGGAGCTCCATGGCCACAGGTCGCGCTCGGGCAGCTGGCCACACCCGCATAGGTCTTTCCGCAGGTCTCTTTCGCGGGCGGCGCTCGTCGATCGATCGCCCTTTCAAGCCGTCAAGCCGGATGTCCTAAACAGCGAGCTTTGTCTGTACAGTGCGACGCGATGGCCTTCGACTATCTCAAACTGGTTGACCGTACCTGGCCGACCTTGATTCGCCTGATGGGTGGGCACGCGAAGGTCTATCGTGCCACGGGCGGGCGGATCGGCCACCGCGTCCCCGGCGCCCCGGAGATGTTGCTGCTCGATCACGTCGGCGCCAAGAGTGGCGAGCGCCGCTATACGCCGCTCGTATTCGCACGCGATGGCGAGGATGTGATCCTGATTGCCTCCAAGGGTGGCTATCCAAAGAACCCAGCCTGGTTCTACAACCTCAAGGCCAATCCCGACACGACGATCCAGATCGGCTCAAAGCGGATGCCAGTGCATGCGCGTGTGGCCACGCCTGAGGAGTACGACCGCCTGTGGAAGCTTGCGGTTGGGGTCTATCGCGGCTATGAAGACTATCGTCGGCGAACTGACCGGCAGATACCGCTCGTAGTGCTCGAGCCGCGCTGAGAAAAGCCTGCTTCGGGACGCGGGAGCCGCGACCGGTCACACGGGCGCCGGCCGCGCGGCCAGGCGGATCTTGTCTCCCAGAAGACCGCCCCCTGACTAAATTCCGTCTGTCCGCTCCGGTTCGTCTGCATGGTTTGTAGCGACTGCGTATAGTGCAGCCCCAAATTTGCGATAGCAGGAAGATTCGCAAAGTTGGCGTGCCAGTTGGCTCGCTGTGACGACAATGGAGGTAAAATATGAGGACTAATCGAGCCATTCCCGGCGCGATCATTTTGGGGTGCACGGCTACGCTCGCGCTCGCCGGATTCAGTGGCACAGCGTTGGCGGCAAAGGGACCTGACGCGACAGCCAGTAGTCGATGCAAGACATACAAAATCGCCGGTAAAAAGGTTCGCGTCTGCAATGGGCTAAACGGCAAAAATGGCGGTTCCGGCCCTGCCGGAGCGCCAGGATCGCAGGGTCCGCAAGGGCCGGCTGGAGCCAACGGCGGTGACGACGTGTTCAATACGTCTTTGCGCATCAACCAGCCAAGCACCACGGTCTTCGATCAAAACGGGGTCAGGATCGAAGCGAGCTGTCCCGATGCTGAACTCGACTTGTTCGTAACGCCGGAAACGACAAGTGATCACAACATCATCGAGAACACGGTGTTCGACAATGCCGCTCAAGCGACCCTCTACTACGACTCGTTCTCGGTCGAAGGCGGAACGCAGGTGAACATGCTCGACGGGGATGTAGGAGTCGATGACTACAACGGCTTGCTGACCGTTCGCCTTGACCCAGGGGGCCAGATCACCTTCATCCAATGGTGGGCGAGCGGTGGGAAGGATCATCCGCAAGGAAATTGTTTGGTCGGCGGAACCGCTTCTTTCTAATCGCGCGAAGGGCATGACGAGGACGCTGTACGCACTGGTCGTGCGGCGTCCCTCGTCAGGCCATTCCTCCCGCGCCGAGCGCGGGCAACTGGTGAGAGCTACGCGCCGAGCGCGCGGGCGATCACCATTTGCTGTACCTCATCGGTGCCCTCGCCGATCGTGAGGATCTTCGCGTCGCGGTAGAAGCGGCAAACGGGATACTCCTCGATATAGCCGTAGCCGCCATGGATCTGTACGGCCTCCTCGGTGCAGCGCACCGCCAGCCGCCCAGTCTTCAGCTTGGCTTGTGCCGCGGTCAGCGTGAAGTTGCGCCCGGCGTCCTTCTCGCGCGCCGCCTTGTAGACGAGCAGCCGCGCCGCCTCGATCTCCGTCGACATGTCGGCAAGCTTGGCTTGGATCGCCTGGAACTTGGAGATCGGCTTGCCGAACGCCCGCCGCTCCTTGGCGTAGGCAAGCGCCTCGTCGAGCGCCCCCTGGGCGAGCCCAACGCCCATAGCCGCCACGCCGATGCGCCCGATGTCGAGGATGTGCAGGAACTGCTTGAACCCTTGTCCGCGCGGTCCGAGCAGGTTCTCCTCGGGCACGCGGCAATCGGTGAAGCTGAGCGGGCGCGTGTCCGAGGCGTTCCAGCCCATCTTGCGATACGGCTCCCCCTGTTCGTAGCCGGGTGTCCCGTTGGGGACGAGGATGTTGGATATCTCCTTTTGTACGATGCCCCCCGTGCGCGCGGGACCGTCGCCGGTTTCCTTGGTCACCTCGCCGGCGTCCATGACCGCTCCGACGCTGCCCGTGACCGCTCCGACGCTGCCCGTGACCGCCGTAATGCACACGACACCTGAAATGTCGGTTCCGGCGTTCGTGATGAATTGCTTGGCCCCGTTGATTACCCACTCGCCGCCCTCCAGACGTGCACGAGTGCGGGTGTTGCCGGCGTCGCTTCCCGCCTCAGGCTCGGTCAAGCCGAACGCGCCGAGCTTCGTGCCCGCGCACAGCTGCGGCAACCACTCGCGCTTCTGCTCCTCGGAGCCGAACAGGTAGATCGGCTGAGTGCCCAGCGAAGTATGCGCACACAGGGTTATCGCCACCGAGGAGTCAACTCTGGTGAGCTCCTCAACCGCAAGCACGTAGGCAAGCGTGTCTCCGCCGCCCCCGCCGTACTCCTCGGGAAATGGAATGCCCATCAGCCCCAGACCGCCGAGCTTGGACGACGATCTCATACGGGAACGACTTCGTGCGATCGAGCTCCTCGGCCATCGGTGCCACCTCGCCTTCCGCGAACTCGCGCACGGTGCGGCGGATCAGCTCGTGGTCGGGTGACAGGTCGAAGTCCATCGCGGGCATTCTCACAGAGAACAGGCGATACGCGGGCTCCCCTACGTGCAATCCCAGAAAAGATTGGGCGTAACGGCATAGAGACCTAAAGATCAGGTACCAAATCATTAGGTGTCGACAAAAATACTGGGTGCTGCTGAGACCCATTGTTTGTGCGCCTTCCCCACAGACTCCATCGTCAAATCCGCAGGATGCGGTTCGAAGATCGGGGATGCTCGCTCTAGGATTGCCAGTCTGTGGCTCGTACGCACCTAATCCTCAACGTCCTCGCGCCCCGGCAGCGGCATCGCTATGGCCCGCATCGCTCGCAACGCGCCGACCTCTATCTACCCAGGCGTCCGGGCCCGCACCCGGTGATGGTTCTGATCCATGGTGGCTCTTGGCAGGTGCGCTACGGCAAGATCGTGATGCGTGGGCTCGCTGGCGATCTGATGCGGCGCGGTTGGGCGGTGTGGAACATCGAGTACCGCCGCGTCGGCGACGGCGGCGGTTGGCCCGCGACCTTCGAGGACGTCGCCACCGCGATCGATCATCTCACGACGCTCGATGTCCCGGTGGATCTGGAGCGTGTGAGCATCCTCGGCCACTCCGCCGGTGGGCACCTGGCGCTGTGGGCCGCGGGCCGCGCAAAGCTTCCCCCGGGAGCCCCCGGCACGCCAGCGCCGATTCGCGTGCGCCGCGTGATCTCACAGGCCGGGGTATGCGATCTGGCTGACGGCTATCGCAGGATCCCGGAGGGCCCTGTCAGGAGCTTGATGGGGGGTGGGCCCGAGGAGTTGCCCGAGCGCTACGCGATCGCCGATCCGATGGCCCACGTGCCGCTAGGCATTCCTGTGTTGCTCGTGCATGGAGCCGCGGATGAGACGGTGTCGGTGGAGCTGAGCCGCAATTACGAGAGTGCGGAGCGTGCCGCCGGTGGCACGGTCGAACTGGTCGAAATCGAAGGCGAGGCTGGTAGGCACCGTGCACATATCGACCCTCGCGGGGAGGCCTGGGCTGTTGTGACCAGTCGCCTGGGTGGCTACATGCGCAGCGATAGATCACCGACTCAAGTTGCCTAGCGCGCATCCGCCGGTGGGCCGCTTCACAAGCAGTCAAGGCCGGCGCGGGCCGGCTCGGCTGCGGAGCTGAAGGGGTGGGACGCTGCGTCTGAAAGGGTGGGACGCTGCGGAGCTGAAAAGGGTGGACCGCTGCGGAGCTGAAAAAGGGTGGGACGCTAGGCGAGATAGGACTGAGCCAACTGGACCAACAGGCGCACGCCGTAGCCGGCGGCACCTTTGGGTGCATAGGCGCGTCCGAGATCCCAGGCCGACCCCGCGATGTCCAGGTGCGCCCACGGCGTATCCCCGACGAAGTTCGATAGGAATGTAGCGGCCGTGATTGTCCCAGCCTTGCGTCCTTCGGGGGCGTTGTCGAGATCGCCGTATTTACCCTTGACGAGATCGTCGTACTCCTCGTGCAGCGGCAGCCGCCACACGATCTCGCCGGTTCGATTGCCGGCATCGGCTACCTGGGCGGCAAAGGCATCGTCATTTGAGATCAGTCCGGCATAGGTTGAGCCGAGCGCGATGATTACCGCGCCGGTCAGCGTTGCCAGGTCCACGACCTGCTCGGCGCCAAGCGAGATCGCATGGCAAAGGCAGTCGGCCAGCACGAGCCGGCCCTCGGCGTCGGTGTTGTTGACCTCGATCGTCTTGCCGTTGGACGCCGTCACTATGTCGCCGGGCTTGACTGAACGACCGCTCGGCAGGTTCTCGGTGGCGCCCACAACGGCGATGATCCGCACCGGAAGGCCGATCCGAGCTATCGCGGCCAACGCCGAGATCACCGCCGCCCCACCGGACATATCGAACTTCATCTCGGCCATCTTCGCCCCAGGCTTCAGCGAGATGCCGCCACTGTCGAAGGTGACTGCCTTGCCTACGAAGCCGAGCAGAGGGCCGCTGGCTCCCGGTGGCTCGTAGCGCATCGTAATCAGCGCCGGCTCCTGGTCAGAGCCCTGGGCGACTGCCGCGAACGCGCCCATCTTGCGAGCCAGCAGGCCTTCGCGTCCCTCCACTTCGACAGACAGGTGCTCGATCTCGCCGCCGAGTTTGCGCGCATGCTCGGCCAAGGTGGTTGGGGTCAGGTCGTTGGCAGGCCGGTTCTGCAAATCACGTGCTTCGCTGACGGCCTCGGAGACGACCTGTGCGTCGCTGACAACGGCTGCCAGCTCGCCGTCGCCCGCCACGATCAAACTGTCGAGATGCTTTGGCTTCGCGTCCGAGCCATCCTGCCCCCCCTCATGGGGGGTGCCCGTCTGGGTGCCTTTTGGCGAAGACTTGTGACTATCGAAGCTGTAGTCGGCCAGCCCTGTCCCCTCTACAAGCGCAGCGACGACATCCTGCTGAGCGTCAGGCGCCTGCCAGCAGAGCACCTTCGTTGACAGCTCTCGTGCACGCTCGCGAGCAACGGCCGCCGCTACGCGAGCCCGCTCGGGCGTGAAATCCTCGCGTGTGCCAAGCCCCACGCTCAGCCAGCGCTTGCCTTCGGCGTGCGTCAACCCGAGCGACTTGAACGAGGCTCGCGCCTCGCCGCTTGAGAGCAGTTCACCGACCTGCTCGGGGGCGCCCGAGGGTGCGCCCTCGCCCTCGAAGAGGCCAATCGCCACTGTGTCGGCGGCAGTCTGGGCGGCTGGCTCTGTCGTCCACGAGACGTTCACGATCCGAGCACGATACCGGGCCACCCCCGACGGACGTCTGTAGAGGTGGCAGGCGTTGGGTGGCGGACGTTGGGATTGCCCCGATGGGCGATGCCCCCCGCGTGCGCGGGGGGCATCGCTGTTTTGGTAGGACTTGGGCGGGTCGAGCTTTAGGTCGCAGCTCCGCTACGCCTTCTGCGTGCGCAGCGGATGTGTTGATCGTCACGTACACGGCGCCAGCGGCCCGGTAGGATTGCCATGCCTAGGCCACAAGCTGGCCGGGTGGGTGGACTAAATCTAAATTAGGAGAATCGCCTCGATGCCCAAGACTGTGATCCTCGGTGCCGCGCGCACGCCCATCGGCAAGATGGGAGGAGGTCTGTCAACGCTCGACGCCACCGAGCTCGGCGCGATCGCGATCGAGGCCGCACTCGAGCGCTCAGGCGTAGAGCCGGCCCAGGTCGAGCACGTCGTCATGGGCCAGGTTCTGCAGGCGGGCCAGGGCCAGATCCCCTCGCGCCAAGCTCAGATCAAGGCGGGCATTCCCAAGGAGGTCTCATCGGAGACCGTCAATAAGGTCTGCGCCTCCGGTGTGCGCGCCACCGTGATCCTCGATCAGGCCATCCGCGCGGGTGATGTGCAGGTCGGCGTTGCCGGTGGCATGGAGTCGATGTCCCAGGCTCCTTATCTTTTGCCGGGCGCGCGCTTCGGCTTTCGCATGGGCGACGTCAAGGCGCTTGACGCAATGGTCCACGACGGCCTCACCAACCCCTTCTCCGGCAAGCAGATGTTCGTCGAGGCCACGGAGGTCGGCGATGAGCTCGAGCTGACACGAGCCGATCTCGACCGCTGGGCGCTGCGCTCGCACGAGCTGGCCGTAAAGGCCACTGACGAGGGCCGTCTGCCCGAGGAGATCGTCTCGGTCACGATCAAAGGCCGCAAGGGGGACACCCTCGTCGAGGTCGACGAGGCGCCTCGGCGTGACACATCCTTGGAGAAGCTCGCCACGCTCCCCGGCCTGGTTGGCAAGGAGGGCACCCACACGGCCGGCAACTCGCCCGGCGTCAACGACGCAGGCGGCGCGCTCGTTGTTGCCTCCGATGAATGGGCATCCGCCAATGGCAAGGAGGTCCTGGCTGAGATCGTGACCCATGCCCAGTCCGCCGACGAGTTTGCCTACCTCGCTCGTACCCCCGCCTCTGCGGCCAAGAAGGCGCTCGAAAAGGCGGGCCTGCAGGCGCAGGACATCGATGTGTGGGAGATCAACGAGGCATTTGCCTCCGTCACGCTCAACTCGATCCGCGTGCTCGGCATCGACGAGGACCGCGTCAACGTCAACGGCGGCGCCGTTGCGCTCGGTCACCCGATCGGCGCGTCCGGTGCGCGCATCATCGGCACGCTCGTCTATGAGTTGCGCCGTCGCGGTGGCGGCTACGGCTGCGCCGCGATCTGCTCCGGCGGCGGGCAGGGCGACGCCATCATCATCAAGGTCTGAGATGGCCGCGGACGAATCGAGTCCCACCCGCCCTAAGATCCGCGTCGTCGTGGCCAAGCCCGGCCTCGACGGTCACGATCGCGGCGCGAAGATCATCGCTCGCGCGCTGCGCGATGCCGGTATGGAGGTCATCTACACGGGCCTGCACCAAACTCCCGAGCAGATCGTGGAGACCGTTATTCAAGAGGATGCCGACGCGGTTGGCCTGTCGATCCTCTCTGGTGCCCACATGACTCTCGTGCCGCGCGTCGTCGAGTTGCTGCACGAGCAGTCGATCGATGACGTCGTCGTGACCGTTGGCGGAACGATCCCCGCCGAAGACATCCCCGAGCTGAAGGCCCTCGGCGTGGCAGAGGTTTTCACCCCCGGCGCGCCAACCCAGGCGATCGTGGATTTCATTCGCAAGGCCACCGTCGCCCGCAGCGCTCACTAGTGCCAGACTCGCGCCAGCACCATGTCTTTATGCCCGCGTCACGGTGACGCGGGCGCCGCCCCGCAAGGGTGGCTGATTGACTCGTCAGTCAACTGAGGTAGGATTGGCCCATCGACACCCCCTAAGGAGTTAGCTGAATGAAGATTTGCGTCCTGGTGAAGGAGGTCCCGGACGCCGCCGTCGAGAAGCGCATCAACGCTTCGACGGGGCGCATGGACCGCAGCGGGGAGAAGAACCTCAACCCCTATGACACGCACGCCATCGAGGCGGCGATGCAGGTTCGCGAGGGCGGCGTCGCCCCCGTGGAGGAGATCGTGGCCGTGACCATGGGCCCGGAGAGCGCCGTGCGCGCATTGCACAAGGCCGTCTCGCTTGGTGCAGACCGCTCTGTGCACCTCTCAGATCCAGCCGTCGCCGGCTCGGACGTGGCCGCCACCGGCTACGCCCTGGCCCAGACCCTGGACCGTGAGAAACCCGATCTCGTGCTGCTCGGCCAGCAGTCAGACGACGGCGAGTGCTACACGATCGGCGCCGTTGTGGCCGAGCATCTCGGCATGCCCTCGCTGACCCAGGTCATCAAGATGGACGTCGCCGCCGACTCCCTGCGCTGCGAGCGCCAGGCCGAGTACGGCTATGACACGGTGCAGATCACCCTGCCCGCTGTGATCTCCGTCGGAGATGCCATCAACGAGCCGCGCTACCCGTCGCTGAAGGCGATCATGGGGGCCAAGAAGAAGCCGCTCGACACGGTCACCGCCGCGGACGTCGGCGTTGACGCCTCGAAGGTGGGCGGCGACAACTCCGCCGCCCAATGGGTCGCCGCGAAGGCCCCTCCGGCCAAGGCCGCCGGCGAGATCATCGAGGACGAGGACACCGCCGAGACCGTCGAGAAGATCGTGTCCTGGCTCGACGAGAGGAAGCTGATCTAGATGGCGAACATCCTGGTCTACGCGCTCCACTACGAAGGCGCGATCAACAAGAACTCATTGGGCGCCGTCTCCGAGGGTGCCAAGCTGGCCGCCGAGATGGGCGGCGAGGCGCACGCGATCCTCGTAGGCGTTGGCGTTCCGCAGGACCTGGCGGCCACGCTCGGCAACTATGGCGCCAAGAAGGTGCTCGTCGCCGAGGGCCCAGAAGGACTCGCCCAGCCGGTCGTCGACGCGATGGGCGCGGCGATCTCCTCCGGCGACTACAAGTACGCCCTGTTCGGCGGCGGACTGCTCGGCTTCGAGATCGGAGCCGGCCTGGCCGCGCGTCTCGGCGCCGGCGTGGCGATGGAGGTCACCGCCGTGCGTGCCGAGGGTGGCGAGCTGATCGCCGAGCGGCCGATCCTTGGCGACTCCGCGATCTCGGAGATCAAATACCGCTCCGATGTGGGCATCGTGATCGGGCGCCTGAACGCGTTCGAGATCAAAGAGTCAGGCGCCGGCGCCGCCCCGGTCGAGTCGGTCAGCTTTGAGCTGAGCGAGCACGCGAAGCAGGCCACGATGGTCACGCGCGGCGAACAGCGCGGTGCCGACGTCGACATCGAGGGCGCTTCGATCCTGATTGCCGGTGGTCGCGGGCTCGGCAAGGCCGAGGGCTTCCAGCTAGCCGAGGACCTGGCGGCGGCGTTCGGAAACAACGCGGCTGTGGCCGCCACCCGTGCGGTCGTCGACGCCGGCTGGTACCCCTATGCAGCCCAGATCGGCCAGACCGGCAAGACGGTCTCGCCGAAGCTCTATCTGGCGGCGGGCATCTCCGGCGCGATCCAGCACAAGGTCGGGATGCAGTCCTCGGAGAACATCGTCGCGATCAACAAGGACTCAAATGCGCCGATCTTCGAATTCTCAGACCTCGGGATCGTGGGCGATCTCAACAAGATCCTGCCCAAGTTGACCGAGGCCGTGAAGGCCAAGAAGGCAAGCTAGGAATCGATTCCTACCCACCCGGGCGGATGCGTGAGAGAAAAGGAGCGTCAAGCGATGTCATCTAATAACGGCTCTCACAACGGGAAGGTCGTCCCGGCGGCCTTCCCGCCGCCCGTCGATCCCCAAAAGGAGTTCGTCAAGCACGGGCTCGACGCCGAGGACGAGCTGATCGAGGTTGGCGTGGCCATCGTCGGCGGAGGAACCGCGGGCCTGGCCTGCGCCAACCGCTTGCTGCAGTTGTTGGCCGATGACGGTGAGACGATGGAGCGCCTCGGCGAAGTGCCGGTCGCAGTCGTCGAGAAGGCAAAGACCTGCGGCGGGCACAACCTCTCCGGTGCGGTCGTGCGCCCGCAGGCCCTTGAAGAATTGTTTCCCGACATGACCCGCGAGCAGTGGCGCCAGGAGGGCTTCGCCTTCGGCGAGGTCACCAAGGAGGCCGTCTACCTCACGCCCACCTCGAAAATGTCTGTCCGCATCCCCACACCACCGCCGTTCAAGAACCACGGCAACGAGGTCATGTCCGTCTCTGCCCTGGCCCGCTACCAGCAGCAGCAAGCCGAGGAAGCCGGCGCCTACATCCTCACCGAGACCGCCGCCACACAACTGGTGGTCGAGAAAGGCCAGGTCGTCGGAGTACGCTCGGGCGACAAGGGCCGCGGCAAGGACGGCGAGGAGCTCGGCAACTTCGAGCCCGGCACCGACATCAAGGCACACGCCACCGTGCTTGCCGAGGGCTGCTGGGGCCATTTGACCGGCGCCGCGATCCGCGAGTTCGATCTCGCCAAGGGCCGCGAGCCGCAAGTATGGGAGCTCGGCGTCAAGGAGGTCTGGAAGGTCCCCAAGCCGCTCGACCGCCTGATCCACACGATGGGCCCCTGGCCTTTGAAAATCTCCTCCAAGTACGGCCAGATCGGCGGCACCTGGATCTACCCGATGAAGAACGAGAAGACCGGAGAGGACATGGTCTCGATCGGCTTCGTCGTCGAGCTCGACTATGCCGACGCCACCACCTCCGCCCACGACTTGCTTCAGACATTCAAGACGCACTCGCTCGTGCGCTCCATCCTCGAGGGCGGCGAGCGCGTCGCCTGGGGTGCCAAGGCGCTGCCGGGCGGCGGCTACTGGTCGATGCCCAAGCTCTCGATGCCCGGTGCGGTGCTCGTCGGCGACTCAGGAGGCATGGTCGACACGATGGCGCTCAAGGGCGTGCACCATTGCATCAAGTCGGGCATGCTCGCCGCCGAGTCGATCTACGCAGCAATCAAGCGCGGCAGTAGCGACTTCTCCGACTACGAGCAGGCGATCGAGAACTCCTCTGTCGGCAAAGAGCTGTGGGAGGTGCGCAACGCGCGTCAGCCCCTGCAAAAGGGCTTGCTCCTCGGCGGCCCGCTCTCGGGCATCCAGCAGATCACCAAGGGCAAGCTCCCCGGCCGTGCCGACTGGCATCGCAACGACTCGATCCCGATGTTCGTCGGCAACACTAAGGACGTCTACGTCAAGCCCGACGGCAAGTACACCTTCGACAAGCTCTCCTCGGTATTCATCACCGGCAACGCCACCCGCGACGACGCCCCCAACCATATCCGCGTGCAAAAACACGTTCCGCGCGAGATCGCCGAAACGTGGCGCTGGATGTGCCCCGCTGGCGTCTACGAGATCCCCGAGGACGCTCCCGAGAGCGGTCCGGTCGACGTGATCGTCAACTACACCAACTGCGTGCAGTGCGGCGCGATCACCGCCAAGGGCGGGCGCCTCACTACGCCAGAGGGGGGCGACGGCCCCTTGTATCAGATCACCTGAGCGTCAGCGACGCTGCGCATGGCTGCGTCCTCGCTCGCTTATGTGCAGAGAGCACATTGCGCTCACTGCGTCCTTGCCCTGCTTGGTCGCTGACGCTCAGGAGCGCTATTACGAAAGAGCATTCCGCAAAGGGCTTGTGCGAAACAACTTGGGTTTGCCGGTGTTAGAGGCTTTTGAATGAGAGGGATGATGTTCAAGTCATGCGCGAGCCGCGCGGGTGGCCCTTGTCTTGGTGGGCGCGTTGGCGCTGCTTGTCTGGGCTCAGGCTGCGTTTGCGGACGCCGGCCTGCACACGTCGGCGACGGCTCCCGCCGACGGCACGGCCTCGGTAGGGATCGAACAGTGCGCCACCTCCACTGTCCAGGCAGAACGCTCTGCCACGTTCACTGCACAGATGGCCGCCACGGCTACGACGCAGAAGATGGCGATGCGGATTGAATTGCAGCAACGTTTGCATGGCGAAGGCGAATTCCACACGCTTACGGCTCCTGGCTTCGGTGTATGGCGTACCTCAGAACCCGGGGTGGAGATCTACAAGTACGTCAAGCAGATCACCAACCTCGACGCTCCCGGCGTCCTATCGTGTCCTGGTGCGCTTTCGCTGGCTCGACGAACGAGGACACGTGCTCAAGCGCGACGAACTTCACAGCTCTCGCTGCCTCCAGCCGACCTTGTCCGGGCAGGTTATGCAGACTCCGCCGGCCGCCTGGCGCCTGAGGTCGCTAGAATGGTCGGACCATGAAGGCTTCGATCCACCCAAATTACGTCGAGGCGCACGTGCGTTGCATGTGCGGCAACGAATTCACGACGCGCGCCACGCAGGAGGACATCCACGTCGAGGTGTGCTCCAACTGCCATCCGTTCTACACCGGACGGCAGAAGCTCGTCGATACAGGTGGACGCGTAGAGCGCTTCCAACGCCGGGTCGCCAAGGGACGTCAGCGCAGCGCGCAGACGGGTGGCACTCAGGCGCAGGCTCGCCCCCAGTAAGACGATGTCCTCTCGACCGGGTGCCGGTGGGAGGGTCCAAGCGAGCAACCTCCAGGCGGCCGCGACCGCGCAGGTACTGCGTCCTTCGAGTACTCCGGGAGCCCCGGGAAGTGCCGTAGGTCAACTTCCCGACGGCGAGTTGACGGCAAGGCGGGACGCGCCGCTGGGTGGCCAGGCGGTGCTCGAGGGAGTGATGATGCGCGGCGTTCGTCACTGGGCGGTGGCAGTGCGTAAGCCGCTGCGCGGCGGGGATGAAGCCGAGGAAGGCGGTAGCCAGCGGGCTGGCTCAAAATCGTCGCGGGAGGGCTCTGGATCGCACTCCGGAATCGGCGAGTCGCATGACGAGCACCCCGAATCCCAAGAGGCGCACACCGCGAATGCACGCGACGTTTCTCACTCATTGGAGGTAGGGCTCGCGCGAGAGGCAGAGCTCAGTCGCGAGGAGGAGCAGGGGCAACTGGAGGAGCTCGGTGAGATCGAGGTTGTGACGTTCCCGCTTACCTCGGCGTTGGCGCGCCATCGCTGGCTGCGCCTGCCGATCCTGCGCGGCATCGTTGCGCTCGGCGGGTCGCTCGCAATCGGCTTCAGAGCGCTCGGCATCTCCGCCAACGCCCAGCTGCCCGAGGGCGAGGCAGATGAAGATGCGCAGGAAATCGGTACTGGCGTCTGGGTCGGGACAGTGGTGGTCGCGATGGTGTTCGCGATCGGCCTGTTCTTCCTGTTGCCACTCGGCCTGACAAGTCTCATCAAGGGACAGCTGGGCTCCTCGGCGCTGTTCTGGATCGTCGAGGGGATCGTGCGAACTCTGATCTTCCTCGGCTACATGATCTTGCTCTCACGCATCAAAGACCTACGACGCGTCTTCGAGTACCACGGCGCCGAGCACAAGACGATCTCCTGCTTCGAGGCAGGCTTGGCGCTCACACCGGTCAACGCTCAGCGCTTCTCACGTTTGCACCCACGCTGTGGCACAAGTTTCCTGCTGATCGTGATGGTCGTCTCGATCTTCGTGTTCGGGGCTGTCGGCTTGCCCGTTTGGTACCTGCTCGTCGCCTCGCGCATCCTCGGCGTGCCAATCATCGCCGGCATCTCCTTCGAGATCATCAAGTTCGCCGGGCGCAACCGCAACAGGCGTTGGGTGAAAGTGGTCATGTGGCCCGGCTTGAAGCTGCAGTTGCTCACCACGCAGGAGCCAAGTCTCGACCAGCTGGCGGTCGCGATCGCCGCGCTGGAGGCAGTGCTGGACCTCGAGACTCCAGGCAGCATGGACGCGGCCGATCTGGTGGGTGTGGAGGTCGTGGCTTAGCTCGTGGCCGGCGACAGGCTGGTCACCTGGTTTTGTCCTGAGGTTGGTGAGGGCGCTGGTCGGAGGTGTGTCTTGGTCGCCAGGCCCTGAAGTGCGCACGTAGGTTCGTCCATTCTGCTTGACACCGTCCGGGCCTTCTGGTTTGGTTCGGCTCGATGAGGCGACAAAGAGAGCGCTCAACGGCGCTCTCCGCGAGCAATTCTTGACCCGGGAGCTGTGGACATGAGCGCGGAAGAAGCGAGCCGGATAGCGCGGGCGGTGCAGCGGATTGAAGTACTCCAAACGGGCAGTGCAGATTGCATTGCCGACGGCCGCGGCGCTCGGAGCTGGAGCGGCCATTGCGGCCGGGGCGATCCCGGGAAGTGACGGCACGATTACTGGGTGTTACAACAGCAAGACTGAAAACGGCGTCCCACAGGCGCTGTTCTTCGACGATGCCAGCGAGCCCCCGGGCGGTTTGAGGATAATCGACCCGAGTCTGCCTCACACCGTCGTCCCAGCCGCGGGTGGACCCGCGATTCCGAATATGGATGCGGTATGCGAACCCGGCGAGACCGAGATAACTTGGAACCAGAAAGGTCCGCTCGGCCCGCCCGGCGAACCCGGTAAAGAAGGCAAAGCAGGCGGCGCAGGCGCACCCGGCGGCCAAGGCGCTCCTGGCGGTCAGGGCGCCCCGGGGACGCCGCTGATCGGCGGAACCACCTTCGGTGTGAATGGACCGGGCAATACTTTCCTGAAGATCGATGGGATCGCGGGCGAGGCGACCGAGAAGGACCACAAGGGCGAGATCCAGATCGATGGCTTCTCGGTCAGCGCTCAGGGCGCCCCTACCATCGGCTCGCAGTCCTCGGGCGCCGGTGCCGGCAAGGTGAGCATCCAGAGCTTCACGATCTCAAAGACGCTCGACAAGGCCTCGCCTCTCCTGTTCCAGGCAGCGGCCACGGGTCAGCATTACAAGGAAGCGACGCTCTCGTTCACGCGCAAGGCGGGCGGCAAGGAACAGACCTACCTCAAGTTCGACTTCCAGAACGTGCTGATCTCCTCCGTCCAGGACGGCAGCTCGGGCGGAGGCACGCCCAGCGAGCAGGTGACGTTCGCCTTCCAGAAGGTCTCAGGAGGCTTTCATCGAGCCGAACGGCAAGACGGGCGCCACCGTGAACTTCAACCTCTCGACAAACCTGAAGCTCTGAGCACAGCCGAGGCCTACGAGCGCCTCTCCTACCCTGGCTTTGCCTACCCGGCGACCCATCCGGCGACGCTCGGAGGCGATCGGCCGGCTGTTCGGCCTGCAGCCCGGCGCCCGCGCGCTCCTGCCGGGTGTTGGAGCTGGGCTGTGGCGACGGTGGCAACGCGCTCTCGATCGCCCAGACACTGCCGGACGCGCGGGTGCTCGGCGTGGACGCCTCGCCGGGCGCCATCGAGCGGGGCACGGACTTGGCGCGGGCGGCTGGGCTCGCGAACGTGGAACTGCGCTGCGCCACCTTCGAGCAGCTCGGGGAGGGCGCAGACAAGCCCACGGGAAACGACCCGAGGCGATGCCCCCGGGGAAGGGACCGATCGAGTCGCTTGGGAACGAGTCTGCCGAGTTCGACTACATCATCGCCCACGGCGTCTACTCGTGGGTGCCGCCGCAGGCGCGGCGGAGCGCTGCTTGGACTGCGTGAAGCGCTGCCTCGCGCCCGAAGGAATCGCCTTCGTCAGCTACAACGCCTACCCGGGCAGCTACCTGAGAGACATGGCGCGCGACATGCTGCGCTACCACGTACAGGGCGTGTCCGACCCGGGCGAGCGCCTGGCTCAGTGCCCAGGAGCTGATGAAGACGATCGTGGAGATCGAGCAGCCCAGCCCATTCGCGCGGGTCCTGCGCGAGCAGATGGAGCGAATGCTCGGCTACAGCGACGCCCTGCTCTTCCACGACGACCTGGCCGAGGTCTCGACCCCCTTCTACTTCCACGAGTTCGTCGAGCACGCCGGCGCGCGCGGCCTGCAATTCCTCTCGGAGGCCGACCTGTTCGAGAGCCAGATGCGCGACGTGCCCGAAAGCGCCGGGCACCTGATGGCGAGCTTGCCGCAGGACGCGGTCGTGAGAGAGCAGTACATGGACTTCTTCAAGAACCGCATGTTCCGCCAGACCCTGATCTGCCACGACACGGCCCCGCTCGACAGAACGCTCGACGAGACAGCGATCGAAGGCATGTGGATCTCCTCTAGGGCGCGTCACCAAGCAGGACGCTGATAGGGATGGAGAGGAGGGGCGTGCCCCCGAGCAAGACGCGGCCCACCGCGCACATACCGACGCCCGGCGAGGACCCCGAGGCTGCGTATATTCCTGACCGCCGGAGGGCTTCTCGATGACCACGAGCGAGCCGCTCGTGAAGGCCGTGATGGGCGCGCTCTGCAGAGGCATGGCCACAGGCGCTGGCGTTTCCCACGCTGCTGGCGCGGGCACGCGAGGCAGCGGGACATGGATGCGTCCGCTGGGCTTGTCTCGGCGCGGTTGCGTGGCGTGCTCTTGCAGGCATACCTGGCGCGGATCGTGATGCTCGCAGGCTGTCCGCCGCTCGGTGACCGGTGCAGGTTGGGGAGCGGCCCGCCGTCAGTCCTCTGGCGCGCACCCAAAGCGCGGCCGGTCTGAAGGCACTCAGCTCGCTGTTGCATGCCAACGTTCGCCTCGACGGCGAACTCGAAGCGAGCATGTTGGTGTCTGCTTGACGGCACGCGAACGGTCGCTGAAGTCGCGACTGCGCTCGATGCTCCGCCCGAGCAGATTGTGGACTGCGTGGGGCGGCTTGCCTCGGTGGGGTTGCTCTAGGCCACATAGACTGGCCGCATGATCGAGGAGCTGATCAAGCAGATCGAGGCCCGCTTCGCCGAGCTCGGCGAGCAGATGACCGACCCCGCGGTGATCGGTGATCGCGAACGCTACGCCGAGGTCGGCCGCGCCTACCGCCAGCTGGAGCCGGCCGCCGAGCTTGCCGCGCAGTGGCGCCATGCCAGCGACGATGCGGCCGGCGCGGAGGAGCTGATCGCCGAAGACGGCGACGATCCCGAGCTGCGCGAGATGTTGAGCTCATCGCGCGAGCGCATCGAGCGGCTCGAAGAGGAGATCCGCTTCGCGATGGTCGAGCGCGACCCGAACGACGAGAAGAACGTGATCGTCGAAATCCAGGGCGGCGCCGGCGGCGACGAGGCCGGGCTGTGGGCGGGCGACGTCTACCGGATGCTCACCCGCTATGCCGAACGCGTAGGCCTCAAGCCCGAGCCGCTTGAGATCGGCGAGGGCAAGTACACGTTCGCGGTCAAGGGCGAGAACGCCTATTCGATCTTCAAGTTCGAGGGTGGCACCCACCGCGTCCAGCGCGTGCCCCAGACCGAGTCCCAAGGTCGCATCCACACCTCCACGTCCACCGTCGCGGTGCTGCCCGAAGCCGAGGACGTCGATGTCGAGGTCAACCCCGGCAGACCTGCAGATCGACGTCTACCGCTCCTCCGGCCCGGGCGGGCAGTCGGTCAACACCACCGACTCGGCCGTGCGAATAACGCACAAGCCGTCGGGAATCGTCGTCTCGATGCAGGACGAGAAGTCCCAGCTGCAGAACCGCGAGAAGGCTTTGCGCGTGCTGCGCGCCCGCCTGTATGAGCGGGCGCTTGCCGAGCAGCAGTCAGAGCTGGCCGCCGACCGCCGCTCGCAGGTCGGCACCGGCGATCGCGCGGAGAAGATCCGCACTTACAACTACGGCGAGCGTCGCGTCACCGATCACCGCATCAAGCTCACCGTGCACAACCTCGACCAGGTTCTCGAAGGCGAGCTCGAGGAGATCACCGCTGCGCTGCAGGCGGACGAGAAGCGCCGTCGCCTGCAGGCCCAGACGGACGTCTGATCTCGCGGGCACGAACTCCCGCGAAGACAACCTCTCGGAAATGCCTCCCTCGCCCGTAGGACCGCTCGCTCGTGGAACCTCAGTCCGCGACGCGCTCGACGGCGCCGTCACAGCGATCGCGCGCCGCCGGCTGCGAAACGCCGCGGCTGGATGCCGAACTGTTGCTCGCGCAGCGCTCGGGTCTAGCGCGCGAGCGTCTCTTCATCGACGCCGAGCTGAGTGTCGCCGGTCCGGCTGTGCGCACCTTCCAGGACTTCGTGCGGCGCCGCTCTGTACTGCGCGAGCCGGTCGCCTACATCCTCGGCAAACGTCACTTCCGTCAGGCTCGAGCTCGCAGTCGATCCCAGGGCGCTGATTCCACGCCCGGAGACGGAGCTGCTTGTCGAAGTCGCCCTCTCTCTGCCCGAGGGCTGGCGTGTGCTCGACGTCGGCACCGGCAGTGGCGCCGTCGCGCTTGCGCTGAAGGACGAGCGCCCCGATCTACGGGTAACCGGCAGCGATCTCAGCGCGGAGGCGCTGGCTCTCGCGCGTGCCAACGGCGAGCGGCTCGGCCTCGATGTGCGCTGGCTCACAGCCGACCTGCTGGAGGGCGTGCCCGACGAGTTCGACGCGATCCTCTCCAATCCGCCGTACGTGCCAGACGGAGACAGGGCGATGCTCGCGCCCGAGATCCTTCGCCACGAGCCGGCCTCTGCTTTGTTCGCGGGCGAGGACGGGCTCGATGCGATTCGGCCTTTGCTCGGCCAAGCAGCCGGGCGCAGTCCGTGCGCCTGCTCGCGCTGGAGGTCGGCGCCGGTCAGGCCGCCATCGTCGGTGAGCTGATGCGCGCCGCGGGCTTTCCGTCGGTACGCAGCCGAGCGCGACCTCGCCGGGATCGAGCGCGTTGTAGTGGGTGAGCGAGCGTGAGCGTCGCCGTCGCGATCGAGCGGACGCTCGGCAGGGGCGAGTGGTGAGCGTCGTCGTGATTGAGCAGGCGTCGGCGAGGGGCGAGTTGCAGTGAGCAGTCATTTGGCATGGAGCGAGCATTCGGCAGGGTGCGACCGTGAGCCTCGGACTCGACGACGCCAGGCGCCTGGAGGAATGTCTGGCAGGCGATGGCGTTGCGCTGATTCCCACCGACACCGTCTATGGACTCGCCTGCAATCCAGAAAGCAGAGACAGCGTTGCAGCGCATCTATGAGCTCAAGGGGCGTCCGGCCCTCAAGCCGTCCGCCGTCATGTTCTTCGCACGCGCGCCGGCGCTGGAGTCGCTGAGCGAGTTGGGGCCGCGCACGCGCGCCGCGCTCAGCGCGTTGCTCCCGGGCCCGGTGACACTGCTGCTGGAGAACTCCAGCCGGCGGTTCCCATTGGCCTGCGATCCGGGCGGGGTGGCGGCGCTCTACTCGGGCTACGCGTGCCGCTGCTTCGAGGGCCCGCTCGCCGCGCTGGCCGGTGTGGGTATGCCCGCGGCACAGTCGAGCGCCAACCTCTCCGGCGGCGCCGACCCGCGCGACTTGCAGACGTGTCCCCATCGAGTTGCGCGAAAGCGTCGACCTGGTGCTCGACGGTGGCGAGCTTCCCGGTATCGCCTCCACCGTGATCGACCTGTCCGAGTACGAGCAGAGTGGGCGCTGGCGGATCGTGCGCGAAGGGCCGCTCGATGCGGCATTCGTCCAAACGGCGCTGGCCGGCTCCTGCTAGCCTCGTAGTGCGCAGCCGCGACTGGCGCGAGAGGTGGAATCGACCATCGGGAAGCGGCTTTGCGATCATCGCCGCGCGCCTGGGCACCCATAGCGATCACAAGCTTTAGGAGCGCGCCCATGTCCGATCTCAGCCCCGACTACTTCAACCGTCCGCTATCCGAGGTGGACCCCGAGGTCGCCGCCGCTCTGCGCGGCGAGCTCGAGCGCCAGCAGCAGACGCTCGAGATGATCGCCTCGGAGAACTTCGTCCCGCAGGCGGTACTCGAATGCCAGGGTTCGGTGCTGACGAACAAGTACGCCGAGGGCTACCCGGGCAGGCGCTACTACGGCGGCTGCGAGTGGGTGGACGTCTCCGAGCAGCTGGCGATCGACCGCGCAAAGGCGCTGTTCGGGGCCGAGCACGCAAACGTCCAGCCGCATTCAGGGGCCCAGGCCAACACGGCCGTCTACCACGCGCTGCTGCAGCCGGGCGACACGATCATGGGCCTGTCGCTCGCCCACGGCGGCCACCTGACGCACGGCATGAAAATCAACGTGTCCGGCAGGCTGTATGACATCGCCGCGTACGAGGTCGACCGCGAGACGAGCAGGATCGACATGGACGAGGTGGCGCGCATCGCGCGCGAGCGCCGCCCAAGACTGTTGCTGGCCGGCTGGTCGGCCTACCCGCGTCAGCTCGACTTCGCCCGCTTCCGTGAGATCGCCGACGAGGTCGGAGCGCTGTTGATGGTGGACATGGCCCACTTCGCCGGTCTCGTCGCGGCGGGCCTGCATCCGAACCCGGTCGAGTACGGCGCGGATGTGGTCACGACCACCACCCACAAGACGCTCGGCGGCCCGCGCGCGGGGATCATCTTGTGCAAGCAGGAGTACGCCAAGAAGATCGACTCGGCCGTGTTCCCGGGCCAGCAGGGCGGCCCGCTCGAGCACGTGATCGCGGGCAAGGCGGTAGCCCTGAAGGATCGCCGCAAGCGAGCTGTTCGCCGAGCGCCAGCGCCGCACCGTGGAGGGCGCCCAGGATCTTTGCCGAGCAGCTCGTGGGCGCCGGTCACGGCGTCAACGTGCTCACCGGTGGCACCGACGTGCACCTCGCGCTCGTGGATCTGCGTGCCTGCGAGCCCGAGCTGAGCGGACGTCAGGCCGAGGATCGTCTGCACGAGATCGGCGTGACCGTCAACCGCAACGCCGTCCCGTTCGACCCGCGCCCGCCGATGGAGGCATCGGGCTTGCGCATCGGCACGCCGGCATTGGCCACGCGTGGCCTGCAGGTCGAGGACTTCGCCGAGATTGGCCAGGTGGTCGCGGCAGCGCTCACGCCCGAGTTCGAGTCGCGCAGGGAAGAGCTCGGCGAGCGCGTGCAGGCGATCGTGGAGCGCTACCCGCTCTACGAGCATTTGAACGCTCCGGCTGCGGCCTAGCACTGTCAAGGCATTGTGGCGCACCGTTGTAGTTGACAGCGGCGCATGCGCCGCTGTCCGGGGCGGCACATGCGCCGCCCCGCCGGGGCGCGCATGCGCGCCTCGGTCCCATATATATGGGGTTCCCACACTGCCGACGCCCGCGCCTGCGATGCTGTGCGCGAGCCGATGGCCAAACTCAACGAGCTCGACGCGCTTTACGCATTCCTGACCGCAGCGGCCGTGACCGCGCTGCTGACGCCGTTCACGATGCGCTTGGCAAGGGCGGTGGGCGCCGTTGACGAACCGCGCGAGCGCGGGCTCTCCGATCGAGCAACGCCGTTGCTCGGCGGGCTGGCGATCTTCGCGGGCGTGCTCGTGGCCGTGCTCGCCTTCCTGCCGGCGGGCTACGGCTCAAGCAGCGAGATGTGGCACGGCGTACTGATCGCCGCAACGCTGATAACCTTCGTCGGAGCGCTCGACGACCGCTTCGATCTGCCGCCGCTCGTAAAGCTCGTCGGCCAGATCGCCGCAGCCGTGATCGTCGTGCACTTCGGCGTCGCAGTGAAGTCGATCACACTGCCGTTCGCCGGCACCTTGCATTTCCCAAACGCCGGCCCCACCAACGCGGGCCCGGCGCTGACCGTCATCGGTCTCGTCGTGATGATGAACATCGTCAACCTCTCAGACGGCGTCGATGGCCTCGCCGCAGGCGTATGCGTGATCATCGCGGGAACACTCGCGATCATCGCCTTCGATCTCGACCGTGCCGCACCGGGCGTGCTGGCGGCGATTGACGGCCGGCGCAGCACTCGGCTTTCTGATCCACAACTTCCCGCCCGCCTCGAGCTTCATGGGCGACTGCGGGGCCAACCTGCTGGGCCTGCTGATGGGGGTGGTGGCTGTCGAGGCGGCGGTCAAGAAGCCAGTTGTCGTGTCCTTCGTGCTGCCACTGATCCTGCTCACGGTCCCCTTCCTGGACACCACCTTCGTGGTGCTCAAGCGCCTGAAGTACAGGCGCCCGATCTACGCCGCCGACAGCGAGCACTTCCACCATCGCATGGCCCGCATCGGCTTCTCCAGCAGACGCACGATCGCGTACTTGTACGCATGGACGCTGATGCTGGCCGGCTTCGCGCTCGCGCTGCGTTTCGTGCCCTACTCCGACCACAAAGGCCAGCTGTACCTAGGTTGGACCCTGGTGATGGTGGGCCTGGCGGTGCTGGTCGTCGCTGCCAGCGTCTACCTCGTATACGTGCTCGAGATCCTCAAGTTCCGTCGACTGGACGCGCTGCGACTACGTCGACTGCGCCCCGAGGCCTCACCCGCGGAGATCGAACGCAGCGTGGCGCATCACCTGGAGACCGGCGAATACGACGGCCGTCGACCATCGCCGCCGACCAGCCCGCGCGAGGCGACCCTCCGGTGCAACGCCGACCCGCTGTGTGGCTGACGTGGTGGGTGGGACTGAGCAGGGGATCGGCGAGCGGCAGGTGGATCAAGATCGCATAGGCACAGAAGAGCAGCGTGGCGACGCGCAGGCGGCGGCTGTCGGCGAGCGCGGCCAGCGGCAGCACCCATATCGCATACCAGGGCAGTAGCCAAGCGGTCGACAGCAGCAGCGCCAAGGTCGCCCAACCGGCCATCGCCCGCCATTCGCCCCCGCGCGCGGTGCGCCATAGGGTCAGCACCAGCACGACCAGGAAGCCGGCGACGAACAGGTCGCGCCACCACGCCGGCAGCCCGCTGAGGCCAACCCAGCGCGCCGTCTCCGCCGGCAGGCTGTGAGTAGCGATCAGCTGCTGCTGCTCACCCAACGCACCCAAGAAGCCAAAAGCGTGCGTCCCAAAGCCGACAACCGCTATGACCGCGAGCAGCACGAGCGCGCCAAGCGCGCTCGCCGCAACACGCGCTCGCTCCCGCCAGGCGCGGGGGCAAGCACCACGAACGGGAGCACGAGCCCAGCGGAGGCCTTCACGCCGATCCCGACGACAAGCAGGGCGGCTGTCGCCCGGAGGTCTGCGGGGTTCATCGAAACGGCGATGCCCCCCGCGCGCGCGGGGGGCATGCCGGTTTTTCGAGCCGCGAGCGCCAGCGCCCCGGCCAGCACGAGCAGCACGAGCGTGTCGTTGTGCGCGCCGCCCACGGCAAGCTCCAAGCAGCACCGGATTCAAGCCGACGAACACGGCCGCCACCTTGGCCGAGCGTCCCATCATGCGTGCCGCGCTCGCGGTCAGGGCCACCGCCGCGAGGCTGCTCGCGACAGCCAGCAGCTTGAGAGCCCACAGGCCGCCGCCGAGCCCAAGCGAAGCAAGCGGATAGGTGCCGAGCGTGAACAGGGGTCCGTAGGGGGAATGCTGGAACGGCCAGCCGATGAACGGAAAGACGGCGTCGGTTGGAGCTTCCGCCGCGACGTGGGTGTAGGGATCCAGTCCGTGCAACACGCCAAGGCGAGCAAACTCGAGGTAGCCGAAGACGTCTTGAGAGATGAGCGGCGGGCCGAGCAGCAACAAAAGGTTGGCCGCCAAGATCGCAAGCGCGATCGCCTTGCCGGGCAGGTCGCCGTGCGGCGAGCAGCGCGGCGACGTAGCCGGCGCACATCACGAGCGTCAGCACCTGGAAGCTCGAGGAGCCGATGCCAACTCCGAGCCCGTGCAGCGGGCCGCTCAGCCAGCCCGGCCAGCCCCCGATGCGCGCCGGGACATAGGAGGTGGGGCTACCCGCGGCGCCGGCCACCACGCCAAAGATGCTCACGACGATGCCGAGCAGGCCGGCGATGCCGACTGCTCGCAAGGCGGTCGAGGAGCGCAGGGAACGGTTCGCCGAGGTGCGACCGTTCACCGCGGCCGCTACGCTTTCCATGTCGCTTGCGCTGAGAGCATCTTCACCAAGCTTGCGAGCAGGCCGTTCCGTCCGCCGGGCGGGCAAGGCTTGAACTGTATGCCACGCCGCCACCGCACATCGACATCGCGCCGGCGCCCCGGGCCCAAGCGCGTGCTGATCCTCTCCGCCGACGTCGGCGAGGGCCACGCCGCGGCCGCACGCGCGCTCGCCCGGCAGATCGAGAGCGCCCCCGAGCCAGCCGAGGTGACGGTGATCGACGGGCTCGCGGCAATGGGCCCGCTGCTGCAACCGGTCGTCGAGGACGGCTATCGCGTGCAACTGCGCTTCTTCCCGTGGACCTACACGGTGATCTACTGGCTACTGGAGTCGGTCGCCCCGGTGCGAGTGCTGGCGCGCAGCTTGCTGTGCCTGTTCGGCTCGCGCCCGTTGGCAAGGCGAATAGCCGAGCACGAGCCCGACGTCGTCGTCTCCACATACCCGGCGGTGACGGTGGTGCTCGCGCGCTTGCGACGCACCCGGCAGGTGCACTGTCCGACGGTCGCGACGATCACCGATCTCACTGGCCTGTTCTTCTGGGCTCAGCCGGGCATCGACAGCCACCTAGTGATGTACGGCGAGTCGATGAGCTCGGTCGAGCGCATCGCCGGGCGTGGCAGCGCACAGTTGGTACGCCCGCTGATCTCCTCCGAGTTCCTCGACGAGCGCCCCCAGATGGAGTCCCGCCAAGCGCTCGACCTGCCGCAAGAGGGCCGTATGGTGGTCGTCTCGGGAGGCGGTTGGGGGGTGGGGGACATCGAGGGCGCGGTGCGCGCGATCGCCGGCATTCCCGACGTGAGCGCGATCGTCTGCCTGGCTGGACGCAACGAACAGTTGCGCGAGCGTCTGGAGTCGGACTTCGCCGACGAGCCGCGGGTTCGCGTCTATGGCTTCACCGAACGGATGCCAGAGATCCTGGCGGCCGCCGACACGCTCGTGCACTCAACCGGCGGCGTTACGTGCTTGGAGGCAAAGGCCACCGGCACACCGGTCGTCTCCTACGGCCTGCCGGTAGGACACGCGCGTCTGAACACACGTGCGATGGCCGATCTCGGCCTGCTGCGGCTCGCCAACAACACTGACGAGCTGTCTGAGCACGTGCAGGCCAGCTTCGCCGAACACCACGCGTTGCGTGGCCGTGGCGAGCATCCGCGCGAGGGCCTGCTGGCGGTCGCCGGCCAGAACACGGTCGCTGCTCCCGAGTTGGCCGATGGGGTGGAGAGACAGGAGGAGGCCGAAGCAAGCGACTCCCAGTCGTCCCAGCCGCGGCTCGACCCGGCGGCGGTGGACCTCGTGCTCGACGCGCCCCATCGCGTACGCCCGATCCCGCTGTGGCGTTTGCGCATGATCGCGTTCGTCACGCAGATGGCGCTGCTGCTGGTCGTGAGCACCTGGTTGATGTCCACCGATGAGGTAACCGCGTTCGCCTCACTGTTCCTGGGAGGGCATGCGCTCAAGCGCGTGGAAACCTCAAAGCCCGAGGTGGGCTTGGTGGTGCGAGCTCCCGCGGGCAAGGTGACATTGATCGCAAGCGAGCTGGCGGACGCCGGTATCCGCGTGTCGTTCGCCGACAACGGCGCGGACGCGTCCACCACGATCGCGCAGTTGCGCGCGTATCACGACGAACTCCTGCCCGAACTACCGCATTCGGGCTCGCCTTTCCGCTGGGTGCGTACACGCGGGGACGCTGCGCTCGCAAGCGCGCGCGCTCGGCTTGCACCACCACTTCTATTTTCTGCAGCCACCGAAAGGCCTGACGGTGGGCCAACTCGTACTAGCTCGGACCGCCAATGCGATTCCGGTCGCCGGTTCAGAACGCTTGAACGCGCCCGGGCCAATGCCTCATGGACGGATGCGTGCCGGCGATGTGCTGGTGGTGTCGGTGGACGGCGATGCCTCGTCGCTAGTCGGCGTCGAGCGGATCGTCTCGCGGTTGCACTCCGAAGGACTCTCGGTCGAGCCGCTGGGCTCGCTGACGGCCTCGCCTTCCATCAAGGCCAGCAAGAGCGGCGAGCGGGCAAGCGCGGCAGCGCCGGATACGAGCACGAGCAGAGAGATCGTGAGTGGTATGCCGCCGAGCGGGGTGGAGCTGAAGTCTTCGCCGAGCAAGAGCGGCGCGAGTATCACCGGCACGATCGTCTGAGTCACGAAGACCACAGGCGCGACCTGGATCGCAGGGCGCATCTGCAGGGCGCTCATCTCGCTGAGCGCGGCTACGGCGGAGGCCGCGCCTGTCGAGAGCCCCCAAGCGAGGGCGAACCACAGGCGCCCCCGTGAGAGATCGTCGGAGAACAGCTTTGTCGCCACGCCGCTCCAGGCAAAGCCCAGTCCCGCGGCCACCATCGTCAGCGAGGCGCCCGGTCGGCGTACGCGATTGACCAGGTAAGGGAGCAGCGTCAGCAGTCCGAGCCCAACGAGCACAAGCGTGACGGTGAGGTTGTTGGTGTGGCTCGTGCTGCGCTCCGGCCCTGTGGCCGCTATACCGACGACGCCGAGCACGATCGCGCCCATAGCGAGGTGCTCGCGCCGCCCGGCGCGCTCGCCGAGCATGCGCTCGCCGAAGAACAGCAGCACGAGCAGGCCGACGGCCATCGTCGGCTGCACGATCACGAGCGAGACCAGCAGCAGCGCGACGACCTGTAGCGGCCAGCCGAGCATCGAAAGGCCGGTTCCCGCCAGCCAGCGCGCGCGGCGCAAGAGGTTCAGGGCAAGCGCGGGGTGCAGGTGCTCGGTATGGGGAGTGCGCTTGGCGTCCATCGCCTGCAGCGCGACCCCTAGGCTGTAGAGCGCCGACGCGGCCACCGCCGCAGCGATTCCCAGAATGAGATCGACCATTTACCCCAACGATCATCGCAGCCGGTCCAGTCCGCTGGCAGGAGGGCTTGCGGGCGTGACGATGGCAGGCTACTTTTTGCCGGCGCTCGCCTTCTACTCGCATACGCTACGCGGTGCGCTTGGAGTCGAGACCGAAACCGCCACCGGGCGAAGGCGCGGCCCTCACTTTCGACGACGGCCCGCACGCGCGGGGCACGCCGGCCGTGCTCGAGATCCTTGCCGAGCGGGGGACGCGGGCTACGTTCTTTCTCGTGGGCGAACAGGTGTTGCGCAACCCCGCCCTGGCCGCGGAGATCGTGGCCGGCGGTCACGCTGATCGGCTTGCACTGTCATCGCCATCGCAACCTGCTGCGCCTCGCTCCGTGGCAGGTGCACGAGGACGTCAGTCGCGCACAGGCCGCGATCGAGGATGCCACGGGCATGTCGCCCGCGCTGTACAGGCCGCCTTACGGGATTCTCAACGCAAGCGCTGTGCGGCTGGCGCGGCGTGCGGGTAGGCGTACGCTGCTGTGGAGCCATTGGGGACGCGACTGGCGGGCAAATGCCACCCCTGAGTCGATCGCCGCGTGCGTGACCAAGGATGTGGCTCAGGGCTCGATCCTGTTGCTCCACGACGCCGACGACTACAGCGCCCCGGACTCATGGCAACGGACCGCGCAAGCGCTGCCACGCGTGCTGGACGTGCTCGCCGAGCGTGGCATCGAGACGGTGCTGCCGTGAGTGCCGCGGCCGTCTGGCGATCTGGCTTCACCGCTGGATAACATCGCTTACTTGGCCGGTTCGAGCACATCCGATCTTTCGGCGCCGCCGCCGGCATTGATGCCGCCGTCGTCTGTCGAGCAAGAGCCTGCTGGGGGAGCAAGAGCCTGCTGGGGAGCAAGAGCCTGCTGGGGAGCAAGAGCCCGCTGGGGAGATTCACCTTGATGCTGGCACGACGAGCCTTCCAAAGTGGCGATGCCCCCCGCGCGCGCGGGGGACATCGCCGTTCCAGAGGACGCCCCGGCGGTGACATCGCCACCAGCGCGGCGTCCGCGCTGGTGGGGCGAGCTGCTAGTGATCGCGTGGCTCGCGTGGCTGTACGACATCGTCACGAACCTCGCGCCGCTACGCGAAAAACTTGCGCTCACGCATGCGAGCGACATCCTGAGCTTCGAGCAGTCGCTGCACATCGCGCCCGAACTGGCCCTGAATCGCTGGCTCGTCGCGCATCACGCACTCGCGACGATCCTCTCCTACTACTACGACAACGCCCACTTCATCGTGACCCTCGGGTTGCTCGGCTGGCTTTGGTGGAAGCGAGCGGACATCTACCGACCGCTTCGCAGCACACTCGTGATGATCAACGTGATCGGGCTGATCGTGTTCTGGCGCTACCCAGTGGCGCCGCCACGGATGCTCGTCGGCTTCACCGACGTCGTCGCCTCCTCGCACACGATCGGCTCATGGCACACTGGCACTCTCGCCACCGACGCCAACCAGTTCGCCGCGATGCCCTCGCTGCACATCGCCTGGGCCGCGTGGTGCAGTCTCGCGATGTGGCGGATCTCCTCGCGTATGTGGGTACGGGTGCTAGCGCTCGTCTACCCCTGCGTGACGGCGTTTGCGGTGTTGGCAACAGGCAACCACTATGTGCTGGACCTGATCGGAGGCCTCTTGACGTTCGCGCTGGCGCTCGCTTTGGTGCGTCTGGCGTCCGTGGCGCATGTCACAAAGTTGTTACTAAGTCGCAGAACCGGTAGACTCGCGGCTGCCACTGACGACACGCTCTGAGGGGAGCGACAGGGCCCGCCGCGTCAATGCGTGCGGGCGTTTGCATCTGTAGGGTGGCTCACCATCGAATATGCCCGATCGACTAGCGACAATTAGCGATGTCACCGTCCCCGCGCGCACGAGCGCAGCGGCCCGGAGCGCCGACGCGCGCGCCGACTCGAGCCGCCTGGGCGCGGTGCTGCGCTATCTCGATCTGATCGTAGTGGCGGTCGCGGTGCCCGTCACACTGGTGCTAGGCGCGCCCGTGGTGGGCGTTGTGGTGAGCGCGGCAGCGTGGTTCTTGCAGTACGTGGTCGCCCGGGTTGGGAAAAGCTGGATCGCCAAGCAGGGACCGAATGCACGCTTTGGTCTTAGTCTCCTCGACGGTTTCGGGCGCATCTGGTTGCTTGCGGGCGCGATCGTCATCGCTGCTCTCATCGGCGGACGCTCAGACGGACTGACCGCCGCACTCATGATCTTCGGCGCCTACTCCGTCGCGTTCGTCGTGCGTGTGGTCAGTGGCCGACCGCAAGGAGCGCAGCGATGAGCGCGGTAGCGGCGGCGGCGCCCGCCGGAGCACCGGCCCCCGCTGGAGCACCGGCTTCCGGCAAGCAGGGAATGACCCAAGGGCGGAAGGTCCTCTACTCGGTCCTGGGGGTATGGCTCGGCGGGATCGTGCTGTTTGTGATCCTGTTCGGCGTAACCGCCCACAAGGCCCCGGCTGTCGCCAGTAGCGCCTTCTCCCCGACCGACGAGTTCAAGCTCGACACCTGGTTCAAACTCGGCCCGGTCGCGTTCAACAAGGGCGTTCTGTATCTGTTGATCACGGTCGGCATCACCCTCGGGGTGATGTTCTACATCTCAAGGCGCCTGCAACAGCGCCCCGGACGCCTTCAGGTCGCGGTCGAGATGTTCTACAACTTCACCCGCGGCATGTCGAGGGAAAACCTCAACGAAGACATGGAACGCAAGTACTTCCCGCTGATCGCCACGATCTTCGTGTTCATCCTCGTGAGCAACCTGATCGGCTATATCCCGCTGCCGGTCAATTCGGGTGAGACGTTCAGGCTGTTCGGTGTGAACATCCCCTCGTTTCAGATCTACGCGACCGACACCAATGTTGCGTTCCCGCTGATCCTCTCGCTTGGCGTCTTCGTCATGTTCACCTACGAGGGAGTCAAGTACCACGGTCCAATCGGATACCTCAAGAGCCTGATGCCCGGCGGCGTCAAGGGGCCGATCGTGCTCCTGATCTTCCCGATCGAGATCCTCTCCAACTTCCTGCGCCTGATCTCACTGACGGTGCGGCTGTGGGCTAACCTGCTCGCCGGTCACATGCTGATCGCGTTCATGGGCGGCGAGCTTGGCGTGCTCGTCGGGCTGCAGCTCGTGTCCTGGTTCCTGCTGCCGGCGGGAGTCGCGATCTTCCTCTTCGAGGCCGTCCTGATCGCCGGTCTACAAGCCTTCATCTTTGCCATCTTGACCGCCATCTACCTCGGCGGAGCGGTCGAGAGTCACTAACAAACAAGGAGCTATCGAGCAATGCAGTTTCTACACCTCTTGAGTGCGATTCACCCGCTGCTGGGTGTCGTGGAACCGATCATCAAGCAGAGCCAGGATGCCGGTCGCGCGATCGCGCTGGGCGTCGGAGCCGGTGGCGGCGCCGCAGGCGCCGGGGCGGGCATTGGAGCTGTGTTCAACGCCTCGATCCAGGCCAAGACCCGCCAGCCCGAGCTGCGCGCCGAGGTCGAGCGCGACCAGTGGCTAGGTTTCGCGCTCACCGAGGCGTGCTTCTTCTACGGCCTCGTCGGCGGCTTCATCGCCTTCTTCCTGTAGGCCGAGATGCTTGCTTCAATCCCACTAGCTTCTTCCAGCGGGTCCTTCCTGATCACCCCAAATGTGGGGATCATGATCTGGACCATCGTGGTGTTCGCCATCTCGCTGTTCATCCTGCGCAAGGCAGTGTTCCCAGTCATCGGCGAAGCGCTGGACAAGCGCGCCAAGATGATCGACGGCGACATCGACGCCGCCGAGCAGACCCGTAAGGACGCCGACGAGCTGCTGGCCGAATACCGAGAGCGCCTGAAGGAAGCTCGCGCCCAGTCCGAGGAGATCGTCCAACGTGCGCGCCAGACGGCCGAGTCCCACGAGCACGAGGCTCGCGATCGTGGTCAGGAGATTCTCGCCGAGGCGGCCAAGCGTGCTGAGCGCGACATCGACGCCGCCACCAAGCGAGCGCTCGACGACATCCGCCGTGAGGTCGCCGACCTGACGATCCTGGCCACCGAGAAGGTCACGCGCAAGACACTCAACGACGCCGATCAGCGTCGTCTAGTCGAGGAGGCGCTGGGCGAGCTCGACTTCTCTGGCCTCTCCTCAGGATCTCAAAACTGATCGACATGTCCACTCGCTCGCTACCTACCACGATCCCGGCTCCGCGCTGCGCCTTGCCGGCCGGAGCGCGGACGAGTGCGCCAGGAGGACGTTCCTGATGGAGGAGCTTGCCCAGGTCTATGCACGCTCGCTGTTTCAGGTCGCCCTGGAGAAGGGTCGTATGGATGAGATCCGCGAGCAGGTCGGTCAGTTCGCGGATGCGCTCGACGAGCACCGCGAGCTCGCGGTGTTCTTCTTCTCGCCCTACTTTTCGAGTGTCGAGAAGCAGCAGTCACTTTCGACGCTGCTCGACGGGTCGGACGAGATTTTGGACAATTTCCTGAAGCTACTCATCGAAAACCACCGCATGCCCGTGATCTTCCGCATTCGCCAAGAGTACGAGCGGCTGTGGGACGAGGAGAACAAGACCCTGCCGGTGGAGATCACGAGCGCGATCGCCCTCGACGAGGCGACCACCGAGAGTCTGGGCAAGACGATCGGGGAGCGCGCGGGACGCAAGGTCACGTTGGCCGCGCGCGTGGACCCGGACATTCTTGGCGGCATCGTCATCAGGGTCGGAAACTCGATTCTCGATGCCTCTATTCGCAACCGACTGGAGCAGCTGCGCAGGCACGTTGCCCAAGGAGCCTCTTAAAACGACATGCAGATCAATCCTGACGAGATCACAAGCATTCTGAAGAGCCGCATCGAGGGACTCGACAGCGGCACAGCCGAGCTGACCGAGGTGGGCACCGTGCTGAGCGTGGCCGACGGTATCGCGCGCCTGCACGGCCTGGAGAACTGCATGTCCTTCGAGATGCTCGAGCTTCCCCACGGCGTCACCGGTCTGGCGCTGAACCTCGAGTCCGACAACGTCGGCGCCGTGTTGTTCGGCGAGTGGGAGAAGGTGTCCGAGGGCGACACTGTCAAGCGCACCGGCTCGCTGCTCGAGATCCCTGTCGGCGATGCGCTGCTGGGGCGGATCGTGGATCCGCTGGGTCGTCCGCTCGACGGCAAGGGAGAGGTCGCCACCAGTGAGCGGCGCCCGGCCGAGTTCAAGGCGCCTGGCGTCGTCCAGCGCCAGCCGGTCAAGCAGCCGATGCAGACCGGCCTGAAGGCGATCGACGCGATGATCCCGATCGGCCGCGGTCAGCGCGAGCTCATCATCGGCGATCGCCAGACCGGCAAGACCGCGATCGCGATCGACACGATTATCAACAACAAGGACACCGGCGTGGTGTCGGTGTATGTGGCGATCGGTCAGCGCATGGCGACCGTCGTGGCACTTGCGCAGACGCTCGAGGAGTACGGCGCTCTGGACAACACGATCATCGTCGCGGCTCCCGCCGACGAGGCCGCTCCGATCAAGTTCATGGCTCCCTATGCCGGCTGCGCGATGGCTGAGCACTTCCTCTACAACGGCAAGCACGCACTGTGCGTGTACGACGACTTGACAAAGCACGCCTACGCGTATCGCCAGATGTCGCTGCTGCTGCGCCGCCCGCCGGGCCGCGAGGCATACCCGGGCGACGTCTTCTACCTGCACTCCCGCCTGCTCGAGCGTGCGGTCAAGCTCAACGACGATCTCGGCGGCGGCTCGCTGACGGCGCTACCGATCATCGAGACACAGGCTGGTGACGTCTCCGCGTACATCCCGACAAACGTGATCTCGATCACCGACGGGCAGATATTCCTGGAGTCGAAGCTGTTCAACTCGGGCGTGCGTCCGGCGATCAACGTCGGCATCTCCGTCTCGCGCGTCGGTGGTAACGCACAGATCGGTCCGATGAAGAAGGTGGCAGGACGAATCAAGCTCGAGCTTTCCCAGTACCGTGACCTGGAGGCGTTCGCCCAGTTTGGCTCGGACCTCGATGCCGACACACAGCGCACACTGGCCCGCGGCGAACGCCTGGTGGCGACGCTCAACCAGAACGAGCGCGCACCGCTGGCGGTCGAGGATCAGGTTGTGCAGATCTTCGCCGCGACCAACGGGTATCTGGACCGCCTCAACGTTGAGCGTGTGCCCGAGTTCCTGCTCGCGGTAACCGAAACGCTGCACTCCCAGCACCCGGAGCTGCGCGCGAAGATTAACGGTGGCGACTGGTCGGATGAGACGCAGAAGGAGGTGCGCGACACTGTCGAGAACTTCGCGCGGGACTTCGGCTACGACCTCGACGAGGAGGGTCAGCCGTTGGACGAGGACGCGCCGCTGCGCAAGGACGAGTCTCCCGCCGAGCAGGAGCCTTACCCGGAGGGCACGGCGCAGGCGGCTTAGCGCCGGCCAAGGTCAATCGTCATGGCATCTCAACGCGACGTCAAGAACAAGATCGCCTCGGTGAAGAACATCCAGAAGATCACCCGAGCGATGGAGATGGTGGCCGCGGCCCGTCTGCGACGGGCGGAGCAGCGCATCTCCGCTTTGCGTCCGTACGCGGATGCGATCGGGCGCATGACGCGCCAGGCCGCGCAAGCGGCCGGCTCGGAGGCCGCGAACCTGCCGCTGCTACGTGAGCACGAGTCTGAAAGCAATGTCGGCCTGTTGCTCGTCACCGGCGACCGCGGCCTGGCGGGCGGCTTCAACTCCCAGATCATCCGCGCCGGCGTGCGCCTCTCTGCCGAGCTGACCGGCGAGGGGCTGAACAGCCTCTGGTATGGGACAGGGCGCCGCGGCGTCTCCTCGATCGCCTTCCGCGGGCACGAGCTCAGCGGCAGCTACACGGGCTTCTCCGATCGACCGTCCTATGCTGACGCGCGCACGATCGCCGACGATGTGATCGAGGCTTATGTGGACGGCCGTATCGATCGCGTCGAGATGCTCTACAACTCATACGTATCGCCGCTCACCCAGCACGTCACACGTCAGCGGCTGCTCCCGCTCTCCCACCAGGAGATCGCCGGCGATCAGGAGGATGCTTCGACGGTCACGCGTGAGGCATCCGGCCCCCCGAAGCCGACGCCGGTCGATTACGAGCCGGACCCCGAGAAAATTCTCAGGCGTCTGGTTCCCGACTACATCGAGATATCGATCTACCGGGCGCTCGTGGAGTCAGCGGCCGGCTTCTTCGGCGCTCAGATGACGGCGATGCGCAGCGCATCGGAGAACGCCGGCGAAATCATCACGGAGTACACATTGCAAATGAACCGTGCCCGCCAGGCCGAGATCACCCAAGAGATCATGGAGGTGGTCGCGGGAGCGGAGGGTCTCAGTTAGGACCCTTGCTCAGTCGCGCAGCCGCCACGAAACGAACTTGAACAGATGATTAGGAGATCAGAGAGCTAATGCCACCCAGCACCACCACAGAGCCCACCGCAGCAGCGAACGGAGTCGCCTCGCGCAACCTCGGGCGCATCGAGGAGATCCAGGGCGTCGTGATCGAGGCCGTGTTCCCCGATCGCCTGCCCGAGATCAACCATGCGATCACGGTTGCCCGTCCGGCCGCCGCGGCCGACGAGGAGGCCGAGGGCATCAGCACCGAGGCCGGTGGCGAGGTGCTGGTGTGCGAGGTTCAGCAGCACCTCGGCGACGACCGCGTGCGTGCGGTCGCGATGGACACGACCGACGGCCTGGCGCGCGGCGCCGAGGTAATCGATACCGGCGGCCCGATCACGGTGCCGGTCGGCGAGGCGACGCTCGGGCGGATCTTCAATCTGTTGGGCGAACCGATCGACCTCGGTGAGGACCTACCCAAGGACATCCAGCGCCGTGGCATCCATCAGGATGCCCCACGCGCCGAGGACCTGACCCCGACCACCGAGATGTTCGAGACGGGCATCAAGGTGATCGACCTGCTCGCGCCATACGCCAAGGGCGGCAAGGTGGGGCTGTTCGGCGGCGCCGGCGTAGGCAAGACCGTGCTGATCCAGGAGCTCATCCACAACCTCGCCAAGGAGCACGGCGGGCTGTCGGCGTTCTGCGGCGTGGGCGAGCGCTCGCGCGAGGGCAACGACCTGTGGCTGGAGATGAAGGAGTCGGGCGTGCTCGATAAGACGATGCTCGTCTTCGGCCAGATGAACGAGCCCCCGGGAGCCCGCATGAGGGTCGCCCTCTCCGGTCTGACGATGGCCGAATATTTTCGCGACCAGGGCCAGGACGTGCTGTTGTTCATCGACAACATCTTCCGCTTCGTGCAGGCAGGCTCCGAGGTGTCAGCGCTGCTCGGGCGTATGCCCTCGCAGGTCGGCTACCAGCCAACGCTGGAGACCGAGATGGGCCAGCTGCAGGAGCGCATCACCTCGACGCGTGAGGGCTCTGTGACATCGGTGCAGGCGATTTACGTGCCCGCCGACGATCTCACCGACCCGGCGCCGGCGTCGGTGTTTGCCCACCTGGGCGCCACCACGGTGCTCTCCAGGGCGATCTCCGAGAAGGGCATCTACCCCGCGGTCGATCCGCTCGACTCCACGTCGACGATCCTCAAGGCCGACATCCTTGGCGACGATCACTTCCGCGTCGCCAACCAGGTCAAGGAGATCCTGCAGCGCTACAAGGAGCTGCAGGACATCATCGCGATCCTTGGTATCGACGAGCTCTCCGACGAGGACAAGCTGACAGTGCAGCGCGCGCGCAGGATCGAGCGCTTCCTCTCGCAGCCGTTCTTCGTGGCCGAAGAGTTCACGGGCACACCGGGTGCCTATGTGCCGATCGCCGAGACGATCAGGGGCTTCCAGGAGATCATCGACGGCAAGCACGACGAGGTCCCCGAGAGCGCGTTCTTCCTCAAGGGCACGATCGACGAGGTCGTAGAGGCGGCTAAGAAATAGATCATGGCGCACACAAAGTTCCCAGTCGAAGTGCTCACCCCCGAGGGTGAGGTCTTCTCCGAGGAGGTGGAAATGCTCTCCACCTTCACGACGGTCGGCTCGATCGGCATCCTCGCCAACCACGAGCCGCTGCTGGCTCGCCTGGAGCCGACCGAGCTGCGGCTGTATCGCTCGGAGTCCGAGATCGTCCGCTTCGCACAGGCCGAGGGCTACCTGCAGTTCGCCGAGAACCGCGCGCTCGTGCTCGTCGAGGAGGCGATTGCCCCCGATGCGCTCGACCGTCCGACGATCGAGACACAGCTCTCCGATGCTCGCGCGTCTGCCGAGCGGTCGGAGGAGGGCTCTGAGGAGCAGGCACGCGCCCTGCGCGACATCAAGCGCTATGAGGCGTTCCTCGCTGTATCGGCCTGAGGCAGCTCGCGTCGCGTCCAAACCTGGCGCTTCGCCCAAGCCTCGCCTCGTGTCCCCGCCTCGCGTGCTCACACAAGCTAGCCTTCGCGACGTCATGAATAACCGTGGGCGCCGAGGCGCAGCAGCATGAGCGCTGAGCGCCAGCCGATCGGCGTGATCGGCACCGGCTACGTGGGACTTGTCACGGCCGCCGGCTTCGCCGCCTTGGGAAGCGAGGTGTGGTGCGTGGACATCGACGCCGCCAAGGTCGAGCGTCTGCGGCGTGGCGAGGTCCCGATCTACGAGCCGGGACTTGAGCGATTGTTGGCCGAGCATTCCGAGCGGTTGCACTTCTCTACAGACCTTGGCCAAGCGCTCGAGCACTGTCGCCTGCTGTTCGTGGCCGTGGGCACGCCACCAACCTATTCGGGCGATGCGGACCTCTCGGCGGTGCATGCCGTGGTCGGTGCGATCCCAAGCTCAGACCGCCACGCACTGGTTATGAAGTCGACGGTGCCGTGTGGCACGGGCGCCGCGATCCAGCGCATCCTCGGCGAGCAGGGCAAGGACGGCTTGCGCTATGTGTCTTGCCCCGAGTTCCTCAAGGAGGGTTCGGCCGTCGAGGACTTCATGCACCCCGATCGTGTCGTCGTCGGCGACAACGGAGACTGGGCGGGAGACGCGGTCGTCGAGCTTTATGCCCCCCTCGGAGCGCCGCTAGTGCGTACCGACATCGCCAGCGCCGAGATGGTCAAGCTCGCATCCAACGCCTTCCTCGCCACCAAGATCTCTTTCATCAACGAGATCGCCAACGTCTGCGAGGAGACCGGCGCCGACGTGGTCGAGGTCGCTCGCGGCATGGGCTTGGACGATCGCATCGGGCCAAAGTTCCTGCAGGCCGGCATCGGCTTCGGTGGCAGCTGCTTCCCCAAGGATGTCGACGCGCTCAAGCAACTGGCGGGCAATTCCGGCTATCACTTCCAGCTGCTGACGGCCGTGATCGAGGTCAACGAGCTACAGAAGCGCCGCGTGATCTCAAAGCTACAAAAGCACTTGGGGGGACTCGTCGGCAAGCGCATCACTCTGCTGGGTCTTGCGTTCAAGCCGAACACAGACGATATGCGCGAGGCGTCCTCACTGGTGCTCTCGGCACGGCTCAACGCCGACGGCGCGATCGTAAGCGCGTATGATCCCGTCGCGGAGAGCGAGGCGCGTAGCCTCATAAGCGGGCTGCGCTTCGCCGAATCCGCTATGGATGCAACTACAGATGCCGACGCGGTTGTGCTTGTCACGGAGTGGCCCGAGTTCCTGGAGCTCGACTGGCGCGAGGTCGCGGCGTCGATGAGCGGCAAGCTCGTGATCGATGGCCGTAACGCACTCGACTGCGAGGCCGTGCGCGCCGCGGGCCTCACTTACGAGGGAATAGGTAGGCGCTGATGCAAGCTGTGATCCTGGTCGGCGGGGAGGGCACGCGTCTGCGTCCGCTCACCTCGACGGTTCCCAAGCCGGTCGTTCCACTGGTCGACCGTCCATTCATCTCGTTCATGCTCGAGTGGCTGCACGCGCACGGGATCGACGATGTGATCATGTCCTGTGGCTTCCTTGCGACAAGCGTGCGCAACGTGCTCGGCGACGGCTCGGCATATGGGATCAGGCTGCGCTTCGTCGAGGAGCCCGACCCGCGCGGCACGGCCGGCGCATTGAAGTTCGCCGAGTCGCTGCTCGACGAGCGCTTCCTGATGCTGAACGGAGACGTGCTCACCGACATCGACCTCACCGAGCAGATCGCTCAGCACGAGCGCACCGGCGCCAAGGCAACGCTTGCGCTGGTACCGGTCGAGGACCCGAGCGCCTATGGGCTGGTCCATCTGGAGGACGACCACGCTGTGAGGGAGTTCGTCGAGAAGCCGAGCTCCGACCGCATCGACACGAATCTGATCAGCGCCGGCGCCTACGTGCTCGAGCGCTCGATCCTCGAGCTCGTGCCGCCGGACCGCAACGTCTCGATCGAGCGCGAAGTCTGGCCGCGCCTGGTAGGCGAGGGCTTGTACGGCTTTCCCTCGCAGAGCTACTGGCTCGACATCGGAACGCCCGCGCGCTACCTGCAGGGCACGTTCGACATCCTCGAGGGCAACGTTCGCACCGCCGTGCACGAGCGGCTTGGCGACAGCTATCTATCGGTGGCCGAGGGCGCGCAAATACTCGGCAGGGCGATTCCGCCGGCCGTGATCGAGGCGGGCGCGACCGTTGCTGACGGGGCTCACGTCGGCAGCCTCGTGGTGCTCGGCAGCGACGTCAAGATCGGAGCAGGCTCGACCGTAGAGCGCGCGGTGATCCTCGCCGGCAGCGAGATCGGCGAGAATTGCACGCTGCGCAATTGCATCGTCGCCGCCGGCTGTCGAATAGGCGACGGCACCCACATCCAAGAGGGCGCAGTACTGGGAGAGGGAGTCACCGTCGGAGCGGACAACACGATCGCGGGCGGCGCGCGCATCTTCCCCGGTGTGACGCTGCCCGACGGCGCGATCAAGTTCTAGGTCGCGCAAGCGCCGTGCGGCGCCGGGTCCTGGGCACGGTGAGTCCGGCTGCGCGGTGTTGGGTAGGGGTATGCCCGGGACAAGGGGGTGTGTCGGAGCAAGCGTAAGGTGTCGGGTCCACCACGACGGGTATCCTGGCGCGAGCCTCATGGTCACATCCTCGTGGCCGCCCCACCAACAGGAGACGAGTAAATGAGTCAAGGCGGCGGCGCTGCCATCCCGACCACCGACGTGCTCTCGCGCGAGGCGATCGCTCGCGTGGACGCTTCCAACCAGCTGCAGGACATCCTGGCGCTGCCCGAGCACCTGCGCGACGCGCTGTGGCGGGTGGAGTCGGCGATTATGGCTGAGTGGGACACCCCAGCGGGTCTGGTGGTGGCGGGAATGGGTGGTTCGGCGATCGGTGGCGCGTTGGCGCGAGCCGCGCTCGGCGACCATGCTTCACGCCCGATCTTCGTGACACGCGCATATGGGCTTCCGCCGTGGACGACGCCGGAGACGACCGTGCTGTGCGCGAGCTACTCGGGAAACACCGAGGAGACGCTTGCCTGCTACGAGTCGGCGGGTGCGCTTGGCGCCCAGCGTGTGGTGGTCACCACCGGTGGACGTCTTGGTGAGATGGCACGTGCCGACGGCGTGCCTGTCATACCGCTGCCTGGAGGCTTCCAGCCCAGGGCGGCCGTGGCCTACATGACCGTTGCGGCACTGGAGGTAGCAGCCCTGTGTGGTGCCGGGCCGCGCCTCACCTCGGAGATCGATGTCGCCGCCTCTCATACCGAGCAGCTCGTCGCGGAGTGGGGCCCCGACGCGCCCGAGGACTCCCTGGCCAAGCAGACAGCACGGGGCCTGCTTGGCACTGCCCCAGTTATCGCTGGTGCGGGGCTCACGGTCCCGATCGCCTACCGCTGGAAGACCCAGATCAACGAGAACTCCAAGCAACCGGCCTTCGCTCACGAGCTGCCCGAGCTCGATCACAACGAGCTCGAGGGCTGGGAGGGGGCCCAGGACGTGGGACGCTTCTCGGCCGTATTCCTCGACGATTCCGACGCGCATCCGCGGGTGAAGGAGCGCATGGATCTGACCGAGAAGCTGATCGCAGGCAGCGCTACGGCCAGCTTCCGTCTGGAGACGCGCGGTCAAACGACGATCGAGCGTGTCATCTCTTTGGTGTTGCTCGGCGACCTGGTCTCGATCTACCTGGCAACGTTGCGTGGCGTCGACCCGGGTCCGGTCAAGCTGATCCAGCAGCTCAAGGCTGATCTCATTAAGCGCTGAACCTTGACATAGCTTTGATAAGGTCTGCTCGATGCAGACTGCTGCTGTAGAGGCCCTGACGATCAACGAGGCAGCCGAGACGACCGGTTGGTCAGCGCGCATGTTGCGCTATATCGAGAGCATCGGGCTGGTCGAGCCGGGCCGCTCCGGCTCCGGATATCGACTGTATGGCCCCGGTGAGCTACAGCGCTTGAGCACACTGCGAGAGTTGCTGGAGGAGCATGGACTGGACCTTGCCGAGGTCGGCTTTGCGCTGAGGCTTGAACGCGATCCGCAATTGCGCGACGCGATCGACCTGTGGCTCGCCGCCGAACCGTCCCGTCCGGAGGATGTCAGCGCCGCTGACTGGCTGCGCTTCGAGCAAGAAAAGCATCAACAACTGCTTGTCGCTGCCAAGCCACACACTACGACCATGGAGATCGCATGACCCCCACCGCAACGCTGACCGATACTGACTTCAAGGTCGCCGACCTCTCGCTTGCCGAGTTTGGACGTAAGGAGATCACGCTGGCCGAGCACGAGATGCCTGGTCTGATGTCGATTCGCCGCGAGTACGCAGAGGCTCAGCCGCTCGCGGGAGCGCGCATCACGGGCTCGCTGCACATGACGATCCAGACCGCCGTCCTGATCGAGACGCTCACCTCGCTTGGAGCCGAGGTGCGCTGGTGCAGCTGCAACATCTTCTCCACCCAGGACCATGCAGCAGCGGCGGTGGCGGTGGGCCCGGATGGCACGCCCGAGGACCCACGCGGAGTGCCCGTGTTCGCCTGGAAGGGCGAGAGCTTGGAGGAGTACTGGTGGTGCACCGGCCGCGCGCTGCGCTGGCCCGGTGAGGACGGAACGCCCGGCGAATCAGATCCCGCCCACCAACCCCACGCCACCGGCCCCAACATGATCCTCGACGATGGCGGCGACGCTACGCTGTTCGTGCATAAGGGCACCGAGTACGAGGCTGCCGGTGCTGTGCCAGATCCAGCCTCGGCAGAGTCCGAGGAGTTCCAGGTCGTGCTCTCACTGCTCACGCGCTCGCTGGAGGAAGATCCGCAGCGTTGGACGAAGATCGGCCAGGGCATTAAGGGCGTCACCGAGGAGACGACCACCGGCGTGCACCGCCTCTACCAGATGGTCGAGAGCGGCGAGCTGCTGTTCCCCGCGATCAACGTCAACGACTCGGTGACCAAGTCCAAGTTCGACAACCTCTACGGTTGCCGCCACTCACTGATCGACGGCATCAACCGCGCGACCGACGTGATGATCGGCGGCAAGATCGCGGTCGTATGCGGCTTCGGCGACGTCGGCAAGGGCTGCGCCGAATCGCTGCGCGGCCAAGGGGCGCGCGTGGTGATCACCGAGATAGACCCGATCTGCGCGCTCCAGGCGGCGATGCAGGGCTATGAGGTCAACAGGCTCGATGACGTGGTGGAAAGCGGCGACATCTTCATCACGACGACGGGCAACAAGGACATCATCACCGCCGCCCACATGGCGCGCATGAAGCACCAGGCGATCGTGGGCAACATCGGTCACTTCGACAACGAGATCGACATAGCCGGTCTCACGAAGATCTCTGGGATCAAGCGCATCAACATCAAGCCCCAGGTCGATGAGTGGGTCTTCTCAGACGGCCACGCGATCATCATGCTCTCCGAGGGACGCCTCCTGAACCTGGGCAATGCCACGGGTCATCCGAGCTTCGTGATGAGCAACTCGTTCACCAACCAGACGATCGCCCAGATCGAGCTTTACTCGAAGAACAACGAGTACGAGAAGCGCGTATATGTGCTGCCCAAGCACCTCGACGAGAAGGTCGCGCGCCTACACCTGGACGCGCTTGGCGTGAAACTGACAAAGCTCAGCGAGGAGCAGGCGGCCTACATCGGCGTGCCGGTCGGCGGCCCCTACAAGGCCGATCACTACCGCTACTAGAGCCGACAGCCGGCGTCAGCGACGGAGCTGTGACGTGCGGCCCGCCGAAGAAGCTCGGCAAGCATTCGAAGATGGCGGGCAAGGCAAGGCGGGGGCGACTTGATCGCCTCCGCCTCAGAGGCTGACAGCGGCCAGGCCCGCATTGACTGGGCCGACTCGCAGATGCCCGTGCTTGCGCAGGTACGTGAGCGCCTACAGTCCGAGCGTCCACTGGAGGGCGTGAGCGTCGCCGCCTGTCTGCACGTGACGGCCGAGACAGCCAATCTCGTGCGTGCTCTGATCGCAGGCGGAGCACAGGTGGGATTGTGCGCGGCCAATCCGCTCTCCACGCAAGACGATGTGGCGCTGGCACTCACCGAGCGCCACGGGGCAACGGTGCTTGCCGTGCGCGGCGAGAGCGCCAAGCAGTACGCCGAGCACGTGCAGAAGCTGGTTCAAAGCGCACCGAGGGTCACAATCGACGACGGCGCCGATCTGATCGGCGCGATCCACGAGCGCAACCCGAGCCACGCCGCGGAGATGATGGGCGGCACCGAGGAGACGACCGCCGGGCTACTGCGGGTGAGGGCGCTCGCCGAGCAGGGCACACTTGCTTGCCCGGTGCTCGCAGTCAACGAGTCGCGCACAGAGCGTGCCTTCAACGATCGCTTCGGCACCGGCCAGTCCACGATCGACGGCATCCTGCGTGCCACCAATCTGTTGCTCGCCGGGCGTACCGTGGTGGTTCTCGGCTATGGCTGGACAGGGCGCGGGGTGGCGCTGCGCGCACGTGGCGCGGGCGCCTCGGTTGTCGTCTGCGAGGTCGATCCGCTGCGTGCGCTAGAGGCCCGCATGGAGGGCTATGAGGTGATGGGAGCGCTTGCGGCTGCCGAGCGCGGCGACGTGTTCGTGACGGTCACAGGCGGGCGCGACGTGTTGCGCCGCGAGCACTTCGAGCGTATGAAGGACGGTGCGCTGCTGGCCAATGCCGGACACTTCGACGTCGAGATACGCTTGGAGGATCTCCGCGCGCTCGCCGTTGGCGGGCGACGTGAGGCGCTACCCCTGGTCGAGGAGCACACGCTCGCAGATGGCCGACGCTTGAACCTGCTCGCTCAGGGTCGCGTCGTCAATCTGGCGGCGGGAGAGGGGCACCCGGCGGCAGTCATGGACATGTCTTTCGCCGGCCAAGCCTTGTGCGTCGAGTATCTCGTCAAGAGCGCGGGCACGTTGCCAGCGGCCGTGCTGGCGGTACCAGACCGAATCGACGAGGAAGTTGCACGCTTGAAGCTCGAGTCGCTCGGTGTGCAGATCGACGAGCTTCGTGAGGATCAGCGTGTGTATCGCAGCTCCTGGGAACACGGCGCGTAAGAGCTCTCAGAGGCTATGCGGCGTAGGTCGCGCTGTGGAATGGGCTGTGTGATGTCAGCTGTGCTGCGTGCGTGGGGCGGCGGAGTGCTCTGGGAACGCTGAGTCGTGCGGTTCATTTTGAGTGATCCCGGAAACACCCCCCTTATGTGGACACGTAGTCAATGATTGGTACCTAAATAAACTCCTTTGGTCCAGGCAAGGGGGGTGTTTACGTGCAGCTTGTTTTGAGAGTTCTTTGCGGCTTGGTCTGGACGCCGCTTCTTGCCGGTTCCGTTTCCTATAGGTTGCGCAGCCAATGAGAGCAATGGTCCTAGCGGCGGGTCTCGGAACTCGCCTGCGCCCACTTACGAACGAGATCACCAAGCCGATGGTGCCGGTCCTCGACCGCCCGGTGATGGCGCACATCCTCGACCTGCTCGAACATCACGGCTTCGAGGATGTGATCGCCAACCTGCACTACTTTCCAGAGTCGATCAAGCAGTACTTCGGCGAGCGCCTGAGCTACCGCTTCGAGCCGGAGCTGCTCGGCACTGCCGGAGGGGTGCGCGGCTGTGCCGATTTCTTCGGGGACGACTCGTTCGTCGTGATCTCGGGAGATGCGCTAACGGACATCGACCTGAGCGCCTTCGCGGCCCGTCACCGCGAGGCGGGGGGGATCGCGACGCTCGCCGTCAAGAAGGTCTCCGACACACGGGAGTACGGCGTCGTCTTGCACGATCGCGAGGGGCGCATCACCGGCTTCCAGGAGAAGCCGAGCCCCGAGGAAGCGCTCTCTGACCTCGGCAACTGCGGCATCTACATCTTCAGCCCCGAGATCTTCGACTACTTCCCAGATCGCCCCTTCGTGGACTGGGCCCAAGATGTGTTTCCAACCTTGCTCGAGAACGACATCCCTTTCCACATCCATGAGGTGCGCGAGTACTGGAACGATGTTGGCTCGCTCGCGGAGCTGCGCCAGGGCACTTTCGATGCATTGCGTGGCGAGCTGCGCCTACAGGTTGAGGGTCGCGAGGTTGCTCCTGGCTTGATCGTCGCGGGTGAGAGCGTCGTGCCGCGCAGCGCCGAGATCGAGGGATCCGTTTGGATCGGTAGCGATGTCGAGCTGGGCGAGAACGTGCGCCTGACGGGCCCGCTTGTGCTGGGCGACGGCGCCCGTATCGGCGAGGGAGCCCAGCTGCGCGACAGCATCCTGCTTCCCGGAACGGAGGCAGCTCCAGGCGCGATTCTGATTGGCGCGATCGCCGGGCACGCGGGGATCCTCGAGAGCTTGCGCGCCAGATAGAGAACCAGATAGAGAACCGGGGGATCCGCGCGTGCGAGTCCCCCGAGAGCCGTCCTCCGACTCGGAACGGATCGTACGCGTCGAACATCCGTGCAAACCGATACATAGGGGCGCTCAGGAGGGGTACGATGGGTACACATCGTCTCCGAGTGAAGGGAGTCCCTGATGCAGATAGACATCAAGGGCCGCAATGTCCCGGTCACCGACGACATGCGCGAGCATCTGGAGCGCCGGCTGGAGAAGATTTCCCGCCAGGTCTCCGAGTTCGCCCGCCTGGAGTTCGAGATATTCAGGGAGCCGAACCCACGCGTCGCCGATAGCGACGTGGCCGAGGCGACGCTCTACCTCAAGGGCGTCACACTGAGGGCGCGCGATTCCTCGCCGCAGATGCTGCATTCGCTGAATCTGGTCGTCGACGAGCTGGCGCGCCAAGTCAAGCGTCATCGCGACAAGCGCCGCCATCGCCGCGAGGCGCACGCAGCGGCCGCGGCCGCCGCGACGCCCGTGCGGCCTTCGCCGGCCGTCGAATAGTCCTATCCGTCGATCGGCGAGCGCACAGAGCGCGATCGCGTCTGAGGCGAACCGCGCTCTGCGCCAATCGGTGGCGAGGATCGGCGGCGTAGTCGGTACCCTGAGCGCATGTCGCTTTTGGATCGTGCGCTGAACATCGGCGAGGGCAAGAAGTTCAAGGTCTATGAGAAGCGCGTCGCGCTGATCAGCGCCTACGAGGCCGAGCTGGAGCTCGAGACCGACGACGAGCTGCGTGAGCGCATGAACGAGTTGCGCGAGCGCGCGCGCGAGGGAGAGTCGCTTGAGGATCTGCTGCCAGAGTGCTTTGCGATCGTGCGCGAGGCAGGCAAGCGCACGATGGGGATGCGTCACTTCGACGTGCAGCTAGTTGGGGCAATGGCGCTGCACGACGGCTGCATCTCCGAGATGAAGACCGGCGAGGGCAAGACGTTGACGGCGACGCTCGCGGTCGTGCTCAACTCGCTGGCCCCGCGCGAGGGAGCCACCGGTTCTGAGACGATCGAACGCAAGGGTGTGCACGTCGTGACCGTCAACGACTACCTAGCCCGCCGCGACGCCGCCTGGATGAGTCCGATCTACAACGCCCTGGATGTCAGCGTAGGGGTACTGCAAAACCAGCAGCCTTACGAGGAAAAGCAGCTGGCCTACGCGTGCGATGTCGTCTATGGCACCAACTCGGAGTTCGGCTTCGATTACTTGCGTGACAACATGGCCAAGGATCTCGCTGAGAAGGTGCAGCGTGGCCATCCATTCGCGGTCGTGGACGAGGTCGACAACATCCTGATCGACGAGGCGCGTACGCCGCTGATCATCTCGGGGGCGCCCGAACAGGCAGCAGACTTCTACGTGAAGTTCGCCCGTTTGGCGCCGCGCATGATCGGCGGCAAGACGCCTGAAGGCATGGATCCGCGCACCAAGAAGGGGTTCGTGGCGGAGTTCGACTACGAGGTCGAGGAGAAGCAGAAGACCGTCGCCATCACAGAGCTCGGTGTCGCTAAGGCCGAGCGGTTCCTTGGCATCGACCATCTCTACAAGGCCGAGAACGGACATCTCGTCAACCACCTGATCCAGTCGCTGCGGGCCGAGTCGCTGTACAAGCGCGACGTCGATTACGCCGTGATCGACGGCGAGGTCAAGATCATCGACGAGTTCACCGGTCGCATCCTCGACGGCAGGCGCTGGTCGGAGGGCTTGCACCAGGCGGTCGAGGCCAAGGAGGGCGTGAAGGTCCAAGAGGAGAACCAGACGCTTGCCTCGATCACCTACCAGAACTACTTTCGCCTCTACGACAAGCTCTCGGGCATGACCGGCACGGCCCTGACCGAGGCCACCGAGTTCATGAAGATCTACGAGTTGCCGGTGGTGCAGATCCCGACGAACATGCCGATGGTCCGCGACGACCGCAACGATCAGGTCTACAAGACCAAGGAGGGCAAGTGGGAGGCGGTTGTAAAAGAGATCGCCGCGCGCCACGAGAACGGCCAGCCGGTGCTGGTCGGCACGATCTCTGTCGAGGTCTCAGAGCTACTCGGCGACCGTCTGAAGAAGCGCGGGATCGCGCACACCGTGCTCAACGCCAAGCCCGAGCACGCAGCCCGCGAGGCGGAGATCGTGGCCGAGGCGGGCCAGCCGGGCGCCGTCACGATCGCAACGAACATGGCCGGCCGTGGCGTGGACATCAAGCTCGGAGGCAACCCCGAGCATCTGGCGGGGCGGCAGCTTGCCAAGCTGAACGTCGACCCCGAGGACCCGACTTACGCGCAGCGCCTGAAGGATCTGCTGCCGGAGATAGAGCAGCAGGTCCAGGTCAACCGCGAACGCGTGATGGCGGCGGGAGGCATGTTCATCTGCGGCACCGAGCGCCACGAGTCGCGGCGCATCGACAACCAGCTGCGCGGGCGTGCGGGCCGTCAAGGCGATCCTGGAGAGAGCCGCTTCTTCCTCTCGGCCGAGGACGACCTTGTGCGTCTGTTCGCGGGTGACCGCATCTACAAGATCCTCGATCGCCTCGGTGGCGTGGACGAGGAAGGCAACGAGGAGCCAATCGAGGCGGGCATGCTCTCCAAGCAGATCGAGAAGGCCCAGAAGAAGGTCGAGGAACAGAACTTCCTGATCAGAAAGCGCGTACTCGAGTACGACGATGTGATGAACGAGCAGCGGCGCATCATCTACGCCTATCGCGACGAGGTGCTCGAAGGCAAGGAGATGGGCGAGGAGGCGCGCGAACAGGTCGTCAACACGATCGAGCGCACAGTCGAGCAGTACACGCCGAGTGATTACATGGAGGACTGGGACCTCGACGGCCTGCTCACCGCGCTCGGACAGTTCTTCCCAGTCGAGCTCGACGAGGACGATCTCGATCCGGAGACAATTGACAGCGGTTATCTGACCGAGGAGATCACTCAGACCGCGGTCAAGCAATACGAGACGCGCGAGCAGGAGCTGGGCAAGGAGCTGATTGGTGCGCTCGAGCGCTTCCTGATACTGCAGATCATCGACGAACGCTGGCGCGAGCACTTGTACGACATGGACTATCTGCGTGAGGGCATCCACCTACGCGGCTTTGCCCAGATCGATCCGCTGGTGGCCTACAAGAACGAGGCGTTTACCCTTTTCGGAGACCTCATGAACAGCGTATGGGTGGACTTCACTCGCATGATCTTCAACGTGCAGGTCAGCGTCGATGGCCAGAATGGAGGGGGAGAGGGAGCGCCGGTCCCGGCGTTTGCGGCAGCGGGCAACTCAACGAGCGCCGGACGCGTCTCCTACTCGGGTGGCTCAAGCGCCATGGGCGCCGGCGCGATCGCCGCCGCGGCCGCCGCCGCGGGCCCAGGTGCCGCAGCCTACGAGGGCGAAGGCGAACCGGTCGAGGCGCTGCCGGTCGTAGAGCAACGCGTCACAGACTCAGAGCACGAGGTTGGTCGCAACGACCCATGTTGGTGCGGCAGCGGTAAGAAGTTCAAGCGCTGTCACGGAGCGTAGGCCGCTCCGATTCGCGCTTGGCGATGAACTCCTCGGTGGCTTGTGTGCCGATGAAGGGGGTCAGCAGCGTGCGCGCCAGCTCGGGGATGATCGTCGCGACCGTCTCCACCGAGTTCTGGCTTATGTACAGATAGAGCACTTCGAAGAAGCGCTGGGTCACGGGCTCGTCGAGGCTGCCGGCGGCCGCGGGATCGAGCAGGTCATAGCCGGGCTGCAGGAAGATCATGAAGGCCTCCATCAGCGACTTCACAAGCTCATGGGCTGAGGGCCCAACTGAGAGTAGCTCGACGATCCCCGTGCGAGCGAATGCGGGCTCGTTTTTTGCCCATTCGGCGTAGGCGTACATACCGTCCCAGACGGCGTCAGGCCAGCTCGGTGAGTTGCGGTACACCTCCTGACCGAAGCCCATCACGCGATCGACCCCTGCTTCGACGCCGGAGAAGACCGCTTCCTCCTTGCTGGCGAAGTGCTCATGAAAAGAGCGCGCGGAGATATTCGCCTCGGCGCAGATATCTCGAATACTGGCTTGGTGGTAACCCTTGGCGGCGACCACCCGCACGGCGGCTAGCTGAATCTGCTCGTGCGTGTTATGCACGATGAAACGTCGGGGAGCCTCGCGGAGGCTGGCAGCATGGCGGATGACAGCTATGACGACAGCGTACACGAGTATTGGTGTCTTGCGACAGAAATTTACAACCAGGTGGCGCGATATTTGAGGCGTCAATCTGGCAAGTTGCCTCTCGTGTGAGCGCCAAAGTCCCTGCAGTCCGTTCTTTCCGTGGCGGACAATGCCCGGCCCTGCTGATAGCGTTGCGCGCAGTGGCAACAGCACCCCCCAGCGAGTCGACGCCGCAACGCCTTGCGGCCATCCGCGAGCAGCTCGTACTGCTAGCGGACTATCTTTGACCCAGCTCAACTGAGCGGGCGCGTCGAGGCGCTCGAAGCGCAGATGCAGGTGCCCAGCTTCTGGGACGACGCCGAGGTGGCCGCCAAGATCTCGGCAGAGCACGCCAAGGCAAACAGGCGCCTACAGGTATTCACCGAGTTGCGGTCCGACGTGGACGATCTCGACGGCCTGGTGGAGATGGCCGAGGAGGAGCCTGAGCTCGAACAGGAGGTCCAAGAGCACCTAGTCTCGGTCGAGCAGCGTCTGGCGGAGCTCGAGGAGCAGCGTCTGTTCTCAGGTTCCTATGACGCGGGTGATGCACTCGTCAGCGTCAACGCGGGCGCGGGCGGTACCGACGCACAGGACTGGGCCGAGATGGTGTTGCGCATGATGATGCGCTGGGCTGAGCGACGCGGCTTCAAGGCTGAGCTGCTGGAGGTGAGCCCAGGGGAGGAAGCCGGCATCAAGTCGGCCACCTTCAAGGTCTCAGGGGAAAACGCCTACGGTCTGTTCGGCGCCGAGCGGGGCGTGCACCGACTCGTGCGCCTCTCCCCGTTCGACTCCGCCCACCGCCGCCAGACGAGCTTCGCCGGCGTCGAGGTGGCGCCGGTCGTAGAGGACAGCGGCGAGGTCGAAATCGACGAGGACGACCTGCAGGTGGACACCTACCGCGCCTCGGGCGCCGGCGGCCAGCACGTCAACAAGACCGACTCGGCCGTGCGTATCACCCATCGACCCTCGGGATCGTGGTGCAGTGCCAAAACGAGCGCTCGCAGACTTCCAACCGCGCCACCGCGATGGCGATGCTGCGCTCCAAGCTCGTGGAGAAGCAGGAGCGCGAACGCCAGGAAGAGATCGCGCGCGAGAAGGGCGAGGCCCAGGACGTCAACTTCGGCTCGCAGATCCGCTCCTACGTGCTGCACCCTTATTCGATGGCCAAGGACCATCGCACCGATCATGAGATGGGCGACGTGCAGCGCGTGCTCGACGGGGATTTGGATGGATTTGTGCGTGCCTATCTGCTCAAGTCGGCCTCGTCCATGCAGTGAGCGGCGACGAGCTGACCGAGCTGGTGGGGCGTGCCTTGGCCGAGGACGTCGGCGCTGGTGACGTCACAACAAGTGCGACCGTCGCGGCGGATGCGCGCGCGCGAGCACTGATCACCCAGAAGGCGCCCGGCACGATCTTCGGCTTGGATGCGGCCGAGGCGTGCTTCGCGCTGCTCGATCCCGACGTGCGCTTCGAGCGCTTGGTGGCAGGAGGGCAGCTGGCGAGAGCAGGGCGGGCCGGTGCTCTCGATCGAAGGCTCGGCCGGCGCGCTGCTGACGGGCGAGCGCACGGCGCTCAACTTCCTCGGACGCCTGTCCGGGATCGCGACGCTGGCCGCGCGCTTCGTGCGCGAGGTACAGGGGACGGAAACGGTCGTGCTCGACACGCGCAAGACGACTCCAGGACTGAGGACGCTCGAGAAGGCGGCGGTCGCGGCCGGAGGCGCAAGCAACCACCGAGTCGGGCTGTTCGACGCGATCTTGATCAAGGAGAACCACATCGCGGCGGCCGGCGGGATCGCCCAGGCGGTGGCTCGTGTGCGCGAGGTGGCCCCTGAGCTGGCGGCCACGCTGGAGGTCGAGGTGCGCGGTCCCGAGGAGATCGAAGCGGCGCTCGCTGCCGGCTCGCCACGTCTGCTGCTCGACAACATGAGCGTCGAGGAGCTACGGGTGGCGGTCGCTCAGGTGGCCGGTCGCGCCAAGCTGGAGGCAAGCGGCAACGTGACGCTCGAGAACGTCCGGGAGCGCGCGCTCACCGGGGTAGACTTCATATCGGTTGGCGCGCTCACCCATTCCGCGCCGGCGCTGGACCTGTCCCTAATCCTGGAGGTGACGAGATGAAGACGTTGCCGATGATCCCTACCCAGGGCGCGCTCGCCCGAGCTGACAGCGCCGGAGATCGCCGAGCTGCACGCCGAGGTGCGGGCACTCGCGGCTGAGCGCAACGCGACGATCCTCGCGCACAACTACCAGGTGCCGGAGGTGCAGGACGTCGCCGACTACGTCGGCGACTCGCTCGGCCTCTCGCGCCAGGCGGCCGCCTCCGACGCCGAGACGATCGTCTTCTGCGGCGTGCACTTCATGGCCGAGACGGCCTCGATCCTGTGTCCGAACAAGACGGTCCTGATTCCTGACCTGGATGCCGGTTGCTCGCTGGCTGCCTCGATCGACGCCGAGCAGCTGGCGCAGTGGAGGGCTTCATATCCAGAGGGCGTGGTCGTCATGTATGTGAACACCACCGCCGAGGTCAAGGCGCTGACCGATTACTGCTGCACCTCGGCCAATGCGGTGGACGTCGTGCGCCACATCTACGAGACGCAGGGCCAGGACACAGAGATCTTGTTTGGGCCGGACATGTGGCTGGGCGCCTACGTCGAGAAGGAGCTGGGCAAGCGTATGCACGTGTGGGACGGCGAGTGTCACGTGCACGCGGGCATCCGTCCATCGGACATCGACGCCACACGCGCCGCGCACCCTGGAGCCGACTTCCTGATCCACCCGGAGTGCGGCTGCACGACCTCGATCATGGAGTATGTCGCCGCGGGCGACGTGTCGGCCGAGGGCGTGCACATGCTCTCAACAGGCGGGATGCTGCGTTACGCCGATGACTGGAGAAGCTGCGGGTGGACGAGCCGAGACCGGCGAGTGCAATCGCGTTCGCCGCGCGAGGCGGTCGTCGCGACCGAGACCGGCATGCTCTATCCGCTTGAAATGGCTGCCCCGACGTGACTTTCATCCCGGCGAACGCCGAGGCGAGCTGCGTGTACATGAAGATGATCACGCTGGAGAAGCTGCGCGACGCCTTGCGCGACATGAAGTTCGAGGTACGAGTAGCGCCAGAGATAGCCGAGCGGGCGCGAATTCCGATCGATCGCATGGTCGCGCTCGGCTAAAAGTCGCCGGCTTCATGCGGGCCCACGCAGGCGACCGCCAGATTCTCGGCGACATCTGCCGCGACCTCGCGCACCTCGTCGAACGTAACCGCGTCAAGCGCGGCGATCGCCGCGTCGGGATCGACGGCCTCGCCGTAGACGATCTTCTGGCTGGCCCCATAGCGAGCGACGGCGTTCGTGTTCTCGAAGGCAAGCACCAGCCGCCCGGCCGATAGGCGCGAGCGCGCTGTACCTCCTCCTCGGTCGGCCCGTCCACGCGCAGCTCATCGACGATCTCGCGCATGCGCGTGTAGGCCTCGACACACTTTTCCGAGTCGAGCCCTGAGCCAAGCTGCAAGATCGGCACGTCCGCGAAGGCGTGAGCGATCGCGTACACCGAGTAGCAAAGCCCCCGCTTCTCGCGAATCTCCTCGAGCAGCCGCGAGCCCATCACCGCCGAGCAGCGTCGAGTAGATCGACAGCGCCGCCCGCTGTTTGACGTTGCCCACGTCGATCCGCGGCCTGTAGATCATGCGCAGGTGCGATTGGTTCGTGTCGCGCTGCTCCACCAAGGTCTCGGGGGCGAACTTCGGAGCCGGCGAGTACGGCTCCGGCGCCTGCAGGGTTGGAAACCGGGTGAACAGCCTGCCAGCTGGTCCGGCCCGGGAACGAACTCAATATTCCCAACCAAGAACGCCGCGCCGGAAGTCCCGGCCCAGCGGCGCTCGCGGAAGCTGACGATTCCCTCGCGGGTGAAGCTGCGCAAGTTCTCCTCGGGTCCGAGCACGGTGCGCCCAAGCGGATGGTCGCCGAAGGCGGCTTTGTCGATCAGGTACTCGGCCACGGTCGAGGGCTGGTCGTAAGCGCGGTTGATCTCCTGGATCACCACGCCGCGCTCGCGGTCGAGCTCCTCCGCGTCGAGCTTCGGGCGCGCCACGAAGTCGCTGAGCAGATCGATCGCCTCGGGCGCCGACTCCGCGCGCACGGTGATGTGGAAGGCGACGAGGTCGTGGCTCGTGTAGGCGTTCAGCATCCCGCCGAGCCGCTCGGCCGTCTCGTTGACGTCCTTGTAGGTGGCGTACTTCTCGCCGCCCTTGAACACCAGGTGCTCGAGGAAGTGGGCCATCCCGTTCTCCTCGACGCGCTCGGTGCGGGCCCCTGCGTCGAAGGCGACGAGCACGGTGAGCGCGCGTGTCCCGGGTAGGCTCACGCTGTACACGGGCAGGCCGTTGCTGGCAACGGTGTCGTCGAGATGTCTGTCATGCGCAAGCACGATAGGCGATCGGCGTGTCGCACTCGCTGCGTTGTCGCATACCCCTCTTTGTGGTTCGTGGCTTGCGTCGTGCAAAAGACTTTGCATGCAGGCAAAAATGCGACTTTGAACAGGTCAGATCGCTACTGTGCCCCGCCATGGCCGACCATGAGAAAAGTCCCGCTCGGCGCGCACGATCCCGCGCCGAGCGCTCGCGCGGCACATCAATCCCACCCGCGCTCGGGTCGTTCGCCAGAGCCGCACGCCCGTCGTATTCCCGCTCCTGGCAAGTCTCCGGTGAGCACCCCAGGCGCCAACACCGTCGTCGACTTCCGCGCCGTCACAAAGCTCTATGACTCGGGTGACGTCGGCCTAGAGCGGGCAACTTTCGCGATCGACCGGCAAGAGTTCGTCTTCCTGGTCGGCGCCACCGGCTCGGGCAAGTCAACGATCATGCGCTTGCTCATCAAGGAGCTCGACCCGAGCGAGGGCATCATCCGCGTCGCCGGCCGCCACCTGGGCGAGATCGACCACAAGCACGTCCCGTACTACCGGCGCAACATAGGCGTCGTCTTCCAAGACTTCAAGCTGCTGCCAACGCGCACCGTCTACGACAACATCGCCTATGCCAGCAATAAGA
>CAVWTS010000011.1:0-67417 GCA_963757995.1 uncultured Solirubrobacterales bacterium
CCCGAACTTCGCTTCGGTCGCGCCTTCCAAATGTTCACCCTTGACCGTGACCAGCGTCCCACCCGCTTCAGAGCCTTCCACTGGAGCGACACTCGTCACAACTGGGACGGCTGGTGGCGGCGGGGCTGGAGGCTGGTAGGTGAAGTGGTCGGAGTTGCTGGTCGTGCTCGTCCCAGCCGACGTCTTGACCGTCACGTCGACCGTACCCGCCGCGTGTGCGGGATCCTTGACCGTCGCTTCGGTGCCGCTCACAACTTTGAGTTCTGTCGCAGTGGTGCTCCCGAACTTCGCTTCGGTCGCTCCTTCGAAATGTTCACCCTTGATCGTGACCAGTGTGCCACCCGCTTCAGGACCTTCGTTTGGAGCGACGCTCGCGCCGACAACCGGTAGTGGTGGTGGGGCTGGGGCTTGGTAGGTGAAGTGGTCGGAGTTGCTGGTCGTGCTCCGTCCCAGCCGACGTCTTGACCGTCACATCGACCGTACCCCGCAGCGTGTGCGGGATCCTTGACCGTCACTTCTGTGCCGCTCACAACTTTCAATTCTGTCCGCGGCCGTGGTCCCGAACTTCGCTTCGGTCGCGCCTTCCAAATGTTCACCCTTGACCGTGACCAGCGTCCCACCCGCTTCAAGACCTTCGCTAGGGGCAACGCTCGTCACAACCGGTGCTGGAGGAGGCGCCGGGGCCTTGTAAGCGAAGTGATCCGCACTGCTAGTCGTGCTGGTCCCGGCCGACGTCTTGACCGTCACATCGACCGTGCCAGCCCCTGTATGCGCGGGATCCTTGACCGTCACTTCAGTACCACTCACAACTTTCAATTCTGTCGCGGCCGTGATAGTGAACTTCGCTTCGGTCGCGCCTTCCAAATGTTCACCCTTGACCGTGACCAGCGTCCCACCCGCTTCAAGACCTTCGTTTGGAGCGACGCTCGTCACAACCGGCAACACAGGCGGAGGCGTAGTCACCGTCACGTTGAACGACGCGGCGGCTTTGTTTTCATGACCATCGACAGCAGCGCATTCAACTTTGGTTGTACCAACCGGGAAGGTCGCGCCCGACGCGGGCAAGCAGCTCAGGGACTTGACCAGCGCATCGGAGTCGGTCGCTTCGACGCTATAAGTAACTACCGCTCCCCGACGGACTCGTAGCCGGAGTCACCATTTCCACCGGCACCGTGATCTGAGGCGGCGTCGAGCTGTACTGGTCAGCGCCGATGTCGCAACCCGTGCCACAGGCGGCAGGACGCGGATAACCGCGCTGGTCCGTCGCGGGACACTTTGCCGTGTCACCGGCATCGATCGTCGGGCTGCCGGCCTTCTCGGAATAGAGCGTCGTGGAACCACCATCATTGAGCAGAGACGTCTGCAGGAGCGGCGTCTTCTTCTGGAGTTTTGCTTCACCGCCACAGCTAGCGTCGGAGGTAAGGCTGTGATCGTTTGTGATCGTGTTGCTCCCGCACTGCGGTGCGCCGTTGAGGCCGACGACCGTGTTCGTCAGACTTTACCGTGCCCGAGCCGGTGCCCCCAACGCCGCCAGAGGCGTTGTGCACGATGGGACCATTCAGGAAGCTTGCCGTGCCTTCGTCGACAAGACCGAATTCGTGGCCGTCCGAGAGCGTCGAGTTGGTCAGATTGGCCGTCGCGCCACTCTCAACAAAGATCTGGGTACCGAGGTTGCCGGAGATCGTCGCGTTTTCGACGTTCGGGTACCCCGATCTTCGATGCCAGGGTTTCCTCCCGCTTCACCGCCACTGGTGACAACGACGTGCTTGAGCAAGACCGTCACGCCTTCATTGACTAGAAATAGTTCGCGTTCAGATACCCCTCCAACCGGTGTCACGCTGCCTCCATTGCCAACCTGCACGCCGGGCGTAGCCACGCCGACCGTGCCTACCGGCCCCGCCACTGTCTGCACACCGGCCGTGTTGGTGAAGACCAACGATTTCGCTGGGCAGATACGCGCCAGCCGCAAGTTCAATCGTGTTCGCAACGCCGTTTGCGTTGGCTTTGGTGACTGCTTCTTCGAGTTGTTTGGAGGTGCTCACCTTCAAGGTTTCGGCGCTCGCGGCGCTGGCACTCAGCATACCAAGACGCCACTGCGGCCGTCAGCTTCAGCACGCTGCGGCAACCGCAAAACAGATTTGATCTTCATCCCCATCTTCATCTTCACAGGCTCCTTTTCTACCAGAACGCTCGCCAAAGGAAGTCGCCTGGGATGAATATTCACACTTTAGATACACAACCTCTTCCACATAAACGGGGGAACCGACCCAGTGCCGGCTCCCCCGTTCTGCAGATCCATTGCCATGGACTGATTGCTTATGCTCCTTGCAACCTAGTGTCTAGAAGTTTTCCTGGAATCCCTGCTCGAGCTTTGGCAGCCAGCTCGACGGCAGCGGTGCGTAGTCGATTTTGCCGGGTACTTCCTGCCCGGCCGAGGAGAGGATGAACGTGAAGAACGAGTACATCGTCCGCCGCTGGTCGGCTGTGAGCCGGCTGATGGCGCTCTTTCCTTCTCCGTTGTTGCTGTTCATGCCCGTGTACACCAGGTCGAACGTGAGTCCGCAGATCGGGTACTTGCTGCCCAGGTCCGTGGCGTTCTCGTGGTTGGCGGGCGCGCTTGCGTACCCTTCGTTGTTGTTGCTCCAGTTATCTTCGGCGTTCAGCCCGACAGCGTCGCTGTTGCTGCTGCCCGGAGGGGCCGGCAGCGCGCTGTAAAGGCAGTTGGCGACTGCCCGCCGCCGATGCTTGGCGCTTCGAATTTGGTCCCCGTGGCGTTCTGGACGCTCGCGAGCACAATTCCCGGCTGGCCTATGGCTTCGGCGAGGTCGATATAGCCGACACCGCCCGCCGTTCCTTGAGCTTTGCGATCAGTTCGGGGCCACCGTTTGCGGCTCCCGTGGTAATCGCGCTGCAGGTGCCTTCTTCGCCGACTTTCTGCTTGCCGGGCCATTCGGTGTTGGTCGTGAAATACGCTTCCCAGTTCTGAGTCACGCCCGATATCACGCCGCAGGTCGCACTGGTCCGTTCGTTGTCCACGCGAATCAGATACTGCTTCAGAATGTTCGTAGTCCCAGATGAGTCCTACGCACGACTCGCGTGACCGGTCCCGTGCATTCTTTCAACGTCGGATTGGTCGCTACAAGTTCGGCGTCATTCCAGTGCGTAACATCTCCACCATAGAGACGCGAAACCTCCTTCGGGGTGAACTTCAGGCTCGTTGGCAACGCACCGTCGGGCAGCTACCTCCAGCCCCACTCGTTAGGTGCATCGCGACCGTCACTGAGGAACCACCGACCGGGAACGACATGACGTCGTCCTGGATGTCGTTGGCGGCGGGAAGGGCGCTGACTTGGGTTCGAAGGGCGGTTCGAAAGTGATCGAGCAGCCACCCATCGCGCCCGGTGCCCCGTCGAGCTGTTCAAGCTGCAGCCGGCTGTACGGGGTGTCTGTGCCCGCGAACGCATCCGTGCGGCAGCTCGCGGCCTTCAGCCCATTGCCCGATCCGGTGGCGCTGGCTGTAACGGCCTTCGGGTAGTTGTAGGCAATCATATTGTTGCCGGCTGGGTCTCCCGCGAACTGTCTGCAACGCTGCCGCAGAAGTCTTCGCCGTAGACTTTGGCGTATTCTTTCAGCAGGATATTCTGATAGGTCGAGCCGCGTCCACTGATCTTGCCTTCGGAGGACTGGCAACCGAGGCCTGCCGGGACGGCTGCGGAGCTTGTATCCGCAAGCACCATGCAGCAGATCGCGCTGAGCCCGATCAGCAGTGCGGCAAACGGGGCCAAGATGAATCGTTTCCGAACTGCGATGTCCATATATTTCTTCCCCTTGCTGGAAGTCGAGGTAACGATGATCACTGACCTAGTTGCTCCGAACTGGTACACGGTCGTCCGCCTCTCAGTGACATAACACCAGTGACGAGCAAGAGACGCCCGCCCTGGTTGCGAAGCTTTCCAGGCTTGAGGCCAATTATTCAGTTGGAGCGAGGCCGGTGTTGCCCCCCGGTGAAGATCCTTGTGTCTTATCGGTGAACGTCGTTACGTCACGGTGAAACGCGTGTCACTACAACGTAAACATGAACCAAGAGACTGCAACAGGTGACTATCGGGCGCAGGTAAGATATTCGACTCGCCGATCGTGAACTTCCTGTGAACGTTGGATGTCCGGGATCGGCGGTCCGGTTAGCATCGTCCGCCATGCTCCGCCACTTCAGGCGGCTCGCCCTGCCGTCAAGCATCCTTATCCTCGCCCTGGCCGGTGCCCCCAAGGCCGCCGCCGCCGAATCTGGCTCGACGGTTGCCTGCACGCGGAGCGCGACCACGACGACGACCACCCCTGCGGGAGTCGAAGGCACCCCGACGTCACCTCCCCCAAGCCCGTCACACGGCAGCCCGTGCTGGGCGGACGTCAACCCGTATCCCTTCGGCAGCGAAGGCACCCCCGTCGAGACCCGCCAGCCCAGCCGTGCTCACTCGTCTTTAGCGGAGTAGCCCCACTTGGTAGCCAGTGTGCGCTCACGGTGACGTCGATCGCGTTCAGGGCCTGGAATCGCGGGCTTGCGGCTACCACCACCAGCGAAGGACCGGCGGACAATCCCTACGGAGTCTGGCTATTCAACGGCGTCACGTGGCTCCCGAGCCCGGGCTTCCCCGGCTACAACGTCTGCCCGGGCCACACCGTCGTGTGGGCGGGCAAGCTCGACTACTGGCTGATCGGCGGACCCAGCGACCTTGGTTGGAGTCGCTTGTGCCGTTTCGACGGCGCCACTCTCGAATGGGAGGCGCTGGAACTTCCCGCGGCGACGAAGCAGCACGTGACCGTGGTCGCGGGCAAAGAAGAAAGGCGCAGGCCCGGAGGGATCACCTCAGCCGCCTGTCTGGCCTGGAACGACTGCTGGTTTTTCGGCACCTACGGCACGGTCGTGCACTGGGACGGGACGCAGCTCAGCGATGCCTCGCCTGAACCATCACTGAAGTGGCTCCAGGGTGAATACACTGCCGCGGTCGCCCGCCAGGATCCGCAGAGCGACCCGTTTGGCGTGACCGTGGGCGCCACAACTGAATTCCATGGCGCCACATCGATGAGCGAAGTCCTCTCAGAACACGAAGGGGCGCCCCCGCCCGAGATGCAGGCCTCGAGCGGTGGGCTCTTCGCGCCGGTCCTGTTCACGCCGCCCACGAGCCCGCAGGAACATGATCCCTACAGGACAGACCTCGTTGCGGTCGACTTCGACGCTACGGGTCAGGGTTGGGTGGCCGGCAACCCAACCGGGTTGCGTGTTGCTTCCAGGTATGAATTCCGGCCGGCCTCGCCGCTACTCCCGCCGCCGCCCTCACCGCTCGTGCCGGTGTCGACATCCGGGGCGAGCACAACCTGCACGGGCCCACCGGAACGCCGTTTCACCTTCACGCCCCTCACCTTCAACGCTGCCCAACCGACCGACTCCTTCCTGTGGTCTTCGATCGCGGTCATCCCAGGCTCGGGCGCAGCGCTGGCCGGCGGCAGCTTGCTCCCCCACAAGGAAGGTGCGGTACAGGACCCAAATGCGAGACCGGTAGAAGGTGAACCCGTCATCGCCCAGGCGGCCTGCGACGGGACCACCACCATCACGCGTTTTCACGTCGAAGACCCAACCTACAAAGGCTCCCTGCCCAAGTCGCCGCTCGTGCCCGCCGACCGCGAAGGCTACGTGAGCGCCGTTGCCGCCAACGCCCCCAACGACGCGTGGGTCGCAACCACCACGGGCAGCGTTTTCAACGAAACCGGTAACTCTGTGCTACAGCCGCCCCACCTCTACAGGCTGACTGATGGATCCAAGCCAGATGCCCCGGAAGGCGACGACTTCGAAGAACGGCCGCTGGAACTCAACCTCGATCCGCCGATCATCGTGCTCGAACCCCCACCACCGCCGCCACCACCAGTTGCCCCGGCGACTGTCACCAAGACGCATAGGATCAAGCTACCGCCGGCTATATACGGTGTCAAAGCAAAGCTGCACGGCAGACATGACCTAAGTCTCTACCTGAGTTTTCGGATACGCCGTCCGGTCACGATCGGCGCACAGGCACTCCGGCACGGGCGCGTCGTCAGCGAGGCCCGGCCGCGGCGATTCGCGGGCCACCTAGGACTGCTGATCCTCAAGCTCGATCGCAAGCGCTGGCCGACAAAAGTGCGTTTCGTCGCGTAAGTAACGGCTTCTTCACTACACACCTGCGCGAGGACTTCAAGATGCCCGCTTCTGCGTGGCGTGATCCGCGAACGGTTCGCTTTACATCAACGGGCATGACCCAGACACTTGTGAGATCTCAGATGACGACGGTGCTCGCGTGAGGAGGTTCTTCCTTCTTGCGCTCGTCTTCGCAGGCACCATCGCCACTTCCCCGCCCGACAGCGGCGCATCGACGATCACCGAAACGCAGCCGGGGCTTGCTGCCTCCGTCTCAAGACAAGAAGAAGGCTTGACGTCCAGCAGCAGCTCAGCTTCCTCGGCCATGCCCTCTCTGCCTCCATCGACTCCAGCCTCCACCTCAGCTTCACCTCCCTCTCCAGCCTCCACCTCAACTTCACCCCCATCTCAGTCCTCGACGACACCCGAGGCATCAGAAACCACACCGACGGCCGCCACGCCCCCGACAGCTCCGCCCCCCGTCGTGGTCTCACACAGCCAGCAGCCGACCGAGGCCGCCCCAAGGCGCCATTCGTCGCGGACCCGTGCCAAGGGGCAACCAGCTGTAGTCGGAGAAACCGGCGGCGCGATATCAGGGAGGCCCTCGCTGTCCCGCCCCGCTGGAGCGCCAACTCTTGCACCCAACCCAGGCGCGCTCGAACCGCTCATACCCTCGCCCGCTCTGATGCTCCCGGGCACAAGCCCGTTGCTGAGCTTCTTCATCCACACCTACCGCACACCGCCGTTCCTGCTGCCCATCTACCTCGCGGCCGCCGAGCGCTACGCGGTTCCCTGGCAGGTACTGGCCGCGATCAACGAAGTCGAGAGCAACTACGGCTACGACCTCGGCATCTCGAGCGCCGGCGCGGAGGGGTGGATGCAATTCTTGCCGGAAGAGTGGTCCACCTACGGCGTGGACGCCAACGGCGCGGGCGTGCGCGATCCCTACAACCCAGCCGACGCGATCTTCGCGGCTGCGCGCTACCTTCAAGCAGCCGGCGCCGCTCACGATTTGCGTGCCGCTATCTACGCTTACAACCACTCCTCGGGCTACGTCGAATCGGTGCTGCTGCGCACCCGGCTGCTTGAGAAGATTCCGCGGTCGATGATTGGCGGCCTGGCCGCGATCGTCGATGGACGCACTCCCGTTGAGAGCACAGGTGAGCTCACCGTCGCGCCCGCGTGGGCCAAGGTGGCCGCTGTCCCTGGCGCCCGCTCCTTGAGGCCCACCGTCGTGGGGGCGAACATCGCTACCGCTCCAGGCGCACCTGTTCTCGCCGTTCAGAGCAGCGAGGTCATCCGCATCGGGCACAGCGCGAAGCTGGGTCGCTTCATAGAGCTTCGCGACGGCTACGGCGACGTCTACACCTACGCCAGACTTGGCCGGGTCCTCAAGCGCTATAGGCTCCCGCCGCAACCACGGCATACCGGCTCGGTGACGGCGCCGAGCCGGCGTGCGACCCGGTCCGCCGGCATGCGATTGGCGCCGCTGCTTAGGGGCACATGGGTCGCACCCGGGACTGTGCTCGGCAACGTGGCTGGTCGCTCGCATGACAGGCGAGCACGCTTCTTCTTCAAAGTTCAACCGGCGGGCGCCGGGGCGATCGATCCGCGCCCGCTGCTTGAGGCATGGCGTCTGCTGGGCCAAGCGCAGGGCCACCCCCAACGGGGCACTCAGCCGCTCTTCGGTCCGAACGCCCACGACGAGCTCATCGAGGAGATCCGCTTGATGAGCAAGCCCCAGCTGGAGGCCCGCCTGCTGTTCGATCCGGCACTACGCAGGGTGATCTCCACGTTGGAGGGTGTTCCGGTCCGCGGCAACCATTCTCCGGGCTTGCTCGCCAGGCTGGCGACCGCCGAGCTTTCCTCGAGCGCGGCCCGGCCCGGCCCGGTATTGGGCCGAGCGCAGTGGCCAAGGCTGATCGCTCGCATATCGCGACTGCCACAACCGCACGTGCCGCGGCGACCGACCAGCGCCGCGCTGGCCGACACCCCAAGCTCGCCCGCGCCGGCTGCCTCACTGCCCGCCTGGCTGACGCCGCCCGCGCCCAGCGGCCCTACGCCCGCAGAGCAGGCGGGTGCGCCTGTGGGCCAGGGCATGCAGCCCAGATCCAGTGGTGGCCAGCCGAATCTCGCTTCCCCCTTTACCGGCCCGATCGTGCCGACGGCGGCGCTGCTTGCCCCGGCATCCCTGCAATCCGAACCGACCGTCACCCTGGAAACCGGACCGGCGGGGCCCGACTTTATTAATGAATCCCTCGTCACTCTCAGGCTCAACACAACGCTGGCCTCCGGATCGATCGAATCGATCGTGTTCGAGATTCGACCGGATGAGAGCACAACCTGGCAGGAAGTCGAAAGCACGAAGAGCCCAGCCCAGCCGTACGCGTTCTTGCATCCGGAAGAAGAAATAGCGCAGGACGGTCCGTATGAACTGCGTGTCGTCGTCACTGAAAAGACAACGCACACCCAATATGAATCGCCGACGATCGAACGGCTGATCGTCGTAGGGGAATCGCCGGTCGTGAAGCTCGCCGTCCCCGAATCGCCGCTCCGCGGCGTTATCAAGCTCCAGGCCGAAGTCCCTCACGGCGCCGAAATCCAGCCGATCCGCTTCGAATGGGCTCCTTCGGGCACCGGCGCATGGAGACCGGTACCCACCCTGTCCAGCGGAAGCGAACCCACGAGTTGTGCCACCACGGCGACGACGGCCTGCCTCGATACCGCGACGAGCGAAGCGCCGAACGGTCGCGACGACTTTCGCGTCGTGCCGGCCGGCGGGGAAGACCTCAGCTTTGTCTCGCTCCCGGTGCGCGGTCGGCTGGTGGACAACACCCCGCCCGAAGCCGGAAAGGTCGAACTGGAACCACCCGGCTCGCCTTTGAGCGGCGATGTCACCCTCAAGGTGACGGCCAACGATCCCAACCTCCCCAATGGAGAACAGGCTTCAGGCGTGGCATCTGTGATCTTCGAACGGGCCCGGGCCGGCAGTGCGGCCTGGACGCGGCTTCCTGGAGGCGAAGTGACGGTGGCCTCCTCCTCAAGCTCCAGTTATATCCACCGGCTACACACCGAAATCCTTGAAAATGGCCACTACATGCTCCGCGCGCGCGCCCTTGACGCCGCCGGCAACCAGGCGACCTCGCGGGAAACGGAAGTCGAAGTAGCCAACGCGGTGTCAGCGGCCGCGGTCTCGGCGTCGATCACCGGCGTGGTGGCGCCCGCCGAAGACATCACGATTCTCGGTGCCGTCTCCGCTGATGCCAGCCCGCGGCACGAAGCGGAAACCTGGGCCTACGGCTTTACGCGCGCGCCACCCGCGGCGGCAGGTGCGGGCCGGCTCGAATACACCGCCGAAGGCCACCAGCTCGTGCTGTTGCGCTATGCGCAACAGCACGGCTGGCAGATAGCTGATGTTCCGCGCGAAGCCGGCGGCGCGAAGGCGTTCCAGTTGGTGCCCGCCAACGAGCTCGACATCAACGCCGGCGGCGGGATCAAAGTAACAGGCGCTATGGCGCCCTCAGGCGAGGCGTGGCTGGGTCTGGTCGAGACCCCGCGCGAAGGGCCTAAGACGATCGGCTTTTTCCACAGAAGTCCCGGCGGTCAGTTCGAATACGACAAGAGCGCCACTGAAACCACGCTGCCCCTGCTGGAATCGGATAAAGCGCAGCTGCGCCTCGGCCAGGATCCCGAAGGGCATGTATACGGCATGCTGAGCGCGAGCACCTCGGAATACGCGCTTCTGAAGGAAGGCTCGTGGACGCGCGAAGCACCTCTGCAGCGGCCCTCCAACATCCCTAGTGGCGAACCGATGACCCTTCGAGTCGGCGACGTCCAGGGTCCGGACGAAGCCTGGGGCGCGTTCTCGCTCCCCAATCCTCAGGGACATGGGCTCATCCTGGGCCATCTCTACAACCACGAATGGCACTTTCCCCCCAGCGGGCTCGGCCTCGATGCGCTCGACCTCAGCGGCGCCCTGGCAGGTCACAGCAACTACGTCGAACCGACAGCGCTGAAGGTCGAGCCTGGCGGCGGCGTCTGGATCGAAGCGAAGCTCTATCTGAACAACCATGAAAGCGGCCACGTGGTGGCGCGCTACGACGGCAATACCGGCAAGGTCACGAACTCGTGGTGCACACTGCCGTTGGCCGACTCCTGCGAAGAACCGCTCGGCTCGGCGGCGGTGCCCGACGCGTTCTTCGCGACCGAAGGCGGACCAGTCGCGCTCTCGCTGCATGAAGGAGTCGTCGACGTCTACGCCCGCGGTCGCTGGACGAGCGTCCTGGCACCCGGCCACGGACCGGAAAATGGGGATGCGTTCACACGGCCAAACGCCGGCTGGCTCGGCGGCACGAAGGCGCTCGGGCAGTGGTCCTCAGAACAGAATTCGAGTCTGCTCACACCGTGGCCACTGCCCGACCGCTCGCCATTGACAAGCATCGCGCTGGCACCGGGCAGCAGCGCGGGGGCCGACGAATCGGGTGCGCTGGCGGTCGGCCTGGACGGCGCCACGTTGCGCTACGACGCTTCAACCGGCTGGCAGGTCGAGCCAGCCGCCCCACGCGCCCATCACCTCAACCTGCTCGGCGTCGCCTTCAATGGGCCCTCGAGCGCCTTCGCCGTCGGGCAGTTCGGTGTCATCCTGCGCTGGGACGGCACGTCCTGGTCTGAAGATCCGCAGTCGCTCTCACTCACACCGTCGCAGCTCAACGCCGTGGCCTTCGCCACCGACGGCGAAGGCTGGGCCGTGGGAGCCAACGGGACGATCCTTCACTACGACGGACAGCGCTGGAGCATCGAAGATCCTCCGCCCGCCGAGTCTGGGGAGAACATCAGCTCGGTCGCGGTAGCCGGCTCGGAAGCCTTCGCGATCGCGGGCGGCAACCTGATCGTGCGCCGGCCCGGGGGCGGTTGGGAAGCACTCGAAGAATCGCTGGTACCGAACAACCCGAGGCCCGCACCGGGCCAGTTGCGCCTGGTCGCCGGCCTGCCCGACGGAGGGGTGATCGCGGCCGGACGCTCGATCATGCTCGTTCGCGAATCGGCCGGCCGCGGCTTCGAATACGCCGAACAGCCGCTGTCAGGCGTCGCCGTCGCGCTCGCACCATTCCGCGAAGCCTCCGGCAAGCTGCGAGCCTACGTTTCGGTCGCGCCGCCGGTCAACCTGTTGAGCGGTGAAGTCGGCGGCTTTCCTCCCGGCGACGGCGAGCTGCTGCGCCAGAGCGAAAGCGGCTGGCAGGATCTGAGCCGCTCGCAGTACGCGGGGAACGTAATCGGTGGCGATGGGGCGGTCAAGAGCGATCCGGTGTTGGCGGTCGCCACCGACCCGGCCGGCGAGCACGCTTGGGCCGTCGGCGGCTACGACGGCACTGAAGACTCCGCTCACCAAGGGACCACCGAAGTCCTCTCCGCCCGCCCAGCCGGCTGGAGGACCGCGTCGATCTGGCGCTATGACACGACAGGCAACGCACAGCCCTCCGGCCTGACCTCCACGGCCCCCAGCCTCCCGGCCAGGCCGGGGGTCGTCTCCTTCGCCTTCTTCACAAGCCCCGAGTGCAAGGTGCAGTGCTCGGCGGTGCCCAATGCCCAGCCCGACGTGAATCTGAGCGCGGCGGCCAAGCAGATCGCGACCTACGCCGCGCAGCCGGGGGGTCCGGCGTTCGCCATGCTCGGCGGCAACACCGTCGGACCGCTGGAACACGAAAAAGGCGCCGAACCGGCGGCTGACTTCGCCCGCCTGCCCGAACTGCTTGCGCCGCTCGGTGGCCTGCCGACGTTCGCGGCTATCGGCCGCTCCGACCAGCCCTATGAAACCCCCTTCTCGGAAGCATTCGCGGAAGCCCCGGAGCCGTTCGGCACAGGGTCGCCGGCCAGCAGAATCGCGCCGGTCTCCTCGGGATCGCCGACGCCGAACGGAGACATCCATCGCTACTACAGCTTCGACGCCAACCAGAATGGCGCGACATTGCGCGTGATCGTGCTCGACGACGCCGAGGGCCAGCTCGAAGCGGGTGCGCCGACAGCGGGGCAACGGGGCTGGCTTGAAGAACAACTCGCCGCCGCCCGTGGGCGGGGGCTCCCGGTGGTGGTGATCGCCGCCACGCCACTGCAAAGCGTCAAGGAAGGCGAATCCGTCGCCGCGCTGCTCGCGAGCTCGGGCGTGCTGGCGGTGTTCACGACCAGCGAACGGCGACTTGACGAACGCCGCCTCATTCCCGAAAACCCTGGCCCTGGGGCGCCCCAGATCCCCGAGTACGAGGGCGCCTCGCTCGGCTACCAGAAGCCCCAGAACAATGGAGTGAAGTGGTACTTCGTATCGGCCGACACGCACGCGCGCGAAGTTCACGTCGCCGCCGTGCCCGTGATCGAGTCGCTCGCGCTCAAGCCGCTGGATGGGCTGAGCGTCGCCAGGAGCCTGACGCTGCAGTTCGAAGCGATCGCCCGCCGCCCTCAGGGCACGCTGGCGACGATTGCCGGGCGTCCAGAAGAACCGAGTGAACCGGGCGAACCGTTTCCCGGCTATGACAACTACGTCGAAATCCCAGCGCCTAGCTGCGGCTCGAGACCTTGCGTGCAGCCCAGCTACGAATTTACGAGCTCAGAACCGACGATTGGCGCCTTCGTGGAACCCAGTGGCCCGGGCTCGCCGCTCCCCAAGTTGGGCGCCGACGGGCATCCGATTGCCTCCTCCACTTCGAACCTCTTCTGCGCTTATAACTCGGGCACGACCGTCGTCTCGATCACCACCGGCCTCTTGAGCTACTCGCTACCGGTCACGGTCAAGTCGGGCGGCTTCGGGTCACCCTGCGGCACAGTCTCCCGGGCCGGCGTCGGCGAAGTGATCAGAGTCCATACTTCCCAGTCCCAGGGCAGAGTGGCTGGGGCTGCGGCGCCGCCTCCACCTTCCCCGGCGCCCGCTGGAACATTCCCAACGGCGCTCACTGCAATTCCGCCTGCGCCGGCCGCGCCGCCCGCGCCACCCACGCCAGCGGCCAAACCGCTCGCGCCGCCCGCGGCCAAGCCGATACCGGCAGAACCGCCCTTGCCGGCGCCGATCGAAAACGTGGTTCCCCCGCTGGCGATCCTGCCGGCCGCCACTCCTCCGGTCGAGCCGATACCACCGGGCGCCAGCGGCTATGCCCAGAGCCCCTCGGCGGCCGAGCGCAAGGAGAAGGCGCGCAAGCAGGCAAGCCAGTCGGCATTCTCGACACGACCCTCTGGCGCGAGTGATGCAGCGTGGTTCTATGTAGCCGTCGGCGGCGCCACGCTGCTGGCTCTGCTATTTGGCGCGCAAGCGTTGCCCGCGGGACCTCGGCCCCGCCCTGTCTTGCTCGAGCACACTGCCAGCGAGGGCCGGCGTCGACAAGCCAGATCGAGGTTTCGGTAGATGCCAGAACCAGACCCTGCCATGGGACCAAATCGTATTGAAGAGGAGTCCCCGTCGCAGAATCATTTGCACTCTCAGAGCACAGCAAACGCTTTGTGCGACTAAAGCACAACCTTTGGCCGACGGCCTAGAACAGCGAAGCGCTGAAGGGCTTCACTTCCGCGCCTCCGGCGTATCCAAGCGTGCCCAACCCGAATACCTCCTCCACTGTGGCCAACAGCGAGAAGTGGTTATAGGTTTCCTGCACCAGACCGCCGCCTTTCTTGACAAACGGGGACAGCAGCAGCAGCCCAACCTGGCCGCCTCCAGACCCCGAGAGCTTGGCAACCCCCGTCGGCGCTGGCAAATTGGGGAACTTCGGCTGTCCGCAGCAGGAGCTCGAATCCGCGTATTCGCCTGTTGCGGGAGCGTCATCCACGGTGATCGCGAGTAGCCCATTCTGCTTGTAGGCCTTTGAGGCAAGGATCTCGGGAATAACCTTTTGCAGGAATCCGTTGGCCGCAACCATCCCGTCTGTCTTGCCGGGCGCACACGGCGTGGGGTTGCCGTCGTCGCATGGACCGGGGGCGATATAGGAGAAGCTCGCCGTGAGCTTCTCGCTTGCCAGATCGCCCTTCAAGGCACTCATCCCAACATCCTTGGAGGCGCATACCGAGGATCCGGTGATCGAGCTGAAGTAGACGAACGGGTTGCGCCACGTCTGATAGTCGGGCGTCGTCGCCCCGGCGGCCGGCGCGCTGGCCGCCGGGTCTGCCGCACCGCTTGCCGGATGCGCACAAGCTGCCGGTGTCCCCGAGCCTTCGTCGATCCCTTCGACGTAGGCCTTCCAGGTGAGGTGCTTTGTGCTGAGCTGGCTCATCAGCGTCCGCGTCGATGACGAATAGACACAGCCGCTACCAAGCACTTGACCGTCGCTGCCGCCGCTCGCGGGTGAGATGTTGCTGTACGTCGGACAGTTGGCGGCGGTGGCTTCCGTCGGCCCCTGGCCACTGAGCAGCGCAATTCCATCGGCGAGACCTTCGTGTGCGACGGCGTAATAGCGCAGCAGCAACTCGCCCTGCTTCTCCAGGGTCCCCGTCAAGTACTTGGCGGGCGAGGCCGGCCCGAAGGCGCTCGCATACGGCTGGTTGTCAAGCATCACAACGAACACGTGCTTTATCGCCGGCAGCTTGGCGGCAGCTTTGGACGAAGAGCCTTCGCCGCTACCTAGGGATTCTTTCGCGCCGCTCGAGGATTTCGAGGGGGCCGGGGACGTGGAGGATGCTTTGCTCGGCGCACTGGGCGTCGAGGATTCGGTCGATTCGGCCGGCGTCGACGACGGTTCCGGCGTCGCTTCTTCTGATGCGGGCGGTGGCGTCGGGACGGGTGCTGAGCTGGTAGCGGCGCCAGCGCCGCTACCTTGAGCGACAAGCACCTTCAACGGCGCGCGCGAGGACGCGAGCGCATCGGTTGCATTGTGCCCGGCGGCCCGTCCCATCAGCACTCCAAAGCCAAGGAACGCCGCCACGAGCGCAGCCCAGATCAGCGGTGATGGCAGTGGCAGCGCGCCGAAGCGCTGCTCCCAGCGGCGCAGCGGATCGAGGCTCACGAGTTGGTCTGGACGGGCCGGCCGAGATTCTCGGTCGGCTGGGTCTCTTCCCCGTTGTCAAGCGCCGACCAAGTCCCACCATCATTGCTCGGCTCAGTTGCCGCGTCACTGCCCGATTCCGTGGCGCCCGCAAGTAGATCGATCGGGTGCGAGGCCGGATGACGACCATTGCCGTTGTCAGTCGATCGCTCCATGACCTGTGAGCCGCACTGCCAGCAGAAGACGGCGCCGCGACTGCGCACCGCACCGCAGCTCATGCAGTTACCGGCAGAGCCACTCTCCTGCATGTGCAGCATGCGCTCGACCTCAGCCAGCTCCGCGTCGCGCTCTTGCAGCATCGCCGCGCGGCGGATCAATACGTCGAGGCGGAAGTGGTCGCGAATCGCCATCTCATAAGTGAGTCCACCGAGGTTCCAATGCAGCTCGGCCACCTCCTCCGCCAGCTGGTCGCGGCGGCGACGCAGCTGCGAGTCGGGCTGCTGCGAGCCAAGTTGGTGCGCGTCGAGGGCGTTCATCATCCTGTTTCGACCACGTCTGGAAGGTTCTTGGATTTCTGCTCATAGCTTGAGCCGCTCTGGCCTTTGCTGACGCTTTTCAGCACGGTCGGCGGCGCCGGTTTGTTGATCGAAGAACCCGCACCCGAGGGCGAGGCCGCTTTCGCTTTGGCCGCTTTCTTCGCGGAGCTCGCGGCCGGAGTTTCGGTCGTCGGCGTTGTCCGGGTCGTGGCCGGCGCCACGCTACCGGCGGCCGCGCCACCGACTGAGATCACCTGCGCCGGCGGCACCTTGGTGGTGCCGGTGCTTGCGCGTCCGATCAGCACCCCCACGCCCATCGCCAGCAGCAGCACACCGACTCCTGCCAAGAGCGCGAGCGTGTTGTTGCGGCTCGCCGGAGAGGCTGCACTCAGTCCAGGGGGAGTACCCGGCGGCACACCGGGTACTCCCGGCGGCGGACTTAGCGGGATTCCCGACGGCGTTGTCGCCTGTGAGGAGGAGGCAGTCTGCGGCGGCGGCCCACCGGGACGGCCACCGGAGATCGGCCCGTTCACATGGGCGCGAGCAGCACCACAGTGCAAGCAATAGCGCTGATCGGGCGCGAGCGGAGCGGCGCACTGCGCGCACCGCTCGCTCGTCACCACCGGGATCGGCTGGGTCACGGCCGTCGCGGACTCCTCCCCAGATGCCGGTGACGGCTGTCTTACAGCGGTCACCGACTCGCTGGTCGCAGCGGGCTCGGTCACGCTGAGATCGTCCACCTTCACAACCCCCTCACTCGTGACAATTCTGTGAACAGGAGGCGCCTCACCCTTCTTCGTTCGTGTTGGCGCCGGGCTTCTCATTGAACGCACAGCGGAAGCTCTGCGGTTCGGAGACCGGCTGCGAGCCGGCGAAACCGCCCTTTTGGCCATTCGAGTAGACCGTCACGTACTGCAGCGTCGAGGGGGCTGGGACAGCCGGCAGCGGCACCGGGTTCGGTTCGCCGGTGCGTGGATCGCCGGTCGAGCCGACGCTCACACCCTCCGAGCCCGCCGCATCCGAGCCGGCCGCAGTCGTAACAAGCGTGGCACTCATCTCGCGCTGGTCTTTGAGACCGACGCTCGGGTCGAGCGGGATCGTCGCCGTCAGCTGCGAATCGTGAATCGTGGACTCGAGCTTGACGCGGTTGGCGGCGCCGATCAGCTGCGCCGCCGTCGGCAGATAGCCGCCCTCCTTGACGCACGCCTGCGAGGCCCAGAAATAGTTGTTTTGACCAGCCTCCGCATTGGTCAGCGGATAAGGCGAGTCCATCAAGCACCAGGTGCCGAGGTTGACGGTCGCCGGTGGGCAGCTCGGTTCGATGTCGGTCAGCGTCTTGCCGCTGATCTCAGAGGCATTCTTCACCGTCGGTATCGCAGCCGCTGGGAACTTCTTGTTTTTGCCCAGCAGCAGGATGCCTCCGGCGCGTGGCTTGGCGCTGATCTGATGCCCGGCGATCGCACTGACGACCGCATGACGGGCAGCATTCGCCAGCCCGGTGCTCGAGCCGACGAGCGCGACGATCGAGATCACCAATGCGGCCTGGCCGCTGTGGCGGGAGATGCGCTCTCTCATGTTCGCCTCCTTGAGGACGATGTTGAAGTGGGCTGCTGCATATAAAGACGGGCAAAGGCCGCACGCCGTGACCGGCGGCGACCGCGACCGATCGAGGCTCCGGCGCCGGCCAGCAGGATCAGGACGGCGAGCGGCGGCCCGTATACCGCGAGCCGCGGAGAGCCACCCGAGGTACCTGCGCTCGCGTAGGCACGCGCCGGCACTGACGTTGGGTAGCGCGCAAATGCTTGCGACTGCTCGGGCGCGGCCTCCTCTTCGCGTTTTTCTTCAAACACACGTACGGTCGCTCCCCCGGGCGGAATCGTGTCCGCGAAGGAAGCAGCGGGTGGTGGTGGGACGACCCGAACGCCGCCGGCCGCCGGCACCTGCACAATCGGCAGAAACGCCAATGGCAGCGCCACCTTCGGCGCAGGCTTGGGCACGACTTTCGTGACTGCAGCGGGCACGACCGACGGTGGAGGTGGCGGCGCGATCGGCGCTGGCGCAGGGGCAGGCGATGGTGGAGGTGCCGTAGGCACCGCGGCTGCCGAGGACGCGGCGACTTTGAAATGGCTTGGGCTGAGCGGCACCGTGCCACACGGTTGCTCGACACTCCCCCCCTGCACTGTCACGGGAATTGAGTAGGACAGACCTCCAGCAGAAACTGTGACGATCGTCGTGCCGGGGTTGAACGCGCACAAGATGCTGGAGCGCGAATCGGGGATCACGTGCCCTTCGGCGTTCTGCAGCGGCTTGCGCAGATTCGTCGAGTTGGGATCCTGCTCGACGAAATTGGCGATTTCAGGTTCGGAAGAGGTGAACGTGTATTCCGGTTCGATCGCGCTCGAGCAATCCGATTGGCGGCATAGCGCTGGTGGGAATTCGGCGTAGGGATCCGAGCCGGGAGGGCTGGGGCTGCCGCTGGAGGCAGAAATTGGGCCCCAGCGATCGCCGGCCAGCGGTCGCCGCCCGAGGCCGGTGAACAGTGCGGGCGCGCTGCGTCGCAAGAGCGCGCCATCGACCGGGTCGAGCGAGACTTCCTGGACGAGCGGGATCAGGCGTGCGGCTACAGGGGCGACGTTGGTGGCGGGGTTGCGCTTGGCGACTTCGACGCTGACCAGCAGATAGCCGTTTGTGCCGAACAGCGCGTCAGGCTGGCCCGGAGTAAACGAATCCGAGACCGCTGAGCGATAGCCGAGCGAGCCCGTGCCGAACTCGGGGATCGTGACCGCGCCGCCGGAGGGAATCTGACTCGTGCGGCTTTCTTCGGGGCGTTCGTACAGATAGGCGGAAGCGCCGCCGGCGACCATCATCTGCGCCTCTTCGGCGGTGTCGGCAGCGGCGTTCAGCGCCGGCGGAAGGTTGGGGTTCAGCTCGCGGCTGCCGACGACGATTGCGGGGATACCGCGTGCCCTCGCGTCCGCGAGCATCCGTTCAAGCCACGGCGCTTGCGGTTCCGCTGGGTTCTGATACGGATCGCTCGCGGCCAGCGAGCCGCGCGAGTTGTCGATCACGATCACGCGCACGGTCCCGGCGGAGCCGGTGCTGTCGAAGGCGTAGTGGGTGCGCGCCCCAGGCCTCACCGCACCAGTCGGCGGTGGGATGTTCGTGGTGCTCACCCCGGTGGGCGTACCGCCTTCGCCGAACGGAGCGTTGGAGCCCGCGAAGGCGGCACCGAACGCGGAGTCTTCGCTGCCTTCGCTATCGCCGGCAGACAGCGCCGGGTACACGGGCAGACTGCCGCCGCCGGACATCAGCTGCGCATAGCGATTGGCCTCCGCGGGCGACTCGGGTCCCTCTCCCGGGGTCTCGCGCCCACCGGTGTAGAGCAGCATGCGCGGGCCGTTCGGCTGTGCCGAGAGGCCGGCGATCTCGCCGAGCGCGGCACTGAGGTTGCGATCGGGCGCGATTCCCTCATCGGCAAGCGCAGCGCAGGCTTCAATACACTCGGCGTGTCCGCCGACGGCAAAGGTTGCTACCCCAGGCTGCATCGGGATCGGCGCCACGGTCTCGCCTGTCGGTGCTGGTGGATTCCCCGCTGCGGCGTAGCTGTATACACCCGCTGTTTGCACATTTTCACGGGCGGCCTGGCCCGAGCCACCGCTGGCGTCACTTCCCCGCCCAGCGTCATCCGACTCGCCGCTCCAACCCCCAAGCGCCCAGCCGGATCCATTCGTGCCGATATCCAGGGCGGCGATCGAGTCGACCTTCAGTGGCTTGTCCTGACTGTCGCCGGCGTAAGCGGCTCGCTCCTCGTCCTCCCAGCCGTCAGGCGTTTCGCGCAGCAGGTAGCCATCTCCGGGCAAGGGATATGGAGGGATCAAGGGAGGCGGTGAGTTTGGATCTACCTGGGGAAGAATGAATGGCGGCGGGTATGTGAAATCGGGAACGACCGACAGCAGCGCGCGCACCGTCTCACCTTCGAGCAGTGGTACGGCCGCGATGGCCGTCTCGTTCACGATCGGCTCATCAGAGAAATGCCACGGAGCTCCCGCACTATCGCGCTCCAGCACGACATCGTGCCCAGCGAGCACTGCGCCACCGTTCGGGAGACCCGCGACGACGTTCAGCGACGGTACGCTCGGCAGACTCGCCAGCAGCTCGTGGACTTCCGGTTCGACTTCCCAACCAGAGCCCTTGTTGACGAGCAAGTCATGTTCGGCTGTGACCATCGCCTCGGAGCCGGCAAACGTGACCGAGCTGAAGTTGGTTTCCGCAAAGCCACTCGGCAGGCTTTCTTCCTGCGTCCAACTCTTGCCATAGGAGAGCAACGCGCCACTCTGACCGACGGCGTAACCGATACCCGGGTCCCTCGGATCGAACGCGATCCCGTCGAGGTTTCCCTGGAAGCCGTCGAGCGGCGCCGCCGGGTCCTTCTCCCACAACCCGGTTTCTGCGCGCCAAATCCACATCGCGCCGAGGTCTCCGACGGCAAACGCGCGGCTCGGTTCTGGCCAGGCGACCGCGCGCAGCGTCGGCGAGCTGACCGCGCCACTGCTCGTTTGCAGGAACTCTCGTTCCCAGCCGTGCCCGGGCGTGTAGCGCGCCACGACGCCGTCTGCGCCCACGGCCAGCGCCTGGGCGCCGAAGTCGCCTGCTGGACTTCCAGGCGCAGAGGCCACAGCGGTGAACGGCGCGCGCGCGGCGACCGGCCAGCCCACCATCCGCGCAGGCTGCTGCGTGGTTGTCACCTGCACCGGGCCTTCGAGCCATCCGTCGGTGGGGGCATAGAAGGCGCCCCCGGGCGCATTGTCGGCTCCAGCCCCCGGCATCCGCGTAAAGGTCGCGCTTTCGAAGCTCAGGTAGCTGCCCATGTTCGTCGTATCGCCTCCACCAGGCACCAGTGGATTGGTGACGATCCGCATGCCGTAGCCGGGGCCTTCGAAGGCGAAGCTGCGGTAGCCGGCAATCCGCCCGAAACGCGCGCCAAACGGATGTTCGCAGATCGCGACATCGGAGCCATCGCGCGCGTCGCACCAGCTGCCTGTGACCTTAGCTTCGGGGATGTCGTAGTAGAGCGTGAAGTCGTATCCGTCCGGGCCGCCATTGACCGTCTGCATATTGCCGTCGACCCACACGCCTTTTTCGGTAACAGTCAACGGCTGTGCCTGACCGGTCAGCGGGCCGAGCTTCGAGATACCGCGCGCAGACGTTTCCGCAGCCGCGAACAGCGATGAACCGAGCGATGCTGCTTCCCAGCGAAATTCGCCGGCCTTGACTTCCTTACGCTCAAAAAGCAAGATCCCCAGGTCGCTGGCGGCTTCGGCCTCTCCCAGCAGCCACAGGTTCTTGGGCGAGGTGCCGGCGATCGCCACGATTGTGAAGCTGCCCGTGTAACCAGCGGGCAGCTCAACCGGCTCGCGCGTCCACTTTTCCCCATTCCAGCGCGCGACGCCCAGGTCGCGCGTGCGCCCCAGTGCTCCGAAATAGGCTTCGGTGTGACCTTCGTTTTCAACCGCCGCGTCGGCGACCGCGCCAGAGCCTTCCTTTTCGGCGAGTGCCTCAGTGTTCGTGTCGCTGCTTTCGCCCGGTTCGTCGGGTTCGCCGGCGCTCAGCAGTACACCGGCAGGCGGTTCGGACAGAACGTGAAAGCGCCCGCCGGGGTCGCGCTCGAGTACGACCGTCTGCTTGCCGCTGGGACGGGTCGAGTCATTGCCGACGAGCAGCCCGCCTCCGTGCGGCGCGATCCGCGCCGAGAGGCGGTTCGGTTCCATGCCACGGTATGACTGCCCCGCTTCGTTCAGCGGTGTTTCCGCGATTGACCAATCGGGGGCGGCGTCGGTTGCACGCTCGAAAACGAGTTGGCCCTGCGGGCTTGTCTTGGCGGCGGGCGCGAACGCCGCAGCTTCGGGGCCCCTGGGAGGAGGCACATCGAGTGGCAGCAACCGATAGGCCCACGCTTCACCCGGTGTGCCGGAGGTTGCGGCGCCCATCAGCACGGTGCTTGCGTCGGCAGTGCCGAGCGCCGGCTGCGGCGTGGGGGCAACCTCGCTGGAGGCGGCCGCGCGCGCCCCGTGACCGGCGATCTGCGATACACCTAGAGCCGTAAGCGAAATAGCGGCCAGCAGCGCTGACACGAGGCGCCGGCTACCCAGCCGCGGCGCTCGGAGCTGGGTGTCATCCACGGCGATGCACGCTCGTGCTGACCGCATTGGGGCCCGTTCCGACCGAGCCTTCGGAGCCGGTCGCGGGCACGGGCTTTGGCTTTGTCAGCTCCTTGGTCACAAAGCTGAGGCCACTCGGCCACCGCTTGCGTTGCAGCCGCAAAGACAGCGAATGCCGACCCGCCTGCAAGCGCTCGTCGGGCGTGCGCGCTACGACCTTGCCGTGCAGTTTGGCCACCAGCCGCACGTCGGCGAGACGCGTCAGATCGAAGCCGATCGTGACGGTCAATCCATGGCGCGAGACTTTGACGTCCTTGAGCAGCGCCGGGATCACCTCAGGGAGTGGTTCGGCAGTCCCATGCGTTTCAATTGCCACCGGCGGCGGCGCGAACAATTGCGAGTCGTCCGGCGGCGGTGTGTCCGCGACGAACTGTTCGATCGACTCGTTGGGGCGCACAGTGATCGTGCCGGACCAGCTGGGATCGCTGTCTTCTGGGAGGACGGTTCCGTTCGTGAAGTGGAAGAGCCACCCCGCCGAAGTGGCCAGCCACGCTTCTTCGGGCCCGGTGGCCGCGACGAGCTGCGCACTGCCTCGTCCGGCGCCCGACGCCGGCAGCGTCTGTTGGGTCGCGCTTCCATTGGCTCCGATCAACGCGACCTTCGCATAGTCGGTGGCGCTGCCACGTTCGGAGAGCATTTGGTCGGCAACCCAGGCATCTTCGCTTTCTGGCACCGGCGCGATGTCGACAAAACGTCCTTCGTCGCCGAATAGTGAGATTTCGAGCGGCACCTGGTTGAAATACGAGCCTGTGTAGCGAATTGCGACCGGCGGAGCGTGGACCGAGCCTTCCTTGGGCGCATTTGGGCCGGATGCGGCTCCACCGCCCGAGAACCATAGGTTGGATCCGTCGGCTTTGGCCGCTAGCAGCTCAGTCCCTTCACTGGGCACGCCAGGGTATGGGAACGGAAGGAACCCTGTATCAAGGAACGTTTCGCCCACGAGCTTGTGAATCAGGACCGGACCATTGGGCTCGGGCGTGGCAAGCGCAACTGGGTCTGTCCTGTCTCCCTCCTGTGTGCCAACAAGTGCGCTCTCATAGAACGCCCCGTCAAAGTAAGCAAGCGCACTGACACCACGACCCTGCGGCTGGTAGGAGCTGATCAAGTTTGTGCCGTCCCAGTGCAGATGAAAGGCGCCGATGTGCTGACCGGAGGGATCCTCGCTGCCAATACCGGCGAACCAGCAGTCATCGGGCCCAGAACAGGCAGCGGCATCCATTGGACGGAAGGGTTCGGGCGACTGGTAGGGAGTGGAGTACGAGCCCACGACTACCCCGTCCTCGAAGTGGCACAAACTGAGTCCCGATCCGACGCGCGGCTCACTCGGTTCGGTAATTACCCAGAACTCGTCTGCGCTTGCCCACGCAATTCGTGAGACTTCCCCAGAACCACCACACACCGTTGAGAGTTGGTGCCAGCTGCGCCCGTTCCAGAAGAGCAGCCCGGTCGGCACGACAGCGTTACCCTCGACGCTCAACAGCCCCTCATTGGGTGCATAGAACTCCATATCGTCGGGGACGCCCAGCGGAACCTTGAAGGCGGCACCGGCAGGCGGCGGCGGCTGTTCCAATCGCCACGTCGCTTCGCCGCGAGCTACTCCCGGAGCGGCCGAGACGAGCGCCGCGACGACGGCGACCCCAGCCAGCAGAGTCCCGGTCGCCCGCGAGATCAAGGTCCGTGCCCCGGGTCCTTGTGCGAGGCCCCTCCGGTGACATCGCGCAACTCGTTCAGATCGGTCTCATGGACTGTCGAGAGCACCGCGTCAAGCGCGACGCCCGACAGCGTCTCGTGCTCGATCAGCGCGTGCGCGGTCTCCTCGACCGCCTGCCAGTTGCGATCGAGGATCACGGCCGCCTTCGCCTCGGCGTCGCCGACGAAGCGCTCGACTTCGCGGTCGATCGTGTCGAGCGTCGAAGGGCCAACGGAACCGAGGTCCTGCAGCGAGGCGCCAAGGAACACCTCGCCGCCCTTCTCGCCGATCGTCACCGGCCCAAGCGCGTCGGACATGCCGAAGGAGGTGACCATCGTCCGCGCGAGGCTCGTGGCGGCGTGCAGGTCGTCGCTGACGCCGGATGACAGATGGCCGAAGGCGATCCGCTCGCCGGCGGTACCAGACACGATCACAGTCAACTGCGCCTGCAGGTCGGGTTCGGTCTGGATCAGCTGATCACGGTCGGTCAGCATGTGCGCGGCCGTGCCGAGCGTGCGCCCACGCGCGACGATCGAGACCTTGCGACTGACTGAGGCTTGGCCAAGCGCCTCGGCGACGACTGCATGGGATGCCTCGTGGATCGAGATCAGCCAGCGCTCCTGCTCGGTGAGGATGTGCTTCTTGGCTGGACCAGCGACGACCCGGTCGATCGCCTCCTCGAGCGTCGCCTGATCGATCAGCTCGTGTGAATCGCGCACGCTCAACAGTGCCGCCTCGTTGATCACGTTGGCGAGCTCGGCGCCACTGAAGCCCGGCGTCAAGCGCGCGATCTCCTCAAGCGACACGTCGTGGCCCATCGGTCGCTTGTTGCCGTGCAGACGCAGAATCTCCAGGCGCCCGTGCACGTCGGGCACGTCGATCGTGACCTGACGGTCGAAGCGTCCCGGGCGCAGCAGCGCCGGGTCGAGAATGTCCGGGCGGTTAGTGGCGCCCATCACAACCAGGCCACCGTCGCCGCCAAAGCCGTCCATCTCCACCAGTAGCGCGTTGAGCGTCTGCTCGCGCTCGTCGTTGCCCTGCCCGATACCGGCGCCGCGCTTGCGTCCCGCGGCGTCGAACTCGTCGATGAAGATGATCGCCGGGGCTGTCTTGCGTGCCTTGGCGAACAGGTCACGCACGCGCGCGGCGCCGACGCCGACGAGCGACTCGACGAAATCAGAGCCCGACAGCGAGAAGAAGGCAGCGTCGGCCTCGCCAGCGACAGCCTTAGCTAGCAGCGTCTTTCCCGTTCCGGGGGGGCCCACAAGCAGCACTCCCTTGGGGGCCGCGGCGCCCACCGCGAGGTACTTGGAGGGGTCGGCCAGGTAGTCGCGAATCTCACGCAACTCGGCAACCGCCTCGCCCGCGCCTGCCACGTCAGAGAACGTGATCTGGTGCAGCGTGCCCTTTCCCTTGCGCTTGCCCTTGCCCGTGAACTTGGAGAAACCGGCGATCCCACCGGCGCCACCGTCGGCACCGAAGCGCATGAACAGGGCAAACAGGCACACGAGCAGCACGATCGGTATCAGGAACTGCACGAGGATCGCACGCTGTGCCTTTCCCGGCTGCTGGTCGACCGTCACAACCGTGCCAGCCGCAGCCAGGCTCTGAAGCAGCTGCTGGGTCTGCACACCTGAGGCCGGATAGGCAGCCCAGTATTCAAGCGGGGCCGGGATTGCTGTGCCGGTCGTCGTCGCGGTACCCGTGGTCGTAGCGGCGTCCGTGGTCGTAGTCCCTGTGCTCGCCCCGCTCGTGGCCGTAGTCGCCCCACTCGTGGCCGTTTTGTTGCTCGCACCACCCGGGTTGCTCGCCGACTGCTTGAGCGTTACCTCGACGCGATTGTCATGGTCGTACAACGTCGCAGTCGCGATCTGCTTGTGCACAGCCAGCTCGAGCACCCTGCTGATCGGCAATTCCGAGCCGTGAGTGTTGGGCCCGATCGCTCCGAGCAGCGAGAAGAACGTGATCAGCAGGCCAGCTGAAGCGACGACCAGGAACAGCGCGATCTTGTCGCGGAAGATGACGCGCCGTGCACCAGTGCCGAAGTCACCGAGCGCGACCAGCGCAGGGTTGCGCTTGTGTGCCAGGCCCGAGCGTACCTGCCCGCCCTTGGGCGGACGGATCGGTGCCGGGGGACGGCCGTTGCCCTGCGAAGAGGGGGGCGGAATTGTGTCTTCGTCGTCTGTCATGTCTCCCTCAGGGGCGCTCAACCGCCGCTCAGACCAAAGGCGACGCCCGGCACCGATGAGATGCCGGACGCCGCCGAGGGCCCGAGGGTTTGGGCTAACTGCCCGCTTGTCTTATTTCTTCTTGCCTTTTTTGCTTGCTTTTTTCTTAGGCGGTGTTACCGCTGCCTGCGTGACGGTCAGCGTCTTGGTCTGAGTCGCCGCCGTGCCGCCGGTCGGGGTGAACGTCACCGTTATCTTCACACTGAGCTTGTGCCCCTTGGCTTTGGCGAGCTTGCTCAACGCCGATTTCGAGATGGCAAGCGTCACCGTCCCTTTACCACCGGAGACATTGGCGCTCTCGCTTCCAACCGTCACGCCACCGCCGGTCGCCTTGACCTGCACGCTGCCTGCGTCCGGAAGCACGAGCGACAGGACGATGTTCTTGCCCTTGACCTTCGCACTTGCAATCGAGAAGGCGTTGCTTGGGATTGCCGGAGGGACAATGGATGGGGGCACGGATGGGGGCGGCGTTATCGGGCTGGCTTTTTTTTCTGGTTCTTTGCTGCCGCCAGAGCCCGCTTCCTTTTTCCAACCGATCGCTTCGACACCGATACGCGCGATGTCGATGATGCTGACCGGCAGCGTTCCGTAGTCGTGCAGTGCCAGCTGGTACTGACCGTGGTCGGACTCCATAGCTTCGAAGTAGTCCTTTACCGTCCTTGCCTTTGCCTGTTCTTCTCCGGCTTCGCCGTACACCTTTGCGTAGTCGTCCCAGGCGAAGTCATACGTCAGACCGCACACTGGATACGCATGTGTCGGTTCATTCGCGATTGCCGTCGCCGTCGAACCCGTGGCAATTGACTTTTCCCAGTCGCCGAGGGTCGGATCCGCGCCTTCGGTCGGGTAACCCCGATAGTCGGCGTCGGTGCAGTTCGCCCCTTCAGGCGAGGCGCTCAGATTCGACGTCGAGACTTCGGCCGGTTCCACGTAGGTAGTACCGACTTCATTTCCTTTTTCCGGGCTGACCGTTTGCATCGGGACCCAGTAGGTGTGGTCGTCTTTTTTCTTTTCCATGTAGAAGCCGTGCTTACGCGACGTAGCCAGGTCGGCATAGCCGATCGATCCGTTGGTAGCCGCGACAGCTTCAGCAAGCGGCCCACCGCCTTTTTCAAGCGCTGTACAGATGTCGTTCGCCGATTCGCACACCTTCGTGCTTCCATTGACCTCGCTCGGCTGTTTCTTTTCGCCGTTGAAGGTTTCGGGCCAGTTGTGATTGTCGCCGGCGACAGGTGCTTCGGTCCACAGTCCGGTCGGTGCACCTGGAAGCAGGCTCAGGAACGCCTTGAAGTTGTAAGTCGTACCGGAGCCGTCAAAGCGCACGATGCGCATGACCGGCAGTTTTCCGCATTCTTCAGGTGTCGTCGGTTTGGCCGATTTCGCGTCTGTTTCCATGTCTGTGATGGGCACGATGTCTTCCCAGGTCTGTTTTGTGCCGTCCCAGATCTTCTCCATCTCGGCATCGGTGACGTGCACGCGCAATGTTTCTTCCGCGTTGCTGTCGCCGGTCGACCCGCCGACCGGGTCATTGGGGCCACCAGTGCTCATGTCTTCGTTGAGGCTTCCGGCGCCGTTGGCGGCAGGCCCTGTTCCCGGTTCCTTCAGCTTGCAGCCTTCGGGGAAGTGGACGATGATCGCAGTGGCAAACGCCGCCACCGGGATCTGGTGGATTACACCTGGATGTTCTCCTCCCGCCGCATCCGCGTTGACCTGTTGCGTGACCGTCAGCGGTGCATCACTCCCGCCGAAGCGGGTCGATTCAGCCCGCTTGCCCGGGCCTGTTTCGCTGATCTTGAAGTCAAAGCATTCGGCCGAGCTCGCTTCGCCTCCGATCGAGGCGATGCCACAGCCGCTGCCTTCGGGTGCGTAGGTCACGGTCGGCGCGGAGCTGCCGCAGCCGTCCGAGCCGTGCCACAGCGTGGTCGACCAGAATTCCTGCTGGGCTTCCTTCTGCGCCGAAGAGCCCTGGCCGGCGACGGGAGCCCCGTCGCACTTGGCAATCGTGAATTCGGCTTGCGCCGGCGTGGGCAGCGAGACGGCGAGCAGCATCAATGCCGCCACCGCGCATAGTGCCGCCACGGCAACGCGGATGCGACCGCCCTCAGCGGTCATGGGGAGGCTTACGCGCATGAGCGTGAAGTGTCCTTTCGAGAGAGTCGAGGTTCGTTCACGGATATGGGACCGATGAACTGGAGATAGAGCGGATGAACGAGTCCGAGTCTCACAGCGCACACGGTCGAGCGCAATCCCTGTTTACAGAAGCGACACATCCTGGTCACAGCAGTGAAACATGTCCGTCAGTGCCCATGGGAAATATTTCACGAGTTAGTATCTCGGCGGTAACAAGTCGGTAACTAGATGCTCATGCGTGCCGTGTAACAAGGCGACCTCCGACTTGGGAATGAGAGCACAGGCTTACCGTTCTGTCGCCTTGCGGTTCGTCTTCGAGGACCCTTTCGCCGCTTTCTTCGTGCCCAGCGCGAGGAACGTCGAGTCGGCTTCTGCCGAGAGTGCTTCAGCTGGAGCGGGCGGGCTGTAGTCGACCGTGATCGCGACCTTGAGCTTGCCGGCACTCTTGAGATCCTTCGCGTACTTGGACGCCAAGCGCAGAACGAGCGTGGCGGTACCCTCCGCGTGCGTCGCACCCGAGGCGCGTGCCAGTACTACCTTCTTCTTGCGCGTCTTCTTGCCGACCTTCGTCGCGATCATACCCTGCGCCTCTGCGCTTAGCGCGCCTGCACCGGGTGTCTCGACGAGCAGGATCAGAGCACCGTCAGCGGCCCGCTTGACGCCGACACCGAGTTCGGGAGAGTTTGTGCCGATCAGCGAGAAACCTACCTGGGGAGCGTTGACTTCCGCCGATGGCGCGGCCGTGCCGGTAGGCGCCTGCAGCGTCGCGGTGAACGCATCGGAAACCTGGTTCGCATCACCGAAGGTGAGATTCGGAGAGGAGGAGGCGAACGCAACGGTCGAACCATTCTGCGTAAGCGTGGGGTTGACTAGAGTGGAGCCTTCAGGTTCGCCGGCTTCGTAGCTGACCACTGCTCGTTCGAGCGCGTCTTCGGCGAGATGGACTACATACAGTTCGCTCGTCTTGGGGAACGAGCTGAAGCTGCCCACCAGTCGCGGTTCGGGCAGGACGAAATAGTCGCGCAGCGACGTGAAGGCGATCGTCGAGCCGTCAGGAGAAAGCGCGAGCGATTCGATCGAGGGAGTCGAGCCGACGTTGCCCGACCGGACCGCCAGCGTCAACTCACGCGTGCCGGCCTTGCGTGTGACGCCGGGAGCCATGCTCGTGAGAAAGAGGTCGAGCCCGGAGGACTTCGTGATGTTCGGGCGTATTGCGGCGCCCGCCAGAAATGCAACCGTGTAGCCGTCTTCGCTCAGGCCAGGCGCCGTCAACGCAATGCTGGCAAGCTCCGACTCCGGCTCGCCCAACGGCCCGTAGCATGGCCCTTCGGCCGTTTGACTGAGTGTCACGCCTTCGCCCGCGTGGCATTCTGGGTCTTCGGGGTCGGCGATGCCGGTGATTCGTCGTGTCCTGGCTTCGGTTTCCTGCCAGCGTTGCCACAGGTAATAGGGCTCGCTGATGTTTTCCGACTCGCCCGGTAGGAAAGCGGTCTGCGTCGGGGCATTGGTCGAGACCCACGCGACGGTCGAGCCATCACCGCTGATGGTTGCCGGACCGATCGCACCGCACGCCGGTTCTCCCCCCAGCTTGTTACCGCCCGCGCCACACTTCGACGCGGGTTCCTGTCCAGCCATCGTGCGACTGATCAAGGTGGTCGTCTTGCTCTGCAGGTCGCGGACGAAGAGCTGTTCGGGCGGTGTGTCGACCGATATGCTGTCCGGCAGGTTGGATTCGAGTTCGGTCGTACGGAACACGACGTAGCGCCCGCCGGCACTGATCGAAGTGTTGGGCCACACTTCGGCCCCTGGTTCGGCGCCGGGGAGCGCCGGAATGCGCGGAGCGTAGGCGGCCGGTTCTTCGCTCCCGCTCTTGGCCGATACGAGCGTATAGGCACCCGAGTCGGCACGATCGGGAGTGAGTGGTACGTCCATGTCGCGTACGTACACCTGGATCCGTCCAACAGGTGCCTGCGGAACCAGATGCTCGGCGCTTGAGAAAACGACATAGCGCCCATCTGCGCTGACCGATGGGCTCCGTGCTCCCTGGAACACCTCCTTGCCCTTTTCCGGACCCTGGGTATCTACCTCGGTTCCGTCGGCGACCAGCTGAATTTCGCCGGTGGTACGGTCGTAACGGAAGATGCCGCCTTCGCGCAACGTGCCGGGTGGTTCTATGTCGGGTTCGACACCGTGCGGCCCCACCACGCCACCGTCGTTTTCAAAGAAGTTGGTCGATCTCGTCTGAAAGACGACGTAGCGCTCGTTCGCCGAGATGTCCGCGTCGCTCGTCGGTGCGTTCCCCTGTTCGTCAGAGGCGTTGTCCACCGAGACGAGTTCCGCGCCGAGCCCGCCCGAGACAGGACCGTAAATTGCACGCGCCGGAGACGCAAGCAAGAACATGAGGCCACACGCCAGCGTCAATGTGGCATAGACAGAAGCCAGAGACCGTAGCGAGCGAGACTGCGTAGTCGCCGAGAACGCCCTCATGAGATTTTTACTCGCCTGCGAATAGTCGTCTTGTTGCCGGCCTTGTCAGAGGCAGAGACAACAATCGTGTAGGTCCCCGCACGCGGATATATGTGCTCGAGCGTAGTGGACCCGTGCGCCGATACACCGTCTCCGAAGCCCACCTTCACCGAGCTCTTCTTGACTCCGGGACTTTCCCCCTTCGGCCGGTCGGAGAGGCGCACAGTGACGCGCGCGCCGCGCGCTCTCATGCTCACGCTCGGACCTGTGCGGGCCACCTTTAGAGTGGCAGGGGCACTGTCGACGACCTGGCCGAGCGCGTCGGTCGCCTCGATCTGGATCGAGTGCACACCGTTGCCGACCTGTTCGGAGTTCAGCAGGTATTCGTTACCGGTGACGCCTTCCACGGCTTCGCGGTCGTCTACCAAAATCGAGTAGGTGATCTTGCCGGCACCCGCCAGCGGCACTTCCCACTGCAACGGGATCCGCTTCGCTTTGACCCAGCCATTGGGCGTGTCGGCAACGAACGAGCCCGGGGGTGCTCGTACGACAACCGCGGCGATCTGCGCGTTCGCGCCGCTACCCTGCAGAAAGCCGAATATCGCGTCACCGCGATGCGAGCCGCCCATCGCGAGCTGCCCCACCGCGCCGCCATGGGGGGCGGCTACGATCGCGCGGTTGGGAGTGCCGTCGGCACGACGTTCGAGCACGGCGACCGCGCCTGCGCCGTGGATCTGCACCTTCCAGGCGGCCGCCAGCGCGCCGTCGTCGGCGCGGGTTAGCACCGGGTTGCCGGGTACTTCCGAGCCGGTGTCGAGCCTGATCGGTGTGCCGACCGTCGTCTCCGAGCCGTTGCCGTCGAAGCTCTGATCGCCTGCGCAGTAGCCGACGTCGAAGCCGCCTTCGGCGTCGACGGCCATGCTCAGCGGCCCAAGCGCTTCCGCGGGCCCTTCGCCACCGGGGGGACCTTCGACAGGCTTGGCGGGACCGAAAGCAGCGCCCTTCGGCGAGAACGAGGAGGGAACCTCGCTGACGAACACGCGCGGGTGGCTAAAGCCCGAGCCTGACGACGGTTCCTGGCGCCATGCGATCGCGCCCTCACCGAAGCCGGCGAAGTCGAGTGAGAGCTCGGCGGCGGCACCGTTGAGCGGGTGCCCGTTATAGGTGCTCGGACTGACGTCGAGCAGGTTGCCCGGCACCAGCCCGAAGATACGCCGCGCATAGATACGGTTGATGAAATTGTCGTCGGGCTCCTGCCAGGCAAGCAGTCCTTCGCCACTGACATCGATCGCGACCTGGGGGGAGTTCAGCGCTGTCGGCTGGAGCACCGGCTGATTCACGTCGCGGTTGAGTGGTTCCCCGAAGGTCGACCAATACTGGCCGTTGTAGTGGGCCATGCGGATTTCGCCCTGCACGTAGCCAGGCGGGATGTTGGGCGTCGACGGGCCGCTGACGGCCGTGATCACGCGGTAGGAGACGTAGGCGTCGCCGGAGAGGTCCATCGCTACCGACGGATAGGTGCCGGTCGCCTGACCGATGTTCAGGTCCACCGGGACGGGAGGCTGAAAGCCGGCCGAGCCGGGATCCATCGTGGCCGAGAACAATCCGTCGGTTGTCGAGGAGTAGTGGTTGGCCCACACCACCACCAGCCGTCCGCCTTCACCGGCCGCGATCGCCGGGAAGGAGGATTCGAACTTCTCCCCCACGTCCACGCGCTGCGGCGCTTCCCATTTGTCTCCTACGTATTGCGAGGCGAAGATGTGGGCGCGGCCTTCCACGCGCTTGCGATAGACGATTCCCCCCGTGCCGTCGGCGGCCATCGCCGCGCCGCCCAGTTCGACGATTTCAGCGGATGGCCCGTCGATCGGCGCGACAGGCGAGATTTCGGCTTGGGCCGTGGCCGCGCACAGCAGCAGCACGGCTATCGAGACGCACGACGCACGAAGCACCGCGCAAGGCTGACTGTCCGGAAGGGCAGACTTGTGAACGAGCTGAGAACTCGCGCGGTCGCACACACCGCTCCCAGCGATGTTCACCAATTCTTCTCAACTTGAAAACGTCCTGTTCACGTTGGGATGGAAGCGGCCCTTGACACTGCGCTGACGTCCCTCGGGCTCGGTATGTCCGCGGGCGTCCGCACTTGCCGCATCCACCCAGCAAAAGGAGTCCCCCACGTGCGACGACCCACCCGCACCCTGACCGTATCGCTGATCGCCGTGCTCGCGCTGGCTGTTCCGGCTGTCGCTGGGGCGCGTGCCCTGCTGATCGACGGCTCGACCTCTGTCTTCCCGCTGATGACTCAGCTTGCCGCCGCTTACCACAAAGCGACCAAACAACCTACCCCGAAAATCAACCAGGGCACCTCCGACGTCGGCGTCTCCGACGTGGCCGCTGGGCGCGTCGACATCGGCGACGTGTCGCGCAACCCCGAAGAAGGCGACCCCAAAGGGCTCGTGTTCACGAAGATCGCGCGCGACGGCGTGTGCATGATCACCAATCCCAAGAACCCGATCGCGAACCTCAACCAGCAAACGGTGCAGGCGATCTTCACCGGCGACGTGCGCGAATGGAGCGAAGTGCCCGGGGCCAAGATTTCAGGTCCGATCGACCTCGTCGACCGCATCGCCTCCTCCGGTACGCAGGCCGCCTTCCAGGACATCTTCCTTGGCGAATCGCTGAAGATCTCCCCCAGCGCCGAGGCCGAGGAAAGCAACGGCCTCGTGCAGAACAAGGTCAAAACCGACGAAGACGCGATCGGCTTTGTGTCGTTTGCCTTCACCAGCGGCGTCAACCCTGTCGGCTACCAGGGGATCCCCTGCACACTGCAGAACGCCAAGTCCGGCCAGTACCAGGGCGTTCGTAACTTCTGGATGGTGACCAAGGGCGCTCCCAAAGGACCCGCCAAGAAGTTCATCGAATGGATCGTCAGCTCGAAAAACGCTACGGCCCGCAAGATCATCAACTCCGAGTGGATCGCGGTCCACTAACACCCCTCGCCCGACCGGGTCGCCCTAAAGGCGGCCCGGCGGCGCGTTCGGGCATCTCCTCGGCGGCGGCATGTTGAAAGGTCTTCTCAGTGGCCGCACGTTCGGGCATCTCCTTGGCGGCGGAGCGGCCTCCGCCGAGCGACGCACCGAGCTTTTGTTGCGCACGCTCGCAGTCGGTGTGCTCGTGGTGATCGTCGGCATTGCGATCACCGTCTTCTCGAAAGCCTGGCCTTCGTTCTCACACAACGGGCTGGCGTGGTTCGGTAGCGGCGGCGACGTCGATACGCAGTTTGAGGCGATGATCAACGGGCCCCGCGATCCCGCCAACTACGTCTACCACTTCAAAGCCTGGCCGCTGATCTGGGCGACGATCTTGACATCCGGACTGGCCGTGATCTTCGGCATGGTCATCTCGATCCTGGCGGCCGTGTTCGTCGTCGAGCTCGCCCCGGCTCGCATCAAGCGAGCGATCGACCCGACGATCCGTCTGCTAGCAGGAGTGCCGTCAGTCGTCTACGGACTGATTGGGATCCTCGCGATCGCTCCCTGGGTGGAACACAACCTGATCTCCCAGCAGCGCAAGCGCTCGGTTGAGTATGTGGTGCAGTTGACAGGGGCCAATCTGAGTGTGGCCGTCTTGATCCTGACGGTCATGATCGTGCCGATCATGGTGGCGATCATCGCCGGGGCGCTTGAGTCCGTGCCGCGCTCGTGGACGGAGGGCTCGGCGGCGCTGGGGGTCAACCGCTGGCGCACGACCTGGCGCGTGTCGCTGCGCACCGTGCGCCCCGCGATCGTTGCGGCGGCCGTGCTCGCCACCGCGCGTGCTCTGGGCGAGGCGATCATGCTCGCAATGGTCGCCGGCTCTCGCGGCTTTTCGCCCAATCCTCTCGACGGGACGACCTTCTTCTTCGAGCCGGTGCGGCCACTGGCCGCGACGATCGTTCACTACGTCGAGGATCTCAACGTCGTGCCGGTCGAACATACGCTGTACGCGATGGCGGCCGTGCTGCTCGTGTCCTGTGCGCTGCTGTCGCTTGCCGGCTGGGCGGCGAAGCAGCCGATGAAGCGCTACGGGGTCAGGACGTGAGCGTGACTTTGCCAGGAGACCAGGACGTGAGCATGGCTTTGCCAGGAGGCCAGGACGTGAGCATGGCTTTGCCAGGAGGCCAGGACGTGAGCATGGCTTTGCCAGGAGGCCAGGACGTGAGCGTGGCGTTCTTCCAAAACAGGCGATGCCTCGCGCGCGCGCGCGTGGCATAGGCGTTTTATGGCAAGCGCATCCCCACCCCTCGCGCCGACGCCCGGCACGACCCGAGTCCTCACGCCTCCCGCCGGCTCGATCCGCGCCACCAAGCAGCGCGACTCGATCCGCAGCTGGCCGCTGGCCGATCGCGTCGCCTACGTCCTCTGCTGGACCGTGGGGATTGGCCTGTGCGCGATGGCCGCCGCGATCGTGCTGTTCATGCTCGTGAAGGGGGTTTCCTACCTGCGCCCCAGCCTGCTAATCGAACACCCGAGCGCCTCGCAGGATCAGGCGACATCCGGGGGGTTTCTTGACCCGATCGAGGGCACGCTGATACTGACCGCGGTGGGCATGGCGATCGCCGCACCGCTCGGCGTCGGGTTGGCGGTCTGGATGAGTGAGTATCAGCGGCCCGCCTGGCTCGCACGGCTGGTCGAGTCCGGCGTGGAGATGATCGCAGGCGCACCGAGCGTGCTGCTGGCAATGTTTGGCCTTGCGCTGTTCGCGCGCCCAGCGCTTGCCTTCCTCTCGCAGACCTCAGCCGGCGGATCTGTCTTCGGGCGCTCCTTCCTCACCGCGGGCGCAATGATGTCGCTGCTGGCGCTGCCGCTCGTTGTCGCCTCCACGCGCGAGGCGCTGCTGCAGGTACCGGCGCACGTGCGCGAGGCTTCCTATGCGCTCGGCAAGACTAAGGCGACAACGATCCGCAAAGTGCTGCTGCCCTCTGTGCGACCCAGCATCGCCAACGGCATCACACTCGGCGTCGGGCGCATCGTCGGCGACACCGCGATCGTCGTGATTCTGCTGGGCGCGACGATCCGTCTGGAAGGCGCCGGCGGCGCGCCGCTGCTCTCGACGCTGCGCGGCACCGGCGGCACGCTCACCAGCTACGTGCTGTTCAACTCGCCCGCCGGCGAAGGCAACGCGCACGAAAAGGCCTATGCCGCCGCGTTCGTGCTGCTGCTGATGGTGCTGGCGCTGAATGTGATCGTGATGCGGCTCAACTCCAGTCGCGCCGGCACTGGCCAGAGCCTCGGCGCCTCTAGCCGCTGGCGCGTAATGACGGGAGCCCTGCCGTGGATCCGCTGATGTCAATGCCCGCATCGACCGATCCCGTGGCCACTCATGTAAAGCCGAGAAGCCCACGAGCGATGTCCGGCAATGACGAGACGAGGTGCCCATGGACCCGCTGATGCCACCGCCTGTGCGGCGGATCGTGCTCGAGCGCGAGCCGACCGTCGTCAGCCCGCCGTCCAACGGCTCGGGCACTACAACCGCCACGGTGGAGCGGCCCAACCACGCGTCCCTTGCGAGTGCCCCCCATCGCGGGACGCACGCCAGTGAGCACGCGCCAGGCGTGGTGGGCATCCAGGAGCGCATGCGCATCGAAGGCGTGTGGCTTGCTTACGGCGAGAAGTGGGTGGTGCGCGACGTCAGCCTGCCCGTGCGCAAGGGCGAGGTGCTCGGGCTGATCGGCGCCTCTGGCTCCGGAAAGACAACGCTGCTGCGCTCGCTCAACCGTCTCACCGAGATCACCGCCGGCGCCGCGCGTGCCGGGCACGTCACGCTCGACGGGCAGGAGATCGGCGAGATCGAGGTCAACTCGCTCAGGCGGCGTGTGTCGATGGTCTTCCAGCAGCCCAACCCCTTCCCGATGAGCATCTTTGAGAACGTCGCCTATGCGCTGCGCGAGGAGCACGGCGAGCGCGGTGCGCGCAGGCGCAAACGGCGCTCGCGCGACGATCTCATGCCGGCCGTGGTCGATGCTCTACGCCGTGCCGGGCTCTACGACGAGGTGGCGGGCAACCTCGACCACCCGGCGCTGCGCCTTTCCGGCGGCCAGCAGCAGCGGCTCTGTATCGCCCGCGCGCTTGCCGCCGGCCCGGAGGTGCTGCTGCTCGACGAGCCCTGCTCGGCACTCGACCCGATCTCCACCGCGACGATCGAGCAGCTGATCGTCGGCCTGCGCGAGAGCGTGGCGATCGTGATCGTCACACACAACCTGCAGCAGGCGATGCGCGTGGCCGACCACGTTGCCTTTATGCACCTCGGCGAGCTGGTCGAGTACGGGCCCAGCTCACAGATCTTCGACAACCCCCGCGAAGCGCGCACGCGCGAGTACGTGAGCGGGGCATTCGGGTGAGATACGTGCTTGCGGGGCTTGGCGCCGTCGCCACGGCGCTACTGCTGTGCGGCTGTGAGAGCACACAGGAACGCAGCGCCGAACTACAACATCAGGCAAAACACGACGTGCTTGTGGCACAGAGCGCGGCCGTGACCAAGGAGAGCCCAAGCGTGAAGGTATTGCAGAGCACGGTGATCCATTCGAGCTCTCAGAGCGCGGTCGTCGTGACGCTACGCAATACCTCCACGCACACGCTCGAGAACGCGCCGATCGAGGTGACGGTGCGCGACGCGCACGGGAGCGTGCTCTACCAGAACAATGCCTCGGGGCTCGAGCCATCGCTGAACACCGTCTCGCTGCTTCCCGCAGGCCAGGAAACGATCTGGGTCGACGATCAAGTAACTGCAAGCGGCATACCCGCAAGCGCGAGCGCGCTTGTCGGAGAGGGCACGCAGGCATCAGGAGACATTCCCCAACTGAGCATCTCGGGCACGCATCAGAACGCTGAAGCCGGCGCTGAGACGACCCTCTCCGGCAGCGTCACCAACCACTCGCAAACGGCTCAGCAGAACCTCGTCGTATACACCGTCGCACGCCGCGGGGTGAAGGTCGTGGCGGCGGGACGCGCGGTACTGCCGGAAGTACCGGCACAAGGCACGAACGTTCCTTTCCAAATCTATTTCGTCGGCGATCCCAGTGGGGCGCAAATTCAGACGAGCGCGCCGGCGAGCACCTTCTAGGGCACCTCGAGCACGCTCCGGCACCTGAGAACACGATCACTTAGGAGATCGAGCAGTCTGCCGGGCAACTCGCGTTTGAGCGCAACGACATTCCGCGCCTTGGCAGCATCGGCGAATGCGTCCAACACCACATCAGTCAACTCATACACACGCGTCATCAGCGCCTCACGGTTAAGGCCAAGGTCGCGGGCAACCGCCGGCCACCTGTTGTGCTGCGGATACACGCGATAGTCGCCCCCAAGCTTCATCGCAAAGCGAAGCTTTCGCTCATGGGTTCTGTAGGGCAGCGCCGAGGCGATGTCGTAGAGCGGCGCCAGACGGATTTGGTTGCCAGCCAATAGCAGCGAGTAGTTCTTGGCGTGGGCATCTGTGCCGGCGATCAACCAGTTCCAGATCAGCGCATCGGCGAACCGCCAGACGGCGTCCTCGGCTATGCCGGGGGCCATCACCTCGCGCAGCAGCTTGCCCACGCTCGCCACACCCGGCCCGCCTTCGTTCTGGTACTTGCGGATCGGCGGGACCCCAAGCGCTTGACAGAGATCCTCCTGGTGCACACGCCGCACCCTGTCCCCTGTGACACGGTCATAGCGCGCCACAACAACGGCTGTCTCATCCACGAAACGAGCGATATCGGTGCGCACAGCGATCAGGCCGGAGCGGCGCGCTGCGTCGAGGCACAAGTGCTCGTTGAGGTCGTGATCGTCAAGGCCAGCAACCGCTGGCTTGAGCATATGGGTGGTGGGCGTCGAACCCGACGGCACGCCCCAGCGCCCGTCCTTGAAGAACAACGCCGTCTTCGCTTGAGCGCCGGCAAGACTGAACTGCCCGGTGAAGGATCGACCGAGCCAGTCGGTCGAGTCCTCACACAGCTCCCGCAGGCGCTCGGCCACCTGCTTGTCGCTGAGCCAAGTGATCTCTCCGGATAGACCCAAAGCTCGATCCAGTCCCGCCGGCGCCACGAAGCGCACAGCGCCGGCGCAGTCCTCGCCAACCGGTGTCGACAGAAGCGAGAAGGGCGAAGACGCCGAGACATGGAAGTGCCTGGCCCAACGACGCAACACAGCCTCGTTGTCCGGGAGCAATCCCCATAGCCACGGCGTCACGACACGATCGCCGTGCGATGCCGACCTGGAGAGGCATCGACAGAGACAGTGCAGTGGCGTTTGCACGCGCGCGGTACTCCTGGTCGTAGTCGAAACTGAGCCTGCCACTGCGAGCGCGCGACAGCGTGCCGGCGACGGCATCCTCCAGGATCACGAGCAGCGTGTCCGTCATGCCCCGCGCTTGCGTCCAGCCGGGCGGTATTCCTCGAGCAGAGCGTCGAGATCGACTGACCCCCGCTCAGGAGGCCGACGATCGCTGTCGCGCTCGACCAACTCGAAACGCAAATCGAGCGCGTGGAGCAGGCGAATCACGAGGCCGAGCTCGGCCCTGGGCCTCCCGCCCTCAAACGCGCCGATCCACTGCCGCGAGACGCCCATTCGCGCCGCCAGCTCTTCCTGGCTCAGGCCAAGATCCAGCCGACGCGCGCGAACGGCGGTTGCGAGGTCGCGTAGTGAATCTATTTGCTTGCTCATGTTGTCGGCGCCGGAAGACATCTGTCAACGTACGCCGACAATTCTATCATGTCAGCGTACGATTACAAGCACTATCTGTCGGCGTACGCTGACACGAGTCAGTGACGTTTGCCGCGTTTGAGCATGATCCCCTCAATCACGTGGGCAACCGTCTCGCAAGAATCCACGGCAGCCTCGAGCGACTCGAAGATGTCCTTCCAACGAATTACAAACATCGGATCGGCCGCGCCACCGGCGAATAGCGAGGCAACGCCGTCGCGCAACAGGCGATCGCCCTCGTTCTCCAGGCGATGGATCTCCACCAGATAGGGCCCCGGCTCGCCGCCGGCGCAGAGCTGCTGTAGAGCCTTGACGATCTGCTCGTCGGCGCCAACGAGTACGTCGGCCAGCTCGACGGCCTGCTCCATCGGCGCTTCCACCCCGTACAGCTGCAACAGCGCCGCCGTCTGCTCGGTGTGGTCGATCACGTCGTCGAGCGCCGTGGCCAGCGCATAGCCGTCGGCGGAGTCAAACGGCCGGCGCAAGCGCCGTCCGCCGCCGTTGAGCCTGTGGATGATGTCGTGGGTGATGCGGTCGCCCTCCTGCTCGAAGGACTTGACCTCCTCGGCCAAGCCGGAGCGCTCAGGCAGCTCGGCCAGCAGCTCGCGCAACAGCAGGCCGGAGCGCAAAATGTTGCTGGCGGCGTTTTCGACGAGCGTGACAAGCGTCGGATCGGCCGCGTGGCGCAGGATAGGCATCCGACAAGGGTATGCATAGGACCGCGTCGGCGTCATCCTCTTCACGAGTTCTTTACGAGTCGATCACGACTTTGCAACTCCCGAAGGAGCCAACGGCGCCAACCTAGGTGCCGGTGGCCGTGCACCAGGACAGCTCCAGCACCCTGTATGCAGGCGAGCTTGAGATCAGGCTCGGCGAGGGTCTGGTGCTCGCCAACGGCCGTGCGTTGACATTGTCGGTGCGCGAGTTCGAGCTGCTCGGCGCCCTGGCCGGCCGGGCCGGCGCGATCGTCACGCGCGAGGATCTGTACGCGGCCGTGTGGGGTGGACAATTGCGTGCCGGCGACCGCTCTGTAGACGTCTACGTGAGCAAGCTGAGAGGCAAGCTGGAGCAGGCGATGCCCGACCGGCGCTTCATCCACACCCATCCGGGATTCGGCTATCGCTTCCAGCCGCAGCCGTGGGGACATCCCGCTGAGCTTTCACGAGATGTTCACAACGGGGCACCCATCGATTGAAGAGACTGAGCTTGAACTGAGCCGGCGCAGGGGCCTGTTCGCCTGCTCGCCGTCCAAAAATCCAGTCATAGGAGACGTTGTGAACAAGAACAAGATCGGCGTGCTAGCAAGTTGCGCGCTGCTCGCAGTCACCCTCGCCGCGTGCGGGAAATCGAGCTCGAGCTCGACCGGCACCTCGGCGAGCTCCTCGTCCGCGACCATCTCCGGTGCCGGCTCGACGTTTGCCGCCCCGGTCTATCAGCAGTGGGGCTCGGGCATCTCAGGTCTGACCGTCAACTACAACCCAGTCGGCTCGGGTGCCGGCATCACGGCCCTTGAAGGCAAGACCGTGGACTTCGGCGCAAGCGACCCGCCGCTGAAGCCGGCCGAATTCGCGACGCTTGAAAAGGTCGGTCCCGTCCAGCAGATCCCGATGTTCCTGGGCGCGATCACCGTCTCCTACAACCTGCCGGGCGTCAAGAGCGGTCTCAAGCTCGACGGCCCGACGATCGCCGAGATCTTCCTCGGCAAGATCAAAACCTGGAACGACCCGGCGATCGCCGGCCTGAACCCGGGCGTGTCGCTGCCGAGCACCCCGATCACGGTGATCCATCGCTCCGACTCCTCCGGCACGACCTCCGGCTTCACCGGCTTCCTGGCCTCGGTGAGCCCGGAATGGAAGAGCAAGGTCGGCGAAGGCAAGACCGTGCCGTGGCCCACGGGCACCGGCGCCAAGGGCAACGCCGGCGTCGCCGGCGCCGTGCAGCAGACGACCGGCTCCGTCGGCTATGTCGAGCAGTCCTACGCGCTGGAGCACAAATTCACCTACGCCAGCGTCAAGAACAAGGCAGGCAACTACGTCGAACCGACGCTCGCCTCGACCAGTGCGGCGGCCGAAGGGGTCGAAGTGCCGGCCAACCTCGGCATCAAGATCAAAAACCCGGCCGCGCCGACGGCCTACCCGATCACCTCGCAGACGTTCGTGGTGGTCTACAAGGACATGTGCAAGGCCGGCGTGCCCGGTGGCGAAGCGGCCGCCAAGGGCGTCGTGAAGTTCCTGGAATACGGTCTCGGCTCCGGCCAGAGCATCCTCAGCCAGGCCGACTACGCGGCCCTGCCGACGGCGATCCTGACCAAGTCCAAGGAAGCGGTCACCGCCCTGCAGTGCAACGGAGCCCCGATCGCGGGCTGAGATGACTCACGGCCACCGGCCAAATAGAGTCCCGCCCATCGTGGATGTGACGGCGACGATCAAGTCAAGCCACGCCAAGCGCGTGACTCGACGGCCGGCGGCTGGATAGTCATATGGAGGCGGCATCCGTAGCCAACGGCGAGCACTCGATTCTCGAGCGCTCGCCGTTGGCACGCCTTCCGGATCGAGCGTTGCGTTGGGGCCTGACAGCCCTAGCGGCGTCAATCCTCGCGCTGATCGTCTACTTCTTCGTCAAGCTCGTCGGTGAAGCGGGCCCGGCGTTCTCGAAGTTCGGGGTGCTCGGCTTCACCTTCGGCAACAACTGGGACGTCAGCACCAACCACTTCGGCGCGCTCGCGCTGCTGGTCGGGACCCTGATCACCTCAGGTATCGCGCTGCTGATCGGCGTGCCGGTGGCGGTCGCGACCGCGCTGTACGTGACCGAGCTGTGCCCGCTGCGCATCCGCGGCCCCGTGACGATCCTGATCGAGCTGCTGGCCGCCGTGCCTTCGGTGGTCTATGGCCTGTGGGGCATCTTCTTTCTCGCCCCCAAGCTACTGCCGGCAGAGCAATGGGTCGCCGACCGTTTGTCCTTCGTCCCGTTCGTCGGCGGCGGCCTGGCGACGATCCCCAACTACTTCGTCACCGGACTGGTGCTGGCGATCATGATCCTGCCGATCGTCTCCTCGCTCTCGCGCGAGGTGATGAGCACCGTCCCGGCCGACCACAAGGAGGCGGCGCTCGGTCTCGGGGCCACCCGCTGGGAGATGATCCGCACAGCTGTGCTGCCCTACTGCCGCAGCGGCATCTCCGGCGCGGCTATGCTCGGCCTCGGCCGCGCGATCGGCGAGACGATCGCCGTGACGATCCTCGTCGGCAACGATCCCAAGCTCGGAGGCCACCTGTTCGGTCAGGGCTACAGCCTCGCCGCGGCGATCGCCAACGAGTTCGGCGAAGCCCAGGAACTGCACCGCTCGGCGCTGTTCGCCGCCGGCCTCGTGCTGTTCGTCTTGACGCTGCTAGTCAACGCGATCGCGCGCCTGCTGGTATTGCGCGCGTCGCGCTCGACCAGGCCGAAGCGCACGGCGGCCGATTTCGTCCAGTCCGGCCCAGCCGTTGGAGCGGGAGCAGGCGTATGAGAGCGACGTATAGAAGTCAGATTCTCATGCGCATACTGCTGCCCCGACGCTGGCATGCCTGCCATTCGCGTGCCCGTCAGGCGTGCTCCCAGCGCGAGACCGCCCAATGAGCACTCCCCCGCCAACCTTCGAGCGCTTCTCGCTGAGCCCGAGCCGGCGGCGCAAAGACCGCATCGCACGCGGCGCCGTGGTGGCCGCCACCGTCGTCGCGCTCGTGCCGCTCGTCCTGATCGTGTACTACCTGCTCAGCAAGGGGCTTGGCTCCTGGAGCATCAAATTCTTCACGACCGACCCGACCGGCAACACCTTCTTCGCGGCATCCTCGATCGGCGGCATCAAGAGCGCGATCCTCGGCACGATCGAGATGGTGGCGCTCGCTTCGGCGATCGCCGTGCCGCTCGGCCTCGGCGTGGCCGTATGGCTGGTCGAGTACGGCAAGTCCAGTCGCTTTGCGCACACGGTGCGCTTCTTCATCGACGTGCTCACAGGCGTGCCTTCGATCATGTTCGGGCTGTTCATCTACATCGCGCTGATCGTGGGCACCGGCACTTCCTACGCCGCCTACAAGGGTGCTTTCGCGCTTTCGCTGCTGATGCTGCCGGTGGTCACGCGCGCGGCCGAGGTCGTGCTGCTGCTCGTGCCGGGCTCGCTACGCGAGTCGGCGCTTGCGCTCGGCGCGCCGCGTTGGAAGGTGATCTTCAGGATCGTGCTGCCGACCGCGCTGCCAGGCTTGCTGACCGGCATTCTGCTGGCGATCGCGCGCGCCGCCGGCGAGACCGCGCCGCTGCTATTCACCGCCGGGGCGACGATGAAGACCGGGTTCAACCTCAACGGTTTCATGAACTCGCTACCGATGCAGATATACACGGATGTCACATCTCCGACCACAGCAGTGGTAAACCGTGCTTGGGGAGCGGCCTTGACGCTCGTCGTCATGATCCTCCTGCTCAACCTCTTTGCGCGGCTACTGGCGCGTAGGAGCAGCCTTCGATGAGTGCTGATGAGCCAACCATGAGCGTAGAGAAGCCCACGATCAGTCCGGGGGAGCCCACGATGAGCGCAGATGAGTCAAGTCCCCCGTCTCCAACACGGAGGACTACGATGAGCCTCGAGGACCAGCACGCACAGATGCTCGACCCCAGCCGAAGCCAATCTCCCAAGAGCCCGCAGAGCGCTCCGTCCGTCGCTGCACAGTCGCGCGCGAGCCTCGGCGACGGGCTTGCCGTAAAGCTCGAGCAGCTACGCGCCTTCTACGGCGATGTCGCGCAGGTCAAGGGCATCGACCTCGACTTCCACGCCAATGAGGTCACCGCGATCATTGGCCCCTCAGGCTGTGGCAAGTCGACGATGGTGCGCTGCATCAACCGCATGCACGAGGAGGTGCCGGGCGCACGCGCCGAGGGCAAGGTACTTCTCGACGGCTTTGACATCTATGACTCGAGCGTCGACGTCGTGGCCGTGCGGCGTGCGATCGGCATGGTCTTTCAGAAGCCCAACCCGTTCCCCACGATGTCGGTTTTCGACAACGTCGCGGCCGGGCTGCGACTGGCTTCGCGCGGGCGTGGGGACCTGCACAACAAGGTCGAGACCGCTTTGCGCGGCGCGGGCCTGTGGGAGGAGGTAAAGGACCGCCTCTCAGAGGCGGGCGCCGGTCTCTCCGGTGGCCAGCAGCAACGTCTGTGCATCGCGCGCTCGCTGGCGGTGGAACCGGAGGTGATCCTGATGGACGAGCCTTGCTCGGCGCTCGACCCAATCGCCACGCTGAAGATTGAGGAGCTGATCGACCAGCTCAAGAGCAAGGTCACGATCGTGATCGTGACCCACAACATGCAGCAGGCCGCGCGCGTTGCCGACCGCACCGCGTTCATGCTCAGCGGCGAGCTAGTCGAGGTCGGCCCGACGCGGCAGATCTTCACGAACCCGAATGATTCGAGGACCGAGGAATATGTCACCGGAAAGTTTGGTTAGAGGATTTCGTGTGATCCAGACTCTTCACAGCCGCCCGGCGGAGTGCAAGCGGCGCCGCCCGAGCCACACGACGGATCGACCATGAGCGCTGAGGTAAACGCCGGACAAACCGTGCGGCTGAGCGCCCAGCAGGGGCGCCAGCACTTCCAGCAGCAGTTGCAGGAGCTAGAGAATCGTGCCCTAGGCGGACTCGACGTCGTGACCGAGCAGCTCGACCGCACGCTCGAGGCGCTAGCCCACCAAGACGTAGAGCTGGCCCAGATGGTGATCGCCGACGACGACCGTGTCGACGGGCGCTACCTGGAGGTCCACCAGGGCATCCTCTCGCTGCTTGCCACACAGGCGCCAGTTGCCGGCGACCTGCGCCTGGTCGCGGCGCTCTTGCACGTGATCGTGCATGTCGAGCGGATGGGCGACCAGTGCGTGAACATCGCCAAGCTGATCCCCCTGTCGGGTTATGAGCCACCGGTGCGCCCGGAGGTGCTCGAGCTGATCTTGAAGATGGGCGCGTACGCCCGCTCTGAGATCGTGCAGTGCAAGGCATCCTTCTCCGGTCGCGACGTCGGTCTCGCCGAAGACCTCGCCCGCCAGGATCGCGAGATCAACCGCCTCAACCGCGAGATCTTCCGCCACGCACTTGAGATCGGTGACGACGCTGACACGCGCGAGTGGGCGATGCACATGATCCTCGTGGCACGGGCGCTCGAGCGCATCGGCGACAACGCGGTGGATGTGGGCGAGCAGGTCGCTTTCGTGGTTACCGGACTGTTCCGCGAGTTCTCCGACCAGACCAACCCGCTCGGCAACTGAGAACGTTTTTTCAAAACGACCGGTGAACTGGGGCGTTTGTGGTCATGCAAGTTGGGTGTGGGCTCATCTTTTTGAACGATCTGCACAACACCCCCCTTTTGCGAAGGCTCGGATAAAGGTTGGGTACCAATAAATCCCCCCTCCCACAAAGGGGGTATCGATACGTGCAGATCGTTTTGAAAGACCTTCTGAGCCCGTCCCCCGTCGCAAACAGCGGTAACACGCCTGTGAAGATCCTGTGACTATCGTCTGCGCCTCTTGCCATTCGCGCGCAAAGCGCCTATACACTGCGCCTAGATGACCACGGGCATCCTCTCCACGGATGAAGGGGTCGCTTCGAGCGCAGGGGGCACGTCCTCGTTGCGCATCGCGGTGCTCGACCGCGATAGCGGCTTCATTCAGGTTCTCGGCAAGCGCATGGACCGTCTCGGCTGGGAGCATCGCGTGCTTGCCAGCCCCGTGCCGACCGACGCCATCGCCTCGATGCGCCTCAGCGCGCTGGTCGTCGATCTTGCCGTGCTCGGACCGCCCGCCTGGGAATGGCTGGAGCGCCTTTGCGGCACACTGCCCGAGCTCGGGATCGTCGTCTGCACTGGACCATCGACCGTCGCCCAGCGGGTTCGCGGGCTCCGCCTTGGAGCTGACGACTGGATCACTAAGCCTTGCCATCCCGAGGAGGTGATCGCCCGCGTCCAGGGCCTGGTCAGGCGCCGTCGTCGCGCCACCGCGCGGACCGAGTCAAAGCCTGTGTCCGCCGGCGAGGTGCAGATCCGCTCCGACCGCTTCCAGGCGTTCGTTGCCGGGCGCAGCCTTGAGCTGACGCGACGCGAGTTCGAGCTGATCGAGCTGCTTGCCGGCGGCGAAGGCCGCGTGCTCGAGCGCGAGGAGATCTACTCGCGCCTGTGGGGCTATGCGATGGTGCGTGGTGACCGCTCGGTCGACGTGTTCGTGCGCAAGCTGCGCCAGAAGCTCGAGAAGGCATCACCGCAGTGGCGCTACATCCACACTCACTTCGGGATCGGCTATCGCTTCGCCGCCGAACGCCACGACATGCAACAAGAAGAGGACGCGGAACCTGCTGAGCAGGCAGAAGCGAGCATCGACGAGCAGCTCACACGCATTGACACCCGCGAGGGCGTCGCCCCGAGCAGCTCGGTCGCTGACGGAGAGCCGCACAGCCCGCGCGAGGCCGACGGCCTAGATGCCGGCGGAGGCGATCTCGGCGATCAAGGCAAGCTCGGCGGGGCGCATCAGGAGTACGAGCTCAGCACCACCGGCGCCTAGCCGTACGACGGCGAGGCCACCCTTCTTCAGGTCGACGCGACCGCCGGTGAGTTCGCTGACGATTCCCGAGAGATCGGGCTCATGAGCGACGAGCAGCACCGGACCATCCGCGCCGACGCCGGCCACCAGCTCGAGCGCTTCGCGTGCGCGGATGCCGCCGGCCAGCAGCGGGTGCAGCTCAAGCAGCGCGCGCTCGCGCTCGCCCATCTGCTCCAGCGCCAGCTCTGCAGTTTCACGTGCACGCGCCTTCGGGCTCGCGAGGATCGCGGCGAACTCCACTTCAGCTGCCGTCAGCGCGACGCCAGCGCTGTAGGACTGGCCCTTGCCGCGATCGGTCAACTGCCGCTCTGCGTCGGGGCGCGTACCGTGGGGCTCTGCGTCGGCGTGACGGAGCAACCAAAGCTGGCGGGCCATAGCCATAAGGTTCTGCGAGCATAGAAGAGTTGAGCCAAGAGATGAGCAACGAGCATCAACCCAACGATCACGAGCGCCCGCAAGCCGACCGCCGGCTGGACGATCCCTCCCTGTACATAAACCGCGAGCTCTCGTGGCTGGACTTCAACGAGCGCGTGCTGCAGCTGGGCGAGGACGAGTCGATTCCGCTGCTCGAGCGCGTCAAGTTCTGCGCGATCTATACAACCAATCTCGACGAGTACTACATGGTGCGCGTGGCAGGGCTGCACGACCAGATCGACGCTGGCGTGGAGAACCCCAGTCAGGACGGACGCACACCCTCTGAGACGATCGGCGGAATCCGCGAGCGCGTACTGGAGCTCGGGGGTCGCTTGAGCGACTGTTTCGAAGCCCACCTGCGCCCAGCGCTGGCCGAGCACGGCGTGAGCGTCGTCGGCTTCGAGCAGCTTGACGACGAGCAACGCGCTTACCTGGCACAGCACTTCCGGCGCGTGATCTTTCCGGCATTGACACCGCTCGCCGTCGCACCGGGTCGCCCCTTCCCCTATATCTCGAACCTGTCGCTCAGCCTGGCGGTGCTAGTGCGCGACCCTGCGGGCGGCGAGACTGTGTTCGCGCGGGTGAAGGTGCCGACCGAGATCCTGCCGCGCTTCGTGGCGGTGCGCTCTGCCGGCCACACCATCGTTGCCGGGACCAACCCTGGTGCAGAGGTGACTACGGGACATCCCGAGAGGCAGTCCCCGGCCGCGGCCGGCGCCGCCTAGCGGTAACGCAGCCGCGGCGAGCATTACGCTCGTGCCGCTGGAGGACGTGATCGCCCACCACCTCGATGCTCTGTTCCCGGGCATGGAGATCGTCGACTACGACGTCTTCAGAGTTACCCGCGACGCCGACCTGGAGGTCTCCGACGACGCCGCCGACCTGCTGCAGGCCGTCGAGGACGAGCTGCGCCGGCGCCGCTTCGGCGAGATCGTGCGCGTCGAGCTCGGCACCAGCTGCTCTCCTCGTCTGCGCGAGGAGCTGATCGGTCTGCTCGGCGTGCGCGAGGACGAGGTCTATCCAGTCGCGGGACTACTCGACATGGGAGCGTTGTGGCAAATCGTGAAGCTTCCGGGTATGCCCGAGTTGCGCAATGCGCCGTATGCGCCAGTCACCCACCCGCGCCTGTTGCGCCACGAGGGCGAGCGCCCAGACGTGTTTGCCGCGATGCGCGAGGGCGATGTGCTCGTGCACCATCCCTATGACTCCTTTGCCACCTCGGTCGAGCGCTTCGTCGAACAGGCGGTGGCCGATCCGAACGTGCTTGCGATTAAGCAGACCGTGTATAGAACGAGCGACGACTCGCCGCTCGTTCCCGATCTGATCGCAGCGTCTGAGCGCGGCAAGCAGGCGGTCGCGCTTGTCGAGCTGACGGCACGCTTTGACGAGCGTATGAACATCCATTGGGCAAAGGCGCTGGAGGAGGCAGGCGTGCATGTCGTCTACGGACAGCCGGCCCTAAAGACGCACGCCAAGTGCGTGCTCGTCGTACGCAGGGAGGGTGATGGCGTACGCAACTACGTACACGTCGGCACAGGCAACTACCACTCAGCTACCGCGCGCCTGTACACCGACTTCGGCCTGTTCACGATCAACGAGGACATCGGCGCGGACGTAGCCGACATGTTCAACAACCTCACCGGCTACGGGCGTCCGTTGCGCAATCGCAAGGTTCTGATCGCCCCCGCGCATCTGCGCGAGGGACTTATCGCCGAGATCGACGCAACAATCGCCTCCCACTCGCCCGCCTCGCCCGGGCGGATCGCGATGAAGATGAACGCACTGGTGGACGGCCACTGCATCCGTGCGCTCTACCGGGCCTCACGCGCCGGCGTGCGCGTGGACCTAAACGTGCGCGGCATCTGCTGCCTGCGCCCGGGGGTTCCCGGCATCTCGGAGAACATTCGCGTCGTGTCGGTCGTCGGGCGCCTGCTTGAGCACTCGCGCGTCTACACATTCGAGCGCGATGGAGAGCGCACCGTGTACATCGCCTCGGCCGACCTGATGCCGCGCAACCTCGACCACCGTGTGGAGCTCGCCGCGCCGATCGACTCGCCTGAGCTGCGCGCCGAGCTGATGGACACGCTGGAACGGGCTTTCGCCGATAACCAGAGCTCCTGGGAACTGCACGCGGACGGCGTCTGGCGCAGGCAATCGCCAGGGCCAGGGGAGCGCCCGCGCAACATGCAGCTGGAGCTGATGGAGCTACACGCGCGTCGTGCGGCCGAAGCGCGTCCGGCCGAGCGCGAGGCTTCAGGCGTCTAGGGGCCGCATGCGCCCTCTACCCAGGCTTCGGACGTCTGGCGTGCGTAACCCCTCACGCCAAGCGTGAGACTTCAGGCGCGTGAGTGATCTCTCAAGCCAAGCGTGAAAGCTTCAGGCGTCTGACGTGCGTGCAAGCTGTGCAAGCTCTTCATAGCCTTGTTTCGCAAAACGTCTAGACGATTTGCGAATGCCTACAAAGCTTTGGTACTAAACATCCCCTCTCGCATCACAAAAAGGGGGCTTTTGCGAACAGCCCCTTTTTGATGACACTCCCCCGCCTCAAATGGCGAGGGCTCAAGCCAAGGGGCCTCAGCCGGCGGAAGCTGGAAGCCGCCCGAGAGCTTCGCGCAGCTCGTCCACCGTTTGGTAATCGAGCCCCAGCCGATGGTCGTGGCGATCGCGCACCACTCCCTGCTCGTCGATCACGATCACCGCACGCGCGGTCGAGCCGATCCCCGGCATCACAGCACTGTAGGACTTCGCCACGGACTTGTCGACGTCTGCGAGCAACGGCACGTTGAGGCCGTGCTTGGTGGTGAACTGCTCGTGCGAGGCGAGGTCTTGAGAGGAGATGCCCACGACTGTCGCATCGAGCGAAGCAAAATCCTCGGCGCGGTCGCGATAGGAGCAGAACTGCTTTGTGCAGACCATCGTATTGTCGCCCGGATAGAACAGCAGCACCACCCGCTCGCCATGATGGTCTGAGAGCTTGAACGGCCCGCTGGTCCCCTGCAATTCAAAGTCCGGCGCCTGCTCGCCCACACGGGGGGTCTTGGCCATAATGCCCTCACTCTCGCTCGCCGATCGCTATTGGCCGTTGAGCATAGCCCTACCACCGTGAGAAAGCATCGTCGCGCGGGCGCGCCATAGTCCCATTGGCCAGTAACGTCCTGAAGTTCAAGATCTGCGACCGAACGGCCGAATAAATCGCCGTGACCACGTCCTTGAACCCGAACGAGCGACGAGAGCTCAGCAACAAGGCTCGAACGGCAACCCTCCAAGCCTTGCATGCCCTTGGAGGCGAGGCTCAACGCGGAGTAATTCGGGAATGGGCGCTGACTCATGGCGGCTTCACCCAACGCGAGCTGGAGGCGCCCCCACCGGAGCCCGCGATTGGGAAGTACCGGTGTGCGGTCGATCACCGTCTGTCATGGACGCTGACCAACCTGAAGCGAGAAGGGCTACTCGAGAACCCGAAGTGGAGCATCTGGAGAATGACGAGCGCCGGGCTCGCCGCGACCGCTACCGAGGTGGCCGAGCACATCGGGCCTGAGCGTCTCATCGGGCCGGTTGACCCGAAACGGCTCGATGAACTTCGGACGATGCCGTATCAGCGCTACTTGCAATCGTCCGAGTGGAACCGGACCCGCAAAGCCGCACTGGCGCGCGCCGGCAACGCGTGTTCGCTGGACGCGGCCCATACCGAGAACCTGGAGGTCCACCATCGCTCCTACGAACATCTCGGCGCCGAGCTCGCTAGTGACGTCCTGGTTCTATGCCACTCCTGCCACCTGCTGCATCACAAGCAATACGGCCGTCCACGGCGAGAGCGTGCGGTCTCCCCGATGCCCTCGACGGCAGTGATGCGCGCAGCGGCGACATCCTCCACAGCTACTGAAGGCCTTACGATTGCGTCGAACAACCCAGAGATCCCCAGCAGGCGATCGCGGCTTTCGCGCCTGCTGGCATTCTTGATGCCAGCCGCAACCCTACGAGGCACTCGCTCGTAGGGACTGATGTCGGCCACAACCCACGAGGCACTAGCTCGGAGGGGACGTGGTGCCAAGCGCCCCTTTCCATGAAATAATCGGGCTCACACGCCGAGCGTCGTAAGCTGGGCGAAAGCATCCCTCTGCCCTCTGTCACCCTAACTCCGCGGTGACTCCTCCCCGCTAGGTTCTAATGATGCTCAAGTTCGCCCGCTGGTCCACGACGCACCGCCTGTACATCGCGATCGGCTGGGTGATCCTGCTGATCGGCGTCAATGTCATCTCCCAGTCGAGTGGAGGGGCGGCCTACTCGAACAACTTCACGCTGCCCAACTCCGACGCGCAGCGCGCCTCGGACCTGCTGGCGCATAGCTTCCCAACGCAGGCAGGCGACCGCGACACGATCGTCTTCAAGGTTGCGCACGGCAATGTGCGCGAACCAGCCGTGCAGAGCCACATGACCAAGCTGTTTGGCGAAGTAAGCCGCCTGGCGCACGTGACAGGCGTGATCAGCCCTTACGCAGCCAGCCAGGCCGGCAAGGCCATATCCGCCAATGGGCAGATTGCCTTTGCCACCGTTGTGTTCAACGAAAAGGCCAACGAACTGCCCAAGAGCGCGGGCGAAGGCGTGGTCAAAGCGGCCGAGGCGGCACGCACGCCGGGCCTGCAGATAGAGCTCGGCGGACAGGCGATCGAGCAGACCGAGCAGGAAGGCTTCGGGATCACCACCGCTGTCGGGCTAATGGCCGCGATCGTGGTGCTGCTGATCACCTTCGGGTCGCTGGTCGCGATGGGCCTGCCGATCATCACGGCGCTGCTCGGGCTCGGTACCGGGCTGGGGCTGATCGCTCTGTTCACGCATGTGGTCGATACGCCTAACTTCTCCTCCGAGCTCGCAGCGATGATCGGTCTGGGCGTGGGAATCGACTACTCGCTGTTCATCGTGACGCGCTTCCGTGAGGCCTACGCGACGCCCGGGCCCAGCTTTGGTGACGTGCGTGAGTCTGTCGTGCAGGCGATGGACACCGCCGGGCGCGCAGTGCTGTTCGCCGGTTGCACGGTCGTGATCGCGCTGCTGGGCATGATGCTGCTCGGCGTCGACTTCCTCTACGGCGTTGCGATCTCCGCCTCGATCGGCGTGCTGCTGGTGATGCTCGCCTCGCTGACGCTGCTGCCGGCGCTACTCACGATCGCAGGCAAACGCGTGGTGCGACCCAGCCGTCGTGCACGCCGTCGCGGCGTGGAGGCCACAGACGCGCGTCAAGGAAGAATTGGCTGCGCTGGAGCGAATTCGTGCAGGCCCATTCGTGGCCGATCGCGCTTGCCGCAACACTCATTCTGCTGGTAATAGCGGCGCCCGCGACCGCGCTGCGACTCGGGTCCAGCGACGCAAGTAACGACCCAGAGAGCTACGACCTACAAGGCCTATCAGTTGCTTGCCGAAGGGTTTGGACAGGGGTTCAACGGACCGCTACAGGTCGTCGCACAGGTCCCTGGCGCGAGTAATCCCGCTAAGCCGGCAGCAAAACAGGGTGTCCTGCTCACCACACCTACTTCATCCGCGGGCAAGGCCGCGGTCGAAGATCTGCGCGTCGCGATGGCCAGTGTCAAGGGCGTAGCCTCGGTCGCACCAGCCAAGTTCAATCCCGCGGAGATGTGGCGACGATCTCCGTCTATCCGAGCTCGTCACCCCAGGCTTATGCCACGACCCAACTCGTCTCGCAACTACGCAACGAAACGATTCCTCCTGTAGAGGCAAGCACCAGAATGCATGTCTACGTCGGCGGCGTCACCGCCGGAGCAGTTGATTCGCGGCCGTGCTCGGCAAGAAGCTGCCGCTGTTCATCGGTGTAGTGGTGCTGCTCTCGGCGCTGCTCTTGATGATCGTGTTTCGCTCGCTGGTCATCCCACTGCAAGCGGCGTTCATGAACCTGCTGGAGCATCGTTGATCTCGCAGGCGGTGATCGTGGTCGTCTTCCAGTGGGCGGCTGGTCGACTCGATCACTGGCGTCAAACCCGGCCCGATCGAGTCGTTCGTGCCCGTGATGCTCTTCGCGATCGTGTTCGGACTGTCGATGGACTACCAGGTCTTCCTGATCTCGCGCATCCATGAGCAGTGGACTCGCGTAGGCGACAGCCGCCGCGCGGTCAGCGAAGGACTGGCACTGACCGGCCGCGTGGTGACGGCAGCCGCGGCGATCATGATCTGCGTGTTCCTGTCGTTCATGTCGGTGAAAGCAGGGTCATCAAGGAGTTCGGACTGGCCTTGGCCTCCGCTGTATTCCTCGACGCGATCATCGTGCGCTGCCTGTTGCTGCCGGCGGTGCTGCACATCCTTGGCGACGCCACCTGGGCGATCCCAGCCCGCCTCGATCGATTGCTTCCGCGCATCAACATCGAGGGCAGCGCGTCGCGCCTCAGCGAGGCTGACGAAGCCTGAGTCCGCCACGTTCGCCTCCGAGGAGAAGCCAGTGCCGGCCGGCACGCGCGGGGGGACAGAGGGCTGAGCAGTATGCGCGCGGGGCTGCTTGCGGCCCCGCTGTGCATGGCTCTTGCCAGCTGCTGCGCGGCAGCTGCGGCAGCCGAACAGCACGATATCCACGGGGCCGCCTCACCGGCACCGGCCGTTTCGGTATTGAAAGCCCCGAGTCAGGCCACTTCGAAGCAAGCTGTGCACACGGAGGCGAGCGTCGAGCCTTCGGCGCTTGTCGTGTTCCTTCCCCCGGGCCCCTCACGCGATAGGGACCAATCCGAAGACGATGCGATTGAGGCCGAGCTGAGCTCGATCCCAACGCTCTCGATAGGCATCTTGAGCGCCACCCAAGGTACGTACAACGCAGACCAGATGCTGCTCGACATGACTCAGGGCGCGCGGGTCTCCTACTCGGCCTATAGCCCGGCTGATCCACCGAGCCTGTCCTCCCTGAACCTTGACCTGCCTGCCGAGCATGGGCTCCCCGCCAGTGCGCACATCACTTCGTGGCCAGCGGCCCTGAGACGCGCGCGAGGCGCCCCTCAACTACTGAAGCCAGGGCTGCTGGCCACATCGATCCCCGGTGGGGAAGCGTATGCCGCTCCGTATTTCTCCAACCTGCCAAACAAGGGCAACATAGAAATTGAAATCGCCAAGCCCCTAACCAGTCCCGCGACGGTCGACTGGCCCCTTGCAGCCAATCGTTCCGGGCGAATCGCCGCGCTCTCCTTCGGATCTCCTGGGACGCTTGTCTCTCGCATTGACAAGCTGCGCACCACACATAGCCTGGTGGTTGCAGATTTGCCCCAGGGAGCAGGCGGCCACAGTGACCTACGCCGCTGAGCGCAGGTCGCTCGCCCGCAGCCGCTGGTTGTCCTACAGACCGACCCGACCTCCCCGGGCCCGAACTGCTGCGGGGCGCCTTCGCCGGACTCCCCCCCGCGCGAGGAACAGGTGGCAGCGAGACACCACCTCCCACACCACCAACCAGCACGGCATGATCGCCGCTATCTCATCGGCCCGACGACCCTCGACCATCCTGCACTCCCGATACCTGCCGACATGCGCGGTAAGCCTGTACGTCTGGACGGCGCCCTCGACGGCGCCAGCTTGCGCGGACTGAAGGCGCGCCTGGTCGTGATCGATCCACGCAGACTGCCCGCGCTCGGCTGGCTCGTGCTCGCATGGGTGCTGCTGCTCGCCACGACCCGGTTACCGATCCAACGCAAGGACCGTCCCAAACGGACCGCATGGGCAGCCCGAATCGGAGCGATCGCCATGCTCTGGACCCCCGTTGCAGTACTGCTCCCGGCTGCCCTCGAGCCGAGTCGCACGGTCGAGTTCGCTCTGATCGTGGCAACTCGCTTTGCACTAGGCGCGCTCACCGATCTGCTTATGCCGTGGCCGCGAGCGCCACTCGTGCCCGCGGTGGTAGCGGTCGTCGCTTTGACCATCGATGCACTCGCCGGCACCAGCTGTTGATGCGCTCGCTTCTCGGGCCCAGCCCAGCTTTTGGGGCGCGTTCTACGGGATCGGCAACGAGCTGAAGTCGGGGCTCGCCGTGCTCGTCTTCACAGCAGTGGCGCAGCGCTGTATCCCTGCCTGCGCAGCCGCGGCGCCGCGGCGACGATGGCCGGCGCGGGCATCGTGCTCGCGATCGTCGAGGGTTCGGCGCGCATTGGCGCAGGCGTCGGCGGCGTGATTCGGTGAGCGCGGGAACCGCCGCGGCCACCGTGATGCTGCTGCCGGCACGCTCAACCGAAAGCGCGCGCTGATCGTGATGGCCGCGCCCGTCCTTGGCTTGATCGCACTGGCCGCGATCGATCTCGCCACCGCCCATGGCTCGGGGCACTTCACCGGCAGCGTGCTCGACGCGCGCTCGCGGGAGACATCCGCGACATCATCGTGCGCCGCTATTCGGCCGCTTGGGACGAGCTGAAGAACCATCTGATGCCGCTCGCCACGGCATTTGCGCTGATCGTCTCGTTCATCGCGGTCCGTCGCCGCGATCGTGTGCTCGCGCCGGTCGCTTCTGATCCGGTATGGCTTGCCGCATTCGCCGGCGGACTCACCTCGGGCGTGATCGGCGCGCTCACCGAGGACTCCGGCCCAGTCCTGCTGGTGGTCGCCGTCGGGACGCTCGGATGTGACTCAGCTACCTGTGGGGCAAGCCGGTGAGAGCACAGCCCTTCAGCCGGCGCGGTCCGAGCACTCTCCCCGAAGCACGATCTCGTTCTCGGACCAGTCAGCGGCACCCTCCGGCTGAGACTCACGATCGCCTGCTCCAAGCGGCCTCAGAGAATGGCGTCACAAGGCCGCAGTCAGGGGGCGGTGCTCTCCCCCGGGGCCCTCGGTCCCTCCTCGGCGAGCGCTCTGCGCCTGCCGATCAACAGCACGATCAAAACTACAATGATCACCACGATCAGGATCCCGCCCGCGATGTAGCGAAGTTTGTGTTTGACTGGCGCGGTTTTTTTGACCTGGACGGCGGCGATCTGCACACGTGCGTGACCGGCTTGGGCTTCGGCCACGAGCTTGCCCTGTTCAGATGAGATATACGCAACCGTGTAGTGCTTGCCGTTGTCCATCGAGACGTGCAGATGACCGTCGTCGCCCCTGGATGGAACGTCAAAGCATGCACTTCGCCTTTGTGTAGCTGCACTTCGTATGCCGGCACGCTCTCTTGCTGGAAATGAATCACCGTTGCCGCTCCGGCCGGCACGGCAATCACGGCCGCGACCAGCACGCGCACGCGGCCGCCAGCGCGACGTTCAATCGTCTAGTCGATCTGTTCATGGCCCGCACCTTATAGGCACAGCCCGTCGCGTGAGCAAGCAGGCCCTACACGCGCCCCGTATCGCGACGGTAGGCGCGGCGCGCCACGGCCAGCACCACAGTCCAGGCGACGATCACGATCCATCCCTTGGTGCCCAGCGGATGCCCGCCAAGCGCGATGTGACTGGCCTGCACCAGCCAGTAGGACGGCAGTAGCTGGCCCATCGTGCAAGAAGCCGTGGCTAGGGATCGGGAACCAAGTGCCCCCGAGGAACGCCAACAGCGCCACCCCGCCACCCATGGCTGGGCCGATCGAGTCAGGAGTCAGCATGTGCCCGATCGCGATACCAAGCGCAGCAAACGGCACCAGGCAAGCGAGGATCAGCACGGTCATCTCAAGCGAGTCGCCGGCGGACATGCTGACACCAAGCCAAAGCCCCGACGCGAACAGCACCACCATGCTCAACAGCGCCATCAGATAGGCGGTCAGCACCTTCGCACGAAAATAGGAGCGCGTCGAGAGTGGACTGATGCGCAATTGGCGGTTCCAGCCAACGGCCCGCTGGGCCGCGATGCGTGCGCCGCATGAGAGCATCGAGCTCATCGTGCCGAACGCGACCATCCCAACCATGAAATACATCGGGGCGGGGATGCCCGTGCCGTCCAGGTTGTGCACGTTGCGGTTAGGGCCCGCGATCAGGAAGTACAAAACCAGCGGGAAGCCAAGGGAGAGGATGAAAAACCGCCGGTTGCGAACAGTGCGCAACAACTCATAGCGCGTGTACGCAAGGGCGCTCATGAGAGCGCCCCGGCCAGCTGTGCCGTGCCCCCGTCGCCCGTCAGCTGGAAGAACGCCTCCCGAGACCGGCCGCCGCTATCTCGATGTCGCGCGCCTCGGGTTGCGTCGCTAGTAGTGCGCGGATTGCCGCGTCGGAATCCGCGCACGCCAGCACGACCGCCTCGCCACGTCGCTCCGCGGCGCTTACCCCAGGCAGACCCGCAAGTGCATCAAGGTCGGCCCCCGGCAGTGTCGCGCGAATGGTTCGCTTACCCACGATCGCCTTGATCTCGTTCGGCGGCCCATCGGCGATTATCTGCCCGTGTGCCATCAGCACCGCCCGATCGGCGTACGCGTCTGCCTCCTCCAGGTAGTGGGTGGCAAACAGGATCGTCCTGCCGCGCGCCGCCTCACTTCGCATCGTCGTCCAAAAGGAGCGCCTTCCCTCGACATCCATCGCGACCGTCGGCTCGTCGAGCACAAGCAGCTTCGGGTTGCTGACAAGCGCCACCGCGAAGCGCACCCGTTGCGCTGCCCGCCGGAGAGCTTCTGCGTGCGCTGTCCGGCGATCTCGCTCAGACCCGTAAGTTCGGCGTCTCTCCTACATCCAGCGGCTCGGGATATAGCGAAGCCACCATCGCAATCAGCTCCCCCACGAGAGATCGCGAATCAATGCCCCAGTCTCAGCATCGCGCCGATCCAGCCTGGTCCATCGCCGCGCTCGGCGAGCCGCCAAGTACAACACCGTGCCTGCGTCCGGCTCGGCCAAGCCGAGGATCATGTCGATCGTCGTGGACTTGCCGGCGCCGTTAGGTCCAAGTAGCGCGACCGTTTCGCCGGCCTCGATCGAGATGTCGATGCCGCGAACCGCCTGTATCTCCCCGTAGTTCTTGCGCAGGCCGCTGGCAACAATCGCGTCCGTCATACGTCCTTCACACTATCCGTCGCCGCCACCGGCCAAACCCGGAACTAGAAGAATGCTCGCCTTGCCTTCGCAACGGCTCAGAACAGTTCCGAGCCCGCGAGCGTCTCGCTCCGCGTCGCTCACCGCCGCTGGCGAGCCGCCTTCAAGCGATCGGTCTTGCCAAGCGAGACCTTGCGCAGACGCACAGTCTCAGGCGTGACCTCCACGCACTCGTCGTCGCGCACGAACTCCAAGGCCTGATCGAGCGTGAGCTTGCGATGTGGCTGCAGACGCTCGTACATATCTGAGTTGGAAGAGCGGATGTTCGTGAGGTGCTTCTCCTTGACCGCGTTGACGTCCAAGTCGTCGGCGTGTGAGTTCTCACCGACGATCATCCCCTCGTAGACCTCCTCGCCGGGCCCGACGAACAGCGTGCCGCGCTCGCCCAGACTCATCAGCGAGTACGTGGCGGTATTACCGCTACGGTCGGCCACAAGCACACCCGTGATGCGCGTGCGCAGCTCACCGGCCCAGCGCTCCCAGCGCTCGAACACGTGGTGCATCAAGCCCGTGCCGCGCGTCTCGGTGAGGAACTCCGTGCGGAAGCCGATCAGGCCGCGGGCAGGCACGATGTACTCCATTCGCACCCAGCCGGTGCCGTGGTTGGTCATGTGCTCCATGCGTCCCTTACGCAGCGCGAGCATCTGCGTGACAACGCCGACGAAGTCCTCGGGCACGTCGATCGAGAGTCGCTCGAAGGGCTCGTTGCGATGCCGTCGATCTCGCGAATCAGCACGTGCGGCTGACCGACCGTCAGCTCGAAGCCTTCGCGGCGCATCATCTCAACGAGCCCGCCAATTGAAGCTCGCCGCGCCCCTGCACCTCCCAGGCGTCGGGCCGATCGGTATCGAGCACGCGCAAGGAGACGTTGCCAACGAGCTCGCGCTCCAGACGCTCGCGCACCTGGCGTGCGGTGAGCTTGGAGCCCTCCTTACCCGCCAGGGGGGAGGTGTTGATGCCGATCGTGATCGAAAGCGAGGGCTCATCGACGGTGATGACCGACAGCGGACGCGGGTCCTGGAGATCGGCGAGCGTCTCGCCGATCGTGATCTCGGCGATGCCAGCCACCGCGACTATCTCGCCCGGGCCGGCTTCGGGCGCATCGACGCGATCGAGGGCGTCTGTGACGTACAACTCGGAGACCTGGGCGCGCTCGATCGAGCCATCGGCACGGCACCATGCCACCTGCTGGCCACGCTTGATGGAGCCGTTGCGTACACGACAGATCGCAAGACGTCCTACATACGGGGAGGCATCGAGGTTTGTGACGAGCGCCTGCAGAGGATGGTCCGGTTCGTAGGTCGGCGGCGGAAACGCTGCACAAGCAGGTCGAGCAGTGGCGCCAGCGTGCCCTCGGTGGGCGTCGGTGCCCCGAGCGTCGTACTCAAGTGTGGCGATGCCCGCGCGTGCGTTGCAGTAAACGATCGGGAACTCGATCTGCTCCTCGTCGGCGTCGAGGTCGAGGAACAGCTCGTATACCTCGTCGATCACCTCGGCCACACGCGCATCGGGACGATCTACCTTGTTGACGACGAGGATCACCGGCAGGCGCGACTCCAGTGCCTTTCGCAACACAAAGCGCGTCTGCGGCAACGGGCCCTCGGAGAGATCGACAAGCAGCAGCACCCCATCGACCATCGTCAGGCCGCGCTCCACCTCACCACCGAAATCCGCGTGACCTGGGGTGTCGACGAAGATGAGCTTGACGCCCTCGTAGCGCAGCGAGGTGTTCTTGGCGAGGATCGTGATGCCCTTTTAGGCAGAAGGTCCATCGAATCCATCACCCGATCGGCCACGTCCTGACCGGCACGAAACGCGCCCGATTGCCACAGCATCGCGTCCACGAGCGTGGTCTTGCCGTGGTCCACGTGGGCCACTATCGCGACGTTGCGTATGTCATCTCTAGGAACGAGCATCGGCCGGACAGGCTAGAGACTTGCCGCCTATGAAGCCGATCCGAGGAGATGATGCGGCGATCCGGAGGGGTGGGAGTCTGTATATATTTTTTATGTAATTTACGATAGTAGCTACAGATTGTAGTCACAATAGTGAATCGAGCCAAAAACAGTACATAAGCACTGAGCTCCCGCCCTCCAAGCGCCACCGGAATTCACCGGCTCACACTTAAAAAAAAAATCAACTCATACTCACCGAGAAACGCGGAAAGCCCCTACCGGCGTGCCGCGAAAGCCCGTCGGCTCGTACTCGCCGAGAAGCGCAGGAACGCTCGTGGGAACTCGCTCTGCGCACGCCACCACGTCCTCCAGGGCAGCGGCAAAGCGGCGGATCTCATCCTCCTCGACCACCAGCGCCGGCAGTGCCTTGACGACGTTCATACGGTGCCCCGCGACCTGACAGAGAATGCGGTGCTCGTGGAACAGCGGGCCGACGATCAGCTGCGAGAAGATGCCCGGCGACACACGCTCGGCGGCATTCCAGATCGAGCGGCGCGCGCCGCCCTTGGGCGCGCCGAACTCGATCGCCCACATCAAGCCGAGTCCGCGTACGTCGGAGACAACCTCGTAGCGCTCGACCAGCGGGCGATGTCAACTCCAGCAGCAGCGACCCCAAAACGCTCAGCGCGAGTCACCAGACCCTCGTCGTCGAGCACACGCAAGGTCGCGAGCGCCGCTGCCGCGGCCAGGTCGTTGCCGCCGAAAGTGGAGCCGTGACGCACCGCTCGCTCCATGCCATCGAATACGGCGTCGAAGGCAGAACGAGAGACCAGCACGGCGCCCACGGGCACCAGACCGCCCGAGAGCGCCTTCGACAAACAGATCAGATCGGGTTCGAGCCCCCAGTGTTCCAGCGCCAGAAAGCGTCCTGTGCGGCCGATGCCCGTCTGCACCTCGTCGCATACCAGCAACGCGCCCGCATCGCGGCAGAGACGCTGCGCGGCGGCCAGATAGCCGTCGGGCGGTAGGTTGACCCCCTTGCCTTGCACCGGCTCGATGACAAACGCTGCCACGTCGCCGCGTTCGAGCTCTTGCTCCAGGCGCGTCGACATCGCCAAACGGGAATGGCCTCGCAGCCAGGTAGCAGCGGTCCAAAGCCATCGCGAAACTCGTCGTTGCCGTTGAGCGAGAGCGCCCCAAGTGTGAGCCCATGGAAGGCGTGTTCGGCGAACAGCACACGCCCTCGTCCGGTGGCCGCACGCGAGATCTTCATCGCGCCCTCGACCGCCTCAGTGCCGCTATTGGCCGGCACCATCGCCGCAACCGAGTCCGGGGCACGCGCGAGTAGCTGCTCGGCCAGCACGCCGCTAAGCAGCGTCACCCCGAGCTGAGGCAGGTTTGCCGTGTGCGCGTCCATCGTGCGCTGACCGGCAGCGATCGCCTCGGGATGGTTGCGGCCGATCGCGAACACGCCGTAGCCCGAGAGCAGGTCCAGGTAGCGATTACCCTCCGCGTCGATCAGCTGGGCGCCCTCGCCTGATACCCACCGCTGTCGAACCCGAGCGTGCGTAGGATCCGCCCGAGCTTCGGGTTCAGATGCGCATCGTTGAGCGCCATCTCCGCACCGGCCCGCTGCGCGAGGATCTCACGGACGGGCGGGAGCGGATCGGCCATACCGCAAGGGTACGCCGAGGCGAATTAAGAAGCGACGGCCTACGCGGGTGATCTAGGAGCCGACTCGCGTGCGCGAGCGGCGCGAGTTACGGTTGCGCGGTGGGCGTCCCGACGGCCGTCCCTGATTGCTCCGCGAGAAGTCACGACCGCGCGTGGCGTCGCTCGGGAAGCCTCCCAACTCCAGCTCACGCTGCAAGCCCAACGCGCCGACCATGCCTGCGAACTCGCGTGCTTGGTCGTTCAATACGAACGTGACGCCGACGCCGGAGGCTCCGGCTCGCGCGGTGCGCCCGACGCGGTGGACGTAATCCTCGCGCGTGGCGGGCATGTCGTAGTTGATCACGTGGGTGATACCCGAGACGTCGATACCGCGTGCGGCAACGTCGGTGGCGACCAGCGTGTTGACGTGGCCCGACTCGAAGCGGGCGAGCGCCTTCTCGCGCTGGGCCTGGGACTTATCGCCGTGCATCGCAACCGCCGGCACGCTGCTTGCCGCAAGACGCTTGACGAGACGGTCGGCGCCGCGCTTGGTGCGGACGAACACAAGCGTCAAACCGCGCTCGGGCTCGGACAACTCGGCGACGAGCCGATCGACCTTACCCTCGTGGGAGACGGTGATGAAGCGATGCTCGACGTCGCCCTTGCGCTCCTCGGAGTGCGCATGCTCGTGACGGGCGGGATTGCTCGTGTAGGCGGCAGCGATCTTGCCCACCTCGCCTTGCAGCGTGGCCGAGAACAGCAGCGTCTGGCGCTCGCGAGAGCAACATCTTCACGATCCGATCGACGACCGGCTTGAAGCCCATGTCGAGCATGCGATCGGCCTCATCAAACACGTAGATGCGCACCTGCTTCAGCGACACGTCGCGGCGATCGATCAGGTCCAGCAGTCGCCCGGGGGTGGCCACGAGGACGTGTGCGCGTGCGGCGATGCGCGCCTGCTTGACGATCCCGGCGCCGCCGTAAACGGCGGCGATCGAGAGCGCACGGGCGTGAGCGATCAGGCGCAGGTCCTCGACGATCTGCAGCGCAAGCTCGCGCGTCGGTGCCAAGAACGAGTGCGGAAGGTCGCGGGTCGCTGTCACGCAAACGCGAGACGAGCGGCACGCCGAATGCCAGCGTCTTGCCGGAGCCGGTGGGCGACTGGGCGAGCACGTCGCGGCCGGCGAGCACGTCCGGAATCACCATCTTCTGGACGGCAAAGGGCTGCTCGATGCCGCGCTTTGAAAGCTCGCGGGTGACGGCCTCGGACACGCCGAGGTCGGCGAAAGTTTCGGACTTCATGTTGTGATGCTCCTTTTGGCGGCCCTGTGGCCGCGGTGCGGAAGGGAGATTCGTACTGGCCCCATCCGCGCCTTTAGAGCACCAACAAAGACAAGAACCTCGCGGATGACATTTGTCATCCGTGCCCTGCACCGTAGCAGGCTTAGCTTGCGAAACTCTTCGTTGCGCGCCGCTCTGGCGTGATCCTCACGACGTCCCACGCAAGTCCCAAGAGACTCCATGCCGCGGATCACCAAGGCCGAGATGTCGAACTGGCGCCAGGAGAAGCCATGGAAAGCGGAAGTGGGGAAAGCGTGGTGGTTGTTGTGCCACGCCTCACCAAGCGAGAACGGCGCTAGCCAGGCGAGGTTGCGTGAGTGATCACCGGTCTCATAGCTGCGTTTGCCGAAGAAGTGACAGAGAGAGTTGATCGAGTAGGTGACGTGGTGCAGCACCAACATACGCACGGCCCCACCCCACAAGAGGCCGGTGAGACCGGCCGTCCAAGTGCCGCCAATGGCATATCCGAGCCAGAATGCTGCGACCAAGCCGCCGATCGCCCACACAAAGAAGGTCTTGTCCACAAACGAGACAACCGGATCAGCGCACAGGTCCGGGGCATAGCGTTCGCGATGACCGCGGGCTGTGTGGATGAACAGCCAGCCGACATGCGCGTGGGCCAAACCCTTCAGCGCGCCGCGCAAGCCGCTGCCATGGTCCACGTGCGGGCTATGCGGATCGCCCTCGCGATCGGAGAATGCGTGGTGCTTGCGGTGGTCGGCTACCCAAGAGATCACGGGGTCCCTCAATCGCGGCCGAGCCGAGCACGGCGAAGACAAAACGAAGGAAGGGGAATGCTCCAAAGAGCGGTGGGTAAAGAGGCGGTGAAAGCCGACCGTTACCCCCAGCGCCGTGGAGATGTACATGATCGCGAACACGACCAAGTCCGAGCCGTGAAGCAGGCCGTCCCACAGCTGCCAGCCGACGAAGCCAAGCGCAAGAATCGGACCGACGGTGATCAGGCCCGTCAAGAAGCGGTCCAGGTTTTCGAAGACTGGCGGCTGAACGTCGTCTGGCAGTAGGGCCATCGAGCGCGGGGCCGTCGAGGGCGTGACGCGGGACCGCAGCATCGCCAGAACCCTGCCGGGCGGCCGCGGGGCGCTGGATAGAATCGGTGCTCATCGGTGTGCTCGCAACGGGACGCTAGCACGCCCAGACGACACGAGAGACACCACGGAGCCTGTGAGATACCCCGCTAACACCAAGCTAAACACTGGCTGGAGGGCCAATGCCATTCGCTAACACCGAGCCACTCCGCGCCGTGAGCTGGCCACCGCACTGCCCAAGCGTGGCTTCACCGTGCGCTTTTGGGACGGCACAGAACTGCCTGCTACGAGCACCAACGGCGCTAGCCCGCCTAATGGCAACGTCGACCCAGGTCCGATCTTCACGGTGCGCTCGCCCAAGGCGGTCGCCCACGTCGTGCGCGCTCCCGGCGAGCTGGGGCTTGGGTGGGCCTATGTTGCCGGCGAGTTGGAGGTCGACGACCTCGACCGCGTGATCGGGCTGATCGACGACTTCGAGGAGCCCCGAGATCGACAGGGCAACGCGCGCACGCCTTGCTGTCGCGGCGCTTAGAGCCTGCGGACTCACGATCCCCCCGCGCGCACCCAAGGGCGAGCTGCGCTTGAAGGGCCGCAGCCACAGTAAGGAACGCGACGCCAAGGCGGTACGCCACCACTACGACGTGTCGAACGAGTTCTTTGAACTGTTTCTCGACAAGTCGATGACCTACAGCTGCGCGATCTTCTCGCGTGGGGCCAAAACGCTCGAGGAGGCGCAGTTCGCAAAGCTCGACCTCGTCTGCAAAAAGCTCGAACTTCAAGAGGGCTAGGGTGTGCTCGATGTCGGCTGCGGCTGGGGCGCTTTCGTGATCCACGCGGCGCGCGAGTACGGCGTCAAAGCCGTCGGCATCACGTTGAGCCCACCCCAGGCCGAACTGGCGCGCCGGCGGATCGCCGAAGCCGGGCTAAGCGACAAGCTGGAGGTTCGCGTGGCCGACTACCGCGACCTGCACGGTGAGCGCTACGACGCGATCGCGAGCATCGGCATGGTCGGACACGTCGGCGAAAGCAACATCGACGTTTATGCACAGAAACTGAGGAACCTGATTGGGCCAGACGGGCGCCTGCTCAACCACGGCATCGCCCACCTCTATACAGACGTCGGCTATCACGGTGACTTCACTCAGCGCTACGTGTTCCCCGACGGAGACCCGGTGCAACTCTCGCGCGTCCAGCTTGCATTGGAGCGTGCGGGCTTCGTGAGCGAGCACATCGAGGAGTTCGGCAAGGACTACTACGACACACTCAGCGAATGGATCAAGCGCCTGGACGAAAACCTCGTGCGCGCCGAGCAAATCGCCGGTAAGGAGCGCCTACGCGTTTGGCGGCTGTATCTGCGTTCGGCTCGCAACATCTTCAAGACCGAGTTCGTTTCGATCTACCAGACGCTCGCACTACCTCGCCTCGACTGACTCCAAGACCCAAGAAAAGCGCGCCGCCCCCGCGCGCGGGGCATCCTCTTTTTGCAGCTGACTCCACTCGGCATCCAGTAGGTCGAGGGGGCAGGCTCATCTATGTTCGAGGACCACCTATCCGCGCCGCGTGCGGGCCGAATGGGAGATCCCACTGCGTGCCCCGAATGGGGTATCGATCTCCAATCGGTACGCAAGCGACCGAGGACGCCGCTAGGCGCCGCCCATCGACCTACTGGAGCGAGGCCATCACGTGCTTGACAACCGTGTAGTCCTCCAGGGAATACACGCTCAGGTCCTTGCCATAGCCCGACTCCTTGAATCCCCCATGCGGCATCTCGGACACCAACGGGATGTGATCGTTGATCCACACACAGCCGAAGCGCAGCGCCTTTGAGACACGCAAGGCCCGGCCCACGTCGCGCGTCCACACCGAGGAGGCCAAGCCGTAGCGAGTGGCGTTGGCCCACTCGATTGCCTGCGCCTCATCGGTGAAGCGCTGCACCGTTATCACCGGGCCGAAGATCTCATCGCGCACCAACTCGTCGCCCTGCTCCAAACCCGCGACCACCGTAGGTTCCAGGTAAAAGCCCTCACGCTCAGGGGCCTGGCCGCCCGTGACTACCTCAGAGTGGCCTGGACGGCTATCCAGAAAGCGCTCGACGCGGCTGCGCTGGCGCAAAGAATTCAACGGGCCCAGAGTCGTGTCTGGCGCCAGCGTGTCTCCGATCACCAAGCCCTGGGCTTGCTTGGCCAGGCCGTCTACTACGTCGTCATAGACCTTCGGCCCGGCCAGCACGCGCGTTGCCGCGGTGCAGTCCTGGCCGGCGTTGTAGTAGCCGGTCGCGGCGATCGTCTCCATTGCGCTGTCCATGTCAACGTCGTCGAACACGATCACCGGCGCCTTGCCGCCCAGCTCCAAGTGCACGCGCTTGAGCGTCTCTGCCGCGGTGCGCGCCACGTGCTTGCCCGTGCCGACCGAACCCGTCAGCGAGATCATGTCGACGTCGGGGTGTTCGAGCAATGCCTGGCCTGTCGGCCGTCCTGGCCCCATGACGACGTTGAGTACGCCCATCGGCAGGATGTCGGCAGCCAGCTCGGCAAAGCGCAAAGTCGTCACCGGCGCTGGTCTCGGCCGGCTTGAGCACGATCGTGTTGCCAGCAGCCAATGCAGGAGCGATCTTCCAGATCGCCATCATCAGCGGGTAGTTCCAGGGCGTGACCTGGCCGATCACGCCGATCGCTTCGCGGCGCGTAAACGACGCGTAGCCCTGCATGTACTCGCCGGCCGCCCTACCCTCCATGCAGCGCGCGGCACCGGCGAAGAAACGCAGGTTGTCAGCCATCACCGGCAGCTCGTCGCGCGAGACAGCCAAGGATCGGCTTGCCTGCATTGAGTGCCTCCAAGCGTGCCAGCTCCTCGCCATGCTGCTCGAGGATCGCCGCCAGCGCCAGCAGCGCCTGCGAGCGCTCGGCGGGCGTGCGCTGCGACCAGCCCTCGAAGGCACGCCGCGCAGCCGCCACTGCACGGTCGACGTCTTCGACCTGGGAGATCGGTGCGTTCCACAGCTCCTGGCCTGTGGCCGGGTTGAGTACGGCCATGCGCTCCTCGCCGTCGCCGGCCGCCGGGTCTCCGTCAATCAGGTTGCGAAGCGGTTGTGACTCGCCGGGCATCACTACCTCCTTGGCGTGGGGGTTCTCGGGGTGTTATTGGTTTTGGGGGGTTGGAAATCTGTCCATCGACTGGGGACGTTCATCGCCAAGGTCAGCGAGCGTTGCCAATGCGTGTAGAACGGCCGGGTGGACGATCTCGCCGCCAAGCACGTTCACGCCTGATTGCAATTCCTTGCTGCTTGAAATCGCCCGCTCCACCCCGTCCGCCAACTCGAGCGCATAAGGGAGTGTGGCGTTGGTAAGCGCATACGTGGAGGTAATCGGAACGGCGCCCGGCATGTTTGTGACGCAGTAA
>CAVWTS010000012.1:0-38953 GCA_963757995.1 uncultured Solirubrobacterales bacterium
TCATCTTTTTGAACGATCTGCACAACACCCCCCTTTTGCGAAGGCTCGGATAAAGGTTGGGTACCAATAAATCCCCCCTCCCACAAAGGGGGTATCGATACGTGCAGATCGTTTTGAAAGACCTTCTGAGCCCGTCCCCCGTCGCAAACAGTGACAAAGCTCCTGTAAAGATCCTGTGACTATCGTCTGCGCGACTTGCCATTCGCGCACAAAGCACCTATACACTGCGCTTAGATGACGACGGGCATCCTCTCCACGGATGAAGGGGTCGCTTCGAGCGCAGGGGGCACGTCCTTACTGCGTATCGCGGTGCTTGACCGCGACAGCGGCTTCATCCAGGTCCTTGGCAAGCGCATGGACCGTCTCGGTTGGGAGCATCGTGTGCTCGCCAGTCCCGTGCCGACCGACGCGATCGCCTCGATGCGCCTCAGCGCGCTGGTCGTCGATCTTGCCGTGCTAGGACCGCCGGCCTGGGAATGGCTCGAGCGCCTTTGCGGCGCGCTGCCCGAGCTCGGGATCGTCGTCTGCACCGGACCCTCGACCGTCGCCCAGCGGGTGCGTGGGCTACGTCTTTGGGCAGACGACTGGATCACCAAGCCCTGTCATCCCGAGGAGGTGATCGCGCGCGTCCAGGGCCTGGTCAGGCGGCGGCGGCGCGCCACCGCGCGAACCGAGTCAAAGCCCGTGTCCGCCGGTGAGGTGCAGATCCGCTCCGACCGCTTCCAGGCGTTCGTTTGTCCGGGCGCAGCCTCGAGTTGACGCGACGCGAGTTCGAGCTGATCGAGCTGCTTGCCGGCGGCGAAGGACGAGTACTCGAGCGCGAGGAGATCTATTCGCGCCTGTGGGGCTATGCAATGGTGCGCGGCGACCGCTCTGTCGACGTTTTCGTGCGCAAGCTACGTCAGAAGCTCGAGAAGGCCTCACCGCAGTGGCGCTACATCCACACCCACTTCGGGATCGGCTACCGCTTCGCCGCCGAACACAATGACGCGCAGCAAGCCGAGAACGCGGCCCCGACTGAGCAGGCCGGCGCGGGCATCGAGGAGGAGATCGCGCGTTTTGGCGGTACTCCCGGCGGCGCCGTCCCGCGTGGCTCGGCCGTGGGCGGCGAGCCGCACAGCACGCTCAAGCCCGGCGGACTAGATACCGGCAGAGGCGACTTCGGCGATCAGGGCGAGCTCGGCGGGGCGCAGCAGGAGTACGAGCTCAGCACCACCGGCGCCTAGCCTCACAACGGCGAGGCCACCCTTCTTCAAATCGACGCGACCGCCGGTGAGCTCGCCCACGATTCCTGAGAGATCGGGCTCGTGAGCAACGATCAGCACTGGACCGTCGGCGCCAACCCCGGCAAACAGCTCGAGCGCTTCGCGTGCGCGAACGCCGCCCGCAAGCAGCGGGTGCAACTCGAGCAGCGCCTGCTCTCGCTCGCCCATCTGCTTCAGTGCCAGCTCGGCGGTTTCGCGGGCGCGCGCCTTGGGGCTCGCAAGGATCGCCGTGAAATCTACTTCCATCGCCGCCAGCGAAACGCCGGCGCTGTAAGACTGGCCCTTACCGCGATCGGTCAACCGCCGCTCTGCGTCGGGACGCGTACCGTGGGGCTCTGCGTCGGCGTGACGGAGCAGCCAAAGCTGACGGGCCATAGCCATGGGGTTCTGCGAGCATAGAAGAGTGAGCGATGAGATGAGCGACGAGTACCAACCAAACGATCGCGAACACCCGCGGCCCGACCGCCGGCTGGAGGATCCCTCGCTGTACATAAACCGCGAGATCTCTTGGCTGGACTTCAACGAGCGCGTGCTGCAGCTCGGCGAGGACGAGTCGATTCCGCTGCTCGAGCACGTCAAGTTCTGCGCTATCTACACCACCAACCTCGACGAGTACTACATGGTGCGCGTAGCGGGGTTGCACGACCAGATCGACGCTGGCGTGGAGAACCCCAGCCAGGACGGACGCACTCCCTCTGAGACGATCGCGGGCATCCGCGAGCGCGTCCTGGAGCTCGGGGGTCGCTTGAGCGACTGTTTTGAAGACCGCTTGCGTCCAGCGCTAGCCGAGCAGGGCGTGAGCGTCGTCGGTTTCGAGCAGCTCGACGACGAGCAACGCGCTTACCTTGCACAGCACTTCCGGCGCGTGATTTTTCCGGCGTTGACACCGCTGGCCGTGGCACCGGGTCGCCCCTTCCCCTATATCTCGAACCTGTCGCTGAGCTTGGCAGTGCTCGTGCGCCAGCCCGCGGGCGGCGAGACGGTGTTCGCGCGGGTGAAGGTGCCGACGGAGATCCTGCCGCGCTTCGTGGCGGTGCGCTCTGCCGGCCCCCTCGTCGCTGGCGGGACCAACCCTGCCGGAGAGGTTACCCGAGACATCCCAAAGGCAGAGCTCGGCTGCGCCCGCGCCGCGACTGGGAGCAACGACGCAGCCCGCCGCGAGCATTTCGCTGGTGCCACTGGAGGACGTGATCGCCCACCATCTCGATGCCTTGTTCCCGGGCATGGAGATCGTCGACTACGACGTCTTCAGAGTCACCCGCGATGCCGACCTGGAGGTCTCCGACGACCCGCCGACCTGCTGCAGGCCGTCGAGGACGAGCTGCGCCGGCGGCGCTTCGGCGAGATCGTGCGCGTGGGATCGGAACCAGCCTCTCCTCGTCTGCGGGAGGAGCTGATCGGCCTGCTCGGCGTGCGCGAGGACGAGGTCTACCCGGTCGCGGGACTGCTCGACATGGGAGCGCTGTGGCAGATCGTGAAGCTTCCGGGTATGCCCGAGCTGCGCAATGCGCCGTATGCGCCGGTCACCACCCGCGCCTGTTCGCCACGAGGGCGAGCGCCCAGACGTCTTTGCCGCGATGCGCGAGGGCGACGTGCTCGTGCACCATCCCTATGACTCCTTTGCCACCTCGGTCGAGCGCTTCGTCGAACAGGCGGTGGCCGACCCGAACGTGCTTGCGATCAAGCAGACCGTGTATAGGACGAGCGACGACTCGCCGCTCGTTCCCGATCTGATCGCGGCGTCTGAGCGCGGCAAGCAGGCGGTCGCGCTCGTCGAGCTGACGGCGCGCTTTGACGAGCGTATGAACATCCATTGGGCAAAGGCGCTGGAGGAGGCAGGCGTGCATGTCGTCTACGGACAGCCGGCCCTGAAGACGCGCGCCAAGTGTGTGCTCGTCGTTCGCAGGGAGGGTGATGGCGTACGCAACTACGTACACGTCGGCACAGGCGACTACCACTCGGCTACCGCGCGCCTGTACACCGACTTCGGCCTGTTCACGATCAACGAAGACATCGGCGCGGACGTGGCCGACATGTTCAACAACCTCACCGGCTACGGACGTCCGCTGCGCAATCGCAAGGTTCTGATCGCCCCGGCGCATCTGCGCGAGGGGCTGATCGCCGAGATCGACGCGACGATCGCCGCCCACTCGCCCGCCTCGCCCGGGCGGATCGCGATGAAGATGAACGCGCTGGTGGACGGCCATTGCATCCGTGCGCTCTACAAGGCCTCACGCGCCGGCGTGCGCGTGGACCTAAACGTGCGCGGCATCTGCTGCCTGCGCCCGGGGGTCACCGGCGTCTCGGAGAACGTCCGCGTCGTCTCGGTCGTCGGGCGGCTGCTTGAGCACTCGCGCGTCTACACATTCGAGCGCGATGGAGAGCGCACCGTGTACATCGCCTCGGCCGACCTGATGCCGCGCAACCTCGACCACCGTGTGGAGCTCGCCGCGCCGATCTCCTCGCCTGAGCTGCGCGCCGAGCTGATGGACACCCTGGAACGGGCCTTCGCCGACAACCAGAGCTCCTGGGAACTGCACGCCGACGGCGTATGGCGCAGGCAATCGCCGGGCCAGGGCGAGCGCCCGCGCAACATGCAGCTGGAGCTGATGGAGCTACACGCGCGTCGTGCGGCCGAAGCGCGTCCGGCCGAGCGCGAGCCTTCAGGCGTCTAGGGCCACATGCACCCTCTCACCCAGGCTTCGGACGTCTGGCGTGCGTAACCCCTCACGCCAAGCGTGAGACTTCAGGCGCGTGAGTGATCTCTCAAGCCAAGCGTGAAAGCTTCAGGCGTCTGACGTGCGTGCAAGCTGTGCAAGCTCTTCATAGCCTTGTTTCGCAAAACGTCTAGACGATTTGCGAATGCCTACAAAGCTTTGGTACTAAACATCCCCTCTCGCATCACAAAAGGGGGCTTTTGCGAACAGCCCCTTTTGATGACACTCCCCCGCCTCAAATGGCGAGGGCTCAAGCCAAGGGTCCTCAGCCGGCGGAAGCTGGAAGCCGCCCGAGAGCTTCGCGCAGCTCGTCCACCGTTTGGTAATCGAGCCCCAGCCGATGGTCGTGGCGATCGCGCACCACTCCCTGCTCGTCGATCACGATCACCGCACGCGCGGTCGAGCCGATCCCCGGCATCACAGCACTGTAGGACTTCGCCACGGACTTGTCGACGTCTGCGAGCAACGGCACGTTGAGGCCGTGCTTGGTGGCGAACTGCTCGTGCGAGGCGAGGTCTTGAGAGGAGATGCCCACACTGTCGCATCGAGCGAAGCAAAATCCTCGGCGCGATCGCGATATGAGCAGAACTGCTTTGTGCAGACCATCGTATTGTCGCCCGGATAGAACAGCAGCACCACCCGCTCGCCATGATGGTCTGAGAGCTTGAACGGCCCGCTGGTCCCCTGCAATTCAAAGTCCGGCGCCTGCTCGCCCACACGGGGGGTCTTGGCCATAATGCCCTCACTCTCGCTCGCCGATCGCTATTGGCCGTTGAGCATAGCCCTACCACCGTGAGAAAGCATCGTCGCGCGGGCGCGCCATAGTCCCATTGGCCAGTAACGTCCTGAAGTTCAAGATCTGCGACCGAACGGCCGAATAAATCGCCGTGACCACGTCCTTGAACCCGAACGAGCGACGAGAGCTCAGCAACAAGGCTCGAACGGCAACCCTCCAAGCCTTGCATGCCCTTGGAGGCGAGGCTCAACGCGGAGTAATTCGGGAATGGGCGCTGACTCATGGCGGCTTCACCCAACGCGAGCTGGAGGCGCCCCCACCGGAGCCCGCGATTGGGAAGTACCGGTGTGCGGTCGATCACCGTCTGTCATGGACGCTGACCAACCTGAAGCGAGAAGGGCTACTCGAGAACCCGAAGTGGAGCATCTGGAGAATGACGAGCGCCGGGCTCGCCGCGACCGCTACCGAGGTGGCCGAGCACATCGGGCCTGAGCGTCTCATCGGGCCGGTTGACCCGAAACGGCTCGATGAACTTCGGACGATGCCGTATCAGCGCTACTTGCAATCGTCCGAGTGGAACCGGACCCGCAAAGCCGCACTGGCGCGCGCCGGCAACGCGTGTTCGCTGGACGCGGCCCATACCGAGAACCTGGAGGTCCACCATCGCTCCTACGAACATCTCGGCGCCGAGCTCGCTAGTGACGTCCTGGTTCTATGCCACTCCTGCCACCTGCTGCATCACAAGCAATACGGCCGTCCACGGCGAGAGCGTGCGGTCTCCCCGATGCCCTCGACGGCAGTGATGCGCGCAGCGGCGACATCCTCCACAGCTACTGAAGGCCTTACGATTGCGTCGAACAACCCAGAGATCCCCAGCAGGCGATCGCGGCTTTCGCGCCTGCTGGCATTCTTGATGCCAGCCGCAACCCTACGAGGCACTCGCTCGTAGGGACTGATGTCGGCCACAACCCACGAGGCACTAGCTCGGAGGGGACGTGGTGCCAAGCGCCCCTTTCCATGAAATAATCGGGCTCACACGCCGAGCGTCGTAAGCTGGGCGAAAGCATCCCTCTGCCCTCTGTCACCCTAACTCCGCGGTGACTCCCTCCCCGCTAGGTTCTAATGATGCTCAAGTTCGCCCGCTGGTCCACGACGCACCGCCTGTACATCGCGATCGGCTGGGTGATCCTGCTGATCGGCGTCAATGTCATCTCCCAGTCGAGTGGAGGGGCGGCCTACTCGAACAACTTCACGCTGCCCAACTCCGACGCGCAGCGCGCCTCGGACCTGCTGGCGCATAGCTTCCCAACGCAGGCAGGCGACCGCGACACGATCGTCTTCAAGGTTGCGCACGGCAATGTGCGCGAACCAGCCGTGCAGAGCCACATGACCAAGCTGTTTGGCGAAGTAAGCCGCCTGGCGCACGTGACAGGCGTGATCAGCCCTTACGCAGCCAGCCAGGCCGGCAAGGCCATATCCGCCAATGGGCAGATTGCCTTTGCCACCGTTGTGTTCAACGAAAAGGCCAACGAACTGCCCAAGAGCGCGGGCGAAGGCGTGGTCAAAGCGGCCGAGGCGGCACGCACGCCGGGCCTGCAGATAGAGCTCGGCGGACAGGCGATCGAGCAGACCGAGCAGGAAGGCTTCGGGATCACCACCGCTGTCGGGCTAATGGCCGCGATCGTGGTGCTGCTGATCACCTTCGGGTCGCTGGTCGCGATGGGCCTGCCGATCATCACGGCGCTGCTCGGGCTCGGTACCGGGCTGGGGCTGATCGCTCTGTTCACGCATGTGGTCGATACGCCTAACTTCTCCTCCGAGCTCGCAGCGATGATCGGTCTTGGCGTGGGAATCGACTACTCGCTGTTCATCGTGACGCGCTTCCGTGAGGCCTACGCGACGCCCGGGCCCAGCTTTGGTGACGTGCGTGAGTCTGTCGTGCAGGCGATGGACACCGCCGGGCGCGCAGTGCTGTTCGCCGGTTGCACGGTCGTGATCGCGCTGCTGGGCATGATGCTGCTCGGCGTCGACTTCCTCTACGGCGTTGCGATCTCCGCCTCGATCGGTGTGCTGCTGGTGATGCTTGCCTCGCTGACGCTGCTGCCGGCGCTACTCACGATCGCAGGTAGACGCGTGGTGCGACCCAGCCGTCGCGCACGCCGTCGCGGTGTGGAGGCCACAGACGCGCGCCACGGCAAGAATTGGCTGCGCTGGAGCGAATTCGTGCAGGCTCATTCTTGGCCGATTGCGCTGGGCGCGACACTCATCCTGCTGGTCATAGCGGCGCCCGCCACCGCGCTGCGACTCGGGTCCAGCGACGCAAGCAATGACCCAGAGAGCCTCACCACCTACAAGGCCTATCAGTTGCTTGCCGAGGGCTTCGGACAGGGGTTCAACGGACCGCTACAGGTTGTCGCACAGGTCCCCGGCGCGAGTAATCCCGCTAAGCCTGCAGCAAAACAGGGTGTCCTGCTGACCGCACCTACTTCATCCGCGGGCAAGGCGGCGGTCGAAGATCTGCGTGTCGCGATGGGGAGCGTCAAGGGCGTAGCGTCGGTGGCACCAGCCAAGTTCAATCCCGCGGGAGATGTGGCGACGATCTCCGTCTATCCGAGCTCGTCACCCCAGGCTTATGCCACGACCCAGCTTGTCTCGCAACTACGCAACGAAACGATCCCACCGGTAGAGGCAAGCACCGGAATGCATGTCTACGTCGGCGGCGTCACGGCCGGAGCAGTCGATTTCGCGGGCGTGCTCGGCAAGAAGCTGCCGCTGTTCATCGGTGTAGTGGTGCTGCTCTCGGCGCTGCTCTTGATGATCGTGTTTCGCTCGCTGGTCATCCCACTGCAAGCGGCGTTCATGAACCTGCTCAGCATCGGCGCATCTCTAGGCGTGATCGTGGTCGTCTTCCAGTGGGCGTGGTTCGACTCGATCATGGGCGTCAAACCCGGCCCGATCGAGTCGTTCGTGCCCGTGATGCTCTTCGCGATCGTGTTCGGACTGTCGATGGACTACGAGGTCTTCCTGATCTCGCGCATCCATGAGCAGTGGACTCGCGTAGGCGACAGCCGCCGCGCGGTCAGCGAAGGACTGGCACTGACCGGCCGCGTGGTGACGGCAGCCGCGGCGATCATGATCTGCGTGTTCCTGTCGTTCATGCTCGGTGAAAGCAGGGTCATCAAGGAGTTCGGACTGGCCTTGGCCTCCGCTGTATTCCTCGACGCGATCATCGTGCGCTGCCTGTTGCTGCCGGCGGTGCTGCACATCCTTGGCGACGCCACCTGGGCGATCCCAGCCCGCCTCGATCGATTGCTTCCGCGCATCAACATCGAGGGCAGCGCGTCGCGCCTCAGCGAGGCTGACGAAGCCGAGCTCGCCACGTTCGCCTCCGAGGAGAAGCCAGTGCCGGCCGGCACGCGCGGGGGGACAGAGGGCTGAGCAGTATGCGCGCGGGGCTGCTTGCGGCCCCGCTGTGCATGGCTCTTGCCAGCTGCTGCGCGGCAGCTGCGGCAGCCGAACAGCACGATATCCACGGGGCCGCCTCACCGGCACCGGCCGTTTCGGTATTGAAAGCCCCGAGTCAGGCCACTTCGAAGCAAGCTGTGCACACGGAGGCGAGCGTCGAGCCTTCGGCGCTTGTCGTGTTCCTTCCCCCGGGCCCCTCACGCGATAGGGACCAATCCGAAGACGATGCGATTGAGGCCGAGCTGAGCTCGATCCCAACGCTCTCGATAGGCATCTTGAGCGCCACCCAAGGTACGTACAACGCAGACCAGATGCTGCTCGACATGACTCAGGGCGCGCGGGTCTCCTACTCGGCCTATAGCCCGGCTCATCCACCGAGCCTGTCCTCCCTGAACCTTGACCTGCCTGCCGAGCATGGGCTCCCCGCCAGTGCGCACATCACTTCGTGGCCAGCGGCCCTGAGACGCGCGCGAGGCGCCCCTCAACTACTGAAGCCAGGGCTGCTGGCCACATCGATCCCCGGTGGGGCAGCGTATGCCGCTCCGTATTTCTCCAACCTGCCAAACAAGGGCAACATAGAAATTGAAATCGCCAAGCCCCTAACCAGTCCCGCGACGGTCGACTGGCCCCTTGCAGCCAATCGTTCCGGGCGAATCGCCGCGCTCTCCTTCGGATCTCCTGGGACGCTTCTCTCTCGCATTGACAAGCTGCGCACCACACATAGCCTGGTGGTTGCAGATTTGCCCCAGGGAGCAGGCGGCTACAGCGACCTACGCTCGCTGAGCGCAGGTCGCTCGCCCCGCGAGCTGCTGGTTGTCCTACAGAGCGCACCCGACCTCCCCGGGCACGAACTGCTGTGGAGCGCCTTCGCCGGGCTCCCCCCCGCGCGAGGAACAGGTGGCAGCGAGACACTCACCTCCCAGACCACCAACCAGCACGGCATGATCGCCGCGATCGACATCGGCCCGACGATCCTCGACCATCTTGGACTCCCGATACCTGCCGACATGCGCGGTAAGCCTGTACGTCTGGACGGCGCCCTCGACGGCGCGAGCTTGCGCGGACTGAAGGCGCGCCTGGTCGTGATCGATCCACGCAGACTGCCCGCGCTCGGCTGGCTTGTGCTCGCATGGGTGCTGCTACTCGCCACGACCCGGCTACCGATCCAACGCAAGGACCGTCCCAAACGGACCGCATGGGCAGCCCGAATCGGAGCGATCGCCATGCTTTGGACCCCCGTTGCAGTACTGCTCCCGGCTGCCCTCGAGCCGAGTCGCACGGTCGAGTTCGCTCTGATCGTGGCAACTTGCTTTGCACTAGGCGCGCTTACCGATCTGCTTATGCCGTGGCCGCGAGCGCCACTTGTGCCCGCGGTGGTAGCGGTTGTCGCTTTGACCATCGATGCACTCGCCGGCACGCAGCTGTTGATGCGCTCGCTTCTCGGGCCCAGCCCAGCTTTTGGGGCGCGTTTCTATGGGATCGGCAACGAGCTGAAGTCGGGGCTTGCCGTGCTCGTCTTCACAGCAGTGGCGGCAGCGCTGTATCCCTGCCTGCGCAGCCGCGGCGCCGCGGCGACGATGGCCGGCGCGGGCATCGTGCTCGCGATCGTCGAGGGTTCGGCGCGCATTGGCGCAGGCGTCGGCGGCGTGATTCTGGTGAGCGCGGGAACCGCCGCAGCCACCGTGATGCTGCTGCCGGGCACGCTCAACCGCAAGCGCGTGCTGATCGTGATGGCCGCGCCCGTCCTTGGCTTGATCGCACTTGCCGCGATCGATCTCGCCACGGCCCATGGCTCCGGGCACTTCACCGGCAGCGTGCTCGACGCGCGCTCAGCGGGAGACATCCGCGACATCATCGTGCGCCGCTATTCGGCCGCTTGGGACGAGCTGAAGAACCATCTGATGCCGCTCGCCACGGCATTTGCGCTGATCGTCTCGTTCATCGCGGTCCGTCGCCGCGATCGTGTGCTCGCGCCGGTCGCTTCTGATCCGGTATGGCTTGCCGCATTCGCCGGCGGACTCACCTCGGGCGTGATCGGCGCGCTCACCGAGGACTCCGGCCCAGTCCTGCTGGTGGTCGCCGTCGGGACGCTCGGATGCGTACTCAGCTACCTGTGGGGCAAGCCGGTGAGAGCACAGCCCTTCAGCCGGCGCGGTCCGAGCACTCTCCCCGAAGCACGATCTCGTACTCGGACGCAGTCAGCGGCACCCTCCGGCTGAGACTCACGATCGCCTGCTCCAAGCGGCCTCAGAGAATGGCGTCACAAGGCCGCAGTCAGGGGGCGGCGCTCTCCCCCGGGGTCCTCGGTCCCTCCTCGGCAAGCGCTCTGCGCCTGCCGATCAACAGCACGATCAAAACTACGATGATCACCACGATCAGGATCCCGCCCGCGATGTAGCGAAGTTTGTGTTTGACTGGCGCGGTTTTTTTGACCTGGACGGCGGCGATCTGCACACGTGCGTGACCGGCTTGGGCTTCGGCCACGAGCTTGCCCTGTTCAGATGAGACATACGCAACCGTGTAGTGCTTGCCGTTGTCCATCGAGACGTGCAGATGACCGGTCGTCGCTCCTGGATGGAACGTCAAAGCATGCACTTCGCCTTTGTGTAGCTGCACTTCGTATGCCGGCACGCTCTCTTGCTGGAAATGAATCACCGTTGCCGCTCCGGCCGGCACGGCAATCACGGCCGCGACCAGCAGCGCGCACGCGGCCGCCAGCGCTATGTTCAATCGTCTAGTCGATCTGTTCATGGCCCGCACCTTATAGGCACAGCCCGTCGCGTGAGCAAGCAGGCCCTACACGCGCCCCGTATCGCGACGGTAGGCGCGGCGCGCCACTGCTGCCAGCACCACAGTCCAGGCGACGATCACGATCCATCCCTTGGTGCCCAGCGGATGCCCGCCAAGCGCGATGTGACTGGCCTGCACCAGCCAGTAGGACGGCAGTAGCTGGCCTATGTCGTGCAAGAAGCCGTGGCTAGGGATCGGGAACCAAGTGCCCCCGAGGAACGCCAACAGTGCCACCCCGCCACCCATGGCTGGGCCGATCGAGTCAGGAGTCAGCATGTGCCCGATCGCGATACCAAGCGCAGCGAATGGCACCAGGCAAGCGAGGATCAGCACGGTCATCTCAAGCCAGTCGCCGGCGGACATGCTGACACCGAGCGACAGCCCCGATGCGAACAGCACGATCATGCTCAACAACGCCATTAGATAGGCGGTCAGCACCTTCGCACGAAAATAGGAGCGCGTCGAGAGTGGGCTGATGCGCAATTGGCGGTTCCAGCCGACGGCCCGCTCGGCCGCAATGCGTGCGCCGCATGAGAGCATCGAGCTCATCGTGCCGAACGCAACCATCCCAACCATGAAATACATCGGGGCAGGGATGCCCGTGCCGTCGAGGTTGTGCACGTTGCGGTTAGGGCCCGCGATCAGGAAGTACAAAACCAGCGGGAAGCCAAGCGAGAGGATGAAAAACCGCCGGTTGCGAACGGTGCGCAGCAACTCATAGCGCGTATACGCAAGGGCGCTCACGACAGTGCCCCGGCCAGCTGTGCCGTGCCCTCGTCGCCCGTCAGCTGCAAGAAGGCCTCCTCGAGACCAGCCGCCGCTATCTCGATGTCGCGCGCCTCGGGTTGCGTCGCGAGTAGTGCGCGGATTGCCGCGTCGGAATCCGCGCACGCCAGCACGATCGCCTCGCCTCGTCGCTCCACACCGCTCACCCCAGGCAGGCCCGCGAGTGCGTCGAGATCGGCCCCTGGCAGTGTCGCGCGAATCGTTCGCTTACCGACCATTGCCTTGATCTCATTCGGCGGTCCATCGGCGACCACCAACCCATGTGCCATCAGCACCGCTCGATCGGCGTACGCGTCTGCCTCCTCCAGGTAGTGGGTGGCAAACAGGATCGTCCTGCCGCGCGCCGCCTCACTTCGCATCGTGGTCCAAAAGGAGCGTCTTCCCTCGACATCCATCGCGACCGTCGGCTCGTCGAGCACAAGCAGCTTCGGGTTGCTGACAAGCGCCACCGCGAAGCGCACGCGTTGCGTCTGCCCGCCGGAGAGCTTCTGCGTGCGCTGTGCGGCGATCTCGCTCAGACCCGTCAGCTCGAGCGTCTCTCCCACATCAAGCGGCTCTGGATATAGCGAAGCCACCATCGCAACGAGCTCCCCCACTGAGAGATCGCGAATCAATGCTCCAGTCTGCAGCATCGCACCGATCCAGCCTGCGTCGATCGCCGCGCTCGGAGAGCCGCCAAGTACAGACACCGTGCCTGCATCCGGCTCGGCCAAGCCGAGGATCATGTCGATCGTCGTGGACTTGCCGGCACCATTGGGCCCCAGTAGCGCGACCGTCTCGCCAGCGTCGATCGAGATGTCGATGCCGCGGACGGCCTGTATCTCCCCATAGCTCTTGCGCAGGCCGCTGGCCACAATCGCGTTTGTCATAGGTTCTTCACACTATCCGTCGCCGCCACCGGCAAACCCGGAACTAGAAGAATGCTCGCCTTGCCTTCGCAACGGCTCAGAACAGTTCCGAGCCCGCGAGCGTCTCGCTCCGCGTCGCTCACCGCCGCTGGCGAGCCGCCTTCAAGCGATCGGTCTTGCCAAGCGAGACCTTGCGCAGACGCACAGTCTCAGGCGTGACCTCCACGCACTCGTCGTCGCGCACGAACTCCAAGGCCTGATCGAGCGTGAGCTTGCGATGTGGCTGCAGACGCTCGTACATATCTGAGTTGGAAGAGCGGATGTTCGTGAGGTGCTTCTCCTTGACCGCGTTGACGTCCAAGTCGTCGGCGCGTGAGTTCTCACCGACGATCATCCCCTCGTAGACCTCCTCGCCGGGCCCGACGAACAGCGTGCCGCGCTCGCCGAGGCTCATCAGCGAGTACGTGGCGGTATTACCGCTACGGTCGGCCACGAGCACACCGGTGATGCGCGTGCGCAGCTCACCGGCCCAGCGCTCCCAGCGCTCGAACACGTGGTGCATCAAGCCGGTGCCGCGCGTCTCGGTGAGGAACTCCGTGCGGAAGCCGATCAGGCCGCGGGCAGGCACGATGTACTCCATCCGCACCCAGCCGGTGCCGTGGTTGGTCATGTGCTCCATGCGTCCCTTGCGCAGCGCCAGCATCTGCGTGACGACGCCGACGAAGTCCTCGGGCACGTCGATCGAGAGTCGCTCGAAAGGCTCATTGCGATGACCGTCGATCTCGCGGATCAGCACGTGCGGCTGACCGACCGTCAGCTCGAAGCCTTCGCGGCGCATCATCTCAACGAGTATCGCCAATTGAAGCTCGCCGCGCCCCTGCACCTCCCATGCGTCGGGTCGATCTGTATCGAGCACGCGCAAGGAGACGTTGCCGATCAGCTCGCGCTCCAGACGCTCGCGCACCTGGCGTGCGGTGAGCTTGGAGCCCTCCTTACCCGCCAGCGGCGAGGTGTTGATGCCGATCGTGATCGACAGCGAGGGCTCATCGACGGTGATGACCGACAGAGGGCGCGGGTCCTGGAGATCGGCGAGCGTCTCGCCGATCGTGATCTCGGCGATGCCAGCCACCGCGATGATCTCGCCCGGGCCGGCTTCGGGCGCATCGACGCGATCGAGGGCGTCTGTGACGTACAACTCGGAGACCTGGGCGCGCTCGATCGAGCCATCGGCACGGCACCATGCCACCTGCTGGCCACGCTTGATGGAGCCGTTGCGTACACGACAGATCGCAAGACGTCCTACATACGGGGAGGCATCGAGGTTCGTGACGAGCGCCTGCAGAGGATGGTCCGGTTCGTAGGTCGGCGGCGGAATACGCTGCACAAGCAGGTCGAGCAGTGGCGCCAGCGTGCCCTCGGTGGGCGTCGGTGCCCCAGCGTCGTACTCAAGTGTGGCGATGCCCGCGCGTGCGTTGCAGTAAACGATCGGGAACTCGATCTGCTCCTCGTCGGCGTCGAGGTCGAGGAACAGCTCGTATACCTCGTCGATCACCTCGGCCACACGCGCATCGGGACGATCTACCTTGTTGACGACGAGGATCACCGGCAGGCGCGACTCCAGTGCCTTTCGCAACACAAAGCGCGTCTGCGGCAACGGGCCCTCGGAGGCATCGACAAGCAGCAGCACCCCATCGACCATCGTCAGGCCGCGCTCCACCTCACCACCGAAATCCGCGTGACCTGGGGTGTCGACGATGTTGAGCTTGACGCCCTCGTAGCGCAGCGAGGTGTTCTTGGCGAGGATCGTGATGCCCTTCTCGCGCTCCAGGTCCATCGAATCCATCACCCGATCGGCCACGTCCTGACCGGCACGAAACGCGCCCGATTGCCACAGCATCGCGTCCACGAGCGTGGTCTTGCCGTGGTCCACGTGGGCCACTATCGCGACGTTGCGTATGTCATCTCTAGGAACGAGCATCGGCCGGACAGGCTAGAGACTTGCCGCCTATGAAGCCGATCCGAGGAGATGATGCGGCTGATCCGGAGGGGTGGGAGATGTATATATTTTTTATGTAATTTACGATAGTAGCTACAGATTGTAGTCACAATAGTGAATCGCGCCAAAAACAGTACATAGCACTCAGCTCCCGCCCTCCAAGCGCCACCGGAATTCACCGGCTCACACTCAGAAACGCGAAAGCCCCTACCGAGTGCCGCGAAGCCCGTCAGCTCATACTCACCGAGAAACGCGGAAAGCCCCTACCGGCGTGCCGCGAAAGCCCGTCGGCTCGTACTCGCCGAGAAGCGCAGGAACGCCGTGGGAACTCGCTCTGCGCACGCCACCACGTCCTCCAGGGCAGCGGCAAAGCGGCGGATCTCATCCTCCTCGACCACCAGCGCCGGCAGTGCCTTGACGACGTTCATACGGTGCCCCGCGACCTGACAGAGAATGCGGTGCTCGTGGAACAGCGGGCCGACGATCAGCTGCGAGAAGATGCCCGGCTGTACACGCTCGGCGGCATTCCAGATCGAGCGGCGCGCGCCGCCCTTGGGCGCGCCGAACTCGATCGCCCACATCAAGCCGAGTCCGCGTACGTCGGAGACAACCTCGTAGCGCTCGACCAGCGGCGATGTCAACTCCAGCAGCAGCGACCCCAAACGCTCAGCGCGAGTCACCAGACCCTCGTCGTCGAGCACACGCAAGGTCGCGAGCGCCGCTGCCGCGGCCAGGTCGTTGCCGCCGAAAGTGGAGCCGTGACGCACCGCTCGCTCCATGCCATCGAATACGGCGTCGAAGGCAGAGCGAGAGACCAGCACGGCGCCCACGGGCACCAGACCGCCCGAGAGCGCCTTCGACAAACAGATCAGATCGGGTTCGAGCCCCCAGTGTTCCAGCGCCAGAAAGCGTCCTGTGCGGCCGATGCCCGTCTGCACCTCGTCGCATACCAGCAACGCGCCCGCATCGCGGCAGAGACGCTGCGCGGCGGCCAGATAGCCGTCTGGCGGTAGGTTGACCCCCTTGCCTTGCACCGGCTCGATGACAAACGCTGCCACGTCGCCGCGTTCGAGCTCTTGCTCCAGCGCGTCGACATCGCCAAACGGGATGGCCTCGCAGCCAGGTAGCAGCGGTCCAAAGCCATCGCGAAACTCGTCGTTGCCGTTGAGCGAGAGCGCCCCAAGTGTGAGCCCATGGAAGGCGTGTTCGGCGAACAGCACACGCCCTCGTCCGGTGGCCGCACGCGAGATCTTGATCGCGCCCTCGACCGCCTCAGTGCCGCTATTGGCCGGCACCATCGCCGCAACCGAGTCCGGGGCACGCGCGAGTAGCTGCTCGGCCAGCACGCCGCTAAGCAGCGTCACCCCGAGCTGAGGCAGGTTTGCCGTGTGCGCGTCCATCGTGTCGCGGACGGCAGCGATCGCCTCGGGATGGTTGCGGCCGATCGCGAACACGCCGTAGCCCGAGAGCAGGTCCAGGTAGCGATTACCCTCCGCGTCGATCAGCTGGGCGCCCTCGCCTGATACCCACCGCTTGTTGAACCCGAGCGTGCGTAGGATCCGCCCGAGCTTCGGGTTCAGATGCGCATCGTTGAGCGCCATCTCCGCACCGGCCCGCTGCGCGAGGATCTCACGGACGGGCGGGAGCGGATCGGCCATACCGCAAGGGTACGCCGAGGCGAATTAGAAGCGAGCCTCGCGGGAATTAGGAGCCGACTCGCGTGCGCGAGCGGCGCGAGTTACGGTTGCGCGGTGGGCGTCCCGACGGCCGTCCCTGATTGCTCCGCGAAGAGTCACGACCGCGCGTGGCGTCGCTCGGGAAGCCTCCCAACTCCAGCTCACGCTGCAAGCCCAACGCGCCGACCATGCCTGCGAACTCGCGTGCTTGGTCGTTCAATACGAACGTGACGCCGACGCCGGAGGCTCCGGCTCGCGCGGTGCGCCCGACGCGGTGGACGTAATCCTCGCGCGTGGCGGGCATGTCGTAGTTGATCACGTGGGTGATACCCGAGACGTCGATACCGCGTGCGGCAACGTCGGTGGCGACCAGCGTGTTGACGTGGCCCGACTCGAAGCGGGCGAGCGCCTTCTCGCGCTGGGCCTGGGACTTATCGCCGTGCATCGCAACCGCCGGCACGCTGCTTGCCGCAAGACGCTTGACGAGACGGTCGGCGCCGCGCTTGGTGCGGACGAACACAAGCGTCAAACCGCGCTCGGGCTCGGACAACTCGGCGACGAGCCGATCGACCTTACCCTCGTGGGAGACGGTGATGAAGCGATGCTCGACGTCGCCCTTGCGCTCCTCGGAGTGCGCATGCTCGTGACGGGCGGGATTGCTCGTGTAGGCGGCAGCGATCTTGCCCACCTCGCCTTGCAGCGTGGCCGAGAACAGCAGCGTCTGGCGCTCGCGAGAGCACATCTTCACGATCCGATCGACGACCGGCTTGAAGCCCATGTCGAGCATGCGATCGGCCTCATCAAGCACGAGCATGCGCACCTGCTTCAGCGACACGTCGCGGCGATCGATCAGGTCCAGCAGTCGCCCGGGGGTGGCCACGAGGACGTGTGCGCGTGCGGCGATGCGCGCCTGCTTGACGATCCCGGCGCCGCCGTAAACGGCGGCGATCGAGAGCGCACGGGCGTGAGCGATCAGGCGCAGGTCCTCGACGATCTGCAGCGCAAGCTCGCGCGTCGGTGCCAAGACGAGTGCGGAAGGTCGCGGGTCGCTGTCACGCAAACGCGAGACGAGCGGCACGCCGAATGCCAGCGTCTTGCCGGAGCCGGTGGGCGACTGGGCGAGCACGTCGCGGCCGGCGAGCACGTCCGGAATCACCATCTTCTGGACGGCAAAGGGCTGCTCGATGCCGCGCTTTGAAAGCTCGCGGGTGACGGCCTCGGACACGCCGAGGTCGGCGAAAGTTTCGGACTTCATGTTGTGATGCTCCTTTTGGCGGCCCTGTGGCCGCGGTGCGGAAGGGAGATTCGTACTGGCCCCATCCGCGCCTTTAGAGCACCAACAAAGACAAGAACCTCGCGGATGACATTTGTCATCCGTGCCCTGCACCGTAGCAGGCTTAGCTTGCGAAACTCTTCGTTGCGCGCCGCTCTGGCGTGATCCTCACGACGTCCCACGCAAGTCCCAAGGACTCCATGCCGCGGATCACCAAGGCCGAGATGTCGAACTGGCGCCAGGAGAAGCCATGGAAAGCGGAAGTGGGGAAAGCGTGGTGGTTGTTGTGCCACGCCTCACCAAGCGAGAACGGCGCTAGCCAGGCGAGGTTGCGTGAGTGATCACCGGTCTCATAGCTGCGTTTGCCGAAGAAGTGACAGAGAGAGTTGATCGAGTAGGTGACGTGGTGCAGCACCAACATACGCACGGCCCCACCCCACAAGAGGCCGGTGAGACCGGCCGTCCAAGTGCCGCCAATGGCATATCCGAGCCAGAATGCTGCGACCAAGCCGCCGATCGCCCACACAAAGAAGGTCTTGTCCACAAACGAGACAACCGGATCAGCGCACAGGTCCGGGGCATAGCGTTCGCGATGACCGCGGGCTGTGTGGATGAACAGCCAGCCGACATGCGCGTGGGCCAAACCCTTCAGCGCGCCGCGCAAGCCGCTGCCATGGTCCACGTGCGGGCTATGCGGATCGCCCTCGCGATCGGAGAATGCGTGGTGCTTGCGGTGGTCGGCTACCCAAGAGATCACGGGTCCCTCAATCGCGGCCGAGCCGAGCACGGCGAAGACAAAACGAAGGAAGGGGGATGTCTTGAAAGAGCGGTGGGTAAAGAGGCGGTGAAAGCCGACCGTTACCCCCAGCGCCGTGGAGATGTACATGATCGCGAACACGACCAAGTCCGAGCCGTGAAGCAGGCCGTCCCACAGCTGCCAGCCGACGAAGCCAAGCGCAAGAATCGGACCGACGGTGATCAGGCCCGTCAAGAAGCGGTCCAGGTTTTCGAAGACTGGCGGCTGAACGTCGTCTGCAGTAGGGCCATCGAGCGCGGGGCCGTCGAGGGCGTGACGCGGGACCGCAGCATCGCCAGAACCCTGCCGGGCGGCCGCGGGGCGCTGGATAGAATCGGTGCTCATCGGTGTGCTCGCAACGGGACGCTAGCACGCCCAGACGACACGAGAGACACCACGGAGCCTGTGAGATACCCCGCTAACACCAAGCTAAACACTGGCTGGAGGGCCAATGCCATTCGCTAACACCGAGCCACTGCGCCGTGAGCTGGCCACCGCACTGCCCAAGCGTGGCTTCACCGTGCGCTTTTGGGACGGCACAGAACTGCCTGCTACGAGCACCAACGGCGCTAGCCCGCCTAATGGCAACGTCGACCCAGGTCCGATCTTCACGGTGCGCTCGCCCAAGGCGGTCGCCCACGTCGTGCGCGCTCCCGGCGAGCTGGGGCTTGGGCGGGCCTATGTTGCCGGCGAGTTGGAGGTCGACGACCTCGACCGCGTGATCGGGCTGATCGACGACTTCGAGGAGCCCGAGATCGACAGGGCAACGCGCGCACGCCTTGCTGTCGCGGCGCTTAGAGCCTGCGGACTCACGATCCCCCCGCGCGCACCCAAGGGCGAGCTGCGCTTGAAGGGCCGCAGCCACAGTAAGGAACGCGACGCCAAGGCGGTACGCCACCACTACGACGTGTCGAACGAGTTCTTTGAACTGTTTCTCGACAAGTCGATGACCTACAGCTGCGCGATCTTCTCGCGTGGGGCCAAAACGCTCGAGGAGGCGCAGTTCGCAAAGCTCGACCTCGTCTGCAAAAAGCTCAAACTCCAAGAGGGCGAGCGCGTGCTCGATGTCGGCTGCGGCTGGGGCGCTTTCGTGATCCACGCGGCGCGCGAGTACGGCGTCAAAGCCGTCGGCATCACGTTGAGCCCACCCCAGGCCGAACTGGCGCGCCGGCGGATCGCCGAAGCCGGGCTAAGCGACAAGGTGGAGGTTCGCGTGGCCGACTACCGCGACCTGCACGGTGAGCGCTACGACGCGATCGCGAGCATCGGCATGGTCGAGCACGTCGGCGAAAGCAACATCGACGTTTATGCACAGAAACTGAGGAACCTGATTGGGCCAGACGGGCGCCTGCTCAACCACGGCATCGCCCACCTCTATACAGACGTCGGCTATCACGGTGACTTCACTCAGCGCTACGTGTTCCCCGACGGAGACCCGGTGCAACTCTCGCGCGTCCAGCTTGCATTGGAGCGTGCGGGCTTCGTGAGCGAGCACATCGAGGAGTTCGGCAAGGACTACTACGACACACTCAGCGAATGGATCAAGCGCCTGGACGAAAACCTCGTGCGCGCCGAGCAAATCGCCGGTAAGGAGCGCCTACGCGTTTGGCGGCTGTATCTGCGTTCGGCTCGCAACATCTTCAAGACCGAGTTCGTTTCGATCTACCAGACGCTCGCACGACCCCGCCTCGACTGACTCCAAGACCCAAGAAAAGCGCGCCGCCCCCGCGCGCGGGGCATCCTCTTTTTGCAGCTGACTCCACTCGGCATCCAGTAGGTCGAGGGGGCAAGCCTGGCTATGTTCGAGGACCACCTATCCGCGCCGCGTGCGGGCCGAATGGGAGATCCCACTGCGTGCCCCGAATGGGGTATCGATCTCCAATCGGTACGCAAGCGACCGAGGACGCCGCTAGGCGCCGCCCATCGACCTACTGGAGCGAGGCCATCACGTGCTTGACAACCGTGTAGTCCTCCAGGGAATACACGCTCAGGTCCTTGCCATAGCCCGACTCCTTGAATCCCCCATGCGGCATCTCGGACACCAACGGGATGTGATCGTTGATCCACACACAGCCGAAGCGCAGCGCCTTTGAGACACGCAAGGCCCGGCCCACGTCGCGCGTCCACACCGAGGAGGCCAAGCCGTAGCGAGTGGCGTTGGCCCACTCGATTGCCTGCGCCTCATCGGTGAAGCGCTGCACCGTTATCACCGGGCCGAAGATCTCATCGCGCACCAACTCGTCGCCCTGCTCCAAACCCGCGACCACCGTAGGTTCCAGGTAAAAGCCCTCACGCTCAGGGGCCTGGCCGCCCGTGACTACCTCAGAGTGGCCTGGACGGCTATCCAGAAAGCGCTCGACGCGGCTGCGCTGGCGCAAAGAATTCAACGGGCCCAGAGTCGTGTCTGGCGCCAGCGTGTCTCCGATCACCAAGCCCTGGGCTTGCTTGGCCAGGCCGTCTACTACGTCGTCATAGACCTTCGGCCCGGCCAGCACGCGCGTTGCCGCGGTGCAGTCCTGGCCGGCGTTGTAGTAGCCGGTCGCGGCGATCGTCTCCATTGCGCTGTCCATGTCAACGTCGTCGAACACGATCACCGGCGCCTTGCCGCCCAGCTCCAAGTGCACGCGCTTGAGCGTCTCTGCCGCGGTGCGCGCCACGTGCTTGCCCGTGCCGACCGAACCCGTCAGCGAGATCATGTCGACGTCGGGGTGTTCGAGCAATGCCTGGCCTGTCGGCCGTCCTGGCCCCATGACGACGTTGAGTACGCCCATCGGCAGGATGTCGGCAGCCAGCTCGGCAAAGCGCAAAGTCGTCACCGGCGTGGTCTCGGCCGGCTTGAGCACGATCGTGTTGCCAGCAGCCAATGCAGGAGCGATCTTCCAGATCGCCATCATCAGCGGGTAGTTCCAGGGCGTGACCTGGCCGATCACGCCGATCGCTTCGCGGCGCGTAAACGACGTGTAGCCCTGCATGTACTCGCCGGCCGCCCTACCCTCCATGCAGCGCGCGGCACCGGCGAAGAAACGCAGGTTGTCAGCCATCACCGGCAGCTCGTCGCGCGAGACAGCGAGGATCGGCTTGCCTGCATTGAGTGCCTCCAAGCGTGCCAGCTCCTCGCCATGCTGCTCGAGCATCGCCGCCAGCGCCAGCAGCGCCTGCGAGCGCTCGGCGGGCGTGCGCTGCGACCAGCCCTCGAAGGCACGCCGCGCAGCCGCCACTGCACGGTCGACGTCTTCGACCTGGGAGATCGGTGCGTTCCACAGCTCCTGGCCTGTGGCCGGGTTGAGTACGGCCATGCGCTCCTCGCCGTCGCCGGCCGCCGGGTCTCCGTCAATCAGGTTGCGAAGCGGTTGTGACTCGCCGGGCATCACTACCTCCTTGGCGTGGGGGTTCTCGGGGCGTTATTGGTTTTGGGGGGTTGGAAATCTGTCCATCGACTGGGGACGTTCATCGCCAAGGTCAGCGAGCGTTGCCAATGCGTGTAGAACGGCCGGGTGGACGATCTCGCCGCCAAGCACGTTCACGCCTGATTGCAATTCCTTGCTGCTTGAAATCGCCCGCTCCACCCCGTCCGCCAACTCGAGCGCATAAGGGAGTGTGGCGTTGGTAAGCGCATACGTGGAGGTAATCGGAACGGCGCCCGGCATGTTTGTGACGCAGTAATGGGTAATGCCATCAACCTCGAACGTCGGGTCCGAGTGGGTCGTGGGCCGCGAGGTCTCAAAGCAGCCGCCCTGGTCGATCGAGACATCTACGAGCACGGCGTTGCGCTTCATCTCCGAGAGCTGGGCACGCGAGATCACGTGCGGGGCGCGACCGCCGTGGATAAGCACGGCGCCGATTACGAGGTCTGCTTGCGGCAGCATCTCCTCGATCGCGAGCGTCGAGGAGTAGACGGTCGAGGCACGTCCCCCAAATGCCACTTCCAGCTCGCGCAGGCGGTCGATCGAACGGTCGAACACGAACACATCGGCCTGCATGCCGATCGCGATGAAGGCGGCGTTCATGCCGACCACGCCGCCGCCGATCACAAGTACCGTCGCCGCCGCCACGCCTGGCACACCGCCGAGCAGGATGCCACGCCCGCCGAGCGGCTTCTCCAGCATGAAGGCACCCGCCTGAGTGGCGATCTTGCCTGCAACCTCGCTCATCGGCGCCAGCAAGGGCAGGCGACCCTCCCCGTCCTCGACCGTCTCATAGGCGATGCAGGTCGCACCAGAACGGCGCAGGCCTTCGGCCAGCTGTGGCTCGGCCGCCAGGTGCAGGTAGGTGAAGAGCGTCTGGCCCTCGCGCAGCAGCTCGACCTCGGCAGACTGCGGCTCCTTGACCTTCAAGATCAGCTCAGCATCGGCAAAGACCGCTTGTGCGTCGGCCACGATCGTGGCGCCCTGCGCTTTGAATTGCTCGTCGGCCAAGGCGCTGCCAAGCCCCGCCCCAGCCTGAATCAGGACTTCGTGCCCGCGCGCGCACAGCTCGCGCACGCCAGCTGGGGTGATCGCAACGCGATACTCGTCCGACTTTATCTCCGTGGGGATCCCGACCCTCACGAGAGGCGCCTCCTATCGCTGCGGGAACGAACTTCTATCCCCAAAACAATTCCACTTGCCAAAATAGCGAGTTGGGCGGACGCTCCCATCCCTGGCGTGCGTGCCGCCCAACCCCGCCTCATCGCGCCAGCTCCCGGCCGCGCAGCGCCAGCCAGAACTCGATGCGGTCGCGCGCGTGGGAGAAGTCGCGCCCGGTCAACTGCTCTACGCGCTTAATGCGGTAACGCAGCGTGTGGCGGTGGCAGTAGAGCGCCTGCGCGGCGCGCTCCCAATGGCCGTTCTGTTCGATGAATACATCCAGCGAACGCAACAGCTCGTCGCCATAGCCACCCTCGTCTGATTCGACCGGGCCAAGCACACTGTGACAATAAGAGGCCAGCGCATCGTCATCCTGCAACGAGAGCAATAGCTGGAAGGCACCGAGGTCCTTGTAGGAGGCAACTTCGGGGGCGTTGCCGTTTGAGAGACGCACAGCTTCGAGCGCACAGCGTGCCTCGTGGAAACTGCGCCTGAGGTTGTGCGTCGGCGCTGGACGTGAGGCAGCAGCGCGCACTTCGCCGAAGCCGCTCTGCAGCTCACCGCGGATGCGTCGCGCCAGCTCGATCGGATCGCGCTCGTTGCTCGCTGAAAGCTCTTCTAGCGCAGAAGGCGTCAGCGCTTGCCCGGCGGCGATCGAGATCGCCGAGGCACCCTGGGCGCCCACAGCTACGACGCTGCTGGGCGTCGCGGAAGCCTCGCAGTCAACGACCGCGCACAGCAGTCCATTGCGCAGCGCGACAAGGCTGTGTTGGCCCGTGCGCTCAAGGATCGCTTCGAGCGTCGATGCCGCCGTCCCTGGCTCACGCATGTCGAAAGCCAGCACAGCCGCGCACTCGCCGATCCCAAAGGGGCGCAGGCGCGCTTGCAGCTCATCGGGATAGAGACGCCCAGTCAGCGCCTCGGCAAGCACGTCGCCGGCCATATTGCGCTGCAACAGTTCGTAGCGCTCGTTGAGCAGTTGCGCGAAGACGCGCTCGGTGATCGCGATGAACGGAAGCTCGTAGGGCACCTCGAACAGCGGGAAGCCGAGCTTGCGCGCCGTGTTGAGCACGGCAGCGGGCAGCTTCTTGTGGACGAAGCCCGTGCCAAAGCCAAGCCCAGCTATCTCGCGCTCGGCCAGGCGCTCGACGAATTCGCGCTGGGGCTTTGCGCCTGACAGCTGCAGCCCGGTCGTGAGCAAGAGCTCTCCCCCACGCAGCCACGGCGTCGGGTCCAGTAGCTCGCTCGAGTGCACCCAGCGCACATTCGCCCCGGCGTTCTCCTCGCCGGTGGCCAGCGTCAGGTCGAGCTCGGCAACGAGGCTCTCGACAGTCAACATCGCTCTAGCGCTTGACGAGCCGCTCCCACGCCTCGCTGAGCACGGGACGCAGAATGCTCTCGATCTCCTCGAACTGCTCGCGGTCGGCGATCAGTGGCGGTGAGAGCTGGATGACGGGGTCGCCGCGGTCATCGGTGCGACAGATCAGACCACGCTCGAACAGCGCTCCGGAGAGGAAGCCGCGCAGCAGCTCCTCGGACTCGTGCGCATCGAAGGTGAGCTTGGTGTCCTTGTTCTTGACGAGCTCAATCGCGTGGAAGAAGCCGGCGCCGCGCACGTCGCCGACGATCGGCAGGTCGCGCAGGCCCTCGAGCATCGCGCGGAATTCGCCCTCGCGGGAGAGGACGTGCTCGTTGATCTGCTCACGCTCGAGAATGTCAAGGTTGGCCATCGCCACGGCACACGCCATCGGATGTCCTCCGAAGGTAAAGCCGTGATTGAAGATCGCGCGCGCATGAAGGAACGGCTCGGCTACACGGTCGGTAGTGATCACGGCACCCATCGGCGCATAGGCCGATGTCATGCCCTTGGCGCAGGTCATGATGTCCGGCTCGCAACCGTAGCGTTCACAGCCGAACCAGTGCCCAAGGCGGCCGAAGCCGCAGATCACCTCATCTGAGATCAGCAGCACGTCGTGGCGGTCGCAGATCTCTCGGACCCGTTGGAAGTAGCCGTCCTGGGGCACAAAACATCCCCCGCCGTTCTGCACCGGCTCGAGGATCACGGCCGCGACTGTGTCGGGGCCCTCGAACAGGATCGCCTCCTCGATCGCCTCAGCCGCCCACAGCGGGTCGCGCTCTTCGCTCCAGCGGTAGGAATTGGTGTTGACCACGTGCCTGCCGCCGGGCGTGAGCGGTTCAAAGGGCTCGCGTAGCGGCGGCAGGCCCGTGATTGTGAGCGCCCCCATCGAGGTGCCGTGGTAGGCAAGGTTGCGCGAGACGATCTTGTGCTTGCGCGGCTGCCCGCACGCGCTGTGGTAAGCCTTGGCAAGCTTCCAAGCCGACTCGACCGCCTCCGAGCCGCCAGAGACGAAGAACACGCGGTTGAGCTCGCCGGGCGTCAGCTCAGCGAGGCGAGCGGCCAGTTCGATCGAAGGTGGATGGGCGTAGCTCCAGTTGGTGTAGAAACCGAGCTGCTTTGCCTGCTCGGCAGCGGCTTCGCCCAGCTCGGCGCGACCATGGCCGACGTTGACGCAGTACAAAGCCGAGAGCCCGTCGAGGTAACGCTTGCCGTGACTGTCGTACACGTAGCAGCCCTCGCCACGCTCGATGATCGGCACTTCGCCGCCCTCCTCGTAGGCGCCCATGCGCGTGAAGTGCATCCACAAATGGCGCTTGGCCTGTGCTTGGAGCTTAGTTTGCTCCTGCGCCGTCATCGACTCTTGCAGATCGCTGGACATAGACACCTCGCACAACGGTACTCCCCGCACATGTACCTATCAATGCGCTACTCGTTCAACAAGATGTCTACCCGTTGTACGAGATGTATAAAAGCACTGCGACTTATTGGCGGTTGCGCCCCTTGCGCATGCGCCGATCCGGTTCTAGCCTGAACCCAGTTGCTTGTAACGATCCTAACTTGACCGTCGCGCGCGGGCCGCGAACCACCTGGTCTCCCGATCCATCTGGTCTTCGGAAAACGCGAGACAGAGGGGGTTGCCGCCATGGCCAGCATCGGGTCCGCCGCAGATGGACACCTCAGGGCGTCGGGGGAGGTGGTCGACAAGGGGTTGAAGAAAGACGCGATCGGCTATCTGTCGAACCTGGTCATCGGCGTAGCCTCGACCGCGCCCGCCTATTCGCTGGCAGCGACGCTCGGCTTCATCGTGGCAGTGACCGGTGTCGGCGTGCATGCACCCGCGGTGCTGCTCGTGTCGTTCATACCAATGCTGCTGATCGCCGCTGCCTACAAGTACCTCAACCGTGCCGACCCAGACTCGGGCACGACTTTCGCCTGGACCACGCGCGCGCTCGGACCTGGGACAGGATGGGTCAACGGCTGGGCGATCTTCCTCTCCGACGTGCTCGTGATGGCATCGCTGGCCGATATCGCAGGCATCTACACCTTCAAGCTGTTTGGCTTCACCGAACTCAGCGAATCGCTGCCCGCCATCATCGTCGCCGCCGTCGTTTGGATCGCTCTGATGACCTGGATCTGTTACCGCGGCATCGAGCTCTCAGCCCGCATCCAGCAGTTCCTGCTCGGCGCCGAGATCGCGATCTTGAGCGTGTTCGCAATTGTGACGTTCATCAAGGTCTACGCCAACCACCCCGCGGGCTCGATCGAGCCCGCTCTCTCCTGGTTCAACCCGTTTGCGCTCAGCTTCAAAGCACTTATCGACGGGGTGCTCTTGGGGATCTTCATCTATTGGGGCTGGGACTCCGGCGTGGCTGTCAACGAGGAGTCCGAAGACGCCAACGAGGGTCCGGGACGCGCTGCGGTCATGTCGACGATCCTGCTAGTGCTGATCTACGTGATCGTGTCCGCCGCAGGGCAAGCTTATGGAGGCACCCACCTGTTGACCAACCCCGAAAACCAGAGTGACGTGCTGAGCGTGCTTGGCACGAAGGTGTTCGGCTTTCCTTGGGACAAGCTTTTGATCATTGCCGTGCTCACCTCCGCTTCGGCATCGACACAGACCACGATCCTGCCAACGGCGCGCACGACACTGTCGATGGCCCACTGGAAATCGATCCCAGGGGCCTTCGGGAAAATCCACTCGCGCTACTTCACCCCGGGCTTCTCCACATTGATGATGGGCGGCGCATCGATTCTGTGGACGCTTGTGATCCTTAACCTCTCCGAAAGCGCGCTTGAAGACTCGATCGTCGCTATCGGCTTCCCGATCTGCTTCTACTACGGCTTTACGGGGATTGCCTGCATCGTCTACTACCGTCACGAACTGACCAGGAGCCTGCGCGATTTGCTCTTGCTCGGTCTCGCGCCGCTGCTCGGTGCGCTGATGCTGTTCGGCGTCGCCGGCTACGCGATCGACTACTACAGCAAGGCCGAAAACGTCTCATCCAAACCGATCCTCGGCATCACCCTGCCGCTATGGATGGGGATCGGCGGGATGCTCATTGGCGTGCTGCTGATGCTCATCTCGAGGCCCTTCTTCAAGGACTTCTTCTCACGACGACTAGAAACCGCCAATCCAGGACTGCTAGAGGAACCTGTGGAGCACGCACCCGCTCGATTCTAGAAAGCGCTCCGGCCGGTAGACAACGCTCCGGCCAGCCGGCCCGTACGTTTCGATCGCGACCAGATGGCCGGTGAGACGGAGAGTATCTACTTGCGCAAAGGACCGTTATAAACGCTACAGTTTGCGGATGATGCGGAGCAGGTGCCAACCACCTTTTCGCGGCGAGCTAACCCCGACCCCCAAACGCCGGTGACGAGCAACGTCGACACCGCCGACCGGGTCGATCGAAGAGGCACCCAGCGCGAACGGCTGATCGCGGGCATGATCACCGCTTGCAGCCGCCACGGCTATGAGGGAGCGAACGTCTCCCGCACGATCGCGCTCGCCGGAGTTTCGCGTCCAACTTTCTACGAGTACTTCACCGACAAGCACGATTGCTTCCTAGCCGCACATGGCGAGTTGGCACGATTGCTGATCTGGGAGGTAGAGCGGGCCGTAAACGCCGTCGGACCAGATCAGGCCGTCCAAGCCGCGATCCGCAGGTTCGTAGAGCTCTCCCAGGAGTATCCAGACCGCGCATCGCTCTTGACCAACGAGACGATGGCAGGGGGCCGAGCAGCACTGGACGCCCACGACCACATGATGGAGCAGATGGCCGAAGTCGTCGAGCGCGCACGGGCCAAGGCTTCAGCACAAACGCTTACTCCAGATCTCCCGATTCAAATGGTCTTCGGCGCTGGACGCTGGCTACTGGCGCCGGCGCTGCGCCGCGGTGAGCACAACCTGAGCACGCTCGCCGACGACCTCGCGAGCTGGGTTGACAGCTACATGACGCCGAGCGCCGAGCACCGCTGGAGCACTCCGGAGCCTGGCCCCGCGCTGCCGCCCTCGCCGCACGTATCCGAGATCTCACTACGTCCACCAGCCCCCATACCACCTGGCAGGCCAAGGCTCTCCAGAGCGGAGGTCGCTCGCAATCAGCGCGAGCGGATCCTGTTCGCCATCGCGACGGTAACTACCGCCAAGGGCTACGGGGCCAGCACAATCGCAGACATCACCGCCAGCGCCGGCGTGGATCGAGGGGTTTTCTACAAGCACTTCCGCGACAAGCAGCAGGCGTTTTTGGCGATCCACGAGCTTGCCATCCACCAAGCCATGGAGCTCGCCGCGAGCGCGTTCTTCAGCGTGACGGCATGGCCGGATCGAGTTTGGGAGGCGATGCGGGCAACCACTCAGTTCGAGGCTGCCCATCCAATCGTTACCCACATCGGCCACGTCGAGTCACACGCGGTCGGCGGCCTCGCAATCCAGCGCATCGACGACAGCCGCGCCGCTTTCACGATCTTCCTCCAAGAAGGCAGCCAGCTCACGAACAGGCCGCCTTCGCGGATCGCGATGGAGGCGATCGCCGGGGCGATCTTCGAGATCGGCTACCACCAGGTCCGTCATGGCCATAACAACCAGCTTTCCAGGCTTGCCCCCCTCGCCGCCTACCTGGTACTCGCGCCTTTCATGGGGCCTGCGGTGGCCAACGAGTTCATAGACGAGAAGCTGGACGAGGCCGCCGCCGAGCTCGCCGGGGGTGTGGGGGTCAGCCAGAGTGCGGGTCGCTAGGTAGGCGCCTGATCCCACTTACCGCATCAAACCTGCGGTCGAAGCTGCAGCCGCCTCAAACCGGCCCGGAGAGCGGTAGCTCTACCTGCCCGTGCGGGGACCCCAGCGCGGCCAGCCGCTCCAAGAACGGCTCCGGCGGGAAGGCCTCCGGGCCGAGCACGCCCGTGCCCTTCCACAGGCCCTCGTCGAGCAGCTCGAGCGCGACAACGGGGTTGACCGCCGTCTGCCAGACGACGGCCTGGCTGCCGTATTCGCGCATCGTGTGCTCGTTGTCGACGATGTGGTACAGGTAGGTTGAGCGCGGCGCGCCGTCGGTACCAATGCCGGTCACCCAGGTGCCGGCGCACGTGCGCCCCGTCATCCGCTCGCCAAGTGTCGCCGGGTCCGGCAAGGTTGCGGCGACAACGTCGCGCGGAGCCACCTCCTTGCCGCGTACCGAGACCGGCTCGGTGGAGTCAAGGCCGAGCTTGTGCAGGGTGCGGAGCACGTCGATGAACTCCTGGCCGAGTCCGTACTTGAACGTGACCCGCTCGCACTGCACCCAGCGCGGGATCAACACCACCTCCTCGTGCTCCACGTTCACGCACTCCACGCGCCCAATTCCCTCGGGGAAATCGAATAGCTCGGGCTCGGAGAAAGGGGGGGTCGTGTAGAAGCCGCGCTCGCGCTCCCAGATCAGCGGCGGATTCAGGCACTCCTCGATCGTCGTCCAGATCGAGAAGGTGGGCGCGAAGTCATAGCCATCGACGACCAGGTCGGCACCATCGCGCACGCCCACCTGCTCGACGCTCGAGAACAGCTCGTCAGCGGCATAGCGGGCAAACACGTCGGACAACCCCGGCTCGACACCGATTCCCACAAGCGCAAGCACACCGGCCTGCTCCCATTGCTCGTGGCGGGCCAGCTGCACATCGCCGAGCATCACTCCAGGCAGCTCGTGCGGGCGCTGAGGGTGGGGATGGGAGAGCGTCATCGCCATGTCCAGATAAGTCGTGCGCGCCTGAAAGGCGGCGTCGAAGATCGGCTCGTTGAAGCGCGGGTCACAGGCGTTGAGCACGGCATCTGGGCGCAGTCGCTCGATCAGCTTCACGAGCGCCTCACGGTCGGAGGCGTCCACGCGCTCGGCCGAGAAACGGTCGGCTTCGCCGAGCTTGGCAACCACGTCGTGGGCACGGGTCGCAGATACGTCGGCGAGCGATACTCGCTCGAAGGCGGGACGATGCTGGGCGATCGACGCGAACGCCGCCCCCACACCGCCGGCTCCTACAACGAGCACGCGCATCGTCCCAGTGTGACGCAAGACGAGGGCTTTGAACAGATCCCATTTGCACATAGCCCACCGCCCTACCCGTACAAACCGTCTATCTCGCCGGCAGTGACTCAGCCAGCCGGAACAATCGGCTCAACCCCGCCATAGCGCGGGCGGCTCACGTATGCTGCCCCGATCCACGCCGCACAGACACAAACGGCGCGATGAGCACAAGCGTGCCAAGCCCGTCGCGCACAACACCCGAGCACCACAGCACAAGCAGTGCTCCCGCAACCGCCGGGGACACGAGCGTGCCCCGTGCTGCCCGCTGGGCGCCCTCGCCCAGCATCACTCGCCGCGAGCTTTTGTGCGTGGTCCTCGGCGGGATCGCGCTTGCGATCCTGACCACCTGGCCGCTGGTGTTGCACATGCCGAGTCGTATCGCGCCCGATCTCGGCGATCCAGTGCGCACCGCATGGGAGATCGCCTGGGTGGGGCACGCGATGCTGCACGATCCCCTGCACCTGTTCGACTCCAACGCTTTCTATCCCCACCCGCTAAGCCTTGCCTTCTCAGACTCGCTGCTCGGCTACGGACCGAGCGCGTTCTTTGGCTCCGGCACGATTGCGGCGCTTGTCCGCTACAACCTGCTCTTCCTATGGGCCTGGTCGCTGTGCTTCGTAGGCGCTTGGCTGCTCGCGCGCGAGCTCGGAGTGGGACGCATCGGTGCCACGGTCGCTGGTGCCGCGTTCGCCTACGCGCCCTACCGCGTGACCGAGGCCGGCCATCTGCACGTGATCTCGAGTGGCGGTATTCCCCTGGCGCTGTTCCTGCTGCTGCGCGGCTACCGTCGCTCCTCTCGCGGACTGGTGTTGGCCGGCTGGCTCGTCTCCGCCTGGCAGATCAGCCTTGGTTTTACGCTCGGGCTCCAGTTCGCCTACATGCTGGCGGTACTGGCACTGATCGCCGTGGTGTGGTGGTGGCGGGCTCGACCCAATCCAAGGCGCCACTCCCGCCCAGGCATTCTCGCAAGCCTGCGCAGCCTGCCGCGCCAGCTTGTCGTCGTGACTTGCGTTGGTATGGCACTCGTCGGCGTGGTGACCATCTACCAGGCGCGGCCCTACCTGAAGGTGGCGGCCGACTACCCGACCGCCAAGCGCACGCTCCTCGAAGTCGAGAACTATTCCTCAGGTCCCTGGGCGCTGCTGTCAGCCTCCTCGGAGAATCGCATCTGGGGCTCGCTCACCTCGGGCGCGAGGGCCCACGTGCACTCCAAGAACGAGGATGTCTTCTTTCCCGGTGGCCTGATCCTCGTGCTCGCGCTGATCGGGCTCGCCTCCTCGATCTACACGCGCCGTTTTCGCATCGGACTTGCCTGCGGGGTGGTTGTGTGCTGCGTGCTTGCTTTCGGCATGGGACTGACCGGTGCCGGCTACCCCTACCGTCTGCTCTACAACTACGCCCCCGGCTGGGACGGAGTGCGCGTGCCCGGTCGCCTGTTCACACTGGCGACGCTCCTCTTGGCGCTACTTGCCGGTGCGGGCGCCTGGCAATTGACCGAGATCGCGCGTCGCTGGGCCCGCGGTTGGGGGTCGAAGACAGCAGGGATCATGGCGGCCACCGTTGGCGCGCTGCTCCTCGTTGGCGTGGTCGGCGAAGGCGCCGGGCACCTCGGCCACCCGGTCGTACCCCAACCCGCCAAGGCCGAGATCGGGCTGCCTGGGCCGGTCATGGACCTGCCCACCGACGGTGCGGACGATCGCGTTTGGCAGTACTTCTCGACTGATGGCTTCTACAAGATCCCAGTCGGCAACAGCACCTTCGATATGCCCGAGGTCGACGATCTGCGCGGCGGCATGGGCGGCTTCCCCGACAAGGCAAGCATCGAGAAGCTGCGCTGGTATGGGATCAAGACCGTAGTGCTGCATTTGAAGCGGGCGGAATTGCCGGGCTTGCATGCTCCCGAGGTGCCCGAGCCCCCGAATCCGATCGCCGCCGCCGCCAAGCCGGTCATAGGACTGGGCGTCACCCGCCGGCGCGTGGGCGACGTCGTCATCTACTACATCGGCCCGGGGCCGAAGGCTTTGCACGGAAGCGGTTGATGCTTACCAAGAAGCGACTCGCGCTCGCGGCGATCCTGCTCGTGGGGCTCTCCTACGCAACCATGATCCAGAGCTTTTCCTGGAATCAGACATCTCACTACGACCTGATCCGTTCGCTTGACCAGGACAAGACCTCGATCGATCAGTATCAGACGAATACCGGCGACAAGGCTGAATACAAGGGCCACTGGTACTCGGCGCGCGCGCCTGGACTGGCGCTCTACTCGCTGCCTTTCTACAACGCGCTGAAGTGGGTGGGCGCCGAATCGTGGACTGACAGGCATGTGGCGCCGCCCAATCATCCGGGCGACGAGATGATCTATCTGATCGGGCTGTGGGCCAATGTGCTTCCCGGCCTGCTGCTGCTGCTGCTCGTCGGGCATCTGGCCGAGCGTCTGCAACCGGGGTATGGCGCCGCCACGGCGGTGATCCTCGGCCTCGGCACGCTCACGCTGCCGCTCTCGACGCTGCTGTTCAGCCATGTGTTCAGCGCATTCCTCGGCTTCGCCGCGTTCGCGCTGCTGTGGCAGGAGCGCGAGGGCCCGCCGAACCCCTGGTACCTGTGGGTGGCGGGGCTGGCGCTCGGCTATGCCGGAGCCTCCGAGTATCCCCTGTTCTTTGTCGCGCTGGTGCTCGGCCTGTATCTGCTCTCGCGTCGTGACTCTCTTACGCCGTTGGGCATTTTCAAACGCGCTGGGGCTTTCGTCCTCGGCGGGCTGATCGGGATCGTGCCACTGCTGCTCTACAACCACTACGCCTTTCATTCCTGGACGCACTTGGCCTATCAGAACATCGAACGCCAGAAACAAGGCTTCTTCGGGATCAGTCTGCCGAGCCTGAAGGTGCTGGCAACATTGCTGCTCGACTCTCGTGGACTCCTTACGATCTCGCCCGTGTTGACGATGGGGGCCGTTGGCACCTGGTTGCTCTACAAGCGCGGCCGTCGCGCCGAGGCACTCACGATCACCGGCGTCTGCGTTTGCTACCTGGGCTACAACTCCGGCTACTACCTGCCGTTCGGCGGCGGCTTCATGGGGCCACGCTTTCTAATGACGATGATCCCGTTCTTGGCGCTGCCGATCGGGATCGCGCTGAAGCGCTATCCGGGGCCCACGATTGCGCTCGCCGGAGTGTCCTTGACGACAACGATCCTCGCCACCATCACCCATCCATTGATCGGCTATGAGAACGAGACAGTCACCTGGATGCGCTACGTGCGCCAAGGTCTATTCCAGCCGACGATCGCCAGCGCATACGGTCTCGGCCGCGGCTGGGGCGGGATATGGCCGTTCCTTTTGGCTGCCGGCGGTGCGATCGTGCTTGCAACGCTTGCGACAGTACGCACACGTATCTCACGCGCGTCGCTGGGTGCCGGTGTCGTCGCGCTCGCCGGCTGGTGTCTGTTTGCGCTGCTCGGACCGACCTTGCTCGGCATCGACCATCAGGGCCTGCTCGAGATAGTCAAAGCGGGCGACAACACGGCGCTGAACCTGACACTCCACAATGGCAGCCGCTACCCCCTGCGCGCCCTCGCGCCAGTCGCGGCCGGCGCCGGCCTGTTCGCGCTCATATGCGCACGGATCGTGGCGGGCGGGCCGGTCAAGCACCAGCCCCGTCCCACGACACCTCGTCCGGCCCGCACGCTGACGAACTGATCCCGCCCGAGGGCGGGCGGGGCCTAAATCAATCCGGCCGGTTGAGCCGAGTCGCCCGGACACTACAAAGCGCAACCCCGTTTACAACTTAGAAGTTATAAACGCAAGTGTAAACATCATTTACAACTTTGAAGTTATAAAACTGGATTCACGCAACATAACAACCCATATCCGCGGCGCCGTGGATTTTTGAGACGCGTCTTACTCTCAGTTTTTGGCGACCTTCACGTTGCAGTTAGCCGCGTGCAACTGCTTGCAGACGACCACATACCCTGGGCGCGGTTCGTATTTGCCGTTCATCAGCCCGGCGTCGAAGCGCGTCGAGGCATTGCCGCCGGTCCAGTCGTATATGTACAGGCGCGTGATGCGCGAGGAGGAGCCCGCGATCTTGAACATGTAGGACAGCGCTTTGGAGGCTCGCGTCAGGCCTGAGCCTTTCTTGTTGGGGAAGTCACTGCCGAACTGCACGATTCCCCCTGTCTCGGTCAGCCAGACCTGGCCCGGCACAGCCGCCAGGATCGCTTTCGTGCGGGTGCTCTGCAAGCGATTGGTGTCGGAATAGTTGTGCAGGCCCCAGACGCTTGGCATCACTGTTTTCAGGCGCGCGATGTCGTGCTTGAACTGGGCGATGTACTCAAGCGTTGGCGTGACGACCGGGGCGTCAAGCACGTCCAGTCCAAGGACTGTGCAGGTCTTGCAAACCAATTTCAGTGCCCGGTAGTACTGAGCGGACTGTAGCGCCGAGGGCGAGACGAGCGCTATGTGCCGTTTACCTTTGATGACTTCGACGATCGTGCCACGGTTGGCCTCATTCCACGGCTGGTACTGGCGGACGTGGGGGAACAGCTTGATGAACTTTTGGACGTCGCGCTGGTATACCGCCACGCTTGGCATTTTCGTCGGCGTGTACTCGGAGTGGTAGAAGGCCACGAGCACCTGCTGGTGGTTGGCTTCGGCTGCTGCGATCCATTGCCTGGCCAGCTGCAGCGAATAGGGCCGCACGGCGGCGTCGTACGGCGCGATGTAGCGCGCGATTTTTGTGTGCAGCTGCGTCCACAACGGGTTTGTGAACATCTCCGTCTGCTGGTCGCCGATACCCGTGAGATATGAGGAGGCGACGTGAGCACTGGGCTTGGTGGCTAAAGCGGCGTAGCTTGAGGAGCCGGCGAGGACACTTGTGCAGGCAAACAGCAGGGCGCCGCTTGTGAGCAGCGCGAGCAACAGTGTGCGTGGGCGGATGTGCGTGGGCATGGTCATTGCAACAGCCTATGCGTCGCGACGTTGCGCTGCGCAAGCAATCTTTCGCGATTCTTAGCTTGGCCCCTGCTCCGCATCCATGAATGGATTGGTTTGGCAGGTCGTCGGCGACGAACCGGCCGACCCCGGTCAAAGGTACTCCACGTGGTTCCGCATCGCGTCGCGATCGAGCACGCCATGCACGAGCAACAGCGCTGGATGAACTGGCCGATGCCGTGACGCCGGAGCCCTCGGCTGGCCGGGAACGGGAAGTGCTGGTCCATGTAGAAGCGGATCGCCTCAGCCACTCGGTCCAACCTTCAGGTCGGCGGGGATCTTCGAAGGGATGTTCGTCTTGATCCACTCGGCAAACTCCTCGTCCTTGCGAAACTCGCCTTCGATCTCTTGGCAGTTGTCGAAGTAGTATGTCAGCGCGGCGTAGACGTCGGCCAGAGTGATACCTGGAAACATGTCCACAACCTCATCCGGACTATAGCCGCGATTCTCGTGCCAGACCACAATATCCATGACCCGGATGCGCTGGCCAGCGATGCACGCCCGTCCACCGCAGACGCCGGGCGTCTTGGTGATGTGCAGGGCAACGACGTCACTCACGGCGGTTACCTCTCTCCGGGGTGGGCACATCAACCACGAAACGGCCGTGATGAGAAGGACTTACGAGGGGGGCATATATCCACAACCCCCAGCCTACGCAAACCCTCAATCTGGAATCCACGAGCCAGCCTCATCGATTGTCGAGTTTGTTAACGAGTCGGTCGATAGACCGAAACAGTGTTAGTACCCGCCCACGTGCTGGCACGGAGTTGCAGATGGTTGCATTCGCCTACCGCTGCCGTCCGACGCGGTGGCGGAATCCCCGCGGCGGCACCGTCGCCTCGTCGGCCTTGACCATTCCAGCGATTTATGCCACAACTCGCCCCGGGCCCACAGCGCGGAGCAGGGCGGGGTCGTCGCCGCGCTGAGCTGGCGTGCCAGGGATGCCCTGCCACCGGCCCAGCGCACCTCCAAGGGATGGGAGGCTCGAATGGACAACGAATTGTCGCCACTGGAGCGGGTTCGCTCCGGCTCGGGTTTGCCCCCACACCGCTGGACGAAGGTGGAGGACCCGCAGTCCGAAGCGGTCGTCGCCGCGCACCCGACGGTGATCGCCGGCGGCGGCCCGGCCGGGCTGACGGCGGCCTATGAGCTGACCCGGCACGGCCACGGCTGCGTGGTGCTCGAGGCCGACCCCAAGCTGGTCGGCGGGATCAGCCGGACCGACCAGTACAAGGGCTATCGATTCGACATCGGCGGCCACCGCTTCTTCTCCAAGAGCGAAGAGGTCAACCGGATCTGGCGCGAGATCCTCGGCGACGAGTTGATCACACGCGCCCGGATGAGCCGGATCTATTACAACCGCAAGTTCTTCCATTATCCGCTCAAGCCCGCCGACGCCCTGCTCAAGCTCGGGCTGCTCCGCTCGGGCCTTTGCGTCCTGGCAGCTACATCAAGGCGCAGATCCGGCCGATCCGGCCCGAGCGGAGCTTCGAGGACTGGGTCGTCAACCGCTTCGGCCGGCTGCTCTTCGAGATCTTCTTCAAGACCTACACCGAGAAGGTCTGGGGGATGCCGACGCACGAGATCTCGGCCGATTGGGCCGCGCAGCGGATCAAGGGCCTGAGCCTGTTCGGCGCGGTCTGGAACGCCTTCTTCGGCGGCCGCAAGCGCGCAAGGGCGAGGTGATCAAGACCCTGATCGACAGCTTCCAGTATCCCCGGCTCGGCCCCGGCCAGATGTGGGAGGCCGCGCGCGACAAGGTCCGCCAGCAGGGAGGCGCGGTCCACCACGACCGCCGCGTGCGCAGGATCGAGCACGACGGCTCGGCGGTCACCGCCTTCGTCGCCCGCGACTCGAACGGGCGGACCTACCGCTACGAGGGCGAGCACTTCCTCTCGACCCTGCCGATCCGCGACCTGATCCGGGCCATGAGTCCGCGGCCCCCGCCGAGGTCGATCGAGGCCGCCGAGTCGCTCAAGTACCGCGACTTCCTCACCGTCGTCCTGATCGTCGACCGCGCCGAGACGTTTCCCGACAACTGGATTTACATCCACGAGCCCGGCGTCCGCGTCGGCCGCGTGCAGAACTTCAAGAACTGGTCGCCCGACCTCGTCCCCGACCCGTCCAAGAGCAGCCTCGGCCTCGAATACTTCTGCTTCGAGGGGGACGACCTCTGGACGATGGCCGACGCCGACCTGATCGCGCTCGGCCGCCGCGAGATCGACGCCATCGGCCTGGTCCAGCGCCGTGACGTCATCGACGGCTGCGTCGTCCGGATGCCCAAGGCCTACCCGGTCTACGACGACGTCTACCAGGCCCACCTGGCCGTGATCCGCGCCTGGCTCAAGAACCTGCCCAACCTCGGCACTGGCCGGGCGCAACGGCATGCACAAGTACAATAACCAGGACCACTCGATGATGACCGCCGTCCTGGCCGCGCGGAACATCCTCGGCCAGGGGAGTTACGACACCTGGCGGGTCAACACCGACGCCGAGTATCATGAGGAAGGCTCCGAGCCGGCGGACAGCCGCCGCCGACCGGCCGCATCGTCCCCCAGCGGATCGCCTCGGTCTGATCCCGCCCCCGCTCGCCCGCCACTTATTTCTGCACGCGCTGCTCTATTCCAACACGATGCGGGACTATACTAGTGGAGAGGGAGATCACGTCGCCCCGTCTGTGATAAACGCAGGTACACATCAGGGCACCCCTTAGCACACCGAGACGCCGGGAGCATCCGCCCGGACACGAGGTGAGGCATGCGCCGCTGGCAATACAAGGTCGTGCAACAGAAGATCTTGCTCGGCCAGGGCGGCACGGAGGCCGAGGAGGACCGGAAACGGGAGGCCATGCTCGATCGCTTTGGCCGCGAAGGTTGGGAGCTGGTCTCGGTCGCCCTGCAGAGTTACCGGCGGGACTATGACCCGACCGCGATGCAGGGCTACTCATTCTTTTCGTACTTCTTGAAACGAGAGGAACCTTCCGCGTAGGGTGGGCACACAGCCGCGATCCCGGAAAATCGGGTGGCCAATGCCCACCCTGCGATCGCTGTAGCGGGCATAGCTCTGTGAGTCACGCCCCGATGAAGCCACGATGGGGCCTGCGTACTTTTCGCCGCGGTTTCCCCGACCCCGCCGAGGCGCGGAGCCGTGCGCCGCAGCGGCTGCCGGACACCTCCGCGATGGCCGCAGTGTTGAACGACGTCTCGGGCGCAGCCGCACGGCGCAGCCCGGCGGGGCGAGCTACGAATTCTTCAAGGACCTGCTGCCTCCGCTCCGCTACGTCAACACGGAGTTCCGGCACTACCCGATCGTCCTCGCCCCTCCGGCCGCGTCGATCAAAGCCCGCTGGGTGAGCAACGGCAGCGGCGTCAACCTTCGCGCCAACAAGAAACCGATGTGGAAAGAGGTGGGTTTCCCCGTCGCGTTCCGGGTCGGGACTCCCCCCGAGCCGTTCGGAGCGATCCCGATAAGCTCGACGGACCGCGCTATCGTGAAGGCTATCTGCCAATCGTCCAGGTCGCCTATTCAAGCGGGTCGGCGAACTATCACCAGGAAGCCTTCGCCGCGGTCGGTGCCGCGTACGGGACGTGCGGGGCGGTCTTCATCCGGTTCACGGTCAGCGACGCGACCGGAGTGATCTCCGCCC
>CAVWTS010000013.1:0-272311 GCA_963757995.1 uncultured Solirubrobacterales bacterium
CACCACCTTGCGAGTGGATCCCGAAGGGGCGGCTGCTGACTCGCGACTGGCGGCCGTCGCCGGCTCCTTCGCCTCTGTGGCAACCGGCTCCTCGGTCTTCGCAGCCGTCAACTCCTCGGCCTTGGCGGCCGCAGGCTTCTTCTCGGCCTTCTCAGCGGAGGCGGCCTTCTCAGCGGGCGGCTTCTTCTCGGCAGCTGCCTCAGCGACAGGCTCCGACTCCTTGGCAGGTGACTTCTTTGCAGGGGCCTTCTTGGCGGCAGGCTTCTCAGCGGCTGCCGGCTTCTCAGCGGCTGCCGGCTTCTCAGCGGCTGCCGGCTTCTCAGCAGCGACCGACTTCTCAGCAGGTGCCTTCTTCTTGGCGGCGGGCGGCTTCTTCTCCGCAGCCGGCTTGGCCTCGCTCTCGCCCTCTGGCGACTGCTCGTCGGTGGGCTTCTCGGCGCTCATCGCACCTTCCCGGAACCGGCGTGCCCTCGGAACATGCGCGTGGGGGCGAACTCTCCCAGCTTGTGGCCGACCATCGACTCGCTGATGAACACGGGCACATGCTTCTTGCCGTCGTGTACCGCCAACGTGTGGCCAACCATCTCGGGGAAGATCGTCGAGGTGCGCGACCAAGTCCTGAGCATCTTCTTCGTGTTGGCCGCGTTCATGGCCTCGATGCGAGCCATCAGGCGCTCTTCCACCCACGGGCCCTTCTTGCTAGAGCGACTCATCGTTCTCCTTCCGAGGCTTTTCCCGTTAGCCCATGAGCGCCGCGTAGGCCAAGCCCCGCAAGGACGCAGGGAGCGAAGTGTGCTTTGCACACGAGCGACTGAGGACGCCGCGGGGCGCCGGCATACGCGGCGCTCATCGTTGCTTACCCTTCCCGCGTCGCCTTCCGCGCACGATGTACTTGTCTGAGGCCTTGTTCTTCTTGCGTGTGCGGTAGCCAAGCGTCGGCACACCCCATGGCGTGACCGGATGACGACCCGCAGTCGTCGAGCCCTCGCCACCGCCGTGTGGGTGGTCTACGGGGTTCATCGCCACGCCTCGTGTCTGCGGGCGCACGCCCATGTGGCGCTTGCGACCCGCCTTGCCGACCTTGACGTTCTGGTGCTCGGCGTTGCCGATCGTACCCACGGTGGCTCGGCACTCGGCGCGCACCATGCGCATCTCGCCAGACGGTAGGCGCAGGGTGGCCATGTCGCCGTCCTTGGCCATCAGTTGGATCGAAGCTCCGGCGGAACGCGCCATCTGACCGCCGCGACCTGGCTGCAGCTCGACGTTATGGACCACGGTGCCTACGGGCATGCGAGCCAGCTCCATCGCATTGCCAACCGCGATCTCAGCCTCCTCGCCAGAGGCGACCGTCATCCCCACCGTGAGCCGTTGCGGGGCGAGGATGTAGCGCTTCTCACCGTCGGCGTAGTGAAGCAGCGCGATGTAGGAAGAGCGGTTGGGGTCGTACTCGATAGCCGCCACCTTCGCGGGCACGCCGTCCTTGCGACGCTTGAAGTCGATGCGCCGATACAGGCGCTTGGCGCCACCACCACGGTGACGCGCAGTCTTGCGCCCGTGAGCATTGCGTCCGCCGCTCTTCTTCAAGCCTTCGACGAGCGTGCGCTCGGGCTCGGTCTTGGTGACCTCGGCGAAATCGGGATAGGACGCGAAGCGTCGTCCGGGACTGGTGGGCTTAGGCTTGCGAATCGGCATGGCTGGTTCCTACTCGTTCAGGCCCTCTAGGCCCTGGAAGATCGGGATGCTCTCGCCAGCGCGAACCGCGACGATTGCCTTCTTCCAAGCGCGTGAGCGACCACGGGTGGTGCCGCGACGCTTTGGCTTGGACTTGACGCTGAGCGTGCGCACCTCGACTACGTGAACCTCGAACAGCGCTTCCACCGCCTGGCGGATCTGGGTGCGGTGAGCGTCGGGATGTACCCGGAAGGTGTACTTGCCTGCGGCGGAGAGCACATAGCTCTTCTCGGAGAGCACCGGCTTGATGATCACCTGAGAAGGCTCCATCAGACCTTCTCCTTCTTGGGCGCAGCCGCACGGGCGGTGATCTCCTGCAGTGCGGTCTCGGAGATGAGCAGCGAGGCGGCACCGAGCAGATCGGCTACGCCGACGCTCTCAGGCTGGAGCACCGCCACGCGGGAGAGATTTCGAAATGACAGTGCAGCTGCCGACTCCTCCGCGACTAGCACCACCAGAGTCGGCTGTGACTGATTCCAGTCCTCGAGCAAGTCAAACGCATCGCTGGTCTTGGGGGACTTGAACGCCGCCGCGTCAAGAATCGCCAACGATCCTCGATCGGCGTGCAGCGAGAGGCCACTGCGCAGAGCTGCACGCTGCTCCTTGCGGTTGACCTTGAAGGTATAGGAGCGCGGCTGTGGGCCGAACACGACGCCACCGCCGGTCCACAGCGGGGAGCGACTGGAACCGGCCCGCGCGCGGCCCGTCCCCTTCTGGCGCCACGGCTTGGCGCCACCGCCGGAGACCATTGCGCGGGTCTTGGTAGCCGCCGTTCCGCGCCGACGTGCGGCTTGCTCGGCGCGCACGCTCTGGTGCACCAGGGGTCCGTGGAAGCCTGCGCCAAAGGCCGACTCCTCAAGCTTTACCTTCTTGGACGCGCCCCCCGTAGCGGTGGGGCTGAGCACAGGTGCGTCAAGCATCGCCACGTACCTCCACAACTCCGCCGCGTGGCCCCGGTACCGATCCACGTACGAGCAGGAGATTCTGTTGGAGATCCACGGCCACGATCTCAAGGCCCGGCTGTGTGGCGCGCTTGTTGCCCATCTGGCCCGGTCCGCGTATTCCCTTGCGGACACGTGCCGGATCGGCCGAAGCACCGATCGAGCCTGGCGCACGCACATTGTGGGAGCCGTGCGATTTGGGGCCGCTTTTGAAGTTGTGCCGTTTGATCGTGCCCTGAAAGCCCTTGCCCTTGGAGATGCCGGCGATCTTCACGCGTCCTCCCACCTCGAAGGAGTCGACGGTCACAGCCTGGCCCAGCTGCAGATCAGCACCCTCATCGCGGAACTCGACGAGATGGCGCATCGGCGCGGCATCGGCCTTCTTCAAGTGCCCGAGCTCGGGTCGTGAGAGGTGCTTCTCCTTGGTCTGCCCAAACGCGAGTTGCACGGCGTCGTAGCCGTCGCGCTCGGTTGTGCGCACCGCGGTCACCGGACACGGACCGGCCTCGAGCACCGTTACTCGCGCGACGCTGCCGTCGTCCTGAAATACCTGGGTCATCCCCAGCTTCTTGGCGAGAATCGCTGGCATCCCGAACTCAGGTAGCTAGACGAATCTCGATGTCAACGCCTGCCGGAAGATTGTCCAGGCGCTGCAGCGAGTCGACCGTCTTGGGACTCGGCTGGTGGATGTCGATCAGCCGCTTGTGTGTGCGAATCTCGAAGTGCTCACGCGAGTCCTTGTCCTTGAAAGGCGAGCGGATCACGCAGTAGACGTTCTTCTCTGTCGGCAGCGGCACGGGGCCGGACACCGTGGCGCCGGTGCGCGCGGCGGTCTCCACGATCTCCTTGGCAGCCGACTCTATGGCGGACGTGTCGTACGCCTTCAGTCGGATGCGGATCTTGTTTTGGGTTACGGCTGCCATCTGGATTCTCAGCGGTTCTTTCGTAGCTGGTTTGTACTTCTTACATTTGGGCGACGTCCGCCCAACTAACTCCTCCGCAACTGAAGGCGAGAGAGAAACGGACTTCGATACTGTGGAAATCCGCCCTTCGTCGCTCCCTACAGCGGAGCTCAAATTCGTCGTATCTGACTGCCAATGAAAAGGCGCCTCGCGAGTGCGAGGCGCCTTCTGTACTACTCGATGACCTCGGTGACCACGCCCGAGCCGACCGTGCGCCCACCCTCACGGATGGCGAAGCGCAGGCCCTGATCCATGGCGATCGGCTGGATCAGCTCGATCTCCATCTGGACGTTGTCGCCGGGCATGACCATCTCGACGCCCTCGGGCAGCTTTGCTACGCCGGTGACATCGGTGGTGCGGAAATAGAACTGCGGCCGATAACCCGTGAAGAACGGAGTGTGACGACCACCCTCCTCCTTCTTGAGGATGTAGACCTCAGCTTTGAACTTGGTGTGGGGAGTGATCGAGCCGGGCTTACAAAGCACCTGGCCACGCTCGATCTCCTCGCGCTTGGTGCCGCGCAGGAGACAACCCACGTTGTCGCCCGCCTGACCCTGATCGAGGATCTTGCGGAACATCTCTACGCCGGTTACCACCGTGGTCGTGGTGTCGTGGACGCCCACGATCTCGACCGTGTCGCCGGTGTTGACGATGCCCTGCTCCACGCGGCCGGTGGCAACTGTGCCACGACCCGTGATCGTGAAGACGTCCTCGACGGGCATCAGGAAGGGCTTGTCGAGCTCGCGTACCGGCTGGGGGATGTAGCTGTCGAGCGCTGCGGCAAGCTCGACGATCTTGTCCTTGTATGCCTCGTCGCCTTCCAGCGCCTTGAGGGCCGAGCCGACGATGAAGGGAATGTCGTCGCCGGGGAAGTCGTACTCGGAGAGCAGCTCGCGTACCTCGACCTCGACCAGTTCCATCAGCTCCTCGTCATCGACCATGTCGGCCTTGTTGAGGAACACGACGATGTAGGGGACGCCGACCTGACGGGCAAGCAGGATGTGCTCGCGCGTCTGGGGCATCGGGCCGTCGGCCGCGGATACCACCAGGATCGCCCCGTCCATCTGGGCCGCACCGGTGATCATGTTCTTCACGTAGTCGGCGTGCCCGGGGCAATCGACGTGCGCGTAGTGACGGTTCTCTGTCTGGTACTCGACGTGCGATGTGGCGATGGTGATCCCGCGCTCCTTCTCCTCCGGAGCGTTGTCGATCTCCTCGAAGCTACGGGCTTCGCCGCCCATCTTCTCCGCCAGCACAGTCGTGATGGCAGCGGTCAGCGTCGTCTTGCCATGATCGATATGACCAATGGTCCCGACATTGACGTGCGGCTTGTCGCGCTCGAACTTCTCCTTCGCCACTTGTGTTCGCTCCTAAATCGACTTGGATGTTCGCCGCTAGTAGGGCGAACCTGGGAAATCTATCTAAATGGAAATTTTCTTGACTGCTGCCTATGAATCTTCTTGCCTACTCATTGCGATCGCTTCGATACGACTGCTCCTGAGAGGATCGTGAGTCAAGCCAGACAAGGACGCAGAGAGCGTGGCGTGCGAACGCACGCGAGCGACCGAGGACGCAGTATGGCGCAGGCTCACGATCATCTCAGGCGGGCACCGGCTCGCCGGTGCGTTGCTCGATGATCTTCTCAGCGATGTTCGGGGGTACCTCCTCGTAACCCTCGAACTGCATCGTGTAGTTGGCCCTGCCCTGCGTATTGGAACGCAGGTCGGTGGCATAGCCGAACATCTCGCTCAAGGGGACCTTGGCGTGGATCGCGAGTGCGTTGCCGCGCTGCTCGGAGCCCTGCAAGTGGCCACGGCGACGGGACAGATCGCCCATCACATCGCCCATGAAGTCCTCCGGCGTCACGACCTCGACCGCGAACACGGGCTCCAGGAGCACCGGCTTGGCACGCTTTGCCGCCTCCTTGAAGGCAAGCGATCCGGCCACCTTGAAGGCGATCTCCGAGGAGTCCACATCGTGGTACTTACCGTCGACCAGCGTGACGCGCACGTCAACCATCGGATAGCCGGCTCTGACACCATTCTCAAGTGCCTCTTCGACGCCCTTGCCGACCGCGGGAATGTATTCGGAGGGAATCGCACCGCCCTTGATCTTGTTGATGAACTCAAAGCCTTCGCCGGGAGCCGGCTCAAGGTTGATGTAGACCACACCGAACTGGCCCGAGCCGCCGGTCTGGCGCACGAACTTGCCTTCGATCTTCTCGACCGTCCCGCGGATCGTCTCGCGGTAGGAGACCTGTGGGCGCCCGACGTTGGCCTCGACGCCGAACTCGCGCTTCATGCGATCGACCAGCACTTCGAGGTGCAGCTCGCCCATGCCCGAGATCTCGGTCTGGCCGGTTTCTTCGTTAGTGCGTACCTGGAAGGTCGGATCCTCTTCGGCCAGACGACCGAGCGCCACGGACATCTTCTCCTGGTCGATCTTCGTCTTGGGCTCGACCGCTACCTTGATGACGGGCTCAGGGAAGGTGATGTTCTCAAGCTTTATGGGAGCCTCGGGGGCCGCCAGAGTGTCACCGGTTATGACCTGCTTGATGCCGACCGCCGCGGCGATGTCGCCGGCGTAGACCTCGGTGACCTCCTCGCGCTCGTTGGCGTGCATCATCAGGATGCGCCCGACCCGCTCTGCACGGCCGCTGTTGACGTTGAGCACACGCGAGCCGGCCTCCAGTTTCCCGGAGTAGACGCGGAAGTAGGTCAGCTTGCCGACATAGGGGTCGGCCATGATCTTGAACGCAAGCGCCGTAAAGGGCTCGGAGTCGTCGGCGTGGCGCTCGATCTGTGGCTCCTCGCCGTCACCCTTGACAGGTTCCAAGCCGACGACAGCCGGCACGTCAAGCGGCGAAGGCAGGTAGTCGACAACCGCGTCCAGCAGCGGCTGCACGCCCTTGTTCTTGAACGAAGATCCGCACAGGACGGGAGTCAGCTTCGTCGAGAGCGTGGCTTTGCGGATCGCCGGCTTGAGGATGTCCTCGGGAACCTCGGTCTCCTCGAGGATCAGCTCCAGCAGCGCGTCGTCGTAATGGGAGACCTCCTCCAGGAGGTGTTCGCGAGCAGCCTCAGCCGCTTCCAGCAGGGCCTCGGGGATATCCACGATTTCCTGCTCGGTACCGAGCTCGTCTTTGTAGACGATCGCCTTCATCCTGACGAGATCGACGACGCCGGCGAAATCACCCTCGGCGCCGATCGGAAGCTGGATCGGCACCGGGTGGGCACCGAGCCGGTCGATCATCGTCTGCACGCCCTGGTCGAAGTCGGCGCCGGTGCGATCCATCTTGTTGATGTAGGCGATGCGCGGCACGTGATACTTGTCGGCCTGGCGCCAGACGGTCTCGGACTGCGGCTCCACGCCGGCGACCGAGTCGAACAGTGCGATCGCTCCGTCGAGCACGCGCAGGGAGCGCTCCACCTCGACGGTGAAATCGACGTGGCCCGGGGTGTCGATGATGTTGATGCGATGGTCGTCCCACTCGGCGGTGGTGGCAGCGGAGGTGATCGTGATGCCACGCTCCTGCTCCTGTTCCATCCAGTCCATCACCGCGGCGCCCTCGTGAACCTCGCCGATCTTGTACGTGCGGCCCGTGTAATAGAGGATGCGCTCGGTCGTCGTTGTCTTGCCCGCGTCGATGTGGGCCATGATCCCGATGTTTCGGGTTCTCTCTAGAGGAAACTTGCGGGGCATTTGTCTGGTGTCTGGTGGGCGCTTGGTGTGGGGATGCAGGTTCGGTGTGCAGGTGTTGCGATGTGGATGTGACTGACTCGATGCCGCCGATGACGTTGGCTCAGGGCAAAAAAATGGGCCCCTCGGGCCCACGCGCTGCCAGTGCTCGGGCGGGTCGCTTCTCTATTTGCTCAAGGTCTCCATGCTGTTTGCTGCGCGACTGGAACGTGCTCAGACAACAGCACCCGTCCCGCCCGCAGACGGCGACTATAGCAGAGGTAATAGGGCGTTAGTAAGCGGTGATCGGCTACCAAGCGACTACCGTGAGTCCGCACATTCGCTCTCGGCGGGCGCGTCCTCAAAGACCGTCCCCAAGCGCTCCAGGACTCGAGTAGCGACTCGTAGTTCCTCGGCGTCCACGTCGGCAAGCGCCTGCTCCCAGCGCGCCTGCCAGGTGGCGCGCTTGCTTTGCACCTTGCCCTCTCCCTGAGGGGTGAGACATGTGACGACAACACGACGGTCATCCGCCGCGCGGGTGCGCTGCACGTGGCCACACTCGGCGAGATGGTCGAGCATCTGCGTGACGGTGCCAGGTGTCAGCTGAGCCGCGGTGGCCAGCTCACCAGCGCTCATTGGGCCCCGCTCGCTGAGCTCGATCAATAGTTCCATTTGGGCATGGGAGACCTCTGAGCCGATCAGGTGCGTGTCGCGTCCGCGCAGACGGCGCAACGCCCGAAAGACATGTCGAAATGCCCTGCCGAGCTCGAACATCTCCGCCTCGCGGCCCGGCCCGGCAGTCTCCCTACCGGCATCGGAGCGCCCTGCTGGGGAAGCCTGCGTGGCGGAGGAGAGCTCAGTTGTGCGGGTCATGGCGTTGACTCACTCAGACCCCAACAGCGTCCGCGAGCGCTTCTTGGCGCTCCAGGACCGACTCGGCCTCATCCACGACCGGCTCGGCCTCGCTCTGGGGACGCTCGGCGCGTAGCAGCACCAAACATGGGATCAGCGACAGGGCCGCGATCCCCAGCGCCCACCAGTAAGCGGTGTCGAACGCGCCCGCAAGCTCCTCCGGGGTGCGCGCGTGCGCGCCGGCACGCTGCAGTACGACGGCAAGCACCGCTGTGCCGATCGCACCGCCGGTGCGCTGTAGCGCATTGATCTGTGGGGTGGCGTCGGAGATCTGATCAGGGCGCATCGCCGAGAAGGCGGCGCTCATCGCCGGCATGAAGCACAGGCCGATGCTCAGGCCGCGCACTACGAGCACCAGCGAGATGGCCACGATCGAGGTGTGCGCGCCGATGAACGTAAATGGCACCGTGCTGATGCAAAGCAGCGACACGCCGAACATCGCCACGCGCCCACCGCCGAAGCGTTGAGTGAGACGGCTGGCCATCGGCATCGCGATCAGCGCGCCGATTCCCTGGGGGCCAGTCAACAGGCCAGTGTTGATGACGCTCTGCCCGCGCACTTCCTGGTAGTAGAGCGGCACCAGGATCATCGCGCCGAACAGCGCGGCGCCAAGGCCGAAGTTGGTGAATGCAGCGCCCGCGAAGACCCTGTTTGCATACATGCGGATGTCCAAAAGGGGGCGCTCGATGCGTAGTGCGTGGAAACAGAAGACCACGACCAACACCGTCCCAATGGTGCACGGCACGATGACTTTGCCCGAGCCCAAGGCCGAACCAGAGCCGAGCTCGCTGATCCCGTAGATGAAGGCGGCGAAGCCCGCTGGGAGGAGTGCGAGGCCCACGATGTCAAGATTTCCGGCCTCTCCGGAGTCGGTATGCGGCAACATCCGCCAACCCAAGATGAAGGCGATCAGCCCAATCGGGACGTTGACGAAGAAGATCCAGGACCAGTGCAGGTTCTCCAGGATCAAGCCGCCCACAACCGGCCCGAGGATCGGCGCGATCATTGCGGGCATCGAGACGTAGCCCATGACGCGACCCATGCGCTGCGGACCTGAGACCTGGGCCATGATCATCATCGCAACGGGCATGATCATGCCGCCGCCCGCGCCCTGCAGGACACGGAAAGCGATCAGGGATGTCGTCGAATTGGCAAGGCCACACAGGGCGGAGCCGGCGGTGAACAGGACCAACGAGGTCATGTAGACCTGCTTGGCACCGAAGCGCCGTGCGGCCCAGCCCGTGACGGGGATCACGGCGGCGAGCGAGAGCAGGTAGCCGGTTATCACCCACTGGACCTGCGAAAGCGGGCTGCGCAGGTCGTGCGAGAGCGTGTGCAGCGCGACGTTGACGATCGTCGTGTCGAGGATCGACATGATCATGCCGAGGATCACGACACCGCACACGACCCATACCTCGCGCTCGATCTTTGTCGAAGCGGAGGGGTCGCTCTGCTCGATTGTTTGACGCGAAGACATTTGGTACCGAAAGTTTAGGTACCAAACCTTCTTCCTTCAACCCATATTTCCTTAAGTTTTATGGGAACCATGTTTTGAAACGGTCCCCAAAGCCTCCGCTAAGACAAAAAGCTGCCTCACGAGGCCTATGAACCAAACAACGAGCCCATCACCCGCTTGGAACTAACCGCCGAGCCTACGTTCCTCGTCTCGTCGTGTAAAACCAGCCTCCGACGAGGAGAGCCTCCAACTAAAGCGTGTCTACCAGCGATAGTGAGCGAAGGCCTTATTGGCCTGCGCCATGCGGTAAATGTCGTCCTTGCGCTTGTAGGCGCCGCCCTGCTGGGACTGGGCGTCCAATAGCTCGTTAGCCAGGCGCTGGGCCATCGTCTTCTCGCGACGTGCTCGGGCAAACTCGACCAGCCAGCGCACCGCCAGCGTGCGGGCACGGGCGTTCGGAACCTCTACGGGAACTTGGTAGGTGGCGCCACCGACACGGCGCGAACGGACCTCTAGCGCCGGCGTGAGCGCCTTGATGGACGCCTCCAGCTGCTCGATCGGATCCTTGTCCGAGCGCTCGCCAAGGATGGCAAGCGCGTCGTAGACGATCCGCTCGGCTGTGGACTTCTTGCCGTCGAGCATCACCTTGTTGATGATCTGCTGAACAAGCTTTGAGTGGTGGATGGAGTCCGCTTCAAGCGGACGCACCTGGGCGGCTGCGCGACGTGGCATCTTCTGAGTCCCTCTCTACTTCTTCTTCACGCCGTACTGAGAGCGACCCTGCTTGCGATCGCTCACACCGGCCGCGTCTAGCGTGCCGCGCACAACCTTGTAGCGCACACCCGGCAAGTCCTTGACGCGACCGCCGCGCACTAGTACTACGGAGTGCTCCTGCAAGTTGTGGCCCTCGCCCGGGATGTATGCCGTGACCTCGATCGAACCGGCGATGCGCACGCGGGCGACCTTGCGTAGGGCGGAGTTAGGCTTCTTCGGCGTTGTCGTGTAAACGCGGGTGCAGACGCCGCGCCGCTGCGGAGCGGCGACCTTCTTCTTGCGGCCCTTGCCGGACTTCAGGCCCGGGGTTGCAAGCTTTTTCTTTGGGGCCACGCGGCCCTTGCGTACTAGTTGCGAGGTGGTTGGCATTCGGTCCGGAATCCTAGCAGCGTCGAAGCCGCGACGGCTTTTGCGAGGACGAACGGGCCGCATCAGAGACCCCGACTCGCTTCGCGTGGCGAACAGTCAAGGCTCCTTCTCTTATCGAGGAGAGGCTGCGTGAAGCCAGGCTCACGTACTGGGGGCGATGCCGGCCGCGCGCACCGGGGCTGGCATCAAAGCCGCTGCCACAAGCACGAGGATGAAGGCGAGCGACTGCAAGACGATGCCAACCGGGCTACCTGCCATGGGATCGCCAAACACGAGGATTCCGCCGGCGATGCCGGCGATGTTGGCGGCCGTTCCGGTGACTGCGATGACCGGAACCGCCTCTCCCTCTTGCAGGCCCTTCGCCGAAGCGTAGAACGCGACGATCGAGGCCAGCACCGCTACCGCGAACCAGGGGCTCAGCAATACGGCAAGCGGACCGTGGGCGCCGATGATGCCGGTCAACGCCTTGATCGAAGTGTCGGAGACGCCGAACAGGATTCCCGAGGCGGCGCCCAGCATCATGCCGTGGTGCTCGACCGGGCCGCCCATACGTGGGCCCATGATCAACAAGCCTCCCAAGCCGAACAGACCCGCCTCGAAGGAGATCATCGCTGGGTCGGAGAACTGCGAGTGCGCGCCGTGCATTGCCGGCAAGGTCAGGCCGAGCATCACCAGACCGGCCGCCATCAGCCACAAGCCCAGCCATTGGCGCGGGCCGACCTCGAAACCGAACATACGGTCGGCCATCACGGCGATCAGGACCACACCCGCGGCAAGCGCAACCTGGACGACCGACATCGGTGCGAGCGCCAATGCTGCCACGTGCAAAGCCCATGAAGCCGTCGCGACGATCATGCCGAGCGCGAACCAACCAGAGGAAAAGAGCGTGCGGATTGAGCGCAGCGGATGGCGCACATCGACACTAGCCACTGAGTTGGCGCCCCGGTACTTGTAGAAGAAGCCGAGGTTGGCCACGAAAGCGCAGGCCAGCGAGAGGAGTATGCCTAGATCGAGAGTCATGGTTGGGGGCCGGACGGAGTGATCCATCGGCAACGGACGACGGATGCTTTACTGCGCTGTCGCGACTCAGGCAGATTACCGGTGATCACCTCAGTGCAAGCTAAAGACAAGCGAAGCCCCGATCTGGAGGACCGCCCCCTCCTGCTCGTCGACATCGACGGCGTGATCTCGCTGTTCTCCTTCGACCACAGGTCGCGGCCCGAGGGATCGTTCCATTCGATCGACGGCATACCCCACTTTCTTTCGTCCGGCGCGGCCGAGCACCTGCTCGCGCTTGCGCCCAACTTCGAGCTTGCCTGGGCTAGCGGCTGGGAGGAGAAGGCCAACGAATACCTCCCCTACCTGCTTGGCCTACCGGAACTGCCGCATCTCAGCTTCGAACGTTCGGTAGGGCGTACGAACGCCCACTGGAAGCTCGACGCGATCGAGGCCTACGCCGGCGCAACCAGGGCGCTTGCTTGGATCGACGATGCCTTCAACGACGCTTGTCACCTTTGGGCGAGCGTCCGCCCCGCCCCCACATTGCTCGTGCAGACACAGCCGGCAAACGGCCTCACAGCGTGCGAGACCGAAATCCTCGCGCGCTGGGCAGACTCGCTACTCGCCTGACTCCTCGGGCACCTCGAGCTCGCCCAAGCCCTCGACGAACCCGGGGTCTGAACTGCCGGCGCCGATCTTCTCAAGCGATGCCAGGTCGGCGTCGAACTCACTGCCGTAGCCGGCGCTGAGCGCCTCACCGTCGGCCAAGCCCAGCTCGGCCGCGATCTCCTCTTGGTCGAGCAGACCGACGTCGTCGATCGCGCGCGGCATCGGCTCGGACGGTTCGATCTCGATTCGCCTGTAGCGCTTGAGTCCCGTCGCCGCGGGAATCAGCTTGCCGATGATCACGTTCTCCTTGAGGCCGTTGAGACGGTCGATCTTGCCCTCGAGCGAGGCGTCGGTGAGCACCTTGGTGGTCTCCTGGAAGGAGGCCGCCGAGAGGAACGAGTCGGTGTTCAGCGATGCCTTGGTGATGCCGAGGATGATGTCCTCGAACTGGGCGGTCTCGCCACCCTTGGCGATCACGGCGTCGTTGGCGGTCGCGAATTCGTAGCGGTCTACGAACTGCCCGGGCAGGTAGTCGGTGTCGCCCTTCTGGTCGACCCTCACCTTCTTGAGCATCTGACGCACGATCAACTCGATGTGCTTGTCGTTGATGTCCACGCCCTGGGACTTGTAGACCTCCTGGACCTCCTTGACCAAGTACTGCTCGGTCTCGGTGCGTCCGCGGATCGCCAAGAGCTCGTGCGGGTAGAGCGAACCCTCGTTGAGCTGCTTGCCGGCGACGATCTTCTCACCACTTGCCACATACAGCCGCGTACGCCGTGGGAAGGCGTGGCGATGCTCCTCGCCGGCCTCATCGGTGATCACGACCGTGAGCGCCTTCTCGGTCTCTTCGATCGAGACGATGCCGTCCTGCTCGGCGATCTTGGCCAAGCCCTTTGGCTTGCGCGCCTCGAAGAGCTCGACCACGCGCGGCAGACCGTGAGTGATGTCCGCGCCGGCGACGCCGCCGGTGTGGAACGTACGCATCGTCAGCTGCGTACCGGGCTCACCGATCGACTGCGCCGCGACGATGCCGACGGCATCGCCGATCTGCGCGGTCTGGCCGGTAGCCATCGCGCGGGCGTAACAGGCCTGGCACACGCCACTGGGGGCCTTGCACTTGAGTACTGAGCGCACCGGCACGGTCACACCCACACCCTTCTCGTGGTCCTCGGCGAATGCCTCAACGATGTCGGCGAGCTGCTGGCGGCCGATTTCCTCACCGCCCTCGGCGAGCATGCGCCCGCGCTTGGTGGTGATCGGCTGGGCAGCGGTGCGCCCTACGAGGTTTTCGTTAGGCTCTCCACCCTCGTTCCAGACGATCATCTCGATGTATTCGTCGGTGCCGCAATCGACCTCGCGAATGATCACGTCCTGGGCCACGTCCACCAGACGCCGCGTCAGATAGCCCGAGTCGGCGGTACGCAGGGCCGTATCGGCTAGGCCCTTTCGCGCGCCGTGCGTGGAGATGAAGTACTCGAGCACCGACAGTCCCTCCATGAAGTTGGACTTGATCGGTCGCTCGATGATCTCACCCTTCGGGTTGGCCATCAGGCCACGCATACCTGCCAACTGGCGGATCTGCTTGAAGGAACCGCGGGCGCCAGAGTTGGCCATCATGAAGATGGGGTTGAGCGTGTCGAGATTCTGGATCATCGCCTCGGCCACCTCATCAGTGGCTGCGTTCCACTTCTCAACGACCGCCTCGTGACGCTCCTCCTGGGTGATCAGGCCCATGTCGTACTGGTCGGTGATGTCGCCCACGAGCTTGTCGTACTTGTCGAGGATCGACTGCTTCTCCGGTGGGATCACGACGTCGTTCTTTGAGATCGTGATTCCCGCCTGTGTGGCGTACTTGAAGCCGAGGTCCTTGAACGCATCCAGGACCAGGGAGATCGTGGTCGCGCCGTAGGTCTGCACCAAGGCGTCGATCAGACGCGTGGTGTCGCGCTTCTTCATCGACTGGTTGACGTACACGTACTTGGACGCGTCGAACTGATCGCCCAGCGCCTCGGCCAGCGCCCGCTCGATGCGGTCGTTGTAGATGATCCGCCCAACCGTCGTGAGCAAGTGCCCGCCCTCGCGTCCCATCGGACGGAACTCGGCGATGTCGTGCAACGTCACCACGCTGGCCTCGTAGGAGAGCTCGGCCTCCTGCGCGGTGCGGAACACGTGCGGACGCGGCTCATAGGTTGCCCTATCGATCTTCGACAGCTCGTCGGCTTCGAGGCCATAGGTCAGGTAGTAAGCGCCCAGGATCATGTCCTGGGTGGGCGTCGCCAGCGGCGCCCCGTGTGCCGGCGAAAGGATGTTGTTGGAGGACAGCATCAAGATGCGCGCCTCCGCCTGGGCCTCAGCCGACAGCGGTAGATGGACCGCCATCTGATCACCGTCAAAGTCGGCGTTGAAGGCATGGCAGACCAGCGGATGCACCTGAATCGCCTTGCCCTCGACCAACAGCGGTTCGAAGGCCTGGATACCCAAGCGGTGCAGGGTGGGTGCGCGGTTGAGCAGCACCGGGTGCTCGTGGATTACCTCCTCAAGCACATCCCAGACCTCGCCGATCATCGAGTCGACCATCTTCTTGGCCGCCTTGATGTTCTGCGCGGACTTGCGCTCGACCAGGCGCGCCATGATGAACGGCTTGAACAACTCGAGCGCCATGATCTTCGGCAGGCCGCACTGATGCAATTTCAGGTACGGGCCAGCGACGATCACCGAACGCCCGGAATAGTCCACGCGCTTGCCGAGCAGGTTCTGACGGAAGCGTCCCTGCTTGCCCTTGAGCATGTCCGACAGACTCTTCAGCGGACGGTTGCCCGGGCCGGTCACGGGACGGCCACGACGGCCGTTGTCGAACAGCGCGTCAACCGCCTCTTGCAGCATGCGCTTCTCGTTGTTGACGATGATCTCCGGCGCGCCAAGGTCAAGCAACCGCTTGAGGCGGTTGTTGCGGTTGATGACGCGGCGGTACAGATCGTTGAGGTCGGATGTCGCAAAGCGCCCACCGTCGAGCTGCACCATCGGGCGCAGCTCCGGCGGGATCACCGGCACAGCGTCCAGCACCATCATCTCCGGCTTGTTGCCGGACTGGATGAACGCGGAGACAACCTTCAAACGCTTGACCGCGCGTGCCTGCTTCTGGCCCTTGCCGGTCTTGACCTGCTCCTCCAGTTCGGTGCGTTCGGCCTCCAGGTCGACCTGCTGGAGCAGGTCGCGGATCGCCTCGGCGCCCATGCCACCACGGAAGTATTCGCCGAAGCCATAGGAGGAGCCGAAGCGCTCCTTGAGCTCGCGGAAAGTCGTCTCATCGTGCTCGATCTGCTTGGGTTCCATCGTCTTGAACAGCTCCCAAACGTTGCGCATCCGCTCGGCCCCGTCCTCGATGTAGGCTTCGGTGTCGGCGATGTCCGCCTCGAAGGTCTTGTTGAGCTCCTTGACGAGCTTGTCGCGCTCCTCGTCGGAGATCTTCGCGAGGTTGAGATCGAGCGAGTCGGCCCACAGGTGATCTTCGTCGTTGAAGGAAGTCTGCTTGCCGGTCTGTAGGTACTTCTCGCGGCGGGCCAGTGACTCACGCAGTTCGAGCACGCGCTCCTGCAGCTCGGCGGCGTAGGAATCAAGAACCTTGTTGACCTCCTTCTCAAGCGTGTCGAGATCCTTGGAGCGTGCCTCGTCGTCGACCCACGTGACGATCGACGCGGCAAAGTAGAGAACCTTCTCGAGCTCCTTGGGGGCCATGTCGAGCAGGTAGCCGATGCGGCTGGGCACGCCCTTGAAGAACCAGATGTGGCTGACGGGAGCTGCCAGATCGACATGACCCATGCGCTCGCGGCGCACCTTCGAGCGTGTGACCTCGACGCCACAGCGCTCGCACACGATGCCCTTGTAGCGCACGCGCTTGTACTTGCCGCAGTAGCACTCCCAGTCCTTCGTAGGACCGAAGATGCGCTCGCAGAAGAGACCGTCCTTCTCGGGCTTGAGCGTGCGGTAGTTGATCGTCTCGGGCTTGGTTACCTCACCGGAGCTCCAGCCGCGGATCTGCTTGGACGAGGCGAGGGAGATCTCTATAGCGTCAAAATTATTTATGTCGATCACGAGCAAATCCTCAAACTGGGGGTTAGACCGAAGGTCGTAAGGGGGCGAAGCCCCCTTGTTATGTCAATCACGATGTGGTCCTCTGGCTTGTGTTGAAAATCGCGTAACTGGGGGATAGGCCGAAGGCCGTAAGGGGGCGAAGCCCCCTTACAATCATTTAGTTGCTCCCTTCGGCCGGCTCGCCAACAGGCGCACCGGCGTCGTCCAGCTCCTCGAGGGCGATGCCGTCCTCGATCAGCCCCTCTATGTCGAGCGCCGCCGCGGGCTCGCCCTCCTCGCTGTCCTCACCGTCGGTGACGGCCGCGTCCTGCGCCTCAGGCTCGGTCTCTGTGACCTCGCCCGTGGGCGCCCTAACGCCAGAGAGATCGATACCGAGCTCCTCCGCGGCGCGCAACAGGTCGTCGTCTTCGTCGCGCAGCTCTGTGTGCTGCCCTTCCTCAGAGACGACGCCCACGTCGAGCGCCAAGGACTGCATCTCCTTGAGCAGCACCTTGAAGGACTCGGGGATCGATGGCTCGGCGATGTTCTCGCCCTTGACAATCGCCTCGTATGCCTTGACACGCCCGACCGTGTCGTCGGACTTGATCGTGAGCATCTCCTGCAGCGTGTAGGCGGCGCCAAATGCCTCCAGCGCCCACACCTCCATCTCGCCGAAGCGCTGACCGCCGAACTGCGCCTTGCCTCCCAGCGGCTGCTGGGTGACGAGCGAGTAGGGACCGGTCGAGCGAGCGTGGATCTTGTCGTCGACAAGGTGCAACAGCTTGAGGATGTACATGTAGCCGACGGTGACCTGTTCCTCGAATGGCTCGCCGCTGCGCCCGTTGAAGAGCGTCATCTTGCCCGAGGCCTGCTCACCGACGCGACGGGACTTGTCGACGTCCATGCGGATGCGACCCTTGTGGGCGTCCTGCCACTTGACCAGGGCCGTGTCCACGTCTTCGACGGTCGCACCGTCGAAGACCGGCGTGGCTACGTACACGCGCGGGTTCGAGTCGCCGTTGGAAGTACTGGCTTCCTTGTAGGCCTCGGTGCCATCGTCGTACCAGCCTTGCGCGGCGGCCCAGCCCAGGTGTGTCTCCAGGATCTGGCCGACGTTCATGCGGCTTGGCACACCCAGCGGGTTGAGGATCACGTCGACCGGAGTGCCGTCCTCCAGGAACGGCATGTCCTGCTGGTCGACGATCTTGGAGATGACACCCTTGTTGCCGTGACGGCCCGCGAGCTTGTCGCCCTCGGAGATCTTGCGCTTCTTGGCCACGAACACGCGCACGAGGTCGTTGACCCCGGGCGGCAGGTCGTCGCCCTCGTCGCGGGAGAAGGTCATCACGTCGATCACGACGCCACCCTCACCGTGGGGCACCTTCAACGAGGTGTCACGCACCTCACGCGCCTTCTCCTTGAAGATCGCGCGGATCAACTTCTCCTCAGCTGTCAGCTCGGTCTCGCCCTTGGGCGTGACCTTGCCGACGAGCAGGTCGCCCGAGGCGACCTCGGCCCCGACACGCACGATGCCGCGGTCGTCGAGGTTGCGCAGCGACTCCTCTGAGCGGTTGGGAATGTCGCGCGTGATCTCCTCGTCGCCGAGCTTGGTCGTACGCGCGTCGATCTCGTACTCCTCGATGTGGATCGAGGTGAGCTCGTCGTCCTGCACGAGGCGCTTGGAGAGGATGATCGCGTCCTCGAAGTTGTAGCCCTCCCAGGACATGAACGCCACCATCAGGTTCTTGCCGAGCGCCATTTCACCCTTGTCGGTGGAGGATCCGTCGGCGAGCACATCGCCAGCCTTGACCTTCTGGCCCGAGCTGACACGCGGCTTGTGGTGGATCAAGGTCCCCTGGTTGGAGCGCATGAACTTCTGCAGCTCGTACTCGTCCTTCTCGCCACCGGTTGTCTCGATCACGATGCGGTTGGCGTCGACAAAGTCGATTGTGCCGGCGTTGCGGGCCAGCAATACATCACCCGTGTCGAGTGCCGCGCGGCGCTCCATGCCGGTGCCCACCAACGGGGCGTCGGTCTTCAATAGCGGCACCGCCTGGCGCTGCATGTTCGAGCCCATCAGCGCACGGTTGGCGTCGTCGTCCTCGAGGAACGGGATCATCGCGGTAGCAACCGACCAGATCTGTTCGGGCGAGACGTCGACAAGATCGACGTCCTTCGGCCCGACGGTCACATACTGGCCGGCTTGGGTGCGGCACAGGATCTCTTTGTCGAGCAGCTTGCCGGTCTTCTCGTCGATCGGCGTGTTCGCCTGAGCGATCAGCTGCTCCTCCTCCTGAGTGGCGTCCAGACGGACGACTTCCTCGGTGGCGATGCCATCCTTGACTACGCGATAAGGGGTCGTGACGAACCCATACTCGGACACCTCAGCGAATGAGGAGAGCGAACCGATCAGGCCGATGTTCGGACCCTCAGGCGTCTCGATCGGGCACATGCGTCCGTAGTGGGTGGGGTGCACGTCGCGCACCTCGATCGGCGCGCGCTCACGAGTCAGACCACCGGCGCCGAGCGCAGACAGACGCCGACGGTGCGTGAGCCCCGACAACGAGTTGGTCTGGTCCATGAACTGCGACAGCTGCGAGGAGCCAAAGAACTCCTTAAGCGCAGCCACGACCGGCCGGATGTTGATGATCGTCTGCGGCGTGATTGTGTCGGCGTCCTCTGTGGTGAGGCGCTCGCGCACGACGCGCTCCATGCGATAGAGACCGATACGGAAGGCCTCCTGGATCAGCTCACCGACGGTGCGCAAACGGCGGTTGCCAAAGTGCTCGTACTCGTCCAGGTGCTCCTCGACGGGCTCGCGCGGCATGCTCGTCGCCTCGGCCGCGTAGTCCTTGATCTCGATCTCCGGCTCCTCGGGCATGCCGAGTCGCTTGGGCAGCGAGACGAGCTCCTTGACGAGCGCGAGGATGTCATCGTGGGTAAGCGTGCGCGTGTCGATGTCGATGTCGAGACCGAGACGCGAGTTGAGCTTGTAGCGACCGACGCGCGTGAGGTCGTAGCGCTTGGGATCGAAGAACAGCTGGTTGAGCAGTGCCTTGGCGTTCTCGACGCTTGGCGGCTCACCCGGACGCTGCTTCTTGAACAGCTCGATCAGGGCGCCCTCTTCGGTGCGGGTCTGTTCGGTGTCGGCTTCGATCGTGTTGCGGATGTAGTGCGAGTTCTCGAACAGTCGCAGGATCTCCTCATCGGTCGCGTAGCCCATCGCGCGCAAAAGCACGGTGACGGGCAGCTTGCGCTTGCGGTCGATGCGGACGAAGACCTTGCCCTTCTTGTCGATCTCGAGCTCCAGCCATGAGCCACGGGCTGGCATCAAGTTGGCGATGAAGACCTGCTTCTCGCGGTCCTTGGGCTCCATCAGGTAGGCGCCCGGCGAACGCACGAGCTGTGTGACGACCACACGCTCGGTGCCGTTGATGATGAACGTGCCACGCTCGGTCATCCACGGGAAGTCGCCCATGAAGACCGACTGCTCGCGGATCTCTCCGGTCTCGCGATTGATGAACGCGACCGTGACCGTGAGCGGACGGGCGTAGGTCAGATCCTTCTCGCGACACTGCTCGAGCGAGGCGACGGGCTCGTCGAAGACGAACTCGCCGAACTGCACGGCGAGGTTGCCGGTGTAGTCCTCGATTGGGGAGATGTCGTCGATCGTCTCGCGCAGACCACCCTTTTGAGGATCGGTCAGCCACAGAAACGAGCGGCGCTGGATATCGATGAGGTTCGGTACGTCGACAGACTTGGACAGACGCGCGAAGGACCGGCGCGTCCGGAGAGCATCAACAGCAGCCAAGAAATGACTCCTTCGGAGGGCGAGAGACGGGCAAAGGCGGGCGCAAACGCGCGACCAGCAAAGATAGCACAGAGCATCGCCACCCTCAAGTGGGGCAGCCAGCGCTCACGGACCCCACCCCTGATCACCGCGTATGTGGCGCGGTGTCTGTCGCTTCGGGTGGCTGCGACTATCGGCCAGCGAGCCGGATTCTACCGGAGATTTGCCGATTTTGGGAAAACCGGCGATCGGGCCGAGGAAGCTCGAAAAAGACCGATGCCCCCCGCGCGCGCGGGGGGCATCGGTCTTGAAAGCCATCACACTCCCAAGCCCGGAGCCACTCCGAACCCGGGAGCAGCACGCGGGCGCTCCTTTTCGAGAGCCACCGGGCCCACCAGCGTGGGCCCACCATGGGCGACGTCCTGGCGCCAGCAATCTCAACGCCAAGGCAGAACTCCTAACTACTTCAACTCGACGCTGCCTCCGGCCTCCTCGAGTTCGGCCTTGAGCTTGTCGGCCTCCTCGCGCTCGATGCCCTCCTTGACCGGCTTGGGAGCCTCGTCGACAAGTGCCTTGGCCTCCTTCAGACCGAGACCCGTCGCCGCGCGCACAACCTTGATCACCTGGATCTTCTTGTCGCCCGCCGCAGTCAGGATCACATCGACAGTGGTGGGGCCTTCGTCCTCAGCCGCCTCGCCGCCGCCGCCACCGCTTGCCGCCGCCGCCGGCGCGGCCACTGCCGCCGCCGAGACGCCGAACTCCTCCTCCAGCGCCTTGATGCGCTCGGCGAGCTCCAACACCGAGATGCCCTTGAGCTCCTCGATCCAATCTTGTGTGCTTGTTGCCATCGGTCAGTCCTCCTTGGTCGCTTCGGCGCTCTCGGTTACTTGCTCCGAAGCGTCCGTCTGGTTGTCGTCTTGTGCCGGCTCAGCTGCCGGCTCAGCTTGGTCTGTGGTCGGGGCCTCCTCGCTCGAGGCAGCCTCTGCCTCGAGCTGCTCCTCAACCGCGGCACTCTCATCAGCCGAAGCGTCGGTTGCGGTCTCCTCGACGGCTGGAGCCTCAGCAGCGGGTGCCTCTGCGCTCTCCTCGGGGGTCGGGGTCTCAGCAGCAGGAGCATCCTCAGCAGCGGGTACCTCCTCAACGACAGGCGTCTCATCGGCGGGAGCCTCTGCGCTCTCCTCGGGGGTCGGGGTCTCAGCAGCAGCAGCCTCCTCAACCGCAGGAGCCTCGGCCGCAGGGGCCTCCCCGGCCGGAATCTCGCCCGACTCCTTCTTCTCGCGTACCTGGCCGAGCGCAACCGCAAGTCCGCCGACTAGACCACCGAGCGTGCGCACCAGGCCCGAGATGGGCGAGGCGACGATCCCGACGAGCTGGCCGTAGAGCACTTCGCGCGAAGGCAGGCGCGAGATGGCACGGATCTGATCGGCATCGACCACCTCGCCGTCCATCAAGCCACCCTTGAACGGCAGGAGCTGTGTGGCGCGAGCCTGGTCGGCGACGGCCTTGGCCGCCAGTGCGGCATCGCCGCGCACGAAAGTGAGCGCGGTTGGGCCTGAGAGCAGCGCCTTGAGCGACTCGGCGCCGACCTGGTCGGCGGCGCGTTCTGTCAACGAGTTCTTGACAACTGTGAAGGTGGCGTCGGCTTCACGCAGCTTGGAGCGCAGCTCGGCCGCCTGGGCCACCGAGATACCGCGGTAGTCGACGGCGAAGACGGCCTGTGACTCGTCTATCTCCGTTGCCAGCGCCTCTATCGTCGCTGCCTTCTGCTCTCGGTTCATCTCATCCCTTGCTCTCTTTGAAGAACTCAGACGCCCAAGTACAGCGGGGCGTCGAGAGCGGGGGTGAACCGCCTTCGCTCGCTCCACCTGCCCCGGTCTTCTCTGCCGGCCGATCGTGGATCGGCCGGCGACGCCGGGGGTCTCGGGCGGTGAGCCGTTGATTAAATCAGGCCGCGGCTGCCTCTTCGACGATGTCGCGGGTGCGGGCCGGGTCGACTTTTACGCCGGGGCCCATGGTAGAAGTCATCGTGATCGTGCACAGGTAGCGACCCTTCGCCGACGAGGGCTTGGCGCGGACGAGCTCTTCGACAACGGCCGCGTAGTTCTCGAGCAGCTGGCGCTCATCGAAGGAGGCCTTGCCGATCACCATATGCACGATCGCGGTGCGATCGGTGCGGTACTCGACCTTGCCGGACTTGGAATCCTCGACGGCTTTGGCGACGTCCATTGTGACCGTGCCGACCTTCGGGTTCGGCATCTTGCCCGACGGGCCGAGGATGCGACCAGGCGTCCGACCACGGACATCAGGTCGGGCGTGGCGATCGCGACGTCGAAGTCGTCGAAGCCGTCCTCCTCGATGCGCTTGGCCAGGTCCTGGGCGCCGACGACATCGGCGCCGGCAGCCTCGGCTTCACGGGCCTTCTCGCCCTGGGCGAAGACAATGACCTTGACGTTCTTGCCCAAGCCGTTGGGCAAGGCGATCGTGCCGCGCAACTGCTCATCGGCATGGCGCACGTTCAAGCCGGTGCGCACGTGGATCTCGACCGACTCGTCGAATTTGGCACTGGCCAGGCTCTTGACGAGCGCGACCGCCTCGGCAGGGGCGTGCTCGCGATCGCGATCGATCTTCTGAAGACCCTCTACGTGGCGACGACTATGAGCGCTCATGACGCTACCTCGACACCCATCGAGCGGGCCGTTCCCGCAATGATCTTCACGGCTTGGTCGACGTCATGGGCGTTGAGGTCGGCAAGCTTGCGCTCGGCGATCTCGCGCAACTGGGCGTCGGTGATCTTGCCGACCTTGTTGCGGTTGGGCTCACCCGAGCCCTTCTCCAGTTTGAGCGCCTGACGGATGAGGACCGCCGCCGGCGGCGTCTTCGTCACGAACGTGAACGAACGATCCTCGTAGACGGTGATAACCACCGGGATGATCGTGCCGGTGTCGCTGAGCGTCTGCGCGTTGAAGGCCTTGCAGAACTCCATGATGTTGATGCCGTGCTGGCCCAAGGCAGGGCCGACCGGCGGAGCAGGGCTTGCCTGCCCGCCGCGCGCTTGCAGCTTGATTGTTGTCAATACCTTCTTGGCCATTAGAGCTTCTTCACCTGATCGAATCCAACCTCGACGGGAGTCTCCCGACCAAAGATTGATACCAGGACCTTGAGCTTGGCAGCGTCGTCGTTGATCTCGGAGATCTCGCCAGAGAAGTCTGACAGCGGGCCAGAGACCACCTTGACGGTCTCGCCGATCGTGAACTGGGCGCGTGTGCGCGGGGCCGTCGCGACCTCCTTGTGCAATAGGCGATCGACCTCTACCTGGGTGAGCGGCACCGGCTCCTGCGAAGAACCGACAAAGCCGGTCACGCCCGGCGTGCCCTTAACGACACCCCAAGAGTCCTCGTTGAGCTCCATATTGACGAGCACGTAGCCCGGCATGGTGCGCTTCTCGACCGTGATCTTCTGGTTGTCCTTCATCTCCGAGACGGATTCGGTGGGGACGACGACGGTGCGCACGGCACGCTGCTGGCCTAGCGATACGACGCGGTGCTCGAGATTGTGCTTGACCTTGTTCTCGTGACCGGAGTAGGTGTTGACGACATACCAACGAAACATTCAGCTTCCTGACAGCTCAAATTGGTGGATAAGACAGGGAAACATTTTGGTGGACGGAAGGGGCGGGACGGTATCGCGCTCAGCGCTCTGACGTTCGATGACCAAGCAGGTCAAGGACGCAGTGAGCGAAGTGTGCGCTAGCACACGAGCGATCGAGGACGCAGAGATGCGCAGGTCATCGGGCGTCAGAGAATGAAATTGACGATCTTTTGTGCCACCCAGTCGGCGGCGCCGAGATACAGGCCTGCGACGGCGACGAAGCCAAGCACGACAGCAGTGGCCTGCGTGACCTGACGACGGTCGGGCCACTGGACCCGCTGCAGCTCGGCCCAACTGGCACGCAGGAAGGCGATTGCACGACGTGGCAACGGCTGCGACGACTTGGTAGCCGGAGTCGCTCCATCTGGAGGCGCAGGCTCCGGCAGCTCGTCGAGGACCGACTCGTCGCCTCGGCCATTACGCCCGCCGCGTCCGCCGCCCGTGGGCACCAGGTCGGCTGAGGATGCCTCACGAGAGCCCTCGCCGTTGCGCTCGGCCTCGACGGGCTGCTCGACCGGCATCCCGCCGGCGCCGGCGATGAGCGCCGCGTCGAACTCGTCGACGTCGCCTGCGTGCGAGAGCGCCGCCGGGACGTCGGCGCGGACTGGGCGATTCTGGGATGGGGCCGACGCGCCCTCACGGATGGGCCTTGAGCGACGTTGCCTTGCGCGCTTGCGGTCACGGGCCACGGCTGCGCTCCCGCGCTAGCGAGTCTCCCGATGGCTGGTGTGCCGGCGGCACCAGCGACAGTACTTGCGCAAGCTCACCCGGTCGGGGTTGTTGCGCTTGGACTTATTTGTTTGGTAGTTGCGATGCTTGCACTCCTCGCAGGCGAGGGTGATAGCGATTCGAACGTCTCCGCGAGCCATGGCTTAAAGATCCCTGCGTGGTTGTCGGCGAGCGCACCCGGACGAAAGAAAAACCCCGCCCAGGCGCGAGGTTGAGCAAAGTCTAGCGCGGCTGGGCACTCGGCGCAGCCGTCAACTGCGCCGAGTGCCCAGCTAACTCACTCATACAGCGTCAGCGTCGCCAGGATCACGTACAGCGCGACGAGCGCCCAGCCCTCGAACGCGGCCGCTTCGCCGTCGCCGGTGATCTGCCACATCGCAAGCGCCATCACCAACAGCGCGCCGATATATACCGGCGCGAGCGCAAATGTCAGCGTTGTCGCCAGCAGGAAAGAGATCAGCACGAGCAACGGAAACAGAAACGCCGCGATCTGAGCTACCGAGTTCTTGACGACCGAGATCGCCAAGTCCGAGCGCCCCTTCCAGGCGAGCACGATCCCAGCGGTGTTCTCGACCGCGTTGCCGGCGATCGCCACGATCACTAGGCCCGCGAACGCCTGGGAGATTTTCAGCTGCATGATCGCCGGCTCCAGGCCGTTGACGAACCAGTCGGAGACAAACGCCGAGCTGACACCGGCGACCACGAGCAGCACGAGCGTAAGGCGCAGCGACAATCGCGGGCCCTCCCGCTCGGCTGACACGGCGCCCTCACTCGACGCCCGGGAAGCTGTGACTTCGCCGCCCACTGAGTCTGACGCGCCGTCCTCGACCCCTGGCGACGTGTCGGCACGCAGGTAAGGCACGACCCAGGTCAAATACACGACGAGCAGGCTCACGGCACCGACCGCCGAGATCACGTCCACGTGATGGCTGGCCGGATCGTGCGACGCGAGCGACAGGCCCAGCAGCACGATGATGAAGACCGTCACCAGCAGCAGCGTCGTCGTGTCGCGTGGCAACCGGTGGGAGAAGCGCATCACGCCATCGGGGTCGCGCAGTGCGCCGACCACAATCACCAGGCCCAGCACGAGCATCGCATTGGCGAAGATCGAGCCGATGATCGCCGTCTGCGCGACGACCAACTCGCCCTTCTGCAGGGCGAAGATGACCACGAATAGCTCCGGCAAGTTGCCGAGCGTCGACTGCATCATTCCGGTGACCGCCGGTCCGAAGCGCTCGCCGAGCTGCTCGGTGGCGAACGACACGACCCAAGCCAGGCCCGCGAGCGCGAGCGTCGCTATGGCGAAGCGAGGCACCGCCGCCCACTGTCCATAGTTGGCAGCGCCCGCGATCGCCGTCAAGATCGCGATCGTCAATAGGGCGACGCGCTCCGTTGAAGTGAGACGGCTCATCTTGCCCGCCGACAATAGTGTGGGCGGAGGCTGAGTCCTACTTCAATGGCGGTGCCTCACTCCCGCTAGGCTTTCCAGCCGATGCGTCTCGCTACCTTCCTTGCGCCCGGCAGCTTCCATGCACGCGCCGGCGAGGTGCGCGGTGCGCAGGTCGTGGCCTATGCCGACGATGCCTTCACGGTGCTCGACCGCCTACGCGACCTAGGTGCGCCTGCCGCGGATGGACCGTCCTTCGCGCTTAGCGACGTCACGCTGCTTGCCCCCGTCCCCGAGCCGCGTGCGATCTTCGGCATCGGCCTCAACTACGCCGACCACATCGCCGAGACCGGCGGCACCGCTCCCGAGACGCCACTGGTGTTCACGAAGCTGCCGGCCTCTGTCGTAGCGCCTGGCGCGTCTGTTCGCTGCCCAGCCGTCGTCAAATGCCTGGATTACGAGGGCGAGCTTGCCGTCGTGATGGGCGCGGACGGACAGGTTGGTGGCTATGCCGTGGCCGACGACCTCACTGCACGCGACCTGCAAGGGCGCGAGACGCAGTGGACACGCGCGAAGGGGGCTGACGGCTTTTGTCCCTACGGGCCCTGGATCACGACCGCCGAGGAGATTCCCGATCCACACGAGCTTTGGCTGCGTACCTGGGTGGGCGGCGAGCTGCGCCAGGATTCCTCAACCTCGAACCTGATCTTCAAGATTCCCGAGCTCATTAGCTTCATCTCAGAGACCTGCACACTCTCGCCCGGCGACCTGATCCTCACGGGCACGCCGAGCGGCGTCGGCATGGGCCTCGACCCGCCGCGCTTCCTCGGCCCCGGCGATGTGGTGCGCATCGAGATAGAGCATCTGGGTGCGATCGAGCACTCGATCGCCTGACGATCTCCCCCTGACCCGGTGGAGCCGGCAGTTGGACGACTCCGGCGTCCGGAGGACGCTCACCGGGAGCGCAAATCCGGCTCAGTGCGGCTCGAGCACCCGATCGATCAAGCCGTACTCGAGGGCCTGCTCGGCCGTGAAGAAGCGGTCGCGCTCCATGTCTTCGCGCACCTGCTCCTTGGATAGACCCGTGTTTTCGGCGTAGATGTCGTCGAGACGGTCGCGGATGTTGAGGATCTCGCGTGCGTGGATCTCGATGTCGGTCGATTGGCCTTCGAAGCCCGCCGAGGGCTGGTGGATGAGGATGCGCGAGTTGGGCAGTGCTGCTCGCTTGCCCTTGGTGCCGCCCGCCAGCAGCAGCGAGCCCATCGACATCGCCACGCCCACGCACATCGTGTGGATGTCTGGCTTGACGAAACGCATCGTGTCGTAGATCGCGAGGCCCGAGTAGACGCTGCCGCCTGGGGAGTTGATGTAGATCGAGATGTCCTTGTCGGGGTCCTGTGACTCCAAGTGCAGGAGCTGGGCCACAACCAGGTTGGCCACTTGATCTTCGATCGGCGTACCCAGGAAGATGATGCGCTCGTTCAGCAGGCGGCTGAAGATGTCGAACTCGCGCTCGCCTCGTGCCGTGCGCTCTATGACCATTGGGATCAGGGGCATGGGCCACACCCTATCGAGCGCGAGGCCGCGATCCGGTCACGACTTGAAGAGTCAGTACCGGCGGCCCAAAGCCAAGCCGCCCCGACCGCCCGGCCAACGCTTGCGATTGTGACCATAATGGCCACAAGTCTGATGCCCTTGAATCTCCCCAATCTGTTGACGGTGCTGCGCATCATGCTTGTGCCGGTGCTGGTCGTGGCGCTGCTCGGCAACACGCCCTCCGGCGACGTGCTTGCCGCCGTCGTGTTCGCGCTGGCCTCGCTGACCGACTTCATTGACGGCTACCTTGCCCGCTCGCGCGACTCGATCACGACGTTCGGCAAGCTGATGGATCCGCTCGCCGACAAGCTTTTGATCGTTGGGGCGCTGCTATCGCTCGTATCACTCGATCGGTTGGAAGGGTGGGTCGCGATGGTGATCATCGCGCGCGAGCTTGCTGTGACGATGTGGCGCATGAACGCGACCTCCTCTGGGGTGGTAATCGAAGCTTCGATGTTCGGCAAGCTCAAGACTTGCGTGCAGATCGCGGCGATCCTGGCCGTGATCTCCGTGCCCGGGTCTCCTCTTTGGGTGTCGCTGCTGGTCTATCTGATGGTGGCGATCACGGTGCTCTCAGGCCTCGATTACTTCCGCCGAGCCACTCGTCCAACGTCGTCTGATGCGCCACCGGCGCCCGCGTCTGAAGCTCCCCCCGCAACTCGGCCATGAGCCCATGCCGCTCAGCGATCACGTTGTGCTGGTGAATCGTCTCCAGGTTCTCCTGACGCGCTGAGACGAACGCGCCGTCCGGCAAGTCCGGAAAGCGCTCGACCGTCGCAGCGACCATCTCGCGCACGCAGTCCTCTACGAAGCGCGGGCGACGGTGGGCTTTTTCCACGACCTCCACCTCGTCTGCTCGCTTCATCAGCTCGTAGATCTCCGAGGACATCGAGCCCTCGACTATCTCCAACAAGCTTGCCGCTTCGATCTCGGTCTCGCACTGCTCTGGGCAGCCGATGTGCAGCGTGCCGAGTCCGCGCTGGTTGTGGGTCGCCACCGGAACGCACTCGAGAACCTTCTCGATCTGCTCGTCGCTGAAATCCTCTGCCTGCAAGCGCTCGCGCGCGCGGGCAGCCACCAACTCCTGCGCGCATGGGCACGCGGTCATGCCTGTGGCCGCTACTCCCACCAGCCGGCGCGTGCCCGTCGGCAAAGCCACGGCGCGGCCGAACAGCGTGTAGATCTCCTGCGTCGGTACACCTGAGACCGGTGCCGGCTTGTGCTCCGGGTAGCGCGCAGCGATCGTCACCTCCGCTCGCGCCGCGCCCTGACGTTCACGCACCAGCTCGGCTATGTGCTGAGCCAGCGTCTCCGCACGAAACGGCGCCTCTCCCAGCACGACCTCGCCGATCGCCTCGTTGACGACCTCCTCGAAGCGCGACATGTGCGCGCCCTTCTGGGCGGAGCCGAGATCGACGTAGCACTCCAGGCGCGCGTAGAACAGCTCCTCGCGGATGCGAATGACCTTCTCGACTCCCGTTACTCCTACGCGCGAGAGCGCGACCGGGATCGACGGGACGCGCGCTTGGACGTCCTCAGTGATGGCCTGCGGCGAATTTGAGGCTTGGTGCACGTCTGTCGCTTGAGCCATGCTCCCGGCAAGCGTAGTACACGCGCTCGGCCGCCCAGCGGGTCTTGAAGATCTCAAGCGCCGGGTGCACCCGCGGGCCGAACACATCCAGCACGGCACGTGCGAGGGGCACCGCCTCCCCCACACTGGCCTCCGGCGCCGACAGGTAGAAGCTCGCCATCGCCGCCACGATCAGCTCGTGCCGATACAGCGGCTCCAGATCCCGCGCGCACTCAAGCGCCCGCTCGGCCAGTAGCGCCATGCGCTGCGCCGCCTCTGCCGGCGAGTCGTACTGGCCGATCAGGTTGTTCTGACTCCCGCGCGCGTCCTCTTCGATGTCGACCAGGTGATCGAGCATCGAGTGCAACGCCCCGATCCATGGGAAGTAGGCTTGCTCCAGCGCGTCGACGTGCGCCTGATCGATCCCGGGCTCGGCTGCGGCCGCGATCATCACGTGCACTCCCAGCGAGGAGCCGCCCGAGGCGGCCGTCTCCCACCAGCGCAGGTCCTCGCCAGGCGGCGTCTGCTCGCGCCCCCAGTGCTCGATCTCCTCGCGCTTCTGCCGGTTGAACGCTTGGAATGAGACGACGCGCTCGGCTGCGCGCCGCGCGGCGGGGGCGACTAGCGCATACGAGGGCAGCTCCGACAACGCCTCCTGACAGGTATCAACGAGCGCCTGCATATATCCACCGGCGTCTTTTTTGGGGGGATGGATTGGGCGTTCGTGGTCATGTCCCGACTCCACTGATCCTCCGCGGCTGCTCCACGCTCCCGGCCGGACGCCCGCCAGTGCCGCCAACAGCGGCTCGTGCAGGATCCGTGCCTCTTCCGACCCGACCGTCCCCAGCTGCTCGGAGATCGTGTCGAGGTGGTTGTAGGCCGTTTGGAAAGCGACCGTAGCGCGCACGACCGCTGCCCGCTGCTCACGCGGGACGAATGTCGCGAACGCGGCCGCGCCCTCCATGTTGCCGCGCTTCTCAAGCCCTTCCAATGCCTGCCTGCGCAGGGTCCGGTTCGGTGTCTCGCGCGCCCGCTCACGCCAATGCGCCAGCTCGCTGCCGACCCGCGGGAACACGTCTGTCCAGTACGTGCACGCGGCCCGCGCGAACAGCGCGGCCGAGGCTGCGCTATCGCCAAGGCTCACGCGCGGGCCCATCTCAATCTCCGGCCTTCCAAGCGTGGTCGGTGGCTCGCTCGATCTCGGCACCGGCCGGCGTGAGCTGCCACGCGTGGGCCATTCCCCGTTCTTGGCCAGGCGTCTTGTTGACGATCAGGCCGAGCCGCTCGAGCCGTTGCAAGAGCTTGGATACCTGCCCTTGGTCGCTTATGCCCGCGATCTCGCCGATCTTGCGGTTGGAGGCGCCCGGCTGGGCGCCGATCGTGCGCAGCACACGCATCGTGCGGTAGGTGATGCGCATCGGCAGCGTGTTGAGGCGGCTGGCGCCGTCTGTGAGTTGGGATTCGTATCGCCTGCGCTTGGGCAGCGGTTGTTCGAGCTCCTTGCGCGCCGCGGCCGCGCCGAGGTAGGGCAGCACGATCATGCTCATCAGCGGGTTGGTCAACTCAACCAGGCCGGGGGCGCCGCGAGCGCCATTTCCCACCAGGCGCGCGTGTACGACCGCGAGCGCCGAGCCCACCAAGCCCTCGGCCGTCAGCGCCGTGAGCGCGGCGCTGCGACCCGTCCCGGCTCTGCCCTCCTCGACCGCGTCGCTCAGTTCTCCCAGCACCTGCGCCCGGCGCTCAAGCGCGTCTTTGCCGGCGCTGGGAGCCTCTACCACGAGCAGCCGACCGCGCGTCGGCTCATCCTCGAAAAGACATAGGAGCGCATGCAGCGCGAGTCTGATCCGCACCCGCCACGGTGCATCCGGGTCATAGGCCTCGCGCACGCGGCCGCGGGTCTGCTCGAGCGACTCCTCCAGCGCTGCCAACAGGCATTCGCGCACGTCGGGGAAGACTTCGTAGAACGTGCGTCGCGAGACGCCGGAGTGAGTGACGATCGCCGAAACCGACAGCTTGCTTGCGCCAAGCTCCGCGGCGAGTTGGGTCGTGGCGGCGATCAGACGCCCCCGCTGGATGTCGAGCAGTTGCTCACGACCCCCGGAGCGCCCGTCGGGACCTACGTCCCGTGTCCCGCCCGCCCCCGAACGGGGGACGTATCCGTTCTCGGGCGACACGACGCTCTCTCTTACTTCTTCTTCTTTTTGGCGCCCTTGTGGGCCTTCTTGGCTTTCGCCTTCCTGGCTTTGGCCTTCGGACAACCCGTCACGGAGATGCGCGTCGACTTGTGAATTTCGGCGCCGTTCTGAGCGACGAACGCGGTCGGCATCTTCAGGCCGCCCTTGACCGTGCACAGGTTTTTGTTCGCGCCGAGCGCGGAGTACTTGCCCTCGGGGAGGGTCAGTTCGAAGCTGCCGATCGGCTGGTCAGGGACGCTCGAGAACGTGCTGCTGGTGATGCCTTCCTTGTTGATGAACGTTTCGCCGTGCAGATCGATCGTGAACCCGTAGCCCTGGAGCACCATCACCAGTTCGGGGAACTTCGCGCCACCATGCGATACGAAATATGCGGGGCCTTCAAGCGGTTCGGGGATCAACGGGGTCACCGCCTTGGCTTGTCCGACCCTGGATTCGGCCGGACACCCGGCCGGGTTTGTTTCGAACTGCGCCTCGGTGCACGCCTTCTGCAGCGTCGTCAGCCTGGATGGCAGCTGTCGTGGTAGGTCGACCTTGACCTTGGCGATGTTTGCGTAGTGGCCGAGTGCGCCTGTGGGATAGGTGAGGTTGACGTGCAGACTCGCGCCTTGGGTGCGTGATGTCTTGCCGCTGGTTGAGACCTTGAAGTTCGGTGCGAACTTCAACGCTTGACAGTTGGAGTCCTGGAACGGCGAGGTCACGGTCGCGCTCGCACCTGACGGTGCGTTCAGGGTGCTAGCTATCGACATGGGGTTGCAGCTGGTGGGGTTCAGGATGAAGTTCGACCGGTCGATGTAGACACGAATGTCACGCACGTGCGTGACGATCCCATCGATGATCGTCGGGATCGGTTCCGAGGACGTCGGGCTGACGTTCACCCTCGCGCTAATCGGATCGATATCCAAACCAAAGCGGAGCACCACGGTCCCGAGGTCAAACGGGCCAACAACGGCGCTCGTGATGCTGACGATCGAGAGCGGTGCACCGTGGAACTTGCCGGCGAGATAGATCTTGCCGGGAACATATGCGAGTACGGAGCCGACGCCGGTACCGACAAGCGTGTGTCCGATCTGGCTGGTGGCGGGACAGGACGGGTTGGCTTCCTCCTGGGCGCCGCTCTTATGCCTTGCCGCTTCGATGTCGGCCTCCGGACAGAACGGGATCCCTGACAGGTTGCCCGTCAACCCTGACGGCAGGTTGGTAGAGAACCCGGAAATCTCCTGCTCACCGTCAGTCCGGGTCAAATGCAGATAGAAAGGACTGAAGGAGCCGGCGTTGTTATTGACTACTCCGGAGATGATTCCTGGTTTGAATGGTGGTACACCACCGGTCGGGCATGCTCCACCGCCGGCACCCTTCGTGATCGTAAACGAAGAGGACTCCGTCACCGAGGTCATTGGTGCCGACCACGGCGTCAGCTGCGCCTGCGTCGTATATGTCCCGCAGGTGGGTGGGCTGATCAACGGTGCTTGTGCGCCTTCGCGGAAATGGAAGTTGAAATGGTTGAACGGCAGTTGCGGGATGTTTTCGAAGATCGTCGTCAATTGGCCTGTGACTGGGTTCGGCACGACCTTGCCCGCGACTTTGATCAGGATTCCTGTTTCGGGGTTTCTCGCGACTATGTAAAGTGCGACGAGCGTCCCGTTGGGGTGCCCGGCTTCGGGTTCGGGGAACGGGTTTTCATACGGTTGCGCGATATACAGCGAACCCTTGATTTTCTGCGCCAACAACGGAGATTCGACTTCAACCGTCCCGAGCTTCGATTCGTTTGGACAACCCGCGCCTGCGATCGAATCGATCGTCTCCCGCGCAAAATCAGCGGGCGTGCAACCAACCAGACCAACACCCGCGGAAGGGTCGATCGTGAAGCCTTCCGGCAACGTCACAACCGTCTTGTTCAATTGCGACTCCGCAAGACCAGTAGCGCTCGTCAGTCCTTCGTCGTGGAAGTTCACGTTGAAATCAAGACCGGTCGGTCCCGCTGCGTCCTCGGTGCTAGCTTCGGCGGAGATCGACGGACTGAACGGCACCTGGTTACAGTCAGTCATCGGTACCAGCGCGCCAGACTGATCTTCAAGCGAATAGGGGAACGGGCCGAACGGCTCACCCGCCAAATTCGTCTTATTAGGCCAGGAAACCCCGCTAGCCGACGTCGCATAAGGCTCTTCGCAATTGGTAGGCAACGTTAGGAACGCCGGCGGAGCCGCTTCGGCCGAGGGCACACAACTCAAGGCAGGGAACTCAGGGTTCGCGTAGAAGCGTTCGCGGATACAACCGAAACCACGCGATTCGTCGTGGCTGGCTTCGCCCGGCGCGCCCCAGAAGACAAGAGTTGAGGTGATGAAGTTGACAAGCTCTGTGGTGTTCGAGACGTTGACCGTGACACCGTAGTCTTCGCCGGGGCCGCTGCGAACGGAGGTGTCGAGGATCACGGGGGTACCCAGGATGTCGAAGCCGAAGCGCACCGGCTCCCCATACGCCGTTTCCAGATTGAACAACGGCGCCGGTATCGTCTTCAGTACGTTGTTGTTCGGTTCGAAGAAGCTGATGATGGCGACGCCGATCGTGGTGTCCTCTGGACACAGATTGGCTCCTCCCTGACCCGGAGGTTTTGTGGCGAACGCGTAGGCACGGCACTTCGGCACGGCGGTCGCACTCCCGACCTGCCCCGGCGGCAGCTTGAAAGCAAAGTTGCGCGCAAGCGCCGGCGGCACTTTCTGGTCGGCGGTCTGGTTCAACGCGACCGTCGTGGTCAATTGGTAGGGATGCGAGCCGGCGCGACTATCGATCCCACCGCCGATTTCTTCTGGAACGAGATTGTATTCTTCGACCCCGAACGGGACCACGCCTTCCCCTTCGATGCGGACCGGCTGACGACGCGAAACGGTGGGCGCTTCGCCGCCGCTCACTTCAGCGTGATACTCGCTGCCGGAAGTCGCGCCAGAGTCCTTGACCTTCACCCACAGTTCGAGTGTTTCGTATGGGACAACGTGTTCCAGATCGCTGTTCGTGTTGTGAACCGATGGATTGGTGGTGCACGTGATCGTAGCCCCATCGACTTTGCAGATTTCCGCCGCCAGCAGCGCCGCAGAGTCTTCGCCCGCGGCCTGCTTCAGCGTCGGCCAAAAAAGATCTGCGGCGTCACGCCCTTCATCACCACCGACAGCCCCGCCGGCAGAGTGGCCGAAAGGTTGATCGGTCCCGAGGTCTGAGCGTTGCCGATGTTCGACGCCTGGATCACGATCGTGCCTTCACCGCCGTTAGGCAGCACCGCCGGCCTGACACTTGATGTCAGATGCCACCACGGCTCACACGATTTACAACTTTCCGAGGCAAGCGCCGAAGACGATCCAACCAGGCCAACCGCCGCGACGACCGCCAGCAATCCTGCTATCGCCATGATCCGCCTCATCGGTGGGTCCCCCTGTTCGACTTCTTCGCTTTGCCCACCGGACCGTAGGACCGCCGTGCCTGTCTCTCACACGCCGCCTGCCTGCGCTTTGGCCTACTAGCACAGGCTTTCAACGCCCGCGCAAGCTTCTGCGCCCGCGTAGCCGGCTTTGCCTTCCCTTGCACCGGCACAGAGACGGACGGCAGAGGATTACCGGGACCGTGGAACGTGAGCGAGCCGGGCGTGGGATCTTCGGGTGCGCTCACCAGGTTCTGGCACGCGTCGCCTTCGCACGCCGGCGGCTTCACTGTTTCAGACACAGTACCGCCGACACGAGCATCGTAAATGTCGTTGGCGCTATCGACATCGGCCGGGACAAGCTGGGCCCCGGTGAGGAAGAAAACGTCATCGCCCGATTCTGAGGCATCCAGGAAAGCCGATTCTTCAGGCGAGCTTCCCGAAGAGACCAGATCGACACAACCATCCGAGTTGGGACTGTAGGTTGGCGAAGCAACACTACAATTATTCGACACCGGCTGACCTTCACCCCGCGGCGGCTCATACTCGTAAACATCGACCGTTCCATTCGAGTCACGCGGAACAAGAGCATCCGCACTATTGAAGAACAGACGACCCGAATCAGAAAGATATCGCGACTGATAGACGGCATTCTGCAGGGAATACCGAGTCCAACCGGGGATCGCCGCCGCAAGCCACGTCCCGCCACCCCAAAATCCCTCTTCGTTGAGCAGACTATGGGCATCTGGCACGATTTCGACGCCGTGCGGCCTGGCGCCAGTCGGGTTACACGACGCGCACACGAGCTTGCCTTCGCCACCGTCGCCAAGCCGGTCGTAGAGATAGACCTCCTGGTCGGGCTGACCAGAGACGCTGTCGCGATTGTCATAGCCAGTCAAGCTGCGCTGCGACATGAAAGCCAAGAACCGGCCATTGGGCGACACCCGACCAGTCAACTCCCTGGGGTTGGCCCAGTCGTGTGCGTCAGCGCCCGACAGCGTTGTCACGAGCTTGACTGTGCCGGCGACCGTGTCGTACAGATACAGACCACAAGTGCCCATGTCTGGGCCTATGCAGTCGCCGGGAGCAGCGCCTGGGGCCAATGCCCCGTTGGCGACGAAATAGACGTAACGGCCGCTGGAATCGGCGCCAAGACTGACGCCCAATACAGCACCGGCTTCGCCCTTGTTAAGGGCGACCGACAGGTCCCTCAGCGAACAGGTGAGAGCTTCGCCCTGAACGAATATTTCGCACATATAAAGATCTGGGTTAGGGTTAGACGGTTTTGCGTTGGAGTTCTTGGTGAGAGGAGCGCTGTCGGTGAAGAAAACCTTGGATCCATCCGCGCTCATGTCCTCGAATTCCGCCTGCCCGGCGCCCCCAACAGCACCCGATTCGGGCAGGTCCAGCTGAACGGTCTTGGCGAGCGCCGTGTCGCGCAGATAGAGGCCACTGCTGGAGGAGCCGGATTTCGAGAAGAAGTCGAGAAGACCAAGCGCATCCCGTCATCGGAAACCGCATGCCTCTTTATGAAGCTCCCGCCCCCGAGCACGGATGAGCCTCCGGACAGCGCCGCCGGGTGGTTGTCAGGCAGGACACTCGCGAGCTGAAGAGCGCCTTCATGCCAGACGTATAGACTAAACTTCCCGTTCGTTGCTTCTTTGGCTTTGCCGCAGGAGCTGACGGCGTCTTCGGTCAGCTTGAAACAGCTGCTGATGACGACGCTGTGCAGATCGGGAGAGCCACCTTCGATCTCCGGTTCGTTTTCGGGGTAGCCTTCATGACCCACTTCGCCATCAAACACAGTTTCAGACGGCACATCCAACGGGTCGACCAACGGCAGAAATTCGCCGTTTGCGGCCCGCAAATACGGGGTCGTTTCCGTCGCCAGCGGCGAAAGCGGGGTGAACCCCCGCGGTTGGACCGCACCAAACGACAGGTCCTGCGAGAACTCCTTGTATCCTGTGGTGTTCCCCACGACAAGGCCCTCGATATCTTCGCGAGGCGTGGTGACATCCTTGGTGCTCCAACCGCCTGCACCGCGAAACGCAAGGTACTGCGAGCGCAAGAAGCTACGATTGGCGGGGGCTTCCTGCCCGAATGACCCTTCGGCCATATACGCAAGGCCATTCCCGCTGGCGGAAGCCTGCAATACGCTTTCACCGACTTCGTCGATGCCGTCGAGGTTCGCGCCGGACTTTTGCGGCGGGGAGACCATTTCCCACGCACGGCCGTCAAGCAACGACGGTCCATCGATCGCGGGTTGGGTAGTGAAGGAGCCATCCGGGCCGACAATGGCGCCAAGGGGATTGTGGGCGACCACTCGGTAGTAGTAAGTTGTCTGAGGAGCAAGGCCATAAAGGGGAGCGGTACCGAGGACATCGGCTTCGCCGGATCCGGCGGAGGCCTCGGGGACTGGAATCACGGTTCCATGGGGGCCTTCACCTTGCAAGTAGGGGACCGTGTCGTATTCGAAGTGATAGGAGACCGCTTCGCCGAGCGGGTTGATTTCGGTGTCGAGGGTGGCCGAGGTAGCGCTGACGCCGGTAGCGAAGGTGGCGTCGATCAGGAAGGGGGGCTGAGTTTCAAGGGAGGCGGCTTCGCCCACGACGCCGCCGGAGGGGCCGGCTTCGTTGGTGGCGATGACCCGAAAGCGATAGACGGTGGAGGAGGCCAGACCCGTTGCTTCCTGGCAGGCCTGGCGAGATTCGAAGTCTTCGCCGATCGACGCGGACTCGGTGGTTTCTTTGGTGTGGGGACTGGAGAAACCGCCTTCTTTTTCGAACGATTCCGAGTCGACGTATTGAAAGCGGACGGTCGTCTCCTTGCCCTCAGGGTTGACTTCGGCGCAGAGCGCGGCGTGGGCCTTGCCGATTTCCTTGGCTTCGCTCGCGCCGGGTTGGACGACGGGCCCGGGGGCGGAAGCGCGAGCAGGTCGACTTTGACTGGTTGTTCGCTGAGGATGTAGAGGCGTTCGATCGTACTGCCCCAGACGATCCCTGAAGCGCCTTCGACATCGGTGGGAATCGGGAAGCTCGAGAGCTGTTTGCCGAATTCGTCGAAGATGTCGGTACGGGGCGGAAGTTTCCTGCCGCTCATCTTGGTCACGAAGAGCTCGTTGGACGGGCCGATGGTGATCAGGGTGTATTCGAGGGTGGAGGCGTCGCGGGGTTCGCCGAGTTCTGTGCCGGTGGCGTTGTACTTGCGGACTCCGCCCGATCCATAGCCGGCGACGTAGATGTCGCCCGTGGAGTCGACGGCGATCTCTTCGACGGCGACGCCAGGGAGAGGCATCTGACCTTCGAGGGCGCCTCCGGGGCTGAACTTCTGGATACGTTCCTCGTCGCCGACGTAGAGGGTGCCGGTGGAGCCGACGGCGAGGGGGTTGCCCCGAAGTTCGTTGAATTCGCCGGGACCGGTGCCGTCGGCAGCGGTCCCGCAGGTATCGCCTTCGGCGATGAAGGCGGCGGTGCAGAGATTTCCAGGATGATGGGGGCCTCTGTCGACGCCGCCGCCGAGCACCAGGAGAAATTCGCCGTGGGGGCCGAACTTGGTGACCCGGCCGGGGGAGTCCTGAAAGTAGATATCGCCCTGCCGGCCGGGGACGCCAGAGTTATCGACAGCAACGCCCGAGGACACGTTGCCGAACTGGCCGATGGCGACGCTTGGGTAGCCGAAGATGCCCGGGAGACAGGCAGAGGTGGGCGGGCTTGCTTCGGGGCCGCAAGTCTGCAGTTCTTCAGCGCCGTTGCGCACTCCCCAGCCGAAGGCGAGCTTGAATTCGCCTTCGGGGCCGAACTTGTCGGCGCGACTATTGTAGGTATCGTTGACGTAGACGTCGCCGTTTTGCTGGTCGATGGCGATGCCTCGGGAGGTTTCCATCTGACCCGCGCCACTCCCTCTTTCTCCGAAGGAAAGCGGGAGCGCGAGAGCGGAATCGGCGCTGACGACGAGCCAGGCGGCCACGGCCAGAACCGCGAGCACACGGAGCCAGGGAGCACCCGTCACCGCGCAACGAAGCTTGGCGAGCGCGGAGAGACTGCCGGACTTCGGCGTGGAAAGAAACTTCGCGTTGTGCTCTTGATCTTTCACCTGTACTCCTTTAGCGAGGCAATGGAAAGTCGGTCGGAGGGGCCGATATGAATCTGGTCGTCGAGGCAGCGCCACAACCCCGGGCCGCCAGCCAGCAGGCAGCCCGAGGCTCTCAATCCAGCTCACTGTGACTATTCGGCCGTCACCGCCCAGGTTGCGGATGTCAACTCACCGGTGCCGCCTAGCGCAAGTTCAGAGCTAAAGACCACCCCAACGCCAGCCGTGGTGACCGGGAACCCCGAGAAGGTCAAGAACGACGTCTGTGGACCTCCCCTGGCAGGTATATAGAGGCAGAGATTGCCTTCAAGGGCCGTCGGTTTTTCCAGCGTCCCGGGGCACTCAGGGGGTGCTGTTCCGTCCGTGATTTCTTCTGCGGTGACGGAGAAGAGCTGTTTTTCTGTCAAAGGCACGGCGAGCGGGATCGGGAAGGAGACGGACGCGTAGTAGAGACCTTGGTCGTGGGTGTTGTCAAACAAAATGCCAGTCTCGGTAGAGCCTTTGGGCAACGTTCCGCCGGCGGTCCATGGGGAGCCCGCGGCACCCGGTTTACCGTTGCAAACATGTTCGGTTTTCGCACCGACGGTGAAAGCAGACCCGCCTTCTTTACATTCGGTGGACGTCGCGGCCTTGCTGGCCACGCTTTCACCAGCAGCGCCGGCTTTGCCTTCCGGACCGGGAGAGCCCGTGCCTGCCGGGCCGACAGGACCCTGTGGACCGGCAGGACCCGCTGCCCCGTTCACGCCATTCGCGCCCGCGGGGCCGGCCTTCCCCTTCAACGAAGCAAGCACGCTCGGCTTGATCTGTTTCGTCGAAGTGATCAAGAATTTACTTGCGGCATAAGCGCCGCCGCTCATCGCGAACACCAGCGCGAACGTCGCAACGACATTCGCGTAAGTCATACGCTTGCGTACCCCAGAAAACATTGAGTCCCCTCTCCGTCAAAGTTTTGTGTTGCCATCATGGCCTCAGGCTTGGGCCGCGACAAGACAAAATTTGGGGACTTGAATTTAGAGATCGTCTACGTACCAGCGGAGCCACCTGCGGTCCGCCATGAGCGATAGCGCGCCAACTTCGCCGAACGAATGCCCGTGGAATGGGGGTTTGCGACGAAAGCAGGCGCCGACGGTCGGTTTTCGTCGCAGTCGCGGCGTAGGTTGGTCGCGATGTCCGCGCCGGCCTTCATCCGCCTCCTCTGCGAGACCAACCCCTCGCTGGGGACCTCCATCGTCAATGGCCTGCTCGCCTGGGCAACCGTCTTCGGCGGCTGCACCATGTTCTGCTCAGGACTGCCGGCAGCCGTCGCAGTCTTCATCCCCGGCAGGCCAGACGCCCTCTCGCGGCGGATCAACCGTGGGCTGGGTTATGGCTTTGTCATCGGGATGCCTCTCGGCCTCTTGACGCTTTTTGTCTTCATCGATAAGGTCGCCTCATGAACGGCTTCGACATCTACGACCGCTTCGACTTCGTCCTCTCCTGGCTGATGGCGTTCGCCGCGGCGGGTGCCCTGGTACTCGGTGCGCCCCTGTGGGCCTTCGCCCTCATATGCGCGACCGGCTGCACAATCGGCTTGCTGCACCACTTCGACGAGTTCTTCGGCAGGTAGGGCGTAAAGAGCCAATGCGAACGCTGCTCACCGACCCGCTCCCAGACGAGGTTCAGGATTGGCTCGTCCGGCGACGGCGATGGGGCGCCGATACCCACGACGAGGTATGGAACGGGGTGCTGCACGTGGCGTCGTTCGCAGTCGGCAGCCACACCCACGCGAGCGTCTCCGCGCAGGTTTCAATGCTGCTCGCTCCCGCAGCCAAGAGTCGCGGTCTGCAGGTTTACGGACCGGTGAACATCGGCGGCGAGGACGACTACCGCGTGCCAGACTGCGCGCTACACCGCTCCCGTTTGCGCGGCATGTGGCATCCAACGGCAGCCCTTGTGGGCGAGATCCTCTCCCCCGACGATGAGACCTGGCAGAAGCTCCCCTTCTACGCCACCCACCACGTCGATGAGATCCTCATCATCGACCCCGACACCCACGAGACCCACTGGCTCGCCCTAACCGCTGCCCGCCGCTACGAGCCAATCGAGCACAGCGCCCTGATCGACCTCGGCCCAGCCAAGCTCGGCCGGCAAATCGACTGGCCCTGATAAGAGCGATCCCGCGCCAACTTTGCGGAGCGAAAGCCCATGGAATAGGCGTTTGCATGGAAAAGCAGACGCGGACAGTCAGTATTCATCGCAGTGGCGGATAATGGAGCCCTAAGAGAGCGCAGGGAACCTCATTCCTGCAGCACGGCCCGCGCCGACACGCGTGCGGCAAGCATTCCCGGCAGGGCGATCACCGCCAGGGCTATCGCCCCGAACAGCACGATTGTCAAGAGCACCTGCTCAGGAGCCAGCGAGAAGGGCGCTGGGAAGCCAGTGCTGAGCTGCAGGAAGCGGCCCGCGAGCGCGTGGCCTGCAATCCCCACGAGCGCACCCACGAGCGCGCCCACACCGATCGTGATCCCACACTCCAACAGCACCGCGCGCCACAGCTGTGCCGCGTCATAGCCCTGGATCTTCAAGGCCGCCAAGCGCGGGCGGCGCTGCCAGATCGCCGCGCTCAGCGCTGCCGCCACCGACAAAGCCGCCGCCACAATCAACAGCGTCGAGATCTCTTCCAACGTGCGCAGACCCTGGCGCGCGCTGGCCGCGCTCTGGGCTGCGCGTTCCTCAGAAGTGCGCGCCTGCAGGCCACTGCCTGAGCCAAGCGCCGCCAGCACCGCCCGCCTACCTGCCCCCGGGCTCACACCCGGCTTCAAGGCCACTTCCAAAGCTGCGGCGTCGCTCGTGTGCCACAAGCGTGCGTAGTCGGCCGCCGTCAGCGTGATCGCACCCGCCGGCCAGCCAGAGTTGGTCGTGATCGCTGCCACCCCCAGGCGCGCAGAACCCGTGGGTGTAGGCAACGCGAAGTAGCTGCCCACATGCAAATGGTGTTCGCTTGCGAATTCGCTCGACACCGCCGCCCAACCACCCCTACGAATCAGGCGCGTGGCGCGTGCGTATTCACCGTGCACCAACTGGCTTGCTTCGAGCAGGCTTTCGTCGCTTGCGGGCTTGGCTCTGACCCACATGCGCCGCTCGCCCACGTCGAGGAGACCGCCGCGGTAGACGTGCACGGAAGCCACACCCGGCGCATGCGCAATCGCCGCCACCGGGAGGCCTGGCGCGAAGCTGTTCGTGTTGAACACGTCCTTGCCCGATGTCACCCATACCTGCGCGGTCGCAAAATACTGGTCAGTGGCGCGTTCGATCCCCGCCAGCAGGTCGCGCCGCGCGCCGCCGATCGCGATGCCGCCATAGACCGCCAGGCACACGATTCCCGCGAGCGCGACCGAGCGCGTCGTCGTTGCTCGCAGCTCGGTCATCGCCACGATCAAGGCACTCGAATGGATGCGCTCTCCCGCGCGCGGCAGCAGCCGCGCCAATGCCCAGAACCCGGCCGGGATCAAACAGATGCTTGCCAGCGCTAGCGCCACACCAGCGGCGATCGTCAGTGAGGGGGCCAGCAGCGCGAGCAGGCTTGCCAGCGCGATCAGGCACACGCCGGCGATCCCGAGCGCGGCGACCGTGCGCTCCCCTACCACCTCTGCCTGCGCGCCGGTCTGGTGCAGGCCCGCGTCTACCGGCCTACCTGCTCTCAGGTCCAAGAGCGGCGAGAGCGAAGCCAAGGCCGTGGCCAGCATTCCGCAAGCTACAGCCGCCGCGACCGTGGCCGTGTGCACCACCTCTTCAGCCCCGATCGGGAAAGCCGCCGTCAGGAAGCCCGGGACCTGCTGGAAGAACAGGTGCGAGAGCTCATATCCCAGCGCGATCCCCACGAGCGATGCCACTAGACCTAGCGCCAGCGCTTGCATCCCCATCAGCAGCACGATCTGGCCTGCGTCATAGCCCTGCATGCGCAGCTCGGCGATGAAGCGGCGGCGCTCCGGGACGGTCAAGAGCATCGCGTTGAGCGCCAACAGGAAGCCGATCATCACTGCGATTGCCGTGAACAGCGAGGTGGACTGGCGGTTTGGGGCGGTCGCCACGTCCAGTAGGCGCAGTTCGTCGTCGGCCGGGCGCAGGTCGAGGTGTTCCGTTGCGGCCAGGCGAGACAGCTCGCTAGACACCCTCCCTTGCTCACCCGGGGCCGGACGGATCAGGATTCCGCTCACCCTTGCCCGCATGCCCACCATGCCCTGCGCCACTGCCAGCACTGCCACCGCCACCGGGCTCGCCGAGGCGCCTGCCACCGAGCCGCCGAGCAGCACGCGCATGCTTGCGCCGCGCACCACTCCCCCGCTCGCAAGCCGCAGCGCCTGCCCCGGCTGGGCGTCCAGCGCACTTGCCACGCCGCTCGGCAAGCCCAGGCCGCCCTTGAGCAGCACCGTCGCGGCGCCCAGCTCCTGCGTCGCCACGCCGCCCAGCGCTTCGATGCTCGGGGTCACGCCGATCAGCTGCACCGCCTGCTGGCCGTGCGGATCGCTCAGCGTGACGTTCTCACGCAGTACCGGTGCCGCGACCTGCACGCCTTCCATTTCGCCTACCTTCGCCACCAAGCCTTCGTCAACTCCCCGCGAGGAGCGTGCGACTAGCTCGTAGCGGGCCGAGCCTGTCAGACCGTGGATCAAGCGGCCAGCTGAGCTCGTCAGGCTTGCGTTCGCCAGCAGCACGCCGAATACGAGCGCCACACCGATCGCTACACCGCCGCCTGCCAGCAGCTCCGCCACCGGGTGCGCGCGCAGGCGGCGGCGGTAGAGGTACAGCAGCATGTCCACGCGCACGCCCAGGATGCGCGGGTTCATCGCCGGCTCATTTCCCGCGTCTCCACCGGCGTGCCGTCATCGCCCACGCCCTCGTCGCCTCTCGACGTTTCCCGCGTCTCCGCCGGCGTCCCGCCATCGCTGATGCCTCGTCGCCTCTCGACATTTCTCGCGTCTCCGTCGGCGTGCCTCATCGCTCACGCCTCGCCCACCCGCGTGCGTATCGTCGCCCCTCGACCGCTCGTAGCTCGCTTGTGCCCGCATGGGCACCCACCTCCGCGCGCGCCGACGGCGCCTTGGGCTCAGACTGGCCCTCGTGCAGACGCCCGTCGCGCAGCGTCTGAACCCGATCGACGAACGCGATCGCGTCGGGGTCATGCGTCACGAGCAGCATTGGCAATCCATGCTCGCGACAGATCTCGCGCAGCATTTTGAGGATTTCGTTTGTGCGCGCAGAGTCCAGGTTGCCTGTTGGCTCGTCCGCCAGCAACAAGCTCGGTTCCGCCGCCAAGGCGCGCGCGATCGTGACCCGTTGGCGCTCGCCCATGGACAAGCGCTCTGGCGTGTGCTCGGCACGCCCCCCCAATCCCACCCTCTCAAGCCATGGGAGCGTTCGCTGCCTGGCTTCCTTGAGGCTGAAGCCGAGTACCGGCAGCTTGATTAGTGCATTGTCCAACGCGCTGGCGCCTGGGATCAGATGGAACTCTTGTGAGACCAGGCCCACCTCGTGCCGGCGATACTCCGCGGCCTGGCCCGCGGACAGTGAGGCGATGTCACGGCCGCCGAACATGATGCTGCCGCTGTCTGGTGTGAGCAGCGCGGCGATCAGCATCAGCAACGTGGACTTGCCCGATCCACTCGGTCCGTACAGCGCGACCAACTCGCCCGGCTCGATCCGCAAGCTCACTCCGTCCACGGCGCGCACCGTCTCTTCGCCGCTGGAGTAGTGCTTGACCAGCTCGCGCAGCTCCAGCGCGCCCGCGCTCACGAACTCTCGACCCCTCCGGCGCGCCGGCGTGGGAACTCGACCACGGTTCCCCGATCCTCCGTCGAGCACAGCTCCCCGGCTGACAGCGACGCGAGCGACGTAATACCTTGCAGGGCACTCAGCTCCTCGGAGGCCACCAGCAGGGCGATCGAGCGCTCCTGGGCAACCGTGCGCAGCAGGGCACAGAAGCGCTCGCGCTCCAGCAGGCTTGGCAGCGGTGCGGGCTCGTCAACCGCAAGCAGACGCGGTTCACGCACCAGCGCGCGTGCCAGCATCACTCGCGCGCGCGTATCGGGCGCGAGTGACACCGTCATCTCCTCGGCGCTCACTCCCGCCACGCCAGCGCGATCGAGCGCCGCCAGCGCGCGGCGACGGGCCTCACGCAGTGACAGGCCCGCGCTGCCCGCCGACATCGCGACGTGATCCATCACTGTCTCCCCCGGACTGGGAAGCCAGCCGTCAGTGCTCAACAGCGCAATCGGGCCGCGCAACAAGCGCGCCCGCACGCCGCTGGACATGTGTCCTAGCTCGCGACCCTCGAAGCGCACGCTGCCCCCGTCGGGCAACTCGAGCCCGACCGCCAGACGCAAGAGCGTCGACTTGCCCGAGCGCCGCTGACCGTAGATGCCGAGTGAGCTGCCCGGCTGCAGCTCAAAGCAGACGTTCTCAAGCACCACGCTCTCACGCTCGCCTTCACGCTGGCGCTTGCCGACGTTCGCAAACGACAGCAACGGTGCGTGCACACGTCTATGGCTAAGGCTGCCCGGGCCCATACCGCTGCATCCTAGGCGCGTCCGACCGCACGGCCGCAAACCCAAGAGCGTCTGGTCGCGCCGCGCTCAACCTCTGAGCCCTCTGCTGTCGCACAGCCGCTCTTCCTACGCGGCCCTGGCCGCATACTCGTCGATCCGTCGCAGCGTGCGATTGACCCAGTCGAGCTCGGTTTGCAGCATCTGGTGGATGCCGTCGCGCGTGCAGTCCATGAACAGGGCGCCCCACGAGCTTGGCTCGCCGTCGCCTGGGCACATCATCGTCGCGAGCGTTAGGCATTCGCGGCGGTGTTGGGCCAGAGCCGAGCGCAGACCGGGGACGTCCTGCTCGCGGGCCACCGCGAGCTTGGCGTGCAGGCCGAGGCGAAACGTCTCTCGCGGCAAGAGCGTCTCGATCCAGCGGGTGAGCGCCGTCGAGGTCAGCTCAGTCGGGTAGTAGACGATGCGTGTGCCGGGGCGTTTGTCGCGCCTGGGCTCTTCGCGAATTTCGATCAGACCCTCATCCAACAGGTTCTGCAGCAATCGGTAGACGTCGTTGGAGTCGATCCGCCACGTCTCACCGAGACGCACCGCAAGACGGTTGGCCAGCTCACCGCCATGACTGGGACGCTCCAGCACTAGGCCGAGCAAAGCCCCGCGCAGGTGCGCGGAACGTCCCCGTATCCATTTGGCAGTCCCTGCCTTACCCTCTGCAACTCCGACCATACGCCGCCTTGACTCCCCGACTTCGACGATCTCTCGAAACATACCCCAGTTGACGGTCATTGGCAAGGGGGGATACGATTGTCTTCTAACTGGCACTGTCTCGTCGGCACGCGGTATCGTTCTCTACACAATCCTGGGGCTGAGGTCCCAGGGTCATCGCATCCGGGCGAGGGGCAAGGGGTCGCACGATGATCGGCAAAAAGACGCGCTCATTTCGACTGGCGGCAATCCTGAGCGCGAGTGCCGCGCTCACCGCCATCGCCTCGCATACCGGCGCCCCCGCCGCCCCACCCACAGACGCCACGGCTTTTGTCCAGAACGTACTCGCAACCTCACCGACACAGCCGGGACCGGCGGGCGCCCTGGGTCTTGCCGACCACGACGCGCGAGCCCTCAGCGTCGATGACACCGGTCACCTGCACCTGCTCAAAGCGTTCGGCTCGGTGCTGTTGGAGGAAGGTGCCCCGGCGGAACGCTGCCCGGAGTTGCGAAAGTCCGCCTCGTTGTCGGCTCGACGGTGATCGCCTCGTTCACGATCCAGACCAAACATGGGACGATTTACGGCAGCGGCAGCGCTGCTTTGCACTCCTCCGGCAAGTACGCAAGCTTCGGCGGCACGCTTTCGGTGAGCCACGGCACGGGCAGCTATGCCCATGCCCGCGGCAGCGGCAAGCTCTACGGGGTGATCGACCGCCGCACCAGCGCGCTCACGGTCCAGACCGCCGGCACACTGAGCTATTGAGCTAGTCGCTGTGTGCGGGCAACGCTCACGAGCACTTCTGGTGAGCCTGTGCGCATGGGCTTGTTTGTCATCCGGCGTGCTTGCCCCGGCAGCGACGGCGGCGCCGTCGGTCAAGCTCGCCGCCTCCTTCACACCCGAGCGCCTCGGCAAGGGGACCACGATCAGGATTGGCTTCCACGTCGCCTACCCAAGCGGCGAGGCGCCGCTCGCCGCCACCGCGATCCAATTCTTTCTGCCTCCGGGGCTGGGCATCGCCACAAGCGAACTGGGGCTGCAGAACTGCCTGCCCGCGAAGCTCGAACATCTCGGACGAGCCGCCTGTCCCGCCAACTCGTTGATGGGACACGGCAGCGCGACCACGGCCGTGCCGTTCGGCTCGCGCTTCGTGATCGAGCACACCGGCGTCACGCTCTTCTCAGGACCGGTGCAAGGTGGCGATCCGCAGCTGTTGTTCGTGACCGTCGGCGAATATCCCGTAATCGCTGAAATCATCTTCAGTGCGCTCGTCTTGCCCGCCGGGCCCCGCTTCGGCGGACTGATCGAAACGAAGCTGCCACTTGTACCGAGCGTGCCCGAAGGACCCGACGTGGCGCTACTCGGCCTGCAGACGACGATCGGTCCAGCCGGCATCGTCTACCACGAAGACATCAATGGCAGGATCGTCAACTTCCGTCCTCGCGGCATCCTGCTGCCCAAAAGTTGCCCGCGCGGCGGCTTTCCCTTTGCTGTACACCTCAGCTTCAGCGACGGTGCTAACGCGAGTGCGGACGCTACAGTGCCGTGTCCGAGCAGCTCCGCCGGCACCCGCCGCGGCTAGCTCCCAGGTTTGAGCAAACATGCAACCAGATGGTCGCATGTCGTCGATTACTTGGTTCTTACTCGTTGCCTAATATGCCTCTACTCGTGGCGTCGACCGGCGCCTGTCGACCCCCACATCTGGTATCAATCCGAACATAGTTCGAATTGACAGGGAGATATGATCGGATACGTGGTTCGGGCGAGCCTGTTGAGGCATGAACGCCAACACCGCTGAGTACATTCGCAAGGAGGCAGGTAGTCAAAGACGGGGAGGTCGGAGCGGTGCATGCTCCGGCGGGGAGCCACATGGATCCTGGGGGGGTCCGGCTATGAGCCAGAAAACTGAGGGGTTGCTGATGGCCGCGGAGACTTCCGTGGTCGAGTTGGGAGAAGTGCGTACCGAGATCGACGAGCGCGACGAACGAGGGTTTGTCGCCTCGCGCTTGGACGAGGTGCGCGAGACCGAGATCGACCTGACTGTCGATCCGAGCCTTGACTCGCTGCGCCTGTATCTGCAGGCCATTGGACGCGTGCCGCTGCTTAGCGCCGAGGAGGAGGTATGTCTCGCCAAGCGCATCGAGCGTGGCGAAGTAGCGGCGAAGCAGCAGATGATCGAGGCAAATCTGCGGCTTGTAGTGTCGATTGCCAAGGGCTATATCGGACGAGGTATGACTTTTCTCGACTTGATCCAGGAGGGCTCGCTCGGCCTGATTCGGGCCGTGGAGAAGTTCGACTACCGCCGCGGCTACAAGTTTTCGACCTACGCCACCTGGTGGATCCGCCAAGCGGTCACGCGCTCGATCGCGGACAAGAGTCGCACGATCCGTATTCCCGTGCACATGACCGAACGGCTCAACAGTGTTGTCTACGCTGAGCGCGCGCTGATCCAGCGACTCGGTCGTGACCCCACCGCCACGGAGATCGCGGCCGAGCTCGAGTGCTCCACAGGCGAGGTGCGCGAGGTGCTGCGCATGGCACAACAACCCGTATCTCTTGAGAAGCCGATCGGCGACGAGGAAGACTCGGCGCTGGCGGACTTCGTTGAGGACGCGACGGCCGCATCGCCGTTCGAGGTCGCCGCGGAGGAGCTGCGTCGCCAGAGCGTCGGACGCGTGCTCGCCTCGCTCCCCCGCCGTGAGCGCGAGGTGCTGGAAATGCGCTACGGCATCGCCGGCGACCGCGTGCGCACACTCGACGAGGTCGGCAGGGCCTTCAACATCACACGCGAGCGAGTCCGCCAGATCGAGAGCCGCACGCTGAAGAAGCTGCAGGCATTACCAGAGGCCCAGGAACTGCGCGAGGCCAGTTGAGAGGAGGTACACGACTGCCGTCCGGACACGAACGTATGTTTGGTCTATGGCAGTCGTGTCGACTCGACGTCAGGGCGATCTTGGCGAGATTTCAGCAATAGAGTGGCTAAGTTCGCAGGGACATGCCGTCTATGTGCCCTTGGGGCATAGTCCTCACTGCGACATCATCTCCGAAGCGAACGGCAAGCTCATGCGCGTTCAGGTTAAGACCTGTACGGTCTTCCGGACAGGCCGTTGGGAGGTTACGCTTTGCACAAGAGGCGGAAACCAAAGTTGGAGCGGCCTTGTCAAGCATCTAGACCCATCACGGATCGACTATCTCTTCGTGCTATGTCGCAGACGGTCGACGCTGGTTCATACCGGCCGGGGCTATCGCCGGCGGTAGCAGGATTCTCCTGGGCGGACCGAAGTACGCCGATTTCGAGGTCGATGCGGGGCGTCCTCTCCCGCCGCGGATGAGCACCTGACGCTATCATCGCCACCCCCTGGCGGGGTTCCCGAGCAGTCAAAGGGACGAGACTGTAAATATCGCGGCTCAGCCTTCGCAGGTTCGAATCCTGCCCCCGCCATCTGCCGGTCAGACCCCCAGACGCCGCGCAAGTTCACGCGCCTCCTTGGTACTGGCCGTAACGCGCTCCAGCGCGCCCTGGTTACGGACCACGAACGAGAGCGCTGGGACGCCGCGACGTACCGCCCACGCCTGGTCGAGGCGGATTGAGCGACACACGTAGTACAGCCACGGCAAGCGCAGGCCAACCTTTAGGCCTGAGCGCATGACTTCGCGCAGCGGGTCATCGAGGACTTGCACGTCGCTGATGTCCGAGCGGGCGACCTTGATATTGCGCAGCGGTCCAGTGCCTTCTCGGCCTTCGTCAGCCGAACTTCGATCTGATCATCTGATAGGTGCACGCGCATCGCGGGAAGGGTAACCAAGTGTTAGGAGAGCCAATCGTCTCGCAATCTCAAAGCGCAGCCATCGGAAGGGAGTTCCTAGCCATGGAGTCCTCCAGTCAAGCCACTCAACCAAAGGTGCTCGTTGTCGAGCACAAGACCTCCGTTACTCAGCCGTTGCTAGATGCCGTCTCCGAGCGCGCCCGACGCGGCCCCTGCTCGTTCGCGCTGCTCGTACCCAACAGCACCCACGGGCTGCACAAGGTGGTGGATCCAAATGACCAGGGCACCGGCGAGGCGCGGAGCGCGCTCGATCGAAACCTTCCCGCGCTGAGCGCCGCGGCTGGGCTGCAAGTGGAAGGCCTGGTCGGCGACCCCGACCCCGTGGCAGCCATCGAAGACGCGATCAACCTGCATGGCTTCGACGAGATCATCATTTCCAGCCCCAGCCCGCGGCTGGCGCGTTGGCTGAGGCTCGATCTGGCGAGCAAGGTGTCTGGAATGGGCGTCCCGGTGACGACGGTGGGTTCCTCTCATGAGGTGCACGCCGTCGCGACCGCATGACAGCGACCGCATGACAGCCGCGCCAGTTCAAACCTTGCAAGAGGTAATTTCAGTCTCAAGCCGCTGCTCAAACTCATACGGCGAGGCCGGCCACGCGCAGACTCTCGTCTGTAGACCTTCCGTCTGCGGCCAGCGACAGTGTGCTCTATGGAGTCCGTTCGCGAGCAGTTCGCCGCCAACCTGCGCCGCCATCGCAGGCGCGTCGGACTATCTCAGGAGGCGCTTGCCGACGTGTGCGACCTGCATCGAACCGAGATCAGCCTGCTGGAGCGCTGCAAGCGCTCGCCGCGACTCGAGACGATCGTGATTCTTGCTCGCGGCCTAGAGCTGTCTTCCCCCGCCGAGCTGCTCGAGGGAATCAGCTAAAGCTTTCTTCTCTCGGGCTTCAAAGCTCGAGCTGATCGAAAGTGGAGGCCGCTCGCGTCGCGAATACGTAATCGCCGATCCGATGAATCAAGCCGGCTGCGTGCAGACTTGCCAGCCCATCGATCACTTCCAGGCGCGAAGCGCTCAACTGGCGATTGAGCTCCTCCACCGACCACAGACTGCCTGCCTCGAAGTTCAACAGCAAAGCAAGGATCGCGCCCTCCGCCTGCCGCTCCTGTTCTACCGTGACGCAGCTACCGCGTCCGCTCATTCGTACGGCCCTCCTTTACGCCGAGACCCAGATCGCCGTCAACTATCGACAGCCGGGCCAGCCCTTTCCTAGACACCGAAAAGCTACTCAGCAACCCGGACGGTATTTGCGAACGCACGTTCGTCCGACCGGCTCAAAGCAAGTTTGCTGACGCGGTAGGATCTTGGCTCGCGCCGACGTAGCTCAGCTGGTAGAGCACCTCCATGGTAAGACAGGGGTCCCCCCGGGACATTTTCCCTGCAAATGAGAGGCCCAGGGGCGCTCAGCTTTTCGGCCGTTACCGCAACCACACCGCGGGTTTCGTCCAACGCTCGGAGATTCGCGGATGCGGTGATCCTGCCGGTCCTCGAGCATGAGGACATGGGCGAGTCGATGCGTTTCTTCTCGAGGCTAAGCAGTGGCTAGGCCGTGGCCAAAGCGCTCAGCGTGGCCGTACGTCACCAAGAGCGGCCGGCGCTCCTACGTCGTTGGCTTCTACGACCATGACAAGCGCGAGCGCAGTCGGACCTTTCCGTCGGTGCGCCACGCCCGCGCGTGGATGAACGACTACATAACAGCCGAGCGCAGAGGCCGCGACAGCCTGCGGAGGTTCCTGCTGGACCTCGACGCAAAGGAGGCCAACGAAGCTGAAGGTCGCACGATCGCACAGATCCTCGAGCTCTTCCTGGAGATCGATGCGCACCCACGTAACGAGGAAGGCCTTGCGCCCTCGACATACGCCCTTTACAAATCGGTGCTGAACTGCCACCTCCTAGGTAAGCCCAGGCGCCAAGCCGGCAACAGAGGCAAGCTGCCTCCAGCGGACTACGCCGTAGCGATCGCCAAGACACAAGCCAGCCGCTTCAACGAGCCGCAAACGCCGCGCGCCTGGCGCGAGCAGATGCGCGAAGCCGGTGTGCCCGCACAGACTCGCTTGCACGCGTGGCGCGTCCTCTCATCCGCGCTGAGTTGGGCCGCGAGATCACCGTCAGTACCCGAGATCCACACCAACGGATGCAAGCTTGCCAGAGAACCCGTCATCAGCCGCCGGCGATCCGCACGCACCGGCGGCACCGGCTACACCCCCGCCACACGAACGCGTCCGCTGCCCAGCTGGGCACTCTCGCCGCAGGCCGTCGAGGCGATCCGCGCCCAGATGCTTCTCCACCCCGCATCACCGCAGGCGATCCTGGCGCACCGCAACGCGATGATCGTAAGCTTGCAATACGGCATGGCGAGCCGCAACCAAGAGATCTGGGGGCTCCGCTGGTCATCCCTCGACGGAGAGTTCGCATGGGTGACAGAAGTCCTCAGCGATGGACGGCTCCAACAATGGGGCAAGACCGAGCACAGCACCCAACGCCGCACCGTCATACCCGGAATCCTGCAAGAAGACCTCAAACAATGGCGAGAGATCCTCATACAATCCGGACACCCAGCCTGCGCCAGCGACTTCATCATCCCAGGAGACCTCGCCCACGCCCGTCACGGGGTACGCGAGGCCGAAACGGGTGCCTGTCACCTCAGCAAGTCCCAGGCAAAGACCTGGGGCCCAGACTGCTTCACGCCAGCAGTACAAGCCGTCGCGCAACGCCCGGAGTTCGTCCGCATCCTCGGCGCCACGCCGTATGCGCTGCGTCGTGGCGGCATCTCGCTGCGTCTACGCACCGAAGACCCACAAGTCGTCGCCAGCGAGTGCGGGACCAGCCTTAAGATGCTCAGCGATCATTACTCATTCCCGATCGAGGACCTACGCCAGCAGGAGCCACGACCAGTAGATGTCGAGTGGCGCGTCGCACGCGCCTCAGTTCAGGCACTTAGCAAAGAGCAGCAGCAGGCGAATGCTTCCTCAATGGATACGGACCCGACAAGGAAGCCGCACTGGTGGAACTTTCGCCATTGGAGCGCCACACGCCGAGCGATCTGACGCCAGGTATTACTTGCTAGTATTACCAAATGAGGGTCACCCAGAAGGGACAGGTCACAATTCCGCTACAGGTCCGCCAGGCACTTGGTATTCATCCGGGCAGCAACGTCGATTTCCAACTGGACGAGCAAGGTGCCCGCCTGCTCGTTGACCACGATCACGCGGCCGAGGAGATCGGCCGGATACGTGGTGCCGGTCAAGGCGAGATGACCACCGAGGAGATCCTCGCTCTGACCCGCCGTTGAGCGGTACGCACTTGGAGACGTTCGTCGACAGCAGCGTCCTGCTCGACCTCTTCACGGAGGACCCGCGCTGGCTCGCCTGGTCGCAGGAGCAGCTCACAAGCGCCGCTCAGCGAGGAGCGCTCGTCCTCAACGTCGTAGTCCTTGCCGAGATCGCCCCGCGGTTCCCCCTTGTCGAGGAACTACATACTTCTCTTCCATCGATGGCGCTCGTTGAGGAGATCCCGTTTGCCGCCTCATTCCTTGCCGGCCACGCCCACGCTGCCTACCGGCGCTCAGGTGGAACTCGTGAGGCCGTCCTGCCGGATTTCCTGATCGGCGCTCACGCCGCCGTGACCGGTCGCCCGCTACTCATACGCGACCCCCGCCGCATAGCCACCCACATCCCCGGCGCCACGCTCATCGTCCCATAGGCCGAGCGCAGCGCGAGCAAGCGTCGAGGGAGATGCCTTCCATGGGTCTCGTTATCCGGGTGGGGCGCGACCCGGTGTTGCATAGCTCAAAGGGTACGTGGACCGTCATGGTCGTTGGTCCTGCTGGTTACGCTACTACTCGCTATCCATCCGATCTTGTGGAACTCGTATAGGGTCCGGGCATGTCTTCCGCCATCTCCACGGCTGTCGCCTTACGACGTGCTTGGATTTGGGAGTGCGAGGTGATTGCGGGCTCCGTTGACGGAAGCGGCGAGCGATGACGGCTCTGCTAGTGATCATCGTGACCGTCGTCGGCAGCGCGACAAGCATCTATCTCTTTGGCGAGGAGATGCGTAGCCGCCGTAGCTTTGGGTGGAAGCACATGGAGAAGCTTGTCCGCAAGTTGATCGCTGAAATTCATCACCGAGACTACACTCCTGATCTCGTATTGGGGGTCGGTCGCGGTGGTGCGATACTCGCGGGCATGCTTGCTGGCAATCTCGATGGCGTGCCTCTTGCGGTAGTTGACACGATCATCGACCACTCCACGGGAACGAGCAGTGCGAAGATTCGCTATCCGGAGTCATGTCCGTCGCTGAAGGACAAGTCGGTGTTGATAGTCGTTGGCGAGTTGTACTCGGGCGAGGATCTCCGCCAAGGTGTCGAGTTCGCCAAGCGACGTCATCCTCGCGAGATCCGGACTGCTACTTTGCTGACCCATCCTGCTGCGTCCGTCCGTCCTGACTTTGTCGGCCAGCAAACCGATAAGCCGCTCACCGCCCCTTGGCGGCTCACGGATCGCTACAAGGAACATCGGGTCTAGTCTGCGGTTCCCATGCCTTTTTCCTTATCCACCATAAGGATAGAGCTTGGTCCTGAGTCCTTCATTCGTCAGGCCGAGCCTGACGATCTTCCTAGTGTGCTCGCTGTGCTCTCGCAAATGCACGAGGATGAGCCGACACTCTCGGTCACACCTGCCAACCGTGCTACCTTCCAGCGGATACTCGACCGCGAGTGGCGAGTTCTGTTGGTGGTGGAGTCCAGCGGCCGTGTCATCGGTACGCTCGATTTGTTCCTCCTTGAGAATCTCACTCGTGACGGACGGCCGTGGGCAGGAGTCGAGAACTTCGTAGTTGATAAGGACTTCCGGCGCAAAGGAATCGGACGCCAACTCTTGGATGCAGCGATTTCGATTGCTCGGAGCGCTGGCTGTTACAAGGTGCAGCTCATATCGCACGAGTCTAGGCACGCTGCGCACGCGCTCTACACTCAGGCAGGATTCACGGCGCATGTCCGCGGCTACCGCTACTACCTCGACCGCTAGAAAGAGCTGTAATTGTTAGACGCTGCGTCCGACGCGTCCTCTGGATTGCCTAGGCCAGTCCTTGACCGCGGCGGGCAGTTCTACACCGGCCGCGGCCTCGTCAGCCGCGACTGGCGCGCGTGCCTCTGTTGCTAGCGGAATCACGCCAGACCAAACATCCAGATCGTCGTCTGTGTCCTGAGTAGGACGCCCCTCCCTAATCTTTGCCGAATAGTCCCGCAACGGCAGCGCGAGAAAGCGTGTGCGTTCCAACTCTGACGTAGTAGGTGTCCGCAAGCCCGCGAGTCTCCCAGGAACCACATGTTCGAGTATGGCCTTAATCGCCCGCAGCTTTTCGTGCTCGTGCAAGACCTCCTGAAAACATCCGTATATGACGACCGAGCGATAGTTCATGGAATGTCTCATGGGAGAGCGTCCCAAAACGACACCGTCCAAGACAGTGATCTCGACGCAAGCTTCGATCCCCTGTGCCAGGGCTTTCAGAACGCGATTAGCCTGTGAACCATGCACGTAAAGATGGTCGGCCAAGCGTCCGTAGGTGGCTGGAATGATGGTGGGTTGACCATCCAGCGTCACGCCGAGATGGCATACGAGACCGTCGTCGATGATCGAGTAGACGGTCCCGCGATCGTAATGACCACGATCAGCCTTCCGCTGAAGTCGAGTCCGCTCGGTGGGTTTCCCCTTCATCAGTCGATGATAACCCGATGAGTAGCCGACGATGACGGCCTTCGTTCGGGCGGGAGCCTTTCGTTAGCATCGCGCCATGCAATCTCCGCTTCGAATCGCCATCGTCGGAGTAGGACACCGTGGGCTTTCGGCACTAGAGCGAGTTCTCAGCTATGCCAGTGCGACCCACATACCCGCTGATGTTCTGCTGGTCGAGCCGGGAGAGCTGGGAGTCGGGGTCCACAGGTGCGACCAGCCCGACTATCTGCTGTTGAACACTGTTGCCTCTCAGATAACCGCGTTCTCCGATAGCGAGATGGTCGCCGGTGCCCCTACAACCCTCGGACCCAGCTTTCTCGAATGGTGCCGACAGCGCAATCTTGTGGCGTCCTTGATCAGCGGTAATCGGGGGGCAGCGGATCAAGCTGCGGAGTTCTTTCCAAGATGTGTCCTGGGCGAGTATCTCGCCTGGTCGGCAAAATTCCTGCTAGCAAGCGCTCCTAATTCGGTCTGTATCACCACGGTCCATAAGACAGTTACCGACATCAGACCCGAAGGGCGTTCGGCCACGGTGATGCTAGATGACGGTACACGCTGGACTGTTGATATGGCACTCATCACTACCGGCCACGGACTTCCTCGCGTCCAGCCATCAAAAGATGCGACCATCTCTTGTGTCTATCCGCTACCAGGCTCGGTGTCGCATCTCGGGTCGGACAGCGTCGTCGCGATCGCGGGTGCAGGCCTGACGGCCATTGATGTCATTGGAGCGTTGACGGTTGGGCGTGGCGGCGAGTTCCGCATGGTGGACGGCCGGTTGGACTACTGTGCGAGCGGCGGCGAGCCCCGCCTCGTCCTCTTCAACCGATCGGGTTGGCTTCCATGCGCAAGGCCCGCTCGGCCTCGGGCTCGGCCGCCACAGGACGCAAAGTTCCTCACTGTCGACGCGCTTCGGCGACTGCGCGATAACGCAGGCGACAGGAGACTGGATTTTGCTGGCGAGGTTGAGAGCCTTATACGCGCGGAGGTGCTCGCTGACGGGCTAGACGCGACCGATCGCGTGAGGGTCGGCCGCGTATTGAGTTCCGAGGCGCCGGAGTTCGTTACATCCAGTGGATACCACGACGCGGTCATCGAGCAGGCACGCTGGGATCTCGCGCAGGCCGAGATGGGGCTCGATGAGAGCCTGGCGAAGAACCGTCTTGAGTCTCTTCGCGACTATCGCGAGGTGCTTAGAGCGGCAATCGATACGCCGGGGCTTACCGACACCGGTCACAGACAGTTCTTCGCAGTGATTCCCCACCTCGCGAATAGAGCTGCCGTCGGCCCTCAGCGCGAGCGAATCGCGGAGGTGCTCGCACTGATGGAAACCGGCGTCCTGCGACTCGGACCCGGACCTAATCCGACGGTGGTGCGCAACAAGGACGGCTGGCTGCTGAAGTCGAGCCGTCTCGCCCAGCCGGAGCGCATTCAGGTCGATGCGATGATTACAGCCCACCTACAGTTCCCGCCCGACGATGGCCAAGACGGCGCGTTGCGTAGCGCGATCCGCGTGTGGGCGAAGCCCCACCCGCACGATGACCGCTACCTCAACCTCACCCGCGACGGACATGTGCGCGCCCTGGTTGGGGGCGTCTGCTTAGCTGTGGCCGTGTTCGGGCCACCGGCAGAGGGCGCCAGCTACTACAACAACTACGTCCTCTGGCCAGGAGTCTGGTCGCGTGTCCTCACCGACCTCGACAGGGTGATCTGCCCGCTCTTCGATCAGCAATCGCGGAGTGCGGGCTGTGAGCAATGAGGATTTTGCTGGCACCGATGGCGGGGGCGTTCGGACTGGGCGCAATCACACGCTGCCTCGCGATTGGCGAACATGCTGCGCTGCGTGGACACAAGGTAGCCGTCTGCGCACCGTCGCAATATCCGCTTCTCGATCGATATTTCTATGGTCCACGGTTTACCGCGCCTCGTCCTGTGCCGCACTCCGAGGCGGGCGCTGGCGACGTCAGAGTGTTTGCCGAGGGATTTGTGCTCCGCGGAATGGATTCTCCCGAGTATGTGGCGTCCGCGGTCGCGGCGGAGCGCCAAGCGATCCGCGAGTTCGGTGCGGATATCGTGTTTACAGAGAATCAGCCAAGCGTCGCGATATCCACAGAGCTTGAGGGGATACCGTTTGCTTCTACCGCGGCCACCGTCGACCTGGATGCTGAGAATTCTATGTCGAGCCGCACGAATGAGACGGTGCCAGCGGCATATCGGCAGGTTGCTACCGCGCTAGGAGCGAGCCCATGGGGAACCCTTGAGGGCATCCTCCATCACGCTGCGGCGCTGAATGTCGCCCCAACGATCGACCTGCTTGAGCCGGCGCTGTCCAGACTACCCAACCTGCACTACGTCGGGCCGCTGTTGTTCGGCCCGATCGAGCTCGGCAACACACGCACACTCGATCCCGGACGGAATCATGTCCTTGCATATCTGAGCCGAGGTCTCGTGACCACAGAGCAAGCTCTGTCGCTGCTCCCTGCAGTGTTCCCGCCGGATAGCTTCGATATCACCCTTGCGTGCACGCAGCGACGGGCTGCTGACCGGCTCTTGCCGTTCACAGACGGAAATATCCACTGCGAGCATCTACCGCCGCTGTCGAGCGCCCTTGCTGACAGTGCGCTGCTCGTGACACGCGGTGGTCAGAACACGCTGATGTCCGCACTCCTCGCGGGATGCCCAGTTCTCGGACTACCCGGCGAGGGCCGCGAGCCCGAATTCAACCTGCATACACTCGAACGACACGGTGCAGCACTCACCGTCCCAAAAACACCGACCATCGATGCCCTTCAGAAGGCAAGTGCGAGTTTGCTTACCAAGCACGCTCGAGAAAACGCACACGCACTCGGCGACCACTTGAGGAATCATCTCGGACCCCTTGGAGCAGTTCAACTGATGGAGATCGTCGTCCGTCAAATAGCCAGCCGGGGGTCTGGCCCTTAGTCGTGAGCATCATTGGTCCGCTGTTCGGGTGTCGACCGAGACGCAATGGCGGAGATCACAACCGCGCGACAACGCGCTGCTTCGGTGATGATGCGAGCACGTCGCCATGCCGACGCTTCGCTTGCGGCATCGGACATCAGCAAGAGCGCAAACGTTGTGGTCGCACACGGGTGCTCACTAACGCTCACTGGCATGGTCGGGTAGGGCCGTCTCTACGTACGCTATTGAGCCGCCTCGCTTGCCAGCACACTGTCGGCTGCCGGGAGTAGACACCACGCGCAAATCCCGGCCATTGCTGGCGGGTTTGGGGGCGGTCCGGCAATCGGGAGCCTCCGTTCACCGTGGCGGATACGGGTTGCCATGCCAAAGACACTCGCTCGAGATCGTTCTTCCATCAAGCCTCGCGCCCCGGGAACCGCGCAGTTCAGTGCTGCAAATGAGTGGCCGAACTTGATTGCGTCGCTGACGTCGAGTGCGGTCGGTGCCGGGATGCCGGCAAGAGCATGAAGCATTCCTGCTGTCGTCCAGTCGCCTGCGCCTGATGCGTCCACCACGGGTACCTCAAAGACACCGACCCGCTGCCACTTGCCATCGCCCAGGCGAAACCGTGCGCCGGCGGAGCCCTCGGTGATGATGCGTAGCTGGTCGGGAGCACCTCCTTCGTAGCTGCCCACGAGACCGGGACCGTGCTCGATGCTCCCCTTAACAATCTTCGCGGCTGCGATCGCACGCTGCAAGAACCCAGCGCTCGCTGGGGTCGAAGGCTCGTACACGACTAGCGTTCCGGCTTCGGCGTAGCGTTCCGCAAGCGCGATCGTGGCCGAATTAACGCGATCAAAGAAATAGACGTCCGGTCGCTCGCGCGCGGCCAGCACTGTCTCAAGGCGTTCGAGCGTCAGAGGACGGCTGCGTGGAAGCTTCTGGCCGCAATGCGGACACGTATAGAGGTAGTAGTGCTCGCCCCCGGCGATGTGATGCACAAGCCGAGTCGTCAGGGCACCTCGCTCGCGGTCAACGAGACGACAATCCACGCCCGCGCGCATCAAGTCAGCGAGCAGCTCATCACCGGCGTGATCGTCGCCGACCCGCCCTGCGAGCGCGGCGTCCCACCCTAGGAAAGCGAGGATTGCGGCGACATTCCCTGCGGTGCCGCCTGCACGTCGTCGGGGGCCCGCACCGTCATCGATGATGTCGAGCGGCATATAGCCGGCGCAGAGGGCTGATGGCGGTTTACGCATAAGGCTCTCCAGTCAACCATAGGTCTACGACGAGATCGTCCGCAGCCAGGCCGGGCAGCCTCTCGGGATGAGCCAATGTGTATTTATCAGGGCTGACGTGGCGCACTTCAAGTTCCTGCTCATAGGCTGTTAGCAGCACGCCGACGGAGAGCAGCTTCGAAGAGTGTGCCGAGAGCACCATCCGGGTCTCGCCGAGCGGGCTGAGCGACTCCTTGTAAGTGGCATTGAGCTTGCTGAGGGTCCGGTACAGATCGAACGGGTTGAACTCCGAGGCGTAGATGACGTTCCGCGGCTCGACCGCGACAGCCTCGAATAGGTCGAGATACTCACGAACGATGTCGTCCGAGCGCCGCGGGTTTTGGGAAGGGAATGGCAACACTGGACAGACCTCCTGTGCAGAGATCGACTCGCGGAGCTTCTCGACACGGTGAGTCTCTCCCTCGCCGAGCACAGGTACCCAGATGGTTGTGGGTACCCCTTCTGGAGGATTAGGGTCAGAGAAGCCCGGCAGCGCCTCCGGTGAGTCCGCGCCGTCGCCCGCGACAAGCTGGTCGATAGCAGGGTTATCACACGCGACGACATGCAACTGACCATCCCAACCCTCCTCATCCGCCTTGACGAGCAGACCGCGAAGCAACGGGAAGAACACGCTGCGCGGAAGCGCAGAGATGTCGAGGATCACCTCGTCATAACCATCGGTTCGTTTGCCGGCGAACAGGTCACGTGCGATCTGCATCCCGGTCGAGGATGTTGGGCCGCTGTTGCCGTGCTCGCTGACACTCGCCCCAGTCGCGTCCGCTGCCGCCTGCACCCTTGCTCTGCCGTCGAGCGCGAGCTGTACCGTGGCAGGATCGGTGCGTAGCGCGTCGAGCTTGATCTCGAGCACATCCACCGGGCGCGGGCACGCACCCGCGATGATCTCGTAGGCAACGGGCGCGCGTGGATCAAAACCGGCGCCGGCGATCATCAGCGTACGGCCCTCCGTTCGACTGGACCAGAGAGCCGTCACCTCTTTCTCGCCAACCGCCTTGCAGTCGATCTCCCAGCGCTGAGTCCTATCGGCAGAAGTCATACTGGCAGTTGCTCCTGAAGAGGCTGCTCGATCAGCGTGTCTTCCGACGGAAGCTCGCCGAGCATCCAGGCACAGAGCGTCTCGACGGGGCGCTCCCGGATGCCGCCGAGTCCGAGCGCGAGCCCAAATCTCGGGCACAAGAGACGGTTGACGTTCAACACCATCCAACGGTTCTCCTTGACACTGTAGTCGAGGTCGACTGCGAGCAGGTTATGTGCGATTGCACCCGCGAGCGCGGCGAACAGCTCCTCGGCGCCCGGGGTGTTTGCGCGCCACGCAGGGTCGAGCAGCCTCTCCCGGTCGCGCATCGTGATCGCGGTCGCGGTCGGGCTGGGCGGGTACGGGACGGTCGGACGAAACGTATCTGCGCGACAGATCGCTGCGATGTTGAGAAGCAGCTGCTGGATCTCACGTCCATCGGCAAGTCGGCTGGGAATATCCTTCCATAGCGTCTCGCTGGCTTCGCGTACGATCGCCTCTTGGCGCTTTGGCTCGATCATGAGTGGTTGCGCAAGGGTTACACGGGCGAGGATCTCCTCGAACAGCTCGCCGGAGAGCGAGATGTGCTGCTCGATGTTCTCTGTCGCAAGTTTCGCAAGCTTGTCGGGGCCGAAGTAGAAAGGAAGGTTCAGCTCGTGGCGTAGCAACAGTGCCGAGGCTTCGTTGAGCCTTCCCCCGCCGCGGGTCTTGAGCTCTTCGAGGGTTAGCGGCACCGCGAACAGGCTGCCTTGTACGCGTTGCTGATCGCGGGTGATCAGGACCTCGATGGCGCGACGCTCGATCGCGCCGGAATAATCGTGTTTCTCCTGGCTTGCCGCGAGCCAGTGCTCATAGCGTAGGTTGCCGGCGGTGAGCTGCTCCAACCGCTCGTCGAGATGATGGATCGCGCTCCCAAGACTCGCGTCGTCGGGCTCAATTTCGACATCTAGCAGGGCGCGGAGATGACGCTCGTCTTCGGCTTCGGTGTAGAGGGCGTGGGAGGCTCGTAGGTCACTGATATCAAGCAGCAGCTTGTCGAACCCTTTGGTTTTGCCACGCCGGCGTCCAGGCGCGTCCGTGAGACGGCGTGCCGCTGTCTCGATGCGGAGCAGGAGATACGCGCGGCTGGGTTGCTCGTCGGCGATCAGCTCGTCGTGGCTGAGAGCCTGGTAGCGCTCGGCGACCCAGCGGCCCAGGCGCAGGTCACGGTCTGCGAGGGCCTCGATCAGCGCCCGGCGCTGCCCTGGGTCGAGATCCTGGGCGTCATCGAACATCACCAGGGGCGTCAGCGACAATGGCTGTTCACCGTTGAAGAAGGATGCTCCACTCAGGGCCTTGATGGCGTAGGAGGCGTGGTGGCCTCCGAGATGTTCGATCTTCGGCGGCATCACTGAGTCGAGCTGAGTCAGTAGCTCGCGGTGGGTAGTACGCGCCCAAGTCTGCAGACCTGTGACGGTGGGACCGCCGATCTGTGTCAGCGCATCAGCAGCGTCTACAGCCGGCTCAATACGGAGCTCTTTAGGGTTGGTGTCGGGGCACAGCTCAAGGAGCGTGTTTGCGATCTCCCTGACGAGCTGTGCGTCGAGTAGGCGAAAGAACACCTTGATCGAGCGGTCGGGCTCAAGGCGCAAGTCGTTGATCGCCCGATAATCCTTCTTCAGTGCGAGGCGGATGCCGAGGATCCGGACCTGCCCATCGACGATCGCTCCGAGCGTGCTCATCCGTTGGTGGAGCTGCTTGAACTCCTCGGGGCGGGCAATGATGTCGTTGAGACTGTCGGCGGAGAAGATACGAAGCAGCGAGGTCTTTCCGGCGCCGGGGGCACTTTGAATCACGACCAGCCTGTCCCAGACCTGTTCGGGGAGGATGTCGAGAAACCCGACACCGAAGGTCTTGATGAACCGACGTGAGCCCTGCTGAGCCTCCTGCTCGGAGGTGCGGTAGCGAAACGGATTGCGGTAGGACGTCATGGGCGGTCCGGGTGGTGGCGCTCGTAGCGGGGGAAAAGGGCCTTTCGCTTCAGGCTGTCGGGTTCGTCGCGCGTGTCCATCCACAGGGGACAGATGGAGTTGTTCGGAGTGTTGTGGGCGAGCACGAGGGGCAGCGCACAGTTGTCGTAGCCGATCGGCACCGGACCCTTGTGCTCGTCCTCGGTGGCGGGGTCGTAGTAGTCCTGAGACAGGGCAATCATGTCCGCGTTAGTGTCGGTGACACGTAATGTGTTCGGCAGTGTCTGGATGGAACGGACGTTCCATCCCTTCAGCCCTGCTTTGCAAATGTTCGCTCGAACGTGCCGTTCGGCCTGCTCGCTGGCGCAGTAAAGAACGACCGTGCCGGGTACATCGGGCTCTACATAGCCTGCCTTCGCCGCGTCGGCTAGGTCCTCGTGGAGGCGCAGCAGCTTGCCCTTGACGACGCCATCGTCGGTATCGCGGATAAGCGTACGTCCGCTGCCGGAGAAGTCATCTACGAAGAACACATGCTGGAACGGCGCGTGTTCAGCGTCAGTGCCGTCGAGCTGCTTGGCGAGCTCCTTGGCGAGCGGCTTGATCTGATCAGGTGTCGCTGCGGGCCCTTGCAGAAACTGCTCGTGGGAGAGCCGTGAGGCACGACGGAGCTGGTCCAGCCGCGCGCCGTCTGACGCGCCAATGATCAAGCTCGCGCGACGCAGCCGCTTGTAGTCGGGGCGCTCTTCCATTTCGCGGATGCGGTGGACTTGGATGTCAGTGCTCTCGGCGATACGGGTGCGCAGCTCGCTAGCGATCACCTCTGCCGGCACAAGCGTGATGAGATGTGTCATCTGTGTCTCGGAGATGAACACGAGTTCGTCCTGGACGAACTCGAGCGCGAGCTGACGACGCCCGATCGGGAACTGATTGAGCCATACCGCAAGGCTCTCGATGAACTTCGCGCCGGGACTGAAGTTGCCGTAGCCGTCGTACTTGATGCCAGCGAGTGTCTGCAGCCCTCGGAGCTGATGTCGGACCTGGGTGCTGTCCCAGCCCATGACAGTGCTGAGCAGCCGCTCGGCGAGACGGTCTCTCATAGCAAGTCAGCAACTCTGAGTGTGGCCTTTGCGCTGCGACCGCGCAGCGCACCGAGGTAGCGGCGCAGCAGTGAAGGGCCGGCCTTGCTGCCGTCGCCGAGATACCAGCACCGGGTCGGATCGACGGAGGTACGATCGACCGAGAGAGTCCACTGCTCACAGGCGAGCAGCTCGAAGTCGTTGCCACCGGTTTGACCCTGGTCGCCTACGCAGAGCACGTCGACCGGACCGTCACGTTCGCGGATCCGACCAATCACAGCGGTCTTAGTCACGTCAGCAGGGACGATGTCGACGGAGTGTCCTGAGGAGAGGACCTTGACTGCCAGCGACGGAGCGCGCCGGCACGCATCAACGACGACGTCTGCGAGCAGGCCTGCCTTAATCCAAGCGGTATCAGTCAGCTCGACACCAAGCTGCGTCGAGCGTGGCTCAAGCTTGAGCGCGTCAGCGAAAGGTAGTTCCCTCAATCGCTGGGTAGCCTGTTCGATGAGTGCGGAGGGATTATGGAAGCTGCCGATATTCTCGTCGAGGCGGCAGAGGACACCCCCGTTGTAAAGACCGAGCTCCACGCGGGACCAGTGCTCAGGATCGAGGACCTTGCGCAGGTCTGTGTGCATCGAAGGCCCTCGGCCGCTTGCGAAACCGAGCTTCATACCGCGAGCGAGGACAGCATTGAGCGCGTCAGCGATCGGCTGTTCTGGTGGCTCGAACCGCCCTTCGGTGGTACAGACGGTGCCATCGTAATCAAGCACGATCGCAGCGAATCGGCGTTCGACGAGATCGTCTGCCCAACGCGTCAGCGCAAGCGCATAGTCATGACTCGTCTCGTGCCTGATGGTGACCCCTCCGATCCCGCGGAGCTTGCGCTCTACCGGACCAAGGAGCGTGTCGGGTAGACGGCGGCGCACCGGGAGGCGATACAGCTTGCGACCAAAAACCGGGACTTTTGGGCGTGCGACGTTGATGCCGTTGTGCGTTCCGAGCTCGTCGCAGGCGCCCATTGATACGACGAGGAGATCAGTAACGCTCAGCGGCCAGGGCGCGTTGGAGTGCCACCGGGTCATAGCGAGGTTGGTGGGGAGCGCTGCAACAGTGGCATCGGCGACTGCGAGAGACTCGCAGTCGCTGAGCGCGAGGACCACTGTACGGTCAGCGTTACGGGCTAGACCCGTATGACGTCCGTGGGCGAAGTTGCGATAGTCAGCGAGCTGGACCGCAGCAAGGCCGATCTCGACAAGTCGGGCCTCAACGTCGACAGCAACCGCCGCCAGCGACGGCGGATACAGCAGCAGAAGGCGATCAAGTGTGCCAGGCAGCGCATCGACGGCGCTCGGAGTCGGCAGAGCCTCCGGCAACACTTCGTCGCCAAGGTAGGCACGGATCAAGGCGATGCTCATGCTCATGACACTGTTGACGGCCAGAAACCCGTCAGGGACCGCGAGAGCGGGCAGCGTGATCACAGTCGCCTCCGGGATGGGTGGGAGCTCGGCCTCGGGCCGGTGGGTCAGCACAGCCGCGGGATGCATTCCGGGCCGGCCTAGCCTGCGCATGACCTCATGTGCGTCCGGGTGCTTGCCGCTAGAAGTGAACAACATCGCGGCCGAGGAGCTGAGCGCAGGACGGCTAATGATCGACAGCGGCGTCATCGCAGCTGCTGGCTCCTGACACGCCAGCTCGTGGAGCTGCGCTGCGAGTGTCGCGACGGCGAGCATGCCGCCGGAGGCGACAAAGCTTGATGGGCCCGCACCAGAGCGCGCCACGACACCTTGTAGCGTGCTGAGGTCGCAGGAGCGAACATCCGAGTATGTCTCGGCGAGCGCCTCGAGCTCTTGGGGGTATGTCGCACGCAAACCGTCCAGTATGCGCGTCGTGCCGGTCGATATGCGTCCAGGCGAGCCGTGACTGTGTTGGTTGTTCCTCCGGCTTGGCGGAGGTCGATCAGATGTCTTGAGACGGTGATCGTGACCTGCTCGCCGGGCATAGTGGCCAGCTCACTAAGGGGGGCCACTGCCGCTAGGATTTGGGCGTCAGCCCGACGTAGCTCAGTTGATGAGTACCGTGAAACCAAAGTTCTTCGCCAGTCAGCCCAAGCGTCCAAGCCCGCCCCCTCAGCCCTCCGTACGAGCACAGGGCAAGCCGCCGCGGCTGACCTTTGGGCTGACTGGGAATGCGAGCGAGCGCGCCGAACGCCGCCGTGCGCTCATGGACGAGCATCGTGAGACGCTGCGCCGCCTCGGCGGGTAGGCGTGCCCCTCGCGGACGCGCTACCTAATGCCTGAGCAGATCGAGCGTTCTTCCGGGTCCTAGCCCATCCGCTGATCTCGGGAAACGGCTACGATTTGCCCGCAGCGCCGACGTAGCTCAGCTGGTAGAGCACCTCCATGGTAAGGAGGGGGTCAAGGGTTCGAGTCCCTTCGTCGGCTCTCGTTTTTACCGCAACTTCGCCCGGAGTTCGATACCATTTTTGTTCGCGGTTGTCCTCTCTTGTCTGCAAGGCGAGGACGGCAAATCCCCAGTACAGGAGTCAAAAATGGCGCTCTACCTAGCAATAGGGCGTCCCTGGGGGCCTCTCATGGTAAGGAGGGGGTCCGGGGTTCGAGTCCCCGCGTCGGCTTGCGTCCCTTGCTCCTCAACCGTCGACATTCAGCGGCTCACACCCCGGATCCCACAACCGTCGACATCCAGGCTCGCACCGGATCGCTCAACCATCGACATCCACCGACCCACCGCCAGCACCGACAGGCTGCTGCTCAACTGCCGCATCTGGCGGAGGGCGTCTGGTCACACCGACACGGGCGCGCAGCCGCGTGGCCCGGCGAGCTTCCAGCGCCATCGCCTCCGCGACCTGGGCACGCAACAGTTTGAGCTCGCGTTGGCGGTAGAGCAGACGCAGACCGAGCAGCACCACAATCACGAAGCTGAGCAGGGCGATCGCAGCTTCGATCTTAGCTTTGCTGCCTGTGCCGGCGGCACTCGGCGTAGGCAGGGACACCGCCAGGCGATGTGGAGCCGCGCTCACCGCCGGTACTGTCGCGCTCGAGCTGCCGACGGGCCGTGTGGTGCGTGCGATCGCCACCATCGTTTCAGGCGAGAGACTGTAGGTCAGAGTGTTTTCGATCCAGTAGATGCCGCGGCCTTCCCTCCAAGCAACAGTCTTGATGTGTTCGCCGTCATAGAAAAGGCTGTACGTACGCGAGCCAATGCGAACACTCTGGCTCGGATCGCTCAACAGCGGCAAACCTGTCCAAGTGGTGCCCTGGATGTCGTAGTACTGACCCAGTTCGCCATCGTCGACGACGATCACATACGAGGGGTAGCGACGACGACCGTTGGGACTTTGGATGCCATAGAGCAACAATTCGTCGGGGGCGGATTCGGCAGAGGTCTTCTGGTACTGAGGCGCCTCCAAGGGGAACGGCAGACGCGGAGCCGCGACCAAAGCTTTGTCTGTAGTCGAGCTCGGAGTGGGCGTGAGCGAGAGTGTGGATGCAGCAGTGTGATGCGAGCTCTTGACGGAGCGCACCGCGCTGTTGAGCTTGTGCTTGGGGATCGCGGCCGTGCCCGCCATGAAGGAGTGCGCCGCGTCCTGCAACTGCTGTGAGGTGGCGGTGTCGTATGTGGGAAGCAGGTTGACGTGAAAGGGCACCTGGCGCACAGGCTTGCCTGCCGATTCAGCCAGGAGCTCCAGTAGGTCGAGCACCTGTTCTTCGCCATGCAGATCAGTTTGCACCGCCTTGCCGAGAACCTTCTCGAACTTTTCGCGGTTTTCAAAGAGCCCTGGGCCGTACTGTGCCTTGGCGTCCAACAAGAAGCGCTGGTCGCGAGCGTCGCGAATCAGCGACGTACTTTCGTGACGGTTGGCGACGAATTCGAGCGCCTGCTGGCCGCACAGGCGCTGATAGCCCGGCTTCAGGTTGATTTCGAAGTACTGTTCGGCGCCGGGTTCGCTGTTGCTGTGGAAGTAGCGCTTGTCCACGGTCATGTAGACACAGCCCATTTCGTCGACCGCATGTTCGAAGCGTTTGAAGTCGGTGACGAACACGTGGTTGACCGTGATGCCGAGCAGACTCTTGATCGTTTCGAGCATCAGCTTGACGCCGCCCGAGGTGCCGCCGCCCTCCTCGTAGCCGTAGGTGTAGGCGGAGTTGATGCGGTTGGTGATCACTTCGCCGTTGGGCGCGGTGAAGCTGACGCGCAGCTCGCGCGGGATCGAGAGCATCGAGATCGTCGGCTTGCTCGGATCGACGCGCACGAGCAGCATCTCGTTGGAGTGCGGCAGTACCGCTCCCAACGGGTTGCTCTTCGGTGCCTTGCGTTCGTCGTTGCCGACCAGCAGCAGCGTCTCCGGCTGGCCGGTGCTGGTGGGGATCAGCACTTTGGGCGCGACCGTCACCGGCGTGTTCTGCCCGAGTGCTTTGACGACCTTGTTGACCTCGTTGCGAATCACCATGTAGGTCGCCCCACCGGCGAGCGCGACGATGCAGATCATGGCTGCCAGGAAACGTCTGGCCAGCCACCAGCCACGGCGCGGTGGCTCAGGCGGAAGCGAACCCGGAGGAGTACCGTCGGGCACAGGCGGTGGCATGGGCGAGGTCGTGACGGTGCTCAACGCTGGCCTGAATGATCGCGGATTGCGCGGCGGTTGGCGTCAGCAGGCAGCCTGTGGACCTACGCCCTAAGCTGGGCGCCAAGCGTGGTACCCGACCGCTCAACCGACACGCGCCCAAGCCAAAGCGTGGCTGAGCGTCTGGCCGCTTGGATCGTACCGGAGCACAATCCGGCCGGCGCCGTCTACGGACTGGTCACGCTCGGTGCGCTGCTTGCCGCCGAGAGCGGTCTGCACGACACCTACCCCGAGACGATCGGCTCCGCGGCGCTCGCCTTGGTGCTCTACTGGTTTGCCCACTCCTACTCTGACGTACTGGGGTTGCGCTTGGCTGAGCACGAGAGCTTCAGTTGGGCGGAGCTCTGGCAGACGTTTAGCCGCGACTGGGCGATCGCCAAGGGGGGAAGCATGCCCCTGCTGGTACTACTGGCTGCCTGGGCCCTGGGCATCAGCCAGATCACCGGCTTGACGGCAGCTGTTTGGAGCATCGTGGCGAGTCTGATCGCATTTGAGCTGGCGGCGGGCATTCGCTCGAAAGCACGGTCCCTGGAGCTGGCCCTGCAGGTGCTCGTCGGAGCAAGCATGGGTATCGGGATCTTGCTACTGAGGGCGCTACTGCACTAGCGATAGGACCTGCCGTGCAGCCTCGACTACATGAGATTCCTCTAAGCGCGGCGCGGCATACTAGTAGACAATAAATCTCTGACATGGAATGATATTGTTTCCAAGACTCCTTGATAGTCGAGGGGGTATAAGCATTCGAGGAGATAGAACACGTTGACGGAGGGCGGGAAGAACCTCGGCGGGACGGCGCCACTGTACGAGCGGTTGCCCAGGGGGCCCCACCAGATGAAGCCGCTGGAGGTTGCCAAGAACCAGCGTCGACGCATGTACGGAGCGATGATCGAGGCTGTTGCGGCCAGCGGCTATGGGCGCACGAGCGTCAAGCAAGTGGTGATGCTCGCCGGGGTCTCCAGGCGCGCTTTCTATGAGCAATTCGCCAACAAGGAAGAGTGCTTCTTGGCGACGCTCGACCTGATCGCAAGCCAGGCGTTGGTCCACATCGCCGCCGGCTATCGCTCCACCGAAGGCACGCTTGAGCAGCGCATGGAGGCGGCACTGCGCAGATTCGCCGAGGTCGTCGCCAGCAATCCGAAGGGTGCGCGTCTGATGCTGGTAGACGCCCCCTCTGCCGGGCCGGCCGGCTGGGAGCGGCTAACAGAGACGATGCGTATCTTCGAGGAGCGACTCGCTGCCAGCTTCGCGCATGCACCGGACGCCGCGCCGCTGCCCGAGCCTGTGGCCCGAGCGATCGTTGGCGGGCTGCGCCGCGCCACCTTCGTGCGCCTGCTCGAGCAGCGCACCGACGAGATGCCCGCGCTGGTGGAGGACATGCTGAGCTGGACGCTCGTCTTTAGAACCTCGGAGCCAAGCCCGCTCGGCGTGGGTCTGCACGCCGTACCGAGCGAGACGTACATCGTCGGCGAGGACGAACGCGCGCGCGTATTTCGCAGCGCCTTGGAGCTGGCGTCACTGGAAGGCTATGGAAACCTGACGCCGATGCGGATCGCAGACGAGGCAGGTGTCTCGATCGACACCTTCTTCGACATGTTCGACGACATGGAGGAATGTTTCTTGGCGGCGATCGAGCAGCTCAGCGAAGACGTGCGCAAGACCGTTTCCGATCCCGGCCTCACCTCCTCGGAATGGCCCACCGCGGTGCGTCGCTCACTGGAGAGGATGATGCGCTACTTCGCAGCGCAGCCGGCCTATACGCAGACGATCGCGACAGGCGTATTTGCGATGGGACAGCGTGCCGTCGATCTGGTCGCCGAGCTCGCCAGCGAGGTCGCGGCCACGCTGACCGCGGGCGCCCCCGGCCCACCGCTCACCGGGCTTGCTCACGAGGGGATCGAAGGAGCCATATGGCACACGATCTACGCTCAGACCACTGACGGTGGGACCGGCGCGCTGCCCGAGCTCTCGGACTATCTGGCCTATGTGGTGCTAGCGCCGTTTCTCGGCGCAGCGCAGGCCGCGCAGATCGTGACCGAACAGCGGGCCGCCGCCGAGAAGGTGGCTTAGAGCGGCTTCGGTAAGCCCATGGCTTGCCGAAGACAGGGTGGCAACGGTTGTCCGCCTGGCAGTACTGAGGCGCTCTAGCGTTGCTTACGCCGGTAGCGCAGCTCAGCGAAGTGCGTTAGCAGGATGCCCACCAGCAACGAGACCACGATCACGATGATCAGCGGCGTCGAGCTCTTGCCGAAAATCCAGTTGACCTCGACCTGTTTGACGTTGAGCACGGCAAACAAGGTCATCAGCACGGCCAGCAGAACCAGCGCTCCCGTGCGCACCATTTCGCGGCGGCTGCGCTTTTGGACTTGCGCCTGCGTCGAATCGGACATCGCCACAGGTTATGCTAGCCGCTCGACCGGCCCGCCAACTCGTCCTGCACCCACGAGCAGCCGGCCGAAAGCTCGGCGACACCCAGGGCGGCAGCCACGTTCAGAGCCATCCCGTGACGAAAGAAGTCGTCCAAGCGCTCCGGCTCGGCTTCGGAAAGCTCACCCGCCAGCGCCATGAGCTCGGCCGAGCGGCGACGTACGCGTGTTCGCACCAGCTCGTCGTCGCAGGCCGCATAAGCCTGATGCTGAAGCATCAGGTAGTCGCGGTCGGTAACCAGCAGTTGCTTGTAGGCAGTCCCCATCGCCGTCAGGACATCCTCGCAATGCGCAGGCGCTCGGCCGGCGCGATACTCCGCGGCGGCCTGCGTAAACGCTTCAGCGAAGCGATCAAAGCCAAATTCGACGGCAGCGATGAACAGCTCGCGCTTGCCTGCGAACAGGCTGAAGACATACGGCTGGGCTACTCCCACTCGCCTTGCGATGCGGTCCACCGGCGTGCCGTGCAAGCCGCTGAGCGCGAACTCGTGCACGGCAGCAGCGATTAGTGCTTCGCGCCGCTCCGCGGCCGGGACCCGTCTGCGGACGGCATGCCCCGCGCGCGCACTCGGGGCATCGGCCTTTTGCGAAGAACCCGCGCTCACGCCGGCTCCCCCACGAGCACCGTACCCTGCGGCTCGACCAAAGCGTGCTCGGCGTGCTCGTGCTCCGAGGCGGCAAGCGCTGCCGCCTCGGCCGCACGCGGCGTGCGAAACGGCAACAGCAAGGCGACCAGGGCTCCAGCGCCAAGTACAGCAACGCCGACCCACATGGCTGGGATCAAGCCGTTCACGAACTCCTGCGGTGAGCCGTAGCCGCCCGCGCCCGTGAACACCGTGGCGAGCACCGCCACGCCCAGGACACCTCCGACCTCGCGGATCGCATTGTTGGCGCCCGAGGCTTGGCCTGCTTGATCGACTCGCACCGAGGAGAGCACTGCGTTGGCTGAGGGGGCAAAGACGAGCGACATGCCTGCACCCGCCATGATGAACGGAATTATCATGTGTGTATAGGGCACGTGCGTGGCGGTGATGAGAGCCAGCCAGCCCAACCCCAGAGCTTGCAAGCTCAGTCCCGCCACCATGAACGGGCGTGAGCCGAAGCGCTCGGAGAAGATGCCGGCCAGCGGGGCCACGACCATCGAGGCGCCTGTCCACACCAGCAGCTTCAGGCCCGCTTGCAACGGGGTGTTGCCGAGTACGTCCTGCATGTACTGGGAGAGGAAGAAGATCGAGCCGAACATGCCGAAATACATTGCCAGCGAGACGACATTTGTGACGGCGAAGGAACGCTTGGCAAAGAAGCTCATCGGCAGCATCGGATAGCGAGCGCGCCGCTCCCATACGACGAACGCGGTCAGTAGCAGAGCGCCCAGGATCAGCGAGGCCAGGATCGACGGGGAGCCCCAGCCGAGCGACTGCGAGCGCACGAGGCCGAAGACGACCCCGAAGGCGCCCGTGCCGGCCAGCAGTAGACCCGGCAGGTCCAGCGTGCCGTAGGGGCCACGGCTCTCTGAGAGGCGACGCACGGCCGTGGGCACCAAGACGATGCCGATCGGTACGTTCAGCCAGAAGATCCAGTGCCAGGAGATGCCCTGCACGACGGCTCCGCCCACCAAAGGACCGATCGCCACCGCGGTGCCCGAGATGCCCGACCATACGCCCAAGGCGATGCCACGGCGTTCAGCCGGGAAAGCATCGGCCAACAGGGTGAGCGTCAGCGGCGTAACGATCGCGGCGCCAGCTCCCTGCACGGCCCGCGCGGCGATCAGCAGGTTGCTTGTCGGCGCCAACGCTGCGGCTGCCGAGGCTGCGGTGAACACCGACAAGCCGATCAAGAACATGCGCTTGCGCCCGAAGCGATCTCCCAATGCCGCTCCCGTCAGCAGCAGTACCGCGTAGGAGAGCACGTACGCGTTGACGGTCCACTCGAGCTCCTGAATCGAGGAGCCGAGGTCGCGGTGGATGCTTGGCAGGGCAACCGAGACCACGAGGTTGTCGAGGACCGTCATGAACAACGCGACCGACACGATCCCCAATGTCCAGTTGCGGCTTGTTGGCTTTGCTTGGACTGTCATCGCTGGTCTCCCATGCTCGTGGATCGACTCGTGAGGCGTATCTTAGCAGTCGCTAATAATGTTTGGGGAGAGTTTTCCGCCAGACGAACACTCCTACGCAAGCCCACGATGACGAGCCTCGCGCGGACCCGCGGGACAGCCGCTCCGGTTGCTCGGTTCACTCTCCCCACCGTGGTTGAGCCGGCGCGCAACGGGCAGACCAATGCGAGGATGAAAGCTCGTAACGACGAATAGGGGGAAGCATGAGCGCGAGAAGACATCTACCGCTGCTGCTCGCCATGGCTGCGGTCGTGTTGGCAAGCGGCGGATGTGGATCGTCGGGCACGAAGACGGTCTCGGTCTCCAGTGAGCTGCCCACGAATAGCGGCACACAGCACGCGAGCACTACGAGCACGACCAAATCCTCCCCCACCCCAACCACCACCGAAACCACCACGACGAGCACGAACGGGACCGGAGGCGCGGAAGCGACACGCACCACAACCGCGCCCGCGTTCACCAAAGAATCCACTGGCGGTAGCGAAGGCCTGGGAGCGGCGGTGGCGCTTGTCAAAGCGCATGGGTACACCGCCGGCGAAACCTCGACCTACCGTCCCGAACAAACCCTGCGCGTGCTCGTCGGCACCCGCACCGGATCGAACAACGGCTACGGTCAGCAGGCCTTCTTCTTCGTGGACGGGCGCTACATCGGCACCGACACGAGCGAACCCAGCTCCAGCGTCAAAGTGGTCGGCCAAAGCGACACCGAAGTGACGCTCGCCTATCCCCTCTACAAAGCCGGTGACCCGCCCAGCAAACCCAGCGGCGAAAAGACAGTGCGCTTCCAACTGAACAACGGCCATCTTGTCGCACTCGGTTCGATCCCCGCCACCTCCACTCGCAACGGCGGATAGACGCTCGCACCCAAAAAGGGGAGAAGATGCCCACCTGTGGGTAAATTCATTGCTTGGGGACCCGCACCGTGGTCCCTGACCACTCCAACCGGAAGGGATCCGATGAGCCAAGCGATTGAAGGTCGCGCCGAGGAGCTGCTCAAAGACAAGAACTTCGTGCTCGTGTCCACCATTCGCCCGGACGGCTCAGTGCACGCCGCACCGGCCTGGGTGGATGTGCAGGACGGGCGTCCAGTGCTGAACACCGCCGAGGGCCGGGCTTGGCCTCGCAACCTTGAGCGCGACCCGCGCGTGACGTTGACCGTGCAGAACATGGAGAACCCCTACGAGTACGTGACGATCCGCGGGCGCGTGGCAGAGCGTACGACTGAGGGGGCCGACGCGCACATCGACTCGCTGGCGATGAAGTACATGGGCAAGGAGTCCTATCCCTTCCGCCAGCCCGGCGAACAGCGTGTGATCGTGCGCGTCGACCCGGAATACGTGCACGTCAGCGGCTGACTATTCCTCTTTGATGCGTCCCAGCAGCCGCCGCCACAGCGCAGGCGGTCGCGGCTGGGTGCGCAGCCAGTCTTCGCGTAGCAGCAGCTCCCCCCGCTGGCGCGCCGCCAGCACGCACTTCGTGTGGGCGTGGCGGCGCCGGCCTTTGTCGTCTTCGGGGAACATCAGTACGTGCTCGCTGAGCGCCGGCAGATGGCGACCACAGACGGGACAGCGATAGGTCGCGGGCTTGTTGCTGTGAGTGCTGCGCACCGTCCACCAACGCGCCGCGGGCAATTTCGACATGCAGAGCATTCTCGCGCCGATCGCCTCCTTGTGGGGAGCGCCTTGCCAAGGGCCGTAAACCTCCACATTGGCGCTCGCACACAATCGCTATAGCCTCCAAGTTGGCGGAGGTGCACTTTGGTTATTGGAAGCGACCCAATTGAGGACGATCGGACCGGCTCGCACTCGGCGGATCCCGCCGAGCTCGTGCACGAGGCGCGCAAGGCGATCAAGCGCATGCGCGCGCTCGCGCGGCTGTTGCGCGACGAGCTCGGCGAGCAGGAGTTCGCCCGCGTCAACGCCTCCCTGCGCAGCGCCGGCCGGCGCCTGGCAGGCGCGCGCGACGCCGACGTGCGGCTTGCGACGCTGCGTGAGCTGATCGAGCGTCACCCGCACGCACTCGCCCCCTCACGGGGACCCTCAGAGGGGCACGGGTCAGGGCGCGAGGGGATCCGGCTCCTGGAGGAGCAGCTACGGCGCGAGCGTCTGAGCAACAGCCGGCCGTCGGACATCGACGAGGTGCTTGCGGACATTGCCGCGATGCGCGATCAGCTGGCGCGCTGGAGCCTTGTCGACATCGACTTCGCCACGCTTTCCCCGGGACTGCAGCGTGTCTACCGCGAAGGCCGCCGACGCTACGCGCGTTGCGCGCGCGAGCAGGGACGCGACGAGCAGGATGTGCACGACTGGCGCAAGCGCGTCAAGAGCCTCTACTACGCGCTTGACATGCTCGGCGCCAAGAAGGCCAAGAGCGCGCGTCGCGCTACTCGCCGCGCCGACCGCCTTGGCGACCTGCTCGGCAGCGAGCACGATCTGTGGATGCTGTGTGCCTACGTCGAAGCGCACCCCGAGGCCTTCGGCACAGACACGGCGGCAAAGGCCGAGCTGCTGAAGCGGATCGAGCAACGCCGCCGGCGTCTGCGCAAGCGCGCTCTCGCACGGGGGGCACGCCTGTACAAGCGCAAGCCGGGCAGATTCACGCGGCGCATCGGCCGCGCTTTGGCCGACTGACCACACCGGAGATCTCCCCGCACGAGGGGAGATCTGAGCCACACGCTCCTCTGCCGCACGTCGGCTGCTTCCAGACGATGCGGCGACCAGTGCCAAAACCCCTGATCCGCTCAGGGTTTTTCCGTGAATAGCCGATGTAACTGGCGACCCGCATACCCGATGCGCGCACTACCTCGACTCCACCCCTCAACGCTTGTCCTGGCCTCCCTGATCGGAGGTTTGGGTGTCTATGCCCTGCACACAACCGTCGGCTTTGGTGGCCCGGGGGGCGAGGGTCTCTTTCAGGACTGGATCTACAACATCCTGATGCTCGGCTCGGCGGTGGTCGTGCTGTGGCGCGGCGCGTCGGTGCGCGAGGACCGTGCGGCCTGGTTGACGATGGGGGCAGGGCTCTTCTCATGGAGCCTCGGCGAACTGTATTACTCGCTCTACATCGAAGGCACAAGCGCCGAAGCCGGCGGCAGCGTCTCCTTCGCCGATGTGCTTTTCCTGGCGATGTACCCATGCTTCTACGTCGCCCTAGGGTTGCTCGCCCGGCGCCACCTGCGCGACTTGCGCGTCGGCATGTGGCTCGACGGGCTGATCGCCGGGCTCAGCGCCGCGAGCGTCGCCGCGGCCCTGATCCTGCCGCCGATCCTGAACGGCGCCACCGGCACACACAACTCGATCGTCGTCTCGCTGGCATACCCGATCGGCGACATGCTGCTGATGATGTTCGCCGTCGGCGCGCTCTCGATCACCGGCTGGCGCGCCGGCAACATGTGGCTGCTGATCGCGCTGAGCATGCTCATCAGCGGCATCGCGGACTCGACGTACGTCTACCAGACGGCGACCGACTCCTACCGGGCGGGTACGTGGCTGGAATGCCTGTGGCCGCTGGCAGCGATCCTGCTGGCGACCGCCGCCTGGATGCCGACGACGCGGATACAGCCGCGGCACATGAAGAGCTGGCAGATGATGTCCGTGCCGGCGCTTGCCCTGCTCAGCGCGCTTGGGGTGCTCGTGTATGGCAACATCGGGCCACGCCTAACTCTGCCCGCCCTGATTCTCGCCGGGGCGACGGTGTTGGCGGTCGGTGTGCACCTGATCTTCACGCTGCGCGAGAATCTTCTGCTGCTCGCCCACTCGCGGCGTTTGTCGCTCACCGACCCGCTCACCGGGCTTGGCAACCGGCGCCTACTGATGGGCGATCTGAGCCTGGCCTGCAAGTCAGCCAACCGGCACGAGCCGTGGGAGTTGATTCTGTACGACCTCGACGGCTTCAAGCTCTACAACGACACCTTCGGTCACCCCGCCGGCGACACCTTGCTGGTGCGCTTGAGCGCACGCTTGAAAAACACCGTGGAGCCCCACGGCAGCGCCTACCGCATGGGCGGCGACGAGTTCTGTGTGCTGTTCGACCGCTCGCAACGCCACGAGGAGAACCTCGTGCAGCTGAGCGTCGCGGCGCTTTGCGAGCACGCTCCCAACTTCTCGATAACCGCCTCGCACGGTTCGGTGATGATCCCGGCCGAGATGGCCGACCCAGCTTCGATCCTGCAACTGGCCGACCAGCGCCTGTATCGGCGCAAGGAGGAAGCCGCGGCCCGACGCTCAGTCTACGTTTACAACGGTGAGGACGCTCTCGCCCTTGGGGAGGACGACAGCGGCCCTCTCGCCGGCACGGCGGCCGAGCAAAGCGCGGGCAACCGGCGAGTCCGCCGACAGCCGCCCGTCTGACGGCGAGGCGTCGTGCGAGCTGACGATCTGCCAGCTGCGCTCCTTGCCTGCCTCGTCGCGAACCACCACGGTTGACCCGAACGCGACGGCCCCGTCGCTGGCGTGTGTGGCCTCGACCACCTCGGCGGCTGAGATCCGCTCGCGCAGTTTCGCGATCTTCGTCTCCAGGTGCGCCTGATCGTTCTTGGCGTCGTGATACTCGCTGTTCTCCTTGAGATCGCCCCACTCGCGCGCGGTTTTGATGCGCTCGGCGATCTCACGACGACCCTCGCCCTCAAGCGCGGCCAGTTCTGCTTCGAGCTCTTGCAGGCCCGCGGCGGTGACCATGTTGGCGGCGTCGGCTGTCATCTGCCGCCTAGCCTACTCGGCCTTGCCTCGCCGCGCTCAGGGGGTGCGCCGAGTCCTTCCAAAACCGGCATGCCCCCCGCGCGCGCGGGGGGCATGCCGCTCAGAAGTATGTGCTGGCCGACGTGGACAGCAGCGCGTAGATCTGCACGACCGCCGCTTGATCCAAGAGCTGCGTGGATGGAGGCGAGCCGAATGCGAACAGGTTGTCGCTCAGACGCTGGTGGACCCAGACACTGTTGACGTATTCCTGGGCGAGTTTCGGGCCTGGAGGGTCATGCGTGACCGAGTCGAGGTACATCAGGTTGCGGAAGTAGACGGACGGGAAGAACGGGTTTTCCGAGAGCAGGCGCGGGATTATGAAGTAGGCGAGGGCTGCCTTGGCGGTCTGGCGCGCCTGGTAGAGGTAGGCGCCGTTGCCAGTCACCTGATAGAGCAGCGTGCCAGCGCCGATCATCGAGCCCTGGTTGTAGCTCCACAGCGTCGTGTCGAGCACGCCGTGCAGGCGGATGTGGTCGTAATACAGTTCGCTCGGCGAGCGCAGGCAGGTGCGTACCCATTCGTAGGCCTGCTCAGCGAACTGCAAGTACGTCGCGTCGCCAGTGAGGCGATAGAGCTGCACGCCGAGCTCAGCGGCCGGGCCGTCGGTGACCGTGTTGCGTTCGGTGTTGCTTGGTGAATCCGAGAAGGGGACGCCACCGGGACAGGCGAGCTTCGGGTTGTTCTGCCAGCCTGCCATCACGAACGCCATGATCTGCTCGGCTTTTTCCAGCATCGTCGCTTCGTGGTGCAACTTGTACAGGCGCGCCAGCTCGATCCCGACCCACTCGTTGTCGTCGTAGTAGCTGGCGCCGCCCGGCGGCACGACCTCTCCGTTGAACGAAGGCAATGCCGGCGGCGCTATTCCTGCCGCTTCGGCTGGTTCTGAGCCTTCGCCCTGTTCTTCGCTTTCAGGCTGTTCGCCTGTGCCCTGGCCCGCCACCGGCGTAGGGGCGCCCCAATACTTCTGCAGGCCGACGATGCGGGCTTTTAGTTCGTGTGAGTCGGTGCTTGCCGCGCTGGCGACCTGGCCTGGGATGTTGGCGACGCTGACGGTTGCCGCAAACGCCTGGGAGAACGGCCATAGGTAGGAGTACGGTTCGCCCTCGTAGAGGCCGGTACCGGGGATGTAGAAGTCCTGCTGCATCGCCTGGAAGGCCAGCAGCGCGCGTGCCGGGTTACCGTGCAAGCCGGGCTTGGGCTTCTTCAACGCCCGCGCCTTGGTTGTCTTGCTGGCCTTGCTCGGCACTTTGCTGCTTGGGGCACTCGCAGGAGTCGAGGACCCCGATGAGACACCGCCAGCGCCGTTGGAGGAAGCGTGCGCATATTCGCTGGGACGCACAAGCCTGCGCGGGTTTTGGGCCCCGGCCGGGTAGGGCGATGCAGACGATCCTTTGTGACTCGCATGGGCCATAGCTCCAGCGGGTGCATCCGCGCAGATCAGAACGGCAATCGCGATCGCCGCGACCACAATCGACCTGGCGGAGATCGCCGGCATACGCCCTTTGCTGCTCATTGCTTCAGACCTCCAAGACAACTTAGCCACCCAATGCTTGTGGGACGGTGCAATGGCGCCGCACGCCGCGGCCGCCGCACAGGCCTATCCCCAGCTTCAAAACAGACCACCGTCGCAAACGATTCGCTGAAGGTATTGTCCCCCAGCTAAGAACCTCCTTCAAAAGAGGCGGCGCATCCCCATTTCGGGAGACAGCGGTGAGCAGATCCATCACGCGAGGAGAGATACGTGAAGACGGTTAGAGAGGCGACGTTCGAACTGCTTCGTGAGCGCGGCATGACCACCCTGTTCGGTAATCCCGGCTCCACCGAGCTGCCGATGCTGACCGAGTTTCCCGCGGACTTCCGCTACGTGCTCGGCCTGCAGGAGGCGACCGTCGTCGGTCTCGCTGACGGCTACGCGCAAGCGAGCGGACAGCCGACGCTTGTCAATCTGCACACCGCGCCCGGGGTCGGCAACGCGATGGGCGCGATCTTCAACGCGCAGGCGAACAAGTCGCCGCTTGTGATCACCGCCGGCCAGCAGTACCGCTCGCTGATGACCTTGCAGGCGAATCTGACCAACCGCGACGCCGCGCGCGTGCCTGCGCCGCTGGTCAAGTGGAGCTATGAGCCACCGCGTGCCGAGGACGTGCCGCATGCGCTGGCACGGGCGATCCACATGGCGACGCTGCCCCCGCGCGGACCCTCGTTCCTGTCCATCCCGATGGACGATTGGGGTGTCAAGGTCGACGAGGACGCCGTTCGCCACCAGAGCCGCCGCACTGTCGCCGGCGCCGCGCGGCCCGGACCAGAGGCGATCGCAGAGCTTGCCGAGCGGCTGCGCCGGGCTGAGCGTCCCGCGCTGATCGCCGGGCCCGAGATCGACGCGAGCGGCGGTTGGGAGGCTGCGATCGGGCTCGCCGAACTACAGCGACTGGCCGTGTATGCGACGCCCGCGACCGGCGGCGGGCGGCTTGGCTTTCCCGAGAACCATCCGCTGTTCCAAGGCATCCTTCCGCCCGCGGTATTGCCAGTCGGCGAAATGCTTGCCGCGCACGACTTCGTGCTTGCCGTCGGCACCTCCGTCTTTCCCTACTACCCCAACGTGCCTGGGCCGCTGCTGGCCGAGGGGACCACGCTCGTCGCGATCACAAGCGATCCCGACGAGGCGGCACGCGCGCCGATGGGCGACGCGATCCTCGCCGACCCCGGACTGACGCTTGCGGCGCTGGCCGATGCCGTCGGCGAGTCCGACCGACCCGCGCCCCCGGCCAGGCCCGCGCCCGAGGCGGCGCCGATCACCGATCCGATCAGTCCCTCGACCGCGGTGCGCGCGCTTGCTGAGGTCTTTCCCGAGGACGGCGTCGTGGTGCTCGAGTCTCCCTCCGCCACGCTTGCCCTGCGCAACCAGCTGCGCCTGTCAAAGCCCGGCAGCTACCTCTTCTCCTCTGGCGGCGGCCTTGGCTTCGGCATGCCGGCCGCGATCGGGGCACAGATGGCGCAGCCGAGCCGACCTGTCGTGTGCGTAATCGGCGAGGGCTCCGCTCAGTATGCGATCCAGAGCCTGTGGACAGCCGCGGCCTATGACGTGCCTGTCACGTTTTTGGTGTTGCGCAACGACGAGTACGCGATCCTCAAGTGGTTTGGCATGCTCGAGGACATCGTCGACGCGCCCGGCCTGGACCTGCCGGCGCTCGACTGTGCCGCTGTCGCCGGCGGCTATGGCGTCAATTCGCGCGTGGTGGACGGTGGCGAAGGCGACGCGCTGAGCGACGCGCTGAGCAAGGCGCTCGCCTCAGACAAGCCCGAGTTGGTCGAAGTCAAGGTCGCTCCTGGGATGGCGTTGCTATGAAAAGTGGCTGTCCGGTTTTACTGGGGTTTTCCGGCATACCCTTTGCAGACAAACACCCACGAACCATCCTCCCAATGCCCCCCACAGACAACCACCCACGAACCACCCTCCCAATGCCCCCCACAGACAACCACCCACGAACCACCCTCCCAATGCCCCCCACAGACAACCACCCACGAACCACCCTCCCAATGCCCCCCACAGACAACCACCCACGAGCCACCCACCCAAACCAAACATGACCGAAAACACGCCCGATGTGATCGTCGTCGGTGCTGGGCTGGCCGGGCTGGTCAGCACACTCGAGCTGTTGCGCAGCGGGCACACGGTGCTACTGCTCGACCGCTGCCAAGCCCAGGAGATCGGTGGGCTTGCCCGCGAGGCGTTCGGTGGCATGTTCATGGTCGACTCGCCCGAGCAGCGCCGCTCGCGCATTCCCGATACCGAGGCGCTGGCGCTGGAGGACTGGCTGCGGATCGCCGAGTTCGACCCTGAGGACACCTGGCCCCGGCGCTGGGCCGAGCAGTACGTGACACGAGCGCGCGACGATGTCGGCGGCTGGTTGCGCCAGCTCGGCGTGAAGTTCTTTCCCGTCGTCAACTGGGCCGAGCGCGGCAACTTCGGCGACGGCAACTCGGTGCCGCGCTTCCATTTGACATGGGGAACCGGCAAGGCACTGGTGCAAGCTGTTTGGGGCGCGATCGAGTCCCATCCGCGTCGCTCCACGCTCGATCTGCGTCTGCGCTCGCGGGTTACTGGGCTCATAGTTGAGGACGGGCGAGCGGTCGGTTGCCGGGTGATCGCGGAACACACTGATCCCCGCGGCCCCTCACAGGGACAACCTGAAGGGCACAGGCAGACGCGCGGGGAGGTGCCTCAAACGCAGAGCACAACACTCAGGAGCGACGAGCCGGCTCGCGTGGCCGAGGACCAGTTGGACGACGCTGACGAATATGAGGTACGCGCCGGCAAGGCTGTTGTGATCGCCGCCGGCGGGATCGGCGGCAACCTCGAGCTGGTTCGGCGCGAATGGCCGACATCGCGACTCGGGCCGGCGCCGGAGAAATTGTTGATGGGCTCGCACTACTACGCCGACGGGGCGCTGCACGAAGAGGTGCGCCGGCTCGGCGGGGCCGTCACCCACCTGTCTCGCATGTGGAACTACGCCGACGCTGTTCGCCACCCAAAACCCCAGCGCGAACACCACGGGCTGAAGCTGATACCGCCGCGCTCGGGGATCATGCTCAACCCCGACGGACGTCGCTACGGGCCCGTACCGGTGATGCCGACGTTCGACGCTTACAGTGCGCTCGAGCGCATGTGCGAAGACGAGCGCAAGTACTCGTGGCTGATTTGTAACTTCAAGATCGCCAAGCGCGAGCTGGATATCTCTGGCTCGCAGCACAATCCCAACCTGCGCGAGAAGCGCCTCGTGCCGTTCCTGCTCAGCGTTGTGCTCGGCAAGCCAGGGCTCGTTCAGCATTTCCTCGACGGCTCGCCTGACTTCGTCTCTGCCCCCACACTCGGCGAGCTGGCGGTCAAGATGAACGAGGTGACCGGCGATAACGCGATCGACGCCGCTGGGCTGGAGCGCGAGATCGGCCGCTATGACGCGACTATTGCGCGCGGCAAGGGGCTGTTCAACGACGACCAGCTGCGTCGTATCGGCCAACTGCGCAACTGGCGCGGCGACCGGCTGCGCACCTCGCGCTTCCAGCGCATCGTCGATCCCAAAGCGATGCCCTTGCTTGCGATCCGCCTGCAGCCAATGGCGCGCAAGAGCCTTGGCGGCATCCAAACCGACCTTGGCTGCCGCGTGCTGCGCGCGGACGGAAATGGCAGCGACGAGCACACGGACGAACCGATCCTCGGCCTGTACGCGGTCGGCGAGGCCGCCGGCTTCGGCGGTGGCGGCGTGCACGGCAAGCGGTCTCTGGAGGGGACGTTTCTAGGTGGGTGTGTCTTCACAGGGCGCCTGGCGGCCGCGACGATCGCCGGGGCCGAGCTGCCCTTGCGCATACCGCCGCCGATCGACTGAGCCTCGACGCGGCGAGTTGCTGAAATTGGCTGACGCTCACGCCGACATGTAGCCCCAGCGATACTCATGCGTGTCTCACTTTTTACGCAATTCACTATAGTAACTACTATTTGTAGTCACTATAGTACTTCACAAAAAGAATAGATACTCCCCACCCTCGCAATGGACGACTTGCAAAGTAGCCACCACGACTACATCGCCGTCGGCCACGTCACGCGCGACATGATCGAGGACCGCGCCGGCAAAGCCGTGTCCCAACCCGGCGGCAGCGCTTTCTATAGCGGGCTGCAAGCCGCGCGACTCGGGCTGCGCACCTTGATCGTCACCCAAGGCCGTCCCCAGGAGATCCGTGCGCTGCTCGAACCCTTCAGCGACGAGTTTGAGCTGCGCGTCATTCCCGCCAAGCACACCACCACGCTGAGCACGCGCGGCTCGGGCGCTCAGCGCTCGCAGCGGCTGCTTGCCTGGGCCGGGCCGATTGTGGAGCCGCTCACGCTCGACACCCGGATCCTGCACCTGGCGCCCGTCGCGCGCGAGACGCCGACCACCTGGCAGGGGCACAGCCACTTCGTCGGACTCACGCCGCAGGGGCTCGTGCGCCGCTGGGAGCGTGGCGAGCAGCTGCCGCTGGTTCAGTTGGACGCCGGCTCGCTACTGGGCGACGTGCCGCTCGCCACCGGCGCGCACGAAGCGCTTCTCGGCGACATCTCGCCTGTCGATTTGGACCCGCAAACGCTCCCTGAGCGCTTCAGCGCGGCCGTGATTTCCGAGGACGAGTGTGAGAGCTGCCACGCGCTGTTCACCGTCGCTCGCCGCGGTGGAGCGTATGTCGCGGTGACCGCCGGATCGCGCCCGGCAACCGTACACCTGCCCACGCCCATCGCTGGATCTGTTCTGCAGACTGATGTGCCGCGCTTTGTCGAAGCGCGCGACGACCTCGGCGCCGGCGACGTATTTGCCGCCGCCTTCTTCGTCGCGCTTTACGAGGGGCGCGGTCCGCTCGACGCCGCCACATTCGGCAACGCCGCGGCGGCGCTGCGGATCGCCGGCGTCGGCCCCGGCACGATCGGTGCTCGCACACAGATCGAAGAAAGCACGAGCGCCAATCCGCCCGAGCGGATCTGAGCACCAGACCAAACCCGACCACCGAGCTGGCTCGGCATGCGCTCAGGACCGGCGGCGCGCCGCCGTCACTCCCTAAAGACGCTCTCTTGCGCCAGCGCTGCGTCCAGCAGCGGCTTCAGCTCTGCCGGATCGACCGACCCGCGCCGGCCTGCCACCAGCGCGGCCAGCAGCACGCAGCCACCGACGGGCGCCATCTCCACGACCGCCACCCGGGCCCGCGGCGCGAACTCGTGGATCGCGGTGGCCAGTGGTGCCACGAACAGCTCGCCCGCCTTGAAGGCGCTGCCGATCAAACCCACCGGGAACTCGTCCGTGAGGCCCGTCTGCTCAACGACGGCGGCGATCTGCCTTGCCAGCTCCTCGGCGGCGCGTATATAGAGGCCGCGTGCCACCTCGTCCCCGGCGAACGCGACACGGGCGGTCTCAATCGCAAAAGCGGCGATTTCGCCCTTGGACAGCGGCTTGGCGTAGACGAGCGTGGCTAGCGCCTCGACGCTCTGCACGTCGAAAAACTCGATCGCGGCCGCGCTCAATGCCGTCTGCGGCCCTGAGGCCTCGCGGTCGGCGAGTGCTGCCTTGATCGACTGCACCGCCAGCCAATAGCCACTGCCCTCGTCGCCGAGCACGTGGCCCCAACCGCCCGCTCGCCACGCCCGCCCGTCCTGGCCGATACCGAGCACGTTGCTGCCGGTGCCCGAGATCACGCCCACGCCTGGGCGGGCGTCGGTCGCCGCCGCCCAGGCGCCAACCACGTCGTTGACCACTAGCCACGTGGCTGGACAGCGCTCGCGCACATGTGCCGCAACGGCGTCGGTGTCTGTGCCCGCGATCGCCAGCACGGCGGCATCGAGTTGCTCTCGCTCGATGCCGGCGCGGCCGATCGCCTCCTCGGTCGCCTTCACCAGCGAGTCTGTGGCCGTATGCGCACCGACGGAGTCGGGATTGCTGGATCCGCCGTGGCCGAGGTGCAGCGTCTGCTCCTGTAGGTCTAGTACCGCCGCTAGCGTCTTCGTCGCGCCCCCGTCGACGCCCATAACGAAACGTGCGCCGAGTGAATCCTGCGAGGAGCCAAGGCCATCGCTGCCATCCATCGCCGGGGTGGCGAGTAGTCCTCCGGACCTGCCTGGCCCGGGCCCGGAGGCGATCAGGCCTCGCGGCAGTGTGACCAGTGATTCACGCTTCATGGCGTGATCCTTCCAGAGACTGCCCTCCCAGGAGTTACGATCGCGCGAATGGATGTGCACGCGCAATTCCCTTTTGCCTCCCTGGACAGCGGGATGTACGAGTCTTTCTACCTGCGCGCGGTTTCGCCGGAGGAACCCGTGGGGGCATGGATCCGCTACACCGTCGAGAAGGTTCCCGGGCTGGCTGCGCGCGGCTCGCTGTGGGTGAACGTCTTCGATGCAAATGCCGGCGCGCCGTTCATGCACAGGCAGAGCAGCGACGAGCTAACCGTGCCCGACGACGGCTGGATCGCGATCGGGGATGACTCGCAATTCGGACCCACGCTTGCCCAGGGCCACATGGAGCTGGGCGCTGGCTCCGATCCGGGCGCTGGCTCCGACCCGGGCGCTGGGTCCCACCCGGGCGCTGGGTCCGATCCGGGCGCTGGGTCCGGCTCAGACTCCAGCGCCATCGTGCGCTCCAGCCCTGACCCCGGACCCGGCTCTCAATCTGGCGGTTCGGCCGAGGTGGCGCCAGAGGCGATCCACTGGGAGCTACACATCCGACACGACGCAGCTGAGCTCAGGCACTTCAAGCAGCGCTTGCTCTACAAGACTCCCCTGCCACGCACCAAGCTCTCAAGCCCCATGCCTGCTGCCCGCTTCGACGGCACGATCGAGTTGCCCGGGCGCATTTTGCGACTGGACGGCTGGCGCGGCATGGTCGGGCACAACTGGGGTGGCGAGCATGCCGCGCGCTGGATCTGGCTGCACGGAATCGACTTCCGCGAGGACGCTAAAGCTTGGCTTGATGTGGCGCTTGGACGCGTGCTCCTAGCCGGTCGGCTGACGCCTTGGATCGCAAACGGCGCGATCTGCATCGACGGCCGGCGCTCGCGCATCGGCGGGTTGGGTGCGCGTGGGCTGAAGGTCGCTGAGAGCCCCGGCCGCTGCTCGCTGACGCTGCCCGGCGAACATGGGCTGATTGTCGAAGCGCACGTCGACACGCCACCGGGTAGCTCTGCCGAGTGGCGCTACAGCGACCCAGGCGCCCAGGGCCAGGATGGCGAGCACGACGTAGTCAATTGCTCCGTGGCTGCCCTGGCGCTCAACGTGCGCCCACCCGGCAAGGCCGCGACGACACTGCACACAGCTCACGGCGGCGCCTATGAGCTGGGTACGCGTGCATGACACCCCCACCACGTGCACGACAATGCCACCGCACGCATGACACCTCCCACCACGTGCACGACGATGCCACCGCCTGCCTGACAGTGCCGGCCGATGTGTTGAGCCGGACCGAGCGACCGGCGTAGCCACCGCCGGTGCCCCGAGCGATATCTGGCGACCAGCTCAGCGCAGCTGCTGATAGATCAAAAAGATATTCAGCAGTGTGATCGTCGCGGCAATAACAAACGCAACGACGGTCGTGAGTCGGTGGTTGACGTGCACACCCATCACACCGCGGTTGCTCGTGAGCATCACCAGCGGCACGAGCGCGAAGGGGATTCCGAAGGAGAGCACCACCTGGCTGAGCACAAGCGCGGCCGTCGGGTTCATACCAACCGCAAGGATCACGATTGCTGGCAGCATCGTGACCGCGCGCCGCGCGAGCAAAGGAATCTTCACCTTGATGAATCCCTGCATCACCACCTGACCCGCATATGTGCCTACGCTCGAGGACGAGGCGCCTGAGGCGAACAGGGCGACGGCGAAAGCCAGCGCGGCACCACCGCCGACCAAGTGTCCGAGCTGTGCGTGCGCCAGGCTGATCGAGTCGAGACCCGACAGCGCCGGCGTGTGAAACAGCTTGGCGAAGACCGCGAGCATCGCCAAATTGATGAGCCCCGCACAGCCCAGCGCGACAATGACGTCTACCTTCTCGAAGCGCAGAACGCGCCGGCGCTCGGAGTCGTTGCGACACGCCATGCGCCCGTTTGTGAGCGCGGAGTGCAGGTAGATGACGTGGGGCATGACGGTCGCGCCGATGATGCCTACCGCCAGGTAGAGCGAGCTGGTGCCATGCAGATCCGGAAGCAGGCCGTGCAGCGAGCCGCTCGCCGACGGGCCGATGCGCAGGGCCTCGTAGAGGAAGCCAAGGAAGACGATGCCCAGCAGGGCGCTGACCGCCAACTCGAAGCGGCGATAGCCGCGCGTCTGCAGCTCGAGGATCGCGAAAGCGATCGCGCCGGTCATCAAGCCCGCCGGCAGCAGCGGCACGCCGAACAGCAGGTTCAAGCCGAGCGCGGCGCCGAGGAACTCGGCGATGTCGGTCGACATCGCCATGATCTCCGCCTGCACCCACAAGCCCCATGTGACGGCGCGCGGGAAGCGTTCACGGCACAGCTCGGGCAGGTCGCGGTCGGTGGCGATGCCGAGCTTGGCCGACAGGTACTGGATCAACATCGCCATCAGGTTGGCGACCAGCACCACCCACAAGAGCAGGTAACCGAACTGCGCGCCGCCCTGCAGATTCGTGGCGAAGTTGCCCGGGTCGACGTAGGCGATCGCCGCGACGAAGGCGGGGCCTAGCATCGCAAGCGTCGCGCGCAGCCTGCCGCGTGCCAGCAGTTGTTCGAGTGCACTCGGGACGACGCCGTCGGGCAGCGCGACCGAGGCGCCCTCCAGGGCGGCGGCCGGTCGCAGCGCGGTGACGGCGTCGCTCATTGGCTATGCCCTCGCGACGCGGTGGAGGACAAGACATCGCTTTCCAGGAGCGTTGCCCGCGGCTGAGTGCACGATCGGCGCCAAAGCACTCACGCGGAGCCCTCATCCAGAAGCACCGGGTCGACGCTGATACGCATCGCTCGCGGCAGCGCACCGCCAAGCGTGTACTCGCGTCCGTCGACATTGACGAGCAGTGGACCGCCGAACGGCTGGCGCTCGATCACCCGCAGGTGTCCACCTGGCAGTACCCCCTGTTGGGCCAGGTAGCGCAGCATCTCCGGGTCGGCGTCGGACACACGCACGAACGTGCCCTCCTCGCTTGGCACGAGGCTCTCCAAGGTGCGCGTTGGGCTCTCCTCCAGCTCCAGGTCGACACTTGGGATCGGGTCACCGTGCGGGTCGATCGTGGGATTGCCGAGCTTCGCCGCGATCAGCGCCTCCAGCTCGTCGGAGAGCACGTGCTCGAGCACCTCCGCCTCGTCGTGCACGCGATCCCACGGCATCTGCAGGGCCTCGGCCAAGTACAGCTCCAGCAAGCGGTGGTGGCGGATCACCTCGAGTGCTACACGACAACCCTCTGGGGTGAGTCGCACGCCGCGATAGGGCACGTGCGAGATCAGACCAAGCTCGTCGAGCTTCTTGAGCATGCCGGAGACCGAGCCACTGGTCAGCTCCAGGCGCTCGGCCAGCGCGTTTGTGGAGACCGGCTCATCCGCGCGAGTTTCGAGCGTGTAGACCGCCTTGCAGTAGTCCTCGATCGCTGGCGAACGAACGCTTTCCTTGGTAGCCATACAGAAATAATAAGGCATGCCAAGACATTCTTCAAGTCGTGCCGCGAGACACGCGCAGACATATGCAAAAGGACGATGCCCCCCGCGCGCGCGGGGGGCATCGTCAAATCGGAGGACCTCCTTCCCCCTGGACATAGGTTCCCCCGGACCTGTCGTCCCACCGCCGACTAGCGTTTTGCAAATCCCTCCGACGCCGACTGGCTATCTAGCCAAATCGCTCCCTGGGGCTGTACCATCGGATCTCGCATCCCGCCCGGCGACTGGAGGTTCCGATGGCAGCGACCGACGTAAAGCTCGAGGACCGTCTCGTGCTCGAGCGCGAGATATGGGCCGAGGGGCCTCCCCACGCTCTCTTCAAAGAGTTGCGCCAAGGCTGTCCCGTGCACTGGACCAAGGAAATCGACGAATTCCCTGAGGAGGGCGGCTTCTGGTCGGTGACCAGCGCGGAGGACGTCCACACCGTCAGCCGCGACTGGGCGACCTATTCATCTGAAGCGGGCGGTATCACGGTCATCTCGAACATCTTTCCGCTGGAGCTGACGCGAGCGATGTTCATCGGCATGGATCCGCCAAAGCACGATCGCGTCAAGGCGCTCTTTCAAGCCGGCTTCACGCCTAAGCGAATCGCCGCGCACGAGCAGGCGATTCGCGAGATCGTGTGCAAGACGCTAGATGGCCTCGATGGACGCGAGACCTGCGACCTCGTGAACGATGTCGCGCAGCCCGTCGTATCGCGCGTGATCGGGAGCTTCATGGGCATCCCCGAGGAGGACGACGCTACCTGGGCACGGCTGATGAACTCGACCCTTGGCGCCGGCGATCCTGACCTCAATCCTGCCGGCATCGAGGCTGTCATGGAGAAAGAGGTGCCCGAGATATTCGAGCGCTGCGGGCGCATGATCGCCGCGCGTCGCGAGAACCCCACGGACGATTTGACGAGCGTGCTCGTGCATGCGGAGATCGACGGGGAGAGGCTCGAGGAACACGAGATCGTGATGGGCTTCTTCCTGCTCGTCGCCGCCGGCAACGACAGCACCAAGGCCACCTACTGCAGCGGCATGCGCGCGCTGATGGAAGACCCCGAGCAGCGAGCGCTTGTGCTTGAGGACCCCGAGCTCGTGCCCGGCGTCGTGGAGGAGTCGCTGCGCATGTTTCCCGCTTTCGCGCACTTCAGGCGCACAGCGACCAAGGACACCGAGCTCGGCGGGCAGCAGATCAAAGCCGGCGAGCGGGTTGTCATGTGGTACGCCTCCTCCAACCGCGACGAGTCTCGCTACGAGGACCCCGACCGCTTCGACGCGCGCCGTACGACCGAGCACCAGGCTTTCGGCGCCGGCGGTCGCCACTTCTGTCTTGGCACCGCGCTTGCTCGCCTTGAGCTGCGCATTCTCTTCGAGGAGACGCTCAAGCGCTTCCCGGGGATGGAGATCCTCGACAAGCCGTTGACGGTCGAGTCGGCCTTCATCAACCAGCTCAAGACACTTCCCGTCCGGTTGAACGCATAACGACGATCGCGGAGATAGCGGTCGCGGACGAGTCCGAGCGCTGGGAGACGCTCGGCTTCACCGTGTCGGATGCATCGGTGCAGCTGGGCTCCGTCAGAATTGCCCTCGCCGGAAAAGACGCTGGACGGGGGATACTCAGCTGGTCCCTCTGCGATCTCCTCGACGCAAAACTCGATGGTTTGCCGACCACAAAGCTCGATGGCTTGCCTACCAAAGTCGCGCAATGTTCGCCGACATCGACGCTCAGCCCGACATCGACCCCCGGCGCGACCTCGACCCCTGGCGCGACCTCGACCCCTGGCGCGACCTCGACGCCTGGCCCGACCTCGACCCCTGGCGCGACCTCGACGCCTGGCCCGACCTCGACCCCCGGCGCGACCTCGACGCCTGGCCCGACCTCGACCCCTAGCGCGACATCCACGCCTGGCCCGGCTTCGGCCTCGCCCCAAGCTCCAACCCCAGCTAGGCATCCCGAGCACATCAACGGAATCGTTGGCATCGACCACGTCGTGGCGATGACGCCCAACTTGGACCGCAGCGTGGAGGCGCTCCAAGCAGCAGGGCTGGATCTGCGTCGCATCCGCGAGCAGCCCACCCCGGCCGGCGCGCCACGCCAGGCGTTCTTTCGCCTTGGCGAGGTGATTCTGGAGGTTGTGCAGGAACCCGAGGAGGTGCTTGCGGCGCGCCCCGACGGCACAGACGGGCCGGCGCGCTTCTGGGGTCTGGCGCTGCTCAGCGAGGACCTCGAGCTGACGGTCGAGCAGCTCGGCGAACACGTAAGCGAGATCCGCGCAGCGGTCCAGCCGGGTCGACGCATCGCAACTCTGCGGCGCTCGGCCGGTCTGGCGGTGCCGGTCGCGCTGATGAGCCGCCGAGAAGATTGAATTGGCCGCGTCGCACAACAGAACCACACTCGGGATGAGCGTGGCATCTCTGAGCCTGGGAGCGGAGTCTCCTACGCGACTAAACGTATTCCTGGGACGCGTAGGCCACAATACGCCGGATGGCGTCCTTCGAGGACAGGGAGGCGGGGTTCAGGTACGGCGTCGTATTCCTACTGACGCTCACGCTGCTCGTGTTCGTAATCGTCGCTCCGGGCGCGAACTGGGCACGCGCGGTCGCCTGCGCTCTGCAGTGGCTCGCGCTACTGACGGTCGTCGCCACCTCGCGCGCGAGCAGCAACGTGCGCCGGCCCGTGGCGATCGTGCTCTTGGGACTCACGAGCTTCACGGTCGTGGGAGAGGCCGCCGGGGCGCTCTCCTCAGCGGTGCTGTTTGCGATCAGCGGCCTGTTGTCGGCCGCTATCCCACTCGCTCTGGTCGGCGGGTTGATACGGCTAGTGCGCCTACACGGCGTGACTCCTCAAGCGGTCTCCGGAGCGCTTACCCTGTACCTACTGATTGGGCTCGTCTTCGCCTGGGTGATCGGCTTCGTCGACAAAGTCGAGGACGTCTCCTACTTCGCCCAGACCGCGCATGCCTCCACCAGCCAGATCGTCTATTTCAGCTTCGCGGTGCTGACCACCACCGGCTTCGGCGATCTCACGGCCGCTACGAACGTGGGCCGGTCGCTGGCGGTCGTGGAGATGCTGCTCGGCCAGCTCTATCTGGTCACCGTCATCGGGGTGCTCGTCGGCAACTTCGCCGGGCGTTCACGACGGGCCGCGGAAACCTCACAGCAGGGGCCTCCCCCTCCTGGGCAACCAGACGGCACCAGCCCGTGAGGCACACGGGATCGTCCGTCCTTCAAGGATGAGAGCCTCCTCTCAACCTTTTGGAACCGACATATCGCACTCTGTACTGCTCGGCTTTCCCACGTCGCACAAACTCGCCGCCAGCGCCTCCACAGCGGGGGCCACAGCCGCGTCGGCGAGGTTGGCGTAACCGAGCACTAGCGCAGGCGAGGAGCCACCGACTCCCTCGATCGCGATGCCTCGGGCACGCGCCGCGTCAAGCGCGGCCTGCTCGCTGAGGCCGTCGGGCAGGCCGATAACGACATATAGGCCGGCGGCCGCGCCAGACACCCTCGCCTCGGGCAACTTGGCGGCCAGCGCTTCGAGCAGCACCTCACGGCGGCGGCTGTAGCGACGCCGTTGGCGTCGTAGGTGGCGGTCAAGCTCACCCCGCTCGATCAGCTCGGAGAGCGCGAGCTGATTCAGTGGTGAGGGCATACTGCCGCGTCTGCGCTGGCGAGTGGCGACCTGCTCGGCGAGCCCAGACGCAAGCACGAGCCAGCCAAGCCGTATCGCTGGCGCTAGCGTCTTGCTAGTCGACCCTGCATAGGCAACGTGCTCAGGGGCAAGCCCCTGCAGCGATCCGATCGGCTGACGGTCATAGCGGTACTCGGCGTCGTAGTCGTCCTCGACGATCAGCGCATCGTGCTTGCGTGCCCACTCCACAAGCTTTAGACGACGAGCAGCACCGAGAACCGCGCCGGTCGGGAACTGGTGGGCAGGCGCAAGCGCGACAGCATCCACCTGTTCATGCCACAAGCGCTCCACCACCAAACCGTGCCCGTCGACCGGAAGCGGGACTGGGAGCAAGCCCGCGTCCACTGCGGTCTCGCTCATACCTCGCCAACCAGGCTGCTCGACCGCCACGCGGCGTGCCCCGTCGGCGACGAGCACACTCCAAAGCAGCTCGACGCCCTGACGCGTGCCGCCCGTGATCACGATCTGCTCAGGCGTCGCGCGCACGCCGCGAACCCGACCTAGGTAAGCGGCGAGCGAGGTACGCAACTCGGGCGTGCCAGCCGGGTCGGGATAGGCGAGGCGCTCGTCGGGAACACTACGCAGAACTCGCGTCAGCGCAGACAGCCAGACCGCTCTTGGAAAGCCGTCGAGCGCAGGCCGATACGGGTTGAGATCGTGGCGGACGGCACCGGCGGGCGTGACGCTCGCTGAGCTCGGCCCAGCCGATACTGCTATTCCGACAACGCTCGTACCGCCCCCGCGTCGTGTTTGCAAGTAGCCCTCAGCCGCTAGCTGCGAGTAGGCGTCCACCACCACACCGCGCGAGACACCGAGCTGGGCGCAGAGGGCGCGTGTCGAGGGCAAACGGCTTCCGGGCGCGAGGCGTCCACTGCGCACCGCGTCGCGCAGCGCCTGCTCGACGCGAGCGCGCAACGAGCCACCGGCCAGCTCGGGGATATCGAGATGCAAATCCATTGGCTCTAAATTCTCATACGAACTTGGTCCTTTTCACAGAGCCAAAGGATACGTAGAGTGTGGTCATGTCCACACGCCCAAAGTCTTTGCGCACGACTGTGCAGGAACGACAACAGTCCACAGATACAACCAAGCCGGCATCCCAACAACCCGCACCCACGACCAGGGCGCCGTCACCCCGCACGCGGGTGCGGCGGATGCCGGCTCGCGGCGATTATGAGCGCGAGACAGTCGAGGCGATTCTCGACGAGGCGATGGTTGCCCACCTTGGTTTCTCGGCGGACGGGCAGCCCTATGTAGTGCCGACGCTACACGCCCGTGTGGGTGAGCAGGTCTACTTCCACGGCTCCAGCGCCAGCCGCACTGTGCGCGCGCTGGCATCCGGCATGCAGATGTGTCTGACGGTGACGCTGCTCGACGGGCTCGTGCTTGCTCGCTCGGCGGTACACCACTCGGTCAACTACCGCTCCGTGGTCGTGCTCGGCCGGGCACGCGCGATCCTCGAGCCGACCGAGAAGATGACCGCGATCGAGGCGTTCACCGAGCGACTGATACCTGGCCGCTGGGATGAGGTACGCGGACCAACAGCGAAAGAGCTGAAGGCGATCCAGGTGCTTGCGCTGCCACTCGACGAGGCGTCGGCGAAGCTGCGTGTGGGACCACCCGTGGACGACGAGCAGGACTATGCGCTCGACACGTGGGCAGGTGTCATCCCACTGAGCACCGTCGCGGGCGAGCCGACTCCCGACGAGCGCCTGTCTAAGCGCATCGCTCCATCACCCGCGGCGCGCGCTTGGGTCGCGCGTCGCGACGGTCGCTGACGACCGCGGACCACGGATCGTCGCGCTTGCCGGTGGCCGGTGGCCGGCCTGCCTACTCGATTCATCCATGGCCCCAGATGCCTACACCCGAGACCATGGGTTCGATCGGCCATGACGGCGAACGAGCGTCTATTTGGAGCCTGAGAAGTAGTACAGCGTCATCCCTCCCGCGCTCGAGCTTTCGCCGGACACGTGCACGACCGTGCCGTGCTTTTCGATCCATTCGTCGCGTTCGCTGATCGCGGCGCGCGTCGCCGCCGACGCCTCACCGCCTGGACCGCCTGGACCGCCTGGACCGGAACGAGCACCGGAAGCGCCGCCTGACACACTGCCGACCCGACCGCTAGAGGCCCCGCCCGCGCCGCCGCTGCTCAGCAGCACGTAGTGCAGCTGTCCGGAGCCAATGAAGTCCTTCAGCTTGGCCAGGCTCGGCGCAGGATCGGAGCCCATGAAGCCGCCCATGTTGATTACGTTGCGCCCGCTCTGAAGCGCTATCGGGCCGGCGGTACTGGAGCCGACCGCGGCGACGAGGTAAGTAGCTTTGCCTTGGTGGGCCTTCAGGTAGGAGATGAGGGCTTTGCTGACGTTGGCGCCGGGACCGGGGCCAACGCCCACACCAACGCCCACAGTGGCGCCCAAGCGCGCTCCCACGCCACTGCCCATACTCGCGCCCGCGAACGCCCCTGCTGGTGGAGCATCCGCGGACCCCGCTGCATTGGGCCCACCGCTCGTGCCGGCCCCGGCACGCACGCCGTTGCCGAACAGGTTCGGTGGGCTACTGGCGCCCGCTTCCGACCCGGCCGGGGGAGCACCGCCCGGCACGCCCATGCTCGGTGCGCCCGCGCCAGGGCGGCGCAGCCCCTCAAGCCCTGGAAGACCACCGGCACGCAAACCAATCCCTCCCCCAAGGCCACCTCCAGGAGCACCACCGCCAGGACCGCCGACGCCCAATTCGGCACTGGCTGGACCGGCAAGCGGATTGCCGCCGCTCAGCGTCTTGCCGACTGTGGCGATCGAGTAGGCGGTGGGGCCGGCGAGTAGCGCCATCAGGCCGCCCAGCGCAGCAAGCCAGAGGACCCTGCCGCCGAGAGCCTCCAGTCCCACCGCAGGCGCCGCTCGCACGAACAGCATGGCGGCCGCTGAGAGCACGGCAAGCACCATCACCGTTGGCGCAAGGAAGGAGACGAAGCCCGTAGCCCGGTCGAGCAGCGTGGAAGCGAGCGCGGCGCTGCCGATCACGACCGCGCAAAGCAACACAGCCCAGGCAGTAGAAGTGCGCGAGCGATCCCAGAGCGCAACGATCCCGCTAGCGGCAAGCACCGCGACCGCGGGCGCCAGCGCGGTCGTGTAATAGGGATGGAACAGCCCTTCAGAGAAGCTGAACACAGCCCAGGAGACCAACACCCAGCCACCCCAGAGCAGGTAGGCGCAGCGGCGCAGGTCTGTGTGCGGCGAGCGCCGATAAGTCCACAGCCCGAGTCCTAGGCCGATGAGCGCAAGCGGCAAGAGCCAAGCGATCTGACCGCCAACGATCGAGTTGAACAGCCGCAGGGGGCCGGACGCGCCGCCGAAGACGCCACCTCCCCTAGCACCCGTTACGGCACCTTCGCCGGACACGCGGCTCAGCCCGTTGGCGCCGAAGATCAGCGAGAACCAAGAGTTATCGGTCGTATCGCCCACCCAAGGCCGATCGACCGCGGGGATCAACATCATCGTTCCGTACCACACAAAACTCACGAAGAACATCGCCGCGCCGCCAGCCACCAACTGTGTGAAACGCCGTCGGATCGTTCCCTGCCCGGCGATCAGCAGTGTCAACGCCAAGCCGGGCACGATCAGGTAGGCCTGCAGCATCTTGACGTTGAAGGCAAGGCCGACGAACACCCCGGACAGCAGCACATCGCGCGTGCGCCCAGACTGCAGCGCGCGCACAAGCGCCCAAGCGGCCGCCACCTCCAGCAATACGAGTAGCGCGTCGGGATTGTTGAAACGGCTCATCGCCACGGAGATCGGCGTCAGTGCCAGCATCAGCGCAGCGAGAATCGCCGCGCGATGGCCGAGCGTGCGCTTGACCGTGTTGTGCAAGAGCAACACGGCGCCGATGCCGCACAGCGCCTCGGGCGCAAGCATCGTGAAGGTCGAGAAGCCGAACAGGCGCCCGGAGAGCCCCATCAGCATGTTCGACAGCGGCCCCTTGTCGAGGCTGTCCGAGCCGCTTGTGTCAACCGCGTTGGTAAGCCAAGCCTTCCAGCTGTGCGAGGCAGCCTGCGCCGCCTCGGCGTAGTAGGTGTTGGCATAGCCGTTGCGAGTCAGGCCCCAGAAGGTGAGCACACCGGCGAGCACCGCAACAAGCCACAGCAGCGGCCGCGACCAGACGGGGTCGGCCTCGCGGCCGCGAGCCAAACGACGAATGCTCGAGCGGGCACGCGACGCCAGGCGATCCAGATCGCCTGGTACCCGGGTGGGGGCGCTGATCGAAGGTGTTGACATGCAAGCTCCCTTTCTGGTGTGACGATGTGTTTCACACCCCGCGCCGCCTCACCGGAGGCGACACAGGTGACGCGAGGTCGAATTGGTCAGGTGCACAGCTTTGGGGAGCCGCACTAGCGCAAGCTATGAGCCGTGTAAGGCGAATGTAGGAGTTCTCCACAAGCGCGGCCGGGCACGTCAGAATCGAGACCATGAGGATCTTGGTGGTAGAGGACGACCGGGCGGTGCGCGAAGCGTTGCGCCGCGCGCTGACCCTCGGCGGCTATGAGGTACAGACAGCCGAGGATGGCGAGCGAGCGATCGAGATGGTCGTTCAGAATGTCCCGGACGCGGTCGTGCTCGACATCGGCCTGCCGGGCATCGACGGCCTGGAGGTGTGTCGCCGCCTGCGCCTGCTCGGAAACCGCGTGGCAGTCCTGATCCTCACAGCACGCGAGCAGGTGAGCGACCGCATCGACGGCCTCGACGCCGGCGCCGACGATTACCTCGTCAAGCCGTTCGACGTCGAGGAGGTTAAGGCACGCCTGCGCGCGCTTTTGCGACGCACCGGCTCGGCCGGAGACCCCGACGCGCTCTCCTTTGCCGAGCTGCGCCTGGACAGTGCCCGTCACGGCGCCGAGGTCGGCGAGCACTTCACCGAGCTGACACGCACCGAGTACCAGCTGCTCGAGCTGTTGCTGCTCAACCCGAAGCGCGTGCTCCCACACAGCCTGATTTATGACCGCGTGTGGGGCTATGACTTCGGCCCAGCGTCGAACGCGTTGCGCGTGTATGTCGGTTATCTGCGGCGCAAGTTGGAGGGAATAGGTGCACGCCCGTTGATTCACACCGTCAGAGGCGTCGGCTATGTGCTGCGCGAGCCGTGACACTGCCGAAGGCCGCTGCCGTGGCTGATGTCGATCGTTCCGATACCGGTGGTGTCCGCTCGGGGCGCGCCCCGACGATTGAGCGACGCCGGTGCCACGTCCCAACGACATGACTCTGCGCGCGCGCATCTCGGCCGTAGCGGGGCTGGCCGTCGCGCTGGCTGTGCTCGTCGCCGCGATCGGCCTGTATGTCGCGGTGCGCTCAGACCTGCGCAGCGAAGTCGACAAGTCGCTGAGCCAGCGCGCGGCGGCGTTTGCGGCACCTGTCCCTGTAGGCGACCACGCGACAACCGAAGGCGGGGCCGATCTGTCCGGCGAGTCTCCCCCTCCTGGTGTCCCATCGCCGGATGGAGTGCCTCCGCCGCAAGGGGGATTGTCCTCGCACGGAGGGAGTGAACAATCCTCCGGCGCGCACCAAGGGAGTGGGTTCCCCGACAGCGTCGAGCCGGCGCCGCTCGGCGGACCCTCTGGCTACGTGCAGTTTGTCTCACCGGACGGGACGGTCCACGTACCCGCCGGCCAGGGCTCTTCGACAACGATCCCATTGACCGCGGCCGACAAGCAGATCGCCCGGGACGGCAGGGGGCGATCTCTGAGCGATCGCACGGTCAAAGGTGTACAACTGCGCGTACTGACGCTTGGTAGTGGCGCGCACGGCGCGGTGCTGGTCGCACGCCCGCTCACCGAGCTCAACAACGAGCTGAGCCGGCTGCTGCTAATCCTCGCGATCGTCGGCGTCGTGGGCATCGCGTTGGCGGCCGCGCTGGGCGCGCTGGTCGCACGTGCCGCGCTCGCCCCGATCGCGCGTTTCACGCGCCGCACCGAGACGCTCGCCGGCGGCCTCGACCTCTCGCAGCGTCTGCCCGACGGCGGCCGCGACGAGCTGGCGCGACTTGCCGCCAGCTTCAACGCCACGCTTGATGCGCTGCAGCGCTCGGTCGACTCTCAGCGCAACCTCGTGGCCGACGCCAGCCACGAGCTGCGCACGCCGATCGCCAGCCTGCGCGCCAACATCCAGGTGCTGGCCGACGCCGAGCGGCTGCCGCCCGAGGATCAAGCGAGCCTGCGCGCAGACATCGTCAGCGAGCTTGACGAGCTCACGCGGCTCGTCGGCGACGTGGTCGAGCTGGCGCGCGGCACCGAGCCTAAGGGCGAGTTGCACGACGTGGCCTTGGATGAGATCGTGCGCGACGCGGTACACCGTGCACAGCGACGCTCGGACGCGATTTTTCAAGTGAACCTCGAGCCGACGCTAGTCCGCGGCGAAGCCGAGCGCATCGATCGCGCCGTGTCGAACCTGCTCGACAACGCGCGCAAGTGGAGCCCACCCGGGCAGCCGATCGAGGTCGACCTGTACGACGGCCTGCTCAGCGTGCGCGACCACGGTCCCGGCTTCGAGCAGGCCGACCTGCCTCATGTGTTCGAGCGCTTCTATCGCGCCGACCGTGCCCGCAAGCTGCCTGGCTCAGGCCTCGGACTGGCGATCGTGCGTCAGGCGGCTGAAGCGCACGGTGGCCGTGTCGAGGCCGAGAACGCGCCCGACGGCGGCGCGCGCGTGCAGATCAGCTTTGGAGAATCGTTGGAGATCGTCTAGGGAGACCACACGGCCGCCGCCCGTCTTCGCCGATTCCTATGTGTCGATCCACCTCACGGCACTCATCGCGGCCGCATCGCACCGCGACATAAGTTCGTTTTATACCAACCTTCCCACTAGTCAGGCACCAGTCGCGTGTCCAGGATTTGGAACTCTGAATAGACTGCGGACAGATACCGGGCGATGGCAGGCCCGGATCCCCTCAAACAAGCGCGCGAGCGCGGCGAGCATGTGGCGTTTGACTCGCTCTACCGCCATCATGCCGATCGGGTATATGGATTCTGCCTGCGAAGGACAGGTGACGTAGGACAGGCTGAGGAGGCGCGAGCAATCGTATTCCTCGAGGCGTGGCGCCGGCGCCGGGACGTCGATTTCGCCTCGCGCCCGGCCGGCCCCTGGCTCTACGGAGTGGCTCGCAACGTGCTGCGCAACCAACGCCGGGCGCTGCAGCGACGCGATGCTGCGCTTCGCAGTTTGGGCGATATCCAACGGGGTCGCTCGGAGGATGTCAGCGACTACGTGCAACGTCGACAGGTGATCGAAGTGCTGCTGCGCACATTGCAAACGCTGCCGCCCACTCAACGCGAAGTCGTCTGGTTGTGCCTGCTAGACAACCGCTCCTACGAGGCAGCCGCCGGCGCCCTGCAGATTCCGATTGGAACAGTGCGATCGCGCCTTTCGCGCGCACGCATACAGCTTGCCTCAGCCATGCATGTTGCTGAGGACCACGTGCCCTGCGCAACTGACAGGGACATCAAAACCACCAACCACAACCACTCAGGAGGCAGATAAAGCAATGGCAGAAGAACCGAACATCGTGGTATTCAAGAGGCTCTACAGCAAGATCGCCGAGGCACTATCGGTCGGCGCCCCGACCGGGGTGCCCGGTCAGAATTACCTGTCCCTCTGTAACCCGGGGATCCTGCTCGACCCTTCGCTGAAAGTTGCAAGCGACGTCTCAGCGCAACAAATATGGGGCTCGATCCTCGACAACGTGCCCGAGCCCAACTGGGTCTACACCCCGACCAATACCTTCATCTCGAGCATTTACGATCAGGTTCTCACGGGCAAGGAACTGCCGGACATCGGCCTCACAAAGGCCCAGAAGGAAAAGCTCACCGAAGCACAGGCGCTGGTGATGACGCCTGAACGCAAGCCCACACCCACGTTCAACGCGTACATGGAATACCAGAGCACCTACCTGACCGCGCTCACCGCGTATCAAACCGCGCAAGCCACGTCAGCAAACACGGGACAGCCGGTGCCGGCGGCCCTACAAACAGCTCTCAACCAGGCCCGCTCCAACTGGAACACATTCGGCGCCAAGGGACAGGTCGAGGCGGCACAGGCGACTATCACGAACCTCTCGCAGCTGGACCCGAACACGTGGTGGTCGCAACTGCAGAACGCCTATGAAAACACGAGCATCGTACCTCCCGGCGGAGCCCCGTTTGAGCCGTCGACAACCTATCCCGACTACTCGTGGTTCAGCGGACAGAAGGGTTGGACCAACTTCACCTTCACGCAGACCGACGTCACCAATCAGGCGGCGTCCTCGGCCGTGGAAGCCGGCGGCGGAGTCTCCGCGAACTGGGGTCTGTGGCGGGTCTCGGCTTCAGCCGACTACAGCAAGAGCACGCAGACCAGTTCCTCGGACACCACCGGCATCTCTGTATCGATGGATCTGATGCGCGCGACGATCATGCGCACCTGGCTCGACCCGCTCGTTTTCCGTGCACACACCTGGCGCCTAGGCAAGGCCTCGCCTCTGTACTCCTCACTCATCTCAAACGGCAGCTTCACCCCGGGCGAGGCGAACGCCGGGGTAATGCCGTTGCTGCCGACCGGGATCCTCGTCGCACGCAACGTCCAAATCGCGGCGCAGTTCTCACACGAGGATCAGACGACAATCGAAAAAGCTCTCAGCACCAGTGCATCGGTGGGTTGGGGACCGTTCTCCATCCAAGGTCACTACAACCAATCGGAAAGCTCGTCCGTCTCGCACGGTAGCGCGACCGCCACGACGATCGCAAACGCCGACCCGCAAATACTCGGCTTCTTCTGCGACGTCTTGCCACTGAGCCCAAGCCCCGACCCGACCCTCCCATGGCCGACTACCGTCTAATCGAGAGGAGATATCCATGAGTCGCCTCAAGGACGAGCAGACAGTAATCGTCGACATCGGCAATGTTGCGGGCCTCAGCGTGCTGAACCTGACCGGAGACAAAGTCTTTGTCTATGTCGACTACGAGAACGCGAAAGGCGTCTGGAGCGCCATCGTCGGCGAGCGGTTAGTTGCCGGAGGCGCCACGTTCGAACGCACACGCATCGATCTGGGACACGACCGCGTGCGTGTTGGAGTACGCGGCCCCGACGATGGCCGCGACCTGGTTGAAGTGACGCCCTGAGGATCGAGCCGCCGCTCCAACCCGCTCACGCCGTCCGACAAGCCCCGTACCGCCGTCCCGTGCATTGCCCACGGGACGGCGGCGGTCCCATCCGATCGGATGCGGGCACGCGACCTGCTGAAATGGACTGAGTCCAAGCTCCCTCCGGGGAAACCGACGTCGTGTATAGCTGCAGGAGATCTCACTGCCGATGAGCACCATCCCTATCGCAAAGCCTTCATTTGCAAGCGCTCCCGAGCCGGATGCGCGTAACGATCACGAGCTGTATGAGCTGGACGTGACTGGCATGACCTGCGGGTCATGCGCCGCGCGCGTACAGCGCGCACTCAGCAAGCAGCCAGGCGTGAGCGACGCACTCGTCAATTACGCGACCGGGCGTGCGACCATCGAGCTGGAGCCTGGTGCGCTGGACGCCGAGCAACTGGTCGAGGCCGTGCAGGCCGCCGGCTACGGAGCGACGCCGGTCCTGCCGAGCGCAGGCGAGCAGGCACATGTCTTCGAGGCGCTTGAAGAGCGGGAGGCGCGCGAGCAGGCAAGCCTGCTGCGACGTATCGCGGTAGCGGTCCCACTTGCCGCGGTGATCGCGTTCCTGACGTATGCCTATCCGCACGACCAGACCGCCCGCTGGATAACGGCCGGCCTTGCAATACCCGTGCAGTTCTGGTGCGGGCTGCCGTTCTTGAGCTCTGCGTGGGCGCGCGCACGCGTACGCGCCACCAACATGGATACGCTGATCGCGCTGAGCACGCTGGCGAGCTTCGTCTATTCGAGCGTGCTGCTTTTGACCGCCGACTCTGTCTATGAGCATGGCGTGCCTGTCGGCAAGTTCGACATGCCGCTCTGCTACGACATGGGCGCGATCATCATCGCTGCGCTGCTGATCGCGCGCTGGTGCGAGGCCAAGGCGCGCAGCCGCAGCGGTCGCGCCGTCCGCGAGCTGGCGCGACTCGGCGCCACCCAGGCACGACTTGTCGATCCCGAGGACCCGCAGGCGCCGGAGCGGCTCGTGCCCGTCGAGGAGGTGCACCGTGGCGACGTGTTCCTCGTGCGCCCGGGCGATCGAGTACCGGTTGACGGAATCGTGATCGACGGCGCCTCCGCCGTGGACGAGTCGATGCTCACCGGCGAGTCACTTCCGGTCGAGAAGGACAGCGGCGCGCTGCTCACCGGCGCGACGCTGAACGTCGACGGGGTGCTGCGCGCGCGCGCGACGGCGGTCGGCGCCGACACCGCGCTCTCCCAACTCGTAGCTCTGGTAGAGCGCGCACAGGCCTCCAAGCCACAGATCCAGAGGTTGGCGGATGAGATCGCGCGCTACTTCGTGCCCGGCGTGCTCGTGCTCGCCGCGCTTACCTTGCTTGCCTGGGTCCTCACCGGCCAGGACTTGCAGGGCATGTTCGCCTCGATGCACCTGCAGCGCGGCATGGACGCAACGATCGCGGTTCTGATTGTCGCCTGCCCCTGTGCGCTGGGTCTGGCGACGCCCGTAGCAATCCTCGTCGGCACCGGACGCGGCGCCAACCTTGGGTTGCTGATCCGCAGCGGCGAGATCCTCGAGCGCAGCCAGGAGCTCGACACGATCGTGCTCGACAAGACCGGCACCGTCACCACCGGAGAACTGTCGGTAGCCGACATCTGGGCGGCGCCGGGCGAGCGCTCCGAGCAGGTGCTGGCGCTGGCCGCGAGCGCGGAGGCCGGCTCTGAGCATCCGGTCGCCCTGGCTGTGGTCGCCGCCGCGCGCGAACGTGGCCTGGAGCCAAAACACGCGGGCTCGTTTCGCTCGACGCCTGGCCACGGTGTACGCGCGCTCGTCGACGGCTTCGATACGTGGGTTGGGCGCCCGCGGGAGCTCGAGCGCTCGCATGAGCTCGCGCCCGTCTTGGAGAGCTGGGAGTCCAGCGGCCGCACCGCAATTGTGATCGAAAGCGCTGATCCCGTGAACACCCCTCTTGCGGTGCGCCCCGAAAACGAAGACCCCACAGACATCCCCCTTGCCGCGCGCCTCGAAAACGAAGACCCTGCAAACACCCCCCTTGCCGCGCGCCCCGAAAAGCGCATACCTGCCGGCATCGACACGCACGCCGGCAGGCGGATCGTCGGCGCGATCGCGCTGGCCGACACCGTCAAGCCCGAGGCGCACGCGGCGATCGAGGGCTTGCGTAGGATGGGAATCGACGTCGAGCTGCTGACCGGCGACAATCTGCGTGCCGCACAGGCGGTCGCGCAGGCCGTCGGCATCGAGCGCGTGCTGGCAGAGGTCACACCGAGCGGCAAGCTCGATGAGATCGCACGGCTGCAGCACGAAGGGCATCGCGTGGGCATGGTCGGCGACGGCGTGAACGACGCGGCTGCGCTTGCTCAGGCCGATCTGGGGATCGCGATGGGCACCGGCGTCGGTGCGGCAATCGAGGCGGCCGACATCAGCGTGCTATCCGGCGACCTGCGCGGTGTGGCGCGTGCGCTGCGGCTCGCGCGCGAGACCTACACGATCGTGTTGCAGAACCTCGGCTGGGCGTTCGGCTACAACCTGATCGCGCTGCCATTGGCGATGACTGGCCTGCTCAGCCCTGCGCTTGCCGCTGTGGCGATGGGCCTGTCGAGCATCACCGTCGTACTCAACAGCCTGCGTCTACGCCGCTTCGGTAGCGCCGGCAAGCCGACGCCGGTGCGCAGCCGCCGCCAGCGCTTCGCGAGCATCGCCACCGCCGCAGCGATCCCGGCCGTGCTGCTCGGCGGACTCGTGCTCGCCGACCCCAACTCCTTTGCCGTCCCGAGCAGCGCCTCGGAGACGTTGCACGAGCCGGCCGGCGAGACGCTCGAGGTCTACATCGAACGGCTCAAACCTGGCACCGTGAACCTGCACCTTTATCTACAAGGCACAGGCAGCGCGCGGCCGAGCTTCCACACACTCTCGATGCATGCCACCTCCGCTACTGGTGCCCACGCAAAAGTCAACTTCTACGAGGCCGGCACGGGACATCAGATCGCCGAAACCCAGCTCACACGCGGCGTGTGGAAGTTCCAGGTCACCGGCAGCGACGGGACGGGCCACAGCCTCAGCGGCTCGTTTGCCGTTCCGGTCAACTAGCTCAAAAGCTGCATGGCGGCGAACATGTACGCCATGCCCAAGGTCATCGCGAACATCGATACGCGCAGGTCGCGGAAGCAGACGAGCGGCTCTGCCGCCTCGATCGTGACCGCCCCGCCCGGGGTGACCGAGAAGCTGCCGCCCCACAGCGTCTTATGGTCGACGTCGCGCATGCGGTCGCTCACCCACAGCAGCGACTGCGCGACGAAGTAGGCGACAAGAATCCAAGTGAGCGGAGCCTGGAAGCCGCTTGGCGACCACATGTAGGCCATCGCTCCGAGGTCGATTGCCATCACCAGCCATAGCACGTTGATCGCGCGACCACTCAACGCTTGAACGAGCATCCAAGCCAGCGCAGCAAGCGCGCCATTGGCGAAGACGAGCTGCCAGAAGCCCGCGGGGATGTTGAAGTAGTCGATCGAGGAAGGCGCGAACATGAACGTCATCCCGAGCGCCATCAGCACATGCCCGGAATGCCACACCCGACGCTGACCGTCGCTGTCGAGCACGTGACGCACATGGGTCACGATGATCGCGATGAACACGAGCGTCCAGATCACCGCCAACCATCCCGGCAGGATGTTGGTTGTGCCGTGGGCGGCGCTCATCGACATGCCCCCGATCGAGGTCGAGTGATCGCCGCCGTGATTCAGGCTCATGTTCATGCCACCCATGACCGCGCGAATTTATCACAGGGTTTCTGGCTCGTAAGCCGATGTCCCACTCTCCCCGTGAACGGAAAGACGCCGTCCGTATCGACGCCGAGATAGGGATAACGGGCTATGATCGCAGCGCGATGAGTGGCTTCGGCTCTGCGTCCAAACGACGCGTACGCTCGCTATGGCGCACGTCGTTGGCGTTCCTCCTGATCGCACTCGCCGCACTTGCCCTCGCCGGCGAGTTCGGGGCGGTGCAAGGCGACGTGCTGATCATGCTCCCCGCACTGTTGCTGGCGGTCGTGATGTTCACCCGTCCGTATCCGGGCGAGACGACAATCGCGCGCTTGCGTATCCGACGTGCTGCCCGGCGTAACCCTCGCCTCAGCACACCAGCGTGTGCGCTTGCACCGTTGCGCTCGCCCGCGCGCGTGTCACGCGGAGGTCGTCTGATTGCGGTGGCATTGGCGGGACGTGCTCCGCCGCTTGCGCTCGCGGACTCTCGCCGAAGCTGAAGCCTCGGCGGTCCGCCTTCAGCGCAAGGCCCCGCAAAACCGCGAGGCGAATCTAAAGAGACACCGGCAGGCATACACCTGGCCCGGGTCGATCAGCGACAAAGGAGTCGCCGTCATGTCCAATTCTCACAACCATGTGTGCACGGTGGCGCACGCGCGATCATGAGCGCTCTGCCCGACGCTCACCCCACACCGCACCCCGGGCCAGATGCTCAGGATCGAGGGTCCTCTCGATCTCCGCTCATCACCGCGCGCGGCATCCAGATCGCGCTAGGCGTGATTTGGCTGCTTGACGGACTGTTCCAGTTCAAGAGCTTCATGTACACGCACGCGATCGTCACCGAAGTCTTCGCACCAGCCGCGAAGGGTCAGCCGGGGTTCATCGGCGGGCCGATGAATACGTTTGCCAACTTCTATGGGCGCGACCTCACGCTGTGGAACACGCTTGCGGGAGAGATCCAGGTCGCGATCGGGCTCGGGCTGATCATCAGCAAGAAGGCGGTCAAGCCGGCGCTACTCGTTTCCTTCGCCTGGGCGTTTGTCGTCTGGTGGTTCGGCGAGGGCTTCGGCGGGCTGACCTCGAACACGCTGCCCTCGCCGCTGATGGGAGCACCCGGGGCGGTGATTCTCTATGCGATCGTCGGTTTGCTTGTCTATCCGACGAGCAAGGAGCAGAGAATCTCTCCGGCGGACACAAGCCCGCTGGGTGATCGCGGCGGGCTGTGGGCGTGGTCGGTGCTGTGGGTCATGTCCGCCGGTCTGTGGCTGGCAAACGTCAACCGCGCAAAGGGCGCGACTCAGGAAATGATCAAGGGCATGGCCGAAGCCTCGCCGCACTGGCTGGCGAAGTTCCAGAACTCGGTCGGCAACCACACGCACACGCACGGAACCACGATCGCCGTCGTGCTGGCAATCGTCTCGGCGGCGGTTGCGCTCGGCGTATGGACGCCGCTGCGCCGGCCGGCGCTCGCGGTGGGGATCGTCGTTTCGCTTGGCTACTGGGTGTTCGGCCAGAGTCTCGGTGGGCCGTTCTGGGCTGAATCGGCCACCGACGTCAACGCTGGGCCAGTGTTCATACTGCTTGCGCTGACGCTGTACCCAGCAGCCTCGACGGCACTCCGCACGGCCTCGTCGGGCACGTCGCCGCGCACGACCAGCTCGCCACCGGCGAGATCGACCTCGACCGCGCCCACGCCGGGGAGTCCAGCGACCTCGGCGTGAACAGCCGCGACGCAGTGCTCGCAGGTCATGCCGACGACCTGGTAGGTGTGCTCACCTTCGCTCATTGAGCGTGAGCGGGCGGCGCGGGCGGGCTCTGATCCCCGTCGTCGCGCGGCGCGTTTCGGGTGCTCCACCAGCTCCAGCCACCAACGGCGGCGACGGGCACCACGAACATCGCAGATACGTACCAGTGCATCATGCAGGCAAGCACGGTCATCGTCACCCAATCTACCACGCCTCGCCGGCGCGATGGCGGCGCACGACCAGCACGAAGGTCAACGCCAGCGCAAGGATCGCCACGAACGCAATGATCGCTCCGGTGGGCGTTTTCGAGCTCTCCGGCACCCAATACAGTTCGCCGTGGATCGCGCCCTTCTGTGTACCCACGGAGATCGGCACTTCCCAGTCGAAGACGAGCGTGCGCTTGCTCTTGTCCTTGACAATTGGGGGCGTCACGGGGCTCATGTAATGGATTCGATGATCGTGCCATTCGAATTGACCGGTGCGATCGATCACCTCCCACTTCGGAGGGAAGCTCGCGTTTGCGCTCGCCGGGACCTTGACGTTCGCGTAGAAGCTCGTATTCAGGTAGACGGCAGGCGAGCGCACGTTCTCTTCGGTCGTGCCGTTTGGCTGCACACGCACATAGGGCTCACCGTTGTAGCCATAGATCGTGACGGTCTTGCCCGTGTGGTTGCGCATCAGGATGCGGTCGGCGAACTCGAGCACTTCGAGACTTAGACCTGGCACCTTTGGGGTGACCGAGGTGATGTAGGAGCGGTAGTTGTAGTTACTGCCCTGGTCTTCGATCGGGCTGCCGCTCTCGGTTGGCGTTCCCTGCTGAGTAGCCGCACCGGCTGCTTGAGTGCTCGCCAGGGATGCCAGCGCAAACACGGCGAGCAACGCCAAGATCCGACGCGGCCTCATGTGCCTACCGCCGATAGCAGCCACAGGCCGAAGCTCGTGAACGCGACCATCACCGCGAGCATCCAGTATTGCGAGCGGATCGCCTGTTCCTGGTTTGGGTAGATGCTGAGCGCACGGTCGTGCGCGAGCGCGAGGCCGCCGACGTGTCCAGCGACGAGCGCTGCCACCTGCACGTACCAGATCGCCGCATAGGAGATGATCGTATAGTCGATCGTAGAGGCGCTCGTGCCGAAGTAGTTGGCGCCGTTTCCGAGCGGGTCTGAGACCAGAGCGCCGATCGCCTGACCCTGCCAGATGAGCAGCGAGAAGTAGTGGGCCAGCACATAGGCGAAGCCGATCGGCACGAGCGTGTGGGCAAACGTACGGCTGAGCTCTGGCATGTCAAAGCGCGTGCTCACGCTGTGCACGCCGATGATTCCCAAGCGGTAGATGCCGGCAACAAGCAGCACGCACAGCACGAGCCCGACCGAGTAGGTCAGCTCAAGCGCCGGCGTCTGGTTGAAGCCGAGATCGGCGACCAGGTTCTGTAGGCTCGGCTCGTTGGTGCGCCAGATTCCCCCGTTTGAGAAGCCGTCGAAGGTGGTGGTACCGATCACCGCGCACACGAGCCCGATCGTGCCGGCGCGGATCGGCATGTCGGGCAGGCCACTCAGGGGCCGGCGCGAGTAGACGACACGGTGCTCGTCCTGGCAGAACACCGACATCCGTGAGAGCAGGTTGAAGTAAGCGCCGAAGCCGTCGGCCCGCTCGCTCCAGTCGTCCACGCCGAACAGCGCCATCCCGGCGAGCATTGCCAGGAAATAGGCGAGCGAGAGCGCCGCCAGCGTCGAGGGCTGGTCACGGTCGGGGAAGATGTAGACCAGCTCCATCCAGGCAAACCCGACGATCACCGCAATCGCGGGCCACATCCCCAGACGCTCGGGATAGCGCAGCGGCGCCTTTGCAAAGGTTTGTGGCGCGATCTTGCGGCCCAGCCAACGGACCAGACTCGCAAACGAGCGCCACGGGGCAAATGCCCTGAAGATGTCGCCAAAGATGACGCTCGCCAGTGGGAAGCCGACCCAGAAGATCACATAGATGAACGTCGGGTCGAAGTTGACCGACCATACCTGTGTGCCGTCGAAGCCGCTGTAGAGCACCAGCGCGAACAGCGCCAGACCGATCAGGTTGGCCAGACGCGCGAGCACAGCAGGCATGACGAACAGCCGTTTGCGATGCTCGCTCTGCAGCTGCGGCGCCATCCACAGCGTGGAGAGGGCAACGAAGGAGACCACGAGCACAATCGCCGCGGTCCAGCTGAACAGCCACACCGGGATCGGCAGGTCCGCCTTGCCCACGATCCCGTGCGCCGAGGCGACCGGGGGGAACGCCAGCGCCGCGATGCTCAGGCCGCCGAGGACGGGTGGCAGCAGACGACGCGGAGTGAGCATGCGCGCGCCAGTGTATGCGACGAATGTCGTCCTTAGGCGCGGTCCCGATGCCCGCCTCCACGTCGTAGGCTCCATCTTGATGCGCATCGTCCTCGCCACATCGACCGCATTCGCGGCGCTCGCCCAACTCGGGCCGCTTGCGCTCCTCGGCCTTGCCTACGCCAAGCGTGTGCATACGCTTGGGCGTGCGGGCCGACCCGTCACAGGTTGGCGCCAGGCCTGCTTTTACGGCGGCTTCATCACGATCGGTGTCGCACTCACTTCGCTCGGCGGCGACAGTCAGGAACTGCTGAGCGCGCATATGGTCGAGCACCTCTTGCTGGGCGACATCGCCGCGCTCCTGATCGTGCTCGGCCTGACCGGACCGCTGATCGCGCCGATCCTGCGCATCAAGCTGTTCGACCGGCTGCGCATCCTCGCCCATCCCCTGATCGCCTTTCCCCTTTGGGCGATCGACCTGTACGTGTGGCACCTGCCCGTCTTCTACGAAGCGGCGCTGCGCCACACTGGCGTACATGCGCTCGAGCACGCGATGTTCCTCGGCTTTGGCATAAACATGTGGATGTGCCTGTTCGGACCGCTGCCGATGCCGAGATGGTTCGGCAACGGGGCAAAGCTCGGCTACATCGTCGCAGTGCGCCTCACCGGCACCGTGCTGGGCAACGTCTTTTTGTGGTCGGGCACGATCTTCTACCCGTTCTACATCCACGGCGACGCTGTCTGGCACATCTCCCCGATTGCCGACCAGAATCTCGCCGGTGCGATCATGATGATCGAGGAGAGCATTCTCACGCTGTGCCTGTTCTGCTGGCTGTTCCTGCGCACCGCAAAGCAGGGCGAGGAACGCCAGGATCTGCTGGACTTCGCCCAAGCCCAGGGCTTTGAGCTGAGCGAGGAGCGCGCCGCGCGCGCCGTCGGCGCCGGTCGCGGGGCGGAGCTACGCAGGCGTTTGGAAGGCGCGCTCGGTCCGGTCGAGCAGTGAACACGACACTGACTCACGCTGACCGCGCCCGGCCCGGCTGAGCACAGAGTCACGCGATCATTCTCCCAAAACCGACATGCCCCCTGCGTGGCAGGGGCAGCGTCCTTTTTGGAAGGTCAGCTCGAGGCCAGCAGCGGCACGTCGTGGTCGATTTCCTGCGGGGTGAAGCTTGCCGCGTACAGCGTCGTGACCTTGCCCTGAGCGCTGATCCCGTACACCAAGCCGCTGTGGTTGACCAGCTGTGGCTGTTCCGCATCTTGCTCAGCGCCTACTCCCCACGCCTTCCACACGGCTCCTAGTTCTTTGGCCGAGCCGATCAGGTATTGCATACGACCTGTCATGTCGTGGCGCTGCAGGAACGCGGCGACCGCGGCCGGGGTGTCCCCGCGGGGGTCGACCGACACCGCGATCACCTGCACCTTTGCCGCCTCGGCCGATCCCAGCTTGTTGAGCGCAACCGCCAAGTTGGATGCGATGATCGGACACACGTCGGGACAGTGGGTGTAGAGGAATGTGAGCAGCACCGCCTTGCCCTTGTACCGGTCGATGTTGACGGGCTGGCCCTTGTAGTTGCGCAACGACAAAGGGAACTCGGGAGCGGGCGGCGAGGCGAGCGAACCTGCGTACTTGGTGGAGGAGACTCCCTGGATGCCGGCCACGCTCGGGCGCTTACTTGGGCTCCCGGTGGTCAGCAGCGCGACGCCACCGGCGATCACAACGATCACGACGAGCGCGAGCACGATACGTAGGCTCAGCCCCCCGCGCGACGGCGGCTGCGGGGGCTCGGCCTGTGATGCTGGCTCTGCTGCCATGACGAGTTGAACCTAGCACCATGGGGCTTTGCGAGTGTCGCTTCAGCATCCCCTTGGTCGAGGTGCGATCAACCCCAAAACCAAAGCTTCCAAGCCACTTGCGCCGAGGGACTGCCTGCGTGGCTAGAGTCATTGGCTTGCGGCTTTCCCCCACACCAGCTCACCGCCAAAGCCCATCGCAGGCCGACCGCTACAAGTGGATAGCCCTCTCGAACACGACGCTCGCGGTGCTGCTGGCGACGCTCGACGCTTCGATCACATTGATCGCGATGCCCGACATCTTTCGTGGCATCAAACTCGATCCGCTGGAGCCGGCCAACAGTTTCTATCTGCTGTGGATGATTCTCGGCTACCTGGTCGTCTCGAGCGTCTTGATCGTGAGCCTCGGGCGCCTCGGCGACATGTTCGGGCGCGTGAAGATCTACAACCTCGGCTTTGTCATCTACACGATCGCCTCGTTGCTGTTGGCGGTCGACTGGATGACCGGTCGAGCCGGCGCGGACTACCTGATCGTATTTCGCATCGTGCAGGGGGTTGGCGGTGCGTGTCTGCTCGCCAACGCGGCCGCGATCATCACCGACGCTTTTCCTGTCCACCAGCGCGGGATGGCGCTGGGCATCAACAACATCGTCGGTGTCAGCGGCATGTTTGTTGGTCTGATCCTCGGCGGGCTACTCGCCCCGATCAACTGGCGACTGGTGTTCTTGATCTCGGTTCCGGTCGGCCTGTTCGCAACGGTGTGGGCTTACCTGAAGCTCGAGGAGCGCAGCGAGCCGAAACGTTCCTCGATCGACTGGTGGGGCAACGTGACTTTCGCGCTTGGGCTGGTGCTCGTAATGGTCGCGGTCACCTATGGGATTCGTCCCTATAACGGGCATGCGACCGGCTGGGGCTCGCCGCGCGTGCTTGCGCTCCTGGCGGCCGCGCTCGTCTCACTGACGGCGTTCGTGGTGGTGGAGAAGCGCGTCGCCGAGCCAATGTTCCGCCTCGCCCTGTTTCGCATCCGCGCCTTCACCTTCGGGACGCTTTCAACGTTCCTCTCGGCGATCTCGCGCGGCGGGCTGATGTTCATGCTGATCATCTGGCTGCAAGGGATCTGGCTGCCTCTGCACGGCTATTCCTTCACCGAGACGCCGCTTTGGGCGGGCATCTACATGCTGCCGCTGACGCTGGGGATGCTTGTTGCTGGGCCTACCTCTGGCTACCTGTCAGACCGCTACGGCGCGCGCTGGTTTGCCACTGGGGGAATGCTCGGCGCGGCGTTCAGCTTCGGCCTGATGATGCTATTGCCGACCGACTTCAATTACTGGGTGTTCGCGCTGGTACTGTTGCTAACCGGCATCTCGATGGGAATGTTCGCCTCGCCCAACCGCGCGGCCGTGATGAACAGCCTGCCTCCCGGTGACCGCGGCGCCGGCGGCGGTATGAATCAGACCTTCCAGAACTCGGCGCAGGTGCTTTCGGTTGGGATCTTCTTCACGCTGCTGATCATCGGCCTGGCCTCCAGCCTGCCGGCGGCCGCACAGACTGGGCTACAGGCCCATGGGCTGTCCGCGGAAGTCGCGGGACGCGTTGCGCATGCGCCACCGATCTCGATCCTGTTCGCCGCCTTCCTCGGTTACAACCCGATCCAGCAGCTTGTGGGGTCCCACGCGTTGAGCGGGTTGAGCGCGCACGCTCAGGCGGTCCTCACCGGCCATGCCTTCTTTCCCCACCTGATCTCTGGGCCGTTCCGCGACGGCCTGCACGCGGCCTTCCTGTTTGCGATCGTCGCCTGCCTGATCGCAGCCGGCGCATCTATGTTGCGTGGCGGTCGCTACCAACACGTCGAGGAACCGTCCCCCGAGAAAGTTACACCTGAGAAAATCCGAGCACTGGAGGAGCAGCATGCACGTTGAGTGGTTTGGTCAGTCAGCCTTCGCCTTGACAGCACCTGAGGCCAAGGTGTTCATCGATCCCTTCGGCGATCTCTCGCCGATGGTTGAGCGCGGCATTCAGTTCGACTATCCCGCGATCTCCGTCGATGGAGTGGACCTGCTGCTCGTCACCCATGAGCATCTCGACCACAACGGCGTGGAGGCGATTTCCGGCGAGCCTGTCACCTTGCGCTCGACCGCGGGCCGGCTGGAGTCACCGATCGGCGAGGTTGTGGCTGTCGCCTCAGAGCACGACGAAGCCGCAGGTACGCAGCGCGGGCCGAACACGATCTTCGTGTTCACGCTCGATGGTGTGCGGGTCGCACACTTTGGCGACTTCGGCCAGAGCGAGTTGCGCCCCGAGCAGGCAGAGGCGATCGGCGAGGTCGACCTGATCATCCTGCCGGTCGGTGCCGGGCCGACAATCGGAGCGAGCGGCGCCAAGGCGATCGTCGAGCGCCTTGCGCCGAAGTGGGTCGTGCCGATGCACTACCGCACTCCGCGCATCGGCTTCCTGGATGACGCGGAGGAGTTCCTGGGACTGATGGACCACGTCGAGCGCCTGGAGGCGCCTGGTTTCCAGTCGGCCGACCTGCCGCAGGGAGACAGTCCGGTGGTCGTCGTGCCAGCGGCGCCCTAGCCATGGGTCCACTGGGCGCTCCCAAGGATGGGGCAAGTCCGCAGCCCGGAAAGATAAGCGGTGAGCTGGAGCGCTGGCTGACGGGCGACGGCGAGAAGACGCTCGGAAGCCTAATTGAGCTGTTCGAGGAGAAGAGCTTCGCGATTCTCTTCGTGATCCTGCTTGGTGTTCCGGCGCTGCCACTGCCGACCGGCGGGGCCACGCACGTGTTCGAGATCATCGCGATGCTGCTCGCACTCGAGCTGATAGTCGGGCGCGAGCAGATCTGGTTGCCACAGCGCTGGCAACGGCTCGAGCTGGCCGGGGAGAAGCAGCAGCGCTTCATCGCGGCTTTGATGAAGGTGATCCGTTGGCTCGAGCGGTTTTCCCGGCCTCGCTTGCGCTTTCTGTTCGACCACCGCTTGAGCAGCATCGTCTTCGGGCTGCTGGTGATTGGAGGATCTTTGGCCGCGTTCCTCGCCCCGCCTTTCACGGGCCTTGACACGCTGCCGGCGCTCGGTGTCGTTCTGCTGTCGCTGGGCATGTTGCTCGAGGACTTCCTTGTGATCCTCGCGGCGCTCGTCGTGGGGGTCACGGGCATCGCGCTCGAGGTGATACTTGGGAGCGCGGCGATCGGCGGCGTGGAAAAGCTCCTCTAAAGCCGAGGCGCAACTGGACAAATCTCATCCTGGATGGCGACGCATGCAGTAGCGGTTGAGCCATCACAGCCATTCCGCCCGAGGGCGCCATAGGCTGGAGCGCGGCAATCGCGAGCGATCACCATTTCAGCTCGATCTCGAGCTCGCGCTCGTCGGTCTCTACCTCTAGCTCGACCTTGAGCTGGAGCTGATCGGGGACATGAACAGTGAAATGCATTCCACCACGGTCAAACTCCAAGTCGTTGTTACGAGCGAGCATGTCGGCGAGGAGCCGTAGGCGCTCCGCGACTTCCTCCCGACTAACGGTCTCCTTCTGCTTGACCTCGAAGATGTCCATCAGGCTCTCCCTTCGTTATGGCGGGTGTCTGCATCGTCACGAGCCGGTTGCGCCAAGCCGCCATGCTCAGCATGCATTGTGAGGCCAGTTTCTCAGCGCTCGCCATGCTGGGGCTGCTTCTTCTGAGTGTCGGCCGCTCAGATGACGTCCTTGTGCCGTCCGCCGTAGGCGGCCAGCCCGTAGATGATCAGAATGTCGATCGCGAACACGCACAGCGACCAGAACGGGTAGGCAGGGATCGACATCAAGGCCGCGATCGAGTTAATACTCACCACAACAATGCCCAACCATCGGCCATACTGACCGCCGACCAAGATCGAATACGCAGCGAACAGCTCGAGTACCCCGATGATCAACACAATCCAGCCCCATGTGTTGAGGCCACTCAAGATGTAGGTTGCGTTCTGGGTGAAGAACTTCGAGTTGCTGATCGCCGCGATCCCCCAGATAATGTTCAGGACGCCGGCGATCGCGATCATGATCGAAGCAAACAAAAGCCAGCCGCTGCCTTCGACCCCAGCGCTCGTGTCCCGCGTTCGCATGGGGGTTATGTCCCCTTGATCTGCCATGCGGAGCTCCTTTGTTCAAGACTCAGTTTTGCTGATCGATCCTCCAAACTGTAATCCGAGCAGACCGAACTGCATCAGTAATTATCCGAGCCTTTTCAGTAGATTGCCGTAGCCGAAAGTAGGCGGTGCTTGTGGGTGATGTGCGTCATAAAACGGCGCGCCACAGCCGCGTTCCACTGCTGAATAATCAGAGTGGGTGGCTCACCAGCAGGCGGCCCCGCGTGTGCCCGCTAGGCTTCGTCCTCCGCGAGCCAAACCTTTGCCTTCTCCAGGTCGCGGACGCGAAAGCCTTGGGCCTTTCCGGGAAGCAGGCATTGGTGGGCTCTCTACCTGTCGCGCTGCTCGCAGGAGACCAAGAGCCTGCCTCAAGGCTCTCAGGCTCGATGACGGTGTTCCGGCTCGGAACCGGGTTGTCGCGTCGGCATTCGCCCGACGAAGAAAAGCGCGAGGGCCGCGATTAGGATCAGGACCGTGAGGCCGGCACGGAGCCCGTCGAGGCGAGCTTGGGCGTTGGCGTCGAGTGCCGCCTGCGTCACCTCGCTACTCGCGCCCGCTTGCTTGGCGGCGGCCTGGAGCTGCTTGTCGGACGTGAACGGGATGCCGGCTGACAGCTCGGTGTTCACCTTGTCCTTGACGCTTTGCGGGACCGCGCTGTTCATCTCGATATGTGTCAGAAACGATGCCGTCAGCACGGCGACCAGGATCGAGCCCGCGAGTGCCGTGCCCAGCGAGGCGCCGAGGTTGGTCACCGTGTTCTGCACGCCCCCCACCTCCGAGCTCTGCTCGTCAGGCACGGCCGAGACCGTCACGGCGCCGAGCTGGGATGCCAACGCACCGATACCAAGTCCGACGAGCAGCAGCGGAACGGTCACGATCTCGGCCCCCGCGTTGATATCGATTGCCGCCAGCAGCACCAGCAACCCGAGCAGCATCAAGAGGATCCCGACGCGTACAACCAGGCGCGGGGAGACGTCCGGGAGGAGCCGCGGCACTCCCAGCGCCGCCGCCAGCAGGGTCAGGGACATGGGCATGATCCGAACCCCGGTGTCTATCGCCGACAGTCCTAGTGCCACCGACAAGTAGAGCGGGATCAGGAAGAAAACCCCCATCATCAGGAGGTACTGGAAGAAGAACATGATCAACCCGCCGCGGAGCTGCTCGTTGCGCAATAGCTGCGGATCGACGAGCGGCTCCTTGCTGTTCGCGACCAGCCGGCCCTCCCAGTGCAGAAACGACCACACCAGCAAGAGCCCGGCCACCATCAGCCACGGCACGGGCGACATCCCAAACCACTGCGGCGCACCCGACTTCGATACCACCCAGCCCCAAGAGCCGGACTTCAGCACGCCGAAGACGAACACGCCGAGGCCGGCTGCGCAAAGAAACGCGCCGATCAAGTCGATCTTCGGTCGGCGGTCGGGAGGGGCGTCCTCGGCACGACGTGCCAGCACCAAGATGACCGCCACGAGCATGACCTCACCGGCAAAGACCCAGCGCCAGGATGCATAGGTCGTCGCAAGCCCACCGACAAGCGGACCGACAGCGATCGCGATCGCCCCGGCGGCAGCCACCAAGCCATAGGCGGCGGGACGACGCTCAGCCGGGAAGTTGCCCGCAACCAGCGCGACGATCGACGGCAGGATCAGCGCTGCGCCGACGCCCTCAAGGAAAGACCAACCGAACAGGAGCACCGGCAGGCTCTGGGAGAGAGCGGTCGTGAACGAGCCGCAGCCGTAGATGACGCAGCCGATCATGAACGCGCGCTTGCGGCCGATCAGCGCGCCGATCTTCGCCCCGGGGATCATCAGCATCGCCATCACGAGCGTGTAGGCGGTGATCGCACCCTGGATCCCGGTGACCGTAGTACCGACGTCCTCCGCGACGGTCGCGATTGAGACGTTCATCACCGAGCTGTCGAGCGCCATCAGGAATTGGCCTGCAGCCAACGTCAGCAAGATCACCTGAGCACCAGCGACGGCCGTCTTCGTCAAAGTTGAATCACTCACGGCACCCAGCCTTACAGCTATCAGGGATGTCGTGGTGTCAGGGGGTACTATGTCAGCGCCCGGACGATGCGCTCGTGGCCGCATGGGACTGCAAACGGTTCGAAGTAACGCGCGTCAGCCAGGTCCCTGGCGTGCAATGGGTGACGTGCAGACGGTGCGAAGGCCATGCGACGCACTATCGCGTCGTGCCAATCTCCTCCAGGGTCCAGACTCGCCCGATCCAGATCGTCGCCGGGCCTGGCTTCGCCCCACCAGACCATCGGGCGCGACCATCGGCCAAACCGCGACGAGCAGCGATGCGCCAGGATGCGAGGATGCCCACGCCTCGTAATCTGCTCAACCTGAAGGACGTCGACAAGGGCTACGGCAGTCGCTCGGTGCTGCGAGACATCACGCTTGGGGTCTCGACAGGCGAGCGCATCGGCATTGTTGGGCAGAACGGCGGCGGCAAGTCCACGCTGCTGCAGCTGATGGCCGGCCTGGAGCAGCCCGACGCAGGCGCGCTCACGCGCGCCGGAAACGTTGGTGTGGCGCTACTCGGCCAACAGGACGAGCTCGACGCACACGCAACGCTAGGCGAGGCGCTCGTTGGCAGGCGCGCAGGTCACGAGTGGGCCGCGGACAGGGCATTCCGTGGCGTGCTCGATGGGCTCATGGGTGGCGTAGAACTGAAACGCTTTCCCGCGGGCATGGACACCCCGATTGCAGGTCTCTCGGGCGGCGAGCGCCGGCGCATCGCTCTCGCGCGTCTGCTGCTCGATCCACCTGAGCTGCTGTTGCTAGACGAGCCGACCAATCATCTGGACGTCGAAGGGGTGGACTGGCTCGCCCGTCATCTCGCTCAGCGACGTGGGTCGATGTTGGTGGTGACGCATGACCGCTGGTTCCTGGACGCCGTGTGCACCGCCACCTGGGAGGTTGCCGACGGCGCCATCCACCAGTACGAAGGCGGCTACGCCGCATATGTGCTCGCGCGGGCTGAGCGCGACCGCCAGGAGAGCGCGAAAGAGAGCAGGCGCCAGCAGCTGATACGCAAGGAGCTTGCGTGGTTGCGGCGCGGTCCGCCAGCGCGCACGACCAAGCCGAAGTTCCGCATCGAGGCCGCCAACGCCTTGATCGCCGACGAGCCACCGGCACGCGACCGTGCCGAGCTTCTGCGCTTTGCCGGCGCGCGCTTGGGCGACAAGGTACTCGACGCCGAGCAAGTGTCGCTGAGGCTCGGCGAGCGCGAGGTCCTGCACAAGCTCACATGGCGATTGGGGCCAGGCGACAGGGTCGCGCTTGTGGGCGTGAACGGGTCAGGTAAGACATCGCTTGTGAAGCTGCTCGCCGGCGAGCTCAACCCGAGCTCCGGTCGAGTCGAGCGCGGCACGACGGTACGAATTGCTCACCTCTCACAGGACACGGTCGAGATCCCAAGGCACTTGCGCGTGCTCGAGTCCCTCGAGGAGGTGCGTAGCAACGCGGTGCTGAGCGACGGGCGCGAGATAACCGCCTCACTACTTTGCGATCGCTTTGGCTTTCGTGGCGAGAAGTCGCGTACGCTCGTCCAGGACCTATCCGGTGGCGAGCGACGGCGTCTGGGGCTGATGCGGCTGTTGATGGGTGGACCCAATGTGCTGCTGTTGGACGAGCCCACGAACGACCTCGATATTGACACTCTGACTGCGCTTGAGGATCTGCTCGACGGCTGGCCTGGCACGCTCATTGTGGTCAGCCACGACCGTTACTTCGTGGAGCGAGTGTGCGACGACGTGTACGCGATCACCGCCGGCGGCGGATTGCGCCACGTTCCCGGCGGGATCGACCAGTACCTGAAGGAGCGCCACTCACCCGAGGATCGTCAGCCGGCGTCCGCATCGCAGGAGCGCCGTCAGTCTCCGGGGGCAGCGACCCGTGCCGCGCGCAAGGACAGCCATCGTGAGGAACTCGAGGTCAAGCGCTTGGAACGCTCGATCGAGAAGCTGGCCGAACGCGAGAGCGGTCTGGCTAAGCAGATGCAGGCAAGCGCCACCGACCATGCCCGCCTCGCCGAGCTGCAGGACGATCTGGAGCAGCTCCTCGCCGAGCGCGAACGGCTGGAGACCACTTGGCTCGAGCTATCTGAGTCGCTCGAAGGGTAAGGTCAGCGCATGACCTACATCCCACCCAAAGAGATTCTCGAACGATACGCCTCGGTTTTGATCGACTTCGCCCTTGGTGGCGGGACCGGCGTGCAACCTGGCGAGGTGGTGCGCGTCGCCGCACCGGAAAGCTCAAAGCCGCTGTACGCGGAGCTGCGCAAGGCCATTTGGCGCGCAGGCGGGCATGTGATCGGTGCCTACGAGCCCGACGATGACCGACGCACAAATTTCTCGCGCGATTTCTTCGACGGTGCCGGCGACGCCCAACTCGACTATTTCCCCGCCAAGTACATGCGCGGGCTGATCGACGAAATGGATCATCAGGTCTCGGTCCTGGCCGACAGCGATCCGCATGCGCTGGAGTCGGTCGACCCGGGGCGCATTATGCGCCGTAGTGAGGCGATGCGTCCCCTACTCGACTGGCGCTCGGAGAAGGAGAACGCCGGTCGCTTCAGCTGGACACTCGGCCTGTATGGGACGCCGGCGATGGCCGCCGAGGCCCAGCTGAGCATCGAGGAGTACTGGGAGCAGATCGTCCACGCTTGTTTCCTTGACATGGAGGACCCGATCGCGCGCTGGCGCGAGATCGGACAGCGGTTGGATGAGACCAGAGAGCGTCTGGATGCGCTGGACATCGAGCGCGTCCATGTGCTTGGCGAGGACGTCGATCTTTGGGTGAGCGTCGGCGAACAGCGACGCTGGCTGGGCGGGCGCGGACGCAACATCCCCAGCTTTGAGATCTTCACCAGCCCCGATTGGCGCGGGACCGAAGGCTGGATCCGCTTCAACCAACCGCTCTACCGGTATGGGAATCTCGTAAAGGGCATCCGTCTTGCCTTCGCCGATGGGCGCGTGACCGAGGCAAGCGCCGATGAGAACGAGCGCATCCTGACCGAGATGATCGCCACCGAGGGGGCCGACAAGGTCGGGGAGTTCTCACTCACCGACAAACGCTTTTCACGGATCACTCGCTTCATGGCGCACACGCTCTACGACGAGAACGTCGGCGGACCGTTCGGCAACACTCACATTGCTCTCGGGCGCTCCTACCAGGACGCCTACGCCGGCGATCCCTCAGCAGTCAAGAGCGAGGAGTGGGACCGACTCGGCTTCAACAACTCGAGCGTGCACACCGACATCGTCTCCACCAGCGACCGGGTAGTCACCGCCCAGTTGCGCGGCGGCGAGGAGCGCGTGATCTACCGCGACGGGGAGTTTCAGCTCGATTGACAGCGCGCCGAGCTTCGTAGAGTGTCCCGCGGGCCGGTGGTCGTGTTCACGTTCGAGCTCGACGCTCTGCCTGCCTGGCAGCTGGAATACCTAGGCGAGGGGGTGGAAAAGGAGCTACCACGATTCCCCGCGATCGACTACGTAGCAGAGGTCCTGGGCGGACGCATACGCGTAGAGCGAATTCCTACTCCGGGCGATTGTGTCGATGGATTCTTCGAGGCGTTTTGGAAGCGGCCCGAGGCACTCCTGGACCCTAAGGTCCGCAGTGCTCAATCGGTTTGGGCGCTACTCGATCTGGGCGTCGAGCAGCGGATCGTAGAGCGGCTCGCCGCCGCACTCAGCTCCGGCGCATGGGATGCCGAGCATGGTCACCTGCGCGAGCAGGACAACTTCGACGGGGCGCTACGGCTGGTGATCTCAGAGCCCGTCTAAAACGGATCATGTCTACAGATGCGAGCTGAGGTCGCTTCGCAGTCTCTTGCTGGCCAAATACCTCGTGCTGCGACCGTTCCCCTGCTGGACGACCAGCCCAGCATCGCGCAACCGCCTTAGGTCATTGCTCGCTGTCTGCTGCGAGACCTCAGCCTCGACCGCATAGGAAGCCCGGTCGGCTCCATGAAAGAGGCTTTGCTCGAGTGCGACGACAAGCCGGTCGGGCCATCCGTGCTGCTCGACGAGCCCCTCAAGGAATGACCAGCGCTTACCCGCCTCAGCGATCTGCGCCAGACGACGTTGTGCCTGCTCGATGTGAGCGTCAACGCAGAAACGCACCCATGGCGCAGCATCACGCTCAGGCCGGTAGCTGCCGCCCTGAACTCTTTGCAGAGTCGCGTAATACCTGTCGGTGTTACGGCCGAGGTACTCCTCGATTGAGACGAACTCGGGCGCTAGCAAGCCTCCGCGGGCCAGCACAAGCGACTGCACGATGCGTGAAATCCGGCCATTGCCGTCGCTGAATGGATGCACAGAAACCAGATGCAGATGGGCCATGGCGGCGCGGACGGCAACGTGCGCGGCGAGATCCCCACGATCCAGCCAGGCGATCACCTCGCGCATGAGCTTTGGTACTTGCTCATAAGGCGGCCCGACGTACGCCGAGGGACCTCCACCGGGGTTGGTTACCTCGATGCCGCTGCGGCGATACTGCCCAGGGTCCCTATCCTTCTGGAAGTAACACGCGTCGAAGTGCAAGTCCAATACGGCACGCTCAACCCAGCGGAAATACGGGTCCTCAGACATCACACCCACGTGATCCATGGCCCTTGCGTAACACGACAGGGCCATGGAGTCCTCACCGTGGGGATCTGTAGGCTCGTTGCCGCTTGCAACCGCAATCGCTTCCTCGGCGGAAACCTTGAAGCCCTCGATTTCGATCGAGCTTGTCGCCGAGGACGCGCGCCATTGCCGTCGCAGACTGCCCAGCCACAGACCGGCAACGCCGGCCTGATCGCCGAGGCGCCGGCGCAACTCATCGAGATCGCCGAGCTTGCGCGCGAGCGTGCTGCCGACTTTAGGCGTCTGGAAGATCACGCCTATAAGTATAGGCGTTTATACGGATAATCTCCTAAACGATTTTTCTACTATTTATTCTTCCGGCGGCCCCTGCCCGTAGATAAAGAACTCACGAGTCGTCTCGACCTCAACGCTCCAGCCAAGCCCGGCGAGCCGTGCCTGCAATCCGCCTGGCTCATAGAACTGCTTGACGATGCGGTACTCGCGCCCGTCGGCAAGCCGACGCAGCATCGTCGGGTCCTCTGGTGCGGAGAGCCTGTGGTCGACCGCCGATGCCAGATCGTGGCGTGAGCTGTCGACGAAGAAGACCCGACCATTCGGCGTCAGGGCACGTCTGACTTTCTCCCAGAAAGCGTCGAAGCGCTCGTCGGGCACATGCGAGAGCCAGAAGCTGAAGAAGCACACGTCGTAGGTCCGCTGCGGCTCCCACTCGAAAAGGTCGGCCTGAACGTAATCGACACCCTTCTCACCCACACGCGCCCGACACAGCTCGAGCATCTCCGACGAGCCATCGATCGCTGTCACGCGGTCGGCGTGCGCTGCCAAACGCTCCGTCCACAGGCCCGTCCCGCAGGCCAGCTCCAACACCTCACCGCTCGGCTCAAACCGATCGAGCGCGGCCTGTACTTCGGCGGCGTCAGAGAACCAACGTGCGTTCGTCTCCGGGCCGTGATCGTAGCGGCCGCGGCGCAGCCACCAGTCGTCGTACTCGCCGGCTCGTTCGCGGTAGTAGTGGGCCTGCTCGGCGAGCAACGGCTTTATGTCTGGCATGTCGTGGTCCTTCCGTTTGCGCAGGGGGCGATGAGTCTTTTGGTATTTCAGATGATACTCATAATCTGAGTTGCTGTCATCATCCGATCGTGGCGAGCACAGACAAGGGCGACAAGCATGCACCGTCTACACGAGTACCTGCCAGCCAGCCGACTGGTGCGCCGCGCACTCGCGCGCAATCGGCCAGCGCGCAACAGATCGCCCCGCCGCGGCTGACTCGTGCGGCCAAGCAAGAGCAAACCCGTGCGCAACTAATCGAGGCCGCCGCGAGCGTGTTCGCGCAACGTGGCTTTCAGGCAGCCACGATCGAGGAGATCGCCGAGGAGGCCGGCTACTCCCACGGAGCTGTCTACTCCAACTTTGTCGGCAAGGAGGATCTGTTTCTGGCCGTCTTCGAGCAGTACATGAGTGAGCGCGTACAAGAGGTCGCCCGTGCCGCGGAGATTGAAGGATCCTTTGCCGAGCGTGCGCGCGCCGGCGCAGACCAGTGGATGCAACGCTTCGCCGGCGACCGCGACACCTTCCTCTTGCACCTGGAGTTCATGATCCACGCGGCGCGCAACCCGCACCTCAGCGAGCAACTCGGGCAGCGCATGGCTGCCCTGCGCTTGGAGATCGAGCGCCAGCTGAGCAGCCGCGAGGCGCTGTCGAATAGCGCCCTTCCGCTACCGGCCGCCGACCTGGCACTGATCCTACGCGCACTTGGCATCGGTCTCGCCGTCGAGGCGCTCAACCAGCCCGGCGAGGTCAACACACGCCTATATGGAGATTTCGTGGCGCTCGTCGCCGGCCTGCTCGAATGAGCACGCAGACGACGGCTTCACACACGTGAAGCCACCACAGAGTGGCTTTTTACGGATGGCGACCGTTTGCTCGACTGGTTGACTCGCCTATTGAGCGACGGTCATCCCTACTAATAGACAGGCCACGTGCTCGAACCCAACCGCGAGCGACACACATACGCGCCGCTCGAACAAGCGACAGAGAAAAGCGAGATGCGATGAGCGACAAGCCTGTTTTCATCTATGCAGCGACATATGCCAACCAGGCGGACGCGCTGGCCGACTACGACAGCCTGATCGAGCTGCACCGAGCCAAGCTCGTCGGCACCTACGACGTTGCTCTGATCAGCAAGGACTCAGAGGGCAAAGTTCATGTCGGCAAGCACGAGAAGCCCACTCAGCACGGCGCTTGGGGCGGCATCGCGGTCGGTGCGCTCGTCGGGGTCTTGTTTCCACCGTCGATCATCGGCGCGGCCGCGGTCGGAGGTGTCGTCGGTGGCGTCGGTGGCCACCTGCGCAAGGGCATCTCGCGCGGCGATGCCAAAGAGCTTGGCGAGCTGCTGGAGAACGGCGAGGCAGCACTGGTCGTGATCGGCGAGTCTCGTCTGGAAGAGCAGCTCGACAAGGCGCTGCAGCACGCCGAGAGGTCGATCGAGAAGGAGATCGATGCCAACGGCGAGGAACTCAAGCAGGAGCTGCGGCGCGAGCTCGACGAAGTCGAGACTCCTTCGGCCGGGTAGCGCAGGCCGAGCACGACCGGCGCCCTGGCCGGTCGTGCGCCGGACCTAGCCGGTCGTGCGCCAGCGATAGGCGCGCGGTGTTGCCGGTACCACGACGGCGAGTAGCGCCAGGCACCAGAGCACCGAGGAGACGACCGGATGCTGAAGCGGCCACGCGGCGGCGCTTGGAATCGCCGTGGGGTTGCCGAACAACGTGCGGATCGCGGCCGCCCAGCAGCTGATTGGGTTGTATTCGGCGAACTGGCGCAGGCCGGTCGGTAGACCGGCGACCGGGACGAACGTCGAGGCGATGAACGTGAGCGGGAAGACGATCAGGAAGGCGATTCGCTCGAGCTGTTCGAGCGTGAGCTTGAGAGCGGCGCCTACCCCCACATCGCTCACTGATCGCCGACGAGCTGCACACCGACAACGTCGCCGATGGCACGCGCCGCGTGATGCAGATCATCTCCCAGCCCGAGCGCTTCGAGGAGGGCCTGCGCCAGCTACTGGACGGGATCGAAGCTGGGATGGGCGGCGCGCCCAAAAGCAACTGATTGCACACCTCCCAGGTCTCGGGGCAATAGTGCGCCCTTCCCGGTTTCGGGGCGGATAGCGGCCTAGCCGCGCACTGCCTGCGCCTCGAGCGTCTGCTTCACCACGTTCGTCCCCTGTTGCATCGCCTCGCCGGTCGGTGCGGCGAGCTCGTTGGGTAGTAGATCGGCAATCCACACGAACCTGCAAGCGCTTTCGCCATCGGGGAAGACCTGGGCGTAAGCATTGTGGTGGGTGTAGGGCCCACCAACGATCGACCACACAAGTCGACGCGCGTCGTCATCGAGATCGACGAGCACCTCCCGGACGACCATGCCATTGGCAAAGGTGACGATTCTGTCTGCTCCATCGAGCTTGGTGTCGACCACGAAGTCCGGCGCAAGACGCTCATGCAAGGCGCCCCAGTCGCGGAGCGCGTCCCACACCGCCTCCGGGCTTGCGTCGATCGAGATCTCCTTGTGGATGTGTGCCATTTCCTCTCCCATCAGTCGGTAGCTACAAGCGCGATCGCGGCTTTCAACCCTCGCGCCGGGCAACGGGTGCCGCGTGATCGGCCAGGAGACGGGATCAACTCCCGCTCAGCTGCACCGTAACATCAGACTCAGTCGCGGACAGGCCAATTGACAGTATCGAGATCGCCACGACAGTAGTCTGCCGCTTGTGCCCGGATTCCCGGATGCTTAAACGTCGTTCATGGGGGTCGTTATGCGCTGCAAGTCTCAGATGGTCCGGATCGCCTGCATAGCGACCTTCCTCGCTTGCGCCCTCGTCCCGGCCTCGGCAAGCGCAAGCGTTGGTCCCGGCCCTGGCACAATCTCGACCTTCGCGGGCTCGCCGGTGTTCGGGCCGGTGAGCGCCCTCACGATCGGCGCCGGCGGTGGAGGAAGCGGTGACGTCGCTACCGCCACGCTCGACGGAACGCCCTACCTCTACTACGCAGGCTCCTACCAGAACGTGGTGCGCCGCATCGACCTGACGACAGACGAAGAGCAGGTCGTCGCCGGCGACGGTGGCTTCGGTGCGCCGGTCGAAGGCGCACCGGCGACCACGACAACCGTCGGCCCAGCCGACTCGGTCGCAGTTGACGCCAGCGGCGACTTGGCGATCCTCGCTGAACGCGGCGTGGTGTTGTTCGTGCCGGCGAACAGCGGCACCTACTTCGGTGTCCAGATGAACGCCGGGGACATATACGTAGTGCCATCCGTCGATGCCGAGGCGGTCGCACTCAGCCCACAGGGAAACCTCGCTTACTCCTATGACGGTGTGATCAGCTTTGTTTCGATCGAAAGCGCCAAAAAGACAACGCTTGCGGTATCCGGCTCGATCAACGATCAAGCCGTTGCGATCGACGCCGCGGGCGACATCGTGTTTCTCGGCCCCAACGGTGATGAGGTCGAGTTCGTTCCCGCTAGCAACAGCGGCACGTATTCCGGGTCAAGCAAGGAAGGCGCATACTTTGGGATCTCGATGCCCACGGCCGGTACCGGCTATGCGCTCGTCGATCACTGCGACAACGACGACTGCAACGGCGGCGGGCTCGGAGACGGCGGCTACGCCCCCAACGCGTCGACTGGCTCGCCCAGAGACCTCGCGTTCGACTCCCAAAGGGACTTGGCGATCAGCGACGGGGGCAACTACCGCACGCGCTTCGTGCCGGCAAGCAGCGGGACCTACTACGGCCAGCCGATGACCGAGGGAGACATCTACGGGATCGCCGGCAACGGCGAAGACGGTGCGAATGCCAAACCGGTGAACGGCTCACTGGCGAGCGGCCAGGAATTGCCCTACCCGGAAGGAGTGAGCATCGACTCGAACGGCGATGCGGTGATCGGATCGGAACTCGCCGGCCTGCTGCTCCTCTCGCGCACGAGCGGCGACCTCGAGACGGTCGCCGGCGACCGCTCCTACGGCTATGACGGCGACGGCATCGAGGGCGCCACGAGCCAGTTCGGCGGGGCCAACTGGGTCACGAGCGACGCCGGCGGGAATGTTGCGATCGTCGATGGATCTGATTCGCGCGTGCGCTTCATTCCCACTACAAGCGGCAGCTATTTCGGCCAACAGATGACAGGCGGCGACATCTACACGATCGCGGGCGACGGGATTCCGCGCAGCATCGGTGCGTGCACAAGCGGTACATCGGCTACCTCGGCGAAGTTCGACTTCTTCCAGTACGGCGGTGGGATCGCGCTCGACGCGAGCGGTGATCTGGCGATCGCCGACCCACAGGCCGGTCGCATCTGCTTCGTACCAGCCCAATCCGGGAGCTATTACGGACAGAGCATGATCGCCGGAGACGTGTACGCGGTAGGTGGCTCGCTCACCGGCTCAGATGTCGCATTCGACGCCGCGAATGACCTGCTCGTCGCCGACGGCAGTGTGCAGGAGCTCGCCGCAGGAACATCGATCCCCACGACCCTTCCCGGAAGTTCGAGCGTGGATGCGAACGACCTCGCCGTTGACCCGGAGGGCGACGTAGCGGTGACGAGTTTCGGGGAGAGCACCGTCACCTTGATCCCCGCACACAGCGGCGAATACTTCGGAAAGCCAGGGTTGAGCGCTGGCACTCCCACGGTGATCGCCGGCAACGGCACGCAGGGCTACACAGGCGACAAAGGGGCTGCGACTGAATCCGAGCTTGACACTCCCTCCGGCCTCACATTCGACGCCGCCGGCGATCTTGTGATCGCCCAGGAGGGAAGCGGCTCACCTTTCCACGCAGATGACGCCGTGCGCTTTCTGCCGCAAGAGACAGGCGAATTCTACGCTCAGGCAATGACCGCGGGTGACATCTACACAATTGCCGGCAACGGCAAAACCGGCTTCCTGGGCGACGGTGGACCTGGCACCGCGGCGGAGCTCGCGCAGCCAAACTCAGTCGCGATGATGCCCGGCGAAGATGTGCTGATCGCCGACCCGGACAACAATCGCGTACGTATCGTCTACGGCTCGGTTCCCACTGCCACCACCGGCGCTGCTGGCACGCCGACCGCCGAATCGGACACCGTCGCCGGCTCCGTCAATCCACAAGGGCGCCCGATCGGCTACCACTTCGAATACGGCACGACGACCGCCTACGGCGCCAACCAGCCCACGTCCGATCCGAGCGTCGGCGGCGACCACGCCGGACACGCCGAGTCCCAGGAACTCTCCGGTCTTACTTCCGGCACCACCTACCACTATCGAATCGTGGCCGACTACGACGAGGCCGGAGCGACGATCTCCGTGCCCGGCGATGATGCGACATTCACGACTGCTGCCGGTAGGGGCGAAATCCTCAAAACGACGGGGCCGGGTGCTGGCACCACGACGCCGGGCACGACGCCAGGCCCGACCACATCCGGGACTGAACCGATGAAATCTCCGGTCCTTGGGCCCACTACCGCGCCCAAAGTCTCCCCCGCCCTGGCCTGCACCACAGCCCAAGTAGCCCTGATCAACGTGGTCCAGCAAGGCTCGCACGTGGAGATCACCGGAGCGGCACGACTGGTGCTCGCTGGCAAGCGCGTGAGCATCAAGTTCCTGGCCACCCACAAGGTAGTCGCGACCGCGATGATCGCCGCCGACGGCACATTCAGCGCGAGCGCACCACTACCGCCCGGGAAAATCCGTGAATCGAATCTCGCTCGCTACGAAGCGATCGTGGGCTCGCTGCACTCGCTCAACCTGAAGCTCGACCGCCGCATGTACATGACGAGCGCGACGCACTCGGGCGCGCATGTCCTGCTCTCTGGTTACGTCACCGGCAGCTTCAAGGCCGGCGCGGTCGTGAAGATTCTGCTGCGCGTGACCTGCTCCAGCGAAAAGGTGATCGCCAAGGTTAAGCTCAACCCTGCGGGCAAGTTCGACGCCACGGTGCCGGCGCCAACGGAAGCATCGAGTCAGATCGCTGTTTACCGAGGCACAGCCACAGTCCTGAAGGACGGTCACTCCGAGACGACCTTTACGCTACCCACGCCCCCGAGTAATTGACATATGAACCGTATGTTCCGGGTCGTGCATGTACGGTCCGGGACAGCGCCGCATGCGGCGCTGTCTTGTTCAAGGTATTTGTTTTGCTTCGAAAGCCATAACTTCACACTTTCGCAAACATTCGAACTAATTGGCTCGTCTGTTCAGGATATATGATGCCCAACATGAACTGCCGTTGCGGACATCCCAAGCACGAGCACCAGCACTACCGGCGCGGCACGGACTGTGCGCGCTGTTCCTGCGTCAAGTTCCAGTGGCGCTGGCTGTCGTTCTTCTCCGATCCCGTCCGCTCCAAGCCGAAGACTGCCGCTCGTGCCCAACCGGCCTCGCGGGTCAAAGCCGCGATCAGCTCACTCGCAAGACATCGACGCTGAGCTCGCCGACACTCTAACCGCAGCTACCGCAGCGCGGCCACGGTCGGAGCGGTGTCCGGCTCGGCGGCGCGCAACGCACGCGTCAACAACCGCCACAGCGTTGCTCGTTCGTCCGCGTCTAGCGCTTGGAGAACCTCGTCCTCGATCGTCTCCTGCGCTTGCTCGGCGCTCACCAGCGCGCGGCGTCCCTGCTCTGTCAGCTCGACACGATGGCGACGGCGGTCCTCGGGGTCGCGTCGGCGGGCTACGTGGCCTAGGTCCTCCAGCTCGTTGAGCAGTAGCACGACGTTGTTGGCGTCCATGCACAACGCCTCAGCCAGCTCCTGCTGGGGGGCGCCGTCGTGGTCGCGCAGGTAGCTGAGCGCCATCACGAGCCGCATATGGATGCCCAATAGCTCCTCGGAGCTGCGACGGTAGACCTGCTTGGCCAGGCGCGTCAATAGGACCATCGAGCCTAGATCGGCTGCTTGATTGCGATCACCCATAACGAGCGGATTATACCACGATGCAGCAATCATCACCGCTAACAAGATGATACTTGTTAGATGGACTATCCCTGCTATGTTGTTCCCCTGACCCAGACCGGAAGGAGCAACATGAGCACCGCCACCGCCCCAATAGAAAGCATCCAGTACACCGAAAGCACCCAGCAGGCAGACGGCCGGGGCGAGGCGGAGCGCAAGCGCGAGCGCCGGCGCTGGATCGCGCTTGCAGTGCTTTGCCTCGGGCAGCTGATGATGGTGCTCGACGCGACGATCGTGAATGTCGCGCTGCCCTCGATCCAGCGCGAACTGCACTTCTCCCAAGGCAACCTCACTTGGGTTATCAACGGCTACCTGGTGACCTTCGGCGGCTTTCTGCTGCTCGCCGGGCGGATGGGCGACCTCGTTGGGCGTAAGAAGGTCTTCTTGACCGGGCTGGTGATGTTCACCGCTGCCTCCGTGCTTTGCGGGTTCGCCCAGGACCAGGCGATGCTGATCGTCTCACGCATCATCCAAGGAGTCGGCGGAGCTGTCGCTTCCAGCGTGATCCTGGCGATCATCGTCACCGAGTTTCCCAAGCGCGCCGAGCAGGCCAAGGCGATGGGGATGTACGCATTTGTCTCGGCCGGCGGCGGCTCGGTTGGGCTGCTGGCCGGCGGCGCGCTCACCCAGTCGCTCGATTGGCACTGGATCTTCTTCGTGAACGTGCCGATCGGCGTAGTCGCGTTTTTGTTCGGCTGGATGTTGATCGAGGAGAACGAGGGCATCGGTCTCGCCGGTGGCGTCGACGTGTTCGGCTCGTTCTTGATCACGCTCGCCACGATGCTTGGCGCGTTCGCGATCGTGAAGTCCAGCGAATACGGGCTGCTCTCGGCGCGCACGCTTGGCATCGGCGGAGCATCTCTGGCTCTACTGGCCGGCTTTCTCCTGCTCGAGTCGCGGCTTGCCAACCCGATCATGCCGCTGCGCATCCTGCGCCAGCGCATGCTGATGGGGTCAAGCCTCGTGCGTGGGCTGCTCATCACCGGCATGTTCTCGGCCTTCTTCCTTGGGGCGCTTTATCTGGAGCGCGTGCTCGGCTACAACGCGATCGACACAGGCCTTGCGTTTCTACCGCTGACGTTCTCGATTGCGGTGATGTCGATGGGAGTCTCGGCTCGCGCCGTGCAGCGCTTTGGTGCTCTGCAGACGCTGATGGCCGGCCTGGTCGGGATCGTCATCGGCCTGTTGCTGCTCGCCGTGCAAGGTTTGCACGCGAGCTACTTCCCAGGGTTGTTCTTCGCATTCCTCACGCTCGGGCTTGGTGCCGGCGCTTCGTTCCTACCGCTGCTGACGATGGGGATGTCCGATTCGGCTCCCCGCGACGCCGGTCTTGCCTCGGGCATCATCAACGTGTCGGTGCAGCTATTCGGCGCGATCGGCCTGGCGACGCTTGGAACGATCGCAACCGACCACACCAACTCGCTGAGCGCAAGCGGGGACTCGCTGACCAGTGCGTTGACCGGTGGGTATCACCTTGCCTATCTGGTTGCGGCTGTGTGCGTGAGCCTTGGCGTACTCGCGGCGTTCCTGGTGTTGCGCCCGCCGACGGTCGCACAGGAGGACGTATCCACAGCCCAGGACTCCGATCGGAGGGCCGAGGTGGAATTGGTCGCCGCGTAGGACTGACGCCGACATAACCTCAAGCATCCTCTCGGCGGCTACCCGCCGTTGATGAAGGCCGCCAAGCAGGCCATCAAGGATCTGCTTGCCAACAAGCAGAAGCCCTTTGATGCTGTTCCACCTGGCGCATGCGCCAGGTGGCAGGGCCGCGCATGCGCGGCCCTGTTCCGACTCGTGCATGCACGAGTCGGCCGGGCGGTGCATGCACCGCCCGGGCCAGCGCCACATGTGGCGCTGGCTTCAGAGATTTGAGTGTCCCTTTCCGTGCTGACCGTCGGATCAGACAGAAGCAAGCAACGAAAGGGAGCTCATGTCTGAACACGTCGTCCTTATTTCTCTGCTCACCCTCACCGCCAGCATCGTCGCGTTTCTGTTGCTCCGATCAGGCGAGAACCTACGCTTCGAGTCATCTTCAGACCCGCGTCGTATCGTGATGGCTGCCATCGCGATCGTCGCCACCAAGCGTCACTGGCAAGTAATGACGCAAAGCGAGGACGGCGCCAACTTTCGCTACCACCGCAGACCCAAAGTGCTTGTCGCGGTTGTGCTGCTGTTCTTCTTTTTGGTTCCCGGGATCGTCTACATGGTGCTCGCCGGCAAGCGTGAATCGCTCGTCCTGAATATCTACTGCGACGAGGCCGGGACCGTCGCACAGCTCAGCTCAAATGGTTTCCGCGGCAAGTTCGCCGGCCGGGCACTTGCGCGGCAAGTTTCTGTCCGCGCAGGGACGCTGGCTATGAGGGAGGCGCCACTAACCAACGCCCGCGGAGCAATGCAGCGAACGCTCAGCGGCGGGTGGAAGGGGTAAGCGCTAAACACAATTTCTCGTTTCCTCACCCAAGGACCGGGCCAGTTCATCTACACATTCGTGCGTTCTTCGGTGCGTGCGCCGACGTCCCGACATGTGTCACATTCCAGCCATGGTTTCAGGCAATCGCCGGCTCGGCCGTGATGCCAGTGGCCTCGTCATGGCGCAGGTCGCTGTCACGCACGAGCAGCAGGGCGAACACGGCGCCGAGCAGCGCCATCGCACTTCCGACGAGCAGGATCGTGGAGAAGCCGTGGGTAAAGCCCTCGCGTGCGGCGTGCACGACCGGCGCCGGGGTGCCCGGCGGCAGCGTGCCGGAGGAGACCGCTTCAGCGAGACCCCGGGCCCGGCTCGAACCCACGTGCGGCAGTAGCTCTTGGATCCGCTGCCGCGAGAGCGCGAGGAACAGGGCACCAAGCCCCGCAGTGCCGGAGGCGATCGCGACTTGACGGAACGTGTCGTTGATGCCTGAAGCGACGCCGCTCATCCGCTCCAGCACGGTCGAGAGCGCGACGTTTGCGAGCACCGGATTGACAATGCCAACGCCGAGACCACCGACGATGAAACCTGGGAGCAGGACGGTCCAGGAGTCATCGGGTTTGGCGCCGCTCATCAGCACGAGGCCGAGCGCGGTGATCGCAAGGCCGGAGGAGAGCAGTACGCGCGCGGAGACCTTTCCCTCGAGCGAGGCGGTTCCGCCGGCTACGAAGAACGAGCCGACTGTAAACGGCAGGTAGCGCAGGCCGGCTTCCAGTGGCGAGAGATGCTCGATCTCCTGCATGTACAGCGTGATGTAGAGAAACAGCGCGAACATCGAACCGCTAAGCGCGAACGCGGTTATCTGCGCGCCGGTGAAAGCGTGACTGCGGAAAAGCCTCAGCGGCAGCATCGGCTGGGCGACGCGCAGCTCGATTACGACGAACGCCACGAACAGCACGATCGCCGCGGCTAGCAGGCCGAGGATCACGCCGGAGCTCCAGCCATCGTCGTTGCCGCGCAGCAGCGCGAGCACCAACAGTGCGTTCGCCGAGGAGAACGTGACCGTGCCGCCCCAGTCGATGCCGCGGGCGCTCTCATCGCGTGATTCGGCGATCTTGAGCACCGTCACGGCGATCGCGGCGATGCCGATCGGGATATTCAAGAAGAAGATCGACTGCCAGCCGATCGCCTGCGTCAGTGCGCCCCCGACAAGCGGCCCCAGGGCCACGGCGACTCCGATCGTCGCACCATAGATAGCGGTCGCCTTCGCCCGCTCGGCGCCGCGCCACTCTTGCGCCAGCAATGCCAGCGATACCGCGAACATGACCGCCCCGCCGACTCCCTGAAGGGCGCGCGCGAGGTTCAGCACCGTCGGGGAGCCCGCCAAACCACACAGCAGAGAGGCAAAGGTGAAAATCGCGAGGCCGATTACGAAAACACGCTTGCGCCCGAGCCGGTCGGCGAGCGAGCCGGAGGTGAGCACGAACGCGGCGAGCGTCAGCGCGTAGGCATCCACAACCCACTGCAAGTCGGTGAAGGAGGAATGGAGATCCTTGCGGATGCTCGGCAGCGCGGTGTTTACGACCGTGATGTCGAGCAGCAGCATGAAGGTCGCCACACAAACTGCGATCAGTGTCCACCACTTGCGTTCCATCTTGAGTCCTTCCCGAGCCGCTGGTAAAATCGTCAGGTAGCCTTGTAGTCAGGCGACCTTACCAAACAAATCACCGGGTCTGGAGATAAATGTCTGTCGTTGCCACCGATCAACACCTCCTCTCCCTGCTTGGCTCCGTCAAGGACGATCTACTTGAGGAGATGTACCGTCGTGTCTCCGCTGCGGGCTACCCTGGCCTGCGGCCATCTCACGGTTGCGTATTTCGCTACCTGGACGTCGACGGCTCAAGACTCTCCGAACTAGCCGAGAAGTCCGGGATGACGAAGCAGGCCTTTGGCGAGCACGTCGCCAACGTCGAAGCACTTGGCTACATCTCGCGAGTTGCCGATCCTGAGGACGGTCGTGCGAAGCTTGTCGTACCGACCTCACGCGGCCGCGAAGCCTTGCTTCTGGGACGCGCGATCTTTGCCGAGATCGAACGCGAGTGGGCAGAGGCGCTCGGTGTGGAGCGAGTCGCCTTGCTGCGCGAGATGTTGCGGGAGATCCATGCGCTGCAGACAGATCGCGGAGCTTTTCTTCCATAAAACGCTCCAGGATTCACCAGCGAGCCTACGTCGACGCGGTTTCCGCGCATGGTGCAGCGAAAACTACCCTCCGGCGAAACTACCCCCCGGCTAGTGGTGGCGCCCGCGACCACTTGAGACGAGGATGAGCACACGCGCGCCATGGCGGAGGTGGGTGCCGGGGCGCGATCCGAGGCGGATCACCTCTCCGCTCTTGACGCGCCGACTGCGCTCGTATGTGACTGGACCCACGGAGCAGTGACCGGCGCGGATGCGACGCTCTACGGTTGCGAGGTGCATGCGTGAGTTGAAGCGCGGGACGACGCACGACGGAGCGGGCGGTGGTGGAGGCGGGGAGGGTGGCGTGCCGACGTAGAACGGCGTCGATGCCGCGGCGTCGACCTCGCCAGTGCTCGGGCCTTCGATCCAGGTGCAGATCACATATGGGCCAGCGGCTTGCTCGGTGCCCGTGGCCTGGGTTACCTTCGGCCCGCCGAAGATATAGGTGGGTTCGTATTCGTCGTTGGAGAGGAGATTGAGGGCGACGCCGTGGTCCTGACGCACCTCTTCTTCGAACAGTCCCGCGCTTGCCGCGCACGGAAGTCCACCGCCAGGAACGATGGTGCTTTGGAGACGGAGTTGTTGGTCGGTCTGCGTCGTGTAGTCGACGGTAAAAAGCTTGCTGGGCTGGGCCGGAGCGGCGAGTGCGACAGTGAATACCTCGACCTTGGGCGCAGTGACCGTGAACGTCGTTGAAGTGGTCGCGTCGACGACGGGGGTCTGCTCGGATTCTGTGTCGCTGTTGTGCTGGAGATACGCGCAGAGCAGATAAGTGCCTGGGTGTGGCACGGCGTAGTCATAGGTGTTCTCGAACGTGCCAGGGCCCTGCATCGGCGACGGGAACGAGATGCCCTCCGGCGAATCCCACGGGGCTCCCCCTGCGCCAGCGAGGATCGTGGAGGCGCTGCCGGCCGCGGCGAGATCGTTCTGGAAACTGCCCTGGCAGCCGATGCCACCGCTGGGACGGTAGTCAACTTCAAGGAATGAGCCGTCGCCGCTTTCGTCGGTCGTCTGTGCGTAGCCGGTGAATGTGAACGCGGCGGGAACGTTCTGCTCAGGCGAGCCAGGGTTGATCGACACGCCCAGTGTGTCGGCGCCCGATGCCACCGACGGCGCGGCGAGAACGTTCTGCTCAGGCGAGCCAGGGTTGATCGACACGCCCAGTGTGTCGGCGCCCGATGCCACCGACGGCGCGGCGAGACACGCTATGCACGCCACGATGAGAAGTGTTAGTCGGGGCTTCATCAGGCGACCGTCACTACCAAGGTGCCTCTTAGCGAAACTCTGCACTAGCCATCCCTTCTATGTCGCCGAGCAGTCCGACGATTTGGGTCTCACGGAACCCATCAGTTTTATCGACCGCCAGAACCTAGCGGAACCGGACAGTTCTGGCAGCCAGACTCGGGCACCATACCCCGGATAGCCAGTAGCTAGAGATTAGGTCTGGGCACGCGGCGCGAGTTCGCGCAGCGCCGGTAGTAGCTCATTCTCGGCCCAGACAAGGAACATGCTTTGAGTGTCTCCACCGATTTGCACAAGGGCGATCTCGTCGAAGCCTGCGTCGATGAAGCCCTTGATCTGTTTCACGTGCTCGTTCAAATCGGGCCCGCAGGCGATCTGCTGGGCCACCTGCTCAGGCGTAACCAGTTCGGTCGCGCTCTCGAATGAGTCCGGATTGGGCAGATCCGCGTTGACCTTCCATCCCAGGCCGAACCAGCGGAACTGGTCGTGTGCCCGCTTGATAGCGGTGTCGCGGTCTGTGTCATAACAGAGGGCAATCTGCCCGACGCGGGGCTTACCTTCGCCTCCGGCGGCGTCGAACAGCTCGCCGAGCTGCGACTTGGGCTCGGTGGCGATCATAAGGTCTGCCTTGGCGCCGGCAAGACGACAAGAGTCGACACCCGAGACGGCCACGCCGATCGGTACTCGCTGATCCGGCTGATCCCATAGCTGGGCTGAGTCGACTTGGAAGTGTTGTCCGTGGTAGTTGACAGTCCCTTTTTGGTCGAATAGGGCAGTGATCACGTCAATCGCCTCGGAGAGCATGCGGTGACGCTCGCCCACCGCGGGCCAGCGCTTGCCGGCGACATGCTCGTTGAGGCTCTCTCCGGCGCCGAGGCCGAGCCGGAAACGGTTGCCGGAGAGGATCTGGACGGTCGCGGCCTTCTGCGCGACGACCGCTGGGTGATAGCGCAGCGTCGGGCAGGTCACGAAGCTCATCAGCGGTATCCGCTCGGTAGCCTGGGCGGCCGCGCCTAGCACCGCCCATGCGTAGGGTGAATGGCCCTGAGCGACTAGCCACGGCTGATAGTGATCTGAGATGACGGAGAAATCGAACCCGGCGTGCTCGGCGGCAAGGACGTCGCGCACGAGCGCGTCGGGCGGGGATTGCTCGCACATCATCGTGTAACCAAAGCGTGTCATTGCGCTGGAGCTAACTGCTCTTTTTGCCGCCCTCGCGTCCGGCGGCGGCCTTCTGCGCCTTGGTGCCTCCCTGGGACGTGGCGTTTCGTTTGGTGCCCGAACCCGAGCTCTTGCCGCCTCGCTCGGAGGACCCTGGGCTGTTCGCGATCTTCGCGGCGCGTTCCTTACTCATGCCCTTTTTGCGCAGTCCTTCGTACTGTTTGTCGTTCTTGACGCTGGGCCCGTGATCTTTGGCCATCATCGATCCTCCTGTTTCGCGGAGCGTGGCTGCGCCCGCCCGTTTAGTCGTCTGCGAATGCTCTGAACGCAGCGGTCATCTGTCTGTCAGCCTGGGCTTCCTGATCAGCGTGCGTCTGCTCCTCAGCCTCCTGCTGTGCCTCCTTCGGCTGGGGTAGCTCGGAGTTGACCTGTAAGACGATGCTCTCGAGGAAGTGACGTAGCTCGGTCTCTGCACCCTGTTGCACCTCGGCGACCTGGATACCGCTCTTGTTGAGGTGCATGGCGCCCCAGCGACCGTGCGAGGTTTCGAGCAGCGCGAGGACGCTCTCGAAGCGCTGTTTCCATGCCTTTGAGCTTGCGCCAGTGAGATCGACGGTGAGCGCGGCCTGCTCGATCTGGGCGCTGCCCCAGTCGATATTTCGCTGTTCGGGAGCGGCCATGAGCTAGACCTACCCGGCCGGCGGTGCCGCAACACCTGAATTGCCCTGTGAAGGATTGCCTCGGAGCTGACTAACGCTCTTGGCTTACATCTAGCGCTCTTGATCTGTCGGGCGGATCAAGATCTCGTTAATCGCAACGTGCCGCGGACGGGTGACCATGTAGACGATCGCATTGGAGATATCGCGGGCCTGCATCGGCGATCCAAGTCCAGGTCGGGAAGCCAAGGCCTCTAGGACCTCGGGCCGGTTGTGGCCTACCAACTCTGTCTCAACGGCACCGGGCTCGATCAGGCCGACGCGCACATGTCGGCGGGTCACCTCCTGACGCAGTGACTCGCTGAACGCGCCGACACCGTGCTTGGTCAGGTTGTAGACGCCGGAACCGTTGTTGACTTTGCGCCCCGCAACCGAGGAGACGTTGACCAGATCCGCCACGTTGCGCGGCCCTTGTTGGGCGGCCTCGAGCAGGTGCGGCAACGCGGCATGGGCACAGTGCAGGAGGGCGCGAACGTTGATGTCGATCATCCGCTCCCATTCCTCGAGCGGAGCGCCCACGATCGGACCGAGCAGCATCATCCCGGCGTTGTTGATGAGCACGTCGATCCTGCCCGCCTTGGCCACCACCTCGCTCATCACCCGCGGCGGTTGGGCCGCGTCGGTCAAGTCGGCGGCGATCACAAGCGGCGTCGGTCCTAGCGAGGCGATCCGCTCGGCGAGGAGCTCCAGCCGTTGCCCGCGGCGAGCGACGATAGCGACAGTCGCGCCCTGTTCGGCAAGCGCGAGCGCGGTCGCCTCGCCGATGCCACTGGAGGCACCCGTGACGATGGCGACAGTTGAGTCAAGTGCGAGCGAGTCAGGCATCGACGTTAAGTATCCCAACACCGTCGCCCGATCGCTGAAGCTAGACGACCAGCATGACGTTGCGCGGTGGGTGCCTGCGGGCAGTGCGTCGTGTCCCCCGCTAAGCGGAGATGTCCCGCCAAAACACGACACGAGGCTGCCCCAGACCAGAGTAGTCAGCGACTTCCGTGGCCGACATGTCGAGCGCCCGGTGAAAGGCAATCGAATCGTGGTTAGTAGGGATGCTGATCGCCTTGAGGGCCGTGGCGCCGCGATGGCGGGCGAGCGTCTCAAACTCGCCGTACAGTCTTCGCCCGAGTCCAGCTCGCCGCGAATCGGCACGCACACTGCGGCAAGAGTGCAACCGTTGGCGGATGAATACGTCTCAGCCACTACTGTTTGCGGGTGCGATTGGTCGAGCTGGATAGGATCACCGACGGCGACTGGCAGCAGGTCGTCGCCGGTGAGCCCCGGCCATGGGGCGGCGTCGGTGAAGCGCTGCAATGGTGCGAGAAGAGCCACAACCTCGGGGTGTGCGATGACGCGGGAAACCTCGTGGCGCTCGCCGGACTGGTACTCGCGGAGGTCCGGGTGGCTGACGCGCCGCTCCAGGTAGCCGGGATCGGCAGTGTGATCGTCACTCGCTCAGCCCGCGGTCGCGGCTTTGCGCGCGTGTTGATCGAGCGACTGCTCCAGATCGCCCATAAGCTCGGCGCCGAGCGGGCAATGCTCTTCTGCTTGCCAGCAAACATCAGCCTGTACGCCAAGTTTGGGTTCGAGCTCATTGAGGAGCCAGTCTGGGTGGCGCAGCCAGAAGGCTTGATCGAGATGCCGCTGCGCGCCATGTGGAAGCCGCTCACCCCCGCAGCAAAGTGGCCTAGGGGCAAGATTGAGCTGCTGGATGAGCCGTTCTGAATTCAACGACTGCCGCGGGTCGCGATCTCCTCCGCCCGGGCGTACAGAGTGCCTTTCCAAGCCCCGGACGAGCGCGTAAACGTCCTGCTCGTTATAGCGGCGACGGGCGGGCGCGAACTCATGGGGGCGGTCAGTGGGTCATCGCGGTTCCGGTTCGTCGTGACCGCGGCCCAGTAGTCGAATCTCGCACGGGATGCAGTCGGTCCGGACGATCTGGTCTCGTGTAATCTTGAGTGACTCGACGCTGTACGTGCTGCTGCCTGTCCGCACATGTTCCAGCTCCGATCGTCCTTGGCCGATGTCCACCATGCCTCTTGTCCGACTCGAACCGGCCGCGCTGCCCCCGCGGTGGGAGGTGCAGGTCCCGGGATCCAAGAGCCTGACGAACCGGGCGCTGCTGCTTGCCGCCGTCGCTGATGGCTGCTCCACGGTGGAGAATGGCCTCGTCGCCGAGGACACGACCGTCATGCTCGACGCAATCCAGGCGCTGGGCGCTCGGGTCGACTCTGATGACGCTGGCGAGTGGCAGATCACGGGGATCGGGGGACCGCCGACGGGCGGGGGGCGGATCTGGTGTGACATGGCGGGGACCGCCGCGCGGTTCCTGGTCCCGATGGTTGCCGCCGGATCCGGGCGCTTTGCGATCGATGCTCATCCGCAGCTGCGTCGCCGTCCCCTCAGCCCGCTTCTGGACGCGTTGCGCCAGCAGGGCGCAGTCATCGAGCTGGCCGATCGCGATCATGACGGCATCCCGCTGATGGTCGTCGCCGACGGGCTGCGCGGCGGACTGCTCGAGGTCGAGGGCAGCATCAGCAGCCAGTTCATCTCCGGCCTGCTGATGGCGGCGGTGCTAGGGCGTAGCGACATGCAGCTCCGGTTCACGAGCGTGATCAGCTGGCCGTATCTCGAGCTCACGCGCGAGACGATGGCAGCGTTCGGCGCGAGCATCGAGCTGACTCGCGACGGCGCTGAGGTCAGCGTGGGCGGATACTGCGCGGCCGACTACGCGGTCGAGCCGGACGCCTCGACCGCGTCGTACTTCCTCGCGCTCGCCGCCGCGACCGGCACGACGTGCCGGATCCCCGGGCTCGATCGCACAACAAGCGGCCAGGGAGATCTCGAGCTCGTGCGGTTCCTCGAGGCTATGGGCTGCACGGCGAGCCAGTCGGGAGCTCTCGAGCTCTCCGGTCCGCGGGTGCTGGGTGGCATCGATGTCGACATGGGCAACAGCTCGGACGTCTTCATGACGCTCGCCTGCCTGGCCCCGTTCGCCTCGGGGCCGACGACGATCGAGGGTGTGCACCACGCGCGCGTGAAGGAGTCCGATCGCGTGGCCGCCACGGCAGAGAACCTGCGTCGCCTCCAAATCCGCGTCGAGGAGGGCACCGACTCCCTGCGGATCTACCCAGGCACCCCGCGGCCGGCGCGGCTGCCGACCTACGACGACCACCGGATCGCGATGGCGTTTTCCGTGCTAGGAGCACGGACATCCATCGCGCTTGAGCATCCCGATGTCGTCAACAAGAGCTGCCCGTCGTTCTTCGAGCTGTGGCGAGCCGCTGGGCCGACGGTTGCCTTCGAAGCGCGCTAGCGGCGCGAGGGATGAGCATCATCGACTCTGGGATCAGGCTGCGGCCTCCGCACGGCGCTGGGCGATCATCACCGGGGATGGCTCAACCGCGATCACTTCGCGATCCTTCGGCTCATAAGAACTGGCGCCCGCTCCGATGTTCAGGACCGTCTGTGCGTCACCGAGCGCTTCCCGGATCGTCGCCTCGAACCGCGGATCGGCGCGCCGAACGTCGCTGTAGCTGACACCAATACGATCGTAGGCGGGAACGCTCTCTGTGGTCACGGGCGGGCGGGATCGGTCACACGGCTCTCACGCAAGGCTATGTCGCTGGCAAGCGAAGCCTGAGACAAGTTGGAAATTGAGCTGTTCCAGTACTTGTCGAAGTATTCGCTGCTCGTCGCACCCGAGCGCAACCGGAACTCGCCCGTAAGACGGCTGGCCAGCCTTTTCTCACATTGCTGTCGATGAATCATCGCGCGCTGTGTTCGCCTGTTCCGATCCTTGCCGATCAGCCGGACGCCATAGACATCGTCAAGCTGATGCGCACGCTGGATGCGATCGTCCGTTCGTGGACCCTCGCAGGGCCCAAGGGGCATAATGAGGTGCGGATCGCGCTCAAGCTACTCATCTGTTTTGGAAATCATGCAGGGACCTGCTCCATGTTGCGGTGGAGCTCGATTGCGCGCTTGCATCGGCGATTCTCGCCGCACAAGAGACGAGGGCAGCTGCGCTCGCTCCCACCTCGGGTGAGCCGGACTCGTCCGAGTCGTCGTCGGAGTCGGCGCACGAGGTTTCGACCTGCCAATGAGGGTCGCCATCGGCGACGGGGCGAGAGCGACCACCGGACAGCGTGACGACTGGGCGCCCGGGCTGTGAGGCCTGCACGCCGATGGCCTACCGTAGGGTGTTGGCCATCGTCCCGTGGGTTGGAACGAACCGACCAGTCGCCGGCAGCTGTCCCCCCGCATTCGGACTTCGGGGTTGCAACCCCACGAGCAAGCTTACGAAGAGTCGTACCACCGAGATCCCGGCTATGTTGACGCGGATGTCCGAACGCCAAACAATCAAGCGACTCCTAGTTGGCGCGCTGGTGGTTGTGATCGTTGCTGTCGGAATTGCGATTACGGGCGGTTGGTCCCCAAAGGTAACGGGGGCACTCGGATTCGTATTTGCGGCGATCGCAGTGGTGGTCGCTATTGCGCTCGCTTACCTTGGGGTGCCGTCGGGTGCGGCACTCGACCCGACCGTCACCGAGAACATGGCTGCTGATCAGTTGGACCGTACTGTCCGCAAACAATGGATGGAAGAGCAAACGCTGCGTAACCTAACGCAAACCGTTCCGGTAGAAGTCAGATTTCGGGCCGAGCGTGAGGGCCCGCTCGGTGTCAACCCAACCGACCTTCTTAGATCCGAAGAGCTGATGAAGGGGAAGCCTCGACTGATGAACGAAGGTACGTTGACCGATCTGCACGAACTCTATCTGCAACTTCCCAGACGCCGCATCGTGGTTATCGGCGATGGCGGAACCGGCAAGACGGCTGCTTTGATCCACTTCGTGATCAGGGCGACATCTGAGCGCGATGAGCACCCCACGAATCCTGTGCCGGTGCTATTCACTGCAGCCGAGTGGGATCCCGACCCCATGAAGGGTCACTCGTTGTCCGACTGGGTCGTCAATACCGTTTATGACCAACACCCATACCTGTCCAGCGAGCAGTACGGTATGAAAGTGGTCGAGCGATTGGTTGAGCGTGGTCGCATCGCTCTGTTTCTCGATGGTCTAGATGAGATGTCCGATGAGCATCGGGCAGACGCACTCCGCGCGATCGGGGTCGAGACCCGATTTCGCATCGTCGCCACATCGCGTCCCGGTGAGGTCGAGGCAGCGATCGCTGAAGGAGGATTCCCAGGCGGCGTTGAGTTCGTCCGACTTCAGCACGTGTCTCCCGAGGTTGGAGGTACTTGGCTCCAACAAGATCAACCATCTGCACTGAGAGAGGGCTGGTTCAAGGTCGCTCGGGTGATGAGCCAGCGGCCCACTGGACCACTGGCTCGCGCGATCGATACCCCTCTATGGCTATCGCTCGCGAGGTCTTGCTATCGAGTCTCAAGCCACGGCGAACCGAGCTTGAGTTCACCAACGGAGTTGTTGCAAGAGCATAGGTTTGCGACGGTGGAGCAGATCCGCTCGCATTTGCTTGAGCGCACTCTTGAGCAGGAACTGGCCGCCACTCGCTACGCCAAATACGGCCGCCGCTACCTCGCTTCCTTCGCACGGAGGTTTGAGCCCGTCGGGTTCAACTGGTGGCGGATCCGAGATATGGCACCTCGCCTGCCCGTGGTTCTGGCGGTGATTGTGTGTGGCATTGCGGGAGTCACCATGGTGGGGTTGATGAGCGGTGACGCGTCGGATGGCGTGCGCTGCGGCGTCACCATGGTCCCGGTAGGAATTGTCGTTGGTGCGCTTGTCGTCACATTTGCTGATCGCGGCAAGTCGGGACGACTACGAGGTTCCATGCCTCGTCAATTTGCGGCTACCTCACTCGGGCTCGTATACGGTGGCGGGGTGTCGGTTGCCGCCCGACTCGCGCATAGTAACCCCGGACCTGCATTTGATTACTCCTCGGGTGCCATCGTAGGTGTCTTCCTTGGGGTCACCGTAGGTCTCGTAGCGCTTCACGATGGCCCAATGCTCGCTGCAAAACGGCTCCCGTCGAGAAGAGACGTGCAGGCGGCGCTCATAGCCGGTGCGGCGTGCACTGCCTCCGCACTGATCGGCGCATCACCGTGGCGGGCGCTCGCAGTCGGCATTACGGCTGTCGCAGGGTTCGCCTGGGGAGTGGGACTGACCCGACCGGCTGATGTTCCGGGCGCCAACATGGGGCCAATGCAGTCGTACCGAGCCGACCTCCGTGGCTCAATCATGTTTGGTCTAATCGGGGGGTCCGCCGTGGCGATCGGCGCAGCGGTAGGCGTTCCGCACGCGGGTCTACTCGAAGCCGTCGCGATCGGTATCGGCGCAGGCTTGGTGGTCGGAGTCGCTGGCATAGTTTCTGCCTCACAAGCGATCGCACTAGAGTCCATCGGCGTCTGGCTACGCCTCACAGGCCGGCGAGGTCCCATCGCAGTCGTACCTTTTCTGGAGTGCGCGCGCGAGCGCAATCTAATCCGTGTCGCCGGGACGGCGTATCAGTTTCGTCACCGTGAGCTCCGCGAGCACCTGATTCGTGCATCCAACACATAAGGCTGATGGCGTCTAGATCATCCTGGGTAAAACTAGACGCAAGAGCGTCTAGGTCGCCTGACGGCCCACGCAAGACAGAACGAGAAGGTCACCACTCACCCTGTAGCGGTCTCCGATCTCAGGAACGATCCGCTCCCGTTAGCGACATCTCGGTGCCCGTGGGACGAGCCGTCCCCGGCTGGCCTGGATCGTAGCGCCCCTACGCGGCTGGGACCATTTGCGGCGTTGGGGAGCGCGACCCGACTTCTCTATGCCGGGTCCGCGCACGCCATGAGCAGCCGATCAGCGTCGCCGGCGAACAAACCTGTCGAACGAGTCAAGAAGCGTCGTCGCAGTCTTGACCAGCATGTTCGTGGTCGCAAAAGGAGTATCGGACGGGACGATAAAAGTCCTGCTGCCGATCCTTAGAACGAGATCACCGCGTCGGCGCGCAGCTAGCCGCGTTTCCAGTGCCTGGATCTCCGGCAGGGCCGCACTGCTGGCGATGTCGACCCGCAGCGACGCCGCCTCCCGGTCGACCAGCTCAAGCTCGCCGAGAACTCGCCGCGCCTCGTCTAGCAGTACACGTTGCCGCTCTCCTAGTGTCTGTGCTCGCGCCTCAAGTCGAACGATTTCGTCGAGATTCGCTCGCTCCCGTTCCAGCAGCGTAAGACGCTCCCGTTCGCTGCCTGCCTGCGCGATGAGAGTCTCTATCTCGGTAACGGATCGGAGGTCCTCAAGTGTCTTCGCGTCTCCGCCTCTGAAGCCCTCAGCAATGAGGGCGATCCCAGTCGGCGCGAGAATTGCGGACACTAGCCCAAACCAGACGACCAGATGCGGGTCGTTTGTGGCTCGGACCCCAACATCCACGACCACACCAATGAGCAGCAATCCAATGATCGGGGCAACGATGCGTCGCACCGTCAGACTGTATGGGTCGATGACGACGTTCGCATCGGATGATCATCATTGGGCGCGGTTGTGGCGCGCGAAGGCCGTGCTCGTCATCCGATCCGGGCGGAATGCGAGCGCTGCGTGGCACCCCTAGCACGAGACGCGAACGTCACCGGGTGCCCTGTCGCAGTCTCCAATCTCAGGCAGGATTCGAACCTGCGACCTTCGGGTTATGAGGTCGCCCAAGGGGGGTCGGGTACGGTGGGATTGTCCGTGGTTGCTGGGATTGGGTCGGGCTCCACGGGGTCAGTTTTGCTCAAAACGGAACCTTGAATGGAACCTTGGAGCGGGGTCTCTTCTGATGGTCTGGTGGCGAACCGGTCGGCGGTATCGCCATCGGACGAGTCGCTGCCTGTAAGACGAGGCAGCATCCTGTCAGCGGGAGTGAGAGGCAGGAGATCCGGAGGCGAGGGGGGATCGCTGTCGTCAACGTCTGGGACCTCAGTACGGATCTGTGGAGGACGAGCTTGCCATGCCTTCATGTTTTGGACAAGATCGCGATAGAACGTCACCGTCTGTTCGCGCGTCTCGCGTACAAACGAGCCCTCGGCCCGTCCTCGCTTTTGACCCATTGGTCGGCTTAGCGTCACCGTGAAGGATCGTGGATCACGCTTGACGTCTGCTTGGCAGAGCAAATCCTCTGGTTTTGCGCGCGCCTGCTCTAGCGTCGAGGGGGTGCTCTCCCGGACGTAGGGATACCAAACCTCGATGCGCAAGTCAGGCCATGTCTCTGGGAGCTGGCGCAGCAACCAGCCGATGCGAGACTTGGGACGGCCTTCCGTGGGAGCCATAATGTCAACGCTTATCGATGTCTGACGGGACTTAAGATCTGCTCGTATCTGCAAATCTCCGATGGCATCCGGAACATGGATCTCCGTTTGCAGGGCACCGGCAGTGGTCAGCGACTTCTCCAACTCGTCGAGCCTTGCAGTTGCCGTCTGCTTGCGTACCCGAAGCGAGATTACATTGCGCCCCAATTCCTGAGACAAGCTGAGGCACAAGTACTCGGTGAACTGCTCCCATCGTTCGGCGACCTGACGAGCACGGGGGTCGCCTTGGCGCAGAATCCCGTCGTGAGCAGCGGTTCGTACGGAGACCCAATCTTTCCCCATGTCCTCAAAGCCCGCGACCCCGGAGGAGTCGCCGCTGAGGTAGTGGATCAGCTCACGTAGAACCCAAGCTTGGTCGGGATCTGAAACACCTCTATAGCGACTCTGCACGACAGCCTCGGTCAGGATGCGCCACCACGACAAGTGCCAGAGCTTTGTCTTACGGAGCTTTTGGCCATTGATCGAAACCGGTGACTCCGATGCGCTGTGGGTGATCTGGTTAGAGATCGTAAGGACCCCGTCAAATTCCTGCTCCCGTGCGATCTCGACGTATCTCCCGACTTGCTCGTCCTTCAGGGCGGCGGTACCCGTCTTGACCTCGACCAGACAGGTCCAACGTTTGCTGCCCCGCTCGCAAACGATCGCTCCATCAGGTATGTCAAGTTTGCCGTCCGCTTTCTTGAAGCGAACCTCGGCAAACGTGTCGATACTTGGCGACTTCGGCGCTCCCAATTCTCGCAGGAGCGAGTGTCCGAACTCAGGGACACCATGCATCACGGCGAGGAGACAAGCGGTCGCGCGCTTCTCCTGCTCATCCTGACTACGGATGCCGTAGGTCGGGATTAGGCGAGCATGCGACCACGTATCCGCTGCTGACGCAGGGGGTCCCCCATCTCCGGCAGTTGCCATAGACGAAACTTATCGACAATGCGCTCACCGTGCTTTCTACAACTTGGGATCGTCAGAACCTTCCGCAAGCTCTCGTGCCCGGCGAGCGGCAAACTCGGCGACCTGCTGCTCAACGCGGCGCATGCCTCCATCTCGCGCTCGATGCCCTCGGTGATCTGGCTCTCCTCATTAGCCATCAGGACACCCCCTCGCCCCGACGGTGTAGCGCGTCACGGCAATCGGTGTTGCGATCCCTTGGAGCGTCATGTGGGCTACCGCCTCGTTGCGGCCGGCGCAGAGGATGAACCCGACGGTGGCGCGTCCCCATCATGCGCGATGAGCTTGTTAACCGCGTTGACGTAGAGGTTCATCTTGCCCGCGAACTCCGCCTGGAAGCGACCTATCTTGGGGTCGATGACAACAAAGCGACGGGTCGGATGGTGGTAGAAGAGAAGATCGAGGATGAACTCCTCGCCACCGATCTCCAGCAACTTCTGACGTCCCGCGAAGTAGAAACCTTCGCCGAGTGCCAGCATGAAACGCTCGATGTCAACCAGAAGCGCCGCTTCCAGGTCGCGCTCCTTAGCTCCGTCTGTGAGCTGCACGAAGTCCAAAACCGCCGGATCCCGTGCGATCCTCTGCACGGCCTCGGCGTCGCCAGCCTCCAGAGTCCCTCGAAGTTAGTGACCGCCGCCCCCTCACGTTCGTGTAGGTGGCTCATAATCGCCGTCTCAAGCTGGACTCGCGACCAGGAACTCGCTCGTGCGGCGTACCAGTCCAGAGTCGAGCGATCTGCAAGCCGGTCGAGCAGTAGAACGATGTGGCCCCACGGCAATGCTCCAACACCGCTTTGGAGCATTTCCCGCTCGGGCCATGCCGCAGCGAAAGCGCGCACGTAGCGCAAGCTGCTAACCGAGTAGCCGCGGGCACCTGGAAGGCCGCGCGTAGGTCAGCCGATAGCCGCTCGATGACCTTTGGACCGCCACGTTCACGACGATCTCCCTCCTCGGCCTGGCGGCGACGATCTCTCGACCGATCTGCCAGTACACCACGATCAGCTCCGCGCTTATCGCTCTTGCGGCGCGCGCTTGTGAGCTGCGGATGCGCCCCTTTGATGTCCTCAAAGAACTCCTCGTAGCTCAGGCTCGCGGAACCCGGCGTGCCGGTGACAGGCAGGTCAGACATGAGGTTCCGAGCGTACCGGTCAGATGCGATGGTTCTTTGCGCATAGCCGCCGCCAAACGCCCGCTCCACGAGCGCTGCCCCGTGGGTTGGGTCGGGCGCGTAATGGCGGTAGATCTCCGTTGCCTTGGCGTCAGCGTGGCCCATCCACTCCTGGATCGCGCGCAGCGGCGCGCCGGCTGCCGCCATCTGTGTGCCGAAGGTATGGCGCAGCTCGTGGAAGGTCATCGTGCGTGCTCCGGCTTGGGCGAGCGCATCCTTGAAACGCTTGCGCATCTTCGATGGGTCGAGGACGTGGCCGGTCTCGGGATGGCAGAAGACGAGATCGTCGTCTTGCTTGAAGTGGGTGCGCTCGCGCAGCGCCGCCAGCTCGCGGCCGAGGCGTGCGGCCATCGGCACCGAGCGTCCCTCGTGAGACTTGGGCGTGTCCATCTTGCCGCGCGTGAAGTTGTCAGCCACACGGACGCGGGAGGCATGGAAGTCGATATCGAGCCACTTCAGGCCAAGCAGCTCGCCCTGACGTAGCCCAGTGAGCACCGCCGTGAGATAGAGCACGCGCTCAACCGACCCCAAGGTGTCGTCTGGCGCCGCGTCGACGAGCGCGTCGCGTTCGGACGGGTTGCAGGAAACGGATGCGCTGGTGCGGGGACCGGTTCTTCTTGGGACGATCAATATACGCGACGGGATTGCTTTGCGCCCAGCCACGCTTGATGGCGAGCGAGAAGACGCCGTGCAGGAAGTTCAGATGGTTCTAGACGGTCTTTGAGGACGGCCCGTCGCTAACAAACGGAACCCTATTGGAACCTTGGCCCTCCCAACGAGCGGCCCATCCCACACAAAAACCCCGCCTGAGCGGGGTTTTTCCGAGTAGCGGGGGAACGATCCGATCCCATTAGCGACCTTGCAGTGCCTGTTGGGCTTGCCGTTCCAGGCTGGCCCGGATTGTAGCGTCCGGCGCAGCAGCCCTGGTTCTGAACCTGACGGGGCGACCAGTTCGCAGCTCAAAGAACCTTGGTCGCGTTCTTCGATTCGATCGGCTTCTCGCGTCCGCCGATCCAAGCCCTCGCGCGAATGGTCCCATCCACGCCCTCGAAGGTCTTTGCGGATGCCCGAGCCGCAGATATCGCGGATTGCGCGTCGGCGACGAGCCAGGTCTGCTCGCTCTCACCCTCAAGTCGGAAGCTCAGCGGCGGGTCCCAGGTCGGGTCGGTCCAAGCCACGCCCTTCCCAAAGTGGAGATCGAGCTTGACGATCGATGTGGGACCCCGACCGGCGTTGCGCACCTCGATGGCGAGAGCCGACTCGCGGAAGCCTTGCGCGCGCAACTGTTCGAGCATGGCATCCGTAGGCGCCCCAGGAACAGTCATGGCGCCCGTCGGGCTCCGTAGGCCGCTGCGTACGACTACGCTCACCCGACTGCCCGCTCGCTTAAAGCTCCATGCCTGCCACGCGATCGACAGCAGCGCAAGCACTACACCAAGCCCGGCCAAGATCGTCGTCGCCAAGTCGGTGGTGCGGACGGTCGTATGAAGCGTCGTGTGCACCACGATTGGCACTGCCGCGATCACACCCAGAAATTAGGCCGCGTGCCGGACGCTGGTCTTCGGAAGCAGCCCCGGCGCTACGATTCGAGCAAGGCGTCGTGCGGATACTGAGCAACGGGTTCGCTTTCGGCATCCCGACCGACTGCGATCATCGGCGTTATGTCGATCCAGGACATGGCGGCGGCCTCGCTTTTCAGTGTGGGCGCTCGCACATCGCAGGAGCCAAAGGGACACAGCGAGTCCGACTATGCGTTCCTCGACAGATCGGCTCGCATCCCTTCTGAGCGCGTCCGCGAGGTGCTGGACGAGTGGTATGCCCAGCTTCCGATCGAGGCCCGCGCGAGCATCCGCGTCCGCTTCGCCGACGCCGATCCGGGGCACCACCTCGGCGCCCTATGGGAGCTCTACCTGCACGAGACCTTCCGCCGGCTCGGATGTGAGGTCGATCTCGACATCGGCCGCGAGAACCCTGACCAACCCCGACCCGACTTCCTGCTCGCACACGACGGCGTCCGCTTCTTCCTAGAGGCGACCGCCGCACTCGGCGCGAGCGTGCTCGGAGACCAATCGAGCCAAGCGCGCGCAGCCGCACTCAAGGATGCGATCGAACGGGTGAAAGCGCCCAACTTCTTCGTCGGCGTGGATATCAATGCGTGTGGCGAACACACACCTGGACGCCGAGAGCTCACAGCTCCGATCCAGCAGTGGCTCGACGGCCTGGACCCCGACGCGGTGATCGCCGAATCCACGACAACCGGGGACTTTCCTCGAAAGGTTCTGAGCTTCGACGGATGGGAAGTCGAGCTCAAGGCGTTCCCCGTCAGCCCCGAGCACCGCGACAGCCCCGACCATAAAGTGATCGGCAGTTACTTCGAGGGCTTCGCCGCCCTGGATGATGCGACTCCGCTACGCCGAAAGCTCAAGCGCAAGGCCGGGCGCTACGGTGCGCTCGAACTGCCCTACGTCGTCGCGCTGCTTTGTGCCGGAGACTTTGCCGACGACAAGGACATAGCGGATGCCCTCCTCGGCACCACCGCGATCCAGTTCAACCCGAGCACCCTGGCGACTCGAACCGTCCGTCAACCCGATGGCTTCTGGCACGGACCCAACGGCCCGCAGAACACAAGCGTCTCCGCCGCCGTCACCGTCCCGCAGCTCTCATCGTGGTCGATCACCGCCGTCGAGCCGACCGTTTGGCTCAATCCCTGGGCCGCCCGCCCGTTCACGGCCGCGCTCCCCTGGCGCACGCACGACATCGCGACGGACGGGCACATCAGCACCAGTGAGGCCACTTGCACTTCGGCTGATCTGTTCGAGCTGCCCCAGCTTTGGCCAGCGCACCATTAGTTCGCCAGAGAGGGTCGCGAACGAAACGGACTTACCATACGAGGAGCCGGCCAGACTCTCCCCCACCGGCGCCTACTTGTCCGGGACTCGCTGAAGACTTGGCTGTCATGCAGCTCTCGCTCAAGATCGCGCACCACGATCACGCCTACATTGAGCGACGTGGCGGGCATGTTCTTTACAGCTACATGCGCCAGGCGCCTGCGCGAAGTGCTTATAGACGGGCAGCCGTAGCACGCGCATTCGCCCAATGGCAGGAGGCAAATATCGGCGATCAGCGGCTCCCATCGCTCAGCGGTCTCGGGCTTATCGTGATGCAGCGTGCGTTCTTCGCAGCTGAGGATTTGGGGCGACTTCTCGCCGCGCTCGATGACAAGCCGAGCTGGAAGCGGCTCACAGATGTCACTCTCCCGGAGCTTGACGCCATCTTTGCGCGGGTTATGACTGACCCGGACAGGTCTCTTCAGCCGTTCGTCCTCCCGACCGTCGAGCAATTGCTGGACGAGAACCTCGACAGCACGACGCGAGACGGCGTGCTTCGACTAGCGCAGCTCGCAGCAGAACGATGGATACGCCAGCTACAAACGGTCACTCGCTTCTGGGGTACGGCCCGCTCGTTCGCAAAGGCGACGATGCACGGATTCCCCCTCATCGCTGGCTCGCTCGTGACTGGACCGCCTCCAGCAGGAGCGCTCACCAGCAATCTTCGAGTCCCGGCCTGCCCGTCGTGGGCGTTGGCCCTAATCTCTGACATGGACCACCAAAAGCATCAAGTTGAGACGACCTCGATTCCGATTCCGCTTGACGAGAACGCACTTTCAACTGCGGTGAGAGCCGGGAAAGCAGCGACTCGTTTGGCGCAGTCCCTCGCTGAGGCTCAAGCTACGAGCATTGAAGGTGGATACGCAATAACGGTGCCTCTGGATCTGCTTCATCGCTTGTCAGATGAGCAGCGGATGGCGGTCGAAAATGCGTCGCGCGCGCAAGCAACGCATATGAATTCCGATGGCTGACGATCTCGATCTTGACGCGGCGAGCCTTCCCGATCATTGGACGGTTCTTCTGCCATCACGCGCATACTTGCTTTCCGTCCGGGATCAAACTCTCCCATCTCGACGCTTCGCACTCGAAGACGCAATCGCGCACTATAAAGCCGCAGCAGCCGGAGACGATCCTGGGACACGCGATATGGCCCTGTTGGGGATTATCGGTGAGGCACTGCAGGTCATCGAGGACATCGGATATTTCGCGACCGCCTACACCACACCGATTCCCGGCCTCGCACACTATGTCTCAGCAACTATTTTTAATGATCGCACTCCGAATAACTTCTATTCCTCGCTAAAGAACCGCACGGCCGAGCAGCTAAAGGTGTTGGCGGGCCTATGGGTACTAGACCAATCGACCGGCCAGATGCTGCCAATACATGAGGGTATTGGCGTACAGGAGCAAATTGATGACGAGGACCGCGCGGCCCTCCTGGAGGCGGAGAACGCCACGATCAAGCTCCTGCGTCCATACCTTCTCGCGCTGGCAGGCGCCTGGGAGCAGTATCGGCGCTATTTCCACGCCTTCAAGCATGGCGGTCTAGTGATCAGTCGAGATGACTTCCAGCTAGTTGACGACGAGGGTAGCGAGGTGGAGTCGTCGCTACAAGTCTGGCTCCGACGAGGCGGAGACGGAACAGCGTGGGGAGACACCCAGCTCGAACCGGACCAAGTCGCTGAGCAAGTACATAGGACCGGCGTCCTGGCTCTCGATGTCTTCGACTACCTAGTCGATACGCGCTTGGCGAGTGTGGATCTCATCGAGTTCAACGACGACGGAAGTATCGGCGCGCTGCGTCGACCTCCCTCGCTTTGGACCTTCTGGTTCCACGAGCCCCAAGTGTCCGAGCGTACAAAGCAGCGACTCCGGGAACGGTTTGGGATCGACGTCAAGGCCTACCACCCCGGAACCCTCACCGGCTCATCTCCCGGGGGCTAAGTCGCTCAGTCTCGTTCGCACGCCTCATCTTCGGCGTTGGAAACCAGCGCGTTCCACGAACTGATCGCACCGGATATGCCGTCCTCGAAATAGTTCACGTCACGGTCAAGAGCCTCGATTACGCGCCCGCATCCAGGCCACAACAGTCGCCCGGTGCGCTCCCCGGAGTCTGAGCCGCGCTCCCCGCACCGATCACCACTAGCCTCGCATCGTGGCATTTCGCGATCCGCACCTGAACGACTACCTCGACGCCAATGCGACGTGGCGACGGACTCTGAGGCTGCAGGTCAAGACACCCGAGCTGCTCGGGGTCGGGGCGAACCGTGTTCAGCGTCGACGCCAGGACGAGCTGCTCGACGAAGCGCACGGCCAACTCCGGGCGGCCATGCAGAAACAGCGACGGCGGGCGTTTCGTGGCGAGGTCAGTGTGGAGATGCACATACACATCGCAGGTGGCGGCGAGCCGCCGAGCGCACCTAAGAGCGTCAAGCGTTACCTAGACGCGCTCACAGGGATCGCGTACGCCGACGATCGACAGCTGGGACATCTCCTCGTGCGGCGCTTTGCTCCCGACCGCCACCGCGCGTCCCACAAGCCTGATCGGTCAGCGTCGGTGCAGATAGTCATCACACCGCTGCGGCTCTATGTAGCCGACTATGACCGTGTGTTTGCCCGGCGCGATGATCTGACGCGGGACGGGGATGTCGACCATGAGGCGGTCGCGTTCTTTGAGGACGACGACCCTCACAACTTCGAGCACGGCGACCTAGACGACTTGCTAGAGGAGCGCCGAGAAGATACCCGCCACGAGGGGGTTTACAGCCTCGACCACCCTGAGCTAGCGAGCACCATGCGCACCCTCCGCGAGCGACGGATCAGCGCGCTCGAGAGCAAACGCATTCTTCGTGCGCGCCCCGACCGCGACGACAGACCCGGGCCGGATCTCGCTGCTCGCGACAACGAGCTATTTGAGGCGGCTGGGATGCCCGCGCTTGAGCCTTGGACGCGATATGAGCTTCCGGGCACGATGTGGCTACCGCCACTGCTGCTTCACAGCAGGCAGCCTGGCGAGCTGAGCTGGCGCGAGCGCGCACGCGAGCAGCTGGAGGCTCATCGCGCGAGATGGCGGATCCTGCCCGACGCGTTCGACCAGCCGCTTGCGCTCGACATTGCGATCCACGGCGCGCAGGCGACGACGCACGACATCGACAACGTCGCCCACACGGTCCTTCAAGCATTTGAGGAGCTTTACTGCGCTGATCGACGGGGCACCGTTGTGGCATACCGCGTTTACCGACAAGCGAGCGCTGAGGTAGGGGTCCGAGTCCACCTAATGACCGACCGAAGGCTGTGGCAGTTGGATGCGGCCATTGACGAGGCGCGACACGCAGCCCTCCGCGAGGGCCCTCGCGACTAGGTCACCCGCTGAGATGCGACGCGAACGTCACCGCTCGTCCCTGTGTGGGTGCTGCGTGCCGGGGTCGGATAACGTGCAACCGTCGTGAAGAGGTTGACGGTGATCATCGTGACGGTGGCGCTACTCGGTGGCGTGGGGCTTCTCGTTCAGCATGGGCGAGCGACCGCCTACGCTTCGGCGAATCACCAGTGTCCGTCGGTCTCAACGCTCAACGGCTTCAAGCACGGCAAGGCACTTCGGATTCTCACGGGTGACGTGTCCTGCGCGGAGGCATTAAGGATTGTGCGGGCGATGCTGTCGGGCATAGGGGTGACCTTCAGCGGCAACCCGGACAACGCCTCCAGCTTCCGCTGGAAGCTCTACGGCTTTCCTGGCTGGACGTGCTATGGAGACGGCAGCGGCTTCCCCGAAGGCGGCGCAGGCGGGCTCTGCGCAAAGGGAGCCGGCCCCGAATGGCGACTTGGGGGAGCGGCCGGCACCGTCGAGTGGTATCACGCAACTGACCCACTACCCGTGACTGCTGTGGGTCCGTTCCGATTCTTCGAGTTCGATGCCGCGACTAACTCCGTGATCTGGGAGGAGTCGAATGGTGCGATCCACCGAGCAGCGTTTCCGGGTACCCATGGGGCGCTTGGCACCAACTTGACGCGGGTACGCGCCGACTTCGACGCTGGCGAGCTTATCGTGGGCTTGCCCAATGGAAACTCGGCGACGGCGGAGCTGCCGATGCCAGGCCGAAGCGATGCGATGGCGCTTCGAGAGCGCCGGATCCTCTATCTAGACCAGCGTGACTGGTCAGCTGTTGCGGGCGCACGCTTTGGCGTCGCGAAGGTCAATAAGGAGACCACCGAGGCCGCCGTGCGACTCGCGGAGCTTGTCCAAGCAGGAAAGCTGGTAGTACCGATCTCATCTGGGCATCTGACCGAGACTGATGCGCTGCTAGGCGAGAAACGACAACCGCTCGCTAGCACGATGTTGGAACTCTCACGAGGCTGGCAGATGCGGCACCCGCTGAATATCGGCAAGCACGAGCTGGCGGCAGCGCTCGGTATTGAGAGCAGTCCGCCTGCTCGCGTTGGAGGTGTCTTTACGCTGGACAGCAACGCTACGTTCATCAACTTCCCCACCCACCCCTCGCCGCTCCCCCCTCCATTCGATGAGATCATTCCCGCGATCAGTGCAATATCCGGCACCTACGACACCGTGATCGACGCTACCTCCGCACCCGATGAGGGAGGCCAGGCAGCGCGACTGGCGTGGGCGCGGGCTCACGAGGAGCTTGTCCAGCTCTTTGCGAAGGACAAGGCGTCCCCCGATATCGTCCGTCGAGCAGCCCTCGGCCGTCTGTTGCTCGATTACGCCGAGCGACTCGTTCATGACGGACAACTCGACATGGAGTTCTTCAAGGAGTGGATACCGAAGGCTCGCGACGAGGTGCCCCGGATGCCCTATTTCGCGCGACTCTGGGATATCCAGTACGCCCGCTTGCGAGGCCGTGGCAGGTGGTCGCCCAATGACCTAGTTGATATCCACATGCTCGCTGCGGCGGCCGGCTACGCGGATGTCGTTGTGGGCGAGCGGCGCACCATAAGCGACCTACGCGCAGCGAAGCGACGAGCGCCGGCTGACGCAGAGCTGGCGACCTCGCTTCCCGACGCCGTGGCGCTGATCGAAGCCCAGTCCTGACCTGTCCCCGATCACGGCCGGCTCCGCCTCAAGCGACGACGACTAAAGACCGCAGCCGAACTCAGCCGATGCGCATAATGAACCACCGTCCCCCGTCCGCCGCTTCGTGGAATGGCTGCAAATGAGCGGTCTTCTAGGCCACGCTCTCTTGTTGCTCGTCATCCCCTCTGGCTCGCCCGGGCTCCGTTCGCCCATATTCGCCCAGTCAACCGCCGCGACGTCGCATGAATCGGTGGTTCTCTCGGTCGTGGCGCTCGCGGTGGCATTGATCGCGCTGCTCATCAACCTGGGAGGATTGGTGCGTCGGCCGAAGATCACCGCCGACTGGGGAGTCGTCGAGGACGGCGGCGGGACGTCTGCGCCACAGGAAGGGCTGTGGATCATCGTCACGGCGCGTCGCCGGCCTATCCAGGTCAGCGAGGTCGGCATCTTGCTGCTACCGAAGAAGACGCTACGCCGTCAACTCGGACGGTGGCAATTGAGGCCCGACAACCACTTCCGCCGCCCGTTGGGGAACATCGAGACAACGACGCTTACCGACGGGGAGACTCTCGAAACAGGCATGGAGCTCGACCACGCGGTCGAAGAGTTCCGAGGCCGAGCCGGGGTCGATTACTGCTACGTGATGGCGAGCGGAAAGGTCTACTTCGTGCGACCCGACTCTAAGCTGCGACGATGGCTGTCGGGTCAGAAATCGGGCTGAGTCCGCGCGCAGCGGAACACGCTTGAGCGCCTCGCGGGCAGCGGCCGAGACGGTCACGCTGTCGGTCTAGCCCCGGTCGTCCCAAGAGAGACCGCGCCGCTTCGACCCGAACCGACTCTCGAACTCCTCGCACCATCGTGTGTGCGTGGACATCTCTTGTGCGCTCCGGGCCTCCTGCCCGAACCTTCGATCGCCGGGGCGTCGACCGAAGGTGTCCATCGCCTCCGTGCGGCCACCGGCGTAACCCACGACCATTTCGGCGCCGGGCTGCAATGACCGAGGGTCCGGCATGAACAGATGCTCGCTACCCACCGCACCCCAGTTGAACTTGACGTAGCGCTCGGGATACAACCATTCCTCGCGGGCGGCCGCAATGTAGCGGTGGGCGCGCCGCTTGATTACGCAGTTAATCCGCAACACGTCCTGCTCCGCCAGCGACCGGTCCGTCTGAATCTCAAGGAAGTTGAACATCGCGTCGCGAAACAAGTCCGGATTCGCACGAGATTCGACCGGCGGCCGGTGGGGGTCGCAGGCCCATGAGCGGTTGGTGAGAATCAGCAGGCGGTCACTCGACAGTGGGAACAGCGTGTGGGTGGCCTGCAGCCGGATATCAGGATCGTTGACGCCCTTGCACCACGGGTGCCCAGGCGCGCAAGCGCGGTTGTAGACGGTTACGGGGTGATCGGAGACGATGAGCTTCGTCGGAGACCCCGAGACGTCCGCGATCTGCCACACGCACTCCGCCCAGATCGCGCCATAGGCGGTGCGAAGCACCGTGAGGTGGTCCAGCACGTCTCCGCGTCCACGACCGCCGGTCTGGGCGACGAGCCAGTCCAATCCCTTCGGTGTCCGCAGCTTCTGCGTGCTCATGTACATCATGAGATTCTGGAGCGCATCACCGCTGGCGCGGTCGTGCTCGAACCCAGCAAAGAACTCGACAGCCTTCTTTCCGAGTGTGTCTACCTCGCCAAAGAACACTCGCTCCAGCTCGCGGGACTCGACACCACCGAAACGGGTCGTGTAAAGGTCGTCGATCGCAAAGCACTTGCGTGTTCCAGTGCGACGAAGCGCCTTGCGCCGATGCCTATTGCCCCTGCCATCGCGGAACGAGTCCGGCTTGAGGTCGAGCACATAGAGCTCGCGGTGGGAAGGCTCCGCTGGAAGAAACTGCCGCTGGTACCACTGCGGAACGTAGTGATTGTTCGTGTATTCGGCCGACATGGATCACTGTGTTATGTGCTCTTCGGAAAGCAGCCCGGCGCTATTCCCTTAGCCTTGCGCTGTCGTCGTTGAGTGCTCTGAAATCTGCTCGCTGCTGACCGCCCTCTGCCCACGCCTCCAAGCCCTCGATCCCCTCATCCCGTAGTGCTTGCTCCGCTTCCTTCGCGGCCTTTTGTTCTTTGGCTACAACAACGGCTTTGCGGAGCACCAGGATCGCTACCGGCCAGCGGTCGGACTCCCCGTTGATCGTCACGTCCACGTCGATGCGCGCACCTCGAAGGAGTAGCCCGTCACGCAGAACGTCGAGCACGCTCTCGCTCAGATCACGCTCCGCGTCTATCCGCTCGGCGGGGGAAATCATGCTGTATACCTCCCCCAGGTCGTGCGCTTGACCGAGCAAGTCCTTAGCGGCTTTATGCTCAACGTCCCCATCAAGTTCGTCGTGCTCGAAGACATATGCATATGCCGGACCCACGATGTCGAGTAGTTGCGACCCCGTCATCACTGTGTCGAGCAGCACAGCCTCTGGCATATGGAACCGCAGGCCATCCGGGCGCCGGTCCGCCGTTCGTGAGGTCATTGCCTGCTCGTGCTCGTCCTTAAGTCTGTGCAGCCTCTCGGTTGTCCAATGCTCAGGCTGTCCGTCTATGACGACGTGATCGTTCGCACAGAGCAGAATCCGGTTCTCGTAGGCGTCCCGCTGGCCTGGAGTAAGCGGCTGGTAGCGAGCGGCGCCCGGCCGCTCTCCAATGATGTGGGCCTCCACACCAATGACGGTTTCCCTGGCGCCGGTTTCGCCGGGGTGGAACAGCAGACAGCGGCACCGAGCGCAACGCCCACCTGACTTGCCCCACAAACGCTTGCGATCACGATCCGTCATGCTCATAGTTGGCTCGTCGCCAGCGTTGTTAGCCCCGCCATCCTCGCCTTGTTGCGGACATTGCGGTCGCTTGCCAACACCGCAATCCGTCCCCGTAGGTCGCGGGCGACCAGCTCAAGGGCCGTCGCAATAATCAGATCGTCTGGTGTATCGGAGCGTAGCCACGGCAAGGCGCGCGACAAGTCTGGGCTCTGAGCGATCTCTCTAACTCGGAGCTTGCCCGACATGGGTACACCGGCGAAGGTGTCGCCACGGCGGTCGAACTCCTCAATCTGGCGGATCACCTTCTGAGCCGCGTCTGCCGTGCGAGGATCGCGCTTGCGCTCGTCTAGCTCAGACAGCACCTGCGGAACGAGCACAACTGTCCACGGTCCACCATCGAGCTTCCAGTCCTGTAGATCAGGACGGTCAAGTAGCGCACTCGTATCTGCAACCAATAGCCGCTCGTCCGCGCCGTGGGCAGTCGGCAGCCGCGCGGCCTCAGCCAAGAACTCATCAATGCGGGGGCCGACAAGACTCGTGATCTTCTCGATCGAGGAGGCAGGAGCGCCCTTTGGATAGGCGCCGTTAGGCTGCTCAATGAGCCGCACAAGCCACTCCGAGATGTCATCCGCCGTGCCGGTACGGTCTGGAGCACCAGCTTGGAAAATCATCGCTGCGTAGTCGCGCAACTTGTCGTGAGCATCTCGAGCAGCACCGACGAGCGGCTGCGCATCGTCAGGAATCGGCTGCCACTGCCACTTGTTCCAGCCAACGTAGAACATACCGCCGCCAGCATTGATGTCTTCATAACGCACTGCTGAGCTCCCCAATAGGGCCTCGACGGTCTGCTGCGCTTGGCGGCTGAGACGGTCAAGGATCTCAAGACCGCTGACGGGTACGAGCTGCTCCGAGGAGTTCATCGACCCATTTTGATGGCTACCGAAGACACTAGCCTCGGCGTTGATCGCATCGCACGCCGACGACGGCGAGCTACTTCTCAGAAGTTGTTCGCGGGACCGTGCCCGAATAGCCTCGGGCATAGCCTTTGAGCACTCCGAGTGCCTTGCCGACGGCAGACGTGACCTTGCGGTATTCATCGGTTGAGGGCTCGCCTTCGCCGGAGTCAGTGTCTCGATAGAAGCTCGTATGCGCCAGGAAGATCGCGATCTTCAGGAGCGTCGCAGAGATTTTGGGCGTGGCGCTCACCGGCATAGCAAGCAGTCTCCGAGTCCGTTGATCACGTCTTTGGCTTGGATCAGGTCGAGATCGCTGATCAACGGCTCGCTCGCCTCTGCCAGCGAGCCGTGCATCTGGCGAATCCGCTCGCGCTGAGGCTGCTGGCGCGCTTCTGAGAGCACACCGCGCAACTCGTCTTCTATGTCTTCGCGGGTGCGGCCGTTGGGCGACGGGTCCGGGGCCACCGGATACGGGCCAAGGTGCAGCCAGAGTGGCTCTAGTTGCAGCACATGAAAGGGAAGCTCCGCACCGTCTCCTGCTGCCTGCTCGGCGATCAATCCGGCGTAGCCCCAAGCGAATGGGGGCTGATCGTAGGCGAGCGCCCGCAAGCATCCTTCTACCCACTCTTGAAGCTCACGGCGCTCAGCCTCCAAGGCCGCGACCTGCTCATTCCACGCCGTGACGCGCCCGGCCACGTCGGCGAAATGTTCCTCGAACGCCTGCGCCTTCCGCTCGTCACCCTGCGCTCCGTAGTAGGCATGTTGCGAGGCGTCCACGTAGGAACGCAGCTTGCGTGCAACCCCCTTGAGCAGATCGCGGTGAGCGTCAGACACCGGCTGCTTGCGTTTCTCCTCCGGCATCTTGCGGTACTCGGCGAAGCGCGGGTCACGACTCGCGGCGATGCGGGCAGCCTCGGCATCGCTGATTTGCATCGGCGGCGGCGTGGTGAGCGGGATACGTCCCTTTGGGACGAGCACACGCACGCCCGCCTGTTGCTCAGCTTTGTGTTTACGGCGCACGGGGGATAGACCAAACGCCCAAAGCGAGCCGATAACGCAAAGCAAGCCCGCAGCGAACAGCAGGACGGAGGCACTACTACCCCACGCCAACTCATGTGTGCCATCGGCGATCACCGTGGACACCCAGCACAACCCCGCCACGCCCAAGAGGGCAGCTGCTGCATGGTTACGACGCTCACCCATGCCGAGAGCCTATGTCCATCGTCGGAAACAACCGCCGACTCGGGCGCAACCGCCCCGCCGTGGCTGAGCTGTAGGACTTGGTAGGTGATGAGGCCAGCGATCGAGGCAAGGAATGTCTCCCGCGATGCTCAGCGACAAGAGGTCGATCGGCCGGGGCTTGAGATCACGCGCGAGTTCTGTTCTGATCGCGCCAGCCGAGACAATCGAGATGCCGTAGGCACGTAGAAAGTTCCGCCGCCGGCTCTGCTCTGATCGCGGCAAGTCAAGACAACCGAGTGGCCGGACGGGTGCTAGAACACCCGCCCGGCCGGTGTAGCACCGAAGATCACGCCTTCGATGCCACAGGGCCACCGTAGCTGTCTGCGGAGACGGTCCTGCGACGCGCTGCGCGTGTGCTTTTCGGTGCCCGAAAGGAGCCGCAATGAGCACGAACACCGTAGAGCTACCCGAGTCGGCCCGACGATTCCACGAGCTATACCGCTCGGACCTCAGCCGGGTTGAGCCGGTATCGGACGCACAGATACTCGCGGCGATCGACCGCGCCGAAGCACACGACCGCAACCAGATCCCCGACGCCGCCCGGTGGGACATTGCCGAGCACTTGGGGTTCGTACACAACTCGTGGACAACGCGGCGCCTTCGGCCGCAGATCGACGCGCTTAGGTCCGCTGGGCGCATCCGCGACGTTCGCCGTTGTGGCCTGGACTTGGTTGCATTGACTGCTGCTGGGCACCGGGCGCTTGGGAAGGCGCGTAGCGGCGGGGAGGCCATCCTGCCCGAGTCTCCGCAGCATCGGAGTTGGCGGCACTCGCGCACGATGGCGGGCGACCGGATCGACGGGTTCCGCGAAGCGCTCCGCGCGTCTATGGCGGAGCTTGGCGCGCTGCTCGACGCTGGGCAGGCACCCTCGGATGCGTGGTTTGAGTTCGGCAAGCGGCTGAGCGCTGAGTGCAGGCGCCTCGGGTCCGCCACGTACTGTCTACTTGAGTGGGCCGAGCCCGACGACGCGCGTGCTGACGTTGACGAGGTTCTAGGCCGACGCAGCGTGTGGGTATGGGACAGCAGCTTTGGCTGTTAGGCGATTTACGGGACGGTGGGGTCCGAGCGTATCGCGCGAGGCCGCTACTAGCTGCCGCCGCTGAGTCGGGCGAGGAGGTCGAGCATTGCGTCAAGCGCGGCCTCTAGCGGCTTGGTGTCGCGTTTGACCTGAGTGAGGAGCAGGCCGCCCTGCAGGGCGGCTAGGAGGGCGAGGGCGAGGGTGTCGGGGTCGGTGTCGGGCGTGAGCTCGCCTCGTGCTTGCATCTCTCGTAGACCGCTCTGGATCGTGGCTTCCCATCGTTTGAAGCCCTCGGCCACGTGGGCTCTTGCGTCGGGATCGGTCTCGGCTAGCTGGCCTCCGAGAGAGCCGATTGGGCAGCCGCCGATGCAGTGGTGCTCGCGCTGGGCCGCGATCAGGAAGTCGCGCCACGCTCGGAGGCCCTCCAGGGTGCTGAAATCGAAGTTCTCCTGCCCGCCGGCCATTGTGTCGGCCTGGTGGTCAACGACTGCCCGGACCAGGGCCGTCTTGTCCTCGAAGTAGTGGTAGAGCTGCGAGCTTGAGACGTCCGCTGCCGCGCGTACGTCCTCGATCGTCGTGTGGGCGACGCCTCGCTGGAAGATCAGGCCGGCGGCAGCGTCAACTATGCGCTGCCGGGTCTCCTGGCCCTTGCGCGTCAACGGGCGAGAGGAGGGGCTAGTCGTGTTCATATCGCAGATTCTACCAACAGAATGGAGTGCGCTATCCATTCTGTGTTAGAGTGGAACGCACGATCCATTTCGAGGGTCGCGACAACCACTCAAAGGGAGAACGCGATACATGTCACTTCAAGGCAAGACCGCCATCATCACCGGCGGCACCTCCGGGATGGGTATCGCCGTCGCACTGTCGATGGCCGAGAAGGGCGCGTCGGTGCTCATCACCGGCCGCGATGAGACCCGCGGCGCGAGCACCGTGGAGAAGATCCGGGCGGGTGGGCACGATGCGCAGTTCATCGCCGCAGATTTCTCGGAGATGTCCGAGGTGAGGCGGGTTGCCGAGGCTGCAGGCGAGATTGATGTCCTTGTCAACCTTGCAGGCGTTGCGGCGATGGGGCCGACGGTTGACACCGACGAGGCGGCGTTCGACGGGCTGTTCCAGATCAACGTCAAGGCGCCGTTCTTCCTGGTCGCCGCGCTCGCCCCCAAGATCGCCGCGCGCGGCGGCGGGTCGATCATCAACGTCTCAACGATGGTCGCGAGCTACGGCCAGCCAGGCTTGGGGGCCTACGGCGCCTCGCGCGCCGCGATCGAGCTGCTCACCAAGGCTTGGGCTGCCGAATTCGGGCCGCAGAACGTCCGCGTCAACGCGGTCGCTCCCGGTCCGACGTTGACCCCGGCGCTGGAGACGAAATTGGCGATGGCCGAAGAGTTCGCCAAGACGATTCCGCTCGGCCGGGTCGCTGACGTGCACGAGCTATCCGACGTCATCACGTTCCTCGCGACCCCGTCGGCCGCCTACATCAACGGGGCGATCATCCCCGTCGACGGCGGCCGCCTCGCGATCTGAGAGGGGAGCAGATGACCCTGACCGCCCCCGGCAACGTTCGGAGACGAAGCCACTCGGCTGCCCGCTCACGATCCTGCTCGCCCGCAGCCCGGACAAGGTCGCCGGGTTGCGGGCCGGTCGCGGAGATCGCAACCGGATCACACCAATGACCATGCCTGTACCAAAGGAGCCAAGCACTCAAATGCAAATCACCAAAGGAAAGACCGTGTTGATCACCGGCGCCAACGTCGGGCTCGGCAAGGACATAGCTCGGCAACTGGCATCACGTCCCGAAACCGCCCGCATCTACATGGCGTGCCGCAACCAAGACCGAGCGGCAACGGCAAAGGCCGATCTTGAAGCGAAAACCGGCCGGTCCATCTTCGACATCGTTCTCATGGACGTTGCCGATCCGGGCTCGGTCCGCGCCGGCCTGGCGGGCCTTGACGGATCGCTCGACGCGGTGGTCATGAACGCCGGTGGAATGGGCGGCAAGACGCCGATGAAGTTGACCGCCGACGGGGTCACCTACATGTTCGCGCAGAACGTTCTCGGCCACGTTGTCCTCCTCGAGACGCTCCTGGCCGAGAACCGACTTGGCGAGGTGGCGGTCTTCGCCGGAAGTGAGGCAGCCAGGGGAATCCCGAAAATGGGGTTCAAGCGGCCGTCGTTTGACTCAAACTCCGCCGACGAGCTCGCCACAGTCATCGACGGCAGCTATTTCGCCGGCGGCAAACCTGACGTCAATTTGGCCTATGGGCAGGCGAAGCTGATCGGCATCCTATGGATGGCCCACCTGGCCCGCCAATACCCCGACCGTCGATTCATCTCCATGAGCCCCGGCAACACCACCGGCACCCAAGCACCCAATGACCTCGCATTGCCGCTGCGCATAGCGGCCAAGTACGTCATGCCCCGCCTGGGCATCGCCCACAAACTCGACGTGGGCGCGAAGCGACTGGTCGACGGCGTCACCGACCCGACCCTGTCCACCGGCGTGTTCTACGCCAGCAAAGGGGAAGTCCTCAAGGGTGCCGTGGTCGACCAAGCAGACATCTTCCCCGACCTGGCCAACCCGTCGTTTCAGGACCACGCCAACGAGGCCATCCACCGCTTTATCACTTGAAAGACACCGCGCTCGTTCGTTCAGGGGAGGACCATGGATCTAAATATCTTCGCCGACATGCTCCGGCGCTTGGTTCAAAACTCCTCCAACACAGGCGAGCGGGTCGGGATGCTCGTCGATAAGGCAACCGTGGTCGCTGTGGCGGCGTTGGCGGCCGAGCTCGGCGTCGATCTGGGACGGGCTGATGTCATCGGCGTAAATCTGACCTGCTCGGTAGACCGAGACCCGGGGGTCCTCCAAGCCACAGTTGTGCGGCTGCCCAAGACGGGGCTCAGAGACGAGTTGACTCGACACGGCCAAGCACTCGCCGAGGTGGAGGTGCAGATCGACGCCGATTCGCAGCCCCGAGGTGCTGTGGTCCTCACTATCGAGATTGGCCGTGAGCCGGCGTGAGCCTCGGAAGCGCAGCCGACCCAGCGCCACCCAGCTCGGCGGCCTGCTCGCTCCCACGGATGCCAGCCTTGCAGCAAGCGGCCTCAGCGATCGTACGAGCACAGAAGCCAGCCGTCTAGCGGCCAACCCCGATTGTCACGCGGGCGGGGCGCTTGTCGGGCGCTTTACGAAGCCTTGGTCGCCAATCTCATACCAGCGGTCACGCGGCCCGTCGAAGATGTTGGCCGGGAGCGGAGTGCCGTCGAACGCCTCGCCGAGCCCGGAAAGGTCAAAGACCTCGACCCACTCGTACTCACCGGCAGGTATCCGCCCCTCGCGCTCGGCAGCGTTGACCGCTTGTAGCGACTCGATCACCCGTTCCCTGCGCTCAGCAGGGGATGCCTGCCCCACTGGCTTACGGGCCGCGAACTCGCTATCAACGAAGTCCCTCTCATTGGATCGCGCGTGGACGACGACCACGGCTGACAGATAGGGGTGGGGGTTTGCTGGGCCTGCTGGGGTGGGGACGCTCAGCGCACCGACCCCGGATGACACTCGGCGCGCGGAGCTTGGCCCGCCACCGACCGGGACGACGATGGAGTCTGTGGTTCCGAACAGCGATCGCGTCATGTCGTCTGGGCCGAGCGGCACGTGCTTGTGGTGCGGGTTGGCGAGGAACACGATCAGCGGCAGACCTATGTCCTTGAACGGGCGAAGCTGCTCAAGCGCTGCTGCCTGCACGGCGTCGGCGAGCGTGCCGAAAATCTGTTCACCGGAGAACGATGCGGACCGCTGTCCGGCTGGGATTGAGTCCAGTGCCGACGATCGCCACTCCTTGATCTCACCGATAGCCAGAGTCTCGAGGGCACGGCTGATGAGCCGATCGGGGTTCTTGGCGGTGTCCACACCGAAGCGCTCGCGCCAGTCGATGTCGCCTTCGCCGATGTAGCCGTGAGCGGCGAGATAGGCGTCGAGGCGCTTCTCAGACTCGGTTGGTGGATTCGCCATTGGACGCTCAGGGTCGCACACGCGCCGGAGACTGGCCGTAGATCCGCTGAGCGACGCGTTGCGCCGCTTACGGGACAAGTCCGTTCTGCCGAACCGAACTTGTGGCACAGGGGACGTTGAGAGTCGCGTGAGCGTGTATGCGCTGGAATCGCCGCAGCTCCGGTTCGGGGCCGTCATCGGCGACGGCATCTTTGCCCCTGGACGAAATTAGTTGTCGCGCTGAGGAGCCAGCCTGCATTAACGGGGTGATGGCCTCTCCTGCTCAATCCGCAGCGATCCCCCGCCCCGCCGCCCTACCGCTTGTGCGGCGGGGTCACGCACGCTGGCTCGTGCGCGCTCCCGGCCAGCGCGGCGCGCTGTCCCCGGAGGAGGCCGCGCACGCCTTGAAGGCCAAGCGCGCCGAGCTGCGGAAGCGCCTGGACTGGCGCCGCGACGTGGCCGGATTGCCTGAGCACGTCCGCGACGAGCTCGTGGACGAGGCGATCGGCCTTGTGGTTATGTCGAGCAAGCCGATCCGTGATGAGCAGCACCTACAGGGCGCGTTCTGGTCCTCGATCGGCTACCTGCTCATGGCGCACCGCTCGGGCCGACGAGACTTGCACGTCGGGTCGCAACGGCGCGTGGAGTTCGAGCCCATCGCCGAAATGCTCCCCGGCGATGACGACGAGCCGTTCGATCTCGTGGCCGCCCAAGAGCGGATCGCCACGGCCGCCGACCTCATGGCGCAACTCGACCCATTCGAGCAGCGCGTGATGGCGGTGATGGCCGCGCACGGCCTCGGCGTTAAGCGCGCGGCGAAAGCGATGGGCGAGCCGATCAAGGCCGTACTCGCGGCGTCTCGCAGCGCGCAACGAAAGCTCGATCGGGTCGCGGCGATCACCGCCGCCGGGCGCATGTGCGACTACCGCCAGCAGGCGATCCACGCGCACGCGCAGGGAGCCGCCCAAGCCGAGGAGGAGACGGCCGCCAGGGCGCACCTCGCGGCTTGCGCCGGTTGCCGATCGTCTTACTCGACGCTGCTGCGCGAGATGCGCGCACGCGAGTTCCAGCGCGCCGCGAGCGCGGCTTTCCTGCCGCCCCCGGCGCTCGCCGTCGAGCTACACGGTCGCTGGATCGAGCGGCTGACCTCGCTGCTATCTACGGGCCGCGCGCCGAGCGGGTCCGCGACGGCTGAGCGCACCGCCGGAGTGCTCGGTGGCAGCGGGCTGGTCAAGGCCGCCGCCGCGACCTCGGCGCTCGTGATCGCTGGTGCCGGTGTCGGTGCGAAAGTCGTCCATTCCCTCGAAGCGCCCGCGCCCGTCCACCACCATCACAGAGTGTCCGCGCATCCGGTGAGCGCGACCGCCGGGAGTATCCATCCCTCGGCTGTTGCCGGCGGGCTGACTTCCACGCGGGCTCAGGCGGGCACGGGTTCGCGCAAGGCCACCACGACCTCTGTCAAACACCGCTCGCAGTCGCCGCCGAGCCACGGCCTCGGGTATCTCGCACTTGGCGGGAGCGCGGGCGGCACCTCCTCGTCAAGCGCTGCTGTAGCAACCGCAGCGTCAACGTCGTCTACCGGGTCTGCTGATGAAGCTCCCGCGCCGTCACGTAGCGGCGGCGGGACCAACCTCGGCTACCTCGGCCACTGAGCAACACGATTGGAAAGGAATCCAACGATGATCCCCACCGTAATCCGCAACCGTCGGCTCGCACTCACAACTACTGTGCTGGCGATGGCGCTCACGTTGTGTTTGGCTGCGAGTGCACGAGCGGGCCAGTGGGCGCAGGCCACGTGCTCAGACGGTGGCGAACCCGTCTCAACGGAAGGGTGGGCGCCCGGCACTGTCGGCGGCTATCTCTCGATCGTTGAACCAGGTAATACCTGCGCACAGGTGGGAGGCTCGCTGTCGCTGCGGGACGAAGTTGGCTATCAGCTTGCCAATAGTGGGCCAATGTGGGTCTATAGTGCCCCGGCCGACTCCACGATCCAAGGCGGCTTGATTACGCTGAGCCTGGCGAGCCCTGGCGGACAGGCTTACCTCTCCACACCGAATAACTCAACCGAAGTTAGCGAACTGGTGGTGATGTGCACTGAACTGTGCAAGACCGTCAAAGAAAACACGCTCACGGACTATTACCACGGCGGTTCGCGGCTATACGCAGTCACCGAGTGCATCCCGCCGTCAGGCAAAGAATATTGCTCAAGTGGTCTTGACGCACAGATGAACATCAAGAGCGCAACGATCTTGCTCAGCAACGAAGCTAAGCCCACCGCTGCTGGGTTTGCTGGAACGCTCCTGAACAACCCGGCAAGCGGCACAGCCAGCCTGTCATTCACGGCACACGACGAACACGGACCCGGCGTATATCGCGCGACCGTGCAGATCGACGGCCACACCATGTGGTCGGCCACTCCAAACCTCAGCGAAGGCAAGTGTGTCGCGCACGGCGCCTACGAAGGCGCGCTCAAGTTTCACAGCCTCCAGCCATGCCCGCAAGAAACCGAGGTGCATACCGAAATCCAGACGAGCGAACTCGCCGAAGGCCAACACACGCTTAAGGTAGAAATAGAAGACGCGGCCGGTAACAAGGCGACGGTCTACACCGGACCCATCACGATCGACAATCAACCGCCCGTTGTAACGCCGCCGATCGTCTCGGTCATCCCGCCGTCACGCGGAGCGCCTAACGGCGAACCCGCCTCCGAACGCGCGACCTTGACACTCGCGGGGAGGCAGCCCAAGGCGTTCGCACGCGAACAGACTCGCTCGGCTGTCGTGCTCGCCGGCCGCTTGACTGCGCCAACGGGCGCTCCAATCAAGGGAGCGCAGGTCCAGCTCTTGCAGCAGGTGATCGGCTCTGCCGCCGCGACACCTATCGCCAGCGCGACTACTCGGCCCGATGGGACTTGGGCACTCAAGGCTCCGGCGGGTCCATCTCGCCTGCTCCGCATCGCCTACTACTCGCACACGCTCGACAGCACTCCTGCTGCGACGCTCGACGTTCACGAGAGCGTGCAAGGGGTGGTTTCCATGCACGCGCCGCATAAGGCTCATCTCGGCCGTGCCGTCGTATTCAGAGGCCAACTCGCCGGCGGATATGTCCCGCCGGGTGGCGAGTCCGTGCAAATGGAGATCCTCTATGCCGGGCGGTGGCGCACTATCGAAGTGCTCCCGACCTCTAGCCGCGGGGCATGGACATACAAATACGTCTTTACGCTCGGCGTCGGCGCCTCGTATCTCTTTAGAGCAGTAACCGTGCCAAACGGCGGCTACCCATTCCTAAGCACCCACAGCAAGCCGGTGCGTGTGACTGTCGAGCGATAGCCCGCAAGACGACTCGCCGCCCCGGCTGCACACCGCGCCCGTCGCTCACCCGGCGGGCGCGGCTATTTAATCTCGCCGCCGCGCTAATTAGCTGTCGCTCACAGGGCGGTGCCTGCATTAACGAGTATGGACTCCTTCACCGAGAGCGAGCTCTTTGATGAGGGCATGCCAGCGGCTTCACCGCTGAGCGCCGAGGAGCCGACAAAGGTTCTGAGACCATCCGCGACCAGCGGCCGGTCAGCTCTAGTCGCAGCGCTTGCGCGTCGGTGGCCGGCGTGTGTCGCAGGCTTGCTGGTCGCAATGCTGACCGTCGGCTTGCTCTCGGGGCTGGGCCGCACGCACCCTCAACCCTCAGCCCCCGACAGAGCACACCGCCTCGACCGTCGTCTCTCACGGCGCCGGGTGCATCACCGACACTCAGCAGGCAAGCTAGGCGGTGTATCGGCGGCGCCAGCGGCCCCCAAAGTCAGCGCTGGGAGCGGCGCAGCGAGCGATAAGCCGCCCAGCCCCGTCGTGCCTCGTCCCACCCGTGTCGGGACTGTCGGAACCGACCGTCCCACTTCTCCGGGACACGTCGGAAAAATGGAACAGACGCAGTTCGATTATCTAGGACGATAGAGGGTCGGGGATCAACGATGACCGGAACTTGGACAGAGTCCGTGGTGGGTCTTGTGACGAGTCGCCTTGCGCTGTTGGCGGACCCGACTCGTGTGCAGTTGCTGACGCTGCTTGAGCAGGGCGAGGTTCCGGTGCAGGAGCTGTCAGACAAAATGCCGACCACACCGCAGAACGTCTCCCGTCATCTCTGCATCCTGCACAGGGCGGGGCTCGTCGCGCGACGCCGCGACGGTAACTGTGTCCTGTATTCGCTGGCTGACTATTCCGCGTGTCGCCTTCTAGACCAGACACTCGCGAGCATCCGGGGTCAGATTGACGAGTTGGCCGACCTAGTGAGTCTCGCCGCAGCGTAGCCGCAGGGCCTCGGCCAGAACAGCACAAGAGCCACCGTTGCGGTTGCACGGTGGCTCTTGCGCGTTCTGGTGCGCGCATCTATGAAAGCCATCGCTTTAAACCTAGTAAACCTAGTTCACTTGTAATAGCTAGTTCCGCTTGTGGTGTTGGCGGAGTTCCGTCCGTACCGTCGCCCTATGACTGTTTTCCGTAGGACGACCAAGGGTGAAAGCCAGTCAGCCAACGACCGCGCATCGGTCGAAAGTGTCACTCGGCTGACTCGCTTCGCGGGACGTGTTCTGTTGTGGGGTTGCGTGCTGTTGCTGCTAGTTCGCGGCATCGCGTCCTACTTCGACACGACCTCGCGGGTGCCCACGACGACTCGCGGTGTGACGGTGACTGTGACTCAGCCCGCCGACACCGAAACCTCACAAGCGCAAGGGAAGTGATCGGCGTGTCACACATACGACGCATCTTGCAGGTCTGTGTTGTAGCGATCTACGCGGTGGTGTTGTTTCCGGCTACTTCACTCGCGGCCGGGAATGATGTCGGCGCGAACGTTGGCGGCCTTCTCAAGCATTACGCGGGAGAGCTGTACGGCGGGATCGTCGGCGTCATCAGCTTGATGTTTCTCCTGAATAGGCGTTACACCGAGCTGGCGGTGTTCTTGTTCGCCGCGATCGTGGTCGCGTGGATGGTGTTCGCACCGTCTGAGATAGCGACCGCCGCCGAAGGCATCGGCAAACAGATTTTCGGTTGACCGAGGGGACTGTTTGCGATGAGCGACGACACGCACACGATCCGTTCTTACCAGCGGATATTCAGGCCCGACCGGCGTATCTACCAGATCGACGGTCGGCGCCTTCCAGTACCGGGCGGCGTGCCGCTTGAGTGGCTTGGCTGGGCGTTCACGTCACTGGTGGCGATCCTTGTCCTCAGCCAGCGCTCGATCCTGTTCGCGCTGGTGCTCGGCGCTATCGCCGGCCTGCTGGGCGCAAGCTCACACGGCTGGCCGGGCGCGGTGCTCGGCGCCCTTGCCGGGTTCGTAGCGACTCTGCTCGCGGGCGTGCTGCTGGGGTGGCTCGACTGGCCGCTTCGCCTGCTGATCGCACCGGGCATGGTCGCGACACTCGCCGGGCAGGCATCGCCAGACGGGCGGCCCGCACACCGCTATCTCACCTCTTGGCTTTCGCTGCGAGCGCGCGCTGCCCGCCGCTCGCTGGACGGTGCGATAGCACCTGACGGGCAGGCGCAGGTGTGGGCGCCGCAGGTTTGGGTCGCCCCGGATGAGCACTCGCCGCTGCTTCACCACGGCAAGGTGCGAGGCCCGGCGCGGCTCGTGTTCGCCCGCCCGGTAGTGGCGATCCCCGGCCGTGGCCGGCTGATCGTCCGTCACGCCGAGGGCCACCGGCTGCGCAGCGGCGAGCGGCTTTGCGAAGTGGTCGAGCTGACTGACGGGCAGGTCGTGGAGGTGCGGCCGTGAGCTTCCCATTGCGTTACGCGCACGGCAACGTGCTCCTCGGGCGGGGTGGCGAGGCCGCCGGCCTGTACCGGCTGAGCACGACCTCCTACCCGTACCTACCCACGGGTGAGAAGTGGTCGCTACAGCGCCGCCTACAAAGGCTCGCGCACACGATCGCGGCGGACTTCTCGCTGTGGCGAGTGAACCGTGCCTACCCCGCCGAGCGGTACGTCGCGCACACCGAACGCCTGCTCGATGACCGCCACCAAGACCCTCGGGCGTGGCAGGCGTTCCTTGCCGGACACGAGCAGCGCCTGCACCAGCTCGGATCGCACACCCCGGAGATTTACCTAGCCGTCTCGCTCGCCGGCAGCACACCCACGGGCGTCGGCTCAGGCCTCGTGCGCGGCGTGGATCGTGTGCGGCGCCGTGTCGAGGAGCTGGCCGGGATCGGGTCCGCCTCCCCGATCCCGGCCGCAGAGCTGACGGAACTCGCTACTCGCGAGCAGCGCATCTATGAGCGCGTAGGTGGTGTCATCGGCGCCCGCCGCGCGAGGACCGCAGAGCTTCAATGGCTGCTGCGCCGCGCCGCTTCGCGTGGTGTCGCTGAGCCCGAGCTTGACCGCCACTGGCAACCCGACGCACTCATCATCTCCACGCCCGCTGGCGGTGTCGCTTTCAAGCCGCTCGGCCACGACCTCGCCCGCTGCGCAAACGCCGCGATCACCGAGCAGCAACAGACGCTCGTGGTCGACGGTGAGCAGGGCCGCTGCTATCAAGCGATACTCGCGCTCGGCGCGCTCGCGGACGCCCCGGAGTTTCCCGGCGCGACCGCCGAGGCTCTGTTCGCACCCTTGGAGGCTGTCGGATTTCCGGTAGACGCCTCCCTTCACGCACGGTGGCTCGGGAACCGGCAGGCGCTCGCGCAGGTACGCAAGCGGATCGCCGATGTCGAGCACGCCTACAACGAGCAGGTAGAAGGCGCCGCGCACGGCCCGAGCATCATGGCCGGCACCGACCGGGTTCTCGCCCGCGAGTACGAGGCACAGCTACAAGCGGGCGGGCACCCGCCGATGCTCTACGCGCAGATCTCACTCGCCGTTGGGGCTGTCAGCGAGGAGGAGCTAGAGCGCCGGGTCGCTGTCCTGAAAGAGCAGTACGGCGACATCACCCTTCACCGGCCCGCCGGGTTGCAGCATCAGCTTTGGCTTGACCATTTGCCGCGAGCGGACGGGTGGGTCTGAGGTGCGCGACTACACCCAACAGCTCACCGTCGAGCAGTTCGGCGCGCTGGTCCCGACCGGGAGCCGGATGGTCGGCTCCCAGCGCGGCCCATATCTCGGGTACACCCCGACCGGCGCACCGTTGCCGGTCAGGTTCGATCCGACGCAGGCACCGCGGGAAGACCGCGCCTCAGCGGTCCTCTTGATCGGGACGCTTGGTAGCGGCAAGACCGTTGCGGCGGAGACGATCGAGTACGCCGCCGAGCGGCGCGGGTCGCTCGTGGTGGACTTCGACCCGAAGCCCGACCACGGGCTGCACCTACTGCCCGAGCTTGACGGGCGGGTGCAGGTGCTTGAGCTGTCCGGTGACTCTGCGCAGCAGGGCAAGCTCGACCCGCTCGCTATCGGGCTCGAGGACTTGCGCGAGGAGCTTGCCTGCTCCTATCTGCTTGAGCTTTTGCCGGGCAACACGAGCGCCTGGGAGAACGCCGTTTCCCTCGCGGTCAAGGACACCGTAAGCGAGGGATCACGAAGCCTCTCCCGCGTAGTCGAGCTGCTGCTCGCAAGCGAGCGCGGCACCGCTAGGGAGGCCGGCGAAGCGCTTGAGGTGATCCGTGACTTCGGCCTCGCTCGCCTCGGGTTCGGCAACGGGCAGAGCACCGACCTACAGGCCGAGCGGCCGGTAACGACGATCCGTATGCCCGGCCTCTCGCTACCCGAACCATCGGCCGCTCGTGACACATACACCCGCGCGGAGCGCGTGTCCGTGGCGACACTTTCACTCGTCGCGGCGTATGCGCTCCAATTGATTTCAAGGGACCGCTCACGGCACAAGATCGTCGGCCTTGACGAGATTTGGTTCCTGCTCGCCTCACCGCAGGGACGGCAGATCATCAACCGCTTGGTAAGGCTCGGCCGCGCGTTCAACGCAACGCTTCTGCTCGGCACCCACCGCATCGGCGACCTTGGCGACCTCTCAGACCTGATCGGGGTCGTGTTCGTCTTCGGCCAGGACTCCGACGACGCCGCCAAGGCAGCCCTTCGCTTCATCGGCCTTGAGCCCACCCGCGAGCTAGTCGGCCGGGTCCGCGAGTACCGCGCCGGGCGCTGCCTCATGCGCGACCTGCACGGCCGCGTCGGCGAGGTGCAGATCGACCTCGTGTACCCGCACCTCCTGCAAGCACTGCAAACGACCCCCGACCAAACCGGAAGGAGCGAGGCATGAAGCCCGCGATTCTCCACGCCCTACGTTCTCTCACCTCAACACGGCGACGGCGACTCGCGCTCCTGTTCGCTCTGACGATCGGCGTCGTGCTGCTCGCAAGCCCTGCGGCCGTAGCGAACGATGTCTACGGCAACATCGGCCCCGCGCCGCAGCTACCCCCTGGAGGACTGGCCGAACGCTACCCGCTGACCAACTACCAGCTCGACCAATACTTCCCCGGCATCAGCGTCGGTGTATTCAGCGGCGTTGACGTGTCCGGCGTGCCGCCGCTGATCGCGTTCTTTATCGCGCAGGTTCTGTGGCTCATCACGGCTTTCTTGGCGAACGCGGTAATCACCCTTTTTGCGTTCGCGTTCAACCTCGATTTGGTCAACGGGAACGGCAGCCCCGGCTCGGGTGCGCTCACACCTGTAGCGAGCGCGATCCACAACCTCTACACCAACACGTTCGGTGCGCCGTGGCTCGTCGTCGCGATCGTGCTCGCCGGCTGCTGGGCGATGTGGAAGGCATTGGTGCAGCGCCGCTACACCGAGACAGCCGGCGCACTCGCCGTATCGCTGCTCTATTGCGTGCTGGCGATCGGGATCGTCACCCAGCCTCAGCGGACGATAGCCCCAGCGAGCAAGCTCTCAAACCAGCTATCAACAGCGCTGCTATCGCTCACCAACCAAGGGAGCATCGGCAGCGAACAACAGGCCAAGACAGCCGCGAGTAACCAGCTCTTTTCGCTGCTAGTGCTGGACCCGTGGACTGTCCTTGAGTTCGGCGGGATCGAGCACTGCACCACCACCAGCGGCCACTCGGTCGCCGTGCGCCCCTTGAGCCCGAACGCCGGGCAGGACACGCAACTCGCCTCCCAGCTCGAAGCCGGCAGCGAAGTCCACGCGCAGGGCAAGACGTGCATCAACAACCGCAACAAGTACGCCTCGCACTTTCTCGCCTACCCGTTCCAGTCAAAGGCCCGCAACAGCGAGCACGAAGCCTTGGAAAAGGGCGACACCGGCGACCTCCCATCGTCTGACCCCGGCAAGACCAGCGGCACCTACCCGCTCGGGAAGGCAGACGAGCCAGCCGCCGAAGCGATGGGCAAGGGCGGCCAGTACCAGCGACTGCTGCTGTCGATCGTGATCTTGGTCGGCGAGCTTGGCGCGTTCCTGCTGCTCGGGGCGCTCGCGGTCGGGGTGATCCTCGCGCAAATCCTGCTGCTGCTGTTGCTGTCGTTCGCGCCGGTCGCGTTGCTGATCGGGATATTCCCCGGACGCGGGCACGACTTCTTTAGGGCATGGCTGGCGAAGCTCGCGGGCTACCTCGCGCGGAAGGTGATCTACAGCCTGATCCTCGCGGTGACGCTCGCCGTCTGCCAAGCCCTCGCTGACGCCAGCTCGAACCTCGGATGGCTGCTCGCGTTCGGGTTGCAAGCGGCGTTCTTGTGGACCGTGTTCATCCAGCGCGATCGGCTGACCAAGGACTTGCTCACGGCGACCGCCGGACCCGGCGCGGCAGGCGACGGAGCTGGCCGTCTCCAGACCCTCTACTACAGCACCCGCCTCGCGCAGATGGCACGGCGACCCAAACGGCCGCCAACGCCGCCCACGGCAGGTGAGCCGCCGCGCTCATCCTCGCCGCCGCCCACGCCTGATTCGACACCCGAGACACCGGAGGAGGAGCCCGCATGAGCTTTCGTATTGAACACACAGACCCGATCACGCTTCTGCGGGAACTGCCCGATGGGCTGGCGCAGACTTGCGTGACAGCACCAAGGCGTGACACACCGATCCCGTATCTGCTGGCGGTGCTCGATGAGGTTCACCGGGTACTTCGCAGCGACGGGACGCTGTGGCTCGCGCTCACGAGGGGAGGCAACTCTCACGAGTTCGCACTAGCCCTCAAAGACACCCGCTGGCTGCGACCAGACACGGTGACGATCCCGCGAGAGCTCGTGCTGCTGAGCAAGCAGCCCGAGTTCAGCTTTCACCCGCCACAACCGGCGCCCGCGAGCTACGCGGCGCAGAGCCTGCTCTGTCCACGCTACCCCGTCGCGCGGCGCCCGGGGCACCGTTGCCAGCGCTGCCCGGTGCCGCGCCGTGGCTGGTGCGTCCCGTCACCGGGCGCGGCGGGGATACCGCCCCGAGAGGTGATCGAGTGGTGCATCCTCGCGAGCACGGTCCCGTGCGCGTGCGGTGTATGTGGCGCACCGCTCAGGGCGCCGGCTCGCTGCGGTGAGCGCTGGCGCTCAAACTGCCCTCACAGAAACGGGCGAGGGCATTGCCTTGTCATCGACCCGTTCTGCGCGGCCGGGGACACCGGGCTAGTCGCTGTTCGTCGTGGCCGGCAGTACCTCGGCATCGACACCAACCCGGCGAACGTGGCCGCCGCCCGCAAGCGACTCGCCGCGACGGAGCGGGCGCGATGAGCACCGCCGAATGGATGCGCTCCCAGCGTGACCGGCCGATAGCCGAGCACGAGCGCCGAGCGGCAATGGTCGTCGTGGCCGTGCTGCTCGGCGCCGTCGCGCTGCTGTTCACGATCACTCAGCCAGCAAGCCAAGCCCGCCCAGCTACCCGGCGCATCGACCTGGTAGCAACGGGCGCCCCGGCGGTCAGTGATCCGGGCGTGCCCGCGCTCCAAGCGCGGGAGACGGCCAAGCGGTTCCTTGCCGGCTACCTCGGCTACGCCGATGGGCACACCACGGCGAGCCGGATCGAGGACGCGAGCCGGTCACTGATCGCGTCGCTTGAGAGCCAGCCACCGCGCGTGCCGCCAGCAGCCAGGGCACGCCGCCCGCGAGTCATATCGCTGCGCGCCACGGCCGCCCCAACGGGCGAGATCGAGGTGAGCGCGATGGTGAATGACGGCGGGCTGATCGACTACACGGTCGGGCTGACCCTCACCCACCAAGGCGGCCGTCTACTCGTCACCGGACTGGACGGCGCGTGATGGATAAGCGCCGGCTGCTTTGGTGGCTTCTCGCTGGGACGGGCAGCACCGGCCTTGCCGTGCTCGCGATCTTCGGTATCGCGGTCGCTGTCCTCGGCGCGAGCTTCACCGGCTGTCAGTCCGGTAGCGAACCGGCGCTCGCGTCGACCGGGCCGACACCTTCCGCCTACGCACTCCAAAGCATCCCGCCCGAACGTCTCAGGCTGTATGAGCAGGCCGGCAGCAAGTTTGACATCGACTGGAGCTTTCTCGCGTCGATCGGTGCGCAGGAGTGCGACAACGGCGAGTGCGCCGGCACCAACAGCTCGGGGTGCGCCGGGCCGATGCAGATCGCCTACGTCCGGGGCAGCGCGTGCAGCCCCGGCGATGGGCCGACGTTGTGGGAACGCTACGGCGTCTCCGCGCACCCCGGCCACGCACCGAACATCAACGATCCAGCGGACGCGATCTACACCGCCGCGCGCATCCTGCGCGAAGACATGGGCGCCCCGCCAACGGGCGGCACCTACAACGAATACCGCCAAGCGGCGTGCCACTACTACGGCGCGTGCTCGGACAGCACCGTCAGCTACGCCGACGAGGTGATGGCCCGCGCCGTGCAATACGGGTTCACCGCCACCGGGGCACCCACCCCGACGAGCCCGCCCCTATCGCAGCCAGTCTCGACCAGCGGGTGCAGCGCGAGCACGTTCACACCCGAAGCGGCAAGCAGCTCGCAAATCGTCCGCGTCGCTGAAAGCCAGCTCGGCCAAGGCGAGCAGCCCTCCGGATCGAACTGCACGATCTACGGGCCCTGCGAGGAGTGGTGCTCACTGTTCGCCTCATGGGTATGGCAGCACGCCGGGGTGCCGCTCCCCGGCTCCACCGCCACCTACGGGTACTCGGGATCGCTCTACACATGGGCCAAAGAAAGCGGCGGGCGAATCCTGCCCGCGACCGCGACACCCGCGCCCGGCGATGCCGTCTTCTACGGCAGCGGGCCGAGTGAAAGCGCGCACGTCGGGATCGTGCAGCGCGTCTACCCCGACGGTCGAATCACCACGATCGAGGGCAACTACGCAAACCACGTCGCCCTAGTCGGCCCATTCCTGCCCGCCCATGCGACCAGCGAAGGCGAGACAGCACCGATCTACGGATACGCCCAGCCGCCCGCGCCAAGAGTGAAGGGAAAGGGCGCGTGAGCCCCGCCCGGCGCCCGTCTGGACTGTTCGCACAGTGGTTCGCGCTGTGGTTCGTGCTGCGGTACGCGCTGCGGTTCACCCACCGGCCGAACGCGACACCGGGTTTCCGGCTTTGTGGTGCGGAATTGCGCGGCTTGCGGTTTTTCGACATCTCAATCTGTGCCGGTAACTTGCTGTGACTCGCCGCCCCTCACAGGACGCTCGGCCGCTGGTGGCTGTTGTCGGCGGGCTCATGCTGCTGACGCTGTTGCGTAACCGGAGCCTGCCGGGCTGGCTGGCCGGGCACGCCCAGGTGCTCATCGTGTACGCGGCGATCCCGTCAACCGTGGTGCTGCTAGCGGCGCTCACGTGTCGTGTCGTCGTGACTCGTCGTGCGCTTTCCCGGCGTGTGCGGCTCGTCGTGCTCGCCCCCGACTCATTCGCGCCAACGCTTGACGGTGTTCTTCGCTGCGCCGCCCAGCTATCCCGTGTCCGTCGTGTCGTCGGCGGCTGGCTCGATCCCCGCGCAAGCGCCGTGCGGGTGCTGCTCGACAGCAGTGAGGGAGCGATGCGCTACTCGCTCGTGGTGCCCGAGCGCGCGCTGCCCGCGATCCGCTCGGCGCTCAGCAACTACGACCGGGTACAGGTGAGGCTCGCCGACCCGGAGCCACCCGCGAGCGGTGACGGGTGTGTGATGCGCGCCGAGCTGCGACTCGCGCGGCCGAGCAGCGAGCCGCTTGCGCACCTTGGCCTTGACCCCGATCCGCTTCAGAGCTTCGCCCGCGCGCTCGCCGCGCTGCACCCCGCACGGGAGCGCGGGCAGGTCGCGGTCGATCTTCTGCCATGCACCGCCGGGGCACGACGACGGATGCGACGCACGCTGCTCCGCCAAGCCCGCCGCACGAACACGACCGCCTCCTACACGGGCGGCGGGATGCTCGATCTGCTGGCGGGCGCAGGCCGGCAAGCCGGCCGGCAGCCGGCAGCCGATGTCGTGGAGCAGCGAGCGCAGCGCGAGCAGATCGCCGCGAAGGTGCTCCAAAACGAGCCGCTGTTTCACATGCAGGTCCTCGTGCGCTGCCAAGCGCCCGTGAAGGGCATCGCCGCCGAACGCCTGCAAGGGCTCCTCGGATGCTTCGACGGGTGGGCCGCCGCCAACTCATTCCGGGTCGTCGGTGTCCGTCTGCTCGGCCTCGCGTTCCTTGGCTCGGACCTCCCCGGCCGCCGAGCACGGTTTGACCGGCGGATGGACACCGGCCTATTCCGGCCCACCCGCCAGGGCGTCGTCAGTGCCCGCGAGGTCGCCGGATTCTTGAAGCCCCCGACGATCAACTGTGCCGCACCGGACGTGCTGCGCCTCGGCGCCGCCGTCTACCCGCCGCCGCGCAACCTGCCCGAGTACACCGGGCAGCGCGACGTGCTGCCCCTCGGCCGCGTGAGCGGCGAGCAAGGACAGCGGATCGTCGGCCTCCGCCTCGCGGACACGTTCTTCACGTACACCGCCGGCCGCAGCCGGTGGGGGAAGACCGAGCTTGCGATCACCCAATTCTTGAGCCTTGTGCGCTCCGGGCACGGCGGCATGTTCCTCGACCCGCACGAGGACGCAATCCGGCGGATCAAGAGCTGCCTCACCGAACCCGAGCTAGCCGAGCGGATTGTCGAACTTGACCTAGTTGGCACCCGCTCAAGGGAGGGGCAGCCCGGCTGGAACCTGCTCGCCGCACGAGGGCTCTCCGATGACGCGCGGGAGCGGCGCGTGGAGGCGATCGTGGATTCGTTCGCCTCAGCCCTCCAATGGGGCGAGCGAAACAACAGGGCGCTCACCCTCACGACACAGGCGACGGCCGCGCTGATCGAGCTATCGACCGTCCTGCCTGCCGAGCTTGCACCGACGATCTTTCAGATACCCACGCTGCTCGGAAACCCCGAGTGGCTAGAGGCGATCCTGCCGTACCTCTCGGTCCCACGCCGCCAGTTCTTCTCAGAGCGGTTCCCGCGCATGGCCGAAGAGGCCATCACCCCCGTCACGAACCTGATCGACCGGCTGCGGTCCTCCACGCAGCTCGCCGCCTTGCTCGGCTCACAGCAATCCACCTATGACATCGCCAAGGCGATGAACGAAGGGCGGATCGTGCTCGCGTGCCCCGGTGCCGGCGGTGCCCGCGACCGGCTCATGGCGAACCTACTGGTGTTCGACCTGCTGCACGCCGCGAAGGGCCGAGCGCACATACCGCCAGCCAAGCGCCGCGAGTTCTACGTCTTCCTTGATGAGGTCCAGACATACGACGGCGCATCGTCGGGGAACCTCGCCGCGCTCTTGGAGCAGACAGCCAAGTACGGGGTCCGTGCGACCCTCCTAAATCAGAACCCCGAGCGGCTGACCAGCGCCACGCTAAACGCGCTGACCACCAACCGCTCGCACCTGATCGCGACCGCGCTCAACGCGCACGCCGCCGCGCTGATCGCCCGCGAGTGGGCATCAGACCCGCCAGCCAACGCGATCACCGGGCTACCCCGCTGGACGTTCATCGCGCAAGCCACCCATCACGGCGGGCTGACCCGCCCGTTCCTGTTCGAGAACCTTGCCGTCACCGACCTGTTCGCCGACGCCTACCGGCCCGAGCAAGTCCCGACCATCCAGCCCACGATCGACAAAGCATCCGGCCGCGTCAACTCGCAAGAGACGATCCGGGCGCTCGACACGCTCGACGAGCGCATCCGCGCGCACCTCACAAGCAAAACCGACAGCAAGGCAGCCGAGGTCACGACACCAGGGCGCTCGGCAATGCCGAAGCTCCCCGACCCCGAGGACAGCGAATGACCGGGACAGCACACCCCGAGCTGCGAGCGCTCCCGTCCGTCGCCGTCGAAGTGCTCGAAAGCCTGCACCAGCACCGGGTACTCACGGCGCGGCAGGTACACGCGCTGCACACCCCCGACGCTTCGCTGCGGTGGGCGCAACGCATCCTCACCCGCCTTCACAAGCGCGGGCTCGCCGAGCACGCCGCCGGGCCGCACGGACTCGCGCTGTGGTTTCTCACCGCCCCCGGCGCTGAGACGATCCAAGCGGCCGGGACACTCGCTGAGCCCCGGCGGCGTCTCACGACCCCGGCGCAAGCGGCAGGCCCGTTGCGGGCCCACACCCTCGCGGTGAACGACACCGGGATCGCGTTCGTGAAAGCTGCACGCGAGCACGCTGGCGATAGCTGCGGCTCGCTGTCTTGGCGGCATGAGATCGCGCACCCCTACACCGCCGGCCGTAGCCGCCACGGCGCTCACCTGCTGATCGCAGACGCGCTGCTCTCCTACCTGCAAGCCGCGCCGGACGAGTCGCTGATCCTGCACCAGCGGTTCATTGAGCTTGACCGAGGGACGATCCCGCCCGACCAGCTCGCCGCAAAGCTCGCCCGCTACGCCCAGCTTCGCCACTACGCCACCACCAAGGACACCCCGGAGGGGCCGCTGTGGCGGGCCTACTACCGCACATTTCCCCCAGTGCTCGTGGTGCTCGCCGACCAAACACCAGCAGCGGCGCGAAGGCGCGTGCAGAAGACGATCGCGCTGTACCGCTCCGACCCCTCACAAGCCCGCTACGGGACCGTACCCATCGCCTTCACGGCGCTCCCCGAGCTGACCGCACGCGGCCCATTCGCACCCATCTTCATCCCCGCTGACCAGCCCGACCACTACACGGACTGGCTCGACACCACCCCTACCAAAACCGTTGAAAGGTGAACACAGATGCAACCGCAGACCTCAATCACACGCCCGCTCACAACCCGCCGCGCACCCGACCAAGGCTGCCCCGCGACACCATCCGCGCCGCCGCGACGACGACGGGTAAGGCGCCGTGGGCCATACCGGACATCGAATCTGCCGCTCGCGGTGTGGCCGTGCGCGCAGACGACGAGCCAGTGGCAGCGCCACGGCCGCTACCTCCCCGAGTCAAACCGGCACCCCGGCAAGATGCTCCCCGCGCTCGCGCGCCGGGCAGTCGAGGCATACAGCGACCCCGGCGACCTCATCCTCGACCCGATGTGCGGGATCGGCACAACACTCGTGGAGGCAATCCATGCGGGCCGCCGAGCGCTCGGCGTCGAGCTGGAGCCCAGATGGGCGAAGCTCGCCCGCGCGAACATCGAGCACGCCCACCACCAAGGCGCCGGCTCTCCCGCGCATGTCATCGAAGGTGACGCCCGGCGTCTGCCTCACCTGCTCGCCACGCACGAGCCGACGCTTCACGGACAAGTCGAGCTGATCGTGACCTCGCCGCCCTACGGCTGCCAACTCGCGGACGTGCCACCGAGAACATTCTCACCGGCACGGGCCGATGCGCCGCGAGGACACCACCAACTACAGCCCCGACCGGAGCAACCTCGGACACGCTCGCGGTGACGCCTACCTCGCCTCGATGGCTGACGTGTACGAGCCTGCGCCGCCGTGCTGAGGCCCGGCGGGTTCCTTGTGCTCGTCACCAAGGACATGCGCTCCGGTGGCGCCCTGCACAACCTCTCGGCGACACGATCACACTCTGCGAAGGCCTCGGGCTGCGCTACTGGCAGCGCATCATCGGGCTGCTCGCGACGCTCCGCGATAGCGAGCTCGTGATGCGCCCGTCGTTCTGGCAGATGCTCACGTCCGTCGCGCACGCGCGCTCGGGGAGCGCACCCATATAGTCGCGCACGAGGACGTGCTGGTCTTCCGCAAGCCCGAAACGGGCACGCAAACAGCCAGCCGAAAGGCGGCGTGAAGCGATGGCCACCACGCGAAAAGCAGTCTCCAAAACCCCGCGAAAGCCGCGCCGGGACAGCCATCCGGCGACCCGCTCGGCGGCGCCTTCCGGGCGCTTGAGATCACGGCCATGTTCTGCTCTGATCAAACCCGATGAAACACCACGAAACCGCGCAGCTTCAAGCTGGAAACCGGCAGCAGGCGACCCGCTGGAAGGGGCACCGATCGTCGTGTCCGTCGAGTACACCAAGCCCGGCAGTCCGCTCGATGAGCACTTGCGCCGCGAGCAAACCCGCGCGTTGCTCGACCTGCTGGCCGATCACGCACGCCGCCAGAGAAGCCGAGGGAGCCAACCTTGACCACTAGCGACATCACCACCACCGTTACCGGGTCAGCCGCTCGCGCCCTGCTCACGCGAGCCCGATTCACTCAAGACCAGCGAGGCCGGTGGAACACGCCGGACGGCCGCTGGACGTGGGCGACCGACGAGGCGCTGACATGGGCGCTCGTCACGCTCGCCGAGGACGACGACAACCCCCAGCAAGGAGGCAATCAATGACGCGGTTCGCATGGTACGGGCGGCTGTCCACCAAGGACAAGCAAGACCCGACAATCTCTTTCCCCTCCCAGCGCAACGAATGCGAGCGCAAGGCCGTCGAGCTTGGCGGGCGAATCGTCTGCGACTTCACCGACCAAGAAACGGGCCGGCGCGATGATCGCGTAGCGTGGAGCGAACTCATACGCGAGGCACGCGAGCGAGACACGCCGCCGCTTCGACAGCGTGGTCATCTACTCAACCTCGCGCCTCTCGCGCGACCTATTCCACGCGCTCGCGTTCGAGCGCGAGCTATCGCGCGCTGGGGTGCAGGTTTACTACTCGGTCGCCGCTGGGGACCAGACCAGCCCAGAGGGCCGGCTCATGCGCCATATGTTTCAGGCGCTTGACCAGTTCGAGGTCGAGAAGCTAGGCCGCGAGGTCCGTCGTGGTCAAACCGAGAACACCCGGCAGGGCTATCGCAACGGCGGCCGAGCACCCTACGGCTACCGACTACACCGCGAGCCGCACCCCGACCCGCGCCGTGCCCGATCCGGCGACCATAAGACACGCCTTGAGCCCGACCCCGAGCAGGCACCCGTCGTCGTGGAAATCTTCGAGCGGTATCTCGCCGGCTGGGGATTCAAGGAGATCACGAACCACCTCAACCGGCCCGGCGGCCCGCCGTCACCGCTGCACGTGGACTCAAAACGCAACACGGCCGGCAAGTGGTCAAAGAGCACCATCCGCTGCATCCTTGAGAACCCCGTCTACACCGGGCGGCTCTACTGGAACCGGCTCGACTTCCGGCAGTCAAAGCTCGGCGAGGGACCGCTCGTGCGCCGCCCCGAAGAGGAGTGGGTGCAAGCAGATCGCCGTCACCCCGCGATCATCACCGACGAGCAATTCCAGAAGGTGCAGGGCCACCACGCCCACCGCGTAAGTACCGAGGGCACCCGCCGCCGCAGCACTCAGCGCCGAAGCTACGCGCTGCGCGGGATCGTGCATTGTGCGACCGGACATAACCCGCTGCGGATGCACGGCAAGGAACGCAAGGGCATCACCTACTACGCCTGCTGCTACCGCATCGCCTATGGCGACACCGCCGCCGAAGCCCTCGGTCACGGCAAGTGGCAATACATGCGCGAGGACAACCTCGAACCCATCATCGACAAGTTCTTCGCGGCCGACATCTTCGGCCCGCAGCGCGTTCGGCGGTTCCGCGAGCAGCACGCCGCGCTCACCCCGGCGCTCATGGATCAAGACGCAACCCAGCGCAAGCGGCTGACCGCGACCCTCGCTGACCTTGACCAGCGCATCGAGCGGCAAGTCGCCGCCATCGAGTCCGGGGTCGATCCCGTACTCGTGGGCGAGCGCATCCGATCACTCAAGGGCGAACGACAGCAATCCGAGACGGCACTCGCACAACTCGACCTCCTGCAACGCGAGCGGATCGGCCTCGATCTAGACGAGGCGTGCGCCGTACTCGACTCCCTGCCCGACCTCTCAAAGCCGCTCGCCAAAGCCGACCCGGAGCTACGCCGCAGCGTCTACGAAGCCTTCCAATTCGGCATCGAGCTAGACCGAAACAAGCCCGAGATACGACTGAAGGCGCTCGTATCGAGCGCCTTCAGCACAACCTCAGACCTTGACGACCTTGCGGGCATGGTCGCTAATGGGGTCATAGCGGGGGCAGGATTCGAACCTGCGACCTTCGGGTTATGAGCCCGACGAGCTACCAGACTGCTCCACCCCGCGTCGCTCCCCATGTTCTAGCAAAAAGCTTGCCCTACCAAAAGTACTGGGTGCTCAATCGCACCGGCTCATGTGCAAACCCTCGCGCTCGCCCGCGCGCGGACATCGCCCAAATCGACCCAAATACCATCCTCCCTGCTTGGCCTTTACGATTCCCCCTTGCGCACAGCCGTAGTAGACATAGGCACTAACTCCACGCGTCTGCTCGTCGCCGACGTAGACCAGACGACCGGGGCCGTCAAGGAGCTGCACCGCGAGTCGCAGGTGACCCGCCTAGGGGACAAAGTCGATGCCGGCGGGCGGCTCTCCGACGAGGCGATCGGGCGCGTTCAAGCCACACTCACCAACTATCGCGCCACGATCGACCAATACCGGTGCGAGGCCAACCTGGCGGTACTCACCTCAGCCGTGCGCGATGCCGCCAACGGTGTCGAGTTCACCGAGCTTGTGAGCTCCCAGTTCGACCTCGACGCGCGCGTGCTCTCCGGCGACGAAGAGGCGCAGTTGACGTTCCTGGGCGCGATGAGCGACCGCGACCCAGCCTCCGCGACCGAGCCGACGGTCGTGATCGACATCGGTGGCGGCTCGACCGAGTTCATCGTCGGTGCCGACCACACAGCTAGCTTCCACGTCTCTGTACAGGCCGGCGTGTTGCGCATGAGCGAGCGCCATATCCACAGCGACCCGCCCTCCCCCACCGAGCTGCAGGATCTGGCCGGAGACACGCGCCAGATCTTCCTGAACGGACTGCCGGTCGAGCAGCGCAAAGCCGTCAAGCGCGCTATCGCGGTTGCCGGCACCGCCACCTCCGCCGCCGCGATCGACCAGGAGCTCGAGCCCTACGATCCCGAGCGCGTGCATGGCTACGACCTGCTGCTTGCCACCGTCGAGCTGTTGATCGCGCGCTTGGCCGACATGACCGAAGCTGAGCGCCGCGAAGTGGTGGGCCTGCACCCCGACCGAGCGCCGACGATCGTGGCCGGGATGATTTTGTTGGAGGAAGCGATGAAGGCGTTCGAGCTCGATCACGTCGAGGTGTCAGAGCACGACATCCTGCGCGGGGGCACGCTGCGGCTGGCTGGCCTGGGCTGAAGCGCGAAAGACGGTGCAGTACCTGCCTACCTGTTCAGCTGACTCGGGAGCAGCCGACTGGACAGTCGTATGAACGAACCTCAATCCAATTAATCCGTTCGCCCTTCCCCGCCGAAGAGGACCTACCGGCAGTGGAGGCATGGGGCTCTGCCGCATACCCTCACAACCGGTCCATAGGCCCGAGCACTGTCGAGCGATCGGCTTTCTCGCTTGCGGGCCATCCTACTGGCCTCCGAGACGCGCACCCCTGCCATTGTCTCGAGGTCAAGCCCCTGAGGAAGCCGCCCATCATGGGCGGCTTCCTTGTGCAGGCTCCGCGCGCGACCCGCGCGACCGGTTGTGCTGCGCGCGCGACCACACCCTCGAGGCGACGCCCGATATCGCGGCTAGCTAGGCCAGGTTCGACTTGCGCGGGTAGGCGATACTCGGGTCTGTGAGCACGTTCACGAGTGCCGGCCTGCCCGCCCCAAAGGCACGCTCGAGCGCTGGGACGACGTCCTGCGGGCGCTCTACCAGCTCGCCGTAGCCCCCGAGCGCCTCCACCACCTGGTCATAGCGGGTGGCGGGGCGCAGGTCGGCTGCCACCGAATAGCCATACAAGAACTCCATCGGATGCTTCTCCAGAGCCCAGATGCCGTTGTTGCCCATCAAACCCACGACGTTGACTCCGTGACGAGCGAGCGTGTCGAACTCCATTCCTGAGAAGCCGAAGGCACCGTCACCCAGCAGCAGCACGACCTGGCGCTGCGGGTGAGCCAGCTTTGCCGCTAGCGCATAGCCTGGGCCTGTGCCCAGACACCCGAACGGGCCCGGGTCAAGCCAGCAGCCTGGGGCGTAGCTGTCGATCACGCGACCCGCATAGGACACGAAGTCGCCTCCGTCCCCGATCACGATCGCGTCGCGGTCGAGCACCTTCGCCAGCTCCGCGTAGAGCCGCATCGGGTGTAGCGGAGAACGATCGTCGGAGAGCTCGGCTTGCTCGCCGGCGCGTCGCTCGCTCTCGGCGGCACGCAAGTCATCAAGCCAAGCTGCGCTTGCAAGCGCCTTGCCGCCTGTCGCCGCGCGCAGATCGGTGAGCGTCGATGCCAGCTCGCCGTACAGCTCCACACTCGGTTCGCGCGGATGGGCGCGCTGTGGCTCGGCGACGTCGATCGCGACGATCGACGTGTCCTCGCCGAAGGAGCCACCAAAGCCAAGCCGGAAATCCATCGGCACGCCGATCACGAGTGCTACATCGGCGCCCTTAAGGGCCTGCGAACGCGTGCGCGAGAAGAACAGCTCGTGGTCGGCCGGCACGCAGCCGCGTGCCAGGCCGTTGAGGAAGACCGGGATGCGCAACGTCTCGGCCAGCTCGAGCAAATGCCGCTCGCCGTGCCCCCAGTAAAGATCGGTGCCGGCCATCACAACGGGCCGCTCGGCCTCGGCAAGTAACCGCGCAGCGCGCTCGATCGCCTGGGCGTCAGCTCTGTGCGGGCCATGCCCCGCGCGCGCGGGCGGGGCATCGGCTTCTCGAGCACTCATGAACACGTAGTCCAGCGGGAAGTCCACGAACGTCGGCCCACCGTGCGGGGCAAGTGCGCTCGCAAGCGCTTCGTCCACCAAGCCAGGGATCTCCGCGGTGTTCTGGGCGGTCGTTGCCAGCTTGCACAAGGGGCGTACGAACGGGACGTGGTCGATCTCCTGCAAGGAACCCTGCCCCCAGCGCATCGTCGGGGCTCGCCCGCCGAGCACGAGCATCGGCGAGTGGTTTGCCTGAGCGCTGGCCATCGCGCTCATCCCATTGGTCACGCCTGGCCCAGCCGTCAGCGCACAGACGCCCGGCTCGCGCGTGACCTTCGCCCAACCCTCGGCCGCGAACGCGGCGGTCTGCTCGTGGCGGACGTCCACGATCTCGATGCCCTCCTCACGACAACCGTCGTAGATTGAGAACAGGTGACCACCGGAGAGCGTGAACAGCTTGCTCACGCCATGCGCCTTCAGACGACGCGCGATCAAACGCCCGCCGTGCAGCTCCTGGGCTTGATCGGTGCTCTCCTCCTGCGTGCTTTGACTGGACATCGGACCGCGACTTTACTTGAGGGGGAGTCATCCGGGCTCGCGGGGGCATCGCTCCTTTGACACAACCGACGTCGATGTTGATGGGGATTGCTTCGTTCCATCGTCAGTTGGATGGCCTCTCCACGTCAGCTCGGCGGACGCCGGTCTTCGCCTTGGGGGGCGTGCTGGCGATTCATAGCGAGCTCCTACCACGACCGATGTACTGCGCAGCGCATGCCCGGGGTGGGACTCGAACCCACACGCCCTTGCGGACTATCGATTTTAAGTCGACGGCGTCTTCCAATTCCGCCACCCGGGCGAGCATTGGCATTTTAGTCCAGTAGCTGTCGTGTATGTCCAGCATGGACCGCAAATAAACGCTCTGACTCAGTCGCTGCGTGCACCAACAGCGTTTATCTGCCCTTGTGGGTGGGCAGCGATACTTCATAAAGACCGCAACTACTTCCGCGCTAGCGTGTATTTAGTTGCAGAACAGTCGAAAGGACCGCCGTGGAGGTCTCAGCACTAAAAGCCCCAGCAGCACCCGGCCTGAGAAGTCCTTCGGCCCTGCTGCGGCTGCAGTCCGACGAGCGTCTGATCGCGCTGATCCGGCGCGGACAGCATGCGGCCTTCGAGACGCTGTTCTCACGCTATCAATCGCGTCTACTGGCCTTCTGCCGGCACATGCTCGGCTCCAAGGAGGACGCCGAAGACGTGCTGCAAGAGGTCTTTGCGGCCGCCTTCAACGCGATCTTGGCCGACGAGCGCGAGATCAACGTGCGTCCCTGGCTGTATCGGATCGCGCGTAACCGCTCGCTGAATCATCTGCGCAAGGCGAGCGCGATCGGCGTGGACTCGATGGATGTGCATTTCGCCGAGAACGGTGTATCCACAGCCGACAAGGTGATGCGTCGCGAGAGCTTCCGTCAGCTGATCGGCGACGTGCAAGAGCTTCCCGAGACCCAGCGCACCGCGCTTTTGCTGCGCGAGATCGACGCGCTCTCCTACGAGCAGATCTCAGACGCGATGGAGACGACGGTGCCGGCGGTCAAGTCGCTGCTGGTACGCGCCCGCATCTCGCTTGCCGAGGCCGCCGAGGCTCGCAAGCTGACTTGCGAGGAGGCCCGCATGGAGCTTGGCGAAGTTGCCGAGGGGCTGGTCAAGTCGAGTCCCGCGGTACGCCGCCATGTGCGCGACTGCGAGCGCTGCCATGCATTTCGTAAGCAGCTGAAGGACAACAACGTGGCGCTCGCCGCGATCATGCCGGTCGGGCCGCTGCTGATGCTCAAGAAGCTTGTGCTCACAAAGCTGGGGTCAACCGCCGGCGCCGGGGGGGCCCATGCGGCTGGCGCCGGCGGAGCGGGTGCGGCTGCCGCCGGCGCAGGAGCAGCCGGCGGAGCCAGCGCAACCAGCAGCTTCGTTACCGCGGGCGTTGGCGCTCTGGCGACCAAGGCCGCGGCTGGGCTAGCTGTCGCGGCGATCGTGACCGCTGGGACGGTGGCGGCGGATCATGGCACAACCACTTCTCGGCGCCACCATCACTCACTTGCCGCTGCGGCCGCGCTTCCCGTGGTACATACCAGCGAGCCGGTCATCACACGCTCGAGCGCTCAGCCGGTGACGGTCTCCTCCTCTGTCCCGCCCGCGAGTCGGGCCGCCGCTCTGGCACGACGCCGTCCGCCGAAGAAGCCGAAGACGCCTAGCGATGCCGCCCCGACGACCGTTGCCGCGGTGGTTCCCGCTTCGACGGTTGCCACACCGGTCCCCGCGCCGACGACCGTCCCCAAGCCGGCGCCGCCGGTGACCGAGGTGACGACCGACTCGACCCAGCTGCCGAGCACCCAAGTGCCCAGCACAACCGCTGCTCCAGTCACGGTTACGCCGACCGAAACCACTGTCACGACGCCGCCCACGAACACCGAAGAAACCGCGACTACTCCGCCGCCGGCTACGACCACGCCGACAACGCCCACTTCTCCACCGCCCAGCGAAGAACCCGCCGGCGGAGTAACGACTCCGAACGTCGTGGTCAACGTTCCTCAGCCGGTCACGCAAACCCCGCAGGACACGCCGTCCCCAGATAACACTGGCGAATAGCGACCTTAGAGCGTGTCTCAAAACCCGTGGTCTCGAAATGCGCAAGCACCACAGGTCTTGGGGCAGGTTCTAGCCGAACGCGAACGTCTTCAGCGGCGTTTCGAGCACGCCTGAGCTTGCCACCGGCTTCGAGACGCTTGCCGGTTCGCTGCTGAGCATCTCGACAACTACGCCCTCCTTTGCACTGTGGTGCGGTGGGATCAAGATCACGTCGCGTCCGTAGAGTCTTTGTCCGTTGACGATCGCGCTGTAGAGCACCTGATAGCCGGCCAGCGTCGAGCTGATGCGAGTCTTGCCCTCGCCTTCCTGCCTGAAAGCGGGGAAGCGGGTTGCCAGCGTGCGTGTGTAAGCCGCGGCAGCCAACGGCAGCTCACCGGTGACACTGCCGCTATACGCGGCGATCGCGATTGGCGCCACAGCGTAGGAGTCCTCGAGCTTTCCGTCGGAGCTGCGCGCGACCTTTACGTAGCCGCCCGGATTTGGGGGCGTCTTGTAGAGGCTTCTGTATTCGAAGCTGAAAGGCACAGCCCCACCCTGCGAATAGGAAGCGTTGAGCAGACTCAGCACAAGCGCGATCATCAGCGCCAGCAGGCCGACTCCGGCCGCGATCGCAAGCGCGCGCACGGTCGGGGCCGCCGAGCGCCAGCGCGGCTCGAGTAGTTTTCCCAATGTCGGGCCGTATTGGGGCTTTAGCGGGATCGATGTCATGGTGTGGTTGGCTGCGGGTAAATGGTGTCGGCGGGTCGATGGTGAGAGCCAGGGACGATGAGAACCAGAAGCGGTGAGGGCAGAAGCTGCGGGCTGCTCGCAGACGCGGCTACTCCCCAATCGAGAACAGCGCCTCGAGGTCGTGCCTTGAGAACGCGGCGAAGGCGACCATCGTCTGCGTGCGGCCGACACCTGAGAGCTGACCGATCCTGTCGGTGACGACGTCCGCGAGCTGCTCGTGGTCGGGGACGCGTACGATCGCGACGAAGTCCCATTGGCCGGTCACCGAATAGGCCTCGGCGACTCCCTCGATATCAGCCAACTCGCCTCCGAGCGTTGGAAGCGCGTCACGCTCTGCTTCGATCAGGACGACTGCGTGAGTCATGCTCATGGCGAATGGGTGTCTCCGGGCGCGAGCACGATCACCTCTGAGGAGCCCGCGGCCTCCACATCTGCCTTGAACGCCTGTGCGTCAGTCTCGATCGGCGGGAACGTGTCGTAGTGGCACGGGATCAGCTGCTTGGCGCCAATCATCCTTGCCGCCTCGACCGCGTCGTGGCGATCCATCGTGTAGTGGCCACCGATGCACATCAGCGCCACATCGATCTCGCCCGCCTGCTTGGAAATCAGCGCCAGATCGGAGAACAAAGCCGTGTCGCCGAGGTGGTAGATCGTCTTGCCGGCAAATTTCACGATCAGCCCGGCAGGCGTGTTGACCGTACCTTTGGGGGTCGTCGAGGTGTGCCAGGCCGGAACCAGCTTGGCCGAGCCCCATGGGAGCTCAACCGTGCCGCCGATGTTCGGGTCGTGCACGTTCTCGACGCCGTCCTCACCCAACTCGTTTGCGATCTCCACGATCGCTACCACGTGCGCATTCGTGCGCTTGGCGATCGCCACGGTGTCGCCGATGTGATCACCGTGACCATGCGTCAAAAGGATCGCATCGGGACTCAGCTCCTCGGCCGCGACAGCTGCCTTCGGGTTGCCCGTCAGAAACGGGTCGATCAGCACCGACGTGTCGCCGTCTGAGAGCTCAAAAGCCGCATGGCCGAGAAAGCGAATCTGCATGGTCAGTGCTCCTTTATCGATGATTGGTCTTTTGGCGTCTTCGCCGCGCTGGACGCTGCGTCACCTATCGCTACCCCGCTTGGCTCTCCGCCTAGCGGATCCTCAATTGGATGCTCGCTCGCGGCGGCAAGCTCGTGCGCCAGCTCGAAGCCAACGGCGACGCCTACGAACATGCCGAGCCTGGTTTGCTCGGCAACCAGCGTGCTGAGGGCGCGTACGCACTCCTGCTCGTCCTGCTCGCCCGCGATTCGGCGTACCTCGGCGTCGTGCGCGTCTCCGAACCAGCCGCCTTCGCTGAGCGCTTCGGCGAGGATCCGCTGGAGAGCGGGTGCTGCGTGCACGACGACGTCCTGTGCGTGCGCGAGACGTCCAGGTTCGACCAGCGCCTCGAGCGCCGTGTCAATTTCGGCTGCCGTGTAGGAACGGTCGGGCAAAGCCGTTCCATCATAAGCCGCTGGGAGCCGCTGGGAGCCGCTGGGGCCGCTGGGAGCCGCTGAGAGCAGCGGGGCCGACCGCAGAGACCACATGCGGACGTTCAGCGCACCACAAGTACGCGTCCGCTCGTTGCCACATCCGTCCGCCACCGTCCGCCTGCCTGGGTCGCACACATTCAAACCGTCCTCGCGCGGCTCAACCCGAAGCCCAAAGTCAGGCCGAGCGCTGCACCGGTGACTCCCGCCAGCCAGCTGACCTCCGGGCGGGCGTATGGCATCGCCAGCAGCACCGCCGCGATCGCTGCGGTGGCCAGCAGGTCTCCGTCGTAGTACTCGCCGGCACGCGCGGAGAGGATCTTGGGGGATGCCCAGGCCCCAAGCAGCGCGAGTGCGCCCGCGTTTGCGCCGCTGACAATCGGAAACGTGTACACCGCCTCGGCGGCCAGGCCACCGGTGATGCCGGCCAAGAAGAACAAGATGAGCACTACCAGCGGACCGTGGCGGCGCTCGATCAGCGCGCCAAAGATAGCTACGCAGAGCAATGTGGCGAACATGCACATGCCAGCGGAGAAGCCGCTGCCATAGACGAACTGGCTGCTCAGCAACCGCCACCAATCGCCGTTCAGCGGACCCAAGATCACGAGCTTGCCGAGATTCACGTATGCGCCTTGGGAGGCAATCCACACGCCACAGCTCGCGGCCACCAGGGCGATCGTCGCGTACGGCGAGGTATCGACGCGTACGCCGGCGATCTCGCCGCTGCGCAAGCGACCAAGCGAGGCTCGACGCAGCGAGCTTTTGCCTGGCTCGCGTAGACGATCGCGCGGCAGCTTTGGCGCCCGACGTCGCAGTCTGTGTCCGCAATAAGGGCACTCGGTGACGTATGGACTGACCTCTGAGCCGCACTTCTTACAGACAACGAACAGATCAGCACCGGAGGGCATCGGTTCATTCTAAGGGCGTATCTCGGCTGGCCTTCCTCAATGCGCGCCTAGCCGGGATCCCAGCTGATGACGCCGCGGCTGTGACCATCCGTCAGAACCTCCCGCGGCGTTTGCTAGCCGCGAGGAAGCTACGGCGATAGAGTTCTGCGATCCCTCGCCCGCTAACTGAGAGCCCTGCGCGGGTTCCGGCGAGGCGGTACAAGCGACAGCTAAAGGAAACCGATCGATGCAACTCGGCTACGAGAAGAAGCTCTACATCCTCGCGTTCGACCACCGAGGCTCCTTCCAGAAGAAGTTCTTCGGGATCGAGGGCGACCCCGACCCCGAACAGACCGCGATGATCGCCGACGCCAAGCACCTGATCTTTGAGGGTCTACAGCGGGCCGTAACTTCAGGAGCGGACGCTTCGGTGACCGGCGTGCTCGTGGACGAGCAATTCGGAGGCTCGGTACCCGAGGAAGCACGTGCCCAAGGGCTGAAGCTTGCGATGCCGGCCGAGCGCTCGGGCCAGAACATGTTCGACTTCCAGTACGAGGATGAGTTCGGCGAGCACATCGAACGCTTCGACCCGGATTTCACGAAGGTGCTCGTCCGCTACAACCCCGAGGGCAACGCCGAGGAAAACGCCGAGCAGCTAGGCAAGCTGAGGCGCCTCTCTGACTGGTTGCACTCAAAGCAACGCAAGTTCCTGTTCGAGCTGCTCGTGCCGGCCGAGGAGGCCCAGCTGCAGGCCGTTGGTGGCAGCAGCGACCGCTATGACACCGAGCTGCGTCCCGAGCTGATGCGAGGCGCCATCGCCGCGATCCAGGATGCCGGCATCGAGGTCGACATCTGGAAGATCGAGGGCGTCGATGAGCGCTCGGACTGCGAGATGCTCGTCAAGCAAGCTCGCAGCGGCGGGCGCGACGGCGTTGTGTGCGTCGTGCTCGGACGCGGCGCCGACGACGCCAAGGTGGACCACTGGCTCGAGCAGGCTGCCCCCGTGGACGGCTTCATTGGGTTTGCGATCGGCCGCTCGATCTGGTGGAACCCACTGAAGCAATATGTCGACGGCAAGATCGAACGCTCCGAGGGTGCCCGTCAGATCGCAGAGAACTATTTGCGCTTCGTGAAAATCTACGAGGGCGCTGAGGGCAAGGCACCCGTTGCCTAAGACATGTCTCAACGCCCTCAGAAGGCATAGCCGTCCTTCCAGGAGTCCCTCGCGATGAGGATGAGGCAATCGCTTACTGAGATCGAGCGGGCCTTTGCCCGCGAGATCTCAATGGAGCGTCACCGGCGGGCGTCGCTGCGGCGCACCGCCGAGCAGCGTGCGATCAAGCGCGAGGTGGATCGCCGTCACAAGCGCGGCTCGGTCCGCTTCGTGCTGCTCGTGCTGACGCTGATGCTGACCGCGGCCGTGGTGACTGTGGTCATGTTCCGCACGCTGTACCTGCTGCTCGGCTAGGAAGACTCGCCCAGCTTGTCCAGCGCGTCGTCCACCTCTGTGCGGACGGCGTCGCTCGAAGGACTGGCCTGCTCGCCCCCTTCGCGCTGGATCTCGACGTAAATCTCAGTCCGAAATACTGGGATGTCATGCGGCGCGTGGATGCCGATCCGTACCTTCTCGCCGACCACGGAAAGCACCGAGACCTCGATGTCATCGCCGATCATGATGCTCTGGTTGGGCTTGCGCGTCAGAACCAGCATCGGTTGCACCCTTCTAGTTGGCCATGGACATAGGGCGAGATCGCCCCCGGCCCCGCCCTATCGGCAAGCATAGTCATCCGTACCACTGAACGCGAGTGAGAGGCTTAAATGTGCGATCCCGAGCTTTAGAAGATCACGCGAGCCGCCAGTTACTGCTCGTCCGCGAACGTATTTGAGACCCTCGATGCGAGCCGTTCGACGCGGGCCGGCCGAGCATGCGCTAGTCTCCCGGCCGTTCATGGCTCGTAGATCACTGCGCCCGCACCTAAACCAGATTCGAAGCTGGGTACGACAAGGTCGTACCGATGCTTGGGTAGCCCACCAGCTCGAGGTCACCGTTCAGGAGATCGAGCAATTCAAGCGCCAGAACGACCTTCTCGGCGATGACAGTCCCTCCGATGGGGCTCAGACGGCCGTCGCGTACCCCGAGGAGATCGATCTGCGTGCCGAGGACGACGAGCTGATCGCAGCCGAACTGGAGGCCGCAATGGAGGCCGAGCGAGAGAAGGCCGAGGCCGAAGCGGCGGCTAAAGCCGATGATGGTGATGGCGAGGACAGCGCTCCCGCGAGCCCCCGACGTAGACGCAGCCGCCGTGGACGCAAGTCCTCGCGCGACTCGGGACCGCTTGAGGGCACATTCGATCATGGCGAAGAGGGATACGGGCTATGGCTCGACCCCGCGATCCAGGACAACCCGATCTACGCTGAGCACTGGGCCGGGCATCGTCCGGTCGAGGTCACGGTTGAAGAGGACCGCATTGTGATCCGTCGCACCGGCTCCGACGACTAGGACGTCCGCTGAGCGGCGCGATACTGCGTCCTCGCTCGCTTGTGTGCAAAGCACACGGCGCTCGCTGCGTCCTTGTCTCGCTTGCTCATCGGACGTCCTAAGCGCCTGGGGTTCGCCGACGTCTTGCTCTAGCTCTCTGTCGGGATCAGGCGCCCGCCGGCGTAGTCGACCGCCTCGCGCAAGTAGCGCGCGAAGGCTGCGTCTACGACGGTCCGCGAATCCCACGCCCAAGGGTCCTCCGGGGCGATTTCCATCGCAAGCTGTAGGCACCACGAGGTGCCCTTGCCGTAGAGCTCGGCCAGTTCCTCTGCGGAGAAGCGCCCGCCAAGGCGTTTGCGCAGCTCGACCACGAGCGTGTCTGCGATGCGCTGCAACAAATGCGATTGATCAGGGCTTGCTCGGGAGAGGCGCCGCTCGCCTTCTCTCCACTGGTTGATGGCGTTCTCAAAGCCGGACACGAGGGGCGAGGCTAGCAGCGACACCCCCAACCATTACCTGGCCGCCCTGGCACTGAGCGAGGCCGCTATAGATACCTGACCGCCGAGCGGAGCGCGATTGCCAAAACTCGCATCCCGAAAGCCACCCCCTTGGGCAAACACTGACCCAGTTACTTAGATACCTAAATAACTGGTCTGTACTCAAAAACGTTAGGAATTTCAGGACTACGCAATTTCAGTTCCTCGGCAAGTCGCTCACGATATAAGCCTGCTCCCCCGGATGGATCATGCCAAGCCGCCGCGCCTCTGCCTGCACGGTGCCAGGACTTGAGAGCAGCGCGTGTTGCTGCTGGAGAGCCTTGTGCTGGCGTTCAAGCACACTGCCCTGGGCATCGTCGCGTTTCGACTCGCCCCAGGCGGAGAACAGCCGCACGCCGGCGCTCAAGTAGAGATAGACGATCGCCATCATCACGCCCAGCATCGCGATGCGTCCCAGCCGATCCCAGCGAACACGCGGTACAGCTCTGGCCGAAGATGCGCGGTGGGCGCGCGGCGCTCTCGAAGCGGAAGCGGAAGCGGAAGCAGTAGGCATAGGGTCGCATTCGCGCCCGCAGGCGTTCCTCCTGCATGTTTAGCCGCGGAACACCGAACGTCCCGGAAACTCAGCTTCGCTCCCAAGCTGCTCCTCGATACGCAACAGCTGGTTGTACTTGGCCACCCTGTCTGAGCGTGACGGCGCGCCCGTCTTGATCTGACCACAGCCGGTAGCCACAGCCAGATCGGCGATCGTGACGTCCTCGGTCTCACCGGAGCGGTGGCTCATGACCGCGGTGTAGCCGGCCTCGCGCGCCATCGCTATCGCCGCGAAGGTCTCGGTGAGCGTGCCAATCTGGTTGACCTTTATGAGGATCGAGTTCGCCACGCCAAGCTCGATACCGCGTGCCAGCCGCTCGGTGTTGGTGACGAACAGGTCGTCGCCAACGAGCTGAACGCTCGTACCGAGGCGGTCGGTGAGCGCCTTCCAGCCATCCCAATCCTGCTCGTCCATGCCGTCCTCGAGCGAGACGATCGGATAGCGTGCAGCCAGCTCGGCCCAATAGTCGGCCAGCTCTATCGCGCTGAGCGTGCGACCCTCGTGCTCTAGCACGTAGGCACCGTCCTCAAACAGCTCGCTGGTAGCAGGATCTAGCGCAATCGCGACATCGGCGCCTGGCTCATATCCGGCGGCCTTGATACCGGCGACCAGCATCTCCAAGGCCTCCTCGTTGGAGCCAAGGTCAGGAGCGAAGCCGCCCTCGTCCCCGCCGGCGGTGGACATGCCACGCTCGTGCAACGTGCGCTTGAGCGAGTGAAACACCTCCGAGCCGATGCGCAAACATTCCGAGAAGCTCGAGGCACCGCACGGGACGATCATGAACTCCTGGAAGTCCACCTTGTTATCGGCGTGTGCGCCACCGTTGAGCACATTCATCATCGGCACTGGCAGCACACGGGCGGTCTCACCGCCGAGATAGCGCCATAGCGGCAGTCCCTCCTCGGCGGCCTGGGCGTGAGCAGCAGCCAATGAGACACCTAGGATCGCGTTGGCGCCAAGGCGCGACTTGTTGGGCGTTCCGTCGAGTGCGATCAAGGCCTCGTCGAGGCCCTTCTGATCGGCAGCATCCATCCCGGCCACCGCGCCGGCGATCTCGCCGTCCACGCTTGCCACGGCGCGCGTGACACCCTTGCCTTGCCAGCGCTCACCGCCGTCGCGTAGCTCAGTGGCCTCGAACTCGCCGGTGGATGCGCCTGAAGGCACAGCGGCGCGACCGTGGACCCCCGAGCGCAACACGACTTCGGCCTCCACAGTCGGGTTGCCTCGGCTATCAAGGATCTGACGGGCATGGACTCTCTCGATCTGGCTCATTGCTCTCCTTGGGGTCCCAACTCTTGTGGTCCTGTCTCTTGTGGTCCTGCCTCTTGTGGTCCTGCCTCTTGTGGTCCTGCCTCTTGTGGTCCTGCCTCTTGTGGTCCTGTCTCCTGTGGTCCTGTCTCCTGTGGTCCTGTCTCCTGAGGCCCTGTCTCCTGAGGCCCTGTCTCCTGAGGCCCTGTCTCCTGAGGCCCTGTCTCCTGGGGTCCGACACTCTCACGAAATCGCTGTGCCGCCGCACGCAGAGCCAGCTCGGGATCTACATGCGCCATTCGTGCCTCATCGACGAGGGCAAACAAGCGCTCGCCGATTGCCTCGAAGGATTGCCGATCCGTGCTCTCAGCGTCTGGGGCCTCGGCGCTGCCTGCCGACAGCGTTCGCACTCGATCCTCACCGGCCGGACCTTCAGCTGTCTGAGCGCCGCCCGCGGCTACCGCGCTCGCTCGATCCTCACCCGAGGGCCGCGCCGAAGGGTGCAATCCCGCTGTGGCCGCCCTGCGCTGCAGCTTGCGTGCATACAGCAACGCTGGGAGGTTCTCCGGCACCTCGCCGAACACACCTCGCTCGCGACCCGGTTCGTCCGCCTTGATCGCGTCCCAGTTACGCAACACCTCGCCGGCATCCGCGACCTGCGTGTCACTGAAGACGTGAGGGTGGCGACGGATCAGCTTTTGGCGACAGTGCTCGGCGACCTGGCCAAGATCGCCGGCGCCGCGCTCCTCGAGCAGCAGCGAGAGAAACATCACCTGGAAGAGCACGTCTCCCAACTCGTCGAGCAATTTGGCGTCATCGCCGTGATGTGCTGCGTCAGCAAGCTCATAGGCCTCCTCCACCGTATGTGGCACGATCGAGCGCTCGTCCTGCTCGCGATCCCAAGGGCACTCGCGACGCAGCAGGTGCGTCAGCTCATCGAGCGCAAGTAGCGACTGTGAGGGATCTGGCGCTACGGCGTGGCCGTCGTGGTACCGGTGGAGGTCTTCGGCGCCTTGTAGGACTTGCAATCCTGCACCGAGTATTCGTTGCGGCATTCAGTGCGCGCCGTCCACTTCTTGCGGAAGTTCTTGACGAATTCGCTGACCGCCTTCTGCTGCTTTTCGGCGGTGATCTGTTGCTTGATCGTGGACTGCACGCTCGAGAGTGCCTGCTGATTACCCGGGATCACCTTCGTGACCTGGTAGATGTAATAGCCAAACGGTGTCTTGATCGGACCGCCCAGCACCTTCACCTTTGCGCTGAAGACAGCTTCGTCGAGTGCCTTCTCCTCCTGGCCCTTGACCACGCCGGGAAGCGATCCGCCGGCGGCCTTGCTGACCGGGTCGATCGAGTCGGCCTTGGCGACGCTCGAGAAGCTCTTGCCCGATTCGACTTCTTTCTTGGCCGTTTCAGCCTGCGCCTGCGTCTTGGTGAGGATGATCAAGATGTTGCGCTTTTCAGGCTGTCCGTACTGAGTTTTGTGCTGTTCGTAATAGGACTGGATTTCCTTCTGCGAAGGCTTGGCGCCCGCTTCCTTGCTGATCTTCTGCTGGAGCTTGGTCGAGAGCAGATCGAGCTTCACACGCAGCAGCACATCAGAAACCGTGTAGCCGGTACTGGTCAGGAACTTCTGGAAAGCCGCTTCGGTGGGGAACTGCTGACTCTTGATCTGGTTGAACTGCTTCTTTACTTCCGCGTCGGAGACTTTGACGCCCCGTTCGGCAGCTTCGGACAGCACCCAGTTGGCGGAGATCAGATAACCCAGTACGGACTGCTTTAGCGAGGTGTACTGCTGTTCGCACTGTGTCTTTAGCGCTGCAGCCGTCGGCTTCGGCTGGCCCTTGGCGGGCTTAGGCGCAGTGGCTTCGAGATGCGCGATGCAATTTGTGTAGGCGGGCGGATCTGGCACCGGGACTTTGGGAGTCGCCGCACCGGTCGTCGTCGAGGCCGAGCTTGCGTTGGCGGCGACCGTCATCCAGTGGTTGAACGTGGAGACCGTGATCGGTGTGCCGTTGACGTTGGCGACAGCATTGCCGGGCACGCCGCTGCTTCCGCATGCGGTGAGCATCACCCCTGTAACCAAAACAGCGCCGAGCGCTGCGATTTGACCCGTTGGTTTTGACACGACGCGGGCACTCTAGCGGAAACTTCCCATGCTGTGCTTAACGACTTCCTTAAGTCTAAGCGATCTTCTAAGCGCCCGCCGAGGACATGCATGGAGGGGAGGGCGCCCCCCGTCATTTATCGCCCGGACGCTCAACTTGACAGGCGAAGCTTCGCTAAGCAGCCTCGCGCACGATCGCAAGCAGCACGTCGGCGGCGCGCACCACTGTGGGGAAGCGTTGCTCGCCCTCCTTGGGAACACGCACCGAGACCTGCGAACGTCCGGACTCGTACAGTGCCTCGGGCAACTCCTCGCGCAGACGCTTGGCGCGCACCGAGTCAAGCTCGATCGGCGTCACCGCAAGCCTGTCGCCACGAAAGCTGACGGCTTGCGCGCCGGCCTGACCGAACTTGATGCGGGCACGCTGCAGCGCGAGCAGGTTGGCGAGCGGCTCTGGCACCGGGCCAAAGCGATCCTCCAGCTCCTCGCGCAGCCGTTCGACGTCGGCAACCTCGAGCGCCGAGGCGACACGCCGGTGGACCTCGATCTTGGCCTGCTCGTAAGGGACATAGTCAGCCGGGACGTAAGCGTTGACGTTGACATCCAGGCGCACAGGCTCGGGAAGCTCCTCGCCCCTGCTCGTCCTCGGCCGGGCCGGCTTGGCGCACCGCTTCGTCGAGCATCTGCATGTACAGCTCGAAGCCGAGCGCGGCGACATGACCGGACTGCTCGTCGCCGAGCAGGTTGCCGGCGCCGCGGATCTCCAGGTCGCGCATCGCAACCTTGAAGCCGGCGCCAAGCTCGGTGTAGTCCGACAGCGCCGACAGTCGTTGGGCGGCCTCTGGGGTGAGCGCCGCGGCGGAGTCGTAGAGCAGGTAGGCGTAAGCGCGCTCGCGGCTGCGGCCCACACGTCCGCGGATTTGGTAGAGCTGGGACAGGCCGAAGGCGTCGGCGTGCTCGACGATAAGCGTGTTGGCTTGAGGAATGTCGATGCCCGACTCGATGATCGAGGTGCACACGAGCACATCAGCGCCGCCCTGCAGGTAGTCCATCATCACCACCTCGAGCTCTCCCTCGCCCATCTGGCCGTGGGCTACGGCGAAGCGCACACCAGGGCACAGCGCGCGTAGGTGCTCTGCCGTCTCGTCGATCGACTCGACCCGGTTGTGCATGAAGAAAGCCTGCCTTTGCGCTCGTGCTCGCGCAGGATCGCTCGCTTGACTAGCTCCTCCTCGTACTCGCCCACATATGTCTTGACCGGGCGGCGTCCCTCTGGCGGCGTCTCGATCACCGATATCTCGCGCAAGCCCGCGAGCGACATCTGCAGCGTGCGCGGGATCGGGGTGGCGGACATCGAGATCACGTCAACCTTCAGCTTGAGCTGGCGCAGCAGCTCCTTCTGCTTGACGCCGAAGCGCTGCTCCTCATCCACGATCAACAGGCCCAGGTCCTTGGCGCGCACGTCGCGCGAGAGCACGCGGTGGGTACCGATCAGGATGTCCACAGCGCCGCTTGAGAACCCGGCGAGCGCGGCCTTCTGCTCGGCTGCGGAGCGAAAGCGCGAGACGTGCTCGACCGTGAACGGGTAGTCGGCGAGGCGCTCGGAGAAGGTGCCGTAGTGTTGCTGGGCGAGGATCGTGGTGGGCACCAGCATCAGCACCTGCTTGCCGTCGCCGGCGGCCTTGAAAGCGGCCCGCAGCGCCACCTCGGTCTTGCCGTAGCCGACGTCCCGCACATCAAGCCGGTCCATCGGGCGCGGCGCTTCCATGTCGGCCTTGACCAGTTCGATCGCTTCGAGCTGATCGGCGGTCTCGGTATAGGGGAAGCGCTCCTCGAACTCGCGTTGCCAGTCGGTGTCGGGCTCGAAGGCGTGGCCGGCACGACGGCGGCGCTCCGCATACAGGCTCAGCAGCTCGCCCGCGAGCTCCTGCGCGGCGCGGCGCGCGCGCGCCTTCATCGCCTCCCAGCGGGTGCCGCCGAGCTTCGACAATGGCGGCCCGCCGTCCCCGCCGGCGCCCACATAGCGGGAGATCTTGGCGAGCTGATCGGTGGGGACGAAAACCTTGTCGTCACCCTGGTATTCGAGGTAGAGGTAGTCGCGTGTAACGTCGGCGACCGTGCGCGTCTCAAAGCCCGCAAAACGGGCGATGCCGTGGTCCTCGTGCACCACGATGTCGCCTGTACGCAGCTCGGTGAAGGAGCGCAGCGCACCACGCCGCGTCGGGCCACCACCGACACCGTCGGCGCCAGAGCCGCCGGGCCGCTCCGCGCGACGGCGGCGCAGCAGCCGGTGCTCTGGGAAGACGGCAAGCTTCAGCGATGGGGCAACGAAGCCCTCACGTAGCGACGCGGCGGCAAAGCGCAGCGAAGGCTCTAGTGGGGCACGCGTCACATCGACTTCGGCTTCGAGCCAGTCGGCCTTCATGCGCCCGAGGTTGTAAGCGGCGCGCTCGCCTTCGCCACGCCGCGGGAAAGCGACAACGGTGCGATAGCCCGAGCGCACCAGCTTCTCGAGCTCCGGCTCGGCTTCGGCCAGCGAGCGTGCGGCGGTGTCCGCGGCCGATGCCCGCAGCTCGATCTCCTGACCGCTCGACATCGAGGACAGCCAGATCTTCGTGCGTGCAGCCAAACTAGACTGCACCTCCTCCGGGCTCACATACAGGTGGTGGGCATCCTCGTCGGCGAAAGCTGCGCACACGTCGTTCCAATGGTCGGTAAGAGCGGGAGCGAACTCCTCCTCGGCTGCCACGATCACCTGGGCGACCGCGAACCCGCCCCACCTCGATCAGCTCCAGTAGTGCTCCGAAGCGCTCGACCGGAAGCAGCTCGGCGATGTCCGGCCGGCCCTCTGCCTCATCTCCCTCGCTCGTGCTGAACGCGCCCGTGGCGGCGGCGATCTCAGCCAGCTCGCGATGCTCGGGCGCAAGCTCTGCCGCCGGGGCGATCTCGACCTCTGCGATGTCGCCGAGCGAGCGTTGCGTGAACGTCGAGAACCAGCGCAACGATTCGATCTCAATGTCGAACATGTCGACGCGCACGGCATGCTCCTCGGTGGCCGGGAAGACGTCGAGCAGCCCGCCACGCATGGCGAACTGGCCACGCTCCTGGACCTGGTCGACACGCTCGTAGCCGGCGCCCACCAGCTCGGCCGCGCACTCGTCGAGATCGAGCAGCTCACCGACGCGCAGCGTGAACGAGCGCGGGCGCAGCTCTGGGTCGGGGACCTTCTCCGAGAGCGCCACGAGCAGAGACGACGACCACCGGCGCATCCGCCGTCGCTCGTGGGCGACAGCAAGGCGTCGAGCGCCGCGACTCGCAGACCGACAAGGTGCGGGGCGGGGTCAAGTGCGACTCGTAAGCCACACCGCGCGAGGGATAGAAGCGCACGCGCCGCGGCGCGAGCCAGGCACGCAGGTCTCCTGCCAGGTCACGCGCGGCACGATCGTCGCCAACCACCACAAGCGTCGGGCGCGCGGTGTCCCGATCGGCGAGCGCGGCAATCGCGTACGGGCGCAACGAAGACGAGACGAAAGCGTGCCCTCCCTCGCTTGCGAGTCGAGCAGCGCCGGCGTCTTGGTCGATGGCACCGAGCAGTGCGCGCAGAGCCACAGCCTCAGCGCCCCTCTGCTCGCCTCGGGCACGGGCGCCGCGCGCCGTCGAGCGCCGCTGGTACAAATGCGTTCATCGGCTACTGCCCTCACCTAGCACGACACGCTCGACCGCCTGGCATGCCTGTCGATCAAGTCGCCGACTTCATCCGGGGACTCGCGAAAGCGTCCGAGCACATAGGCGGAGACGATCTCTGGATCGGTCGATTAAGGCCGACCAACCCCGACACGCACACGCATGAAGTCAGCGCTGCCGAGATCCCGCTTGAGCGACTTCAGGCCATTGTGACCGGCAAGCCCACCGCCGAGGCGTGTGCGCACCTCGCCGAACGGCAGATCGATCTCGTCGTGGACGACCAGGACACGGTCGAGCGGCAGCCTTCAACGAGCCACGCGCCGGGCCGACCGAGCGTCCCACGTCGTTCATGTAGGTCTGCGGCCAGAGCAAGGCCACACGCGGCTCCGTGCGCCACGCCCCTCGGCGATGCGTCCGCGAGAAGCGGCCTTGAAGCGGTCCTTGCGCACCTGAGCCCAGCGCGAGGCGAGCTATCGGCCACCATGAAGCCGACGTTGTGGCGAGTATCGGCGTGCTCGCGACCGGGGTTGCCCAGCCCGACGATCAGCCAGTCAACTGGCGCCCCACCGCCAAAGGGGCGCAGAGCTACTCCTCGGTCGGAGGCGCCGGGCCCTCGTCGGCAGGCCGCCTCGCCTGCGCCGGACTCGCCGACGAGCTCGGTCTCGGATTCGATCTCGGACTCCTCCTCGGTCTGTAGGCGAGGCGCCGAGACCGCGGCCACGGTTGTGGCAAGGTCGTCGAGCAACGTGACGCCTTCGGGGACGGCGATCGCCTCCAGGGCAAGAGGTGTCGCCGATGTTCAGCTCGCCGAGGCGTGCACGATCGACTCAGGGATCGCCGTCGGAAGCGCTTCGATGTTCAGCTCGCGCATGAGCTGCTCGAGGATGCCGCCTTCCTTGACGCCCGGGGTCTCGTCGGCTCCGGTGAGCTCGAGCGGCACGACCGCGTGGATCGGCTTGTCCAGGCGTACGCGCAGCAGGTCCACATGGGTGGTCTCGCCGCGCACCGGGTCGCGCTGGGCCTCCTTGAGCACGACCGGCGTAGCCGTAGCGCCGTCAATGCTGAGGTCGACCACGGCGCCGGAGCCGGCGAGCGCGACTCGCAATTCGCGCGCGTCGACGCTGAAGCTGACGGGCTCGCCGTCGCCGCCGTAGAGCACGCCAGGGATGCGTCCGGTGCGGCGCAGGCGCCGTGCGGAGCGCGAGCCCTCGGGGTCGCGGCTGTTGACATCGAGCTTTGTGGTTGCGGTAGCCATAGGAGGTCGAGGACTCTAGCAACCGCCGGTCGACGCGGCCCAGCTCGCTGGGCTGCATCGACGTCTTCCGATCCTGAGATCAGCCGCGTTCAGCAGTTCCCTTCGTTTGGAATTGGTTTGCTGAGGCCGTAGCGAACCGAGATGCCCGTGCAAGAAGCTGCCGGTGCGCTTGACGTTGACGCACTGGACGACCGGGAGCCGTCCGAGCACGACCCACGCCACGCGCGTGTGGCCCGTCGCGCCTGTCAGCGAATAGGCAGTGGCGGAGGTGAGCGAGACGATCTTGATCGCGCCCGTGCGTCGCAGATCGGGTTCGAGTTCCACTTGACGTCGACACGCACGCGGGGTCGCGCGGCAGCCCGACAGCTGCGAGAAGAGCGCCCTTTCGTTGCCCGAGGTCTCGGCTTCCAGCGCCGCGAGCACGTCGTCGCGTTCGACGTTCTCGGTCGAGAGGAAGCGGGCGAGCATCGCGCTGAGGACGAGGAACACGACGAGCACCAGCGAGGATCGGCACGATGTGCCGGCGGCGCAGCCGACCGAAGAGATCGCGCAACGGCGTCGGCCGTGAGGCCGACCGCGTCGGCGGCGGCAAGGGAGCCGGCGGCTCGGGCGAGCTCGCAGCCGTCATCGCGGGCGGCCCAGCGCGCGACGGTCACGCCGCAGCGAGGCGAACGCGGTCGATTGCGGCGAGGCCACGATCGCTCCGCGCGGCTCAGAACAGCTGGTTCTCGCCGCCGAACACTTCGCTGACGGAATCGTCGGTGAAGATGCGGCGGATCGAGTCGGTCAGCAACTCGGCGCACGGCAGCACGCGGATGTTGCTTGGAATCCCCGGGCGCGCTGGGATCGTGTCGGTCACGACGATCTCCTTGAAGTCCGAGGAGGCCAGGTTCTCGAACGCGTCGCCGGAGAAGACCGCATGGGTGGCGGCCGCGTAGACGCTCTTGGCGCCGGCGTCAAGCACGGTGCGAGCAGCCGCCTTGAGTGTTCCGGCGGTGTCGATCATGTCGTCGACGATCACGGCCGTCTTGTCCTTGACGTCACCGATCACGTAGCCGATCTCGGCTACCTGCTGGGCGGGTCGCTCCTTGTCCAGGATCGCCAGCTCCGCGCCGATCTTGGAGGCAAAACGCTTGTTGAGCTTGACCCGGCCGGCATCGGGGGCGACGACGACAAGGTCGGAGAGGCCGAGGTCGGAGAAGTACTGGGTGAGCATGAACAGCGCGGTCATGTGATCGACCGGCTTCTGGAAGAAGCCCTGGATCTGCCCGGCGTGCAGGTCCATCGTGAGCACGCGGTCGGAGCCGGCGGCCTCGATCATGCGCGCCACCAAGCGGGCGGAGATCGGCTCGCGGGGGGCTGACTTCTTGTCCTGGCGGGAGTAGCCGAACCAAGGCGTGACTGCGATCACCCGGTGCGCGGAGGCGCCCACGGCGGCATCGATCATGAAAAGCAGCTCCATCAACGAGTCGTTCGCGGTCACCCCGGTAGTGGGGTTGCCGCACGTGGGCTGCACGATGAACACGTCGGCGCCGCGAATCGACTCCTCGTAGCGGCAGTAGACCTCGCCGTTGGAGAACGTTTTCAGCGTCACGGGACCCACATCGACGCCGAGCTTGGCCGAGATGTCCACGGCAAGCTGCGGGTTGGCGCGCCCGGAGAAGAGCATCAGCCGCTTGTCGTAGTCGATCGGCAGGCTCGTCGGGGCCACCTGCGTGCGCGTATCGATCACGCTCATCTCCTCCGGGAGTGTAGAGACATCAGGCTTTGCTCTCGCAGCAAGGGTCGGGCGTCGCCGTGCTTCTCAGAGCGGTGTCGCCGACGTGCTCTTCGCGCGCGGGCGGACGACCACAGGAGGCACATCACGCATCGTCCTCGCGGCGACGGCATAGCCCTCGAGGTTCTCCTGGCGTGCACGCGCCACCGCCAGCGCGCCCGGAGGGACGTCCTCGGTGACGACCGAGCCCGCGGCCGTGTAGGCGTCGTCGCCGACCGTGACTGGGGCCACGAACGAGGTGTCCACTCCGCCGCGCACGCCGCTGCCGATCGTCGTGCGGTGCTTGGCGCGACCGTCGTAGTTGGCTGTGATCGTGCCGGCCCCGAGGTTCGTGCGCTCGCCGACGTCGGCGTCTCCTATGTAGGAGAGGTGCGGCACCTTCGCGTTCTCGCCGATGTCGGAGTTCTTGATCTCGACGAACGTCCCGGCCTTGGCACCGTCGCGCAGCACCGCGCCGGGACGCAGATAGGCGAACGGACCGACCGTGACGCCGGCGTGCAGCACCGCCTCGGAGAGCCAGGACACGCGCACGCATGCGCCGTCGCCGATCTGCGAGTCGATCGCTGTCGTCGAGGGACCCACGACCGCGCCGGCGCCCACGACCGTGGTGCCCTTCAATGCCGTCCACGGCTCGATCAGCGTGTCCTGGCCGATCTGCACGTCGACGTCGATGACGGTCGCGGCCGGATCGACGATCGTGACCCCCGCGCGCATGTGACGCTCGGCGATCGCTCGCTGGGCGAGGGCGCGCACTTGCGCGAGCGCGACGCGGTCGTTGACGCCGAGCATCAGCCCCTCGTCCTCGACGACGTGAGCCGCGATCGACTCGCCGTCGGAGCGCAGCAGGTCAAGCGCCTGAGGCAGGTAGAGCTCGCCCTGGGCGTTGTCGGAGGTAAGCCGCGGCAAGGCCGCAAGCAAGGCCGACCCGTTGAACACGTATATGCCGGAGTTGACCTCGCGAATCCGAAGCTCGGCCTCGGTAGCGTCGCCTGGCTTCTTGGTCTCCACAACACGCGCCACCGAGCCGTCTGCGTCGCGCACCACGCGGCCGTAGCCGCTGGGATCATCCAGCAGCGCCGTGGCCATCGTGGCTGCCGCGCCGCTGCTCGTGTGCGCCTGAACAAGCTCCTCGATCGCCTGTGCGCTGACGAGCGGGACGTCCCCGCTGAGGATCACGACCGGCGCCTGCGGGTCGATCAGCTCCGCTGCGGCTCTCGTGGCGCCGCCGGTGCCGTCGGATTTCGGTTGCACGACGAGCTCGACCCCATCCGGCAGCACCTTCTGCAGAGCGAGCGCCGGCGAATCGACTACCACCACACGAGCCGCGCCGGCTGCTTGCGCTGCTCGCACAGGCCACAGCAGCATCGGGATGCCGCACAGCTCGTGCAGCACCTTGGGCGTGCTGGAGCGCATGCGCGTGCCCTGGCCGGCGGCAAGGATCAGGACGGTGGGGGCGACGGCCATGGAGCAGACTCTAGATGGAGCGGAGCTGCCGGGCCCGGGCACCAGACGGTGAACTGGGGAGCCTGGACTCGAACCAGGACTTGAAGAGTCAAAGTCTCCCGGGCTGCCATTACCCCACTCCCCACCGCCGGCGGTCGTGTCCGCTGATGATGTCATGGGCGCCCCCGACACGGCCCAACGAGGCCCTCCGCAAGGCGCGATTGGCGCGCCGGAGATGGATGCATAACACGACCGCTACATCTCGTCACGCACTCCTGCAAGAATCATTGCCGTGTCATGGGGTAGGGGCTCCGTGGTGAGGCGACTGAGGCGCGCGGCGATTGTCGTGGTGCTGGCGTCGGCGACCACGGCCATGTTGTTTGCACCAAGCGCGCTGGCGTGCAAGGGCACGAGCTTGCAGCCCACACGGGCAAACCTGACTCGCGTGACCGCCGCCACGCTGTGCCTGATCGAGCACGAGCGCCTGGCATATCGTCTCGAGCCGCTGCGCGCCAACAGCTCGTTGCGGCGTATCGGCAGTAAGCAGGCCAGCGAAATGGTGATCGGCGAATATTTCGGCGATGACAGCCTGTCGGGCTGGACTCCGATGCAACGCATCGAGGCCTCAGCCTACGCCGCCCGCGCACGCAGTCTCTCGGCAGGGCAGAACATCGGTTGGGGTAGCGGCGCGCTCGCCACGCCGGCCGCGATGGTGCGCGCCTGGATGCTCTCGCCGCCGCACCGAGAAATCATGCTGAGCGGCGGCTATCGCGACATCGGCGTCGGTATCGCGCCCGCGCGCCGATCGACGTGCTGCCGGGAGCCACCTACGCCGTGGAGTTCGCTTCCGCGCGGTGATAGAGCCCCTGCAGCCGTCGCGCCCGCAGCCGTCGCGCTCGCAGGCCATGCGCCCTCGCAACCAGCGTCGGCCGGCCGGTCGCGCGCCCGCAAGCTCAGGCCTGTCGGGCAGCTGATCAGGAGCGTCCGCGGGACGCGCCCGCCGCGGGCGCCGTCCTCAGATGCCGGCCCGCGTGCGGAGGAGATGCCGAGCACGCGCATCGCCTTCAAACCGAGGCTCAGCTTCTCGCGACCGTCGCTGGAGCTGACGTCCAGGCCGGTCAGCTCGCGCACGCGCTCCAAGCGGTAGTAGACGGTGTGCCTGTGGGTGAACAGGCGCTGGGCGGTGCCGGCGACGTTGCCATCGGCCTCCAGGAACGTCTCGAGCGTCTGCAGCAGGTCGGTCTCGTACTGCTCGTCGTAGGCCACGAGCGGCTCGACGGTCTCGGCGTAGAAGCGCTGCAGCTCGCTCGGGTTCTCGCTCATCGCGCTCAGCAGCAGGCGGTAGGCGCCGGTCTGCTCAAAGGCCAAGGACCCCCTCTTGCGAGCCGCCCTCGGCGACGTTGGCGGCGAGCAGCGCCTCGCCGGCGGCGCGCGAGAGCTCGCCTGGGTCCTCGGCTATGCGGCTTCGCCCTAGCGCGAACGTGTAGCCCGACAGCGCGCTTTCCATCTCGCGCAGGACACGCCTTCGGCGGCACGGGCCGCGACCGGCTCCTCGCTGCCGGGCACCAGCAGCAGGATCTCGACACCGGCGGCGCCGTCGCGCTCTGAGAGGGCGGCGATCGAGCGACCGACGACCGCGCGTGCGCCACGCTCGGCCACCGCTCGAGCACGCGCGCGCCAGCCCTCCTCGGTCGGCGCCTGAGGGTGGGCGCGGGCGACGATCACGCTTGCCCCGTCCTTCAGCTCCAGCGACAGCTCGGCTGCGCGTGCGATCAGCTCCTCGCGGGGGATCTGGTTGCGAGCGAGTGCGACGCGCAGGAAGTCAGCTGCCGCATTCTCGGAGGCCAGGTCAGGGGCGCGCACACGCTCGACCTCGGAGGCGATCATCGTCACCAGCAGCCTTCGCACCAGCGGGCTTGGGTCGGTGCGCGCGCGCATGTGCAGAGTTCCCACGACCGCGTCGGCGACGCGCAGCGCCACGCTCGTGACGTCATCGCCGCCGGCAAGCAGCGAGCGCTCGTCGGCGCTCGAGCGCGCGGCTACCGCGATCGTCGCGCCGGCCGCGTCGGTTACGGCGAGGCTTGCGTCGAGCGCGCGCGAGGCGGCGCGCACCACCTCGGGCAGACCTGCGCCCGACTCGACCGCCTCTGTGACGGCATCCAGCCCACCGAGCTCGGACATGCCTTCAACCCCAGAGGTAGACGGCTAGGAGCGCTGCGAGCACACCGGCGCCGACGAGCACACCCAGCACGTACAACGACAGGACTGTTGCCGCCATGCGCTCCCACACACGCGAGTAAGAGCCCCACGCCGGCACCAAGATCAGCCCGACGTACAGGGCGAGACCGAACACGCCGGCGCATGCGGCTACGAGATAGGTGATGTCGTTCGTGCTCATGAAAATCGCATTGTTACGTACCCAGAGGCTGTACGCGCGCGAAGTCACCGTCCACGGACACGGCTGCGAGCGCGGCCGGCTCGCGGCCGGCCAGGCCGGCGGCGGCACGCTCGGCGCGGGACAGGCCGTTTGCGCGTCCGAACAGGGCTACGACGGTAGGCCCGGAGCCGCTGACGAAGGCTGTCTCCGCGCCTGCCTCACGGACCTCCATGAGCGTCTTTCCGATCGCTGGGCACAGCCTTACGGCTGAGGCCTGCAGATCGTTATGCAACAGAGATGTCTCGGCTGGCAGGGCCGAGCCGAGCTCGAACGCTTTCACCAGCATTTCGCGATGTTCCTCGATATTGCCGCGCATCGCGGGCGATGCCAATCCGATCGGCTTCGGCATATACCTCGGCCGTGGAGAGCCCGGAGCCGTGCGCCAAAACCAGCACGCCAAGTGGCGAGACGGGATCGGGGAGTGGTTGCAGCTGCTCACCGGCGCCGGTTGCCAGCCAGCGTCCTGGCGTCACTTGCGCTGGGACATCGGCACCCAGCTCGGCGGCAAGCACGAACAACAAATCCAAATCCCCCAGCCCCGAGGCAGCTGTGGCCAGGCGCAAGGTCGCCGCCGCATCCGCGGAGCCACCGCCTAGGCCCGCAGCTACGGGTATGCGCTTGTCGATTTGCAGCCGCAGCGGGGGGGCATCCCAGCCTGTGGCGGCGCGGAACAGCTCGAGCGCACGCGCCGCGAGGTTCTCGCCGGCCACTGCATCGCACACAACTTCGTCGTGCTCGGCGCCGGGCGGCGCAGCTTGCAATACAAGCTCATCGGCAAGCGAGATCGACTGCATCACGCTCACCAGCTCGTGGCGCCCGTCGGGGCGGGTCGGACCGACGAACAGGCCCAGGTTGATCTTCGCGGGAGCCAGCACGCGCAGCGGCAAGGCAAGCGGCGAGCCGTTCACAGGCCAAGCACCTTCGCCAGCTCGACGAACTCCGCCGGCGCCAGGCGCTCGGCGCGCTCGTCGGCTGGGTGGCCAAGCTCGACCAGCGCCGCACGGATCTCCTCGCGCGTGTGGTGCGTACCTGAGAGCACGAGCGATCTCGCCAGCGCCTTGCGCCGGTGCGCGAAGGCGCCGGCGACGAGCTTGCGTACCGCGGGCGTCGGTGCGGGGGCCGTGCGAACGATCTTCACCAACACCGAATCCACGTTTGGCACTGGGCGAAATACGGTGCGCGGGATCGCCCTTACCACTTTCACCTCACCTGCCAGCTGCGCCAGCACCGAGCTGACGCCGTACACGCCGCTGCCGGGCGCCGCCGCCAGCCTCTCGCCTACCTCGCGCTGCACCATCACCAACCACAAAGCCACGTCTTCAAGCTCCTCGATCGTGCGCAGGATGACCCCAGCGGCGATCCCGTAGGGCAAATTGGCCACCATCTTGGTCGGCGTTGGCTGCATCGCGGAAAGGTCGATGCGCATCGCGTCGCCCCACCACAGCGAAACGTTGTCGAATTCGACAACGCTGCTCTCCAGCGCACCGCGCAAACGCTCGTCGAGCTCCACCACATGCACTCTGCTCACGCGCGGCGCGAGATACGCCGACAGAATCCCCTCGCCACCTCCGACCTCCAGGACCACATCATCTGCCGAGCACTCCGCCTCACGCCCGATCACCCTAGGATGTTTGGGTCGCGCAGGAAGTTCTGTCCCAGCTCTCTGCTGCGCCGATTGGCCCTGCTTGACGTGTGCTCTTTTGGTGTGCCTTGGAGCTCCCCCCGATGGGTAGCCCTGCCCCCCGTATGGGCGCTCACCATCCGAAGACACGCTCGGCGTTGCGCTCCACCGTCGCGTCAAGCTCGGCCAAGGACACCCCGCGCAACTCGGCGATGAACTCCGCCGTATGCGCAACGAAAGCGGGCTGGTTGCGCTGTTTGCGCACCACCTGCGGACTGAGGTAGGGCGCATCGGTCTCCACCAGCAAACGCTCGGCCGGCACGCGCCGCGCTGCCTCGGCCAAGTCCGCGGCGCTTTTATAAGTGACGTTGCCGGCAAAGGAGATCATGTAGCCGCGCTCGACGCACTCATCAAGGCGGTCGGGCATCGAGAAGCAGTGAATTACGACACTCAATCCCTGCGCCTCTTCGGCCAGCTGTGCGAGGGTGTCCTCGTCGGCGTTTCTTGTGTGGATTGTGAGGGGCGTGCCGTTAGTTCGAGCCAACGCTATTTGTGCGGAGAAAGCGCGCTTCTGGTCCTCCCTCGGCGTGTCTTCTCGGTAATAGTCGAGTCCCGTCTCGCCGATCACGATGCAGCGCGGGTGCGCAGCCAGCGCCTGCAGCTCGGCCAAGTCGGCGTCGTCGAAGCCGCGCGCTTCGTTGGGATGGCGGCCGATGGCCGCGTACACCTGGGGAAAGGCCTCGGCGGCAGCCAGCGCGGCGCGACAGGAGGTGCTGTTGGTGCCGACGGTCAGCATGCGCGTGACGCCGGCCGCGACGGCCCGCTCGACCAGCTCGGCATCGGGCTCCTCGCACAGGTACAGATGGGTGTGACTGTCGATCATGACGCTCTTGGGGAACAGCGGCTCGAGCTTTTGCGCGAAACGGATTTCCCCTTCGCCAAAGCCGGCGCCGCCGAAGGAGATGTCGGGGGCGTCGAGCGCGTCGAGCAGCTTCTCGGTGGCGTCGGGAAGGTAGGGGTGCAAGAGCACGGATACGACCCGCAGCCCCTCGGCGAGCGTGCGCAGCACGCGGTCGAGGTCCGCCGCGCGCTCAGGGTCCTTGGCCAGCTGCCATGGCGCCTGCTCCTCCACGTAGCGGTTCAGGCGGCGCACGCGCTGCCAGATCTCATCGAGCGCATTGGTCAGCTCGACGCGGTCGAGCAAGCTTGCCACAAGCTCTGGCAAGCCGGCGAAGTCCTCGTGGAGCAGCTCATCGGGGTCGCCTCCAGCCACGACGCCGTCGCGGTAGCGCACGATCATCGCGATGCTGCGGCTGGCGAGGTTGCCGTAGTCGTTGGCCAGCTCCGACTCGTAGCGCTGCTCGAAGGATGCCGTGGAGACCGAGCCATCCTGACCGAAGGGCACGTCGCGAAGCAGGTAGAAGCGCAGCGCGTCAGAGCCGAAGCGCTCGATCACCTCGAACGGGTCGAGCACGTTGCCGAGCGACTTGCTCATCTTCTCGCCGTCCATCAGCAGGTAGCCGTGCACGAACACGCGCTTTGGCAGCTCGATCTCGGCGGCCATCAAGAGCGCCGGCCAGTAGACGGTGTGGAAGCGCAAGATGTCCTTGGCGATCAGGTGCACGTCGGCGGGCCAGAAGGCGTCGGTCAGGGTCTGTGAGGCAGCATGCCCCCCGCGCGCGCGGGGGGCATCGCGGTTTTCGACACCGACCGCCGCGGTGCTCTGCTGCGCCGCGGCAGGCCCCCTTTCGGCGACAGGCGCGTAGGACAGCGCCGAGTAGTAGTTGAGCAGCGCGTCGAACCACACGTAGAAGACGTGCTCTTTGTCCCACGGCACCGGCACGCCCCACGTCAGCTTGTGGCGCGTGAGCGGCACGTCGCGCAGGCCAGACTTGATGAACGACAGCGCCTCGTTGTAGCGGCTGCGCGGCGCCACGAAGTCCTCGTGCTCGGCATACAGGCGTTCAAGCGGCTCTTGGAAGTGCGACAGCGCGAAGAAGTAGTTGTCCTCCTGCTCGCGCGTCAGCTTGACGTGGTGGATCGGGCACAGCTCGCCCTCGTCGACTTCGTTCTCGGCCTTGAAGTCGGCGCACTTGGGGCAGTACCAGCCCTCGTAGGTGCCCATGTAGACGTGACCGTTCTCGCGCACCCGCGAGAGGACGTCCTGCACCACCTGCATGTGCTCCGGATCGGTAGTGCGAATGAAGAAGTCGTTGCTCGCCGCGATCTTCGGGGCCAGCGCCCGGAAGCGCTCGGAGTTGCGGTCCGCCAGCTCCTGGGGCTCCACACCGAGCGCATGCGCTGCATCAGCCACTGGCTCGCCGTGCTCGTCCGTTCCCGTCAAGAAGAACACGTCCTCGCCGCGCTGGCGATGGTGACGCGCCAGCACGTCGGCGGCGATCGTCGTGTACGCATGACCCAGATGTGGTGCCGCGTTGACGTAGTAGATCGGGGTGGTTACATAGAAAGAGGACATACCCCTCCCAGGCTACTGGCGTACTGCGACGGTACGCAGCGCGGGCAGCCTAAGAGGAGTCTGTGAGCGCCTTATACAACTCGTTCGCAGCGACTCCCGTGAGCTTGGCGATCACGCCTGCGGCCGGGCGTGCACGAGCGCCTGCGTCTACCAGTGCGCGTAGCGCGGTCAGTGCCTGCTCGTGGTCGGCGCTGCCCGGCGCGGCGGCGCCAACGACGAGCACGATCTCCCCGCGCGGAGGATGTTCAACGTAGAAGGCCGCCAGTTCAAACGCCCTGCCGCGCCGGACTTCCTCGTGCAGCTTGGTCAGCTCCCGGCAGACGGCCAGCGGCCGGTCGGGATCGTGCTCGGCGAGCGACGCCAAGGTCGCCGCAAGGCGCTGGGGGGACTCGAACGCCACCAGCGTCTGCGACGCTCCGACCAACATTCGCTCCAGCTCAGAGCGCTTGCGCGGCAAGAAGCCGACAAACGACCAGTGCTCTGCAGGGCAGACCCGAGGCGACGATCGCCATGAGCACGCTGCTCGCACCCGGCAACACTTCAACCAACAGCCCGGCCTCGATGCAGGCCTGTACGAGCTTGTAGCCAGGGTCCGATACAAGCGGCATCCCGGCGTCGGACACGAGCGCAACCACCGCACCCTCAGCCGATCCGCGCTACGAGCTCCCGCGCGCGCTCGCGCTCGTTGTGCTCGTGATAGCTCACGAGCTTGCCCACGATCTCGTAGCGGTCCAGCAGCACGCGCGTGCGCCGCGTGTCCTCGCACGCGATCGCGTCCGCGTCGCGCAGGGCGTCTAGCACGCTCAGCGTCACGTCGCCCAGGTTGCCGATCGGGGTCGGACACACCACCAGCCGCCCTACTGCGCCCCGGGGAGTCATCCGAGGAATATAGGGTCCCGTCGCTCGTCGGCGAACTCCGAGGAGCCCCTCGAGACCGAGCCTGGGTCGCCCGCCCGTGACGGCAATCGCCCAGACAGGGCACAGTGCTCGCAGTCCGACGAGGAGCGACCCGAACGACTGACCCGAGCGACCTCCGACTGACAACCGTGCCCCGCGACCCCAACGACAAACCGCAGTACAAGCGCTACCGCGCCGTTCCCCGCCTGCCTGGGACAGCGCGAAGACCCGCTGGAGCAGAACGTCACACCAAAGGGGCCACGCCGACCGCGCAAGCCCGGCGAGCAACCCGCTGGACGCATTGCACCCCGCGCGCGCGGGGGGCAGGCGCAAATGCGCAACCGGCGCCCCTGGCGGGAGCGCATCACCCCCAAGCGCATCATCCTCGGGCTGGTCGCGCTCGTCTTCGCCTGGCTTGCGCTCTCGCTGGTCCTCTTCCTGATCAGCGCCCACTTCGAGCGCACCTCGCTCCCGTCCAACGTCGCCGGCGTGCTCGACCCTTCCGGCTTCCCGTTGACCTCGGCCAACAACATCCTCGTGCTCGGCTCCGACCGCCGCCAGAAGGACTGAAAGGAACCGGGCGCCGAAACCACAGGCTTCGGGCGCTCGGACACGATCATGCTGATCCGAACCGGCGGCGGGCACGCGGCGCGGCTGTCGATCCCGCGCGACACGGTCGTGGAAATCCCCGGCCACGGCCTGCAGAAGATCAACGCGGCTCACGAGTACGGTGGGCCGGCCGAGTCGGTGTCGGTGATCAAGCACTGGCTCGACATCCCCATCAACCACGTGGTGGAAGTCAACTTCGAAAACTTCCCCCAGCTGATCGACGCGATGGGCGGCGTCACCTACAGCGGCGGCTGCATCATCTCCAAGCTCGACGGCGGCTCAGCCGATGGCGGCTTTACGCTGCGCCTGAACAGCTGGCACCCACCACATCGATGGCAAGCAAGCGCTCGCCATCGCCCGCACACGCGAGAACCTGTGCGCTCCCAACGAGACCGACATCCAGCGCGAGGAACACCAGCAGGCATTGTTCAACGACATGAAGGACCAGTTGCTCTCGCCGTCGAGCTTCCTGCGCCTGCCACTGATCGCCTGGAACGCGCCGCCGGCGATCATCTCCGACATGAGCGGGGCGGAACTGCTCGGGATGTTCGCCGCGCTGGCCGTGACCGGAACGCCGCCGACACAGGTCCTCAAGCCGACCGGACAGACCACGCTGCCAGAAGGCGGGGAAGGCTTGACGGTCTCCGAAGCTGCTCGCCGTGCGGACGTGGCGCGGTTCATGGCCGGTTGAAGCCTCCGCACGACGACGCCCATACAGCGATGCACATCGCGACTCAGAACGCCAGATCCGCAGACCTAATTAGTTTGGTACCGACCTAACTTCACCCGACCCACCCTTTCGGGACCCGCACTTTCGAGAACATCAGCCGCACACGGACTGCCCGACTGGCCCTACTTCGCCTACTTCGTGGCCGCGACGGGCTTGCGTCGGCTTTTTTCTCCGACTTGCCCGCGGACTCGCTTTCTTGCTCTCGCCCTTGCCGGCGGAGTCGCTCTTGGCAGACGAGTCGCCCGCGGAGGAGGAGTCCGAGGAGGATCCCTCGCTGGAGGAAGACTCCCCCGAGGAGCCAGAGGAAGACGAATCACTGGAGGCCGCGTTCTCGCGCTGGCGCTTGCGCGTGCCGTAATCGGTGTTGTAGAAGCCTTTGCCCTTGAAATGGACCGCCGGCGCGTGCAGCACGCGCTCGACCGGGACTCCGGTCTCGGGGTCAATGGTGAGCGTGTCGTCGCTGAAAGACTGCTGCAGCTCGAAGGTGCTGCCGTCGGGTCGTCTGTACTCGTAGATGGGCATGAGGCCCTGATTATAAGAGGGAGGCCCTGCTGTCAGTCTGCTAGAGGCGAACGGGATGCTCGCTTCAGTGGTATGAGCAAGCCGAGAAGTGCTCTGACGTCAGTCAGCCACTAGCGAACGGGCGCACTCGATGCCCGCCTGGATCGACGCACTGAAGTCGCGATCGGGCTCTGAGATCATGCGCAACGCGAAGCCGTCGCCGAGCGAGAACAGGATGTCCGCGACGGCGTCGGGCTCGGCGTGCAGACGCAGCACGCCCTCCTCCTGAGCGGCGGCCAGCATCCCGGCGAGGCGCTCGCGTGTGCGGCGCAGCAGGCTCGCGTACTCGACCGCGATGTCGGCGTTGCGCCGCGAGAGCGTGAACAGCTCGAACACGAGCGTCACGAAGTCCTGGTCCTCCGAGATCGTCTCCTGCAGGTTCTGGGCCAGCAGCGCGACGAAATCGTCGGCCGTCTGTGCGCCCGCCAAGCGCTTCTCCAACGCCTCGATGCGCAGCTCGCAGTCGCGGCGCGCCGCCTCCACGAGCAGCTGCTCCTTGGTGCCGAAGTAGTAGTGCAACAGGCCGCGGGAAACGCCCGCCTCGCGCGAGACGTGGTCGAAAGTCGAGCCGGCCGCGCCGCGACGGGCGACGCTGTGGCGCATCGCCTCGACGATCCGCTGAGCCTTCTCGCCCGAGAGCGAGCGGGTCGACGAGCCAGTCGGCTCGCCGACCTCACGCGCTCACAGCCGCGTCCTCGGCCTGAGCACTGTCGATGTCAGCGGTTGCGGTGTGCGTCATGTCTGGGAGAAGCGCTGAGCGTCCGTGCTCACGCGGCGGGCACATCCGCTGGGGCTGGAGGGGCCTCCTGCACGGGCATCGTGGTGGAGCTGTAGTCGAACTCCTCCTCAGCGCCGAACAGCAGATCGAGCACCTTCGAGCGCAGGTCCTCGCTCAGGGCCAGCGCCAGGACCGTACCGACGACGATCAGCAACAGGGCACGCCCCAGGCCGCCTTTACGTTTTGGTTTAGACGCCGGCTGCTTGATCGCATACGAAGCGTCGCGCAGCGCAGCTGCAGCTTCGGAGAGCTCCTTCTGCAGCTTACGATCCTCCAGCAGCGCCTTGCCTGCCGGCTTGCCGTTGCTGACACGCCCGTAGGCGCTGCGTCCTGCCGCGTATGCGGCAAGCAGGTTGTCGCGCAGCTGCTCGTCTTCAATTAGACGTTTGAGGTAGTCGCTGGAACGCACCGCCTCGCTTGCTTTGCCGATTCTGTCTTTTGCTGCCATTTAGCCACCGCCTCTGCTCATGAGCTTTGAAGATCTCATCCAAATATACCCCCGTTGATCGGGGCCATACTCTTTTCGTTTGACGTACCCGACACATGAGAAGCTAAGCGCGTGCCCACCTTCCAGGCTACCGCCGCCTTCCTCGGCGGGCTGCTGATCGTCGGCGCGCTGGCCTCGGGGCTGGCTCAACGCTCATTCCTCTCGCTTGCCGCCCTGTTCGTGTTGGCCGGATTTCTTGTCGGAGACGGCGGCCTGGAACTCGTCAGCTTCCGCGCCCAGTCGGGGTTCGTGGAGGATCTGGCGTTCGTTGCCCTGATCGTGATCCTGTTCCGCGACGGGCTGGAGGTCGAGGGCGAGATGCTGCAGCGCGCTTGGCACCTGCCGCTGCGCAAGCTCGCGATCGCGATGCCCCTCACAGCCGGGATCATCGCTGTGGCAGCGCACCTGCTCGTCAAATTGTCATGGACCGAGTCGCTGCTGCTTGGTGCGCTGCTCTCGCCCACAGACCCGGTGCTTACTTCGAGCATCGTCACCAACCCGCGCGTCCCCCGGCTGGTGCGCCATTCGCTGAACCTGGAGTCCGGCTTGAACGACGGTCTTGCGCTGCCCGCTGTGCTTGCCTTCCTTGCCGCGCTCTCTAGCGCATCGCAGAACTTCGTGTGGTGGCGTTTTGTCTTGCAGGACATCGGCCTCGGGCTGGTCTTCGGCCTCGCACTCGGGTATATCGCCTCACTGCTGATGCCACGCGAGCACAAACGTCCGCTCGAGCATCCGATCCCCGCCCATCAGAAGTCGCTCTATGCGCTTGGAGTCGCGTTTGCCACCTATGGCGTGACGGTGCTCTCACCTCGCGGCAACGGCTTTATTGCCGTGTTCGTCGCGGCGATCGTGCTCGGTGTGCGCCGTCCCGACCTGCGTCGCCACTTCGAGCAGCGTGCCGATGACCTCGTCGAGATTGTCAAGCTGGGTATCTTCGTCGTGTTCGGCTCACTGCTGACCCTGGACGCGCTGGCGAGCAGCGGCTGGATAGCCCTGGTCTTCGTAGCCGCCACGTTCCTGATCGCCCGCCCGCTTGCTGTCTGGATTGCGCTGATGGGCACGGACACCGATAAGCAGACACGCTTGTTCATGGGCTGGTTCGGCCCAAAGGGGGTGGCGACTATGACCTTCTCGTTGCTGGTGCTCGACCAACACATCGCCAATGGCCAGCGCATCTTCGACCTGGCAGCGCTGGTCGTGTTCAGCTCGATCGTGGTGCACGGGCTGAGCGACACGCCCGGGGCGAACTGGATCGCACGGCACGCGGAAAAGATCGAAGACCTAGGCGTGCAGCGCCGCCTGTTCCTGCGCCGAGGGGAACGCCCACGCGGCGCGCGAGCGGCGCTCCTGGCGAAAGACGAAACGCAGCTGCTGCGGCGGCGCAAGCTGCGCCTCGTTTGGCCGGAAGGTGGCGCAGGGCTCGGCCAGCTCCAGTGCACACAACAGGTTGCACCGGAAATAGCACTCATCGCATGTGACTTTGCGGACTGCCCGCTTGCTCTGCGTCCTCGGCACTGACTCCCCTTTGATTCGCGGCTTGACTGATGGGCAGCGATCAAAGCACTAGCTGGGCATCGGCTCAAGGGCAACCAAGAAGCCTTCCCCGCAAACCGCGAGGAAAACCGACCGTTATCCGCAAATAGCCACAATCAGCCTCGATAGCGCGACGAGCGGCTCAGCGCTTACGCATTTTGGGCGGTTTTTCGGCGCGCTCAGGCACCGACATCGGCAAGTGCCTCTCTCCTTTGGGCCGTGAGCCTTGGCACGTCATCATGCAAGGGTGCGCATCCTCCTGACCGGCATCAGCGGCTTCGCGGGCTCGGCCCTCCTGCCTGCCCTGCTCGAGCAGGGCCACGACGTGCGCGCACTTGCACGCGATCGCACGCGCGTTGAACTCGCGCTTCAATCAACGACGCTCGAAGCGAATCTCGATGCGGCGCTCGCGGATTTCGAGCTCGTGATCGGCGATACGCTCTCAGGGGCAGGGATGGTGCAGGCGATGCGCAACGTCGAGGTCGCCTATTACCTGATCCATTCGATGGAGCCCGCCGGCGGCAGAACAAGTGGGATCTCGTTTTCCGCGCGCGAGCGAGCCTCGGCTCAGACTTTCGCCGACGCCGCGCGTGCTGCCGGCGTGGAGCGCGTCGTGTACCTCGGCGGCCCGCTCCCGCCTGAGCGTGCCTCTACCCACCTCTCCAGCCGCTATGCGGTAGAGCGCATCCTGCTCGACGGAGTACCAGGATCGGTGGCCCTGCGTGCGTCGATCGTGATCGGCGCACGCTCGCGCTCCTTTCGCTTTCTCGTACGTTTGATCGAGCGCCTGCCGGTAATCGCACTACCCGCCTGGCGGCATTTTCGTACGTGTCCGATCGACGAGCGCGACCTTGTCGAGATGCTTGCGGCCTGTGCCTCCAACGAGTATGTCGCCGGACGGGCCTTGGAGATCGCCGGACCCGAGACGCTCACTTACGAGGAGTTGGTGCAGCGCATCGCCGAGCTGATGATGCTGGCCCGTCCCAGCATCGGGCTTGGCCTCAGTGTCACCCCGATTGCAGCACGCCTGGCCGCGTTGCTCACTGATGAGCAACCCGAGCTAGTGCTGCCGCTGATGGAAGGGCTAACCAGCGACCTGCTCCCCAACGGACATGAGGCCGCCACGGCCTTGAATGTGGAATTGCACTCATTCGACTCAGCCGTGGAACACGCGCTATACGAGTGGGAAAAGCGCGAGCCGCTCGCTGCGCGTTGATCGCGCACGTAAGCCATCCAGCTTTAAAGAGTCGCGCAAGCTACGGTTGGGCTTCGCGATGAGCACCGTTTGCGCCTCGATCGAGATCGCCGCCACGCCCGCGACGGTGTGGGAAACTGTCATAGACCCCGATCGCCTCGGCGACTGGGTCACGATTCATCGCAAGCTGCGCCACCACGACGATGGAGCTCCGCGGGTTGGCTATCACATGGATCAGCAGCTCCACCTGAGAGGAGTCAGCGTCGACGTTCACTGGACACTGGTGCGGTGCGAGCCGGGAACGCGCGCCGTGTGGGAGGGTCGCGGGCCAGCCCGCTCGCGTGCTCGCACGGAATACAAGCTGCAATCCCTTTCCGGTGGCTGCACCCGCTTCGACTATCGCAACGAGTTCCACCCACCCCTCGGGCCGTTCGGGGCGCTCGCGAGCCGCGCGCTGGTCGGAGGAATGCCTGAACGCGAGGCGACCCGCACGCTGGAGCGCCTGCGTGCACTATTCGAGCGCTGACATTCCTAAATCAGCAACGAGCGATGGTAATTCGCTGGTATGCGCCTGACACATTCCTTGACTTGGACGCCAATGTCGACATAGTGCGCACGCTTTGGTGCACGTGTAGCAGGGCAACTTGTGTAAAGTGAAGCCACATAGACCGTGCAACTCGACCCTCGGGTTGCATTCACACCCCAGTGAACAGGACACAATCGTGACTGACTTCCTTGACGAGAAGCGCCGAGAGATAAACGACCGACTGGCTGAGCTGAAGCCGCTGATCGACGAGTACACCCGCCTCCAGGACGCTGCGGCGGCCCTCGCGGGCGTTGGTGGAACAGCTCCTCGCGCGACTGCCAGCGCTCCGGCTACTTCAAGCGCCACACCGGCCCGCCGCGGCCCAGGCCGTCCGCGCGGCTCCAAGAGCCGTACGACAGGCGCGCGACGTGGACGTCCGCCCAAGGCAGCCAAGGCCACCGAGGCAACGACAGCCGCCGCTCCCACAGCCGCCGCTACGCCCCGTCGCCGTGCGGGCCGTCGCAAGGGCAGTGGCACGCGTGCCGCCCAGGCCCTGCAGTTCGTCAGCGGGCAGCCCGGGATTACGATCCCCGAGCTTGCCGCCAAGATGGGGATCAAGCAGAACTATCTGTACCGCGTACTCCCGGGCCTTGAGCAGGAAAAGAAGATTAAGAAGCAGGGCCGCGGCTGGCACCCCCAGTCCTAGTCTCGTCGCCCCTGGCGGCGTCCTCAGTCGCTTGTGTGCAAAGCACACTTAGCGACTTGCCTGTGCCCCTCATGGGGTACGTCCCTGCCAGGAACGACGATCCGTCGGACTGGACCTTGTAGCAACGACGATCCGTTCGGACGACATCTGACAAACGAAACGGCCGGGGCGCAATTGCGCCCCGGCCGTTTTTCGTTAAGGGGACGGCTTAGATGAGTCCCTGGCTCGAAACCGTGTCGCGCTCTCCGGTTAGCTCCGCTACCGACGCGTCGATCTTCGAACGGGAGAAGTCGTCGATGTCGAGGCCCTGCACAATCGACCACTCTCCATTCGAGCAGGTGCAAGGGAAGCCACTGATGAGGCCCTCGGGCACGCTGTAGGAGCCGTCGGAGGGGACGCCCATCGATACCCAGTCGCTGGTGCCGCTCACCCAATCGCGCATGTGATCGATAGCGGCGTTGGCAGCGGATGCAGCACTGGAGGCGCCGCGAGCCTCGATGATCGCCGCGCCGCGCTTGCCGACATTGGGCAGGAAGTCGTTTTCGATCCAAGCCTGGTCGTCCACGACCTTCGCTGCCTGCTCGCCCTTGATCTCCGCGTGAAACAGGTCTGGGTACATGGTGGGGGAATGGTTGCCCCACACACCCATCTTGTTCACGTCGCTAACCGACGCTCCCACCTTGTTGGCCAACTGCGCCACCGCGCGGTTGTGATCCAAGCGCAACATCGCGGTGAAGCGCTCACGCGGAATGTCCTGCGCATTGTTCATGGCGATCAGACAGTTGGTGTTGGCAGGATTGCCCACGACGAGCACCTTCAGATCGCTGGCGGCATGCTCGTTCAGCGCTTTGCCCTGTCCAGTGAAGATCTTGCCGTTCTCGCTCAGCAACTCGGCGCGCTCCATGCCCTTTGTGCGTGGACGCGAGCCGACGAGCAGCGCGATGTTGGCACCGTCGAACGCTTCCTGCGGATTGTCGTGCAAGTCGAGGTTGGCCAGCAGCGGAAAGGCACAGTCGACAATCTCCATCGCCACACCCTCAAGCGCCCCCATCGCCGGGGGAATCTCCTGCAGCCGCAGGTCGATTGGCTGATCGGGGCCCAGTAGTTGCCCACTTGCGATGCGAAACACGAGGCTGTAGCCGATCTGGCCGGCCGCGCCTGTGACGGTGACTCGTACGGGATTGCTCACGGGTTCTCAGCTCCTATTGGGGGTCGATTTTCGAAATAGTCGTGCGCAAAAACTCGATCGGGCTCACGAAGGGACGCAGTTCGCATCCGGGCGTGTCGATCGTTTGAAGACGCCACGACACCACGCTCTCAAGCTGACCGCGCATATCGATCATGCCATCGCGCGCTTCAGGTTCGCGTCGATCGACGCGAGGAACTCTTGGGTGGTCTGCCACTCCTGGTCGGGTCCGATCAAGAGCGCAAGATCCTTGGTCATCTTTCCTTCTTCCACGGTCTCTACACACACGCGCTCGAGCGTATCGGCGAACTCGCTCACCTCGGGCGTGTTGTCCATACGCCCGCGCGCCGCGAGCCCGCGTGTCCACGCAAAGATGGAGGCAATCGGATTGGTAGAGGTGGGCTTGCCCTCTTGGTGCATGCGGTAGTGGCGAGTGACAGTGCCGTGCGCGGCCTCCGCCTCGACGGTCTTCCCGTCAGCGCTCATCAGCACGCTCGTCATCAAGCCAAGCGAGCCGAAGCCTTGGGCAACCGTGTCCGATTGCACGTCGCCATCGTAGTTCTTGCAAGCCCACACATATCCGCCTTCCCACTTCAGCGAAGCGGCCACCATGTCATCGATCAAACGGTGTTCATAGGTGATGCCGGCGGCCTCGAAGTCTGCCTTGAACTCGGACTCGTAGATCTCCTGAAAGAGATCCTTGAAGCGTCCGTCATAGCGCTTGAGGATCGTGTTCTTGGTCGACAGGTACACCGGATAGCCGCGATCGAGCCCGTAGCGCAACGAGGCGCGTGCGAAGTCGCGGATCGACTCGTCAAGGTTGTACATCGCCATCGCGATGCCTCCGCCTGGGAAGTCGTACACGTTCAGCTCGATCGGCTCACTGCCATCGGCCGGTGTAAAGGTGAGCATCAGCTTGCCCGCCCCCGGCACGACCATGTCGGTGGCGCGGTACTGGTCGCCGAAAGCGTGACGACCGATCACGATCGGCTTGGTCCAGCCTGGCACCAGGCGCGGGATGTTGGAGATCACGATCGGCTCGCGGAAGATGACCCCACCGAGGATGTTGCGCACCGTGCCGTTGGGCGAGCGGTACATCTCTTTGAGACCGAACTCCTTCACGCGGGCCTCGTCGGGGGTGATCGTGGCGCACTTCACCCCGACCCCGTACTGCTTGATCGCGTTGGCCGCATCCACGGTGATCGCGTCCTCGCTGGCGTCACGGCTCTCGATCGAGAGGTCGTAGTACTTCAGGTCGATATCCAGGTAGGGCAGAATTAGCTGCTCCTTGATGAAAGACCAGATGATTCGCGTCATCTCGTCGCCGTCGAGCTCGACGACGGGGTTTTGCACCTTGATCTTGGCCATGTATCGGTCCTCGGTTTTAGCTGACGGACGGGATCCCAATCGCCCCGGCGGGCGATGCTATCGCGCGGCGGCTGGAGGTCCCCGGTTGAGCCCGATGGCCCCCCGCGCGCGCGGGGGGCCATCGGGCAAAACGAACATTTGCCTGCCCGCCTCAATTGGGACCAATCTCTGCCGATGGCGACCCAGCATTGCCTACAGCGTTCTCGCAAGGGGTAACCTTTTAAGCTGATGGCGGCCGTAGGCGACCAAGCACGCACGGAGCAGTGGCAAACTCACACTGTTGCCAACCAGGTTCCTCCGCTGGAGGGGGTGGATGTCTTCTCCAGCAACCTCCCGCTCGTGGAGGCCACCGGGCGCGAGGGTGCCTCCTGGGTGCTGGGACGAGCGACCGAGCTGGGCAAGTTCGTCGGCGGCGAGCCTCAACAGCTATGGGGGCGCCTGGCGAATGAGAACAAGCCGGTGCTAAAAACCCATGACCGCTACGGGCATCGCATCGACGAGGTGGAGTTCCACCCGGCCTGGCACCAGCTGATGAAGATGGGCGTCGAGCACGAGCTGCACTCGCTGCCTTGGACCAGCACGGAGCCAGCGCCGCACGCCGCACGCGCAGCGCTGTACATGACCGCTATGCAGGCCGAGGCGGGCTTTGCCTGTCCGATCACGATGACCTTCGCCGTTCTCCCGGCATTGCGCACCCAGCCCGAGCTGCTGGCCGAGTGGGGGCCACTGGTGACGGCCAACACCTACGACCCACGCCTAGTCCTGGCAAGCGAGAAGGGCTCGGCGATCGCCGGCATGGCGATGACCGAGAAGCAGGGCGGCTCGGATGTGAAAGCCAACACCACGCTCGCCCGTCCGATCAACGGCGGCGGCGCTGGAGCCGAGTATGAGATCACCGGCCACAAGTGGTTCTGCTCGGCGCCGATGTCCGACCTGTTCCTGGTACTCGCACAGACCGACGACGGCCTCTCTTGTTTCCTGATGCCGCGTGTCCTGCCCGACGGCACACGCAACGCATTTCACATCCAGCGCTTGAAGGACAAGCTCGGCAACCACTCCAACGCCTCCAGCGAGGTGGAATTCCACAGCGCTTGGGCACGTATGGTGGGTGAGCCGGGACGCGGCGTACCGACAATCATCGAGATGGTCGGCCACACACGCCTGGATTGCGTGATTGGCGGCGCCGCCGGCATGCGTGCTGGGGTCGTGCAGGCTACCCACCACGCCGCACACCGCTCAACCTTCGGCAAGCTGCTGATCGACCAACCCTTGATGCGCAACGTGCTGGCCGACCTCTGCGTCGAGTCCGAGGCAGCGACGGCGCTGGCGATGCGCCTGGCGCGCGCCTACGACGAAGCCGGCGCCGAGGGGCCGGCTCAGGGCGATAGTGAGTTGAACGATGCGCACCTGTTCAAGCGCCTGGCCACGGCCGTCGGCAAGTACTGGGTCTGCAAGCGCGCCCCAACCATGCCTTCGAGTCCTTGGAGTGCCTCGGTGGCAACGGCTACGTCGAGGAGTCAGGCATGCCGCGCCTGTACCGCGAGGCGCCGCTGGCCTCGATCTGGGAGGGCTCAGGCAACGTGATGAGCCTCGACGTGCTGCGTGCGCTCGTGCGTACGCCGCGCACTTTGGAGGTGTTCATGCATGAGGTCAAGCAGGCCGAGGGCGCGGACGCGCGCCTGGACGAGCATGTCAAGAAGCTGGAGCGCCAGTTCTCGGACCCCATGACGCTCGAGATGCGCGCGCGACGTGTGGTGGAAGGCATGGCGCTAGCGCTGCAGGGCTCACTGCTCGTGCGCCATGGCGCACCGGCTGTGGCCGACGCCTTCTGCGCCTCGCGCCTTGGCGGCGATGGCGGACTCGAGTACGGCACGCTGCCCGCCGGCAGCGACTTCAAGACGATCATCGAGCGGGGTCGCGTGCAGAGTATTACGTAATTTTCAGCACACTACGATAGTAACTACATCATGTAGTCACTATTGTGAATCGCAGAAAAATGGACACCCCCACCCCAATCCCTCAAATCGCCCACGCCCGATGTGGGTGGCGATCTCCGGCCTGGCGTGGGGCAACCTGAGCGAACAGCCTAAGATCAAATACATGGCCACAAGAGCACCGCGGCACATGCCCGGCAACATTCAGGTGGCGCGCATCTTTGGCATCAGGGTGGGCGTCAGCGTCAGCTGGTTCTTTGTCCTCTTCTTCCTGATCCTGTATCTGTCCCAGTACTTCCACGACATACTGGGCGGATCGAGCAGCACGGCCTATGTGGTCGCCGTCATCGGCGCACTCGGCTACTTCGCCTCGCTGATCCTGCACGAGCTGGGGCATGCGCTCGTCTCGCGGCGCCTGGGCATCCCGATCCTCGGCATCGATCTGTGGTTCTTCGGCGGCATGGCGCGTCCGGCGCGCGAGCCGGAGACGCCAGGCGAGGAATTCAAGGTCTCCGCCGCCGGCCCCGCCGGGACGCTGCTGGCACTGCTCATCTGTGCGGTGGCGACGCTCGCGCTTGCCCCCGGCGGGCACTTCTTCGGGGCCCTACTGCTGGAAGAAGGCTTCACGATCACTCCCGCGGTGGCCCTCTTGGCCTGGCTTGTCTTCATCAACGCGGCGCTCTTGCTGTTCAATCTCGTGCCGGCCTTTCCACTCGACGGCGGGCGCATCGCGCGCGCCGTCATCTGGTGGCGCACCGGCGATCGCCATCGCGGCACCCGCATCACCGGCCGTGCCGGACAGGGCTTTGCGATGGTGCTCGGTCTCGTGGGTCTGCTGGCGCTGCTGGAGGGCAACAGCTTCGGGCTGTTCACGCTCGTGCTCGGCCTGATCCTCTACCAGGCCTCCGGTGGCGCGGTGATGCAGGGGGCGATGGGCCAGCGCATCCAGAACGTGCGCGTGAAGGACATCATGGATCGCGAGCCGACCACGATCCCGGCCGAGCTGAAGCTGCTGGACGCCCAAGAGCAATTCTTTGCCCGCTACCGCAGTCCCTGGTTTGCGGTCGTGGACCATGCACGCCACTTCCTCGGCGTGGTGCGCTCGGAGCGAGTCGACGCGGAGATCGCGGCCGGCCGGCCGGCGCTCGAGATCGGCGACGTGCTCGAGCAGGATCTGCAGGTGGGCATCGATGAACACGAGCCCCTGGAGTCGCTGCTGCGCAGCGAGGGCCTTGGCCGGCTCGGTGGGATGGTCGCCGTGGACGCCGACGGCATCCTGCGCGGCACCGTCACCGTCGCCCAGATCCGCCAAGCGCTCAACCCTGCCGGTGGGCTTGCCGGCGGGCGTTCGTAGGACATGTGGCGATCTCCGTCCGGTTCCGCGTTATAGAGTCCAGGCCGCAGACACCGCCCCTCTCCTTCGAGCCCCCAGGAATCCATGCCAGCACATGACGTATTGATCATCGGCGCAGGTCTCGCGGGCCAGCGTGCCGCGCTCGCCGCCGCAGAGGCCGGCTCAAGCGTCGCAATCCTCAGCAAGGTTCACCCGGTGCGCTCCCACTCAGTGGCTGCTGCCGGCGGCATCAACGCCGCGATCAACGTCGCTGACGATTGGCGCTCACACGCCTATGACACCGTCAAGGGCTCCGATTTCCTCGGCGACCAGGACGCGATCGAAATCATGTGCTCGGAGGCGCCGCAAGAGGTGATGCACCTCGAGCACATCGGTGTGACCTTCCACCGCAACGACAACGGCGAACTTGACCTGCGCGCCTTCGGTGGGGCTTCGATGAAGCGCACCGCATACGTCGCCGACATCACCGGGCAGGCGATCTTGCATGTGCTCTACGAGCAGCTGATGAAGCATCACGAGCAGGTCGAGCGCTACGAGGAGTGGTTCGTGACCTCGCTGCTACAAGACGACAGCGGGCGCTGCTGCGGTGTCGTGGCGCGCGACGTGCGCTCCGGGCGCATGGAGACCTTGCAGGCCAAGAACGTGATCCTCGCCTGCGGCGGCGCCGGCCAGGTCTACTCGCCGACGACTAACGCCCTGATCGTGACCGGCGACGGGATTGCCCAGGCGTATCGCATCGGGGCTCCGCTGATGGATATGGAGATGGTCCAGTACCACCCGACCACGCTTGTGGAGAACGGCCTGCTCATCACCGAGGGGGCGCGCGGCGAGGGTGCCGTGCTGTTGAACTCCGAGGGCGAGCGCTTCATGGAGAAGTACGCGCCCAACAAGATGGAGCTTGCCTCGCGCGATGTGGTCTCGCGCGCCGAGCAGACCGAGATCCTCGAGGGTCGCGGCGTCGGCGCCAACAAAGACGGGATCTACCTGGACATCACGAAGGTGCCGCGCAAGCGCACCTTGGAGGCGTTGCGCGAGATCGTCAACATCGGCAAGGACTTCGCCGGCGTGGACATCACCCGCGAGCCGATCATGATCCGTCCCGGTCAGCACTACATCATGGGCGGCGTCAAGACCGATGTGAACGGTGCCACCTCGGTCGAGGGCCTGTATGCCGCCGGTGAGGTCGCCTGCGTATCGGTGCACGGCGGCAACCGCCTTGGCGCCAACTCGCTGCTCGACACCCTCATCTTCGGTCGGCGTGCAGGCGAACATGCAGCGGCGCGTGCCACAAGCACGGCCCTGCCTGAGGCCACCGATGCCCAGCTGCGTGAGGACGTGGCCATGATCGACGCGATCATCGCGCGGCCGCGTAGCGGCCGGCGCGTGTCGGAGATCAAGCAGGAGCTGGGCGAGACGATGAACCAGTACGTCGCCGTTTACCGCGACCAGGAAGGCTTGGACAAGGCCCATGAGATCGTCAAGCGCCTCAAGCAGGAGGCCGAGAGCGCGTACATCGACGACAAAGGCACCGTTTTCAACCAGGACGTACTTGGGGCGATCGAGCTGGGCTACATGATCGATTGCGCCGAGGCCACCGTCGTGGCGGCGATCGAGCGCAAGGAGTCGCGCGGCGCCCAGTTCAGGACAGACTTCCCCGAGCGCAATGACGAGCAGTGGCTCAAGCACATCGACATCAGCCTCAATGGTGACGGTCCAGAAGTGACGTACTCGCCTGTGACGATGACCCAGTGGGAGCCAGAGGAAAGGAAATACTGATGACCCCTACCGTCGCGCTCGACACCCCGCTCAGCTTGACCCCAACAGCCCGCCTCACGCCCGAAGTGCATCGTCCGATCGAGAAGGAGCGCGCCTGATGGCCGAAACCCATAAGCCACCGGAGCAGTTCACGCTGCGCATGCGCCGCTATGACCCCGAGTCGGGCGAGGCGCCCTACTGGGACGAGCATACGATCGAGTTGGAGCCCCACCGCTCGGTACTCGAGGGCATTCTGCAAGCCAAGGCGAAGTTCGACGGCTCGATCGGTATTCGCTGCTCATGCCGCGCAGCGATCTGTGGCTCTTGCGGCGTGCGCATCAACGGCGAACCAGGGCTTGCCTGCCACACCCACCTCGACCATGCGCGCGCGTCCAGCAAGGACGGCGTGATCGAGGTCGAGCCGATGGGCAATATGCCCGTTATCAAGGACATGATCGTCGACATGGACGCCGTGCACTGGAAGAAGGTGCAGCGCGTGACTCCATGGCTGATCAACGAGGGGCCCCAGCCCGAGCGCGAGCACATCGTGCCGCGCGAGTCGATGGTCGACATCACGCAGACGATGGCCTGCATCCAGTGCGGTGCCTGCGTGTCGGACTGCTTGGCGATGGAGGTTGATCCCGGCTTCATCGGACCCGCCGCGCTTGCCAAGGCCTACCGCTTCGTCGGCGATCCTCGCGACGAAGAACAGCACGAGCGGCTGCTTGACCTGAGCGAAGACCCACAGGGGATCTATGACTGCACGCACTGCTTCAAGTGCGTCGATGCCTGTCCCAAGGGCGTCAACCCGATGGGGCAGATCATGCGGCTGCGGCGCATCGCGGGCAATGATCAGCACATCGTGGACAGCAACAACGGCGAGCGCCACGAGCAGGCGTTTGTGACGCTCGTGAAGGACAGCGGACTGCTACACGAGGCCGAGCTACTGCCGCGCTCCTACGGCGGCAACTCGTGGTTCGGCAAGTTCCACCCGGCGGCGGGCAAAGAGCTGCTGAGCTCGCTGCCGATCGTGGTGCGCGGCGTGCTGAAACGCAAGATGAGCATCAAGATCGCGTTGTTCGGGCACAAGATTCCCAAGCAGGATCTGAATGCGGTCAAGCGGATTTACGAGAAGGTCGAGGGCAAGCCCGAGCGCTACGAGCTGAACCTGTATATCTCCGGCGAGGACGAAGACGTCGAGCAGACGCCGGTGGGCGTCGGGTCCTCAGCCCCCGGACCCGAGGCGAGCGCATGAGCGCGGACGCCCAAGCACGCGAAGGGAGCACCACATGAAGGTCGCCTACTGGCCTGGCTGCGTGAGCAGGGGCTTTACTCCCGAGCTGCACGGCTCGATGGCAAAGGTGGCGCCACTACTTGACATCGAGCTGGTCGAGCTCGACCGCGGCAATTGCTGCGGAGCCGGCGTGATCGCCGAGCACAACCAGGAGCTGGCCGACACGCTCAACGCGCGCACCTTCGCGCTGGCCCAGCAAGTTCAGGGGGCGGAGCTGATGATGAACATCTGCTCCACTTGCCAAGGCGCCCAAGGTGAGTGCCAGGAGCGTTTGGATTCAAGCGCCGAGTACAGAGCACAGGTCAACTCCACGCTTGCCGACGAGGGACTCTCCTACGAGAAGGGCCTGACCAACAAGAACTTCCTCTGGCTGCTGGTCGAGGAGATCGGCCTGGACAAGCTGCGCGGGATGGTTAAGCGTCCGCTGACCAACCTCAAAGTTGGGCCGTTCTACGGCTGCTACATCGTGCGGCCGCGCGACCGCTTGGGCATCGACTCAGAGCGGCCTCGCGACCATTACCTGGAGCAGTTGATCGAGGCGCTTGGCGGCACCGTGATCGAGTACGCCGGGATGCGCAAGTGCTGTGGCTTTCCGATTATCACGATGAACAAGGAGGCCTCGCTCAAGCAGGCCGGACGCCACCTTGGCGACGCTGTTGACGCCGACGCCGACTGCCTTGTGACTCCCTGCCCGCTGTGCCACCTGAACCTCGACATGCAACAACCGCTCGCCGAGAAAGTAGTTGGGCGCGAGCTGAACATGCCGGTTCTGCACCTTCCCCAGCTCGTTGGGCTTGCGCTCGGCCTGGAGCCCAAGGAGCTCGGCCTCTCCCGCCATGTGGTCAAGCCGACGTCGGTGATCGACTGGTCGACGTCGGTCGTCGGCGCCGCGGCCTGAGGATGATTCGGGGCGCCTGGCTGCGTCCTCAGTCGCTCATGTGCGTCAAGCACACTACGCGAACCTGCCTGTGCCCCTTGGGTACGTCCTTGCCAGCCACCCCGAATCATCCTCAGGATGCTCAGCCTGTGAAGACCCTATGAAGGTCCTCACAGTCGTAGGCAACCGACCGCAGTTCATCAAGGCAGCCGCCGTCTCAGGGCCACTTCGCGCCGTGCACGAGGAGATCCTCGTGCACACCGGGCAGCATTACGACGACTCGCTCTCCAGCGTGTTCTTCTCAGAGCTCGGACTGCAGGCGCCCGAGCGCGAATTGGGCATCGGCGGCGGCTCGAATACCTCACAGACCGCGCGTATGCTGGCGGCGCTTGAACCCTTGCTTGCCGAGATCGAGCCCGACGCGGTGCTCGTCTATGGCGACACCAATTCGACGCTTGCGGGCGCGCTGGCGAGCGCCCAGCGCGGTGTGCCGGTGGTGCACATAGAGGCCGGCATGCGCTCGTTCGACCGCACGATGCCCGAGGAGCTCAACCGCGTCCTTACCGACCACATGAGCGAGCTGTTGTTGTGCGCGTCTGAGACGGCGGCCGAGAACCTCAGGAAAGAGTCGGCGCAGGGGAAGATCGAGGTGGTTGGAGATGTGATGATCGATGTTGCGTTCAAGTGGCGCACCGCGGCTGGAGCGAATAACGAAGCTCTCGCCGGTTTTGATATCGAGGCAGGTCGGTCTGATTGCCGGTGTTGGTCTGCTGGCTGTCGATGATCGTGGTGTTGTGGCTGCCGACGACGGTCACGTTGAGCGAGTTGCCGATGGCGGTGGCCTGTCCATAGGCCTGGCCGGCCGCACCGGCCATGCCGACACCGGCGGTGACAAACTGGGAGCCCGAAGCGTTCGAATAAATGGAAGGCTGGATCTGGCCATTCACCATGGTCAGATTGCCGTTGGCATCGCGCATCGAATAATTGGAGGCGGAATTCATGTTGCCCGTGCCGATGCCGTTGCCATAGCCGTTGTAGGAAGCCGAATTGGTCCAGTCACCGGCCTCTGCCGTGACCGTGAGCGGACCGGCGAAGACGGCAAGGGTCAGGGCGATGAATGTCGAACCGGTCCTGAACTTGGACATAGGGGCGTCTTTCCACTTCTCCTGACGGGAGCACAGCAACGCCCATGCCAGCTCTTAATCCGTGTTAGCTATCGGCTGTGCCGTTCTGGTACAGGCGCTTGGCTGGAAGCCGCGCAAAACACCCGTTTCGCCAACGGTTCCGATGGGAGGGATGCAAGCCGCGGAAGGCACAGAAACACCTGTCTCGAAGCGGGCAGAGAAGGCGCTTCGATGCGGACTTCGCTTCAAAATGAAACAATTTTGGCCACCGGCCGGAGTTCCATCCGGCTTGGCGAGGCCCGGAAAGCCCCGTAGATAGACCCATGGCCTTCCTGCAATCCCAGCCGCCGCGACAGCCCATCTTCCGCGCGCCAGCCGTGGTCATGTGGCTGATCGGGATTTTGGCCGGCCTTCACGCGGCGCGCATGTGGCTGCCCCCCGGCTTGGCCGAGGACCTGGCTTACGAATACGGACTGGTGCCGGCGCGCTACAGCCAGGCCTTCCTGCAAAGCCGCATGGCCGATCCCGGCACGGTCTGGGAGCAGGCCATCCCGTTCATCTCTTATATGGGGCTGCACAATGGCTGGACCCACCTGGTCGTCAACTGTCTTTTCCTGCTCGCTTTCGCGCCGATCGTCGCTCGCCGCTTTGGCGCCATTCTGTTTCTGGTCTTCTTCCTGGTGTGTGGGGTCGCCGGCGCGCTGACCTATGTGGCATTCAACTGGGGCAGTGCCGTTCCGGTAGTGGGAGCCTCGGGCGCAATATCCGGCCTGATGGCAGCGGCATTGCGCATGCTCCCGGCGCAGAGTCCCTGGGCCGTGCCGGGGGCGGCACAGCTGGCGCCGATTTTCTCACGCCAGATTCTGATCTTCAGTGCCGTGCTGATTGCCATAAATGCCGCGATGGGGGTCACTGGCGTCAACATTGGCGGAGAAACCGCCCAGGTCGCCTGGCAGGCGCATCTCGGCGGCTTTCTGGCCGGTCTTTTGCTCTGCGGGCCGTTCGATACGTTGCGCCCCCGCAGCGTGGGCGCACCGCTCGACCACTGAGCGGCCACAAAAATCTTGCCGGGAAGGCCGGCCGCGGCTTAGGGTGTCTGACGGTTGTAGTAGGAATGCGCCGATGCGGCTGCCCAAGTTGAGCAAGCTGGAACTCCAGATCATGGAGACCTTGTGGACCAGCGGGCCTTCCGCCATCCGCGAGATCCGGGAAAGTTTCGGCCCCAAGAACCGGCCCGCCTACACCACCGTCCAGACAATGGTTTACCGGCTGGAGGTCAAGAAGGCGTTGCGCCGGTCGCGCAAGATCGGCAATGCCCATATCTTCGAAACCTTGATTTCCCGCGAGGCTGCCAAGGCGCGGCTGGTGGATGAGTTCCTGTCCCTGTTCGGCGGCCGCATGCAGCCGGTGATGGCCCAGCTGATAGAAGCGGGAAATCTCACGCCGAAGGACGTTGCCGATGCCGAAAGGCTTCTGCGCGAGCTCTCGGCCAAGCGGAAGAAAGACACATGATCGCCGGGCTGCTGGACCATCTCTGGCAGTCTACACTTTTTGCCGGCGGGCCGGGTTTTTGACCCTGATGCTCCTGCGCAATCCGGCGCGGCTGCGCTTCCGCCCCTGGTTCGCCGCATCCGTGAAATTCCTTGTTCCCTTCGCCATCCTGTCGGCGGCCGCCGAAAAGCTGTCACGGCTCTTTCCCGCTTCCGTTCCGCGCCTTGTGCTGGAGATCCAGCCAGCGGCGGAGAGGCTGTCCGCGCCGGCCAGGGCGTTGGCCGTTCAGCAGCATGCCGGCCTCACTGCTGTTCCAATTCTGTTCCGTCTGGCTCGCGGGTTTCGTTGCGATACTGGGCTTGCGGCTCCTGCGCTGGCTGTGGCTGCATGCGGCGATGCGGCAGGCACGCCTGTTACGGCGCGTTCGCCATTTGATTTGGTTCACTGAACCAAATCATCGGCAAGCTGGCGCTTGCCGGCCATGGCTCACTCAGCAGGCGCGACGCTGGGCTAGACCGGCGGGCGCGGCTTGCCGCTCTTGAGGCTGCCGCTCAATCGGTCGAGATAGGTGTAGATCACAGGCGTAATGTAGAGCGTGAGGAGCTGGGACAGGATCAATCCGCCGGCCACGCACAGGCCCAGCGGCCGGCGGGAATCCGCGCCCAGCCGGTGCCGAACGCGATCGGCAGTGTGCCCATCAGCGCGGCCATGGTGGTCATCATGATCGGGCGGAAGCGCACTTGCGCGGCCTCGAAGATCGCCTGCTCTGCCGGCACATCGCCTCGCTGCGCTGCCGGTGGAGCGCGAAGTCGATCATCATGATAGCATTCTTCTTCACGATGCCGATCAGCATGATCATGCCGACAAAGGCATAAAGCGACAGCGACATGTCGGGGAGGTGATGCCCGCCAGGAACAGAAGATCAGTAAAGCGTGATCAGCGCGCCCACCGCGGCGGACGGCAGGCCCGACAGGATGGTCAGGGGATGGATGAAGCTCTCATAGAGAATGCCCAGAATGATATAGACCGTGACGATGGCGATCACCAGCAGGGCGCCCATGTTCTTGGTGGAATCCTGGAAGGCCGCGGCGGTGCCCTGGAAGCTGCCCTGGATGGAGCCGGCACGCCGATATCGTCGCTGGCCTGCATGGATGCCGGTCACCGCATCGCTGAGGGCGTAGCCCGGCGCCAGGTCGAAGGAGACGGTCACTGCGGGTATTTGGCCGGAATGATTGACCGACCAGCGGCACGGTGGAAGGCGTCATCTTGGTGACCGCGGTGAGCGGCACCAGCGTGCCGTTCTGGGCGGTGACGTAAAGGCGGCCGAGCGCGCTGGCGTCGCGCTGGTAGCTGCGGCAAAAGCTCCAGCACCACCTAATACTGGTTCGGACGAGGCATAGATCTGGGAAACCTGCTGGCCGCCGAAGGCGGAGCCCAGCGCATTTCGATCTGCTGCGGCGTCACGCCGAGCGCCGCGGCGCGGTCGCGGTCGATCTGCACTTGCGACCGAGGGCATGGCCGCGTCGAGATCGCTGTTGACATCCGACGAAGATGCGGCGATCGCGCATCGCGTCCATCAGCTTGTCGGATACATCCTGCAGCTGGTCCAGATCCAGGCCCTGCAGGGTGTATTGATAGCTGGAGCGGGAAGCGCGCGCCGATGCGGATGGTGGGCGGATTGACCACGAAGACATTGACGCCGGGAATCCGTTCACCTTGCGGCGCAGCTCGCGCGATGATCTGCGTCGGCGCGAAGCTTGCGCTCGGCCAGCGGCTTGAGGATGATCCTCAAGCTGGCCGGTTGGCGCCGGCGCAGCCGTTGGCGCCGTCCGATCACGCCAGCACGCCGGCACATTCGGGTCGGCGCTGACGATCTTGCCGACCTACTGGGTATAGGCCGCCATCCGCTCGAAAGAGGTGCCGTTCGGCGGCCTGCAGGTTGACCTGAAGCTGGCCGGTATCGTCGCTGGGCAGGAAGTCCTCCGGCATCACCGATGAACAGCACGACGCTGGCCACCAGGCTGAGCGGCGAAGATACCCATGATGACGCGGCTTGTGCTTCATGGCCCAGCGCAGGGTGCGGCATAGCCCGCCTGCAAGCGGTTGAAGGTGTCCTCGCTGATCCGATAGAAGGCGTTGTGCTTTTCGCCGTGCTCGTCGCGCAGAAGCGGGCGCAAAGCATCGGCGTCAGGGTGATCGAAATGATGCCCGAGAAGACGATCGCCATGATGATGGTGACGGCGAATTCGTGCAGCAGCCGGCCGACGATGCCGCCCATGAACACGATGGGAATGAACACCGCCGCCAGCGACAGGGTCATCGACAGGATGGTGAAGCCGATCTCGCTGGAACCCTTGACCGCCGCTTCATAGGGCTTCTCGCCCATCTCGATATGGCGGACGATATTCTCCAGCATCACGATGGCGTCATCCACCACGAAGCCGACCGAAAGCGTCAGCGCCATCAGCGAGAGATTGTCCAGGCTGTAGCCCATGAAGCGCCATGCCGGCGAAAGTGCCGATCACGGCGATGGGCAGGGCGAGGACGGGAATGATGGTGGCCGAGACCGGCGCAGGAAGACGAAGATCACCCCCACCACCAGGGTGGCGGCGATCAACAGCGTTGTCTGCACATCGTCGATCGAGGCGCGGATCGTCTGGCTTCGGTCGATACACGACATCCAGCTGGATCGCCGGCGGAAGGTTCGCCTGGAATTGCGGCAGGACTTCTTGATATTGTCGACCACCTCGATGGTGTTGGATCCGGGCTGGCGGAAGATCGCCAGCTGCGATGGCGCGCTGGTTCTTGTACCAGCTCTGGCCGTAGCGGATTTTCCGATCCGTCGACAGCGCGGCCGACATCCTTGAGCCGCACCGGCGCGCCGTTCTGATAGGCGACGATCTGGTTGTTGAACTCGGCCGCATTGTTGAGCTGGCCGTCGGTGTGGATGATGGTGGACGGGTGGGGCCGTTCAGCGCGCCGGTGGCCAGATTGACATTGGCGGCGGAGACCGCGTTGGCCAGCGTGTCGATGCCGATATTGCGCGCGGCCAGCGCGTCAGGATCGGCCTGGATGCGCACGGCATATTTGGCGCTGCCGAAGGCGCTGACCTGGGCCACGCCTTCCAGCGTCGAGAGCTGCCGCGCCAGCAGGGTTTCGGCATATTCGTCCACCTCCGACGGCTTCACGGTGGCGGAACGCATGACGATGAACATGACGGGCAGGTCGGCGGGGTTTACCTTGCGGAAGGTGGGCTGCTGCGGCAGCGCCTTGGGCAGGAAATGACGCGGCGGCGCTGATGGCCGACTGGACGTCCTGGGCAGCGCCGTCCAGCGTGCGGTCCAGGCTGAATTGCAGGTTGATCATCGTCTGACCTTGAGTGCTGGTCGAGGTCATTTGATCGATGCCCTGGATGGTCGAAAACTGGTTTTCCAGAGGCGTGGCCACCGACGACGCCATGGTGTCGGGGTCCGCGCCCGGCAGGCTTGCCATCACGGATATGGTGGGAAAATCCACATTGGGCAGGTCGGAGACCGGCAGATTGGCGTAGCCATAGCCGCCGAAGATCACCATGGCCGCGATGACCAGCGTGGTCATGACGGGGCGTTCAATGAAGGGCAGGGACAAATTCATTTTGGAGCCTTGAAGCTGTCAGCCTGCGGTGTCGGAGGCGCGCTTTACCCGATGGCGGCCGCTGGTCATCACGCCGGTGCTCGCGGGCTTCCTGGCGCCGCTGATGCTGACCTTGGCGCCGGGCAGCACGCGCAACTGGCCATCGACGATCACCAGTCACCCTTGTGCAGCTCGCCGGCGACTGCGTCATTGACGCCATCGTCGAATTCCAGCTTGACCGGGCGCTGCTCGGCCACGCCGTCCTTGACGACATAGACGAACATCCCATCCGGTCCGGTATTCACCGCATCGCGCGGCACCAGCGTGGCATGCGGAATTTGGGCCAGGACGACGCTGGTATCCACGAGCTGGCCCGGCACCAGCTTCATGTCTGTGTTGGGATAGCTGGCGCGCAACTCGATCGTGCCGGTGGAGCCCGCCACCGCATTGCTGACGAAGTTGACCGGCACCTTAATGTCGTCGCCGCCCGAAATCACGCATGTTCATGGCAATGGTGAGCCCGCCCGGCCTGATCAGCTGCCCCTGTATGCGCGGCAAGTCGGACTGGGGCAGGGCGAGGGAAATCTTGACCGGCTGGATCTCGTTGATGGTGACCAGCGGATTGGCCGTCGAGATGCCGGCGGTGGTGGAGTTGGACGTACTGCTGGAAGTGGACGACACCATGTTGCCGGGCTGGATCAGCATCGGACCGGTCTTGCCGTTCACCGGCGAACGGATGGTGGTGTATTCAAGGTTGAGCCGCGCGGACTCGACATTGGCCTTGGCTTCCAGATAGGCGGCCTGGGCGTCGTCATAATCCTGGCCGGCAACCGCGTTCTGCGCCTTCAGCCGGCCATAGCGTTCGGCCTTGGCCTGGGCCGTCGCCATCGAGGCCACGGCATTGTCGTAAGCCGCCTGATAGGGGCGCGGATCAATTTCGAACAGAGGATCGCCGACCTTGACCATTTGGCCTTCCTTGAAGAAGGCCTTGGTCAACTGCCCGTTGACGCGCGAATTGATCTGCACGGTGGAATTGGCCATCACCGTGCCGATGGTGTGTTCGATGACCGCCATGTCGCGGACCTCGACCGGTGCAACCTTCACCGGCGCCGCCACATTGCGCTTGGTCTGAGGCGCGCTGATGCCGTGGGTGAAATACCAGACGGCGCCAAGCACCAGCGCCAGTGCGACACCCCCGATGACAAACGTCCGCGCGTGACCGCCCCGGTCCTCATCCGGGTCGTCGTCCCGTGTCGGCTGTGTCTTCAATGGCGCAACCTGAACGTTCATACGATGCGATCCTGACGCAATTTGCCGGCCTCGGAAGGCCGGCCTTTCACAGTATGCCCCTGCAACCTGCCGCACGGCGGCGGATTGGGGCCCGTTTACCGATGCCTTGGTGCTTCCAACCTGTCCGTCAGATGACCGGACCCTGGCCATTTTTGGCTTTGTTGCCACTGGTTATAGGGCAAAACCCTCTCAATAGTGTGGCGGAATATCAGTCATAAAATGCCGCAAATGCCGGAAAAGGTTGCAAAAAGCCGTTAACGCCGACAAATGCATGACAAGCGGGGCAGGCGCGATGTTGCTCTGCAGCAGGGCACGCGTTTATAAGCCCGCGGACAACGCGCACGCCGCGCGCTTCACTTAATGATTCTGGTGTCATGGAAATCCGCAACATCGCCATCATCGCTCATGTCGACCATGGCAAGACCACACTGGTGGACCAGCTGCTGAAACAATCCGGTTCCGTGCGCGAGAACCAGCACATGGCCGAGCGCGCCATGGACTCAAACGACCAGGAGCGCGAGCGCGGCATCACTATCCTGGCAAAATGCACGTCGGTGGAATGGCACGGCGCGCGCCTCAACATCGTCGATACGCCCGGCCATGCCGATTTCGGCGGCGAGGTTGAGCGCATCCTCTCCATGGTGGATGGCGTCGTGCTTCTGGTGGACGCGGCCGAAAGCGTGATGCCCCAGACCAAGTTCGTGCTGTCCAAGGCGCTTAAGCTTGGGCTGAAGCCCATCGTGGTCATCAACAAGATCGACCGTTCCGACGCCCAGCCCAAGGAAACGCTGGAATCCATCTTCGACCTGTTCCTGGCTTTGGACGCCAATGACGACCAGCTGAATTTTCATTACCTCTATGCCTCGGGCCGCAGCGGCTGGGCGGTGAAGGAACTGGAGGACGAACGCAAGAATCTCGATCCCTTGTTCCGTCTGATCGTGGATGACGTGCCGCCGCCCAAGCCGCAGAAGCTGGCCGGCGACGATCATCCCTTCAAGATGCTGGTCACGACGCTGGAAGCCGACAATTATCTTGGCCGGGTGCTGACCGGCCGCATCGAATCCGGAGCCATCACCACCAACCGCAATATCAAGGTTCTCCGCGCACCGGCGAGGTGATCGAGAAGGCGCGCGTCACCAAGCTGCTGGCCTTCCGGGGCCTGGCGCGGGTGCCGGTGGAGCGGGCCGAAGCCGGCGACATCGTCGCCATTGCCGGTCTTGAGATCGCCACTGTGGCCGATACGCTGTGCGATCCCTCGGTGGAAGAGGCGATCCATGCCCAGGCGATCGATCCGCCGACCCTGGCGATGACCATCTCGGTCAACGATTCCCCGCTTGCCGGCCGTGAGGGCGACAAGGTGCAAAGCCGCGTGATCCGCGACCGGCTGCTGCGCGAGGCCGAAGGCAATGTCGCGCTCAAGGTCCACGAAACCGGCGAAGGCAATTTCGAAGTGGCGGGACGCGGCGAGTTGCAGCTGGGCGTCCTGATCGAATCCATGCGCCGCGAGGGATTCGAGCTTTCGATCTCGCGCCCGCGCGTGCTGTTCAAGACCGAGAACGGCGAGCGCCTGGAGCCGATCGAGGAAGTGACGGTGGATGTGGACGACGCCTATACCGGCGTCGTGATCGAGAAGATCTCCCTGCGCAAGGGCGAGATGGTGGACATGCGGCCCACAGGCGCGGGCAAGACCCGAATCGTCTTCCATGCCCCGGCGCGCGGCCTGATCGGCTATCACGGCGAATTCCTCACCGATACCCGAGGCACGGGCGTGATGAACCGCATGTTCCTGGAATATGCGCCGCACAAGGGCCGCGTCGGCGGGCGCATCAATGGCGTGCTGATTTCGACCGAAGAGGGCGAAGCCGTGGCCTATGGCCTCTGGTATCTCGAGGAGCGCGGCAGGCTGTTCGTGACCACCGGGCACCAAGGTCTATGAGGGCATGATCATCGGCCAGAACGCCAAGGACAATGATCTGGACGTCAATCCCGCTCAAGTCCAAGCAGCTGACCAACATCCGCACCACCTCAAAGGACGAGGCGGTGCGGCTGACGCCTGATCGTGCCGATGACCCTGGAACAGGCGATGGCCTATATCCAGGACGACGAGCTGGTCGAGGTGACGCCGCAGAATATCCGGCTGCGCAAGCGCGAGTTGCTTCCGCATCTCCGGAAGAGCGCCAAGCAAGCCGCTGAAGCCTGACAGGAGTCATGTTGTCGATTCCCGCGCACGGCGACGGGGCCGGATCGAATCTTGGAACCAGCGCTGGTCTGGTCCAGCACATGAAGCCGGTCATCCACGACCGGCTGGGCGCGCGCTGCCTTGCGTCTCGAGCATGCGGCCGCAACGGAATTCCTTGGGCGCATCCGCCGGAACCTCGCATTGGCGCCGCGGAACGAGAAGGGCCAGAACCGCGCCAGCAGGAACCGTGCTTCATGTCGCCGCTCCCATCGGACGTCGAACGGTAATGTAAACCCGGGGGACCGAAGCGAGAAGACACGGGATGGGCGTGGACGAAAAACTGATCGCTTTTGCGCAACCGCCTGGCCGATGCATCGGGCGCGGTGATCCGCCCCTTCTTCCGCCAGCGCATCGAGGTGGTGCACAAGCCAGGCCAGCGCGCCTTCGATCCGGTCACCGAAGCGGACAAAGGCGGCGAGCGCGCCATCCGCGCCATCATCGAGCGCGACCGGCCCGATGACGGCATCCTGGGCGAGGAATATGGCGAAAAGCCGGGCCGCAACGGTTTGCGCTGGGTCCTGGATCCGGTGGACGGCACCCGCGCCTTCATCACCGGCCGCCATGAATGGGGTTCGCTGATCGCGCTGGAAGACAAGGAAGTGCCGGTGCTGGGCATCCTGGACCAGCCGGTGCTGGGCGAACGCTATCCTGGGCGTCAATGGCCGCGCCGTGCTTCTGGAGGGCGAAAAGCGCACGCCGCTGAAAGTGCGCGAATGCGACGGGCTCAAACGACGCGATCCTCTGCGCCACCGATCCCTCGGCCTATTTCACGCCGCGACCAGCAGGCGGCCTTCGCGCGCGTGCGGCTGAAGCGCGCATGACGCGGTATCGGCGGCGACTGTTATCTGTTCGCTGCGCTGGCGCTGGGTTTCGTGGACATCATCATCGAGGCCGGCTTCAACCGCTGGGATATCGCGGCGCTGATTCCGCTGGTGGAAGGTGCGGGCGGTGTCATCACCGCCTGGGAGTGGCGGGGATTGCCGCGACGGCAAAACCATCCTGGCCTGCGGCGACAGGCGCGTTCACGAAGAAGCCATAAAGCTCGCTGAAAAGCTGATTATTCCGCGTTCCATTGCCGCAAGATTGGGGCGCCGTCCGCGCAATCCTGCCGCAATTTGCCTTTGTTTCCCGCGGCGCGAAACCGCTGCGCGGGCCATTCACGTTCTCTTACCGTGAAAACAAATCCCTTCAGGAGGAAAGCATGTCTCTGCGCGACTTCAATCGACACGCCTTCGCGATCCCCTGCAGACACCGAGCCGCGGGCAACGGCGCGGGCCTGCAGTTCTTTCACACCGATCAACCCGAAGAACGTGACACCCAGCAACACGCCCAAGATCGTCGGCGCGGTGGCGGTTGCGCTGATGGTGGGCGCGGCCGGCTGTCGGGCTTTATGCCTATTCGGGTTCACTTGCAGCCCAAGCCGGTGGTGGCCGACAACAGTCTGCCGTCGCAGCCTGCCGCCCGCCGGCCGCCGCAGCCGGCCGCCGCGATGGCGCGCCGATGCGAACACGCCGGCTGACACCATGACGCCGGCGGCAACGCCGCCGGCCACATCAGCACGCCGGATGCCGCGCCTCGCGAAGCGCTGCGACCGCCGAGCCGGCAAGACGCTCGCCACCGCTGCAGAGAATCCGAGCAATTCCACTCGCCGGCGCCTGCGCGACCAGCAGCCTCAGCGCCGCATCTGCGCATGGCGCGCCGGCACCGGATGAGCGCGGATTCGACCACAGACCAGACCAGGCGCCGCCCAGCAGGCGGTGACAGGCGCGCAGCCCAGCAGGCCACGACCGCTGCCGGCGGCGCCGCAGCCTTCGCCGTCTGACGTGGCGACCAACAATAGCCCAGTCCGGGCTGCTGTACCGCAGAGTGCGACCACGGCTTCGGACATGCCGCGCAGAACAGCCTGCTCCGGCGCCGACCGAGCCTGCAGCACGCAGCCGCCACCCCGGCGCCGGCCCGGCCCCGGCCCAGTACGGTCGGCCAGATCAACCAGCAAGCCGCGCGGTCTGCAAGATGCCGCGGCGCGGTTTCTTTCTCGGGTCAGCGCGTGGCTATTGGGCGTGGCGCGCCATGAAGGCGTCGAACGCCGCCCAGAATTCGGCGCGGATGGCGATTGCGCTCCATCAGGATCTCGTGCCCGGCCTCCGCGATCTCGACATAGTCGGCATGGGGCGCAGCGCGCGGCAAAGGCCTTGGCCTGGGCCGTGAGGCAGATGCGGTCCTTGCCGGCGCCCACCACCAGAAGCGGCGTGGTGATGACTGCGGGCCTGGCGGCTTCAGCCAGTCCATCGAGCGCAGTGCCGCCGCCAGCCAGCCCCAGGTGGCGCCCGCCAGCCGCAGATCGGGATGTTCGCGCAGCAGCATCTGGGTGCGCTCGAAACGCTGCGGATCGGAGGTGACCAGCTGGGTGGTGAAGGTGACCTTGTGGGGATCGCGCGCCTTCCATGCCCCACACCCAGTCGGCGCGCTTGCCGCGCCACATCTGGTAGCGCGGTCACCGCCCGCACCAGGAATTCGCGCTGGCCGCGAAAGGAAATGGCGATCATCGGCGCGCTGAGCACGCAGGCCCTGAAGCTTGCCGGGCCGCCTGACCAGGCGCGCGCAGCAGATTGTGCGCGCCCATGGAATGGGCCAGCGCCACGGGCTTTTCGCCGGCCGCCAGCATGGGCGTGACGATCCAGTTCATCAGCGTGTCCAGATCCTGGTCATATTCGCTGAAGTCGCCGACAAAACTCTTGCGGCTGTCCTTGGTCATGCGGCTGGAACCGCCCTGGCCGCGCCAGTCCATGGTGGCGACGGCAAAGCCGCGGCCGCGCAATTCGTCGATCACCTCGAAATATTTCTCGATGAATTCGGTCTGGCCGTTCAGCAGCACGCAGGTGCCCCGCGCCGGAACATCCGGGCGCGGCGTCGAAACCGGGCGGCGCGCAGGTCGCGCGCCGACGGCCTTGATGGGCAGGGGTTCGAACAGCGTCGCGGCGGGGATCATTGTTGCATGAATCAGGGCGCTTCGCATGGGCACTTAAGCCCGATTTTCAAGCCCCCGGAAAGGGCTTGAAGGCGTCATTTTTCATCCCAGATAGCGGCTGTCCGGCCGCCGTTATGGGGCCGGTTCCAGTCCCGCGCGGAATCGGTCCGGCGGGATCTGCAACGCTTCTAAGGAGGTTGTTTCCATGCGTATCGACTATTCCCCCTTTTTCCGCTCCACCGTCGGCTTTGACCGGCTGATCGGTCTTCTGGAATCCGCGTCCGAGCAGGGCTATCCGCCCTACAATATCGAACGCAACGACGAGAACAACTACCGCGTCACCCTGGCGGTCGCCGGCTTTGCCGAGAAGGACCTGGCGGTGGACGTCAAGGACCGCGTGCTGACCGTCACCGGCAAGCGCGAAGACCGAGACGAACCGACAAGCACGCCTCTCCTGCACCAGGGCATCGCCGGCCGCGCCTTCGAGCGCAGCTTCCAGCTTGCCGAGCATGTCGAGGTCAAGGCCGCGCGCCTTGAGAACGGCCTGCTCCATGTCGATCTGGAACGCATCGTGCCGGAAGAAAAGAAGCCGCGCCGCATCGCGATCAATGCGCCGCACGCTCACCACCATCGAGGGCGCAAAGGCTGCATAGGCCTGTTCATGCTTGACCGGAACGGGGGCCTTTCCTTTGGGTGGCCCCCGCTTTTTTTGCTAAAGTTCCGGGCGAACGCTGCTTCGGCATCAAAGATGGCGTTCTGGCCGCAAAATCTGGCTCAAGCAAAAGTCCTCCCGATCTGGAGGAGAGTACGCGGCGCGCTATGCCGCCTTTTTGCCCGCTTTGGCGCGCGCTTCGGCTGCGATGGAATTCACGCGCCGGCCAGCTTGGCCCGGTCCTGGCGAATGGGTGGGCGCGGCCGGCACCAGTCCGGCCGCACATTGCTGTATTTCCATGGCGGCGGTTTTGTCGCGGGCTCGCCCGAAAGCCATCGCCCCCTGGTGGGCCGGCTGGTGGAAGCAAGCGGCGTGGGCGCCTTCAGCGTCAAGTACCGGCTGGCGCCGGAATATTATTTTCCCGCCGCGGTGCGCGACGGCATCGACGCCTATCGTGCGCTGCTGGCCAAGGGCGTGAGCGGATCCTCCATCATCCTGGCCGGCGACGAGGCGGGCGGCGGGCTTGCCTTGTCGGTGGCGCTGGCCGTCCGCAATGCCGGCCTGGCGATGCCCGGCGGCTGGTGGCGCTGTCGCCCTGGGCCGATCTGTCGCTTTCCGGGCCGCTCCGTGCTGGCGAACCGCAAGAGCGATACGCATGCTGGACTGGGAAATGCTGTTTCTCTGCGCCCGGCATTATTTGCGCAAATCCAATCCCGGCGACATCTATGCCTCGCCCGCCTATGCCGGCCTTCACGATTTTCCGCCCGTGATGGTGCATGCGGGCGCCGGCGAAATTCTGCGCGACGATGCTTCCAAGCTGGGCGACCGCGCCGCCGAAGCGCAGGTGCCGGTGAGCGTGGAGATCTATGACGGCATGGGCCATCTCTTCCAGGCCGACGCCGGCCGCAATGAGGCAAGGGTGTCCCTGTCGCGCCTGGCGCAGTTCATCCGCGCCAAGAGCGCGGCGCTGGCGGCTTAGCCTCGGTCCCGGCTTCTACCGGTCGATGCGGCCAAGGCTTCCGCAAAACGTCCGGGCAATTTGGCGCCTGAGAAATCCGCGCCCTGGATTTCCGTGTCGCGCATGTCGGCATCGCCCAGATTGGCATAGGACATATCGCAGCCCGACAGCCGCGCCCGGCGCAGATCGGCGCCGCGCAGATCGGCATAGCGCGCCTGGGCATTGTCGAGACGGGCCGGCAGAAGCCGTCCGCCCGGAAATCATCAAGCGGTCCCAGCTTGGCGTCGCGCAGGTCGGCATGATTGAGCAGCGCGCCGGAAAGATTGACGCCACGCAGGTCCGCGCCGCCCAGCTTGGCCGAACGCAGGTCGCAGCCGGCGAGATTGGAGCCCTGCAGCGACGTGCCTTCCAGATTGACGCCGTAGAGCAGCGCCTGCGGCGCGATCAGCGCGGTCAGCTTGTATTGCGACAGTTGCGGGATATGGCGCAGGTCCTTGCCCGTCAGGTCGGCGGGCTTGCCTTGGCGGCCGTCGGTCTCGGCCCAGCGCGAATGTTCTTCCAGCAGCTTTTCGATCGTCGGCGACGGCTTCGGCATCGGGCGGGACCGCTTCCGTCAGGGTCTTGGTCATGTCGGCGCCATGGGTGGTGGCGAAGTCCAGCTTGGCGCCGATCAGGATGCAGCCCGCCATATCCGCGCCGGTCAGGTTGCAGCCCGACAGGTCGGCATTTTCCAGATTGGCGCCAGTCAGGCGGGCCTGGCGCAGATTGGCGCGGGTCAGCCGGCAGCCCTTCATCACCGCGTCGGTGAAATCGGCCTGGATCGCGATGGCGCCGGTGAGCTTGGCGCGCTCCAGATTGGCGGAATTCATCATCGCCGCCGGCAGTTCGGACGGGCCCAGATCGTGCTGCAGCACACGGAGATTGCCGTATTTGTCCTTCTCCGCGATGGTGCCTTCGCGCAGATCGGCTTCAAACAGGTCGGTGCCGATCAGGTTGGCGCCGCGCATGGAGGCGCCGCGCATGTCGGCGCGGCGCATGGAGGCGCGCCGACAGGTTGGAGCGGCGCAGGTCGGCGCCGAAGAAGCTGGCGGAATCCAGCTTGGCGCCCGCGAGATTGGTTTCTTCCATGACGGCGCCGGTGAAATCGGCATCGGCCAGGTTGCGGCCCGACAGGTCCAGGCCCGACAGGTCGCAGAAGGCGAAAACCGCGCGTGCCCCGCCCATACGCCCGGAATAGAGCATTTCGTGGCGCGCGGCTGCGGCGCTCACATCTTTCTGGGTGAGCCTGGCGAAGCCGGTGTGCCGGGCTTTGGTCATGCGCGCAAATTTCGCTTGTTAAGGCTTTTTCACGCACGAATTTTGCGCAGAAGGCCGCTAACGCCTGATTAAGAGGGCCAGATTCGGCCCGGAACGGGCCAAGATGCCAAAAATTGCTGTTGAACCGGGACGATAGCCGGGTACAAAGGCGCGTGCCAGACCGCTCAGCCCGCCTTCCGGGGCGGGCAGGGGGGCCTGGCGAAGGGTAAACAGGGTGCACATTCCCGCGGGGACGCGGGATGGCCGAGGTCCGGGAGCGGGCCTTGTGGAGAGAATGCCGAGAATGGCGGTGCCCCGCCCGGCGACATTTTAAAGAGGCTCGTGTTGATCAAGCACCGTTTGATGCTTTCCGCCGCTGCGGCTGCCCTGCTGGCGGCGGCTCTGGCTGCAGCCGCCCGCGCCGACACCGAAATATCCACCGCGACCTCCACCGCGCTTACCACCTCCACCAGCGGCAATATCACCATTGACGCCAGCGGCAGCGTGGGGATCCAGCAAGCAGCACCGCCGCCATCACCATCAATTCCAACAATTCGCTCGACCAACAACGGCAACATCTCCAACGCCAATGTCGACAGCGGCATCGGCATTTCGATCGACACCAGCGGCGGCAACATCAATCCGGGCACGGCGCGGGCTCAGCTCGACCGGCACCATCAACCTGGGCGGCAACGGCACCGGCAAGCTCGGCATCGTCATCCAGGGCGGCAATACCTTTTACGGTCCCATCACCCTGACCACCCTGACCGCGCTCAATACCTTGACCGGCGCGACCACCGCCGCCCAGAGCTCCGTCGCTGATCGTCCAGGGCGACAACTCGGCCGCCTTCGAGCTGGTCCAGGGCACCAAGATCACCAGCAATATCCTTTTGGGCGGCGGCGGCATCGTTCAGGATTCCAGCGTCAATTCCACGGCCTCCAACTCCGTCATCGTGGACCTGAACGGCACGCTGAACGGCAATTTCCTGATCGTCTCCTCGGCGATTTCCGGCGTGGGCGCCGGCATGACCGGTATCGCAGACCCTGGGCGGCATCCATTCCTGCGCCAGCGATACCGGGCGCCTGCCGGCTTTACCTGCCCGAACTCCTCGGGCGGTTCCTTCGTCAATGCCGGCAGCATCTCGCTGATCGGCACGTCGACTCCCCAACCAGCCGCGGCGGCAATCCCGGAAGCCGGCTCTGCCGTCATCATCGGCGGCAATATTGACGGCGGTTTCGTCAATACCGGCCCGGGCACCTCCTCGACCATCAGCGCGGCGCTGATTTCCGTCCTCGGGCCTGGTCGTCTCCGGCTCGTCTGCACCGGTGCTGATCATCGATCCGACCAAGTCCATCACCAGCACCATGACCACGCCGCGCGGGCCCATCATCATCGGCCCGGTGACGGCAGACATCGACTGCGGTCGATCCCGGCTATTCCTTCATCAACCGCGGCACCATCCAGGCCAGCCGATCGACGCCGACCTGAGCTCCGCCGCGGTCATCATCCAGGGCGCGTCCGCGAGCTATTTCACCTGTCTGGGCACCTCGGTGTCGGCGACCACCTGCGACACCACTCCGCACACCGTGTCGGAGAGCGTCACCACGACGGTCAACAGCATCGCCCACCACCAACACCGTCAACGTCAACAATGTGGGCGGCCTGCTCAACACCGGCACCATCTCGGCGCAGGCCGTCACCGGCTCGCAGACCGTCACCACCACCGGCATCACCACCGCCACGGCGCTCTATATCGGCGCCTTCGCCACCGTGCCGCGGCTGGACGTCATGTCGGAGGCCGAAAATGCCTCGGGCACGAACACGCCGGGCTCGATCTCGCGCCCAGGTGGCGGGCGTGGGCCAGGGCAGCGCCTTTGGCGTGATCCTGGGCACCAATTCCAACGTGCCGGTGATCGATGTGGGCACGAATGCCAGCATCACCGCCAGCGTCAGCACCAACACGATATCGCCCACCGCGACCATCGCCACCGCCACCGCGCCCTTCAGCCTGGTGTCGGAAGCCATCGCGGACCAGGGCGGCAGCCTGAAGACCGTCAACAATGCCGGCACCATTTCGCCGTCAACACCACGCTGACGCCCGATACCGGCGCGGTGGTGAGTTCCATCGAGACGGCGATCGACATGTCGGCCACCACCACCGGCGGCCTGACCGTCAACAACAGCGGCCGCATCCTGGGCAACATCCTGTTCGGCAGCGCCGGCAATGGCGACACGCTCAATGTCGGCAATACCGCCGGCGGCGGCACCGGCGCCAATCCCGCCACCGGCGTGGTCAACACGCCCTCGATCTACGCGCATTGTCGCGCAGAGCATCGTGTCCGACACGGTCGGCTTGGCGCCGGTCACCGAAGCCACGACCATCAGCTTCGGCTCCGGCACCGGCAACTTGCTGCATGTCGGCGGCTATGGCTATGTCAATGCGGTGATCACCTCCGCGCGCGGGCGGCCTGGCGGTGCAGGTCGATCCCAACGGCCAGCTCTTCGTCGCCAACACCACCACCGCCGCTGCAGGCCTCCACCTTCAATATCGCCAACAACGGCACGCTGGGCCTTGCGATATCCCAGACCAATCTCAACAGCCTGACGCCGGTGGTCCAGGCCAACAGCGCCACCACTGACCGGCGCCAACCTGTCGCTGCAGTTCGGAACCTATATTTCCTCGGGCTTCAGCGTCGCCAGCACCGCAAAATCCCACCGCCCAGACCATCACCCTGATCCGGGCCCCGGTGATCACCGACAGCGCCTCATCGCTGGCCCTCCAGAACTCGGCGCTGGGCCTCAACACGCCGTTCCTGTTCGAGACGCCCACCGAAAGCGGCATCACGCCCCTCACCGAGACCACCGATACCTCGACCGGCCAGCAGGTTCTGCAGCTGCATCTGCTTGCCGCGTTCCACCGGCGCCAAGAATGCCGACGGTTCGCCGGGCCTCAACCTGTCGGGCGACGCCAAGAACGAATTTCCCTTCACCGCCGCGGCGCTGGCCACCGACAACCAGCTGGGTGCGGCGGTCGCCACCAGCCTCACCGTCTACAACACGCCCGGCGTTGCCATCGAGCGGCATCAATGTGGCCGCCTCCCAGCAGCAGGCCCAGCAGGTCTTCTCGCAATTTGCGCCCGACGTTTCCGGCGGCACGCGCGAGATCGCCATCATGCTTACCGACCAGGCGACGGGTCCGGTGGCGGCGCGCCAGCGGCTTTTGCGCAGCTTCTCCAACGAGCCCGGCGACACCACCCTGTGGGGCGAGGAATTCACCGGCCAGATCAACAATAAGGGCCGCGTCTCCAGCGACGGCACGCTCACCGACTACAAGGATCACGGCTTCGGCTTCACCCTGGGCATGGATGGCGGCAGCCCGCGCAATGGCTGGTATGGCGGCGCCTTCACCTTCTATACCGGCGATGTCGCCCAGGACCTGCCGCGCGACACCCGCACCAACACCCAATGGTACATGCTCACCGGCTATACCGACTGGCACGGCAAGCACGTCTTCCTGGATACCCGTTGAGCGCGCTTATGGCGATTTCGATGAAACCCGCTTCATGGATGTGGGCGGGCTGATCCGCGAGGCCACCAGCCAGCGGCCGGGCGCCATGCTGGCGATGGGCGCCAATACGCGGCGTGACCCTCAATTATTCCGGCATCGAAGTGGATCCGCATGTCAGCCTGGACGGCATGACCTTGCGCGAGGAAGGCTATCAGGAAGCCAATGGCGGCCCGGGCCTGGACCTGGACGTGGCGCCCTATTTCGCCAATTCGCTGCGCGGCTGCGCTCGGCGCCGATGTGAAGGGCGATATCAGCCTGTGGGGCTTTGACCTGACGCCGGAAGGCCGCTTCGGCTATCGCTACGATTTCGTGCAGAACGCGGTGAAGATCAAGGCGGCGTTTGAGGCGACCGGCGGCCGCTCCACGGCCGGCAACACCATGACCTTCATCGGGCCCGATCCGGATACCGGCAACGCCATTGTCGGGCCTGAGCCTGGGCGCCCACACCGACACCTGGGAACTGGGCGTCAATTACGACTGGATTCGCGGCAACAACGGCTCGACGACGCAGGTTGGTATTCTGACCGTGCTGGGCCGAATCTGAGAGCGCGGTCCGCGAAGCGAGCAGTTGCGGCTGAAGCGGCACGCCGCGAGCTTCAGTGGCGCGGCATTGTGCTACGTTCACCAACTGCCGGTATTGGGCATGGAAGCCCAGGGTTCCTTCGGCTCCAGATCGGCCATCCTGCAGAAGCTCGATGGAAATGCCGTCGGGCGACCGGATGAAAGCCATATGGCCGTCGCGCGGCGGCCGGTTGATGGTGACGCCCGCCGCCATCAGCTTTTCGCAAAGGCCGTAGATATCGCTCACGCGATAGGCCAGATGCCCGAAATTGCGGCCGCCGGCATAGCCCTTCTCGTCCCAGTTATAGGTGAGCTCGACCACCGGGCTTTCCGCCGCGCCATCGGCGATGCGCTTGGCTTCTTCCGGCGTTGCGAGGAAAACCAGCGTAAAACGGCCTTTTTCGTTCTCGATGCGCCGAATTTCCACCAGCCCGAGCTTGTTGCAGTAGAAATCCAGCGATGCGTCCAGGTCGGAGACGCGCACCATGGTGTGGAGATAGCGCATTTTACATGATCCTTACGTTGGGGCGGTGGTTGGCCAGCATCTTCGCGGATTTTGCTGCCGGCCGAAAAAGCAAAGATGTCGCAACGGAACTGCAGCCAGGGCTCTGGCGCGCTGCCTGGCACTTGCCTTAATGTGCGATGCTGTGTGTCATATGATGGCGCGAAGCGATTTCCATCGGCTACACCAAGGCTTACGTGCTGAATAGTGCAATGCTGCATGTGCGAAATGCGCATGTGCAGCGAGCCATTCCGAACTCTGCCCGATCATGCGCAGTCTGACGCGGATGGGCAGACGAAGCCGCTTTTGTTGCGTGCCCGGCGAACAGCGATACCTCTTGCAAAGAGGGTAAGCGATTGCTTTAAAAGCTCCCGGCTAAGACGTCAGTCATACGGCGTCGCGTTGGGTAGACTTTGGTCTCGAACAATCTGTTGGGCCGGGCGCGCAAGTGCCGGTTTGTCTGTTTTGAGTGAGAGCGCATGGAACGTCCAAATCATCTGAAGGTTCAAAGAAGAGCACCGCCAGCAAGGCGACCAGCGTCGCGATCGTCATCGCGATCCATATCGCGGGTATCGCCGGGCTAGTCGCCGCGCTGGCCCAGGGCGCGCTGATGAAGCAGCTGCAGGAGATCAAGGCGTCGGTCGATACGCAGAAGACCCCGCCCAAGGCGCCGCCGCCGCCGCCGCCGGATCTGGTGAAGCCGCCGCCGCCGGTCGCCATCGTTCCCGAATTCCAGGTCGCCACCGCGCCGCCGCCGCCGGTTCATACCGAGGCGCCCAAGCCGCCGCCGCCGCCGCCGCCGCCGCCAACGCGCCGCGATCTCCAACGATCCGCTGCGCCCCATCATGCGCACCCATACCCAGCCGCCTTATCCGCCCATCTCGGTGCGCCTGGGCGAGCAGGGCTCCACGCTGATAGAGGTGAACATCAACACCGAGGGCAATGTCACCGAATGCAGCGTCGTGAAGGGCAGCGGTTCGGAGCGTCTGGACGGCGCCTCCTGTGACTGGGTCAAGGGTCACTGGCGCTGGCAGCCGCCGACGCTGAACGGCCAGCCCACCGCGGCCAAGACCCAGATCAATGTCACTTGGAATCTGAAAGACGCCAAGTAAGCAGTCCCCTTTCGTCCATTCATTCAATTCGGTTACCCACGGAGTAGAAAAATGAACTTCAAGAAACTGACGATCGCAGCTGCCATCGTCGCCATGACCAGCCTGGGCGCGGTTGCTCCGGCACTTGCCCAGGCTGCGGCCCCGGCTGCGCCTGCCGCTGGCTCCGGCCGCCGCCGGCCGCCCGACGCCGCAGCGCCGGCCGCCGACGCCGCCGCTCCGGCCGGCGAGCGCCGCCGCCAAGGTGCAACGCCGCCGATGCGTCCACGCCCTACGGCCTGCAGCACATGTGGGAAACTGGCGGCTGGATTTCGCGATCTATCCTCATCACGCTGGTCGTCATGTCGGCCGGCACCTGGTACATCTTCTTCACCAAGTGGATCGAACAGCAGCGCATCATGGGCCAGGCGAGCCAGGTCGAGAAGAAGTTCTGGACCTCCGCCACCCTGAATGAAGGCGTCGACAAGCTGCCCAAGAATTCCGTGTTCCGCGGCATCGCCGAAGCCGGCCTCAAGGCCTCCACCGGCGGCACCACCCTGGTCGGCCTGTCCGACTGGATCGGCATGACCCTGACCCGTCAGCTGGAAGACGCCAATGCCCGTCTGCAGGGCGGCATCGCCTTCCTCGGTTCGGTCGGTTCGGTTGCGCCGTTCGTCGGTCTGCTCGGCACCGTCATCGGCATTCTGAACGCGCTGATCGGCATCGGCGTCGCCGGTCAGATGTCCATCGACAAGGTCGCCGGCCCGGTCGGTGAAGCGCTGCAGATGACCGCCATCGGTCTGTTCGTCGCGGTGCCCGCGGTGCTGCTCTACAACTATCTCGTCCGCCGCAACAAGGTGATCACCGAGAAGCTGCGCGCTTTCGCCGGCGACCTGCAGGCCTATCTCATCAGCAAGAAGTAAGAGACAGGCCCTTACGGAGTTAGTCTTATGTCAGTCGACGTCCAACACGCCGTCGAGGATGACGAACAGGAACTGAACGTCACGATCAATACCACCCCGCTGGTGGACGTGATGCTGGTGATGCTCATCATCTTCCTGGTCACCATTCCGGTGGTGCTCAAGACGGTAAACGTCCAGTTGCCGACCTATCGCAATATCGTCACCCAGACCAAGCCTGAGAATATTGTGATCGCGGTGACCACCGACGAGCAGATGTACTACAACAATGTGCCGGTGGACCCGGTGACGATGGAACGCAACTTCGTCGACGCCCTGAAGGCGGGCGGTGGCGTCGGGCAAGTCGCTCCCCGAAGTGCATATTCGCGGCGACAAGAATGTGCGTTTCGAGGCGATCGGCCGCGTCATCCTGGCCTGTCAGAAGGCCGGCATCCAGAAAGTGGGCTTCATCACCGAACCCCACTCCCTGGAAGCTGGCAGCTATTGAGGTAACCCGCCATGGCAATGAGTACCGGTACTGCTGAAGGCGAAGTCATGGTGGAAATGAACACCACGCCGCTGATCGACGTGATGCTCGTTCTCCTCGTGCTTCTGATCGTCACCCTGCCGATCCAGACCCACGCGGTGAAACTGGACATGCCCGCGCCCAACACCACCCCGCCGACGGTCGAGCCGGAGACGGTGGATCTGGGCGTGGACTTTGACGGCACCGTCACCTGGAATGGAACCGCGGTGGACCGTGGCACCATGGACGCCTATTTCGAGGATGCGGCCCGCAAGAATCCGCAGCCCGAAATCCACGTCAATGCGAACCGGCTGGCCAAATATGACGCCGTCGCCAAGGTGCTGGCGGATGCCCAGCGCCTGGGTGCGACCCATATTGGTTTTTCCGGGATCGACCAGTATAATTAAGCTGTGAGGGTCACAGCCGTGGGTGACAAAGCGTGCGGCAACCCCGCACGCTTTCCCTTTTTGTGATGAACGCGAAAGAGGTCTTGTTATGCCTGTCCGTAAACTGCGTGCCGCTCTGACGGCGATCCTTCTTGGCTACCGCCACCGCCGGCGCCGCGGCCCTGGTCATGGCCGCCCCGGCCCAGGCCCTCACCGTCAGCGCCAAGGTCGGCCCGCTGCTCAAGGAGGCCCAGGCGCTGATCGCGGCCAAGAACTACAAGGGCGCCGCTGGCCAAGCTGAACGAGGCCGAAGCCGTCAAGTCCACGCCGGACGACACCGCCATCATCAACCAGTTCAAGAGTGCGATCGCGATGTCGTCGGCCGATCCCAACACGCCCGGCGGCGCCAAGGCCAAGTTCGCCCAGGACTACAATGCCGGCAAGTTCAAGGACGTGATCGCCGACGCCGAATATCTGCGCAAGAACAATGTGCTCGGACGCCCAGTCGCAGCTGATCATCGGCCAGGCCTATTACAAGGCCGGCGACTATGCCGGCTGCGTGCGCTACGCCAAGACGCTGGGCGGCAACGACACCGCGCTGGAGCTGCAGGCGCGCTGCGCCTATGAGATCCGGCGATGAGGCCACCCAGCGCCCGGCGCTGGAACAGCTGGTCGGCCGTACCGGCAAGCCGGAATACTGGGTCGGCCTGCTCAAGCTGGGTGAGCGCGCCCGCGGCCTGTCCGACCACAACACGCTCGACATCAACCGCCTGCGCCTGTTGACCGGCAGCATGAGCGGCAAGGACGACTATGTCTCGCTCGGCCCAGTTCGCCATGCAGTTCAAATTCGCCGCCGAAGCCCAGTCCGCGCTGGAGAAGGGCGTCGCCGCCAAGGTGTTGACCGACGACCGTTCCATGCGCCTGCTGGCGACCGCCAAGCAGATGGCTGCCGCCAACCTCGCCAATGAGCCCAAGGCTCTGGCCGCCGCCAATGCCGCGCCCCAGGGCGACGATCTGGTCGAGGTCGGCGAGAACATGATCGGCGAAGGCAAGGCCAAGGACGCCATCGGCGTGATCCAGAACGGCATGAAGAAGCCGCTCAAGGACGCCGCCAATGCCCAGATCCGCCTGGGCCAGGCCTATCTCGCCGCCGGCCAGAAGGGTGACGCCGAAGCCGCCTTCAACAAGGTCAAGACGCCGGAGAAGGATGCCATGGTCGCCCATCTCTGGGCGCTGGCGGCGCACCACTAAGAGCGTGGCATGCCGTGCGCTTGAGCGAGCGGCCGTGTTTACAAATAGAAAAGGCGCCGGCGCAAGCCGGCGCCTTTTGTTTTGGGGTTCCTGGCGCCAGCTGTCGGCGCCTAGACATAGATCATCTTCACCGTCATGCCGCCGTCCAGGATCAGGTTCTGGCCGGTCATGAAGCCGGCATCCTCGGCGATGAACTGGCAGGCCTTGGCGACGTCTTCGGGCACCCCCACCCGGCCCGCCGGATGCTGGTCCCGGTCAGCCTTGGAATGATGCGGGTCTCTCGCCTTGCTGGCCTTCTGCCAGTCGCCGGTCTCGATCCAGCCGGGGCTGATGCAGTTCACCCGGATGCGATGCCTGGCCAGGCTGATGGCCATGCCATGGGTCAAGCGCCACGATGCCGCCCTTGGAGGCGGTATAGCCCTCGGTGCCGGGCTCCGACATGAAGGCGCGGGTGGAGGCGATGTTGATGATCACGCCACGCTCCATGGACTTGGGACCGCGCGCGTGGCCATCATCTTCGCCGCGCCTTGCGAGCAGAGGAAGGTGCCGCGCAGGTTGGTGGCGATGACGCGGTCGAATTCCGCGATGGACAGCTTCAGCACATCCTTGCGGATCTCGGTGCCGGCATTGTTGACCAGCACATCGGGGCAGCCCAGCTTGGTCTTGGTCTGGGCCAGCCAGCGGTTGACATCGGCGGGCCTGGAAACATCGCCGGGCACGAAGATCGCTTTCACGCCGGCCTCGCGCATCACCTGCAGCGATTCCTTGCCGGCCTGGCGATCGGAATCGGTGATGGAGACGGCATAACCGGCCCGGGCAAAATGCCAGGCAATGCCCCGGCCAATGCCGGCGCCGCCGCCGGTGATGGCGATGATCCTGTCAAAGCGGTCCCCTGAACACGAGTTTCTTTGACAGGGTGAAATTGAATATCAGCCCCACCAGCACGCCGCATGGCCTGGGCGACGAACTTGTTGTTGAACGGGGCGGCGGCGATAATGCACCAGCGACCGAGGGCGGCCAGATATTGACCAGCGCGCCCACGGCATTGGCCGCCAGGAAGTGCAGGCCATTCCTGCAGGATGCCGGAAAGTCCCCGGGCGCGGCGGTCGCGGAAGGTGAAATAGCGGTTGCCTTGCCAGGTAAAGGTCATGGCGATGAAGATCGCCAGGCGCATTGCCGGCGGCGAAATCCAGCTTGAGCGGCCCAGATGGCCAGCGCCAGCACGTTCCAGCCCACCACATAGCCGCAGCGCGCCGATCACTGCGAAGCCGGATGAAAGAGTGCGCGCAGGAAGAGACCGTCGCGTATCGCGGCTCGGAGCCGGGTCACGTCGGAGGGCTTGCGGGCCCGGGAATGGCGAGATAGGCCATGCGCTTGGCCTCCCAGCGGCCGCGCGTCACCGTGTCCAGGATCAGGCCGCAGGTCAGCGACAGGAAGGCGATCACCATCAGCCCGGTGGCCAGCACCGCGGTCGGCAGGCGCGGCACCAGCCCGGTCTGGAAATATTCCGACACCACCGGACGCGCCGATCAGGATGGCGACGGCCACGAACAGGGCCGCGATGGTGGAGAAGAACACCAGCGGGCGTTCCTCGCGCACCAGATAGCCGATGGTGCCCAGGATGCGGAAACCGTCGCGCTAGGTGTTCAGCTTCGACACCGATCCCGCCGGCCGTTCCTTGTAGCGCGTGTCCATCTCCGACATCGGCATCATCAGCCGAACGGCATGGACGGTCAGTTCGGTCTCGATGGCAAAGCCTTCGGCCGTGAAGGGAAAGGATTTCACAAAGCGCCGCGAGAAGACGCGATAACCGCTCAGCATGTCCGACAGATGCACATTGAACAGCGTCGCGGTCAGGCCGGTCAGCATGCGGTTGCCCAGCACATGGCCGGGCCGGTAGGCGGCCGCCTCGGTATGGACGCGGCGCGCGGTCAGGAGATCTGCGCCCTCGCCGATCATGTTGCGCGATCATGCGCGGGGCTGGCGCCCGCGTCATAGGTGTCGTCGCCATCCACCAGCACATAGATGTCGGCCTCGATGTCGGCGAACATCCGGCGCACGACATTGCCTTTGCCCTGGCGCAGTTCGTTGCGCACCACCGCGCCGGCTTCGGCCGCGCGCGCCGCGGTCTGGTCCTTGGAGTTGTTGTCATAGACATAGATGGCGGCGTCGGGCAGGGCGGCGCGGAAATCGCGCACCACCGTGGCGATGGCCGCTTCCTCATTGTAGCAGGGCACCAGCACTGCGACTTTCACGGAGTTCCGCCCTTCAGCTCTTTTTTGCCAGCGGGCACCATTGGTAGGTGCCGATCAGGTTTGTATCGAATTGCTGGCACTCCGGCCAGCGGATGGCGAGATGATAGTCGGCCAGGGCGTCATGGGCGCGGGCCATGTCGCCTGCGTCGGCGATCAGATAAAGGTCGCCGCCGCCCGCCAGCTGCGCCTTGACCCGGCGCATCATGTCCCTGGTGATCACGGTGCCGTCGCGCGGCTGAACCATCCAGCCGTCGATCCGGAGCACCGGGAATCTGCGGCGGCAGGGTGGTGGCGATGAAGCCCATGGGTGCGTCGCCGGTCATCAGCACCATGGTGTGGTCGGGCCGGGGGATGGGCGGCAGCGCGGCATCCACATAGGGATCTTCTACCGGCGCCCGCTCCAGGAAATCGCTGCGGGCGGACAGCAGGCAGCAGGCGACGATGGCGCCCAGGATCAGATAACGGCTCTTGCGCGGCAGGGGAAGAAGCCCCACCGCGCCGATGATCAGAAGCGGCGCCAGCATCTCGAACAGGATGATGTAGCGGTAAATGGCGAAGGTTCTCAGCCATTCGAAATAGGCCAGTGCCGAAAAGACGAACAGGATGGCGGTGACGCGCTTGTCGAGCAGCGGATCGCGGCTTTCGCGCCGGACAAGCCAGAGCAAGCCGCCGCCGCGATCACCAGCATATAGGCGACACAGACGCGGATATCCTGGAAGCCCAGATCGTCGGCGACATGCCAGTCCAGCGTGAACAGGATGGGGAAGAAAAGCTGCGCGCCAGAAATGGGTGGGCACAAAGCGCAGGTCGCGATAGGGCGCGGGCAGCGCCAGCGGCGAGCGCCAATAATCGTTGAAATAGGGAAACAGCGGATTGCCGGTGAGGTGATACATGTAGAGCATCCAGGGACCGGCTGAAGATCAGGAAGCCCGCAATCGCCGGCAATGCCGCCGGCCACAAGCCGCGCCGCCTGATGCTTCCGCTTCCGCCCAGCGCCAGCAGCGCGCCCGCAAAGCCGATGCAGAAGGGCATCTCCGGCAGCTTCAGCCCCATCGCCATGCCGGTGAGAAGGCCCGCCAGCCGCCGACAGCGCCTGCCGCCTTTCCCAAAGGACCCTCGCGCAGCGTGTCGCGGTTCAGGACCAGGATGGCGAGCCCCGACAGCACCAGCACGCTCATCACATTGTCGTAATAGGTGGTGCCGAATTCGGTCAGGGTCAGCGCGCCCACCAGCCCCAGCAGGGACAGGGCCGCCGGCCATGATCTTGCGGTCCGAGAGGCTCGCCTCCACCCTGAGCGCGGAACGGCCATCAGATAGAGCGGAATCAGGTTGGCGCCCTGCACCGCGCCCAGCATGCCCAGCGCGACCCAGGCACGGGTGTGGGTGGCCAGCCAGTAGAAGGGAACGTCGAGATAGGGATTGTAGTAGCTCGCCTGATGCGCCACCGCCACGTCGATACCCATGCGGTGGTGGAGCAGGGCATAAGGCGCGTACCAGTGATAATTGCGGAAGTCCCAGCTCGTGTCCTTGCCCAAGAGGATCACAAAGCCCGCCCAGAACAGCAGCCCCAGGCCGAAAAACGCATATTCGCGGGCCGTCAGGCGGGCGCTGGCGCGGTCATGGGAAGCTTTGCGGATACCGGGCTTGCGAGGTTCCTTCTAGCCCAGCGGCGCCATTCCGATAAAGCCGTCCGGCGGCCGGATTAACCCTTGTTGAGGCCGGGCTGATCCAGGTCGGGCTCGACCGCGATATTGCCCAGGAACTGGAGCGTGCAGGCCCGCCAGGAATGGCTTTCGGCGAAGGCCCTCGGGGTCAGGCCCTGTGGCTTGCGGGCCAGCTCCAGGGCCCCCAGGCAGGCCTCGCGCAGGTCCTCGTCCAGTACCGCCACATCGGGGCCGCCGGGGACTTCCGGGCCCACCACGTCGCGGGGGCCCTCCACCGGATAGGCGGCCACGGTAAGCCCGCAGGCCAGCGCCTCCAGGGTCACCAGGCCGAAGGTGTCGGTGCGGCTGGGGAAGACGAAAACATCGCTGCCGGCATAGGCCTTTGTCAGCGCCTCGCCCGACAGGGCGCCCAGGAACTTCACGTCCGGATATTTCCGCGCAAGCGCGCCCCTGGCCGGGCCATCGCCCACCACCACCTTGGTGCCGGGCAGGTCGAGCGCCAGGAAGGCCTCGATATTCTTCTCGACCGCCACCCGGCCGACATAGATCCAGATCGGGCCTTCATAGGGCAGGCGCTCGCCGGGGATGGGATGGAATTTCTCGATGTCCACGCCGCGCGACCAGATCCTGAGATGCTTGAAGCCATGCTCGGCCAGTTCGCGCTTCAGGGTCTGGGTCGCCACCATCACCGCGGTGGCGGGATGATGAAACCAGCGCAGCCAGCGCCAGATCACGTGTTCCGGCACCATGCGGAAGCGCGCATGGACATATTCGGCAAAGCGGGTGTGGAAGGCCGTGGTGAAGGCGATGCCATGCTTGAGGCAGATGCGCCGCGCGGTCAGCCCCAGCGAGCCTTCGGTGGCGATATGCACCGCATCGGGCGCGAATTCCCTGATCTCGCGCGTCAGCGCGCTGCGCTGGAACAAAGCGAGCCGGATTTCCGGATAGGTGGGCAGCGGAAAGGTGCGCCGGCCAAGCGGCGTGATGTAGCGCACGGTATGGCCGAGCGCTGCCAGATCCTTGCCCAGCGTCTCCAGCGTGCGGACCACGCCATTGACCTGGGGCGTCCAGGCATCGGTGACGATCAGGATTTTCAAATGGGCCGCCACGCCGGGGAGCGGGCCCGGCTCCAGCCGCCTGGTTCTACGCGGGTACAGGCGCGGCCTTGGCGGGTTGCGGCAGCCACAACCGGAATGCCGCCCGCAGGTCTGGGGGCGTGTCTCTGTTGAGGATCTGCCCAGCGAAGAATCTCCATATGTCCCCTGGGCATCTTCGACAAGGGCGCTGCAGCTTTCAACCCAATCTCCGTCATTGAGGTAGAGGACGCCGCCGATCCGGCGGATTTCGGCATGATGGATATGGCCGCACACCACCCCGTCCACGCCCCGCATTTCGGCTTCGCGCGCCACGATCTCCTCGAAGCGGGAGATGTATTCGACGGCGTTCTTGACCTTGTGCTTCAGGAAGGCCGACAGCGACCAGTAGGGCAGGCCCAGCCGCTTGCGCACGCGCGAACAGCATGTCGTTGAGCCGCAGCGCCATGCCATAAGCCCAGTCGCCGGCATGGGCCAGCCACTTGGCATAGGCGATCACGCCGTCGAAGCGGTCGCCATGCAGCACCCACAGCCGCTTGCCGTCGGCGGTTTCGTGGATCGCTTCATTGATGATCTCGACGCCGGCAAACAGCCTGCCCGCATAATCGCGCGCGAACTCGTCATGATTGCCGGGCACGAAGATCACCCTTGTGCCGGCATCCACCTTGCGCAGGATTTCGGCCACCACCTGGCTCTGCGCGTCCGTCCAGTACCAGCGGCGCTTCAGTTGCCAGCCATCGACGATGTCACCCACCAGAAACAGCGTGTCGCACTGCATTGTGCGCCAGGAAATCGGCCAGGGCCTCGGCCTTGCAGCCGCGCGTGCCCAGATGCGTGTCGGAGACGAAGATGGTGCGATGGCGTGCGAAGCGGGCGGTGTCTGTCGCGATGGCTGGCGGTGCGCGGACGCGGGGCGGATTGAAGCTTCCCAGCACATTTTCGAACCACGCAACTTCGGCCATCGGGTGTCTCCAGCCTTTACTGTCCGCGGGAGATAGCTGACCCGCGCGAATTTTTTGTTGCGTGGTTGCGACGGTGTGATGAATCTGCCGCGTTAACCGCGTTTGCGCAATGCTGCACTGCGGCGGTGCCGAAGGAGGCAGCAAATGAGGAAAAATCAGGCAATTGTGACGATTTTTTCCAGGGTTTCTGCGGCGTTTTGTCTAGAATTGTTATACTTTGTGCCTTGCAGACAGGGCGCGACTTCGGCATATTGTTGCAGCGCGGTATCGCGATCCTTGATTGCGAGGCCGCCGCCCTTCCTGGGCGTTTCCTCCCTGAACTTGGCCGCTCTTCGGAGCGGCCATTTTTTTGCGCCGGTCTTTCGGCCCGTGGCGGCGTTGCTCGTCGCTCATGGGCATCTGAGCCCACATCGCTCCTCGCTCCTGCCCACGGACCAAAATCTCTGGCGCAAGACGCGCAAACTTTGCCGCGTAGTGCTGGCGGCTGGGATGCAGCGTTTTCTATTCCGCCGCTTCCGGCAGGGAATCCGGGCGGCCCAGCTGGAAAGCGGCATGCGCCACGACTGCTTTCAAGGCCCGCGTCAGGCGCTGGCGCAGCCATTCAAAGCCGGCCTTTTTGACGATTTTGTCTTCATCCAGATAAAGCGCCCGGTTCACTTCGATCTGCAGCGCATGGCAGCCCGCAGCCACCTGGCCATGCAGCACCGTGGTATGGCCGCCGGCATAAGGGGTGTTGCGCGCCACCGAAAAGCCTTCGCGCGCGAATGCCGCTTCCGCACGCGCGGTCAGGGCGGGTGCCGCGCTGGCGCCATAACGGTCGCCCAGCACGATGTCGGGCACCGACAGCGCCGATGGCATGGAATGGCAGTCGACCAGCACCGCCACGCCGAAGCGGCTATGGGTCTCCTCCATCAGCGCCGCCAGGGCCCGGTGATAAGGCTGGTAAAGCTGCCTGATCCGGGCATCGGCTTCGCGCGCGTCGAGCTTGCCGCGATAGATCTCCGCCCCGTCGCGCACAATGCGGGGAATCACGCCCAGCCCCGCCGTCACCCGGGGGCTGGGCGCATCCACCGGCAGGCCCAGGGCGGCATCGAACATGGCCGGCGTCCAGCTCGCTGCTGCTGCGGTTGACGTCCAGGAAGGCGCGGGGAAATTGGGCCGCAATCAGGGGCGCGCCCAGCTCCACCACCCCGGCGAACAGCTCGTCGACAAAGGCGTCCTCGGAACGGCGCAGGGTCGATGGCGTCCAGCCTGGTATTTTCCAGCAGGCTGGCGGGATAGCGCCGCCCCGAATGGGGCGAGGCGAACAGGAAGGGCACGGTCTGGCGCGCCGGGCGGTCCAGGCGAAAAGGTCCAGGGTCGGGTTCGGCTGCCATGAGGGTCTAAACTCGTTGCCGGCCCAAAGGTTGCATCGGAACGGGGGGCTGGCAAGCATTCCCTGTTAACCACAGTTTACAGCTTTGCCCTGTATAGGCTTTTATAAAGGAGACGGGCGGGCGGGCTGGCATGGCGCATATCCTTTTGGCGGAAGACGACGAATCCCTGCGCAAGTTCCTTGCGGCGGCGCTGGTCAAGGCCGGCCATGTCGTCACCGATTTCGGCGATGGCGGCGAAGCCTGGGAATGCATCCAGGGCTTCACCTTCGACCTGCTGCTGACCGATATCGTGATGCCGGGCATGGACGGGATCGAACTGGCCAAGCGGGCGGCCGAACGCAATGCCGCCCTGAAGATCATGTTCATCACCGGCTTTGCCGCCGTGGCGCTGCATCCGGCTTCCGGCGCGCCCAAACAGGCCAAGGTACTCTCCAAGCCCTTCCACCTGCGCGAGATCGTCGTGGAAGTGGACCGCATGCTGAAGGCGGCATAAGCCGTTAGGCGCGAGCCGAAGCGTGCCAACAGAAAACTCGTAGGCACGAGCCGGAGCGCCGGCGAATTTAATCAGTACACAGACAAATAATCTGCGCCCCGCCCATTGTCGAGGCCAAGCGCGGCGGCCTAGCGCGCAAAACCACATCCGCCGGCGCGACGCTGATTTCCCAGCGGCCGTGACTGCATTTTATCCATATAAACCAGGCAAAAACAAGCGTAACATTTCACAGGCCGGCGGCTCTGCGCCGGCTGCAAAAAGGAGGAAATATGGAGCGTCCTTCACACATCATTTTCGACAGGCATCAATCTTTCTCGCGCCGCGCGCCGCTGTTCGCCATGGCGATCGGTCTACAGCTGGCAGGCGTCTGGCTGTTCGCCCATGGGCTGGCGAGCCATGTGCCGACGATGATTCACGACTTCGAATTTGTCCCGACGCATGACAACGGAGATGCCGCCGTGTCAAGCCACCGGAGCCGAAGATGACGGCGAAAGTTGATATCCCTGTCGTAAACCAGCCTGAATTTTTGACGTGAGCAGCCCGCGAAAGGCGATGGCGGAGACGACTGCGACTCTGCCGCAAGGAAACGACACGGGCAGCACGGGGCCGCGCGAGAATATCATCCATGCCGCGGTCGGCATTGTTTCCACCCACACCGTGCCGCCCTATCCGCCGATCGCGCGGCGCATCGGCGCGGAAGGCAAGGTGACCTTGCGGCTGACGGTGTCAGCCGAGGGCCGGGTCACCCAGGCGGAGGTCGTGAGCTCCAGCGGCCGCGATGAGCTGGACCAGACGGCGCAGCAATGGATCATGGCGCATTGGGCCTACAAGCCGGCCCTGGAAAACGGGGTTCCGGTGGTCAGCCATGTCCTGGCCACTGTGACCTTCAGCCTCGCCGACGAGCGTTGAAACCGGGCCGTTTGGCCGGAACCGGCGGGGGCCGGTTCCGGCTGCCGGCGCCTCCTGTTGGCCGAAGGCTTGCCGCCCCGGCATACCCCGACGCTATAGAAGCCCCCTTCCGGACGGTGGGGCGGTTAGCTCAGCGGGAGAGCACTACCTTGACATGGTAGGGGCCATAGGTTCGATCCCTATACCGCCCACCATTTACCCCTCGGGGGGCTATCGGGGGCCGCTCCGTAAAGACTCGTTCGAACGCTATTTCGACCAATTTGTCTCCCGTCGCGGCATCGCTCAGTCCACTTTCGTATTGGGCTTTACCAAACGCAACAATAGAGGCTGCTAGGCGGGGAAACGGAAAGAATTCCGTTCAGGCGTTTCGCGATTGCCTTTCCAGCTCTCCCAAAAAAAATCTAGCTATCCAATTCCAGATTTTGGATCAGCAGGGGATGCATCGTGCCTTAAAACACAGAAGGGCTCGAAACTTTTCTATTAGCGGTGGAAGATAATGCGCTGGCCGGCCGTCGCTGATCGCGCGGTTGGGGCTCATTCGTCAATAAAAAGTTTTGCAATGTCGTCTGCGTCCGGGGTCGTGCGGCCATGCTTGGTGAGACGGTTCGGGGAATATTTGATGGAATCGAAGCTCTGTGGTGTGCTCCTGAATCGGTCAAACGCGATAGCAAGGTCATGAAGTTGATCCTTCGCGCTGACGCGCCAAAGGCGAAGAAACATCGTCTCGAAAAGAGCGTATTCGCTCGATTGTGCCTCTTCTAGTTCGTCCGGGATGTGTCGAGCCCTTGTCCCACCGTAAGCCGGAGCCGATCAAAAAAGTTCTTTAACTTTTCGCCGTCTCTTAAGGTCGCTAATTGATCAAGATGGTTCACTTGATCGCGCCGAATAGCGGCTTTTTGCGCAAAATGGGCAGTTGATCTCGCCCAACTATTTCCACCGCCGGTCTTCCACGGTGTCACCGCACCAAAAGTCTGTCAGCCGAATTCTACCTATCGAACGCGGCAAAGCGCTCTAGGTCGTTCCTTCGGCGTAATAGCTAGCCCTAGACAAAATCGATTTTGCGAAATTGAGCCGCCATAGGGGGCTATTTCCGCCGGTTCTGGAATGAGAGATTTCCGACAGTATTGGTGCCCACTGGCCAACCCGGATGCTCCCCAGCATCACAACTGATGAGAACACCATCGCGCATGGTGAGACCGTGGGGATCGCAAGAACCCGGGTAAGAAGTCGATTATCTCAAAGAGAAAGTTCTTCCAGTTCGCGGCATCGAGCTTCGCTAGCCCCGGGCGACCTTCTTCATATCTTTTGCTGTCATTGCCGATTACAACCCAGATCGCGCCATTGTCCCACGCGATGCCATGGAACCGCGGTCGATCGGGAGGAAGAATTATCGGAATTCTGAAACTCCGGCTCCCATGTCTTGGCATCGACGCGCAGGATCGCGCGCAATCGGTTTGCCACGATCCAGATCTTTCCGTCCTTCCAGAACGCTCCGTGAGTGCTGCCCCCATTGTCCTTCGGGCCAAGGGGTATTTGATGTACCGCGATAAGCTTGGAATTCATATCCGTCTGGAAGAAACCATTCACCTTGTCCGTATTGGCTCCCATCCAAATATAACCATCGCCATAAGCCATGCCGCTCGTGTCCTTTGACTGGGTCATTACCGTCTTAAGAAGCTTGCCATCCCAGTCCATCAGCCAGGCTGCTTCCGGTCTTCCATCGTGCCTCTGCTCCCCGACCCACAAGCCGTCCGGAGCCAGGGCCAGGGCGTTCGGCCAGCCAGCATTGGCGTTTGGAGTTTTAAATAGAACCGTTGTTTTAGCGCGTACGACGCGGTATCTGCCGATAGCCATGTTTGACGCGAATGTGGGCCGCCTTTTCGTGCTCAGATTGTGCAGATGCGGCGATGGGACTTAAACCAGCGGCGATGCCAGCTGTTGCAACAAGAAATTCCCTTTTGCGCAGATATAGCATTCTGCTTCCCCCCGTGTAACCTTCGTAACGGGCCTCACGGGCATCGTTGTATCAACCTCAGATCATATCGATCTTGAAATATATAACCGCCCGACGGGCTATTAAGCGGGGGCCATCCAGGACGCTGATATTCGGGAACAGAAATCGACCAACCCGGGTGCTCGCCAGCGTCCACGCCGTAGAACTGGCCATCGTGAATTGCGACGTCATGCATATCGCATGAGCCAGGTACGAACTCGACCCGTTCCAGCACTTCACCTGTCGCGACGTCGTACTTCAAAAGTCCCGGTGTATACCCGTCATAGCCCGGCACTTCAGGTTTCTGGTGCCCACATACCTGCCAGAGAAAGCCGGTCTTGGTGTCGAACTCCAGTCCGTGTAGACGCTGACTCCAGTCCGGCAACCGCGCCGCTTGAAACATATATTCCACTGTCCAGCTCTTGGGATCCATCTTCACCAGGCACCCGAGCCTGTTGGAGTTGATCCACAATTTGCCGTCTTGCCAAGCCAAGCCGTGGCAAGCCCCGCCATTGTCCGGAGGACCAAATGGAATTCGATGATGGGGAACTTGTTTCGAGTTCATATCGGTCTGGGAGATTTCTTCGTGGGAACAGCGCCATGCCCCTTGATGGATTTACCGACCGACCCGCTCCAGATGAACCCGTCGCCAAAGGTCATCCCGCTGGTGTCCTTGGCATTCGTCATCAGCTTGTGCAGAACCTTGCCATTCCAGTCGAGGAGCCACACCGCTTCCTGCGCGCCATCGTGACGCTGTTCGGCGACCCAGAATTCTTCGACCCTGGTGGTCGGTCGCGATCGCATTTGGCCAGCTCGGCGGAGTAAGAAACAATTTCGTAGTTTTCGCTTTGCGTACGGGATGCGCGCCTCTTGGGAGGTTTGCGCCGCTTCGGCCGAGGTCATCTAAGCCCATTGCCTGTTTCGGCTTGCTTTGCATTTCCTGAGCTAATGTAGTGTTTGCAGCGAGCCCCATGCCGAGTTCAACACCGGTGGTTAGAAACGTTCTTTTGTCGATTGGCTTATTCATGGTCCTCTCCTGGTCTTTTCATCTGCCTTAGTACCACGCGGCGTGCTGTCTGGGAAAAAGGGGCACCAGCCATATTTTTTTGCTTTACCACTTTGTCCGCAATCCAATCGAGATGACACGCCCGAGTGGATTTGCCTCATAATTGTCGTATCCATTCGTCGAGTTGTAGAACGGCGGATGGCTACTGAGAATGTTCGTGCCATCTATGGATACCTGGCTGTCACCCAGGATGCCGGTTGTAAAATCGTAGGCCAAATGCATATCAACGGTGGCATAAGAACTAACCGCGTCACCACCGCCTATGGGAGCGCTGGCTGCGTTGCGCAAGATCGGGTTCACCGTGTTCGCGGACCAATTCCGATAAGAGCCAGTGTAGTTGATGAATAGATCGGCCTCGTATTCGTCCATATTCCAGCCAAAGCTGACACGCATAAGTGTCTGGACGGAAGGGAAAGTTTGATTGAAGCCCGAAGTGTTGAGGACGCTGTAAGTGGGGGGAGCACCGGAAGCCGTTTCCTTATATCTGAGGAACTCTGTAAGTGAATCGCCGATTTCGAATGTCCCAAAGTTATCCGTGCTGAATTGATAATTGGCGGCAATATCCAGGCCCCCGATCTGCACGTTGACCACGTTCTGTTGGAAGAATTGATAAATATAATAGATGGGTGAAGGCACGGAACCTGATTGCGGTATATGTGCTGTTTGTGCCGCTAATTGCGCCGCTGTGGCTCCAGTGGGATAGAAGATCAGTTCGCTCTGAAGTGCAGGAGAGCCGACAATAGTCGAGAGACCCGGCGCGGTCGATCCGCCGATAAATCTTTGGTTGAACCATGTAATATTAAAATCGAAGCCTGGGAAGAAATCGGGCGCGATGTCGGCACCAAGTGCTGTGCCGTGTCCCGTTTCTGGCTTGATATTGACGTTACCGTTGGCGACTTGGAGGCCCTGTACCGTCGCGGGTATGGTGCAGGCACCGGCCGCGCAGCTAACGCCCGGTATTAAGGACGCGTTCGGATAGGCAGAACTTGGAACGGCGAATTGCGTGGCTTCGAATTTGTATATCCTGAGCCGCCGTGATTACCAAATTGATTACCATGGACATCCATTGCCGGTGCCACAAAGGATGTGGACCAGTTTCCACGGAGTTTAAGTCCTTCAATGACGGTCCAGTCGAACGAGACTTTCGGATTGGACGTTGAACCAACATCGGAATAGGAGTTGTACCGGCCCGAAACATCGACATTGAAGCTCTGCACGAATGGCAACGAGTTCGCCGTTCCGACGACGGGAATATCCAGTTCCCCATATGCTGCATGCACCGTCCGGCCGAACTTGTATACATGTAACGAGGCGCCGCCAACGCTGGAGGGGCCGGTGCCTTGGGACGTCTAGATTTCTCGTTGAGGTCATAAAGAAGCGCTTCGCCTCCCACCGCGACGCGGGCCGGTCCTGCCGGTAGGTCGAACAAGGTGCCATCGACGGCCAGTCCTGAACTGGTTGAATGTGTCGTAATAGTCCGCTGTCGTGGCAGAATCGTCAAACCCGCAATGACGGAGGCGGAAGTCTGATTGCCACTTGGTGATTCCACATATGTCGAGAGCATTCGACGTAGTGAGGGGCAAGGCCAGAATTACATTGGTCGTGCCAGGAATAGCCGGTGCCGTGGTGCTTCCACTGCTCTGCACGGTGCCATTAAGCGCGAGATAGGCGCAGCTCGCGCAAAGGGATCCAGAGCCATAGGAGTAACTGTGGTCCATGCCGACCAATGCCAATGCGCTGATATGCCAATTATCAAATGTGTAATCCGCATGGGCACTGAGATAGCCGGTATTGGCGCCCTGATTGGTCACCGGCTCCGCCCCAGCAGCGCGTCACTATCCCAGCGAATAGTCTCCTGGGTCGCCGTACTACCGGGCACGTCCACAAAGAAGGGATTTGCCTGTGACCCGGTGCGAAAGACGGTCGCCGTAATAGAGCCATCGGAGTTGACAGTTCTGTCGGACGAATTGAGGCACGAGGCTCGGCGCCTAAGGTCAGATCGCCGAACCTTTGTTCTACCTTGGTGAGTATATTGCTGCGTATTTCGGCCGAAAGAATATCGACATACCCCGAAACGCGCAGGTTGGATTACCGAGCGGTTGGCCACGGATGTGGTTGAAGTCGGCGAAATGTAGATACCGCTGGTGCCACTCGGCTGGATAGAGGCCGGGGAGCAGTTGAAAGTGTCAAAGTTCGTGCCGCCTTGTGGGATATGATTGTGCGTAATAAAAGGACGCGAGCCGTAGGCAAGAGCGCCCAATTCCGAATAAGAATATGCAAACATCATCGAGCCGCCGCCCCAGCGGCCCCGGCCAGGATGCTCGCGTTAGATCTTTGATAGCCTTGGGCAAAACCATCTTGATACGACAATTGCAATCCTTGGAAATCATGGCGCGTTATAATATTCACGACAACCGCGATGGCGTCCGTAACCATAGATGGACGATGCGCCGTCCGCCAACACCTCAACTCGCTCGACCGCAACCGGAGCGATCATGTTGGACTGAACTAATACGTGGTTTGTATCTCCCAGCGGAGCGCGATGACCATCAATGAGCGTGAGTGTGCTATTGCTTGGGCTTGCGCCGAGCTGGTGGATATTAATCGAGAAATAGGAACTATTGTTTTCGCCTTGCGGCGCTTCGCCAAAATTTGTGAGAGCCGGGACATAATTAATAGCACCAATTTAATCAGACACTCCCTGTCGCGCCAATATCAGAGGCAGTGACACTCATGAAATCTCGAAACTGACCGGCGCGATACC